>NZ_JBHXAQ010000004.1:0-39589 GCF_042728755.1 Nocardia sp. NPDC060249
CCCCGCACCCGCGACCCCTAGGGAGCGGCGGCCACGAAGTGGCCGGTCCGCGGCCGGGCCGCCGGTCAGGCGCCGGGGCGTAGGCGACGAAGGAGCAAGCCCCGGTGCCTGACCGGCGGCCCCTCAGGGCCGCGGACACGCGCGCGCCAGCGCGCCAATAAACACAGCGTCAAACCGTCCTGGGACTACCGAACAACTGTCCACAGAACCGCCCACACCAGCCCGCCCCCCGCCCATGGCGAGCACACCCAATACCTACGCAGAAACGAATGAGGCGCGGATTCCGGGGAATCCGCGCCTCATTAGTTATTCGTGTTCAGTTGTCAGCTCTTACGCCCCGGTGACTTCGCACCGGACTTGAACCCGAGACCGCCCGGCTTGGCAGTCGGCGGCGCCACCGAGGTGCCGTTGCCGTTGCCATTGGTGGGCTCGGCCTGAGTGGCCGATTCCGCCGCAGCAGTCTCCGTTTCGACCGCAGCCGGTGACTCGGCCGGAGCAGCAGGAGCCTCGGCCGGAGCGGCAACCTCAGCCGGAGCAGCAGCAGGAGCCGCAGCACCGGGCGCCTTCGGCCCCGGACGCTTCAACCCGGACTTCATAGCCAGCCCCTTAGCGGGAACCGACGGCTTCGATTCAGCCGGAGCCGAAACAGCAGGGGCGGCAGGAGCTTCAGCGGGAGCCGCCTCCGCTACCGACGCTTCAGCCGCAGGAGCAGCCGGAGCGGCTGAGGCCGCCGCAGGAGCAGCTGCCTTGGCACCAGGAGCCTTAGCCTTGCCCTTCATGCCAAGCCCCTTGACCGGCGCGGCAGGCGCCGGAGCGGGAGCGGCTTCGGCAGGAGCAGCTTCGGCGGCAGGAGCGGACGCGGCAGGAGCAGCCTTCGCACCCGGAGCCTTCACCCCACCCTTCATGCCGAGCCCGCCAGGAGCCTTGGCAGCACCCTTCATACCCAGCCCCTTGACCGGAGCCGCCGGAGCCGCGGTCTCAGCAGCCGGCGCCGCTTCGGCCGCAGGAGCCTTGGCACCAGGGGCCTTCGCGCCGCCCTTCATACCGAGCCCGCCACCGGGAGCCTTCGCTCCACCCTTCATACCCAGACCCTTGGCCGGAGCAGCTGCGGCCGGAGCGGCGGGCGCTTCAGCGGATGCCTTCGCACCCGGCGCCTTGGCCGCGCCCTTCATGCCGAGTCCAACACCGGGTGCCTTGGCAGCACCCTTCATGCCCAGGCCGCCACCAGCGGGAGCAGCCTTCGGCGCGGCGGTGGTCGCGGTCGCGACCTCGGCCACCGGCTCCGGTTCCACCTCGGGTTCCGGTTCGGCCTTCGGTTCCTGGACGACAACCAGGTTCGCCGACAACTGCGCCGCGTCGACACGAGTGATCGAGTCCAGCATCAACTGCGAGACATCGACAACCTCGACGCCCTCGCCCTGACCCTGTTCCTGACGCGCGGTCACACCATCGTTGAGCATCACCCGGCAGAACGGGCAACCCGTCGCGATCTTGGTCGGATTCGTCGACAACGCCTCATCGACACGATCGACGTTGATGCGCTTACCGAGCTGCTCCTCCATCCACATCCGAGCACCACCGGCACCACAGCACATCGAACGTTCGGCGTGCCGGGGCATCTCGACCAACGTCGAGCCCGAAGCTTCCATCAGCTCACGCGGGGCGTTGTAGATCTTGTTGTGCCGACCCAGGTAGCACGGGTCGTGGTAGGTGATCTGCTGCGAGACCTGGGCGACCGGGACCAGCTGCTTCTGACGCACGAGCCGGTTCAGCAACTGGGTGTGGTGCACGACCTCGTAGGTCCCACCGACCTGCGGGTACTCGTTGTTGAGCGTGTTGAAGCAGTGGGCACAGGTGACGACGATCTTCTTCTTCGACTGCTCGACACCCTCGAACACCGAGTTGATGACCTCGATGTTCTGCAACGCCAACTGCTGGAACAAGAACTCGTTACCGGCACGACGAGCGGAGTCACCGGTGCAGGTCTCCTCCGCGCCGAGCACCATGAACTTGGTACCGGCGGTCGCGAGGAGCTCGGCGACGGCCTTGGTGGTCTTCTTGGCCCGGTCCTCGTAGGCGCCGGCGCAACCGACCCAGAACAGGTACTCGTAGCCGTCGAAGCTGTCGGCGTCCTTCCCGAAGACCGGGATGTCGAAATCGACTTCCTTGATCCAGTTGAGGCGGTCCTTGGAGTTCTGCCCCCACGGGTTGCCCTTGTTCTCCAGGTTCTTGAACAGACCCGCGAGCTCGGAGGGGAACTCCGACTCGATCAACACTTGGTAGCGGCGCATATCGATGATGTGGTCGACGTGCTCGATATCGACCGGGCACTGCTCGACGCAGGCACCACAGGTCGTGCACGACCACAACACCTCGGGATCGATGATGCCGTGGACATCCTCGCCACCGACCAGCGGACGGTCCGCCTCGGCGCGGGCGGCCTCGGGGATCTTGGCCAGCGCGGCCTCGTCGGGCTTGCCGTCGGCGTCGACCAGGCCGACCTCGTCGCCACCGGCGTCCTTGCGGCCACCGGCCAGCAGGTACGGGGCGGCGGCGTAACCGTGGTCGCGCAGCGACATGATCAGCAGCTTCGGCGAGAGCGGCTTACCGGTGTTCCAGGCGGGGCACTGCGACTGGCAGCGACCACACTCGGTGCAGGTGGTGAAGTCGAGCCAGCCCTTCCAGGAGAAGTCCTCCATGCGGCCCGCGCCCAGGGTGTCGACCTCGGGGTCGACGTTCTCCATGTCGAGAACCTTGCCGTTGGAGATCATCGGCGAGGCCGCGCCGAGGGCGACGGTGCCGTCGGCCTCGCGCTTGAAGTAGATGTTGAAGAAGGCCGAGAAGCGGTGCCAGGCGACGCCCCAGGTGATGTTGCGGCCGACCAGGTACAGGAAGGCCATGCCCGACATCAGCTTGACGAACGCGAAGATCGACACCATGGTCGGGCTGGCGGGCAGCAGCTTGGCGATCTGCATGGTGAAGAAGTCGGTCGAGGCGTGCCCGTGCCCGTAGGTGGCGATCTTGCCCGCCTTGACGAAGATCATGCCGAGGCCCTCCATCAAGACGATCGTCTCGATGACATAGGCGGGCGCCATCTTGGAGCCGCTGAACCGCGACAGGCGCGCGGGGATCCGCGGGTGGTTCAGCTGGCGGATGATGATCAGCGCGCCGATGCCGACCACGGTGCCGATGCCGAGGATCTCGTCGACCAGGTGGTAGATCGCCCAGTTGCCGATGATCGGCCAGTGGAACGAGCCGTCGAAGGTCTGGCCGTAGGCCTCGAACCACAGGATCGCGCCGAGGATGAAGCCGGTCATGACCAGCCAGTGCGCCCAGCCGACCGTGCGGAACTTGTTCATCCGCGTATGGGCCGCGACCTCGACGAACATGTTCTTGAACCGCGGGAAGAACGGTCGCCAACGATCGGGAGCTGACTGGCCGATGGTGATGGCCTTGCCGATGTTCCATGCGCCGCCGATAAACGACGCCCAACAGAACAGGCTGAGCACAGCTCCAATCGTGCCCAACGTGATAGTCAGGGCATTCATGTCGCGACCTTTCTTTCGAGGCAACACGAGGGTCTGAGCGAGGAGACCTCACCCGGTTGCTCGTATCGTAACTGCCACTAAGTTACCGGCCAGTAACTACCGCTGTCCACCGTAGGATCGGCATTTGCCGTCTGACCTTGTTTACTGGGACTTGACCTGTGGTTTGCCTGTGAGCAATATCACAAAAAAGTTTGCCACGGGGTTTCCGTAACGACTGTTGAACACCGTAAACCGTGCGTGATCTGCGGTGAAGCTAAGGTCAGGCTTACTAAGCCCCTCGAAATTCCTTCTGGCCTCATGGGTTTCGGTCCATTAAGCTCCAGCTGTTCTGCATGCTGTGCCGGTCTTCACACTGCTCGGGGAGAAGTAGGGGACATCTCATAGAGATGCCTCGCTTGACGAGTCTCGCGTGTCGCTGGATCGCACTCCGCACCACACCTGATGGATTGGAACCTGAATGAACTTCCGTAGGACCACTGCGGCTGCCGCACTGGTTATCGGGGCGATGACCGTGGCCATGGGCACCGCCCATGCCGAAGAGGCGCCGCAGGACATCAAATACTCGGTCAAGCTGGTCGACAAGACTGTCGTAGCCACCGTGAAGAACGGCACCTTCTCGATTGTCGAGCAGGACGGCGAGACCCCCGAAGCGCCCAAGACCAAGGTCGCCGAGATCAAGGACACCAGCGGCGCGGTCGTGATCGCCCTGCCGATCGCCTTCTCGATCGGCGGCGCGGAGATCCCGACCAAGACCGAGGTCGTCAAGGACTCCACTGTTCTGGAGCTCACTCCCGAGAAGCCGGCCGGCGTGGCCATCGGCCAGCAGGTGGTCAGCCCGAAGCCGGTCCTCAAGGACATCGCGTCGGCGCAGGAGAACCAGAAGGCGATCAACGACTTCTCCAGCAAGTTCAGCATCGGCACCGCGATCGGCACGTTCGTCGGCACCGCTGTCGGCGCGCTGATCGGTTGCGTCGTCACCATCCCCGTCGGTTGCATCCCCGGTCTGACCGTCGGTGCCGCTGTCGGCGGAATCGTGGGCATGATCGCCATCGGCGGCCCGACCATGGCCGTCACCGGCTGGGAGCTGCTGCAGGTGCTGCAGGCTCCGGACGGCACCACCGTGTGGGCCGACAAGCCGAAGGCAGTTGCGGCTCCGGCTCCCGAGCTCGCTCCGGCCAACTGACGGGGCTCACCCCACAGTTTTCCCGTGTAAGGCCCCGCTCCTTTTCGGAGCGGGGCCTTACGCGTTCAGCAGTCGGCGAACCAAGCCTTCACGAACCCCGCCGACTGATACGCGTAGTCCCAAGCCCAGCGGGCGGGCGAGAGATGCGGTTGCGGGTCCACGAACAACAGCTCGCCCTCCCAGCATTCACCGAGGATGTAGCGGGCCCGGGAGATGTGCGGGGTGAAGGTGACCACGATGACGCGGTCCCAGTCGGCCCCCAGGCGCGCCAGTTCCCGGCCTTCGCCGAGGGTCGTGCGCGGACTCGGGTCGAAGCAGATGACCTCGAAGCTGTAGCCCCCGTGGCAGATTCGATTCACCATCGGGCTGCGTTCGTAGGGATCGGAGATCAGCACGCGGGGCGCGTACCCCTGCGCGGCCAACCGCAGCCCGAGTTCTTCGCGCCCGTCGTGTGCCCCACCGAGGACGAGAATCGCGTCGGCGACCTGCGGATCGTCGGTCTGCGGCCGCACGTACACCGGCCACAACGCGACCACCGCGATCAACACCGCGACCAGTGATCCACCCGTGGCGAACAGGACCCGACGCACAGTCAATGCTCCATCCGCGAGGGCGTACTCCTGCGATTCCGCACGATTATGCCAATCCCCGCGAACCCGAGCGGCTCGCCACGAGTGCAGGCCGACGATCCGAACCGTGCACCGAGCAGCTATCGCGTTTCCGCAGGTGAGAGCCTCTCACGTCGTTGACCCTCACGCGCGTTTCCCCCTGTACACCAGATGTTGCGCCCCCTCTTGCCTCACTGACGCGGCGTAGCCACGCGCGCCACTTACCAACAGAACTATGCGATGCACAGTCTTCGGAACGGGGTACCTCGGAGCCACGCATGCAGCGTGTATGGCCGAGTTGGGACACGATGTGGTCGGGGTGGACGTCGATCCCGGCAAGGTGGCCAAGTTGGCCGATGGTGTGGTGCCGTTCTACGAGCCGGGACTAGAGGAAGTGCTGCAACGCAACCTCGCCGCCGGCCGCCTGCGGTTCACCACGGATTACTCCGAAGCAGCGACCCATGCCGACGTTCACTTCCTCGGTGTCGGGACACCGCAGAAGAAGGGCGAGTACGGGGCCGATCTGAAATATGTGCACGCCGTGGTGGACACGCTCGCCCCGATGCTGGAACGCCCGGCGATGATCGTCGGCAAGTCAACTGTCCCGGTGGGAACCGCCGCGGCCCTCGGCATTCGGGCTCGCGCGCAAGCGAAGGTCGACGTCGAGGTCGCCTGGAATCCGGAGTTCCTGCGCGAGGGTTTCGCGGTGCAGGACACCCTGCGCCCCGACCGCCTGGTCCTCGGACTCGATCACGGCCGCGAACGCTCGGCCTGGGTGGAGGAGCACATCCGCGAGATCTACGCCGACCTCATCGCCGCCGAGATTCCCTTCCTGCTCACCGATCTGGCCACCGCCGAATTGGTGAAGGTCTCGGCGAACGCCTTTCTGGCGACGAAGATCTCCTTCATCAACGCCGTCTCGGAGGTGTGTGAGGCCACCGGCGCCGACGTCACCATGCTGGCCGACGCGCTCGGTTACGACGCCCGCATCGGCCGCCGGTTCCTCAATGCCGGACTCGGTTTCGGTGGCGGCTGCTTACCGAAGGACATCCGCGCCTTCATGGCGCGCTCGGGTGAGCTCGGCGCCGATCACGCCGTGGCGTTCCTGCGCGAGGTCGACAACATCAACATGCGCCGGCGCACGAAGGTCGTCGACATGGCCGCCCGCGCCTGCGGGGGTTCGCTGCTCGGCGCGAATGTGGCGGTGCTCGGCGCGGCCTTCAAGCCCGAATCCGACGATGTGCGCGATTCGCCCGCCTTGAATGTGGCGGGGATGATCCAGCTGCACGGCGCCGTCGTCACCGTGTACGACCCCAAGGCAGTGGAGAATTCTCGCCGCGTGTTCCCCACGTTGAACTACGCCACCTCGGTCTCGGAGGCCTGTGATCGCGCCGATGTGGTGCTGGTCCTTACCGAGTGGAACGAATTCACCGCTTTGACGCCGGCCGACCTCGACCCGGTGGTACGGTCCCGTTCGATCATCGACGGTCGCAACTGCTTGGACAGCACAACCTGGCGTGCGGCCGGGTGGGTATACGCCGGACTCGGCACCCCGTAGAGTAACGAGCCAAGCGGGGGCTGGGCGGATTTCGGTCCGCGTTATCGCAGTCCCTCGCATGTCGTGCAGCACGGACGAGATGGGCAGCGGATGAGTTCGGTTCTGGGAATATCGGTGGGGGCCGGGACGGTGCGCCTCGCTCGTCCGCAGCACGGTGGCCCGCACGGTTCCGTTCCGCCGTATTCGTTCGAGGTGCAATCGATCTCGATGCCGGAACAGCAGGCCGAGGAGTCCGCCGCCGACACGATCGCCGCCACGCTGGCCGCGTCCCCCGAGATCGCCGCCACCACCATCACCTTCCGCAGTGAGCCGCAGGCCAGGGCGGTCCGCGCCGCGATGGCCCGGCGCCAGCTCACGAACTACCAGCTCGTTCCCGAAGCCGTTGCCGCCGTGCACTTCGCCCACGCCACCAGCGATATGCGCGAAGTGTCCACCCTGGCCGTCTACGACCTGGGCAGTTCCGGTCTCACTGTGAGCGTGATCAACGCCCGCACCAGCGATGTGTACCAGTGCGAGCGGATCAGCGATATCAGCGGCGACTACCTGGATTCGCTGATCAGGGAACAGCAGATCGCCTCGGGCCGGATCGCGCATCCGGCCGACCCGGCGGGGCTGGCCGCCCTCGACGGTCTGTGCCGGGCCGCCAAGGAGCAGCTGTCCAACAGCAACGCGGTGGCCCTGCCCAGCGAGCAGGGCCTGGTGCTGCTCACGCAGGAGAATTTCGAAGCGCTGATGATGCTGGCGATCGAGTCGTCGGCCCGGATGACCCGCGACGTCATCATCCGCGCGCAACATCCGGTACAGGCGGTGCTGGTTCTCGGTGGCGGCGCCCGGATTCCGCTGATCGCCCGCGTGCTCGAGCGCACGATCGGCGTGCCGGTGATCGTGCCCGCCGAGCCGGAGACCGCGCTGGCCCGCGGTGCCGCGCTGCTGGCCCGCCCCGCCCAGGTCCAGCAGGCGCCCGCCGCCCCGGCACCGATCCCGATGGGCGAGCACGACGACGCCACCCCCGCCTGGCTCACCGCACCGACCCGCGGTCGCCGCCCGCTCAGCGCACTCACCAACCGCGCGCATTCCCGCCGGGAGCTGAACGTGGCAGTACTGACGGTGAGTTCGCTGGTGGTGGTCGCCGCGATCGGCCTCGGCCTCGGCTACGGCCCCGAAGTGCTCGAGCGCGGTTCGTCGAGCGACGGCTCGCAAGCCGTCCCCGCCACCACCGCACCGCGTCCCAGCGCCGTCGGCCCGACCACGGCCTCGGTCGCGACCACCGAGGCCCAGCACGAAACCGTCGCCGCGCCCCCGGTCAATCCGCGTCAGGCCGAGCAGACCACCGACGCGCCGCCGTCCCAGGGCCCCAACACCTTCACCGTGGTCCCCGGACTGCCCCCGGTGGTGCTGCCGACCCTGCCCCCGGTGGTTCTGCCCGGCTTCCCGCCTGCCGGTCAGTAACCGTTCCTGCCCCGCTGGTGCCGGTCCGGGTTCCGCGAGCCGGGACCGGCGTCCGAACAGGTTCAGTTCCGCGCGTGCCTGGCCCGCGCGGGCGCCACCGCGGCCGTCTTCGCACCGAAGGGCCGGGCCAGCATCACCGCGATCGCGGTCGTCAACGGCACCGACAACGCCAGCGCGATACCGCCCACCGCCGATCGCGTGATCTCGATGGCCACCGCGTCTCCGGTCAGCACGTCGGTGATCGAGCGCCCCGCCACGCTGAACAGCAGCAGCAGCGGTAGCGCTCCACCGGCGTAGGCGAGCACGAGCGTGTAGACCGTACTGGCGATGTGGTCGCGCCCGACCCGCATGGCCGCGGTGAAGATCTCCCGCCGCGACGCGCCTTCATCGAGCGCGGCGAGTTCGAAGGCCGCCGAGGCCTGCGTGATGGTCACGTCGTTGAGCACACCGAGCGAGCCGATGATGAACCCCGCCAGCAGCAACCCGGTGATGCTCACGTGCTGAATGTAGGTCGCCACGTTGGTGTTCTGTTCCTCGGACAGCCCGGTGAGATGGGTGACCTCGATCGCCAGCCAGGACAGCACCGCCGCCACCACCATCGACGCGAGCGTGCCGAGCAAGGCCGAACTGGTCCGCAGATTCACCCCGTGGGCGAGGTAGAGCACCACGTAGAGAATCAGCGCGCCCGACACCAGCGCGACCGGAATCGCCGACTTCCCGTCGAGCAGCGCGGGCAACAGGAACATCACCACCACGCCGAACGCGAAACACAACCCGACCAGCGCCCGGAAGCCCCGCCACCGCGCGACCACGCAGATCACCACCACGAAGGCGAGCACGATCAAGGTCAACGGCAGCCCGCGCGAGTAGTCCTCGAACGCGTACATGGTGACCCCGGACGGATCCGAGGCGCGCACCACCCGGATGTCGTCGCCCGCCCGCAGATCGGGCTGGCCCGGCCCGGGCGCGATCTCGAACAGCGTCCTCTTGCCCTCGTCGGGTCCCGACCTGATGTCGATGATGCTGCGCTGACAGGTGTAGGAGGCGGTCCGCGGCGGCTCCGGCTTGTCCGCGAACACCTTGCCGTTCGACGGGCTCCCGCAGGGGCCGATGTCCTGCATGACCACGGTTCCGGCCTCGGTCTGCACCGCCTCGCCGGACATGGTCTGCATCGGCAGCGGAATCTCGACGTGCTGCGCGCTCGGCCACAGAATCACCGTCGCGACCAACACCACCACCCCGATGATCCCCAGCAACCCGACGACAACCTTCGCCGCGGTGTCACTGATGGCGATCGGCCCGGAATGGTCGTGATGGTGATGATGATGCTCGCTCACGACCAGAGCTTAAAGGACCTCGTTTTCAATAACACGCCCGCAACACCAGATCTCGTCACAACATCGGCAACTCCCCCGGCCGTACGAAAAAGCCTCCCCGGGTCCAGGTCTGACCTGGACCCGGGGAGGCGGGTTTGTGGGCGGCGGAGAGCAGGGGGGTGTCTCCGCCGCCGGAGGCAGGCGCCCAGGGGGGTAGGCGCGCATACCTGAGGCTCTCGGTTGTCCAGGGGGGGTAGACAACCGGGCCAGGGCGCCGAAGCGCCGAGGTCTACTGTACACAAAAGATGGACTTTTGCACTAGTAGATCTTCAAAACATCCAACATTCCGAACTCACAGTCGGTTTTTTCCTGGCATACCAGGATGACCATCCTGCCCGGAGCCCAGAAACTCACTGGTCAAAGCCGTGACAGGTGAGCATCGCCTGTAACTCTACTGCCGGTAGCTGGACAGGAAATTACCGAACCGCTCGATCGCCACGGCCAGATCCCGCGCCCACGGCAGCGTCACGATTCGCAGATGGTCGTTCGCAGGCCAGTTGAAGCCGGTCCCCTGCACCATCAAGATCTTCTCCTGCAACAGCAGATCCAGCACGAGCTTCCCGTCGTCGTGGATCTCGTGCACATTCGGATCCAACCGCGGGAACGCGTACAGCGCGCCACGCGGCTTCACACACGACACACCCGGGATCATGTTGAGCCGCTCCCACGCCACATCGCGCTGCTCGAGCAGCCGCCCACCGGGCAGAATCAGATCGTCGATGCTCTGATGCCCACCGAGCGCCACCTGAATGGCGTGCTGGGCGGGGACGTTCGGGCACAGCCGCGAGGACGCGAGCAGATCGATGCCCTCCAGGAAACCGGCCGCGTGTTCCTTGGGCCCGGTGATGGCGAGCCAGCCCGAGCGGTAACCGGCCACCCGGTACGCCTTCGACAGACCGTTGAACGTCAGGCACAGCAGATCGGGCGCGAGCGACGCCAGCGAGATGTGCTTGGCGTCGTCGTAGAGGATCTTGTCGTAGATCTCGTCGGCCAGCAGCAGCAACCGGTGCTTGCGCGCCAGGTCGACGATCTGCTGCAACACCTCCGCCGAGTACACCGCACCCGTCGGATTGTTCGGGTTGATCACCAGCAGGGCCTTGGTCTTGTCGGTGATCTTCGATTCGATATCGGCGATATCGGGCTGCCAGCCGTTCTCCTCGTCGCACAGGTAGTGCACCGGAGTACCGCCGGCCAGGCTGGTCATGGCCGTCCACAGCGGGTAATCGGGGGCCGGGATCAGCACCTCGTCGCCGTTGTCGAGCAGGGCCTGCATGGTGACGGTGATCAGCTCGGACACCCCGTTGCCGAGGTAGACGTCGTCCACATCGAGCTCAGGGAAGCCAGGGACCAGCTCGTACCGGGTGACGATGGCGCGCCGCGCCGACAGGATCCCCTTGGACTCGGAATACCCCTGGGCATACGGCAGCGCGGCGATGATGTCGCGCATGATCACATCGGGCGCCTCGAACCCGAAGGGGGCGGGATTGCCGATGTTGAGCTTGAGAATGCGGTGGCCCTCGGCCTCCAGACGTGCTGCCTGTGCGTGAACCGGCCCACGGATCTCGTAGACCACGTTCTGCAGTTTCGTCGACTGCTCGAGAACGCGCGGGGGCACATGCGGCGATTGAGGACTCACGCGTCCATGGTGCCATCCGAGGCAAACCGATTTCGTCGCACGGTTGCTGTGTGCCTGGTGACAGGCTTTTACGGCCGCGGGTGGCTCGCCAACGCGGCGGTAGCCACACAGAACTCTTCGATTCGCTCATCGAGGCCGCGCGCTTCCACCGCGTCGCGGTAGGTGGGCGCGGCGATGCGGCGGCGCAGGCCGACAAGCCGTTCGCTCAGCTGGGCGATGCGTTTGTCCTCGGGCAGGTCGAGGACCGGGCGCAAGGCGTCGGCGGCGCCGTCGATGCTGCCGTTGATCAGATGCGCGGCCGCGTTGTCGACGCGGGCCAGCGATTCGGCGCCGTAGGAACGTTGCAGCGGCGGTCCGCTCGAGTAGAGGGTGATCGCGCGTTCGGTGGCGGCCAGTGCCTGTTCGGCGCGACCGAGCTGGATGCAGGTGGCGCCCGCGTAGTAGGCGGCCTTGGGCGGGCCGAAACCGAACACCCCGCCGATCTCGTCGTGCAGTTCGTCGCGGCGATCACCGGCCGCCACCTCGGCCGCGCGCAGGCACCGGTCGGTCTCGGCGTCGCTGCCCAAGCGCGCCCACACCCGTGCCTCGATATTGAGCAGCCGCACCCGCCCCAGTCCCGGACCGGCGAATTCCTGCCCGCTGCGCGCTAATTGGACGGCGTTGCGCGGCCGGTCGGACCAGTTCTCGATCAGCGCGTGCATGCCGCGGGTCCACGCGCGCAACCCGTTGTGCCCGCTCAGTTCCGCGTAAGCCCAAGCGGCCCTGATCTGTTCGCCCGCGGCGTCGAGGTAGCCGAGATCGGTACTCGCGTTGGCCAGCAGCCCCGACAGCGTCCCCGCCAGCAGATATAGGTGGCTGGTGTCGACGGGCTTCTGCTGCCCGTCGAGTAGTCGATACACCCGCCTGCGCACCCGCAGCATCTCCACCATCATCGGTGCCGGTGCGGCGTGGACGTATTCGTTGGCGATGCGCCGCACGTCGGCGTCGAGCTGGGCCAGCGTCGTGGCCCCCACGTTGGTGCCCTCCGCGGCGGCCGCGTGTTCGCTGGCCTCGTGCGCAGCCGCCATGATCAACTCCCTCTCCGACAACACCTCGGGCACAGCACCTTTGACAGTTCCCGCATCGACGAACGCGAGCAGGTCGGCATCACCCGCGGGCGCCAGCAGGGTCGAGAATCGTGCGCGCACAACATCATCGGATCGGGCCAGTGACGTATCCAGTGCGGCCTGATTCACCGGACGCGGGCGAACCCGCACCCCGCCCGCCTCCCACTTCGACACCAGCCGTTCGTGCACACCGAGATGAGCCGCGAACTCCCGGATGCTCATTCGTTTGGCATCGCGAAGAGCTCTGGCCTCTCTCCCTGTCCACTCCCCGACCACGGCGTCACCTCATCCGACGGACAACTCCCTCCAGAGTACGAGTGTGACAGTGAGACACGCCACAAGTTCGTGGAATCGGTTGCCAGAGGCAGTGAAAGGGCGGTGCGGGGCAGTGGTCACGCGCACGTGCGTGCGCGATTCTGGAAGCGTGGAAGCCAGAACTGTCGACGACTGGGTGCGGTGTTACCAGCGTGAATTCCGGCTGCCCGTCCGCGAGCGCGGCGGCTTTGTGATGCTGCCGATCACCGACCGGCTGTGCGTGGTGCATCTACCGACCACGCGCGCCGAGAAGGTGCTCATGGCGCTGCGCGAGCAACGCTGTGAGGGTCCGGTGCTGGCGCGCCAGATCCGCTGGAGCGTACTCGCCGTACCCGACGCCAGGCCCTCCGAGGAAGAGGCCGCCGAGCTCGCGGGGCTCGATATCGATATCCCCGGCACCGGCAGCGCCGTGATGCTGCCGACCAACCTGGGCCGCTGGAGCCGCGAGGGCTGTCACTGGGTGCGGCCGCCGTCGGGCGGCGGCGACACCCTGCCCGCGCTGTCGCTGGTGCTGAGTATCGCCGTGACGGCGGGCCCTCAGCGGGTCTCGACCGCGCTCAAGGAGTCGGGCGAGAGGGGAAAGTTGAGGTACGACCGCGACGGCGTCGGCCCCCGCTGACCCTGATATTTCGACCCGGCCTTGGCGCTGCCGTACGGGTGCTCGGCCGGGCTGGACAGCCGGATCAGGCACAGCTGCCCGATCTTCATCCCCGGCCACAGCGTGATCGGCAGATTCGCCACATTCGACAGCTCCAGGGTGATGTGCCCGCTGAACCCCGGATCGATGAACCCCGCCGTCGAATGCGTGAGCAGCCCCAACCGCCCCAGACTCGACTTGCCCTCCAGCCGCCCCGCCAGATCGTCGGGCAGCGAGCACACCTCGAGCGTGGACCCGAGCACGAACTCCCCCGGGTGCAGCACGAACGGCTCCCCCGGCTTCGGCTCGACCAGGCTGGTCAGCTCGTCCTGCTGCTGCGCCGGATCGATATGGGTGTAGCGACTGTTGTCGAACACCCGGAACAGCCCGTCGAGGCGCACGTCGATGCTCGACGGCTGAACCATCGACTCGAGCATCGGTTCGACACCGAGACGCCCCGCGGCGATCTCGGCCCTGATGTCACGATCGGAGAGCAGCACCGGCCCAGTGTAGGCAGCTACGGCCCAGGTAGAACCCCCACCCCTGACGAGCGACCGCATCCACCCACAGACCGTTCCCCGACAACCGGCGCATCACCACGCGAGAGTTCTGATAGAGTCGCGAACGCGCCCAACGGCGCACTGCCGATGTAGTTCAATGGTAGAACTTCTGCTTCCCAAGCAGATGGCGCGGGTTCGATTCCCGTCATCGGCTCAACAACAAAACCCCCCAGGTCATCCTGGGGGGTTTCGTCGTTTCTGCCGGTCTGTCCGAGGTGGTCCCGAGCGCTGGCCAGGCTCGATCCCGCGCCGTTGTCTCGGTGAGGGGTCAGCCCGCGTGCAGGGTTCGGAACTTGCTGCCGTGGAACACCAGGGGGTCGATGTCCTCGCGGGCGGCGACCCGGTTCACGCGCAGGATCACCACAAGGTGGTCGCCCGCGCTGACCTGCGTTTCCGGGACTCCTTCGATCCAGGCCGTCGCCCCGTCGATGAACACCGCTTCGCCGGTTCCGCGGTGGAGGGCGGTTTCGCGGAAGCGGTCGCCGTTGCGGGCGCCGAGTGCCTTGGCCGCGGCCTGCTGGTCGGTGCCGAGCAGGCTGAGCCCGAGGTGACCGGCGCCGGCCAGCTTGGGCCAGGTCGACGACGAGTTCTGCACGCAGAACGAGACGAGCGGCGGATCGAGGGACACGGGCACGAAGGTGCTCACCGCCAAGCCGTGTGGCACGCCGTCGATCTCGGCGCACACGGCCACCACCCCGCTGGGGAAGTTGGCGAAGGCGCGGCGTAAGCCGTTGCCGTCGGCGGGAAAGTCCAAGAGCTCATGCATGATTCGTCGCCTCCACCGGCTTGCTCGCCGGGTCTGTCAGTGCCGCGACGACGGGACCCCATCGCCGCGCGTATTCCTCGATGACGCCGTCCTCGCCGAAAGTCCGGTCGGACAGATACAGCCCCGGCAGCGCGGCGGTGCCGCCGATCTCCACCAGGACGGGTTTGAGCAGCAGGTCGGGCGCGAGCGCGTGGGCCGGGCCCGCGCCGAGCATCACCGGCACGGTCACCACACCGGCCAGCCCGGTGCCGCCGTCGAACTGTTCGAGGAACAGTTTCAGCAACCCGGTGTAGGTGGCCTTGAAGGTGGGGCTGGCGAACACGACGAGCTCGGACGACGCGACGGTGCGCGCGGCCGCCGCCACCGCCGGGTCACCCCAGCCGAGCAGGCCGGGCCCGAGGGTGACCAGGTCGATCACGGCGGGCTCGGTGTCGGGGCGCAGCGCCCGCGCGACCTGCACGGCCGCGGCGAGGGTGCGCGAAGCGGGTTTCGGGTTTCCGACGACGACCGTCACTGTCATGGGCTGTCCTTGTCTCGCGTGTGGTTCTAGATGACGCCGTGCAACGGCGGCGGTCGGTTGTGCAGAACGGCCCGCCCGATGTGCTGGTATTTCCAGCGAACGGGATCGTGCAGTGTGTGGGTGCGCGCGTTGCGCCAGAAGTGGTCGAGTCGATGTTCGGCCGCGGCGCTGCGGGTACCGCCTACTTCGAATATCGCCGCGGACACCTCGTTCGCAGCACGATCGGCGAGGATCTTGGCTGTGGCGACCGCGATCGACGCCTGCGCGCCGTCACTGTCGCCGGATACCGACGGATCCGCGTCCTGCGCCACCGCCCGGACCGCCGCGTCCACCGCCGCACCCGCGACGATCAACGTCGATTCAGCGGCCGCGACGGCAACAGCCAACTCCCCGAACCGCTGCACGACCAGCGGATCGTCAACCGCGTGCGTGACCTCGGCTTCGAACCACGGCCGGCTGCGCGTCCGCACGAATTCGGCCGCCGCTTCCAGCGCTCCGCGCGCGATACCCGCGTCGATCGCGGCGTGCAGGAGTTGCGCGAACGCCCCGTACCCGGTCGGCGCGTTCACCGCGGCCGCCCGAGCCACCAACTGCTCGGGCCCGACGGTCACGCCGGCGAATTCGACGGTCCCGCTACCGGTTGTCCGCTGCCCCAGCGCATCCCAGTCGTCGACGATCCGCACACCGGGTTCCAGCGCGGGCACGAAAGCCACATACTCCCCGGGCTCGAGTCCCGAAATACCCTGCGGGTCATCGAGTCTGGTCAATACCGCGAGCACGTCGGCGAACAGAGAGCCCGTGCAGTAGTACTTGGTCCCCTCGACCACAAACCGCCGAGCTGTGCTGCCGCCAACGATCCGCGACGACGCAACGTGCTGCCGCTCGGCATCGCTCGCGCCCGTCTCGCCGATCGGTCGCAGCACCGTCGAGATGTCGGCCACTGTCGCCCCACCGCGCTCGGACTGCGCGTTGGCGATCCGCGCACCCGCGAGCACTTTGCCGAAGTAGTCGCGTTGCAGCGCCCGGGTTCCGGCCAGCCGCAACAGGTTCAGATACACGAAGTGACTGTGCGGCACCTGCGCGATGTTCGGATCCGCCGCGGCCAGGATTCGCACCACCTCGGCGACCACGCTCGGCGGCAGGTCTGCCCCGCCGAACTCGGCGGGCACCGTGATCGCGAGCAACCCGCTGGCCGACAGCTGATCCAGCTCCTCGTGCGGCAGCCGGCGCGACAGATCGCGCTCGGCGGCACCGGCGGCGAACACCTCGGCCAACTCGGTCGCGATCCGCACCGCCTGGTCTGCGGTGGTGATCCGCTCAGCGGTCACCACCGTCATCAGCGTCCCACCGCGACCGGCGTCGCGGCGGCCTCCAGTTCACGCACCAGTGGCAGCACCTTGGCGCCGAAGTACTCGACCTCTTCCTGGAAGTGCAGGAAACCGGCCAGGATCAGGTCGACGCCGAGCGCCCGGTAGGCCACGATCCGCTCGGCGATCTGTTCGGGCGTGCCGATCAGCCCGGTCCGGAATCCGTCGTTGTACTGGACCAGGTCCTCGAACGTGGAGTCGGCCCACATGCCCTTGCGGTCACCGGTGGACGCGCCTGCCTGCTGCACCGCGTCGCGGAACCCTTGCACCGCGGGCTTGTTCGCCTTCTCGACGATCTCGCGCAGGGTGTCGCGCGCTTCCTTCTCGGTATCGCGGGCGATGATGAACCCGTTGAGCCCGAACTTCACCTCGCGATCGTTTTCCCTGGCCACCGCGCGCAGATCGTCCAATTGCTCGGTGACGCCGTCGAAGTCCTTGCCGTTGGAGAAGTACCAGTCGGCATGGCGACCGCCGTTGCGCCGGGCGGCCGTCGAGTTACCGCCTTGGAACAGTTCGGGATTGGGACGTTCGGGGGTGTTGAGCGGCTTCGGCTTCAAGGTGAAGTCCCGGATCCGGTAGAAGTCGCCGCCGAAGTTCACCTCGTCCTCGGTCCAGATCTTGCGGATCACCTCGAGGAACTCGGCGCTGCGCCGGTACCGCTCGTCGTGTTCGAGCCACGGCTCACCGAGCGCCTTGAACTCGCCGGCGAACCACCCCGACACCACATTGATCGCGAACCGGCCACCGGACAGGTGGTCGGCCGTCGCACCGAACTTGGCCAGCACCGCCGGATGCCACAGCCCGGGGTGGATGGCGGCGATCACCTTGAGCCGCTCGGTGGCGGCGAGCAGCGCGAGACTGAACGAGGTCGACTCGTGCTGGAACTCGGCGCCGTAGGAGGCGGTGTAGCGCACCTGGGTGAGCGCGTAGTCGAAACCGTTGCGCTCCGCGGTCTGGGCGAGCTTCTTGTTGTAGTCGAAGTCCCAGCTGGTGCGCTGCTCGATATCGCTGGTCACCAGCCCGCCACTGACGTTGGGTACCCAGTAGGCGAATGAGACCTGATCGGCGATTGTCTCCGTGGTCACGGGCTGTTCCTCCTCGTCGTCGGCTGTTCCAGTGCAACACCGGCAGCCGACCCCGACGAGGGTTTGAATCGGCGCGATCGATACGGGCGCGGATCAGCCTCCCAGGCGCACGCAATCCGCCGCGATCTTCGACTGCGCGGCACTCACCTTGGCCGCGTCGCCTTCGTTGAGCAGCTTGGCCGGATCGTCGGACTTCGCGTTCGACACCATCACCCGCAGCCCGTCCTGCGACATCCCGGAGTCGAGGAACACCTGCGCGGCGCAGTCGGCCAGCGCGGGATTGCTCAACCCCTTGTCCTGCAACGATTTCGACAGCTCGGCCTGAGTAACCGC
Organism: Nocardia sp. NPDC060249; assembly: GCF_042728755.1. Lineage (NCBI taxonomy): Bacteria > Bacillati > Actinomycetota > Actinomycetes > Mycobacteriales > Nocardiaceae > Nocardia > Nocardia sp. NPDC060249. The sequence goes on from NZ_JBHXAQ010000004.1 coordinate 18,048, forward strand.
CGGTGCTTCGTCGCCGCTGCCGCAGGCCGCCAGCACGGGCAGCGCGAGCAGCGCCGCGGCCATCAGACAGATCCGCATTCGGTGAGTCCTCTCGATCCTCGCGCGCCGACGACGCGCGATGCGGTTCGGATCATGCCGCACCATCGTCGGCGTGGCCACCCACTCGAACTGACTCACGAGTAAGATAGCGCTATGGGAGACCACATCACCGTTCGCTTCGACAACAACCGCGCCTATGTCGAACTGAACAGGCCCGGCAAACACAACGGGCTTACTTTGGAAATGCTTCGCGATCTTGTCGACGCGGCCCGAAAGGTGGCCGAACACAAGACAACCCGCGCCGTCATCATCACCGGGAACGGCCCGAGTTTCAGTAGCGGACTCGATATCGCCGCCGCCACCCGCAATCCGGTGGCTATCGTCAGAGAATTTCTTCCACGGCCGTTGCGCGGCACCAATACCTTCCAGGAAGCCTGCTGGGCCTGGCGCCGCCTCGACGTCCCGGTGATCGCCGCGGTCCATGGACGCTGCTTCGGCGGCGGCCTCCAGATCGCACTGGCCGCCGACTTCCGGATCGCCGCCCCCACGACCGAATTCTCGGTGATGGAGGCCGCCCACGGCCTGATTCCCGATATGACAGGCCCCGCCACATTGTCACAGCTCATCGGCATCGACCAGGCCCTGTTGCTGACGATGACCGCCGATTCGATCGACGCCGATTACGCACTGCGCATCGGCCTGATCACCGATGTCGCCGACGACCCGGTGAAGGCCGCCGAAGCGCTCGCCGACCGCGTCACCGCCCGCGACCGCAATGCCGTGGCCGCCGCCAAGCATCTGTTCGACCGGTCGTGGCACCGGAGTTCCCGGGCCACCTTCGCCGCCGAGCGAATGGCTCAACTGCCATTGCTGCTGCGTAAAGCCATGAGTAGTAGCGACTGACAAGCAATCGGCCGGTAATTCATGCCGGCTACCCACCGTATGTACCGCACATCACTCTTAGCTGCTGTTAGCATCGCTTCGATTCGCTGACCAGCCGAAGAGTGGTACGTGGCGGCAAGCCCGGAACGTGCCCGGATTTCGGCCCGACCCGGAGGCTCGAGCACCTGTGAACAAGACCGGATCCATCCTGCTCTCCGCACTCGCAGGTACTACGGCCTTGCTGGTCAGCACCGCGCCTGCGGCCGTCGCGAACCCGAACGCGATCAACCCGATTCCCGTTCTCAACGGCACCCACGGCCTGCCCGTCCTGCATGGGCGTACCCAGGCGGTGTTCCAGGTAACCGGGATGGCCAGCCCCAACAACACCCAGAACTACAACGTCCTCGGTACCGACCTCGGCATCATGTGGGACAACGGGCGCGGCGAGATGCTCACCGCCTTCGGCGACACCGCGGGCATCGGGTTCCCCAACCTGCTCGTGGGCAGCACCTGGGCGTGGCGCTCCAACATTCTGGTCCGCAGCCACGACCAGAACCCGGCCGACGGGGTCATGTTCGACAGTGTCGTGCGCGATGTCATCGGCCAGGCGCGCGATTTGATCCCCAGCCCCAAGATCCCCTTCCTGGAGATCAGCCGCATCCCCACCGCGGGCATCTCGGCCAACGGCGTGCAGTACATGTCGCTGATGTCGGTGAAGACCTGGGACGCGCCCGGCGAGTGGACCACCAGCTTCTCCGGTCTGGCCGCGTCGGCCGACAACGGGGAGACCTGGGCCGATCTCGGCCACACCCGCCGTCCCGACGAGGGCGGCAACGCCAACTTCCAGATGAACAGCTTCGTGAAGGACGGCGGCTTCGTCTACGAGTACGGCACCCGCGCCGGCCGCAACAACGAGGCGTTCATCGCCCGCGTGCCCGAAGCCCAGATCGAAAACCTCGCCGCCTACGAGTATTGGGACGGCCAGGAGTGGAAGCTCAACGACGTGAACGCCGCGGCCCCCATCATGGGCGGCGTCGGCGAGCTCTCGGTGATGTACAACGAGTACCTGGGCCAGTTCGTCTCCCTCACCACCGACCCGTTCAATTCTGTGGTGATGCGCCGCGCGGCTTCCCCCGTCGGCCCGTGGAGCGCCCCGGAGGTGCTGATCGACGCCCGCGAACTCCCCACCGCCTACGCCCCGTCGATCTTCCCGTACCAAACCGGCCGTGACCTCTACTTCATGACCACCATCCACACCCAGTACAACGTCGTATTGATGCGCACCACCCTCTGACGGCGTTCGCCGGTCCTACACTCGACTCATGGACGCGGCGGATTGGGATGCGCGGTACGCGCGGAGTGAATTGGTGTGGGGCGCACCGCCGAACAGCACTGTTGTCGAACACGTCTACGGGCTGGACCGCCGGATCTCCCTGCTTCCCGATGAGTCGGGGGTGGTGCCGCCGCTGCCGCGCGCCCTCGATCTGGCCTGTGGCGAGGGTCGTCACGCGCTCTGGCTGGCCACCCATGGCTGGCAGGTGACAGCTGTCGACTTCTCGCAGGTGGGGATCGACAAGGGCAGGACAGTCGCGGCCCGCCTGTCGCGATCGGTCCGCTCCCGGGTGCACTGGCAGACAGCCGACATCACCGAACTCGCAGCGGCCGACATCACCGGCCCGTTCGAGCTGATCCTGATGGTCTTCGTCCACCTCCCCGCCGACGAGCGCCGCGCTCTGCTGCACCAGCTGTCCGCCATGCTCGCCCCCGGCGGCGTGCTCCTGGTCCTCGGTCACGCCGCCCGCAATATCGCCGACGGCTACGGCGGCCCCCAGGAACCGGAGATCCTGTTCTCGCCCGAAGACCTCCGCGCCGACCTGGACCGCGCCGACGTGACCGTCACCCTCGCGCACGAGGTCTTCCGCCCCACCGAGGGCCCCGACGCCATAGATTCCCTGCTCATCGCGAAGCGCCCGGTCCCGGAACCCACAGACTGATCACTGCGCCCAGCGGGCGAACCAGGGGGCCACGGTCGCCTCGATGACGTCGAATCCGGTGCGGAACGAGTGCGCCTGCTTGGGGATCACGCGCACTTCGGCGGCGTCGGCGGCGTCGGGCACCCCGAACGGGTCACTACCCCCATTGATCACCACCACGTCGATGTCCCCGGGCGCGAGTAGTTCATCGCGCCTGCTCTTCTCGGGCTTGCCCGGCGGATGGAGCGGGAACGACAGCGCGATCACACCCCTCGCCCCGACCTGAACGGCCGTCCGGCACGCCACCCGCGCCCCGTTGCTGCGACCCCCCTGAACCACCGGCACCCCGGGGAACCGGGCCCGCAACGCCGCGACGACCTCGAGCCAGGCCTCGTCCTGCTTCTCCGCGTTGCCCGGTGCCCGCCGCCCGGCAACCCGATAGGGCTGCACCACCCGAGCTACCACCCCGCCCGCTTCGACGGCCGAGTCACGCACGGCCAGAATATCTTTCGCGTCGACACCGCCACCGGCCCCGTGCGTGATCACCAGCAGGAACGCCGGATCACGCACCTCGTCGAGCTCGATGTCGGCCGGTCCCACAGTCGTCTCGATGCGCACATCTCACGGTAGCCCCGGGGTCGCGGCGAGCAACGTTTCCGCAGCCGCGCGTGTTTTTCACATCACATTGCTGCCCACCCCTTTGCCGAGACGATTACCCACCGGTAATATGGTGAATAAGTTACCCGCGAGTAGCATGCGGAAAACCGGCGACGGGCGGGAACGGCACACCACCGACCGCACCAGAACTCAATGGAGAGTGAGTACTCACATGGGCCACTACAAGGCAAACGTTCGCGACCTCGAGTTCAACCTCTTCGAGGTCCTCGGCATCGACAAGGTGCTCGACGCAGGCGCCTTCGGCGACCTGGACACCGACACCGTCAAGGAAATGCTCTCCGAGGTCCGCCGCCTGGCCGAGGGCCCGCTGGCCGAGTCCTTCGCCGACGCCGACCGCAACCCGCCCGTGTTCGACCCGAACACCCACACCGTCGCCATCCCCGAGTCCTTCAAGAAGTCCTACAAGGCGCTCGAAGACGGCGAGTGGGCCAAGGTCCCGCTGAACGAGGAGCTCGGTGGCCTCGGCGCCCCGTCCGCCGTCGCGTGGGCCCTGTCGGAGATGGTGCTCGGCGCCAACCCGCCCATCCAGATGTACGCCGCGGGCGCGGGCTTCGCGCAGGTGTTCTTCAACAACGGCACCGAAGAGCAGAAGAAGTGGGCGGCCAAGATCGCCGACCGCAACTGGGGCGCCACCATGGTGCTGACCGAGCCCGACGCCGGTTCCGACGTGGGCGCGGGCCGCGCCAAGGCGATCAAGCAGGAAGACGGCACCTGGCACATCGAGGGTGTCAAGCGCTTCATCACCTCGGGTGACTCCGACGACATGTTCGAGAACATCATGCACCTGGTGCTCGCTCGCCCCGAGGGTGCGGGACCGGGCACCAAGGGCCTGTCGCTGTTCTACGTGCCGAAGACCCACTTCGACTTCGAGACCGAGACCTACGGCGACCGCAACGGCGTCTTCGTCACCAACGTCGAGCACAAGATGGGCATCAAGGCCTCGGCCACCTGTGAGGTCACCTTCGGCGGCCACGGCGTGCCCGCCAAGGGCTGGCTGGTCGGCGAGGTGCACAACGGCATCGCGCAGATGTTCGACGTCATCGAGAACGCTCGCATGATGGTGGGCACCAAGGCCATCGCGACCCTGTCGACCGGTTACCTGAACGCGCTGGAGTACGCCAAGACCCGCGTCCAGGGTGCCGACCTGACCCAGATGACCGACAAGGCCGCGCCCCGCGTGACCATCACCCACCACCCGGACGTGCGTCGTTCGCTGGCCACCCAGAAGGCGTACGCCGAGGGCCTGCGCGCGATCTACCTCTACACCGCCGCGCACCAGAACCCGGAAATCGCCGAGGTCGTCTCGGGTGCCGACAAGGACGTCGCGTTCCGCGTGAACGACCTGCTGCTCCCGATCGTCAAGGGTGTCGGCTCCGAGCGCGCCTACCAGTACCTGACCGATTCGCTGCAGACCTTCGGAGGCTCGGGCTTCCTGCAGGACTACCCGATCGAGCAGTACATCCGCGACGCGAAGATCGACTCGCTGTACGAGGGCACCACCGCCATCCAGGCGCAGGACTTCTTCTTCCGCAAGATCGCGCGTGACCGCGGTGTGGCCCTGGCCCACGTGGCAGGCCAGATCCAGAAGTTCCTGGAGTCCGACTCCGCCAACGAGCGCCTCAAGGGCGAGCGCAAGCTGCTCGCCACCGCGCTCGAGGACGTGCAGACCATGGCCGCCACCCTGACCGGCCACCTGATGGGCGCGCAGGAGCAGCCGACCGAGCTGTACAAGGTCGGCCTGGGTTCGGTGCGCTTCCTGATGTCGGTCGGCGACCTGTTCATCGGCTGGATGCTGCTGAACCAGGCCGAGATCGCCCTCGCCGCCCTCGACAACGGCGCCACCGGCTCCGACGTCGCCTTCTACACCGGCAAGGTCGCCTCGGCGCAGTTCTTCGCCCGCAACATCCTGCCCGAGCTGACCGCCACCCGCGCGATCCTGGCCAACCTGGACAACGACATCATGGACCTCGACGAAGCCGCCTTCTGAGGTTTCTCACCTGATCCACGCAAAAACGGGCCGGAGCTTTCAGCTCCGGCCCGTTTTCTGTCTCAGCCTCTAGGCGGAGCCGCTCGAGAGTGACGCGAGGGTCGTGAGGAAGTACAGCAGGCCATCCATTGAAAATCTCCTTCGAAGTGGGTCGGCCATTCTTATCACCGAATGGTTACGTGCAACGTTGACGAGGTGAACGCCGAGCGAACATGCCCGCTCATTCCCCTTTCCACGCGGTGAGCACCTGAACCCAGCGCGCTGACGTGCTCGGCGGTCGAGGTTCCCCGCCATCCGGCTACCCACCCGGCGTACCCTGGGATCTACCGTCGGTCGGGGTGAGGCTCGGGGGTCGAGATGGCTGAAAGCACTGCGCTCAGTGTGTATTTGCGCGAACGGCGGCTGGCCGCGGGGCTCGCACGGGCCGAACTCGCCACCCGCACACAGCTCGCGCCACTTCTCATCAGCCAGATCGAATCCGGGGCACTCGTCCCGAACCCCGCGATGCTGCAACGACTTTTCGACAGCCTCGACGTTCCCCAGTGGTATCGCAAACACATCCTGGTCCGCGGCCTGCCCGCCATCGAATCCGGCACCGCACCCACGACCCCCTCGGCCGAAGATCTCGCCGACCTGGCCAGCCTCACCCACCCCGCCTGCTTCGCCCGCTTCCCCACCATGGACATGCTCGCGGCGAACTCCGACTACCAGCGCCTCTTCCCCGGGCTCGGCGCCGGCGTGAACATGCTCGAGTGGATGTTCCTCAATCCCGTGGCGAAGAAGGTCTACCTCGACTGGACCACCGAAGCCCAGCTCCTGGTCCACGCCTTCCGCATGCTCGCTCCGCTCGCCCCCACCCAGCGCGTCACCGCCATCACCGAATCGTGCGGGGAGTCCCCCGACTGGGATCAGATCTGGACCAGCGAGGTCCGCCCGCAAGACATCGCACGGCGCCACCTGCGCCTGCGCGAACGCAGCACCGGCCTGGAGCGCCGCATGCTCCTGCGCATCTACGACCCCGCGTTCCCCAGCCGCCCCTGGTGGCTGTACCGCCTGATCCCCGTGCGATGAAATACAGGAGACAAATCCTCAGGAAGCCAACAGGCCCGCCACCAGCTGTATCAAGTTCGTCAGCCCCCACAACACCGGCGTAGCCGAGCCCGTCGACCATTCCTCCGCGATGCCCGTTCCCATACTCGAAACCCCTTGTTACTCATAACCTCATTAGCAAAACGTCCCGACCGAGATCCTAGTGAGTCACCCGATACGAAACCGTCGACGGTACTCGTTCGGGGTGGTATCGAGCTGACGACGAAAAGCGCGGGCGAGCGTGTCGATGGTGTTGAAACCGCAAGTGACAGCGATCCGTTGGAGCGTTTCGTCGCTCGTCTCGAGCCGGTGCCGCGCCACCTCCACCCGCGCCGACTCGATATAGGCCGCGGGCGTCATCCCGAGTTCGGTGCGAAAGATCCGCGTGAGCTGGCGTTCACTGACATGGACCTGCTCGGCGAGGTCGGTCACCGTGAGGGAATTCGCGATATTGCGCGCGATGTAGTGCCGCAGATCCTCGATCCGGCGCGTGGTCGACACCGGTTCGAGCGACACACTGAACTGGCTCTGCCCGCTCGGTCGTTTCAGATACATCACCAGCTGGCGAGCGACCCGCAACGCCAACTCGTCCCCGAAATCGTCGGCCACCAAGGCCAGCGTGAGATCCAGGCACGCGGTGAGTCCCGCTCCGGTCCAGACATTTTCGTCGCGAATGTAGATCGGATCCGCGTCGACGATGACCTCCGGATGCTCGGCTGCCAACTGCTGCGCCGTCGACCAATGCGTGGTCGCCCGCTTCCCGTCGAGCAGCCCCGCGGCCGCCAGAATATGCGCACCGACGCACACCGAGGCCACCCGCCGCGCCCCCTCGGCCAACCGCGACACCGCCGCGACCACCCCAGGATCGACCACCGCGCTGACCCGCCGCTGACTGTCCGTCTCCACCGCCCCCGGCACCACCACCGTGTCCACCCGCCCCAGCTCGGCGAAGGTCACATCCGGCAGAATCCGCACCCCCGCCGAGGTGCTCACCGCTTCCATCGACTCGGCGGCCAACACCACCCGATACCCCGTCGGATCGTCCATCTCCCGCTGCAACAGCGAGAACACCTCCGGCGGCCCCGTGACGTCGAGCAGGTCCACGCGATCGAACAACACGATCACCACGAGCCGCTCAGTCACCCGCCACCTCCATGTCTGATTCTGCAGGTTACATGACATTGCCGACATAACAAGGCGTCCATACCGTGGATCCCATGACCTCCACCACCCTGCGCGAACTCAACGGCTTCGACGAGACCCCCGCGTCCCTGTCCAACTCCACATTGATCTTGGTCGACTACCAGAACACCTACACCCAGGGCATCATGGAACTGACCGGCTGGGAACCCGCCCTCGACGCGGCGACCGACCTCCTCACCGCGGCCCGGTCTGCGGGGACCCCAGTCATCCACGTCATCAACGACGGCGGCAAAGACACCCCCTACGACATCACCACCGACATCGGCCGAATTCATCCCCAGCTGTCCCCAACCCCCGACGAACCCACCGTCGTCAAATCCGTCCCCAACGCCTTCGTGAACACCGACCTCGCCGAATTGGTCGACGCCGCAGGCAATACCAACCTCATCATCGCCGGCTTCATGACCCACATGTGCGTCACCTTCACCACCGAGGGAGCCTTCCTCCGAGGCAACACCCCGACCATCGTCGCCAACGCCTGCGCCACCCGCCCCCTGGGCGACATCCCCGCAGCTCAACTCCACACCAGCGCTCTGGCCACCATCACCGACCTCTACGGCATCGTCGTCCCCACCTACTCGGACCTCAGCTCTTAGCCCCGCCGATTCCAGATCCGGAAACGACGAAACGGCCCGCACCCCAGACATGGGGTGCGGGCCGAGCACTAGGGTTCCAGTGCACCAGTTCCGTTGCGAAACTGTCGAAATTCCGGTCGGTCAGACCCGGTTCGGCGGGTAGCCGCTACCGGACTGGAACAAGTCGCGATAGATCCAGAAGAATTCGAAGTCCTCCGCGAAAAACGTAGTGGCACCGGATATCCCGGACTCACTGACCTCATCGCTCGGCGGCTCACTTGGGTGGCCGGCCGCGCGGTCGGGCAGAACACCGCGGCGAATCAGATAGGTTTCCTCGCCCGCCAGCGCGTTACTCGGAACCTCCCAGTACGTGCTGTAGACAACAGGATCGGGGGTAGGCCCAGTGCCTGGCGGCAAACCGATAACGACGCCGCCGGGCGCATGGCGCGCCCGAACCGGCCGAGCCTGCCGAGGCACCCGAATGGTCGTCCATTCAGGATTGGAATTCACTGCGATACGAACAAGTTTCGACATTGTTCGGTTCCTTTCTATCGAATGAGAGCAGCCGGAACTTCGCCAGCACCAGCCGATGGGCGAAGTCGGGCTTCCGAAGCACCTGCAATGTGGCCGATAACCGAGAACTTCGGCCTCAGGTGATCCGCACGTACGACGCCGAATTCACCGGCGCTGTCGGGTTGTACACAGCCAAGAACTGATTGCCCATGGCCTGGACCCGGACCACATCGCCGGCCGCGATGGAACGGACCACCGAGACAGTCACGGTGGCCGTTGAGCTGGCGGGAACAGGCGTCGCCGTGCCCGTCGCGACAACGACTCCGTTGACCGTCAGCCGCAGCGTGACATTGACGGTCACCGCTCCCGCCGCGGTGAAGACGATCGAGGCTGCCAGCGTCGCCGCGGCTTTCGCCGCCTGGGCGACGATGCCGTCGGTATTGACGGTCGATCCGGGGTAGGTGCCGGTATCGGCTGCCCACCCGGCCACCGTCAACCAGTCATTGGCCATCTGTGTCCACGCGGGCGACGACTTCGTCATCCCCGCAGGAGCGAAACTCGACACCGTGACCATCGACAGTTGCCCGGAACCGGTGTGCGCCATGTCGACGCCCGCCTTCGCGCTGCTCACCGCAACCAGGCCACCGGAACCCGTGGTGTCCACGGGCGCACCTTGGGCCACCGCGAGCTGACCGGCGCCGCCGAGCGCGATCGGCTGTCCCGTTGCCGCCGACAACCAGCCCTGTCCCGTGGTGTCGCCGGCCACGACAACAGCCCCGGCGGCCGCGGCCGCGACCCCGAGGGTGCCGTCGCCGGCGAACGCGAGATCGAACGGTTTCAGGCCGGAGAACCGACCATCACTGCCGAACAGCGCTTCCGCGCTACCGATCACGACCAGGTCTGTACTCGCGGTTCCGTCGGCTCCGAAGGCCATGGGAAGGTGCGTGTTGAGTGACGCGCTGGAGCCACCGGCCCCGGTGAGTCCGGCCTCGAGCAGAACCTTCCCCGATTTGACCACCACCTTGGCGACCAGTTTCCCCAGCGCACCTGCGGTCCCGAAGGCCCCGGAACGAGGCGAGATCGTCGCGGCGACCTGGCCGATCGCAGCCGACGGAGGCGAGATCTGCGATCGCACCTTGTTCAGCTGCGCGGCAACAGCGCCGTTCCCGCCCGACCCGGCGACAAGATATGGCTTGATGATCGGCACAGCGGCGCGCAGAACGGCTGTCGGCGCCGTCGGCGCCCTCGATGTGGTGATGGAGACACCGGGCGGCACCACCGCGGATGTGGACGGCGCCGGCAGGGTGGCCCGCGTCGGTTGTTGCGTAGCCATGCGGCGCCCTCCGTCAGCTCTGGGTGAAAGTGGGGGTGATCAGCAGCTGGCCCTGGGCACCCAGGGTGGTAGAGCTGATCGCGACCTTGTCGATGAAGTCCGCGGAGCCACCGGCGAGGGTCTTCCACAGGCCGACGTAGGTGTAGGAGCCGGCGGGAAGGTCGATGGTGACCTGCGAACCGGTGACCACACCACCGGTGCCGGAGGTCCAGGCCGACTGCTTACGGGCGTAGGCGGGCGAACCACCGCTGGCCTCGTTGGCGCCGGTGGTGCCGGGATCGGCGGTGTGCACGCTGATGTAGACGGTGTTCGATCCCGCGACGTTCTTGTAGGCGTCGGCGAGAGCCTGGCGAGTGGTAGCAACGGCGATAGCCATGACAGCTCCTTATTTCGGATATTTCGAGGGTGAGGGTTGATTTTTCGAGTGACGCGGATGCTCTAGGTCCGGATGACCGAGCCCACGTACCACGCATAGGTGGTGGCGGGGGTGGTCGGATAGGTCACGAGCATCGTGTACCGCGAATTCGCGGGAATCGCGTCGCAGATGGCGCTGGATACGGCCCAGGACGCGGCGGTCGGGGTGACGGTCGCGGACCAGGTGGCCAGCGATACACCGCTCGGCGCGGTCAACCCGATGGAAATTGTTGTGCCAGTGGGAAATACCGCGCCGCCGGACGGCTGAATCGTCTGCACGAAACTGGCGCCGGTGGTCAGGATGAGAGGTTCGACCGTAGGCTGATACCCCAGATAACCGGGGTCGACCGGTGATGTCATGACACTTCCTTTACTTCGTAGCCGGCCAGCCAGAGCGCGCCTTCGTGAGTCGCGTCGGGATGGATGTAGGAGCCCGGCAGCTTTGTCATCGTGACTGCCGAACCGTCGGGTCGCGCCGCCACGATGACCGCCTCTGCGGACTGGCGACCGAACGCTTGCTGCGTCCACACAATGACGTGGTTGTTACCCGAGAGCGGTTCCGAGAGTTCGTAGAGCCGAGCGGGGCCGGCGAATCCGGTGACTTCGATGGAAAGCGTTGTGGCTGTGTTCATATCGCGAAATTTCCGTTCAGTAGGTGAAGTGATATTCGATGACGGTGACGAGTCCGGCCGCGCCGATCGCACCCGCGCCGCCGCCGCCCGCCGGGAATCCGCCACCGGCGCCGGCGTTTCCACCGCCACCGGACTGCAGCGCCTGCCAGAACGGCGGATTGCTGGTGCCCGCGGCCACCAGCCCCGATCCACCGCCGACGGACCCCGCACCGGCACCACCGCCCCCGCCCGCGAGCAGAGCGATATCGCCACCGGAGACGGATTCACCGCGCTGCCCGTTCGGACCGCCGTTGCCGCCGCGCTGGAACCCGAGGCCGCCCCCGGCCCCGCCACTGGCTCCGCCACATCCGCCGGCAGCGACCAGCCACGTGCCGAAACTGGAGGTCCCACCATCGCCGCCACCGCTGCCCGCGACGCCGACGACAACGGGCACAGACTCTGAGAGCACAGCGGCCGGGATCCGCCGAGCGGACCGAATAGCCTGTCCCCCACCGCCGCCCACGGTCGCATTGCCCGCTCCGCCGCCGCCGCGCAGGATCACATCCACCGCGAACAGGTTCGGCGGCGGGGTCCAGGTGTCGGATGCGGTGAACACACGGAGGTTGGCGGTGAACATCAGCTGGTCCGTTCGATCAAGAACACGATCCCGCCGGCTCCCTGCGCGCCTTTGGCCGCGCCGACGCCGTTGCCGCCACCGCCACCGCCACCGCCCGCGGGGAACGCGCCTGCGCCGCCCGGGTCACTACCGGTGACTCCGCCACCGCCGCCGCCACCGCCTGTCGCGATGATCGTGGAGGGCGCCGAACCGGCCTGACCGGCGGGACCGCCCTGCGAAATCCCGCCCTGCCCGCCGGGCGCGCCGAGGCCGCCTGTGAATCCGGCTGCACCCCCGCCGCCCCCGCCGCCGCCGTACAGCGCGTAAGCGGAAATGGAGTTGCCGCCGGCGCGTGGAGCCGGGTCGGGTTCCCCCACTCCGGACGCGCCGCTCTTTCCGCCCGCTCCGCCGGGGATCATGCCGGAACCACCGGCACCACCGGGCCCGGCGATGCCGTAATGGAACAGGCCGCCGAGTCCGCCGCCCGCCATCAACCACGAGCCGAACAAGGTGTTGGTGCCGTTCAAGCCGTTCGAACCACCGGCCGCACCGCCCGCCCCGCCGACGCCGACGGTAATCGGGATCGGGAGAAAGTCGCCATTGCTGTCCACCGGCAGTAGCGACGCGGGGATATTGGTGTGCACCTCGCCACCGCCGCCACCGCCACCGCCAGACCCACGATTGCCCGCGACAATATCCCAGCGTCCGCCCGCACCGCCCGCGCCGCCGCCGATCAGGATGATGTCGAGAGACAGAATTCCCGGTGTCGGTATGTAATCCCCCGACGAGGTGAACACAATCGCGTTGCCCTGCAGCAGGATCTGCTGAAATCTCGTCTGCAACATCGTCATCGCTGGGAGAACATCGGATGGATCACCCGACGCCGTGCCCGTGATCGGGCCGGTGATCCCCTTGGAGATCGAGTCCACCCCCGACAGCGCCTCCCCGGCCTTCGCGTCCAGATCGGTGGCCCAGTCGTTGAGGAAAGCCAAGGGGTGGATGCCGAGTACCTCGACCCCGGCCAGCGCCCGGCAGAGATTGGCCAGCATGCGGTCGATCGCGACGCCGACATACGCACCCATTTGGGCATCGGCCTTGCGCACCACGCTCGAGACCGCGGCGTTGGTCATCGCCTGGAAGGTTTGCTGGCTGTAGTTGCTGATCTGGGTTTCATTGCCGCTGAACGCGACGTCACGGGAGTCGGTGAGTCCACCGAAGCTGCCGACGACTTGAGCCCCGTCCGGGACTTTCCGGTCAGGTGCGGTCATGCTCGGCCGCCTCCGACTGGGTGGATCGGGTGAGCAGATGGTTGAGGTCGCCGTGCTCACGCAACTGGCTGACCAGGTCGGCCCGCTCCTGCTGGGTCAGCATCGCCACATCGGGCGCGGTGATCCGGGCGGGCTGCGGGGTCCCCTTCTCCACCCAGGTGCCCGCGGAGTTGAGCCAGTGGTGGTGGCCCCGAATCGGCGGGTGGTATTCCTTGGTCTGCTCTTCGGGGTGATGCCGGAACCCCAAGTCCCACAGATGTTTCGACCACTGTTTGAGCACCATGGGATGAACGATCATCGGGGCGTTCTTCGGGCCGGGCAAACCGACGAACGCCCAGGAAATGGCCTCTTCGGGATTATTGGGATCACATTCGTGCTGCTGTGGAATTGACATGGGAATCGCCGTCTCTAGTCAAAGTTGATTTTCACGCCGAGGTCGTGCATGGTCGATTTGATCTCGTCGATCTTGCGCATCGACTTCACCAGCGGCTCCTCGACTTCCTGGTTCGTGCCGATGGTGATCTGCCAAGCCGGGGTCTGGTCGCGGGCCCAGGCCAGTTCCAGCTGAGTGACCTGGTCGATGTAGATCTCGTCCGGGGACATGCCATGGACGGTGGCCCCCACTCGGTCACCGAGGAAGAAGTGGCCGTGGCCCTGATCGCCGATGAAGTAGGGCTGGCCGTCGGCGACGGTGAGTTCGTGCGAGTAGAACGACCGCGTCGCCCACAGTGCCGAGCTCAACGCGGTCAGCGAGTTCAAGCTGTAAGCGTCGTCCGCGCCGTCCTGGAAGTGCTCGTAGTAGTGCGACCAACCGGCCTGCGACGCGCGGATCGGATCCTTGTACGAAACCCAGGCGAGCAACGTGTCCTTGAACCCGGGATACAACCAGGTCTCAGCGAGTTGACCGCCGATCGCCGACCAGTCGCCCAGACCCGCCGTGGCGATCTGCAGCAAACCGCCCGCGAGCTGTCCTGCCGAGGTGATGGCCTGCTTCACGCCGGCGTTCACCTGCTCTGGCGAATGCCCACCCGTGAGGATCTGCACATCGGTGAACGGCGTGATCGTGAACGACGACGTCTGCACACCCGTGTTCCGGTCGGGCCGGAAGATCACCCATGGCGCCTTCGACATCGTTCCCAACCAACCCGGCTGCTGATATTCGTCGGTATTGGGATCGGGCAGGATATTCCGCGTCGTGCCGAGGTAGTCCTCGGTATACACCTGAGCGGTGTAGACGAGCCCGTCCAGAACGCTGCCGCCCTCGCTCGTGCCAGTGGTGAATCCACTCTTGTCGACAATGTCGACCACGAGTGCGCCGTTGCGCAGATTCGCGCCCGGCCACGCCGGTGGATCGCCGACCAGCCAGCGCCGGGTGGTGATCATCAACTGCGCGGTGGCCAGGGTGTCCTTCGCCAGGTCGTGGAACATCTTGAACCGGGAGTTGAGCAACGTCCACACCGACGAATCCGCCAGCAGATCATGGGGTTTCACCACGATCGACCAGTTGGACATATCCAGGTCGAACCACTCGGACGCATCGAGCGGGTTGTCCGGCAGCGCCCACAATGAGGTTTCCAGCCGCAGCACATTCAAGAACAGGGCCAGCTTCAACGAGGAAGCCGAGGGCCCAGCCAGGATGAAGTGCTGTGGAATCTGCAGGGCGGCCGGGAGCAGCGGGTTTGCCCAGACGCAGATGTGCTTGAGCTCCTCATAGGAGTGCAGAAACGACATCTCGACCGTGGTGACGCCGTACTCATCTTGTTTGACAACGGCTTTCGACATGCGGCCGTCCCAGCGCGCACCATCCTTGTCGACGGTGATGTGGATGTTCTGGGTGGTCCGCGTGCGCGAGATCGCCCACTGCGCGAGATGATGCTCGTAGGGCAGCACGATGACGCCGGTCCCGGATTCATTGAGCATCCAGGTGAAATTGGCGCTGATCTCGCCGGCGCAGGTACCGCGCAGTTGCCAGTCACCATCCCAGAACCGGATGAGCGGCGGTTTGGTTCGCAGCATCTCACGCTGCGCTTTGTCTTTCAGCGCGTTCTTGTAGATAACAGGCAGGTCGTTCACCGTTGTCATTGCAGCCCCCAGGGCCGCGACCAGCTGCGCGGTTGCACGGCCATGACCGAGGCACCCGCCGGCGCGCCGGTCACCTTCACCGGCACAACGGTGGCCGGCGTATAGGGCGGGATCATGTACTCGAATCCACGCCCACCCATGAGCGCCCACATCTGCGATCGGTCGGCCGCGACGAGAGTTTCGCGCGCCGGGTCGGTGTCGACGACCAGATCCTGACCCACGACCGTGTTCGGCAGCACCACAACACGATCCGCGTCCTCTTCGGCGCGGTTGTGGTAGTTGTTGCCGAAGGAGAAGTCGGGCAAGGTCCAGCGTCCCGGCGCCGAGCACACCCATTGCAGGTACATCGGCTGATCGGTCGGATTGGCGACGGTCACCGTGCCGGATTGGGTGGTGCCGTTGGTCGTGCTGATGGTCGAGACCCAGGTGCTCGTCGCGGGTTCCTCCACCCACCACGGCAGGCCTGCGGTGCAGGTCATAGTGACCTGACCCCACAGGTTCAGGTGCGGGTCCTTGTTCGGTTTGAAGTCGGGTTGCTGCGACATCCGCAGCGCGAGCGAGCGTGAGCCGTAGCCGGTGGTCACCGTCATGATCGAATCCGCGTCGTAGGCCCAGGCTTTGCGCCAGGCACTGTCGACGGATTCCCACGAGCGACCGGTGATTTCGAAGATGTTGACGCCGAAGACGACTTCGCGTCGGTTGGTGCTGTACCCGCCGTAGGTCGCGCCGTTCTGGAACGCGGTCTGGTTCCAGATCGTCGTGACCGGCGCGTCGTAGAGGCCGCTCGGCGCGGTCCCGAGGTCGACGCCTTCCCGGCCGCGACCTTGTCCACTGATCGTCCACGTCGAACCATCGACGCCGGTGATCGTTATCAGCGCAGGACTAGTCCCCACTGGTTCACCTCAACTCTTTCCCTTGTGCTGCAATGAATGTGGTTGCGCCGTCAGCTGACGTAGACGGCCGCGATGACGCCCGCGCCGACCGCGAGCCCGGTACCGTTCTGGTGCATTCGCACGTCGATCACGTCATCGGCCTGGAGTACCGGCGCGACCGTGATCGGCACGGTCAACGGCATCTCGGCGGCCAGGTTGGTGCCGGCGGTGAGCGTGATCGAGGCGAAGCTCTGCTGCACGACTCCCGACCGCAAGTGCCGAACTGTGAAGGTGGCATTGTTGGTCGCCGCGCCCGTCACAGTGACGAATCCGGCTGGTGCGACGAGAGTTACGTCGGTGACGGTGTCGCCGCTATAGAAGGCCGACCTGTACACCCCGGCGACGCCGATCACGTCGGCACCGCCGGCGGCCTGCGCGGGCAGGATTGCCGAATAGATCATGTGTTTTCCGTTCTCTGTTGTCGCGACATCGCTGCTACGCCCACGACGCGGCGACTTCGCGTTGTGCAGCCAGCGTTTTCGCGCGAACATGCGCGCTGTCGATGTGATTGGTCGTGAGGTTGACCGTGGTCGAGTGATCGAAATGATGCCGGTTGACCACGTGCGGCAGCGCCCGTGACGGGACCGTGAAGGCGTCGTGGCGTACCGCGATCACCTGCGCGTCCCGACCACCGATAGTGAGCGAGTCGCTATTGATCGCTTCCAGCAAGGCGATATGCCGACTGGTGGACGCGGCATTCACCACGAACTCACCGTTGGACGCCATAATCGGCACCTGGTCATCGCGCGGACCACCCGGACCACGCACGACGCCACCGGTGGCCATACGCGCCGCAGCCCATTCGACCATCGCGTCACCGATGAACCCGTATCCGATGCTGCCGCCGCCGAGCCAGTCCGGCAGTGGAATATTGAGGCGCTTGAGCACCGACCCGATCGCATTCACCACGACCGCGACATAGTGGATCACCGTCTTGAACACGCCTTCGACCCCCGAGCCCAAGCCGCTGAACGACTCCGAGATACCCTTCGTCACGTTGCTCAGCCCCGCGGTCGCCGAGGCGAAGACATTCTGGAAGAACGCGCCCACCGGTTCGAGCGTGTTCTTACGCACAGCCTCGAAGACTTTCTGCACCGTGCCCCAATTGGCGATAATCAGCGTCACAACGCCGATCAGCGCCGTAATCCCCATCGCGATCATGCCCAACGGGGACTTCATCATCGAAGCGTTGACCTTGCCGTGGGCGCCGATCCACGACTTGGTGGCACCTTGGACATTCTTCTGCGCGGTCGACGAATTCTTCATCGCCTTGGTCAGTTTCGTGAGCCCCTTAGGCGCCTTCGCCCAGCCCCCAACCATTTTCGCGTGAGCGGTGGCATGATCCCGGAGTGCCTTGATGCTCTCTTTGAGAGCCGATTCCTTGCCTCTGAGCGCTTTTGTTCTCGCCTTGACCTCGGCTACAAGACTCTTTCCACCGTCCATCGCATGACGATTGGCGGCACCCAAATTTCTTCCGCCCAGTTTTGCGATAGTGCCTGCGTGCCTCTCTGCAAGTTCACGCTGAGCGGCATAATACGACGGTAATGGTCTACCATTTCCGGCACGATGTTCACGCATTTCCTTGCCGATAGCCAAAGCAAGCTCGGTCTCAGCCGTACCAACCTGCTCAACGGTGAATCTTCCTGGGTACTTCTTCTCTAGTTCGCGTAGCTTGGCGAGTACTTTTTTATCCACCTTCGAAATATCGGAAACATGCCAGTTGACCCGGCGACCGAGTTTAACCGCATGCTCGTCCTTAGCGAGTTGACTTCGCCCACCTAGCGTACGACCACGGCCGACCTTTCCGTACTTGATTTCACGGCCGACTGAAGGTTTTCTCCGACTACCGGCGTCATAGTATCGGTCGCTCGTTCCCACGGATACGCGCTGTTCTATCTCCCAGCCATTATCAGCGGTCCAGCCACGAGTGATCGCCAATCCGTCTCGATAGTCATCACCATAACGCGTGGCATAGCGGAACGAAAGATTCTTGCGCAGCCATGAACGCCTATCCCTATGGACCCCCTCGGATGGATTTTCCTTCCTGAGATAGTCCTGATATTTCGATTCCTGCGTCGCAGATAGTTCATGGCCGTCGTCTGGATCTTCATCCAGCCACGCCTTACCGTCACTCATGTGTACGCACTCCATTTCAAAATCCGGGCGCCGGAAGAATTGGTACGCCCGATCCAAACTGGCGCACATCGCCGTCCTGAATTTGTCTCGGACCTAGAAACAGATAGCCCATCGATGCCAGGCATCGATGGGCTATCTGTTTAGAGGTTCTACTCAAAAATATATTCAGTTAAGAAGCAGAGGAGCCGGTCAGGAAATACTTGGCCGTCCTTCAGCCACCCAATCCCCGTAATCCACAACACAATTGCCGTAGACCCACGACCATTCGTGAAAGGTTCGGCCTTCCACTGCCCCCAGCACGAGCGACCCCACATCAAGAAAGGCAGGGGTGAACGGGTGACAAACTACCGGTTCGAATCCCCGACGGCAGAAAAGGACATCCGTGTCGTCGTCGGTGATACGAACATTTTTCCAGTGGCCTCCGAGGCCGCTTCTAATAAACGTCTCCCCAAGGAATCGTTGAAAACGGTCAACGACTCCGGCATTATCGATTGCAAGCAACGGCTCAACAGAGGAAAACCTGTCCATCAGCGCCCGCTCAGCATGGTCCAGCCCAGCCGCGGTAAACGGCTCAACAGGCATATCCGGGACATCCACAGTAAAGAAGGTCTCAAGCGCTGCATCCATTCCGGCCAACCACTCCAACCACTCTGGGACGCCTTGGTCCTTCTCGCGCTGCCGAAGCCTGGCCCTACTTACCTTGCGAACGCGACCCACGCCGGTCCCCTATCTGTCACTACTCTCATATCATGTTGCGGCACGAGCACATCGAAAGTACCTTCGTCATACTGGAATTCGTGGACCTCGCCGGTCAGGGCATCGAACTGTTCACCATCGCTGGTGGAACCGATCAGCCATCGTTGCGTTCTCCGGCTCAAGCACAGCCTCAGCCGACGAAACCTCGCCATCGCAGCCTAGGTTGCGGCACGGGCCGCACGCCGACCGCTACCGCAATTGGTGTTGACGCCAGAACTTCCCGACATCGGCATCCCTGCGGGTTCCGTCGAGGAACGCGTCGAGAATCTCTTCGTCCACCGGCTCGCTTGCCTGGTCCTCGAGGATGAGTCCGTAAACACCGAAGCTCTGCGACTCACTACGCGGGCGGTAGGGCACCAGGACGTCGAAAGCGCCATCGCAGTGCTCGAATTCGTAGACCTCCCCGATCAGCGCATCGTAGTGACCGCCCTCATCGTTGGAGATGGTTCCGTCGTACACGATGACAGCCCGAGCAGCAGACCTGACGATCATGAGCCCGCGACCGTAATCCAGGGGCGACTCGGGGCCGTCCTGCGCCAGATCGATCAACGTCACACGGGTGTCGCCCTTGCCCAGGTAGGCCAGAAACGGACCCGCCGATCCTTCCGAAACCCACTGCACCGCATGAGCAACCATCTCTCCGGCCAACCCAGCGGCAAGCTGCATGTTCTCCAACTGAAACAACTCCCGAACTAGTGGAAAGGGCCGACGGCCCAACGTACCGAACCGCAGCGACTGACTCAGTGGATACCGCGCCGATCAGGAGATGTTGGGACGGCCATTATCCAGCCACTCCGCGTGGTCCTCCTCGGCATTTCTATAGACCCACGACCATTCATGACCAGTTCGGCGTTCCACTGCGGCCAACGCGAGCATCACTACCTCGAGGTAGGAATCGGTAAACGGTTCCCGGACAACGGGCTCGAAACCACGTCGATCGAAAAATACTCCCGTACCGCGACCGCTGGTGATACGGACATTCATCCACCGTCCTTCGAATCCACTCTTGATGAACGTCTCCCCGAGGTATCGATGAAAACGGTCGACCATCCCAGCGTTCTTGACGTCCAGCAATGAATCAGACGAGGGAAATCTGTGCAGCAAAGCCTGCTCGGCGTGGTCCAACCCGGCCGCAGTGAATGGCTCCACTGGCATATCCCGCACATCCACCGCGAAGAACGTCTCGAGCCCGGCATCCATGTCCGCCAACCAGGCCAACCACTCGGGATTGTGCTGGTCCTTCTCCCGCTGCTCGAGCTCCGCTTTGGTCCACTTACGGAAGCCGCCCATGCCAGCTCCTCCTTCCTGGTGCGGTGCAGTTACTGCAACTGATGCTGACGCAAGAACTCGCCGACCTCCGCGTCCCGGCGCGTACCTTCGAGGAACGCGTCGAGAATCTCGTCACTGACCGGTTGGCCGTCTTGGTCATCGAGAACCAAGGCGTAGACACCGAAGCTCTGCGCCCGGCGCGCCGGGCGGTAAGGCACGAAAACATCGAAAGTGCCTTCACCATGCTGGAATTCGTATGCCTTGCCGATCAGGGCGGCGTACTGTTCACCATCACTGTTCGAGATGGTTCCGTCGTAGACGATGACGCCGCGTGCGGCTGACCTGACGACCATGAGGCCGCGTCCGTAGTCCAACGGAGACTGGTCGCCTCCCTGCGACAGATCGACCAGCGTCACCCGGGAATCGCTCGCGCCCAGATAGGCCAGGAACGGACCGGCCGTGCCTTCTGAAACCCACTGCACCGCCTGCGCGATCATCTCGCCGGCCAACTCAGCGGCACGCTGCATGTTCTCCACTGACACGACTCCCGAACTAGTTTGAAAGGGCCGACGGCCCAACGTACCCGAACCGCAGCGACTGACTCAGTGATCTCGAATGTACCGGGAGATCTCCTCGATATCGCTCTTGGAGCCGGCCACTCGACCTCCTTCATCGGGCCACCAGCTGAATCTGAGAATGCTCTTTCCGCGCTTCAGGTGAGTGCGGTTGTAATCGATACCCGCATCAGGACCATCGTATCCATATACGACACGCCATCCGTCAGCAATGTAGTCGTCGAGAACCTCGCTATAACATTTCGTCGGAATATCCGACTCCGTAGGAAGTCGCCGAATTTGTTCCACGCTATCAAAATATGAAGCCTGCACCATGCTGTAGAGCGCCTTGAACTCCATATCAATCCTTAGTTCCAGCGTCGTCGAAAACCTGAGCTCGCACCCAGGATATCAACGCCGAACCGCGGCGTAGGTCAATGCCTTTCGAGCGGCCAGCGCGGTGTCGTGGGTATGCGCGTGACCGGACGTCGGCGCGCTGATCTTGACCGAGAGGGAGCGATCGAGGCGATCGCCGCTCGGCGTGATCGGGCTGACGATCGCCAGTTGGGGGCGGTCGGCGAGGGCAAGTGCCCGGGCTTGGGCGCCCGCGGTCGCCGGCAACGATCGCGCGG
>NZ_JBHXAQ010000004.1:39686-524107 GCF_042728755.1 Nocardia sp. NPDC060249
GCTCGGCGTGATCGGGCTGACGATCGCCAGTTGGGGGCGGTCGGCGAGGGCAAGTGCCCGGGCTTGGGCGCCCGCGGTCGCCGGCAACGATCGCGCGGTGGCCGCGTAGCCGGACCCGGTGGTCGACCTGGATTCGTTGTTGATCGCCTCGAGCACACTGCGGTGCTTGGCGGTGGCGGCCGCGTTGACGACGAACTCGCCGTTGGACATCAGCACCGGGACCGCATCCTCGCGCGGTCCGCCCGGTCCACGGACCAGACCACCATCGCGCATCTTGGTCGACCATTCGATCAGGGTGTCGCCGATCTTGGCCAGGCCGAGACTGCTTCCACCGACGACGGGAACCCAACTGGGAACGGTGAAGTCGAGCTTCTTCAGTACCTCGCCGACGGCTTTGAGTACGGTCGCGCACGCCCGTTTCAGGGCGTCGAAGACCTTGCCGACGACTTCGCCGACAGATTTGAACGCTCCCGAGACCACCTGGACGGTCTTCTTGAACGCCGGGACAACCGTTTGGCTCCATACCTTCTCGAAGAAGTTGATGACCGGTTTGAGCGCCTTGTCGAAGGCCTTGACCAGTGCGTCTTTGAGCTTGTTCAGCCAGCTCATGATCTTGTCGATCCATGGCTTGAGGTCGTCGACGATCTTCTTGATGATGCCGAGACCGCCCTCGCTCAGGGCCTTGTCCAGCTCGCCTTGTTGCTTCTCGTGCTCGCCGTGGTCCTTCGCGGCGTTCTTGTGATCGCCGCTCGAGTTCTTGACCGCGGCGGTGAGGGGCGACATGCCGGTCGCGGCGGCCTTCGCCGAGTCGACCAGCTTCTTCGTCGCCGTGGTGTGCGGGGTCTCGAGGGCATCGCTGGCCTTTTGCGCGGCGTCGAGTTCCTGCTGCGCGGTCGCTATCGCCTTGGCATCGTCGCCCTGGCCATTGCCTTTCTCCGCAGGGCTGCCCTTGCCAGGGGGCTTCTTCGGCGCCCGCGGTCCGCCGGCTCCGGCCGGTTGTTTTCCGCCGGGCCGTTTGCCCCCCGGTGCCGGACGCGGGGCCCCCGGTTTCCCGCCCGGCTGAGCGGGTTCGGCCGTCGACTTGGCCACGCCCCCGGGGGACTGCTGTTGACGCGCCCGCATACCCATCGGCGCCGCTGCGGCAAGCGCGGCGGCGCCGGCGACGCCACCAGCCGCCGCCACACCATCTTCGTCTTCGGCCGAGTCGTCGCCGTCGTCGTCGTCGTCGTCGAGTTCGTCTTCCTCGGGATCGAGATCGTCGAGCTCTTCTTCGTCCGCGTCGAGGTCGTCTTCGGGCCGGGATCGGTCCATCGTCTACTCCTTGGGTCATGCGTCGCCGCGACTTACCGCCGTCCGGCCGCGTAGGTGATATCTCGTTGCGCGGCCACGGCTTTCGAACGCAGGTAGGCGCCGTCGTGCTGGGTCGTCGTGAGGTTGATCGTGGTCGACCGATCGAATCGGTGCGTGGTCGCCACATCGGGCAACGCTTGCGCCGGTTTGACGCGCGAAAGGCCCAGTGAGGCAACCACTTGCGCGTCTCGCCCGCCGACATTGAGGGTGTCTTTGTTGATCGATTCCAACAGCGGCCCGTAGCGCGCCGTCGCCGCGGCGTTGACCACGAACTCGCCGTTGGACGCCAGCACCGGCACCCGGTCCTCGCGCGGACCACCTGGCCCCCGCACCACGCCGCCATCGGCCATCCGTGCCGACGCCGCCCACGACGTCATCGCCCCTCCGAGCCCAGCCAGGCTGAGCGTCGCGCCACCGAGCCAACCGGGAAGACTGAACTCGATCTTGGCGACCACCGAGCCGATCACGGCGACGATGTCCGCCACCTGGTTGACCACCCCGGCGAACAGGCCACCGATCCCGCTCCCCAAGCTGCCGAGCGCGTCTTTCACCTCGTCGATCACCGTGGTGAACGGCGCGAGGCACGCGGCGAACACCTTCTTGAAGTAGTCGCCGACTGGCTCGAGCACGTTCTTCTTCACCGTGTCGAAGGCCTTCTTCACGGAGTCCCAATGCTCGATGAGCAGCCCGATCACGACAATCGCGACCTCGATCGCCGCGACGATCTTGCCGATCACCGATTTGCCGACAGCCTTGTTGAGCTTGCCCTGGGATTTGTCCCACTTGTTCGACGCGCCTTCGACATTCTTCTGGGCACCCGCTGAGTCTTTGTGCGCCTTGGCGAGATCGTCGAAACCCTTCGACGATTTGTCGACGTTCTCGGTCATCTTCTGGCTGGTCGCCGCGTGCGTGCCGAGGTTCTTGACGTCGCCGCGCAGCGCTGAGGTTCGATCCTTGAGCGCCTTGGTCTCATCGGTGATCGGTTTGGCGTCACCCGCATTCGACTTATCCGGCGAGGCTTTATCCTTCGCCGCACTCGCCGTGTCTTTGACCTGCGAGACGGCATCCGACAGATTCGCCGGATCAGCCATTCCGGTGAGATAGTCCTTGCCCTGGGCGAGGCCGGCGCCGCCGAGCCCGCTCAGCGCGGCTTTCGGGTCGGCGACGGCCTGGCGCCAGTCAACTCCCGACGTCATCGCGCCCATCGCCAGACCGCCGGCCAGACCGGCACCGCCGCGCACCTTCGAGCCGAGCCCGCCCCGAGGCCTGCCCTGCGGTTTGGATGGCTTGCGAGGCTTGACCGACTGGCTCGGCGGTGTAGCCGTTGGTCGCGCACCCCTAGGTGGTTCGACCGAAGCCGGGCGGTGCTCGTTCTTGTATCGCGTTGGTGCGTCATGCCTTTCGACGCTCGACTGACCGCCCTCCGGGCTATCGGAGTGAGCCACGTCGCCTTTCGACGGCTTGCCCGAACTCTTCACATCGGACTTGGCCGCGCCACCCTTGCCCTTGTCGCCGGCATCGAGTGGATCGCTCGCGGCCAGCGCCGCGCGCAATGCGGCGTCGAACTGCGCGTCGCCTTTACTGCTCATCGTTCTAACCACTCCCTGAGGTGTCTGAAAGGTTGGGCTAGCGCGACCCACCCGCGTAGGTGAGCGCGCGTTGCGCGTGCACGGCGCGCGACCGCGCGTAACTGGTGTCGTTCCCTCGGTTCAGCGCGATGGTGGTCGAATGGTCGATCGCGCGAACTGTCGCGCCGCTCCGCCGCACGCCGCGCAGTGGGGCGATATGCGGACTCTTGGTCAGCGCTGACCGGCCGGTATCGGTGCCGGCTACCCGCAGGTGATCACTGTCGACCGCAGCCATCACCGTCCGCTTCGGGCTCCCGGCCTCAACGACGACCTCATCGGTCGAGCCGGCCGGTGCCTTGGCACGGCTCGCACCGACAAGACCACCGTCTGCCATACGCGCCTGCGCCCACTCGGACATGGCGTCGGCGATGCCGCCCACGCCTGGGAACGCTCGGAACTTGCCGAGGAGATCGGCGACCTTGCCGACGACCACGGCGATGTAGTGCACCATCTTCTGGAACACCCCACCCACGGTCGAACACAACGCCTTGAACGCGCCGGAAACAGCCGTGCTGATGTGGGTGAACGGCTTCAGGACCTCGCCGAACTGGTCCTGGAAGAATCTACCGACCGGATCGAGCACCTTCTCCTTGACGACACTGAACGCCGCCTTGATCTCGTCCCAGTGCTCAACGATGAGCGTGATCGCGAGAATCGCGGCCCCCAGGGCGAGGGTGAACCAGCCGACCGGCGACGCGTTCCACACCAGGTTCAACGCGGTCTGCGCCACTGACCACAGCTTGGACGCGCCGCCGATGATCTTCTGCACGGCAGACGCGGTGCGAATCGCGCCGGTCAGCTTCTTGAGGTTCTTGGCGACGCCGCCGACCTTGCCGACCATCTTCTTGCCGGCGCCCGTGTGGTTCTTGATGGCCGCGAGGTTGTCATTGAACGCGCCGCCGAGGTTCTTGAGGGCGGTCGCCTCATCCTTGAGCCCTTTGGTGTCGACCTTGCCGCCCTTGGGTTTGCTTCCCTTCGGGCCTCCTGGTTTACCGGCCAGCGGAGCCTTGGCAGGTGGACGTTTCGCCAGGTCAACCGGCTTGCTCCTATTCGGCGGTGCCGCAAACCTTTCCGGTCCCGCGGACGCCGGTTTCTGGCTCTTTGCCGGCTGCTTCCGGTCGACACCGGGCGGCTTCGCGCCCGGACCACCTCCGCGTGGCGACTTCGGCGCAGCGCCACGCTCTCGCTTGCCGCTCTCACGCGGCTGAATCGGCTTCTTCGGCGGCCGAGCCGTGGGGCTTGTGCCCTTAGGGTGATCATCGACCTTGGGCGGATTCTTCTGCTGCCGAGCAGGTCTGGACGCGGAAGGCCGACGCGAAGGACTCCTGCTCTTACTCGGCTCCTTCGTATTGTCCGCCTTTTTCGGCCTCTGATCCGTTGAATCGTTGAGGCCGTCCAAAGAGACCGGATGGATCTCGATGTCGAAGCCGGCCAACGGGTCCGGAACACCCTCCGGTTTCGGATCACTCATCGTTTCCAACCTTCCGATCTCTTGTGAATTACCGACGTCTACTTGTCAATACCGAGTCAGCCGCACAGCGGTCACCTGACTACACGCCGACCGGACTGAACCGCGCATCCTGCACGGCCTGCAACATCCGAATCTGCGCGAACGCCGCATCGACATCAGCGACCCGCACATCAAATGTGCGCGGACCAGGCCCGTTATCCGTGCGAGGCAAAGCACCGTCGTGCAGGAACGGCGGCCGATACGCGTACCCGATCTTGCGTTCCTCAGCCTGGGCGGCACGCAACACCGACCGATCGATCACGGCCATCACCTCGATACCGGATGCCCTCCGCGGCACGACCCCGCGTTGCCCACCCACCAGGCCACCGTCGGCCAACCGCTCAGAAGCCCAAGCCACCATCGCATCACCGACACTCTTCAACCCGAACGACTTATTGACCGGGAATCCGATATTGATCTCGAGCCGCTGGAAGATCTGACCGATCGCCTTAACAATCCCCACGACCGTCGACCGCACCGCACCAACCGCGGTACCAACCACCCCACCCATCCCATTGAACCCAGCCATCACAGCGTCAAAAGCCAAGCGGTAAGGCGCAATATAGACCTTGAACGCCGCCATAAAGAACTCAGCCACCGGCGTCAAGACATTCTTCAACACCCAATCAAACGCCGCCCGAATCTGATCCCAATGCTCCACAATCAACTGAATAATCGGCACCGCCGCCGAAATAGCCGCAGCCACCGTCCCCACCGGCGAAAACAACATCGCAATATTCAGCAACTCTTGCGCAAAGGCCCAGTCATCCGACACCTTATCGATCACGGCTTGCACGCCCGCCGAATCAACAATATCAGATACAAACCCAGATACCGCCGAAACAGCACCCCCGACCAGCACCACCAGTTCATTCAGGCCATTCTGGACGTAGCTAGTGAATGACGTCGACATCCGTGAAAACTCGGCGATAGTCACCTTCACACTGGCAAAGAATCCGTTATCGGAGCCTTCAACTGAACTGCTTACCATCGCATCGGCGGATGCTGCAAATACAGTCGCCGCGTTAGATTCAGAGGCACTCAAAGTCTGCCACGCAAGAGCACCAGCGGCAACCCCAGAGAAGACGCCTATCCTCCCGCCAGCTCGCATTACGGTCCTACGTGCTGCGGCCCGCTGTTGAAGTCTCTCCTGGGCTGCTTCCGAGGCTCGATCGCGCTCGAATTTCTCAAGCACTTGCCTATATCTCTTGTCATCCTCCGTTACGTTCGGCAGGTGTCGGAGGTTGTGAGATGGATCGGTGTTTGTCCCACGCTTTCCTAGCGCCGTCTTAGACCTTTTGAGCGCCGGTGGGAGGCGCGCGAAGCGAACTTGATCGCGCTCATTCGCGACAATGTTGCGAAATCGCCAGCCTTGAGCCTTAGGCGCCCAGCCCTTGACCGGGTCGCCGGCATCGCCCTTCACCAGGAGATAGTCGACCGGCACGAACCCCGCGTGCGATTTCCCCGAGAGGGCATTGAAAACCTCCGGATATAAATTGTACAGCTTGTAGCGGAGTTCCACGTCCATCCGGAGCAGGTCTTCAAGGTACGCCCTTGTTCCTTGACGAAATTCCGCGTAATCAACCTCGCGAGTATCCGCCCTCGGCCTTCGACCGAGTTGCTCAACCACTTTTCGGACACCCAGACCTGGCTTTTTTCTAGACCGCTTCCCGGAAGGAGTAGCCGACGGAAATCCACCCTTAGCCTCTACGACCACGAGCTTAAGATTGGGTCGCTTTCCGATTACTGCAACGACATCCAGGGTGTTGTTTCCCCGATCTCCCCTAACCAGAATTTCTCCGCCGTGGATGGCTATCTGCTTTTCCAGGTAAGCCTCCGCGACGTTTAGACCCAGTTCTTCCCCGATAGATTTAGCCCTTTTGTACGAACGGCTTGTATCCTCAGAAATGCGCTCTGCAAATTCTATCAGTCGAGGATCGGTTCCACTATCCGCCAAATCGTCCGCAGTTTGCTCGATTTCATCGGACCTCAGCGCCCCTTCACGCAACCCAAGTGCACTTGTAAGATTCCGCCGGATTCTGGCATTCAACTCTTGATGGTATACAGCCGGGTAATATTCACTTGCCAGTCGCCTCTGTCTGTCAGATGAGCGTTTGTCAATATCGGCTACCTCATCAATTTTCGCAGCATCGAGCTCCGAAGTATCAGGATTTAGGTCAATATTCGTTGTCAGCGCCCCGCGGCGACTAAGGGGACTTGTTGCCATTATTTAACCAACCAATTGATTCGAATAGTTATAGTGAGCATCAGAGGCCAACTCGATCCTTGAGATATAACTGCGAGTTGGTGATCAAGGACTTGCCCACACTGCGCTGCCGGCACCGCGGTCAAAAACGGATTATGTTGCATCCACGCCCGTGTACAGGGTTGACCATCGGCGGTCGACCGATGATGCTGTCGGCGCAGGGATCGCGCCTGTAACTCGCAAGCCGACGTTTTCGTCAGGGCTTGACGTCGAAGCGCGCCGCAAACTCGCGCAGATCGGGCGGCGTAGCAAGCAGTCGATGCGGATACAGCGGGCGATCGTGTGATGGACTCGGGACAGCAACTGCCGGTGCCGTTGACCGCGCAGCCGATGCGGGTCTCGGAAGCGTAAGGTGCAGCAAGTGATCCGCGACTTCAGCGAAGAGGGGCACGGATTCGCTCGGCCAAAAAGACTGAAGAGCGGACCAGCAAACCCACCCAGCCACACGTAGTCGGATTCGTCAGATCGCTCGGTGCTGCCCACCCCCTGGGTCTGGAATAGCCGTTCTCGACGTGAAATCCGTTGAAGTTGGTAAGTGTCCTGCGGGGCAGTGGGATCGCTGACATCAGTCGCGAGACGCTTGGCTGAGCCTCAAAGCCGTTGGGATGCATCGAATCTGATCAAGTGCAAGCTTGCCGCGGTGTGGTACTTCACACTAAACGGCACCGACCACCGCAGCCATGCCGTACAGGATGCGGTGATCAGCGACTACGTCCGGTGGCGCAATCGTCGTCACGCCTGGCCGATCCAGAGGCATGGATCGTAATTTGGCCCGGGTCGAATCCCGATTCAGCCTTCTCTGAATGCGACCAGGTCTGCGTGATCTCCGTACGACAGACTTTGGCTATCAATTGAAATTGACGCTGCGTCTTCAACTCCGAAAATACTTCGTAGCACACCAACTGCACTCTTCGATAGCGCATAGTATTTATCATATATGGTTGGCCATTCGACCGCGTAGACCCAATGGCGGCTTCTCTTGTCAGGCTTTACCCAACCATCTCGAACCAACTGTTCAGCGTCTATATCCCCAATCTGAGGAAATTCGCATCTCAGCAACAGACCCAGTCGGCTGCTCTCGCCGAAGCTGAATCGTACCCATTTCTTGGAATCTGCAACAATGGTCAAGACTCCATCTTCCGGTAGGCGAGATAGCGTCAAAGACAATGCCGACAAGAACGACTGCCATCCGAGAGTTGAACTCGGCGACACTGAGTCATTCGGCTTCTCGTCACCGTGATTCAGACGCCGTTCATATTCGAGCTCATCACGGCTGGAATTCTTCCAATCTTGATAGTTTGGATTGATTATGCCGAGCATGAGATAGCTAGCGCGCAACCTCAATTCTATCGACAGTTCCGGCAATTCCCAAGCAAGCGTGGGCTCGCGCCCGGGAATCGCTTGTGTCGGATTTCCAAACTCCGATGTGAGGCGTGAACCAGCTAGGAAGAATGCGTCAATACGCTCCGACGCGGAGACCGATCCACTTCCTGAAGAGGACAGCCTGAATGATATTTGCCGCAGAACCTGTGAAGGCGCTTCATCACTCCAAATATTGCGTCCAATCGATACATGACCGATAGGTTCCGCGATTTCAAGATTCGTTAGCAGACGAGGGCGAATAGAAGGCTCCGCGACCCGCCACTCTGCGACATCGCAGAACCGCGATACGTCGTCGGGATTCCAGCTCCAGCTGAAATTTGCAGCTAGGCGAGCGCTTCGCACGGCTCCGTCGATGTCGGCTTGCATACTTGAATCCTACTTCTTTCGAGGAGTGATCGTTGGGTCACATCGGAGTCTGCCCGGAGCGCCCGGTCGGCCACCGAACCAGCGGCAGGAGACGCGAGACACGCTACTCTGTCTCAAAATCGATTGCATTGAGGTCAGGAGATTGGACCAAGGCTGGCCCGTGGCGGCGCCTACGACTTTGTCGTACTCGATGAACTGGGCGGCGGCCAACACTGCCGATAGTGCCGCTTTGCGGCCCTTGGTCGCCATCGGCGGGTGATCGAACGGGGATCGCGTGGGGCTGGGTGGCCACATGAGACCAGGGCCGACAATCAATCCAACGCATCATCGGTCAATTCAAGCCGTGACGGGCACCTACACTCGTTACCAATGCTCGCATTTGCCGTCGTGTCGCAGCGCATCAATGGCCGCAATACACTCTCAACCAGCACAAGACACCGGATGCGGCAAAGTTCGGAGATTTCCGGCGCACCAAAGGTTATAAATAAGCCTCAACGACTGACTACAAAACTCTCCATCGGAATCTAAGCCACACCAAATGCGGAGATATCAGGGGTAATACCCAAGTTCTCCCAAGCCTCTATACTCACCTCAGCTGGACTCTTAGCTAGATATACGCTACGGAAAATATCTGCGAGCGAAGTTGCGAACTTCTGATACTCAGTGTATCTACATGGCCAGAATAGTTCGCGACTCCATTTAAGCGCACCATCGCTACGTGACCCAATCCATTCTTCGCCGACAAACATAGGGTTCTCGAATATCGTCTCACTGACTTTTTCACCCGGCGTTGATGTGCACTCCAGGCGATAGTCCTCTACGAAAACTAGAGCTGATCCGTTATCAGTCGAAAACTCAATGTGCCCATCGTTGGGCATGACCCAAACCGTTGCCGCCAGAGCGGCAATGAAATCGCCCCACTCTTCCGGATTGGAGTACGTAAATTCCTCACCGGAATCAATGATCCCCCCCTCCAGTTCATCAAATTCTTCCGAATCGAAACCGCAATCCTCATCGTAGGTAGCCTGAAGGTCCAAATATTTCTGATAGACCGGATTTACGAGATCAATCTGAACAAAAGTATCCTCGCCCGCCAACACAATCGCGAGATTGGGTAGATGCCATGCGATTTCAGACCCATTTCCTGGTCGACGTCGATCCGGCTCACTGAGATCAGTCATGAGACGCGCAGCGAACTCTGCAAATTTATCTGCCACTAGCGCATATACATCCGTAGTTCCCGGGTCGGCCATGGCAACAAAAAATTGCAGCTGAATCATTTGCTGACTACTCTTGCCCTCCTGACGCAAAAAGTCAGGATTGTAGGTTGAATGCGCTATCGGCTGTCCGATGTCAATACCAGTCCGCATAATTGCACCATATTTATCTCGTGACTGCACTTCCCAGCCTGCGAGCCTACAAAAATGTTTGATATCATCCTTTTTCCAGGTCCAATTAAAGCTGGTGGCAAGTTGCACAACTCGAGCCGCGCCTTCGATGTCGCTTTGCATACTTAACTATCCAACTTTCGACTGTTGAGGGCCTGAAACCTCGTTGCGTAGCCTGCTCGAGGGTACACACTATGGGATGTCCCGTAAGTCGTTGAGCAGCAACCGGTATCGAGTCGCCGGTGGTGACCTCCTCGGCTGACCCGGTGATGGTGGAGTTCTCGGGACCGGCCACGCACGTTCTCTCTCCTGATCACCCGGTTGTGGCGTGGGGGGGTGTCAACGGCCGGTACGAGGCCGGCCGCCGGGTTGTGTTTCGAAGACCGGGTGCTGCCCGCAGCTACCGGCTAGCCGGCGACCGGTTTGAAGATGTCGACGATGCTGTTCATCGTGGACAGGCGCCGTTCCTCACGGACTATGTCCATTGCTGTCTGCGGACGGGGCATCGGCTTCACCTGGGGTGGGTCCGCGCCGGCTGCCGCGATCACGGCCGCTTGGACGCCCTGCAAGCCGTCGATGATCGACAGGAGCAGATACGTGTCGAGGGTGTAGCCCTCTGGCGTCGGTGGCTCTTCGGCGTCGGGATCGGGGTCGGATTCCTCCATGTCGAGCCAGTACTCGGCGAGCTCGCGGTCCAACGCCAAGGCCGTCTTGTAGTGCGACCCGCGGGGCAGGCGGTCTTTGAACCGCCAGATGGTGCGCCAGTCGCGGGTGCGGAACTCGATGGGCCCGAAGCAGTCTCGGATGTCGATGCCGCGCTCGAGTAGGTCGTATTCGAGCGCGGCACCGAACTTGTCCCAGAACTCTACGAGCCCTCGGATCCCCCCGGCAGCTCCATGGCGCCTTCGCCGTAGAAGTGGGCGTACAGATCGTTCTGGAAGGCGACCCATTCGTCGATGGGGCGGTCGGCGAACAGGTCGTCGACCGCGTCGTAGGCCTCGCCCAGCAGGATCCGCAGCTGGTCTTCTTCGTCGTCGGTTTCGGCCAGCAAGCGCGCCTGACGGCGGGTCAGTGGCTGGATCGCGATGTCGGCGGTCAGGTGGTAGGGGCCGCGTCGCTTGGCTGCGAGTTCACGCTGGATCTCGTAGAAGCGGCCTTCGTCACCGCCTGCGACCTTTGTAGCCGTTGACGTTTTGCGGGGTGCTGCCATCAGGGGATCTCCGGTTTCGTAGTGGCGGAACGTAGTTACTTGGCGGGCTTGGCCGCGGCGACGGCCTGCTTGACGTCTTCCTTGACGCGGTGGCCGAGACCGAACTTGGCGTCACCGAACGCCGAGGCGTCGAAGACCTGGTACTCGTGCGTGCCGTCGGTCATCGTGACCGGGAACTGGGTGGGGATGAAGGACACGGGGTTGCCCCGCTTTCTCTCCGGAAGCTGACAGGAAGTGGCCGCGTGCCGCGACCGGAGAAGCGCGGCACGCGACCACGTTTCATGGGCGTCGGCTACGCAACGGTGACGACGCAGTTGACCGAGGCCAGCGCGGTGCCGCCGGTCGGGGTGTACACGATGCCGACGGTGGTGTTGCCCACGGTGGCGTTCGCGGCGGCGGTCACGAAACCGGACGCCGACACCGTGATGTTCGAGCCACCGGCCGGGGTGAAGGCGCAGTTGGCGTTCGGCAGGATGCCGCCGAACTGGTCGGTCACCACGATCGGCGCGGACGTGGTGGTGCCGCGCGTCACGGTGATCGGCGCGGGAGCGACCGCCGAGACGGTGTACTTGATGCCGGTCGCGGACAGCAGCTTCTGCCAGCCGGTGCCACCGAAGCCGTGGGCGACGGCGTAACCGAGGGTGTCGTCCTTGAAGGCGGTGAGGGTGAGCTTCTCGCCCATCAGGTTGGTGGGGGTCCACTGCTCGCCACCCCACTTGGTGACGGCGACCTTCGGCATGATCTTGAAGATGTAGATCGGGGCGGCGTCGGTGCCGTCCTTGCCGATCACGACCGCGGAGTAGTAGTTGATCTGCGGGGTGGCGGGCTGCCAGAAACCGACCTCACCGTTGGCCGCGGCCTGGGTGGACGCCAGGTTGGTGTTGCTGGTCAGCGCCAGGTTCAGCAGGTTGGTCTGCTGCGGCTCGAACTCGATGGTGGTGATATCGCTGGTGATGTCGTCGCGGACCGGCTGCATCTCGCCGTACGCCTCGATCGGCGAGGCCGTCACGGCGCGCGCGAAGTTGACGCCGGACTTCTTATCGATCAGGCCGACGGACTGGTACGACGCGGGCAGCGCGAGCAGGTTGCCGGTGGCGTCGGTCATGCTGCCCGGGGTGACGGGGGTGGAGTTCGGCCACGGGGCCAGGAACACCGCGGCGTCGAGCGGCTTGAGCAGCAGCTGGCGCTGGGCGGCCTTCAGGGTGGTCAACGGGGTGGACGAGATGGGAGGCAAGACTTTCTCCATTCATGTGCCCGGTGAACCGGGCTGGACAGGGAACTGGGCAACCCCCGCGATCGGCGGGGGTGCCGGTGATATGCCGTCTACTGACGGCGGGCGTCGATGGCGAAGGCGAGCTCGACCATCTGGTGCAGCGGATCGAGGTCGGGGAATTCGCTCGTCCCGCGGCTGCGACGCAGATTCGGGGCGCTGAAACGCGGTTCAGCAGCAGCGATTTCCTCCACGTAATCGACCAGCACGCCGTTGAAGCGTGCGGCCGAGGCGTTCAGAAAGGCATCGCGCACCTGAATCGCCATGGTCTGCGCCTGCTGCCTGGTGCTGTGGAAAACGGCCGCCCGCACTTTCGCCTGGTAGGTGATCGCGTTGTGATCGAGCGTGCCGCCCGTGGTACGAACCCAGATCAGCGGCAACGTGATTTGGCTCGCCGTCGCGGGCAGGGCACTCACGGTCGGCGCGATGGGTGTGAGCAGCCCGATCATGAACTGCTCGAAGTCCGGGAACTGCCCGGCGTATGGGCTGGTCATGCGACACCGTCGTCGAGTGCCGGGGCGATCTCGACAGCGGCGTGCAGTACGCCCGTCGAGGATTCCGATGGCTGCGACGCGGTGGCTTCCTCAGCGCCGAGCGCGGAACTCGCGGCGAACGTAGTCAATTCCGTCATGGTGATCTCCGGGAGTTGGGAACGGATACCGCTGGGCAAGAACCGCATTCGCGAGTTGGCGGTGCGGGGCCGTCGAGGCGGTCCGTCGTGGAATCAGAGGCCGAGCAGCGGCAGGACCACTGGTGCGAGCACAATGGCCAGCTGAAGCAGTTCGAGCAGGACGGGCAGCATGGAAGTCACCTCCCCTCCGGTGCCGGCGTTTCGAGGGCCTTCAGGCGGTCCAGGATGTCGGCCATGGCGTCGACTACGGTCATGCCGTCGAGCTGGTCCCAGCCCGCGAACATGCCCGCGTCGCGCTGCTGGCTACCGCACAGCTGCTCGCGGATGTCCTTGACATCGGTGCCGATCGGGCCGCAGAACGCGGTGATGAAATCCTGGATCTGGGTTACTTCGGATGCGCTCATCGGAGCGTCCTCTCCGTCGATGAATGCCTGTACGTCGCGACGGAACTCGTCCATGTCGATACCGGCGGGGTCGATTTTTCCTTCGTGGGAGTACTCGCGGTGGGCCACGCAGTCCTCGGCGTCGCGGCCGATGCGGGCCAGGATGGCCGCGCAGCCACGCTTGTAGGCGTCGAGTTGTGCTGGGGTCCAGTCGCTTCCGTCGCCGCGGGAGACGGCTTCGATGCCGATCACGTGGTAGTTGGCGTTGTCGGTGGGCCAGCCGGGCCAGGAGCCGCGGCCCGCGTGCCAGCACACGCCTGCGGCGATCACGCGGAAGGTGCCGTCGCGTTCGAGAACCAGCTGGGCCAGCGGGCCGGGGAGGTCGGCGCGGCCGTCTTGGACGATGCGCCAGTCGTTCTTGCCGCCGCCCGCGGTGTGGTGGCACAGCACGCCGCGCAGGTCACGGAAATCACCGTGGCCGCGGTCGCGCCAGCCCTCGTGTTCGATGACATCCAGCCCGGCAGCGCGCAGCACATCGGCCAGCCATACCGGGTCGCCTGTCCAGGCCATGGGTATCTCCTTGTGTGAGTGAAGGTTCGGGGTCCCGCCCTCGTGGACGAGGGGAAGCGCCGAGGGCGGGACCTTCGCTCCTGACGCGGCGGCGACGTCTACGACCGCAGACCACCTGCGGGAGACGGGCGCGTCAGGAGCGCGGCATGCGGCGGGCTCGAATCCCGCACCGTATCGAGTGTTCTCCGGGGGCCGACCGCATGCAGTTCGGGAACGGCGGGGTCGCCGTCAGATTTCTTCTTGGAGGGTGGCGGGGATCTTGTAGTCCGCCACCGGGGGCTCCATACCTGGCACGTGTAGGCGCAGGAAGCCGAGCAGTTCGTCGATATGGCGCTGAAGTGCGCGGATCAGGCGTATCGCGTCGCGGAATCGCAGGTGATCGTCGGCGGCCTGCTCCTCTAGGGCAACCACCCGCTCCCGCAACTTGGCGACTTCGCGGGCCTGCCACGCGGTCACCGCGCCGATGACGGTGGCCAGTGCCATACCGGTCGCCTGCACGAATTCAGGGCTCAACCACGATGTCATCGGGTTCACCCGCCGATCCGGTCACCGGAGTTACGGCGGGCCTGATCAGTGCGCCCGCGATCAGCGGCGTCGCCAACCCGTAAAGGGTGAGCAGTGTTTCGATCCATGCCGTGTCGATCTCGCGACCGAGGAGATAGGCGAGGACACCCGTCACAGCGACGAGTACCGACCGGACCAGCGCGGGTTCTGGGGTCTTGCTGATTCTCATGATGTGTTCCTTCCCCGAGGTTTCGCGGGTCTCAGATGCGCCCTTCGGCAACATCGCGGTTCAGTGCCTGGGCGAGTGCGCGGGCGTGGCCGTAGCGGACGTAGTCACTGGTGTGCCTGCCGTCGAACAGGTAGCCGCGGGCGTAGGCGACAGCGCCGGTCCACTGACTCCAGTTCGACGGAGACCACCAGCGCTGCAGTTGTTTTCGGGTGGCGGTGTCGAGCATTCGCTGTGCCCAGCGAACCGCCGAGTTCGCGCTGGCGAAGCTGAAGAAGGCGCTCAGATCCGCGATGGTCCGCAAGGGATTGCCCGCGGGCAGTGCGGTGATGGGATCGCCGGGCGCCGCGACCCAATAGGCGGGGATACCGTCGATGGGGCGTTCGCCTACGACGCCATAGCCGCCGGGATCGGTGTCGCCGAGGTACTTGCCCGCCGGTCTGCGCGGATCGGCGATCAACGCGCAGGCGATCACCTCACGACCCGGATGTTCACCGCGGCCGATCTCCGCCGCGAGGTCACCGGCAACCGCCGCACCCTGCGAATATCCAGCCAGCACGACGAGATTCGGCGATCGGTCGATAGCGGCGAGAAGCGCCCGCTTACCTTCGGCGACGCTCTCAGCGTAGCTCACCCGCGACCCGTAGTCGGCGGGATACGGGACCATCCGAGGGGTGAACATCGCCTTGTTCAACGCGTCGATGAAGGCACCGGTGACACCGTCGCCGCCAGGATTCCAGGTTCCGCCGACCACGAGTACATCGATCGTGCGGGGCGATCCCTTCGGAGACCACAGTGACATGTTCGTACCTCTCTGAGACGTGAGTGGAGGTCCCGTTCCGGCGGAGTGCTCCGCCGGAACGGGACCGATGCGCCCCTGCGCTGCGACAACGCCTTTCGACCACAGCGAGCTGCGGGAGACGGGCGCGTCAGGGACGGGCATGCGGCGGGCTCTGAACCCGCTGGCTCGAGCGCCGACGACAAAGCCCCCGTGCCGTTTTCACGGAACGAGGGCTGAGAAGGACTGTGACTACCGGTGGTGCCGGCCGGGTGCCAGCTGGCGAAGCATCTCACCGGAGCTCGATGTCGGCCACAAGCACCGATAGGGGTATTCGGATGGCATCCCGGGCAGCCAGCCGAGGCGGTTCAGCAGATGCACCGGTATCACCGCGAATTCCTCGTTCGCGAGGTGTTGCAATCGCCAGCCGAGCAGGAACTCGGTGACTCCGAGGAGCGCGGAAACATCGGTGAGATTGTCACCGACCTCCAGCGCGTCACGCAGATGGGAGAGGGGGATGAGGCGGTGTGCCACAACATCGTGCACCTCCATCTCGATCCGGCCGCGCCATCGCTCCCCGTCGAGTGCGGCCGCCAGTTCGCGTGATTCGGCCATCTCGATGTGGGCCACGGCGTGTGCGATGACTTCGTTTCGGACATGACCGGACAGGTCGGCCTGGATAAGGACTGCGCGGTCGGCTACCGACCAATACGACACGAAGTCGAAGACCACGGCCGAATCGACCCGGATTCCCTGGTTGAACGCAGATTCTTGGGCGTTGAACCCATTGCGCTGCACCGCGATATCTTGTCGGTCCGGCATCGAGGCATCCGACTCACCTTCATCACCCATGGCAATACACAACTCTCACAACTCGGAACTCACCATGACCCGTCGCATCATCACCACCGGAGACGGTGTCAGATGCCGTATGTCAGGTCACCGAGAGGTGGTACGCGTCACCGTGGTAGGCGCCCGCAGCGAGCGCCAACGATCCACCGCACCAGCGACGACTTGGAGGTCCTCCACGCAGATGTCGGAGAGATCGACATGACCGACACGGTTCCTTCTACCTGGTATCGAGTCGTCTACCCGGTAGAGGGGGCCGCCGTCACGCGTGGGTCTCTCACCGGTCGGCTTACCGGAGTCGTCGGGAGTAAATGCATCGAATGCACCTGACACAAGTAGAACCTCACCCAGCAGCCGAAACATCGAGACTCTCGGTCGAGAGCACGCGCCCATTCTAGCGCTGACGTGAACCGAGTCCCGGTCAGGATCTGGCGGAGCCGGCGCTCGCCGGCATCGAATCGCGGTGTGCCTAAATACTTTTGGGCACGACAAATCCCGCTGGCACTAGTTTGCGCTATCGGCCACAACTTGTCAACACCGACTTTCAGAAGCTGCTAAATCCCAGGTAGACGTGGGTATTCCGATACACGAAAACGACGCGATCGGCCCGAACTGGCTGCGGCCTAAGCACTTCGGGCGCACCTGGAACACGCTGGGCCGGGCCCCACAACGCCAGCGGGGCGCCGGCAACAATCTGCCGACGCCCCGCTGGGTCACTCTGTTCGCTATGCATCTTTCGCCCGGTGCCGCGCCGGAAGGGCACGGTGCGCATCCAGAACCTCACCCACGATGAAGAGCTCCGGCCAGTCCGGCGACCAGGGCCCCGGGACCGGGCTGATCAGACCGGCCTTGCGCAATGTGCGCACCCGCCGAGCGGTGAGGTTGCGAAAACCGTCACCCAGCTCTTCGGCGAGTTTGCCGATCGCCGCCGCATGGAGGCGAACGGCTCTGGCGCGCAGGACCAGAGCCGCGTCGGCGGGCGCCAGATCGACCGGCGGACACACCACCGCTTCGGCCGCCTCGATCGCCGCGGCGAACTCGGCAGGCGCGGCTTCCACGCCCTCCGTCATCGCCAGCGCGATGATGTTGCGCTGCAACCACTCCGCCATCCCGCTGATGGTCGCGACCCCGGTGTAGTCGACGCCGCGCTGTTCGCAGACCAGCCGAACCCAGGCCACCAACACCGACTGGAGATGGTCGGCCGCGCGAGCCGCGGCCGGATTGAACGGAAGTCGTTGTTCCCGTGCGCCATTGCGCGTGCGGTAGTCCACCGTGCCGAAGCGGGTCTGGCGCGTGCGCGCGTCCGACAGGTCCTCATCCAGGTCGGGGATGTCACCGAGCATCCGGGCCAGATCCCGCGCAGCTTCCCGATCCAGGTACAGGTGGTTGTCATCGGCCCACCTGTCCAGTGGGGTCACGCCGCACGAATCCTCACGAATGCGGTTCGACGCCGTGACGGCATCGTATGGGCCCATGTACTTGCTCCTTCGGTCGATAGCGGGCCGGAGCCCCGGTCGTACCCTGCTACGCGGCCGAAATAGAGTGGCGCGCCCCCGGGCGGTGTCCAGGAGTGGCTCCTACTGGGACCCACAATCGGACACCCGTTGTATGCAACGTTGTTGCAACGCGTCTGTCAAGCCGAGGCGGCAGAGTGCTGTACCCAGTCACGTAGCACCACAAACAAACTTGCCATTCACTGTTACGATCTACATCCGGTGTGGGATTTCACTTCGCAAATTCGCAGCCGGTGCCTACATACACTTCATGCATCAGTGCAAACAATCTGCTACCCTCGATGCATGGTGAGACAACGGAGCGCGGTGGTCCCCGCCGAGGTCAGCGCCACCCTGCGACTTGCTCGCAAGGAGCGCGAGATGTCGATGGATCGCGCCGCGAAAGCAGCACGGATCAGTACGAGCCTGTGGACACAGGTCGAGAACGGGACCCAGTACAAGCGCGGTCAGAAGGTCCCCGCCAGCACCACCGCCGAGACCTTGCAGGCCATGGCCGCGGCGGTCGGTCTCGATGCCGAACCGCTGCTGACGCAGGCGGGGCTGGACCCGATCGAGACGGAGCACGTTCGGCCGCAATCCGCTGAGGGCATCGTCGACCTCTCCGGGTTGTCCGAAGGTGATCTGCGAATTGTCGCCGCTTACGTCAACGGACTTCGCGCGGCCAGACACAGCTGAGCTCGAACGACGAATGCCCCGCTCATCGCGGGGCATTCGTCGTTTGCGTACTGCGTCAGGAGGCCGGGGGAGTTTCCACCGGGGTCTCCTCCGCCGCTGCCGAACCGCTGGTCAGCGCCTTGAGGATCGCGGCCAGGCTGCCGGCGGAACCGGTGGTGGCCTCATCGCCCGTGCCGCCGGTGCCGGGATCGGTCTCGTCGGCGACCTCGGTGCCGGTCTCGGTGTCGGCCGGATCCTCGGCAGCCGCCGAACCGCTGGTGAGCGCCTTCAGGATCGCAGCCAGGCTGCCGGCCGAACCGGTGGTGGCCTCTTCACCCGTGCCGCCGGTGCCGGGGTCAGTGGCAGCCGGCGGGACCTCGTCCGCGGTAGCGATGCCCGTGCCGAACATGGCCATCCCGGCGGCGATGACGATGCCGAAGCCCAGCGTGCGAATCTTCTTCATGAAGTGAAACCCCTTGGTATTAACCATGATTGCCGACTTTGTTGCCGACTGAAAGTTTCTAACACGGTCGGCGGCACTTCTCGAGCCCGCGATTTTCGGGGCATTCGCGCAACCATTGCCACATGGTTGCTCGTCACACGTGTGGCGGCAGGACTCGTTTCGGGGATCTCATATCGATTGCCCGAAGACCGTCGTTCGGCGCCGCGAACAGGAACTCGAACAAGGTCATTGCCGCTGGACAATCGATCGATCACACGAACCGCGGCGAGATCCTCGTGGAGTAAGAGACGAGGCAGATCACCGCGCTTGTGCCGAACCCTGAGGTATTCCCAGTTACCGCTCGGCTTAGTCCATGATTGATATCACCCCGAAAACCTGTAACACGTTCAGTTTCGCGAACGATTGGGACGCAGTCGGATTCAGGTCTGCCGCCGCACGCGGTACTTGCCGGAATATATGCTGGGGATTTCCTGGTGGATAGCTGTTTACTCAGGGACCTCAGCTCGGATGGACGGCTCGCTACGACGGGCAGTTCACGGTGTACTCCCACTGGGTGTCATTCGGTCCGGTGACCCGGACACTCACCGTCGAGGACGAGCCCGCGGGCAACGACACGACTCGAGAACCAGTGCCCTGGTTGGCATTGTCGCCGACGTAGCCGGTGTCGAGCACCTGGCCGCCTTCGTAGAAGACCTGGATGCGGTCGGGAATGTTGAGGGTTTCGTAGGTCAGGACGAACGAGGTCGGTCCCGTGACGCCGAGCTGATGCGTCGTGTTGGTGACGCCGGCCCCGCCGGACTTGGTCGAGCGGTTGCACGGCTGCACGCTCTCGGACGAACCACCGCTCGAGCTGCCGCCGAGGATTCCGCTGCCGGTGTCGAGCAGATCCCCCAGAATTCCGCTGCCCGTGTCGATTACCCCGCTTCCGGTCTCACCGCTTCCGGTGTCCGCGCCTGCCGCCGCCCCGGCACTCGCGACCAGCGACAGCGCCGCCCCCACGACAGCGACCGCCCGAAGAATCCCCCGATTCGAAAGACTGATCTTGTTCACAACGCTTCCTCCACAACACTTCTCGCCACGGATCTGGATCAGGTGAACCCGCCGACGCGACCGAACGATCGCTGGGCAAGAGAAGTTCTACACGCGTTTCAAGGGGACCGGAATGCCCGAAATTCGGCCACCGCAGTGTTCAGATGCCGAATAGTTGCCCGGTGGCGCTAGTCCGCGGTATTGGCCGCCGGGCAACACCGCAAAGTCAGCCCACCGCGCCCGGGGCAATTTCTTAGCACGCAGAAGAAAACACCGGACGGTAGACCAAAATAGGCGTCAGAACGGGCCATGGCAATCGTCTAGTGAACCATTTCAGGTCGATGAGTAAAGTCACAGCAATTGCCCGTAACGACACCTATCGGCATAACGATCGGCGCAGCACTCGAAAGCGCAAGGCCCCGAACACAATCCCGGTTCACCTGCCCGGATACCGACAAGGGCCGCACACCCCCCTGGAGTGTGCGGCCCTTGCCGGTGGAGACTCAACGCAAGGTTGCGGTGAGGTGTGGGTAACCCTTCTTGGGGTGCAGGATGGAGAGGTCCCAGCCGGATCCGGCCTGGTCGGCGTAAATGTTCACCGAGGACGGAAGGAAGATCGGCTTGCCGAACTTGACCGCGTAGGTGGTCTTTTCGGGGACACGACCCTCGATGGTGCCGAGAATCGCGGCGGCCGACCACATGCCGTGGGCGATGGTCTGCGGGAAACCCATTGCCTTGGCGCCGATTCCGGACACGTGGATCGGGTTGTGGTCGCCGGACGCGGCGGCGTAGCGGTTGATCATTTTCTGATCCACCCGCTGCACACGCAGCGGCGGCGGGGGCACCTCGTCGGCGGGAGGCGCCGACTTGGGACCGCCCGACAGGGACATGCGCTGCTGGTGCAGGAAGGTGGTCACCTGGCGCCAGACGAGCTCACGGCCCACGCTGATCTCCGTGATCGCGTCCACCAGAAGCCCTTTCGGGTGTTCGCGGAGGTTCTCGATGTGAGTGGAGAAATCGAGGGGCTCGGCAACCGAGATCTCGCGGGTGCGTTCGATGACGTTCTCGAAGTGCACCGCGCCCACCGCGCTGAACGGGAAATCCCGCGCGACGACGAGTTGCATCGCCAGCGGGAAGCTGAGGATGAACGGGTACGTCAGCGGCAGGGTGTCGCTGAAACGCAGGCCGGTGGCATGGCAGTACGCGGCGAGATGGTCGGGGTCGACCCGCACGCCCTCGAGGACAACTCGACGGTCGGGCAGGGTCGGCTTGCGCGCCGACAGCGGACCAGGCAGCGGGATGGCGCCCAGCGCCGCCTTGGCGTACAGGCCGCCGTTCTTGGGAACCCCGGTGAGGGTGATCGTCTGGGTCATCAGGCGCCGATCAGGCTCTGACCGCAGACACGAACCACGTTGCCGCTCACCGCGTTCGACGCGGGGCTCGCGAAGTAGGCGATGGTCTCGGCGACGTCGACGGTCTGGCCACCCTGCAGCAGCGAGCTCATCAGGCGACCGGCCTCACGGGTGCCGACGGGGATGGCGGCGGTCATCGCAGTCTCGATGAAGCCGGGCGCCACCGCGTTGATGGTGATGCCCTTCTCGGCCAGCACCGGCGACTCGGCGTCGACCATGCCGATGACGCCGGCCTTGGACGCGCCGTAGTTGGTCTGGCCACGGTTGCCCGCGATGCCCGCGATGGAGGACACGTCGATCACGCGGCCACCTTCCTTGAGCACGCCCTTGGCGACGAGGCCGGAGGTGATGCGATGCGGGGCAGCGAGATTGACGTTGATCACCGAGCTCCAGCGGCCCTCGTCCATGTTGGCGAGCAGCTTGTCGCGGGTGATGCCGGCGTTGTGGACGACGATGTCGATGCCGCCGAAACGCTCGGTGGCGAAGTCGGCCAGACGCTCGGCGGCGTCGGGCGCGGTGACGTCGAGGGCCAGCGCGGTGGCGCCGATCTTGTTCGCGGTGTCGGACAGCGCCTCGCCCGCGGCGGGGATGTCGGCGACGATCACGGTGGCGCCGTCACGGGCGAACACCTCGGCGATGGTGGCGCCGATACCGCGCGCGGCACCGGTGACGACCGCGACCTTGCCCGCGAGCGGCTTGTCCCACGACGCCGGGGCGACCGAATCGGCGGAACCGACCCGGATGACCTGACCGTCGACGAAGGCCGACTTACCCGAGAGCAGGAAGCGCAGGGTCGACTCGAGGCCGGTCGCGGCGGCGCCCGCTTCGGGGTGCACGTAGACGAGCTGGCCGGTCGCGCCACGCAGCAGCTCCTTGGCGACCGAACGGGTGAAGCCCTCGAGCGCGCGCTGGGCGATCTGCTCGTCGACCGAGCCGACCAGTTCGGGGGTGGTGCCGAGAACCACGACCCGGCCCGACGGGGCGAGGCTGCGCATGGCGGGCTGGAAGAACTCGAACAGCTGCGCGAGCTTGTCGATCGAATCGATGCCGGTGGCGTCGAAGACCAGCGCGCCGTACTTGGTGCCCGAGTCGAGCGAGTCCGCGACGGTGTAATCCGACAGCAGCGCGCGGACCGGCTCGGCCAGGCGACCCTTGCCGCCGAGCAGCACCGGGCCGGGCAGCGCGGGCTCGCCCGCCTTGTAGCGGCGCAGCTCGGCCGGCTGCGGGAGGCCCAGCTTGCTCGCGAGGAACGCGCCGGGGGCGGAGTGGATGAAAGATCCGTAGAGGTTCGGTGCACCCTTGCTCTTGGCTGCCACTGTTCCTACCTTCTCTGTGCTCGACGAGTGTGGTGACCGTGCTCCGCCCAGTGTCCCCCGTGTAAGCGCACACTTGCGGGTACGGTGTCGACAACGAACTTACTCCGGAGTAAGTTTAATGTAAACCGATACGACGCCGCGACCGCACGGGGGCCGATTCCAGCGGCCGGCGTTACCCGGAACCGACGAGACCATGGAGAACTCGAGTGACAAGCAAAGCCCGCTCGGCGACGCCCAAGGCCAGCACTGCTAAGACGAGCACTGCCAAGGCCGCCAAGACTCAGCGCCCGATCGCCATCGTTGGCGGCAACCGCATCCCGTTCGCGCGCTCCGACAAGGCCTACGCCAAGGCGTCCAATCAGGACATGTTCACCGCCGCCCTCGATGGGCTGGTCAGCCGGTTCGGTCTGCAGGGCGAGCGCCTCGGCATGGTCGTCGGCGGCGCTGTGCTCAAGAAGGTCGGCGAGCACAGCCTGATTCGTGAGAGCGTGCTCGGCTCGAAGCTCTCGCCCTACACCCCCGCCCACGACCTGCAGCTCGCCTGTGGCACCGGTCTGCAGTCGATCGTCACCGTCGGCGACGCGATCGCGCTGGGTCGCATCGAGTCCGGCATCGGCGGCGGC
The DNA here is from genome assembly GCF_042728755.1 of Nocardia sp. NPDC060249. NCBI lineage: Bacteria > Bacillati > Actinomycetota > Actinomycetes > Mycobacteriales > Nocardiaceae > Nocardia > Nocardia sp. NPDC060249. The sequence continues at coordinate 63,010 of NZ_JBHXAQ010000004.1, forward strand.
GCCGACACCACCTCCGACGCGCCGATCGGCGTGAGCGAGGACATGCGCGAGTGGATGCTCACCGCCAACCGCGCCAGGACCACCAAGGACAAGGTCAAGCTGGTCGGCCAGCTGCGCCCCTCGATGCTCGGTATCGAGATCCCGCGCAACGCCGAGCCGCGCACCGGCCTGTCGATGGGTGAGCACGCCGCCATCACCGCGAAGGAATTCGGCGTCGCCCGCGAGGCGCAGGACGAGCTGGCCTACCTCTCGCACAAGAACATGGCGGCCGCCTACGACCGTGGCTTCTTCGACGACCTGATCACCCCGTTCCTCGGCCTGACCCGCGACGACAACCTGCGTCCCGGCTCCACCGTGGAGAAGCTGTCGACCCTGAAGCCGGTGTTCGGCGTCAAGGCAGGCGACGCCACCATGACCGCGGGCAACTCGACCCCGCTCACCGACGGCGCGTCCGCGGTGCTGCTGTCCACCGACGAGTGGGCGGCCGAGCGCAACCTGCCGGTGCTGGCCCACCTGGTCGACTCCGAGGTCGCCGCGGTGGACTACATCCACGGCCCCGACGGCCTGCTGATGGCGCCCACCTACGCGGTCGCCCGCCTGCTGGCCCGCAACGGCCTGACCCTGCAGGACTTCGACTACTACGAGATCCACGAGGCCTTCGCCTCCGTGGTGCTGGCCACCCTGGCCGCGTGGGAGTCCGACGCCTACTGCAAGGAGCGCCTCGGCCTCGACGGCGCGCTCGGCTCCATCGACCGCAGCAAGCTCAACATCAACGGCTCCTCGCTCGCCGCGGGCCACCCGTTCGCCGCGACCGGCGGCCGCATCGTCGCCTCGACCGCGAAGATGCTGGCGGAGAAGGGGTCCGGCCGCGCGCTGGTCTCCATCTGCGCCGCCGGCGGCCAGGGTGTCGTCGCGATCATCGAGCGCTAGTCCGCGCTGATCACACAGCCACGGCGGGTGGTCTCCGGCTTTCGGAGACCACCCGCCGTTCGTTGTCAGACCTCAGCGGCACATCGGGTTCGGGTGCGGCTGCGACGACCCCCAAGGTCCGCAGATGATGAGCTTCAAAAGGCCGAGTGGAATGTCGATCGCGGCGGAACCGGTTCCGGCGGAGCCTGATTCGGCTACGACCGCTGGTTGCGCGGGGGCGGCGAGCGCGGTGGGCGCGCCCGCGGCGATTCCGGCGACAGCCACGGTGGCAACAAGGACTCGGATCATTCGACGATGCATGATAAGCCTTTCGGGGGACAAACTGAGCGAAGCTGATAAACACATCGAGCGCCTCGATACGAGCGTTATCCATAACTTCCAGGGGCTTGACGGCTTGAATTGCCCAGTGCTACAAGCCATTCAAGTTTCGCGATGCACTGTCAGCTCGCGTCGATAGCGGCGGCGAGAAGCGGCCAGGAGTTGTGTAGGTCCTGTTCCCAATACCGCCAGGTATGGGTGCCGGCGGGGCGGAATTCGGTGTGGGCGGGGATGTTCAGCTCCGCCAGGCGCGCGGCGAGACGCTGGGTGCACTGGTTGGCGGCGGCTTCGATGGCGCCGCCGAGAAGAATCTGATCGGTCATGCCGATGACCTTTCCCGGCGTCGCACCGGGCGGCAGAGTTTCAGCGACGCCGGGGAGCCCGTTGGCGCTGGACAGGTAGATTGCCTTGCCGCGCAGCCGTTCCGCATTGCGGAAGGCGTCGTTCGCGCGCCAGGCGGGGTCGCCGGGCGGGCCCCACATGTTGGCGGGGTCGGCGCCACCGCGGGCGAGGACGACATCGATATAGGCGCGGCTGACCGGATCGTCGACCGAGGCGCAGCCGCTGTAGGAGCCGACGGCGCGGTAGCGGTCGGGGGCGGCGATGGCCAGGTTGAGGACCGCCGTGGCCGACATCGACAGGCCCGCGATGGCATTCACGCCGGTGGTACCCAAGGTGGCGTCGATGATCGGCGGGAGTTCCTCGGTGAGGAAGGTCTGCCATTTGTTGCGGCCGAGCTTCGGATCGTCGCGCTGCCAATCGGTGTAGTACGAGAACGCCCCCGCCGCCGGGGTCACCACGTTGACGTTCTTGTCGGCGAAGAACTGCACGATGTCGGTCTGGTTGTACCAGTTCGCGATGTCCTCGCCGCCGCCCGCGCCGTTGAGCAGATACAGCGTCGGGCGTGGCGCGCTGGTGTCGTGGGGCGTGATGACCTGCAGCGGGATCACCCGGTCCATGGACGCGGAGTACACGTGCAGCGTCTGCTGCCGCTGGCCGGGCCGCTCGATCCGGTCCAGCCGCGATCCGTCCGCGCCGGCGGTCCCGACGGCGACGACCGACAGCGCGATGACGGCGAGCGCGGTCAGCACCGCCCGCTTACAGGGGAACACGAGTCCTCACAGAGTTCGACAATGAGTGCGCCACACAAAGAATGGTTCGCCGGGACGGCAGCGCGAGACCGCCCCGGCGACCAGGTGCCAGACGATCAGCTACCGATCAGATCGCCCAGCACGTCGGAGATGATGTCGCTCAGCGAGCCGGTGGAGCTCAGCTGGCCATCATCGGAACCCAGCCCGTTGTCACCGAGGCTGCCGATCACCGTCTCGCCGGCGTTGGCGCCGCGGGCGGTGAAACAGGCGGTGAGGCCGGGCATCTCATTGCTGACGCCCACGGTGCCCGCGACCCCGACGCCACCGCTGGTGACCATCTGGCCCGCCTTGACGCCGCTGGGCACCGGGTAGGTGATGGTCAGGGTGACCGGGTTGCCCGAGTTGACGAACCAGCCGGTGCTCGTGACCTTCCAGCCGCCGGCGTTGGGCTCGGCGGTGACGTCCTCGGTGACCTGGCCGCCGATCGCGTGATAGGCGGTGATGGTGGTCTTGGTCGGTGCGCCGAACCCGACCGGCGGGAAGTCGGTGATGGTGTTGACGTACGGGTTGCCGATCCCGGTGGTTCCGACGATCACCTTGTAGGTGACCGAGGTGCCGACGCCGATCTGCTCGGCGCTCGCGATCTTGTCGTAGACGTGGGTGATGCCTACGGTGCTCGCATCTTTCTTCTGCGCGTGACTGCTCACCGCGCAGGTGGCGTCGGCGGCGGCGACGCCGGATCCAAGGCCGACACCGACACCGGCGACGACCAGGGCGGCGGTGGCGACGCCCGCGGCGATACGCGAAGTCCGGAACATGATTTTCCTCCAAAGCCCCGGGCGAGACGACCGGGGCGAATTCCTCATCAGGTGGGCTTTCCCCCCTCTGACCACAAGGTATAGGTCCGACTGGACGCTTGTCCTGGAAAAGAAGAACGTGTTCTTATTTTGTGGAACATCGCCGTTTTACTCTCCCGCACGGGTAGCATCCGAGGATTTCGGTCCACTCGAATCAACCCGGAAAAGCCACAACCGGCCTCCGTCTGACGACGAAAGGCCGGTTGTGGGCGTCCAGGGGGCTACTTCTGCGGCAGCTCGTTGTGGCCACCGAACGCCTTCCGCATGGCCGAGAGCATCTTGTCGGCGTACAGGGCCTGGCCGCGGGAGGAGAAGCGCTGGTAGAGGGCGGCGGAGAGCACCGGGACGGGAACCGCGGTGTCGATGGCGGCGTCGATGGTCCAGCGACCTTCGCCGGAGTCGGAGACGCGGCCGCTGTAGGTGTCCAGGTCAGGGTCGGTGACCAGGGCCGACGCGGTGAGATCGAGGAGCCAGGAGGCCACGACCGAGCCGCGGCGCCACACCTCGGTGATCGCCGGGATGTCCAGGTCGTACATGTAGTACTCGGGGTGCTCCATCGGCGTCTCCTCGGCGGAGTGCTCACCGTGCAGGTACTCCGAGCCCGCGTTGGCGTGCTTCAGGATGTTGAGACCCTCGGCGTAGGCGCCCATCGCGCCGTATTCGATGCCGTTGTGCACCATCTTCACGAAGTGACCCGCACCGTGCGGACCACACAGCAGGTAGCCCTTCTCGGCCTGCGACAGCTCACCGGTGCGACCGGGGGTGCGCGGGGCCGAATCGTAGCCGGGGGCGATGGTCGCCAGCAGCGGCTCCAGGTAATCGACCTGAGCCTTGTTTCCGCCGATCATCAGGCAGTACCCGCGCTGTAGGCCGAACACGCCGCCCGAGGTGCCGATGTCCAGGTAGTGAATACCCTTGGGCTCCAACGCCTTCGCACGCTTGATGTCCTCGTGGTAGCGGCTGTTGCCGCCGTCGATGATGATGTCGCCCGGCTCGAGCAGCTCGGCGACGTCCTCGATCACCTTGCCGGTGGCACCGGCGGGAATCATCACCCACACCACGCGGGGCACCTCGAGCAGCCCGATGAACTCGGCCAGGTCGGTCGTGCCGCGGAACTTGTCGCCGAGCTCGGACTCCAGCTCGGGGATCGGCCCTTGGTGGCGCTCGTAGCCGACGGCGGTGTGCCCGTCGCGCACGATCCGGCGCACGATGTTGGCACCCATCCGGCCGAGGCCGATCATTCCCAGCTGCATCAGTTCTCCTCGTTTGTCCGGTCCGTGGTGTCGAGTCTCACCCCGATTGTCTCGCGCCGCCGGGTCGTCGCCCGTGGCGGCGTCGGCCCGCGCGCCGAAATTCCTCCGAATGGGCTGTAACGCCCCGCTCCGAGCCCCGATAAACAGATCGGCTCCGTGTAGTTGCCAGACCCCCGACCCGGCAACTACGCGGAGCCTTTCTGCTGCCCCCACCCGGTTGCCGAGCTGCCGAGCGCGCCGAAGCGCGTTACCCTCGGGCCGGACCCCGCAAACATTCGGGGCCAACCTAACGGAAGGACCTCCGTGCCCAGCGAGTCGACCGCCGGACAACCGGCCGACCGAAGGGGCGAGGTCGGATTACGCAAGCTGCTCGAATCAAATCGCACTTTCGATCCGGACACCACCGCCCTTACGCAGCCCTTGAACACCGTGACCCGCGACCGCTGGTCACCCACCCCCGGCCCGGCAGGCCCGCCCCCGCCGACCCCGCCGGGCAACCAGCAGCTGATCAAGCGAATCGGGATCGCGGTCGGCGCCGTGCTGGCCGTCGGAACCGCCGCCTACCTGGCCGACCTCGCGTTGAGCACGGGTGAGGTGGCGCGCGGCGTCGTCGTCGCCGGTATCGACATCGGCGGGATGGACCAGGCCGAAGCCGACGCGCTGCTGCACACCGAGCTCGGCCCCAAGGCCGAGCGGCCGCTACCCGTGCGGATCGGCGATGTGCAGGCGAGCATGGTGCCCGCCACCGCCGGTCTGTCGGTGGACTACGACCGCACCTGGGACGCCGTCGGCAGCCAGCCGCTGAACCCGGTGAGCCGACTGATCTCGCTCTTCGGCACCCGCGAGGTTCCGGTGTCGAGCACGGTCGACACCGCGGCCCTGGACGCACAGCTCGAGAGCTTCCGCGTCCACGACAACCCGACCGTCGAAGGCACGGTGCGGTTCGAGAACGGCAGGCCGGTCGCGGTCGCGCCGGTGCCGGGCCGGGTGCTCGACACCGAGGCCGCGCGCGCCACCATCACCGACCGCTGGGCCGCGAGCAGCCAACTGGATCTGCCCGTGGTGGCCGCACCCGTCGCCGTGCGCACCGATGCCGTACAGGCGGCGCTGCGCGATATCGCGACACCGGCGGTCGCGGCACCGATCACCTTGTCCGGCAAGGATCTTCAAGCCTCGCTGACCACCGGCCAGATCGCCGACGTCCTCGGTTTCGTCCCCGACGGCAACGGCGGGCTGGCTCCCCGGATCAACAACGACGCCGTCATCGCCTTGCTCGCACCGCAATTGGCGAAGTCCGAGGTGGAACCCAAGGACGCCACCTTCACCGCGGGCGCGGGTAAGCCGACCGTCGTGCCCGCCGTGGTCGGCGAGAAGGTCGACTGGCCCAAGACGCTGGAGAAGCTGCCCGCCCTGCTCACTCAGCCGGGTCCGCGCACCAGCCCGGTGGTGTATCAGCGCATCGAGCCCAAACTCACCACCGAGGCCGCCAACGGGCTCGGGGTCAACGAGATGATCGGCCAGTTCACCACCGGCGGCTTCAGCGGACCCTCCGGGGTGAACATCCGCACGGTCGCCGCCAAGGTCGACGGCGCGGTGGTCAAACCGGGAGATACGTTCTCGCTCAACGAATTCACCGGCCCGCGTACCGCCGCGGAAGGCTATGTGGAGTCCGGCATCATCGACAAGGGCAGGCCGAGCACCGCGGTCGGCGGCGGCATCAGCCAGTTCGCCACCACGCTCTACAACGCGGCCTACTTCGCCGGGATGGAAGACGGCGGGCACACCGAGCACAGCTACTACATCTCGCGCTACCCGGCCGCGCGCGAGGCGACGGTGTTCGACGGCGCGATCGACCTGGCGTTCCGCAACACCGGCACGACCGGTGTCTACATTCAGGCGGTCGCCACCGGCTCCGAGATCACTGTGCGGTTGTGGGGCACCAAAACCGTGAACGTGGAATCGATTACGGGTGAGAAGTCGAAGCCGACCGAACCCAACGAGGTCGTGCTGCCCAAGGGCAAGGACTGCATCGCCTCCGAGGGCGCGCCCGGCTTCACCATCTCCGACACCAGGGTGATCACCGACGCCAAGTCCGGCGCCCAGGTGTCGCGGCATACGCGGACGGTGAAGTACGACCCCATCCCGGTCGTCAAGTGCGAGTAGGGGTTCGATAGCGGCAGGCTCGCGCGGTAGGCGGATTCGCCACCGCGCGAGCCTTTTTCGTCAGCAGTTGCAATCGCAGCTGCAGTCGCCGCAGCAGCAGTCTTCGCCACAACAGTTGCCGCAGCACTCACCGCAATCGCAGCAACTGCCGCAGTCGCAGCGCTTGGCCCAGGCGTCTTTCTGTTCGCCGGTGCAGGGGCTGGTGTGGTCGACACAGCAGGCCATGCCGGTGCAGTAGACGCCGAGGACCAGTCCGCTCGCCTTGAACGGCCCCGGCCTGCCCGGGCGCCGGCCGGGCGGGGACGGAAACTCGTACGGCGAATGCTGTTGCGCCGTAACAGGAGTACGGCACACGTGCCCGACCGCGATGCCGAGTCCTTGGCCGAGGCGGCGCAGCAGGCTCGCCAGCGGATCGAGCAGCGCCCAGCGCACGGTCGGCAGCTGGTCGAGTTCGGCCTCGGACGCGGCCCGCCGGATGCGGGATTCGCTCTCGCGCAGCAGATCGTAGGCGCGGGGCATATCCGTGCCGGTCGCCTCCAGCGGATTGAAACGGCCACGGGCGCGGTCGCGCTCCAGGTCTTCGATGGCGTCGGCCAGATGCGCGATGCGACCGACGTGCCGACCGATTTCCTCCAGGGCGGCAACATTTTCCGGGCGGCCGGCCAATGTCGCGGTATGCCCGAACAGGGTGGCCGCGCAGAGCTGTGTCGGACCGGTGAGATCGTCGAGCGTGATCACTCGAACGGCCTCGATGCCCCGGCCGTGCACCACGGGCCGCAAGCCGGCGTCGGCAGCTCGCGCTTCGAGTGCGGACTGAGAGGCGATCGCCGCGAGCATCGGCTGCACGTCGAGCCCGATCAGATCGGCTTGCCGCTGCGCTCGCACCGCCCAGGTGTTCGACACCCTGCGCAGCGGACGACGGGTGGCAGCGGAGGTATCGCCGTCGTCGACATGATCGCGAATCTTGGCCGCGCCCAGCAACAGTGACGCGGTGGCGGCCAACTGCACGCCGGGCGCGTTCGCGGCGACCACCGACGCGCGCTTCATCCCGCGCAGCGGACACGGACCCGCGCTCGTGCGCGCACCGGCAGCCGACTGCGCCTCGGTGAGCACACTGAGCACGATCGCATCGGTATTGGTTGCCGCCCGCGCCAGCTGACCGTGCCCGTCCCGCAGACCCAGACACAGCCCGCACATGTGTGCCTGCCACTGCCCCGGATCGATGCCATATTTCGCCGCGCCGTGCGCACACGGCTTCAACACACCGAACACTGCCACCCCGTCTGTCATGAAACGTCAACCGTGCACGATCGCAGCCGACGGGGCGGGGCGCAACCGCTAGTCGGTCTTCTTCCGGCCGGCCAGACCGCGCCAGGCGAGATCGTCGAGCAGGTCGACCGCCTCGGCCACTTCGATCCGGCCGCTCGCGACCCGGTCGGCGATGGCCTCGCCCGCACCGATCACCGCCGCCGCGACGACCTCGAAATTGGTGCCGGGGTCGGCGTTCTTGGCGCTGGATTCCAGCAGTTTCGCGGTGAGCTCGATGACGCGCTCACGGGCATTGTCGATTTCGGAGGCAAATGTTTGCTGTCCGATAGCCTGACGGTAGAGAACCTGCCAGGACTGCCGATTGCGATCGACGAAATCGAGGAAACCCTCGAGCGCGGTGCGGACCTGTTCGTGCGGGGTCAACTGCGGGTTGCCCGCGGGTGCGACGGCTTCGATGAAACGGAGACCCTCGCGCTGGATGCAGGCCCGGAACAGCTCATCCTTGGAGCCGTAGTACAGGTAGAGCATGGGTTTGGAGATCTTCGCCTCGGCGGCGATGGCATCCATCGACGTGTCGTGGAAGCCCTTGCGTGCGAATACCTCGACGGCGGCATCGAGCATCTGTTGCTCGCGAACTGCCCGGGGAAGTCGCTTGGTCCCGCCTGCCATCCACTCTCCTACCGCAGGGTGAACCACCTATCTTACTCCAAGGTAAGTTCACCCGCGCTCATTTGCCGCACAGTCGCCGGGCGCGATCAGCAGCCCAGCGCTACGCCCTTGTAGCGCGCCATCCGCAGTACGGAAGTGTCGACCCGGTCGGCGGGCAGTTTGCCACTAGAGACCGACTGTTCCAAACGGTCGAGCACCTGCGGGACCGCGTCGCTGCTGATCCACAGCGCGTTGTCGGCGCCCGCGACGAGCGTGGCCTCGACCGCGTCGGCGATGGACATGCGGGCGGTGATGGCGGCCATGCCGCTGAGATCGTCGGTGAAGATCGGGCCGTTGTAGGGCGCGGCGCCGTAGCCCTTGCCCTCGCGCAGCAGCGTCATCGCGGCCGGGCTGATGCTGGCGGGCACGTCGGGCTCGGTCAGGCCGGGCACGTCGAGGTGGCCGACCATCACCGCCGCGCCGGAGTCCACCAGCTCGCGGAACGGCACCAGGTCGGTGTTCTGCATCTGGTCCAGCGGCGGGGTGGTCACGGCGCCGGTGTGCGAGTCACCGGAACCGGAGCCGTGGCCGGGGAAGTGCTTGATCACCGAACCGAGGCCCACCTCGTTGGCCGCGCGGATGTAGGCGTCCGCGAATTCGGTGACGACCTTCGGGTCGTCGCTGAAGGAGCGGTCGCCGATCACGCTGTCGTCGGGCTGGCTGCTCACATCGACGTCGGGAGCGAAATCGACGGTAATGCCCAGATCCTTCAGCGCCTTCGACCTGGTCAGCGTGAACTGGTAGTACTGCTCAGGGGTTTGGGTCTGCGCGATCTCACGAGCCGACGGCGCGGCGCCGATCACGTTCTTCGCGCGCGAGACCCGCCCGCCCTCTTCGTCGATGGTCACCATCAGCGGGACCTTGGCCTGGGCCTTCACCGCGTCGAGCGCCGACTTGTCGAGCAGGCTCGGATCGGTCCAGCTGCCGACGAAGATGCCGCCCACCTGCTCCGAACTCACCACGTTCGACGCGTCCGCCGAACCGGTGATGCCGACGGTCAGCAGCTGGGCCAGCTTCTCCCGCTGGGAGAGCTTGGCGAGATAGTCTGCGCCGCAATTGCTTTGGATCGGAGTCGCCGACGTGGACGAACTCGGCTCCCCGGGGGCGGCCACTGCGCTGCTGCTCGCCGCGGGCGTCGTCTCGCTCGACGAACCTCCCGAACAGGCGGTGGCAACGGTGGCGAGGACTGCGAACACGACCACAGGCGATTTCCGCATGCGCTCCACGGTAGCTCGCTACCGACACCAACCACACCACCGCGGTTCTGATTGATACCTCCCAGGCCGGGGTAATCTGAGGGAAAAGCCGCTCCGACCAGCGCAGGAGGTCGTCATGGCATGCGATCGGATGCTCATCGCCTACGACGGTTCCGAACACGCCAAACGCGCCATCGAGTATGCCGGGCGATTCCTGACCGCCGACCGCGCGATTCTGCTCACCGCCTGGGAACCGATGGTGCGCCAAGCCGCGCGCATCTCCGGGCTCGCCGGGGTGATGCAGCCGGACTGGGTGCCCGACGAGGAGGTGGAGGACATCGCCTACTCCGACGCCCGCAAGATCAACGCCGAGGGCGTGCACCTGGCGAAACTGGCCGGAATCGACGCCGAACCGCGCACCGCCGAATGCACCACCACGATCTGGAACGCCATCGTGGACTGCGCCGATGAGCTCGACGTCGACATCATCGTCGCCGGTACGCGCGGTTCTACGGGGTTGCGCGCGCTGTTGCACAGCAGCGTCGCCGAGGCCGTTCTCAAGCACGGGCACCGGCCGGTCTTCCTGGTTCCACCGGAGCAGTGAGAGTTCCGTCGCTCTCCCGGATCGACGCCACATCGGCGGCGTTATGGTCGAAGCACCATGAACGAATTCCTGCTCGCTCGACCCGACGCGGTGTTGCGGACGTCAGGGGTGCACAAGGCCTACTCCGACCCGCGCGAGGCAGCGGCGACACTGCGCGCGTGGCAGAGCCGGTCCGGCCCCGGCGACGTCACCGATTCGGCCGGGAAACGGCAGGACTCGCCCGGTGCGGCACCGGCATTGCTCGTCGGAGCGCTCCCTTTCGATCCGCGCGAGCCCGCGGCACTCTGGCAACCGGAGACGGCGCTGCACACCGCGGGACCATGGCGCCCCGCGGCGCTCCCGGAATTACCCGGAGTGCGGGTGGCGGCCGAAATACCCAGTGCGGCAGAGCATGTTGCGCGCGTGACGGAACTGGTCGAGCAACTGGGCGACCCCGCGAACGAACTGCGCAAGGTAGTGGCCGCACGGTCGATTGTGCTGGAGGCCGACGCGCCGCTCGACCCCGAAGTGCTGGCGGCACACCTGCTGACCAGGCATCCGAATGCCGCGGTGTACGCGGTCGACCTGTCCGCGGCGGGTCGACCCGGCGAGACGCTGATCGGGGCGACGCCCGAGGTGCTGGTCGCGCGGCACGGCGACCGCGTCAGCCTGCATCCGCTGGCCGGGACCCTGCCGCGCCGCGCCGATCCGGCCGAGGACGCGGCCCAGGCGCGCGAACTGCTGTCCAGTACGAAGAATCACGACGAGCACGCCTTCGTCATCGACTGGATCCGGCAGCAACTGACCCCCGTCTGCGCGGAACTGCACATCCCCGACGCGCCCGAACTGCTCAGCACCGAACAGGTCTGGCACCTGGCCACCCCCGTTCACGGCGTACTGCGTGACCCGGCGACCACCGCCCTCGACCTGGCCCTGCTGCTGCACCCGACCCCCGCCGTCAACGGCACCCCGTTCACCGCGTCCCTGGATGCGATCGCGGCCGGCGAGCCCCGGCGCGGCTTCTACGGCGGCGCGGTGGGCTGGTGCGGTGACGACGGCGACGGCGAATGGGTCGTGGCGATCCGCGGCGGCGAGCTCTCCGCCGATCGGCGGACGCTGCGGGCGAGCGCGGGCGGCGGGATCGTCGCGGCGTCGGATCCACGCGCCGAGCTGGCCGAGACGACCGTCAAACTTCGCACCCTGCTGAGTGCCCTGCGTTGCGAGCTGCCCAACGACTGACCGAGCCCGGCAGACCTGCTAGGTTGGCCGGAGACAGGCCCCGTCGTCGAGCGTATTGGAGTGCGCGATGAAGTTTGCTGTTCCGGCTGTTGCCAGCGCGGTCGGCGGCGCCCTGCTGAGCGCGATCGCCGTCTTCGCCATCACGGCGGCGGTGCAGCAGAACACGGCGCCCTCGATCGACCGCAGCGGTGACAAGGACTCGTCGCTGCTCAACGCCCCTGAATACGGCAGCCGCTGAGGCCGACGCCCGCGCGTCACGCCCCGCATCGGGGCAACCGGACAGGGCGCCACTGGGTTGGCGCTGGCTCGTCGGCTCGGTAGTAGCCGCCTTCGTACTGACCTTCGCGCAGGCGCCCGGCCTCACCGTCGCCGATACCAAATACGACCTCGCGCAGAACCCCCTCGGGTTCCTCGCGCGAGCGTCGCATCTGTGGAGCAGCCAGGCCCCGATGGGCCAGGTCCAGAACCAGGCCTACGGCTATTTCTTCCCGCACGGCACGTTCTTCTCGGCGGGTCACCTGCTGCACCTGCCCGCGTGGGTCACCCAGCGTGTCTGGTGGGCGCTGCTGCTGCTCGCCGGGTTCTGGGGCATCGTCAAGCTGTGCGAAACGCTCGGCATCGGCTCGCGCGGGTCACGGGTGATCGCGGGCATCGCGTTCGCGTTGTCGCCGCGGGTACTGACCACGCTCGGCTCGATCTCCTCGGAAACCCTGCCGATGATGCTGGCGCCGTGGGTGCTGCTCGCGCCCGCGGCACTGGGCACGGCGATCAAACGGCGGCGCGGCGGCCCGCTCTCGCCGGCGGGGAGCGCATTCGCGCTGGCGTTGATGGGATCGGTGAACGCTGTCGCGACGGTGGCGGCGTTCCTGCCCGCGGCACTGTGGTGGGCAACCTATCGGCCGAATCGGCAGTGGTGGCGGTTCACCCGAGCGTGGATTCCGCTGCTGGTCCTCGCCACCTTCTGGTGGGTGGTGCCGCTGCTGTTGCTCGGCAAGGTGAGTCCGCCGTTCCTCGACTTCATCGAGTCGTCGGGGGTGACGACGCAGTGGGCCGCGTTGAGCGAGGTGCTGCGCGGGACCGACAGCTGGACGCCGTTCGTCTCGCCGGAACGAATCGCCGGCGCGGTGCTGGTGACCCAGCCCGCCGCGGTGCTCGCGACCGGCCTGCTCGCGGCGGCGGGAATGGCCGGGCTCGCGCGGTCGACGATGCCGTATCGGGGCAGGTTCGCCCTGATCCTGTGCGTGGGACTCGCGGGAATCTGCGCGGGCTACGTCGGGACGCTCGGTGGGCCGTTCGCCGAATCGGTGCGGATCTTCCTCGACTCCGGCGGTGCGCCGCTGCGAAATGTGCACAAGCTCGAACCGCTGATCCGGCTGCCGCTGGTGGTGGGGCTGGCGCATCTGCTCGGCCGGGTGGCCCTGCCCGCATCCGTGCCGATGCCGGTGTGGCGCAGCTCCTTCGCCCATCCCGAGCGTGACCGGCTCGTCGCGGTCGCCGCGCTGGTCCTGGCCGCGCTCACCCTCGCGACCTCACTGGCGTGGACCGGACGGCTGGCCCCGCGCGGCGCCTACGACCGGGTGCCCGCCTACTGGACCGACACCGCCGACTGGCTGGCCGACAATGCCGCCGACACCCGCGCGCTGGTGGTACCCGGCGCGCCGTTCGGCAGCCAGATCTGGGGACTCACCCGCGACGAACCACTGCAGGCCCTGGCGAGCACCCCCTGGGCCGTGCGTGATTCGGTTCCCCTGAACCCGCCGGGCACGATTCGCGCGATGGACTCGGTGCAGCGGCTGATCGCCGACGGCAGGCCGTCGACCGGTCTGGCCGCCACCCTCGCCGACCAGGGCATCGGAATCCTGGTGTTGCGCAACGACCTCGACCCCGAGACCTCCCGCTCGACGCGTCCGATGCTGGCGCACCGCGCGATCGAGGGCTCGCCGGGCTTCACCAAGGTGACGTCGTTCGGTGCGAACATCGGACCGCGCGCGGCGGACGCGGGACTGGTGGTCGACAACGATCTCCAGCCCGCCTACCCGGCCGTCGAGATCTACCGGGTCGATGTCCCGCCGCCCGGCACGCCCGTCCACGTGCGCAGCGGCACCGGCGCGCCACCCGCGTTCCCCGGCGCGTACACGGTCCCACTGGACTCGACGCCCGTGGTCCGAGGTGGCCCCGAAGTGCTGGAACGAGTGCGTCGTGACGGAGAGAACCCTACGGCGCCCGTGCTTCTCGAGGCCGACGCGCGACGCGCCGGGTTGCCGCCGCGACCCGTGCTGCTGACCGACACCCCGATGGATCGTGAGTCCGATTTCGGCCGGGTCGACAACCACAACTCCGCGATCCGCGCCGCCGACGACGCCCGGCGCACCCACAACCTGGTCGCCGACTACCCGGTCGAGGGCGCCGAACTCGTGCAGGGCGAATGGTCGGGTGCGAAGGTCACCGCGTCCAGCTCGGCCTCCGACGCCACCCAGATCGGCGGAGCCGCGCCCGGCAGCTCCACCGCGGCCGCCGTGGACGGCGATCCGAGCACCGCGTGGATCAGCAATGGTTCCGAATCCGCCCTCGGGCAATGGATCCGGCTCGATCTGGACAAGCCGATCGCCAGCGGCTCGCTGCGCTTCACCACCACGGCGGCGGCGCTGGGTGATCCGGTGAAGTGGGTCGAGGTCCGCACCTCGCGCGGGACGGTGTCGGCGCGCATCACCGAACCCGGTGAGCCGCTGTCCGTCGCGCTGCCCGCGGGCAGATCCGACTGGGTGATGATCACCGCCGCTCGCACCGAAACCGGTACTCGTGGCGGGCAATTCGGAATCAGCGAACTCACGCTCGACGACTACTCCAACCGGGACGCGCCGGAACGCGTGGATATCCGGCACCGGGTGGTGCTGCCCGATGTCGCCGCGGGGACCGTCGTCAGCGGGTGGGATCTCGGACAGGAATTCCCCGGTCGCGGTAACTGTTTCGACGGTCCCGACCGCGTGCACTGCAGCAAGGGGCTCGGGCTGCCCGCCGAGGAGCCGGGCGTCTTCGGGCGCACCCTGTCGGTGCCGGAACCACTCACCGTCGGGACCGACCTCACCGTGCGCACCCGGCCGGGGCCCGTGCTGGAAGCCTTGCTCACCGACCCGACCAGGCCGGTGGCCCGAGGGCAGGCCGATGTCGCCGACCTGCGCGGCGCCGCCTTCGCCGCGACCGACGGCGATCCGAAGACCACCTGGACCGCACCCGAGTCCACCGTGCGTGAACCGGCGGGCGGCAAACCCACTCTGGTACTGGAACTTCCGGAACCGGCACTGGTGACCGGACTCGACATCACCACCGCGCTCGGCGGCTTACCCGCGACAGCCACCTCCGTCGCGGTGAACATGGGCAACGGCCCGCAGATCCGCGAACTGCCCGAACGCGAACACGGCGAACCGGCCCGAATCTCGCTGTACCCCACCGAAACCGATCGCATCGAGATCAGCATCCAGAGCTGGAACGAGGTGCTCGACCGCACGGCGCTCGGCTTCGTCCTCACCCAGCCCACCGGCCTGGCCGAGGTCGACGTGCTCGGTCCCGAATATCCCGCCCACGCGCCCGGCGACCGGCTGATCACCATCGGCTGCGAGGCGGGGCCGGTGATCGCCATCGGCGGACGCGCCGTGCACACCACGATCACCGCCACCGCCGACGAACTCCGTTCGGGTGCACCGGTTTCCGCGCAACCCTGCCCCGAGGACGCGGCCGACATCGAACTCCTCCCCGGCCACCCCGACCTCACCGTGGCCCCCACCGAACTCTTCACCGTCGACCGCCTGCGCCTCCCCCGCACCGACCCCTACCCCGGAAAAACCACCACCCCGCCCGCCGATGCCACCCCGGAGAACTCCACCGGCCTCGATGAAACCACGACCGCACCTCCCGAAGCCTCCCCCGAGAACCCCGCCGGGCTCGACGAAACCCCCGAGGCCACGCGAGAGAACCCCGCTGATCCAGCTTCGGGTACTCAGGTGCTCGTCCTACCGCTGAGCACCAATGTCGGCTGGCAAGCGCACACCGCTGACGGTCGGGAACTGTCGCCCCTCGTTATCGACGGCTGGCAGCAGGCTTGGCTCGTTCCGCCCGGAACCAGCGGGGAGATCACGGTGTCGTTCCCGGCGGACCGCTGGTATCGACTGGCGATCTTCGGCGGGCTACTGCTGCTGATTCCCCTTGTTCTGCTTGCTGTTCCGCGCCGACGTGCGGTGCCCGATGCCGGTCCGGCTCCGGGCACCTGGGGTACAGCGTGGGTCGCGGCGATCGGGCTGACGGGAGTCGTCGCCGTCATCTCGGGGCCGTTCGGTGCGGGATTCACGCTGATCGCGCTGGGCTGCAACTACTTCCGGCCCGCACTCACGGCTCGTACGCTGCCCTGGCTCGCGGGCCTCGGGACGCTGATCTCGGCGGCCGCCCTGTCGACCGGGACCTGGCGCTCCGGCACCGAATACATGGGCGGTTCGCTGTGGGCCCAGGCACCAGCCGTCATCGCGGTCGTCGCCGTGGGGGTGGCGGCACTGCCCCGCCGCCGCTGAGCGCGGCTCAGCGCACCGCCGGACGCCCCACCGATTCCGGCCCGTGTTCCGCGACTCGCGCGGACCCGGCCCGCCGATCCCAGCGGGCCGCCCAGCTGCGGGCCGGCTCCTCGATCAGGGCGAAGCTCGCGGCGGCCAGCGGGAGCGTGAGCGCGGTGGTCAGGGTGATCACGAAGAGGAAGTCACCGTTGAAGGGCATGATGCCGAAGACCGGGAAGACCACGGTGAGCACCACCAGGTGCCACAGGAAGATGCCGTAGGACCAGCGGCCGAGGAGCGCGGCGGTGCGCGTTTCCAGCCAGCGGTGCGGGGCGCCGGATCGACGCAGCACCAGGGGTGCGAGCAGGCAGAACCCAAGGATCATGCCCAGCACCATCTTCATCGCGTACTGCCACGGTTGCGCGCGTTCCAGACCGGCCGGGCCGCCGAACTCGGTCGCCGAGAGCAGGAACGCGGCGAGCGCCACCGCCCACATCAGCGGTTGACTCGACAGCACTCGCGCCCATCGGGCATCGGGTCGCACGAGGTGGATCAGTTCGGCCAGCAGCATGCCCGCCGCGAACCACGGCAGATAGGCGGGCAGCCAGTTGTCGGAGTGGATCGCGTCCGGCGTCGGGATCGGCCACAGATTCCAGGTCAGGCACACCGCGACCAGTCCGCACAGCACCGGCACCCGCCATCGCGCCGCGGGGCCGCGCAGTCGCACCACCAGCCAGGCCAGCACCGGCAACACCAGGTAGAAGGCCATCTCCACCGACAGGCTCCACATCTGGGTGAGCCCATCGGTCAAGGTCAACGGCACGAACACCTGCAGCAGGAACAGATTCGACACCCACACCCGCAGGTTCGCCGAATGCGCCGCACCGGGCAGCAACAGCAGCACGAACACCACGACGACCCAGTACGCGGGCATCACCCTGGCCACCCGGTGCAACAGATAGCGCGAGGTCCGCGGCGCGCGGCCGAACCCGTGCGCGGCCGCCGCGTGCGGGCGCCACAGCAGGAAACCCGACAGCGCGAAGAACACCGCGACCGCCATATCGAAGCGTTCCAGCATCGGCCCGAGGACCGGTATCCGGCTCGTTCCGGTCTGGAACGCGACGTGCGTGACCAGCACGCCGAGCGCCGCCATCCCGCGCATCCCTTCGAGGGCGGGAATGAAGGCGCGCGGGGGCGGAACGGGGGCGGGGGCGGTCGTCATCGAGGTCCAGTCTGCCGTGTCGGCGATTTCCACGGCACAGCGCCGCACCTTCGGGGCCTGGGCTGTTAGTGTCGGGGCTCACGAGTGCCTGTGGTGCAATACCAGACCACCGGGCCATCCGTGTTCGAACGACGAGGAGAGTTTGCATGGCACTGAGTGCCGGTACCAGAAGAACGGTCGCCTGCGTGCTCGTGGGTCTGGGTGCGGCGTTACTCGTCGCCGCGCTGATGATCCCCACCTACACGGTGAGCAAAGTCGCCAAGACTCCACTCGATCTCGAGATCACGACGATCGCGGAGAACCAGAAGGGCGAGGAGAGCCTCGTCCTCGACTCCAAGTCGTTGACCTCCGGTGACGGTGCCGCCGTGGTGAACAAGGATGTGCCGCTGATCTCCCAGCGTTTCGTCACCGTCGAGGAGCCCTCCGACGCCGACGAGATGACGCTGCAGGCAGGTCAGACGCTGCGGCGCACCGACGTGCAGGGCGATACCGGCCTGCTCACCGC
Source organism: Nocardia sp. NPDC060249 (assembly GCF_042728755.1). Classification (NCBI taxonomy): domain Bacteria; kingdom Bacillati; phylum Actinomycetota; class Actinomycetes; order Mycobacteriales; family Nocardiaceae; genus Nocardia; species Nocardia sp. NPDC060249. Next base: position 80,882 of record NZ_JBHXAQ010000004.1, read on the forward strand.
CGCCATCGACCGTGTCACCATCTCGCGCACCACCGGCATGCCGGTGGACACCAACCCCAACGGGTCGATCGCGGTGACCGTGAACAAGGACGGCAGCGTCATGGAGCCGGTGCAGCACACCGGCCTCGGCTACCGCTTCCCGATCGGCACCGAGAAGAAGACCTACCCGTACTTCGACATCAACGTGCGCAAGTCCTTCGACGCGAACTTCATCGAAGAGACCGAGATCAACAACATGAAGGTGTACCGCTTCCAGATGGAGGCGCCGGTCACCAGCACCTGGGACGTCGTGCAGTCGCCGACCAACCGGCTCACCCTGCCCGCCGCCAAGTGGGGCGTGGAGGGCGGCGACACCCCCGTCACCATGACGCGCTACTACACCAACGTGCGTGACCTGTGGGTCGAGCCGCAGACCGGCACCGTGATCAAGGGTGGGGAATCGATCCACCTGTTCTACGCGCGGTCCGGGGACAAGCCCGAGGTGACCGCGCTGAAGTCGCACCTGGTGTTCGACGAGGCGACCGTGGAGTCGCAGATCGCCATCGCCAAGGAGAACACCGACAAGCTCTCGCTGTTCGGGCGTGTGGTGCCGATCGTGTTCGGCGTGCTCGGTGTGCTGGCGCTGCTGGCGGGGTTGTTCCTCGGGCTGCGTGGCGGTGGCACCGCGGCCCATGCGAGTCCGCGGGGGTCGCGTCCGACGCCCGCGCCCACCGCCGCACCCGATGACACCGCGGCGACTCGGTGGGACGGCGACGACGCGCCGACTACGCAGTTCCCCCGCGGGGACTACGACGCTCCTACCGAGCAGATCGACATCGACAAACGTCCCTAGGCGGACACGCTCGGCAACAGCCCCGGTCTTCGGCCGGGGCTGTTGTGTTTTCCGGGACACCCGCAACCGAAACCTGGCGGGTTCGGTCAGCTCAGGACCGGGTTCGCCGGAGCCGGGTGGGTGCGGGCCGCGCGCAGAACGACGACGGCGACGATCGTGGTGGTGACGGCGGCTACGGAGACCGCCGTGCCGATCAGGGATTCGATCGTGCGCGCGAAGGCGAGCATCAGGGTCACCTCGACGGCCAGACCGATCCAGGTGACGGCGGCCAAGGCGGTGCGTTCGACCGCGATGGCCGAGAGCAGGGCGCCCTGCAGGACCGCCAGGATCGCACCGTGCAGGGCGAACAGCCACAACAGGCCCTGGATGGGGGCGTAGTCGGCGCCGGCGAACAGGGGGGCCAAGGGGGCGGCCAGCGCGGCGCCGAGCACCGCGACGACGCCGATCACCGACAGCACCGTCAGTGCGTCGCGGATCGCACGGGCGGAATGGGTGGGCTGGGCCATCCGCGGATACAGCACAACGCCGACTGCTTGCGGCAGCCAGAACGCGATCTTGGTGGCGATGGTGCCCAGCGAATAGCGGCTCGCGTCGACCTCGTCGAGGACGATGCGGACCACGATCAGGTCCACCGAGGACAGCGCCATCAGCGCCGCCTGGACCTGTACGGCACGTAACACCGGCAGGACACCGACGGCCTTGGTCGTATCGGCCGCCGGTTCTCCGCTGTTCCCTGCAGCACCGCTGTCATCGGTCGTCGAGCGCGCGATGCGCCCGGCGACGAACGCCGCGCCGACGATGCCCGCCGCTCCCGCCCACAGCGCACCGGCCGCACCGCCGCCCAGCGCGAGCGCGAGCAGCGCGGGCACCACTCGTGCCGTGCCCGCCATCGCCAGCACGGTGGCGAGCGCACGGAAGTGATTGCCGCCCTGCAGAATTCCCTGCTCACCCGAGAGGATCACCAACGCGGGCGCCGCGCCCAGTGCGGCGGCAGCGGCCCACACGCCCACGTCGAGCACCACGGCCACCACCGGAATCAGCACCACCGCGACAGCGGCGACCATCGCGGCGCACCGCCACATCATCGCCCGCACAGCGCGCAGCGACGCCCCGCGCACCACTTCTCTGGCCACCACGTTCTGCATGGCCAGGGCGGGGACCGCGCACAGCAACTGCACCGCGAGCAGACTCGCGAACTCGCTGTACCCCTCGACTCCCAACCAGCTCGCCGCCAGCAATTGCAGCAGGTAGCCGGCGACGTTGGCGGTCATGGCGCCAGCCGTCACCCAGGTCAGATCGGCAACGACAGGCGGACGGCGGACTGAGGGCACGCCTCATGGTCGCACTTCACTGTGTTCGCCATCACGCCAACCCCACAAATGTGAGTCCGAGCGGACTCACCTTCGCGCGATTCGCCCCCGAACAGCGCGTATTCGCCCTCGGCCACGGTGCGGCCCGACGGGACGTAAGGTGCGTGGACGTGACGAGTAGCGGGCGAGCAAGGGCCTTGGTGGCCGGATACTGCGCTCTGCTCACGATGATCATCGTCGGACCGCTCGCCGGATCGGGCTATCTGCTGCTGCGCGACGCGGTGAGCACCCCGCGTTCCTTCCTCACCGATTCGGCGCTCGGCGTCGGCGCGGCCGCACCCCGCGCCGTTCCGCAGGACGCCGTGCTCGCCGTGCTCTCGCCGGTGATCGACGGCGGCATCCTCGTGAAGGCGATCCTGATCGTCGCGCTGTGGTCGGCCGGATACGGCGCGGCGGTACTCGCGCGACGATTCGTCTCCGCGTCTACCGGAGCACAACTGGTCGCCGCGACCCTCGCGTTGTGGAATCCCTATGTCGCGGAACGACTTCTCCAAGGCCATTGGAGCCTGCTCGCCGGTTACGCCGCGCTCCCCTGGACCGCGCTCGCCGCCGCCCGCATCCGAACAGCCACCAGCAGAACAGAATCCGACGACAACGCGGTGGGCCGCCGATTCGGAGCGGTCGGGTCTTTCGGTGGGTGGGCGGCGCTGACCGCGAGTTTCGCCGCTGCCGGGTTGACGCCGACCGGGTCGTTGCTGGCCGCCGTGATCGGCCTCGCGCTGGTCGGGCGGCGGGCCTTTCTCCCCGCCGTCGTGCTGTGGATCCTGACCTGTGCGCCCTGGCTCACCGCGACCGCGCTCGGATCGGGGGCCGAGCCGTCGGACCCGGCCGGGGTCTCGGCGTTCGCGGCACGAGCCGAACCGTGGCTCGGCACGCTCGGCAGCCTCGCCGGGCTGGGTGGGATCTGGAACGGCGAAGCGGTCCCGGCGAGCCGCACGACCCCGCTCGCCCTGGTCGGCACGCTGTTGCTGCTCGGCATCGTGGCATGCGGGGTACGCGCGGTATGGGCGCTCGGACGCGACGGGCGAGCGCTGCTGGTGATCGCGGCGGTGGCGATCGTGCTGCCCGCCCTAGGTGCGACCAACTGGGGGCTGGCCGCCGGGGAATGGCTGGTGGTGCACGTTCCCGGCGCCGGGCTGCTGCGGGATACGCAGAAGTACGTGGCGCTGGCGATGCCCGCCTACGTGCTGTGCGCGGCGGCCGCCTGCCGAACCGTCACCGTGGCAGCCCGCCGGATACTGGCCCACGACGCGGACGCTGCTGTCATCAACGGGCCCACGGCAATTCGCGATGATCGGGCCGGTTTCCGCCCCGCCGCAATCCTTTTCGTACTTCTCCTCACGCTTCCGCTGGCCGACCTCGCCTGGGGAGTCGGCGGCGCCATGCGACCCGCCCACTACCCGGCGGGCTGGCAACAGGTCGTCGACCACATCGACGCTCCCGGCGACGTAGCGGTACTTCCCGCCGGGATGTTCCGCCGATTCCCTTACAGCGGAACCGCTCCCGTCCTCGACCCGGCTCCCCGCATCCTCCCCAACGACGTCCTGCAAACCGGCGAACTCCGCGTCCGCGGCTACGCGGTGACCGGCGAGGGCAACCGCGCCCGCGCCGTCGAGCGAGCACTACTCGACGGCGCCCCGGCCACCGAACTAGCGGCCCTCGGCGTCGGCTGGATCCTGATCGAACGCACCACCCCCGGCCCGCTCGGCTCCTCCGAGAAAACTCTCGCCACGGCCGAGTTGACGTTCCAGGACGAAGACCTGGCCCTCTACCGCGTCCCTTCCCCGGCCCTTCTCGACATCGCCACCCCGGCCCAGCGCCGAATCTCCGCCGCGGCCCACCTCCTCTGGGCGACCCTGCTGCTCACCGGACTGATCGCCGCGGCACTGCGCCCGGATCGGACGAGCGCCCGGCGAGCGGATCGAGCGGCAGCCGGGAACCGGCTCGACTAGACCCGGGCCGGGGAGACCAATCCGCTGACGGTGCGCCCGCGCGCGGCGGCGGCGAGGACCTCGTAGACACCGGCACCGGTCTGTTCCCAGGAGAACTCGTTGGCGCGGGCTCTGGCCTTTTCACCCATCATCTGGCGGGTCTCCGGGTCGGCCAGGAGGTCACCGGCGGCAGTGGCCAGCGCTGCGGCGTCGTCGACCAGAAGGCCGGTGACGCCGTCGACGATCGAGTCGGTGAGGCCTCGGGAACTGCGGTAACCGATGGTGGGGACGCCGTGCTGGGCGGCCTCGATGACAGCCAGACCCCAGCCTTCCTTGCGCGAGGGCATCACGTGGACCCAGGCCGTAGAGAGGATCTCGTGTTTGCGGCGTTCGTCGACGTGGCCGTGGAAGGTGACGGCGTCGGCGATGCCGAGGTCGTCGGCGCAGGCGCGCAGGTTGGGGGCCCACCAGCCGTCGCCGATGACGTCGAGGTGCACGTCGGGGAAGCGTTCGCGCAGGTGCGCGACCGCGGTGAGAGCGTCTTCGATCTGCTTGTGCGGGACGAGGCGCGACAGGACCGCGATGCGCGGGTGGGTGGCGCGGGTGGCGTCGTCGCCGGGGACGACCTCGGCGGGGACCGGTTCGGCACCGTTGCGGACCACGGCGATGCGCTCACGGTCGACACCGAGCACCGACAGCTCCTCGGCCGACGGTAGCGACACGGTGAGGTACTGGTTGTCGCGGTGCACGCGCGGGGACAGCGTGGATTCGATCCACCAGCCGATCCGCCCGACCAGGCGACCGGCGACCGGCCACTGCTCACGGTGCCCGTGATGCACCAGTACCACCGAGGGCACGCCCGTCGCGGTGGCGAAGAAGGGAATGCCGTTCTGGGTGTCGATCACGACGTCGGGGCGCAGGCCGCGCAGCGGGCCGACACCGAGCCGACCGGCCACGATGGCGGCGAGCGCGCGGGGGTACACGGTGAAGCGCCCGCCCGCGCGACTGATGTCGATGCCGTCGATCCGCTCACGCCTGGGGGCACCCGGGTAACCCGCCGTACGCAGGGTGACCTTGATGCCACGCGCGGCCAGCTGGGCGCCTACCTGCTCCAGATACCGTTCGCTGCCGCCACCCTGTGGGTGCCCGGTGTCACGCCAGCAGAGTAGGAGGACTTCACGCACGGTCGGGGCTCGCATTCGGTTCGGTGGCAGACAAACGTCGGCCCCCACACTAGCGGGTGTGCTCCACGCAACACCGCCGTATCGACAGCGCCCGCCCAGATCAGCCCGTCGCCCCCGAGCTGCCCCCGTGAAGACGAACCCGGCGGAATCACCCGATCGAACCCGATCCAGTCAGTTTTTCCGACTCCACAACGCCGAAATAGGTGATTGCGCCAAGACCCCACCGATCTCCACCCCGACCAACGCCCACAACCACCCCGAACCCACCCCACCCACCCAACGCCCCCACCACCAGCCGCGACCGAAGGGTCTGCCCATAAACTCCTGCCCGTGCCGACCGCCACCCTGCCGACCACCGAACAGCCCGTCCTCCGACGCGACCGATCGAGGTTCGCGCGCCGGGCCACGCTGCGCCGCTCGCTGCGCCTGCTCACCAGCTTCCGCTTCGAGCAGTCCGACCCGGCCCGCTTCTACGGCGGGATCGCCACCGACAGCGCCGAGCTGATCGGCGACTTCTACGCCGACATCACCGGCCGCGACCTCACCGGCACCGTGGTTCTCGACGTGGGCGGCGGCCCCGGTTACTTCGCCGACGAGTTCACCGCGGTGGGCGCACGCTACGTCTCGGTGGAGCCCGACCCGTCGGAGATGCACGCGGCCGGGCTGCGGGTCTCGGGTTCGGTGCGCGGATCGGGGATGGCGCTGCCGTTCCGAGACAACTCGTTCGACGTCTGCTTCTCCTCCAACGTCGCCGAGCACGTCCCGCAGCCGTGGCTGATGGCGGACGAGATGGTGCGGGTGACCAAGCCCGGCGGCCTCATCGTGTACTCGTACACGGTGTGGCACGGACCGTTCGGTGGGCACGAGACCGGCCTCTGGCACTACCTCGGTGGCGAGTACGCGGCCCGCCGGTACCGGCGCAAGAACGGACACGAACCGAAGAACAGGTTCGGCCGATCACTGTTCGCGGTGACAGCGGCGGATGGGTTGCACTGGGCAGCAACGACTTCAGCCGATGTGCGGACTATTTTTCCGCGCTATCACCCACACTGGGCCTGGTGGCTCGTCCGAGTTCCGGTCGTTCGCGAGCTACTGGTCAGCAATTTGGTAGTGGTGGCTACCAAAGCATGATCACGCCAGCCAGCTCAAGCGCCGCGACCTCCGCATCGGCTCGGGTAACACCCTGACCCACGGCGATTCCTGAATCGCCAGGCCTACGGTCTCCAACGTGGTCAGGCCGACCTGATCGGCCAGCGCGCCGACCATCGCGACCGCCTCAGCGGCCTGAATAGCGGCAGTCGCCTGCTCGATCGTGAGTGTGCGGCCTGGCAGGAAGGAGACAACCCATCCGCCACTGCCCACACTTTTCGCTTGATGGTCGGTCTGGTCGCTGGTCATCAACGATCGGCCGATCACTTGCACAGCCATGAGTCGGTCTCCCCAATTCGCTGTTAATGTCCGATGAATCGAGCGAGCTGATCAGTAGCTAAAGCATCCCCTTTTCACCAGCGGAACGCAATAGTGCGTTTCCCCGAAAAGCGAACCGACAGGTTGGAATTCGCAATCTTCACAGTCGTTGCGCCGCAGCGAATTAGAACAGGTTGCAGACAATTCGCCCGCAAAACTGTAACGTGTTCTCATGCACTACGACAGTCTGTTCATCGGCGGGAAGTGGACCACCCCGGCCGGTAGTGACCGCATTTCTGTGGTCTCCCCTGCAACGGAGGAGACCGTGGGCAGCGTGCCGGCGGTAACGAACGCCGATGTCGACGCCGCGGTCGCCGCGGCGCGCGACGCGTTCGACAGCGGGCCGTGGCCATCCACACCTCCACTGGAACGAGCGGAGGTACTCAGCAAGGTTGCGCGGCTGATCGAGCAGCGTTCGCCCGAATTGCTCGCCGCACTCACCGCGGAGATGGGCGCGCCGACGTTAGCGGCCTTGACACTCAACCAGATTCCCGCTGTCGCGGCACTCGACGCACTCGTCGAGCTCGCGAAGACGTTCGCCTGGAACGAGACCCGAGTCGGCCTGTTCGGAACCTCGCGTGTCTCACGGGAACCCCGCGGTGTCGTCGCCGCGATCACCGCCTGGAATGTCCCGTTGTTCCTCGCCGCGAACAAGCTCGGACCCGCGTTGCTGGCCGGCTGCACCGTGGTGCTCAAGCCCTCGCCACTGACTCCGCTGACCGCCAACCTCCTCGCCGACCTCTTCACCGAGGCGGGCCTGCCCGACGGCGTGCTCTCGGTACTGCCCGCCGACGCCGAGGCCAGCGAATACCTCGCGGGCCACCCCGGCGTCGACAAGGTGACCTTCACCGGCAGCACCCCGGTCGGCAGGAAACTGGCCGCACTGGCCGGTGCGCAGCTCAAGACCGTGTCGCTGGAGCTCGGCGGCAAGTCGGCCGCCATCGTGCTGCCCGACGTCGACCTCGCCGCCAGCATTCCCGTGCTCGCGTTCTCCGGGCTGATGAACAGCGGGCAGGGCTGCGTGGCGCAGACCCGAATCCTCGCGCCGCGCAGCCGCTATGACGAGATCGTCGAGGCGTTGGTCGCGCACGTCAAGACCATGCAGACCGGTGATCCGAGCGATCCCGCCACCCAGCTCGGCCCGCTGATCAGCGAAAAGCAGCGCGACCGCGTGGAGGGCTACATCGCCAAGGGCAAGGCCGAGGGCGCGCGACTGGTGCTCGGCGGCGGCAGGCCGGCGGGCGTCGACCGCGGCTGGTTCGTGGAGCCGACGATCTTCGCCGACGTCGACAACGCGAGCACCATCGCCCAGGAGGAGATCTTCGGCCCGGTGCTCTCGGTGATCCCGTACGAGACCGAGGACGAGGCCGTCGCCATCGCCAACGACTCCGACTACGGTCTCGCCGGTTCGGTGTGGACCACCGATATCGAGCACGGCGTCGAGGTCGCGGCCCGGATCCGCACCGGCACCTTCGCGATCAACTGGTACGCCTTCGACCCGACCGCACCGTTCGGTGGCTACAAGAACTCGGGCATCGGCCGCGAGAACGGCCCCGAGGGCCTCGACGCGTTCTGTGAGCAGAAGTCGGTCCTGATGCCCATGGGCTGGACCGCCGAGTAGTCCGGCATACGCACTCACACCAACGCGTGCGCATCACTTCGCTGGACCGACCCCACCTCCTAGTTATCCGGCATATGGACCCGCAGGACCGGCTGCGCGGCCACCTCACCCCGGGCGGGTAGGTCGACGACCTCGACCCGCCAGCCCGGGGGCAGAGCCCGCTCCAGTCGGCCCGCCACGCGCTGCATGGGCGTGCTCGAATAGGTGTCGGACTCGAATCCGGTCACCAGATCGGTCATGCGTCAAACCACCTCTCAGCGTCGATCTCGTCGTTGACCGCATGGCGGTGCAGGAGTCTCGCAGGGGTTTCAGCTCGAGAGGAAATATAGGCGACGGTTCCGCCGACGCCACCAGCGACTCTCTGACATCGACAGATGTACCCAGAAAGAGTTCACGGAAATCGTCGGACGAACCGTGAATACACAGAACCGCCCGTACCGAACGGTACGGGCGGTTCTTGTGTTCGCGGGGGGGATCAGCCCAGGCGCTCCTTGAGTGCCTCGAACTCGTCGCGCACGCCCGAAGGCAGCTTGTCACCGACGAACTCGAACCATTCCTCGATCGACGGGATCTCCTTGCGCCACTCGTCGGCGTTCACCGCGAGTGCCTCGTCGACATCGGCGGCGACCACATCGAGGCCGTCCAGGTCGAGATCGGCGGCGGAAGGCACATTGCCGACCGCGGTGGCCGTGGCGCCCGAGCGACCCTCGATGCGGCCGACGATCCACTCCAGCACGCGGGAGTTCTCACCGAATCCGGGCCACAGGAAGCGGCCGTCGTCGCCGCGACGGAACCAGTTCACGTAGAAGATCTTCGGCAGCTTGGTCGAGTCGGCGTTCTTGCCGAGGTCGATCCAGTGGTTGAGGTAGTCGCCCACGTGGTAGCCGAGGAACGGCAGCATCGCCATCGGGTCGCGGCGGACGGTGCCGACCTTGCCCTCGGCGGCGGCGGTCTGCTCCGAGCCCATGGTGGCGCCCATGAACACGCCGTGCTCCCAGCCGAACGACTCGGTCACCAGCGGAACGGTGGTCTTGCGGCGGCCGCCGAACAGGATGGCCGAGATCGGCACGCCCTGCGGGTCGTCCCACTCCGGCGCCAGGGTCGGGCACTGCGACATCGGCGTGCAGTAGCGCGAGTTCGGGTGCGCGGCGTGGCCCTCCGACTCGGGGGTCCAGTCGTTGCCCTTCCAGTCGATCAGGTGCTGCGGGTCGCCTTCGAGACCCTCCCACCACACATCGTTGTCGTCGGTCTGGGCGACGTTGGTGTACACGGTGTTGCCCGCGTCGATGGTGGCCATCGCGTTGGGGTTGGAGCTGTGGTTGGTACCCGGCGCGACGCCGAAGAAACCGAACTCCGGGTTCACGGCGTAGAGCTGACCGTCCTTGCCGAAACGCATCCAGGCGATGTCGTCGCCCAGGGTCTCCGCGCGCCAGCCGGGGATGGTCGGCTGGATCATCGCGAGGTTGGTCTTGCCACAGGCGCTCGGGAACGCGGCGGCGACGTAGTAGTTCTTGTTCTCCGGCGAGATCAGCTTGAGGATCAGCATGTGCTCGGCCAGCCAGCCCTCGTCGTGGGCCATCGCCGAGGCGATGCGCAGCGAGTAGCACTTCTTGCCCAGCAGCGCGTTGCCGCCGTAGCCCGAACCGAAGGACCAGATCTCCCGGTCCTCGGGGAAGTGGGTGATGTACTTGGTGTCGCTGCACGGCCACGGCACGTCGGCCTGGCCCGCGGCCAGCGGCGCGCCCACGGAGTGCAGCGCCTTCACGAACGGGCGGTCGGTGCCCAGCTTCTCCAGCGCGGCGGCGCCCATGCGGGTCATCACGCGCATCGAGACGACCACGTACTCGGAGTCGGTGATCTCCACGCCCAGCTTGGGGTCCTCGGCGCCGAGCGGGCCCATGCAGAACGGCACCACGTACATGGTGCGGCCCTTCATCGAGCCGCGGTACAGCTCGGTCATGGTGGCGCGCATCTCGGCGGGGTCGACCCAGTTGTTGGTCGGACCGGCGTCGGCCTCGGTGGCCGAACAGATGTAGGTGCGCGATTCGACGCGGGCCACATCGGAGGGATCGGACAGCGCGAGGAAGGAGTTCGGCTTCTTCTTCTCGTCTAACTGCTTGAACGTGCCCGCCTCGACCAGCTGAGTGGTCAGGCGATCCCATTCCGCGTCGGAGCCGTCGGCCCAGACCACGCGAGCGGGCTGAGTGAGCTCTGCGACTTCCTGTACCCAGGCGAGCAGTTCACTGTGCTCGGTCGGCGCCTTGCCGTCGGATCCACGAAGACCAGGAATGGTCGCTGAGGTCATGAAAACTCTCCTGAGATGGGCGGTTGTTCGATCCATCGATCGCCACCATGGGCGGGTAAGGCGTCCGCAGTGACCAACCGTCGCACAACCCCGATAGACGGCTAGGAAGGCCGTACACGGACGGTGGCCGCGCATCGACTGGCAAGAGCGGACGCCCAGGTTCCTGCCTCAAGGTTAACGCGATATGACGACCGATACGGCATCGGGCTCCCTAACAGGTACCCACAGGTGTACCAGTCAATCCCGCGCTCACAGCCGATCGAGCGTGGCAATGTCGCGCTCACAGGCCGTCAGCTGCGCGGGACGCTCCGCGACGAGCCTGCGCGCGAGCGCGTCGAGTTCGGTGACACGCCGATCGACGGCCACGGCCCGCGCCGTCGATTCCCGCACCACGTGCTCGGCCAGCTCGGCCTCGATGTCCACCAGCACTCCGGCGACACGCTGTTCGAGCTGGGCTTTGACATTCACCAATGCCTCGGAGACCCACTGGGCCATGTGGTTGCGTTCGGCGAGCTGGCCACGGGCGCGCACCACCCAGGCGGCCGCGCCGGCGCCGAGCAGCAGTGTCACCGGGACGCTCGCCACGTCGAGTGTCGGGACCAGCGACAGCGGCGCCACGATCAACCGGCCGAGACCGACACCGGCCGACGCGCCGAGGGCGATCATGAGGTGATCTTCGACACCTCGGTGTCTTTTGTCTGGATCTGGACCGACCCGCGGCGCCGGATCGCGTCGACGGGTGGCCGGCGCGGCGGTGCCGATCCGGCGGGCGGCCTCGATGACCCGCTCGGCGATGACGGCGTCGACCGAGACCGACAGTTCCCCGGCCGCCTGCTGCAAACGCTGGGGATAGGCACGCAGCTCGGCGCGGTCGCAGCGATCGAGTTCGGCGCGGGACCGGGTGTGCAGTGCGCGCACCATCGCGCCGAGCTCGGTGGTCAGGTCGACGCGGGCGAGCTGGACCTGGCTGCGCACGGCGGCGAGGCCGGTCTGGCGGCCGCCGTCGCGCTCGGCGACCAGCCCGATGCGTTCCTCTCTGATCCGGGCGGTGTCCGTGCCGGAGCGCAGGGCGGTGACCTGTTCGTCGATTCTCGCCCTGGTGTCGGCGAGCACCCGGGCGCGGACGGCGGTGCGGCGCTGGGCACCGTCGGCCGGTCCCTTCGCGGTGGCCGCGGCGAGGGTGGCGTGCAGTCCGGCCACGCCGGAGCGATCGAGCAGGGCCGAGTCGTCGGTGGCGCGGGCGGCGGCGGCCAGCCGGGCCGAGACAGCGACGATGTCGAGGTCGGTGATGCCGCGCGCGGCGAGCAGTTCGAGATTGCGGTCGCGGGTCGCGCGCCAGTCCTGATAGGCGTGAAAGCCGTTCATGGCGAGCAGGATTCGCTGGTCGGCCGCGCGCAGACGGTCGATCAGGGCAAACATGCCTGCCCCGAGCACACTGCCCGCGTCGAAGAGGATGAGCGCCGCGGCCGGGTCGTTGCCCGCGACGGGATCAGTCAGATCGATATGGGGTTCGAAGCGGGCGAGTTCGATGCGCAGCAGGGTGGTGTTGGCGTCGTCGGGGGCGTAGAAGTCGACGCTGCTGCCCTCCCCCGCGGCGGCCATCGCCCGGAGCAGGGCGCCACCCTGCGGATTCCACCGGTCGATCACCGCGTCCACCGCCTCGGGTAGGGCACCCGGGTCGTCGGCGGGCGCGGCACCCGGATCGCCGCTTCCGTTGCCCGCCACGTCGACGGCCGATCGTTGGCCGGGCGGGACCTCAGAGTCCGGCACTGGACATCCGTTCCCAGGCTCTGACATAGCCGTTGTGCACGCGCAGCGCGGCCCGCCTGGCAGCGGGGGGCATGTCACTGGACACGACGGCACGCCAGCGGGTGGCGCGGGCGAGCGCTTCGTCGGCATCGCCGGGCGCGGGCGACGGGTAGCCGGCGGCCAGGTGAGACACCTGCGGGCAGGCCAATCCGGCGCACAGACCGGCCCAGAGCGCTTCGTCGCCGGTGAGATACTGCTCGATCAGCTCGCGGGCGCGGCCACCGTCGCCGGGGACCGCGCGGGCGGCCAGCCTGGTCAGCTCGTCGAGCAGTTCGCCGCCGCGCACCGCTTCCACCTGCTCATATCGGCGGTGGACCAGCTTGTGCAGCGGATCGACCCCGCTCGCGGAGTGCAGGATCTGGATGATCGCCGACGCGGGCAGATCGGGATCGGCGCGCAGGGCCGACAGCGCGCAGTCCACGCCGTAGAGATCCCAGTTGGCGATCAGCCGCCTGCGCGCTTCCTGATCGGAGCCGACGCCGATGAACAGATCCGCGGCCAGCACCGACGGCACATCGGGGCCCACCGCGAGCCTGCGCAGGTCGCTCAGATCCTCGGCGCTCACCGCTCCCGCCCTGGTCCTGGCGGCCACCGAAGCCACGATCGGCACGATCGGCAGGCCGAGTTCCTGCGCGTGCCGCTGTGCCGCGGCCACGGCCTCGCCCCAGCGCGCGCCCACCGCGTCGGCCTTGTTGAGCACCACCACACCGCGTCCCTGCGGCACGGTCGCGAGCAGGCGATAGTCGGCGGCCTGCGGCGCACCGGCCAGCACGTAGATGACCAGATCACCGTCGAGGACCGGGTCGGGCAGCTCGGGTTGATCGACCGGCGCGGTCTCCTGCGCCGACAACAGAGCCAGCGCGGCCATCACGGTGGTCCGCCCGCTGAGCGCCCGCCCGGTGATCTGGATGTGCAGCGGACGACGGCGGCGCGCAGCCGCCGCGGCGAGCTGTTCGGCGATCCCCGGATCACCCCCGCGACCTGTACCTAGAACCGAGATCAGCGCGTCGAGCTGGTCCGCGGGTCGTGTCTGTGCGAATTCAGTGGCTGTCGGCATTGCGCACACCCCCTTTTCGGAGGGCATTGTGTCAGATCCTGGCCGAGCCGGGGCCGGGCGAACCTTCTGCCGACCTGGGCGGATCAGCGGTCCCCCGAACTCGCCTGCGACGCAGCTGCGCGCATGCTGGACAATGGACGACGTGAACGACGCCGCCAACCACGCCGAGCCGACCAGCCACAAGCTGTCGGAGATGCCGAACGACGCGGGCAGGCGCTCGCTCACCGGGTCCCGGCTGTACCCGCGCGTCACGAGTTTCCGCTCGCGGCGAGGCGCGCTGACGCCGAATCAGCAGACCTCATGGGACCGCACCTGGCCGGTGATCGGGCGCGATGTGTCCAACGATCCGGTCGAGGCCGACGCCTGGTTCGGGCGCGAGGCGCCGCTGGTGATCGAGATCGGCACCGGCACCGGCACGGCGACGGCCGCCATGGCGAAGGCCGAACCGCACCTGAACCTCATCGGCATCGAGGTGTATCAGCCCGGTCTGGCCCAGCTGGTTCAGCAGATCGAGCGCGAAGAGATCGAGAACATCCGGTTGCTGCGCGGCGACGCCGTCGACGTACTGGAGAACATGGTTGCCCCGGAATCGCTGATCGGCGTCCGGGTGTTCTTCCCCGACCCGTGGCCGAAGGCCCGCCACCACAAGCGCAGGCTGCTACAGGCGCCGACCTTCGCCCTGATCGCCAGCAGACTGAAGCCGGGCGGCGTGCTGCACGTGGCTACCGACCACGCGGATTACGCCGAGCATATTCTCGAAGTAGGCTCCAAGGAACCGCTGTTCACCGGCCTGAACGACACCACCGGTGGCGACAGTGCCGCCAACCGCTCTACCGCGCCGATCGGTTTCGAACGGCCCGTCACCAAGTTCGAAGGCAAAGGCCTGCGCGCCGGTAGCGCCATCAACGAGTTCATATGGGGGAAGATCGACAGATGAGCGTGAGTGAGATCGCCCCCGAGATGCCGGTGCCCGCCCAGGCAGGCTCCGGTTCCGAGGCGTTGAGCGGTTCCGATGTCCGGCGTGTCCTGTTGGTCTGGGACGCACCGAACCTCGACATGGGGCTCGGCGCCATCCTCGGTGGACGTCCCACCGCCGCTTATCGCCCCCGTTTCGACGCGCTCGGCCGCTGGTTGCTGGCCCGCACCGCCGAGATCTCGGTCGCCTCCAAGGGGCGCATCGAGGCCGAGGCCACCGTCTTCACCAATATCGCGCCCGGCACCGCCGACGTGGTCCGCCCGTGGGTGGAAGCACTGCGCAATGTCGGCTTCGCGGTGTTCGCCAAGCCCAAGATCGACGAAGACTCCGATGTCGACGCCGATATGCTCGCCCACATCGCGGCCCGTCAACGCGACGGTGGTTTAGCGGGCATCATGGTCGCCTCGGCCGACGGCCAAGCCTTCCGTGAACCACTGGAAGCCATCGCGGCCAAGGGAATCCCAGCTCAGGTGCTCGGATTTCGTGAGCACGCGAGTTGGGCGGTCACTTCGGATACCCTCGGGTTCGTCGACCTCGAGGACATCCCCGGCGTGTTCCGCGAACCGCTACCGCGGGTGAGTCTCGAGTCGCTGCCCGACGAGGGCGCTTGGCTGCAGCCGTTCCGGCCGCTGTCCGCGCTACTCACTTCTCGCCCTGGTCAAGGAGTCGCTTAAGTGTTCACCCGCTGGGGCGATCTGGTCTACCGGTTCCGCTTCGCCGTCATCGTTGTTGTCGGTGCGGCCATGTTGGCGTTGGGTGCTTACGGCATGGGGCTCGGCCCTCGCCTGACGCAGAGCGGCTGGTTCGATCCGGGCTCGGAGTCGGTGCAGGGCGCGCAGATCGCCGACGGGTCCTACGGGCGCGACCACAACGCCGACGTCATCGTCATGTACAACGCCCCCGAGGGCAAAACGATCGATGACCCGGAGTTCCAGCAGAAAGTCGTCGCCAGCCTGACCAGGGTTGTCGCCGAACATCCCGATCAGATCGGGAAGATCAACGGCACCTATTGGAAGGTGGGCGAGGCGCCCGCCGTGCCGTCGGCGTTCGGGTCGAAGGACAAGAAGCACGCGTTCGCCTCGATCGCCATCGCCGGTGACAACGACACGGTCATGATGGCCAATTACCGTGCCGTGCAAAACGTCTTCTACATCCCCGGAGTCGATGTCGAGGTCTCGGGCCTGCAACCCATCGCGGTCACCCTGACCGACACCCTCGACCACGACTCCAAGCGGATGGAGGTGCTGGCCTTCCCCGCGGTGGCGATCCTGCTGTTCTTCATCTTCGGCGGCATCGTCGCCGCCGCGCTGCCGCTGATCATCGGTGGTCTGACGATCATGGGTGCCACCGGCATCGTGATGGCGCTGACCAATTTCACCGAGGTCAACATCTTCGTCACCGGCGTCGTCTCGATGATCGGGCTCGGTCTCGCGATCGACTACGGCCTGTTCATAGTCAGCCGTTTCCGCGAGGAGCTCGCCGAGGGGTACAGCACCGCCGCCGCTGTGCGGCGATCGGTGATGACCGCCGGACGAACAGTTGTCTTCTCCGCGACGATGATCATCGCCAGTCTCGGTGGCATCCTGATCTTCCCGCAGGGCTTCCTGCGGTCGGTCGCGTACGGCACCATCGCGGCTGTCTCGCTGGCGGCGCTGACCGCGATCACGATCCTGCCCGCGATGCTGGGCATCCTCGGCCACCGCGTCGACGCGCTCGGCCTCAAGCGATTCCGCAAGACCAAGACCGCCGAGCAGATCGAGAACGGCTTCTGGGGCAACACGACCCGCTGGGTCATGAAGCACCCGCTCAAGATCGCCATTCCGATCACCGTCGGTCTGCTGTTGCTGATCATCCCGGTCAAGGATCTGGCATTTGGCGGCATCAACGAGAAGTACCTCCCGCCGGACAACACGACCCGCTCCTCGCTCGAGCACTTCTACGAGGTCTTCCCGCAGAAGAAGACCGACCCGATCCAGCTGGTCTTCGTCTCGGACAACACCAACGCGATCGGCAAGGTCTGGAAGGAAGCCAACCAGGCTCCCGGGCTGGTCGGCCCGTTCGAAGTGCCGGTCAAGTCGCCGACCAACCCCGAGGTGTTCCGGACCTCGGCGACCCTGGTCGATCCCACCGGCGGCGCCGAGCCGACGATCGACTACCTGCGCTCGATCGAAGTGCCCGACGGCGTCACGATGTACGTCACCGGTCAGCCCGCGCTCATGGCCGACAGCATCGACACGCTGCTGGAACTGATGCCGTGGATGATCTTGCTCGTGCTGGTCACCACCACCGTGCTGATGTTCCTGACGTTCGGCTCACTGGTGCTGCCGATCAAGGCCGCGTTGATGAGCGCGCTCGGTCTCGGCGCGACCCTCGGCATCCTCACGTGGATCTTCGTCGACGGTCACGGCGCCGGGGTACTGAACTTCACGCCACAACCGATCAGCGCACCGGTCTTGATGCTGATCATCGCGATCATCTACGGCTTGTCGACCGACTATGAGGTCTTCCTGCTCTCCCGCATGGTGGAGGCACGTGCCCAAGGCGCGTCGACCACCGAGGCCGTGCGGATCGGCACCGCCCAAACCGGCAGGATCATCACCGCCGCCGCGCTGATTCTGCTGGTGGTGACCGGCGCGTTCGCGTTCTCCGACATGGTGATGATGCAGTACATCGCCTACGGCATGATCGCGGCGCTGTTCATCGACGCCACCATTCTGCGCATGCTGCTCGTGCCCGCGATCATGAAGCTGCTCGGCGACGACTGCTGGTGGGCGCCGAAGTGGATGAAGCGCATCCAGGAGAAGATCGGCCTCGGCGAACCCATCCTCGACGACGAGCGCCCCGAACACGGTGGCGTGGTCGACCTGGTGAAGACCACCCCGATCACCGATCCGCCGACCATGCAGATGACGGTGGTCCCCGACTCCAAGCTCGCCCGCACCCCGCGCAGGCCGCGCACGGTCGCCGAGATCGAGGCCGAGGCCCCCACCCAGCGCATCGACAAGGTCGTCGACGCCGAGCCCACTCGTCCGCGCCAGCCGATGTCACCCGATCCGACGCGGCCCCGCGCCTCGATGCTGTCCTCGGGTGAGCCGACGCGGGAGTTGCCGGTCGTCAAGCCGGGTACGCCCGCGAAAGCCGATCAGGAAGAACAGGCGAAGCAGGAGGATTCCGGTCCCGACCTGTCGAAGTACGTGTCCGGCGAGCCGACGCAGGTGCTTCCGATCGTGCAGCCGAACACGCCGAATCCCGGTCCGGGAACCGATGATTCGACCCCGGATACCACCGAGGAAGAAGACCGCGGCTATTCGGGTCCGAGCTTCGGCATCCCCCCCGTACCTCTCGCCGACCTCGGCGATCCCCGCACCGGGCCCGGCGGCGCCGCGCGGTCCACCAACGGGCGCGGACACACGAACGGCACCGCCGAAACGCCCAGCGGCCCTTCGATCTCCCGTCCCGAACCGGCCGACAGCGGGTCCGGCCTCGATCTGCCCGGCATCGTCACCGGCGTTCCGCCGCGTGGCTCCGAACGCGTACAGCCGCCGTCGGGGTACACCCCCGGCGTGATCGGTGAGACTCCGCCGGTGCCTCGGGTATCGACGCCGAGCGAGACCGGCGACAGCGCCGGATTCGGCACTCCCCCAGCTGATTCGCCGCCGCGGCCGAGCATCGTGCCGCCGCCGAGGCCGAACACGGCGACCCCGCCGCCCCGGGGAATAGTCCCGCCGTCCGCGCCGAGGATCGTCAACACGCCGCCGACCGCGGCGCCGCAGGCACCCGCTCCGAGCGAGACTCCGTCGAGCGGCACCTTCAACGGCTTCAGCCCGGTGACCGCGTCGAACCTCCGGCCGGTCGTACCCGACTCCCCCGCACCCGATCCGGGCCCGCGGGCCGAGTCGAACCGTCCGGCCGACCAGGCCGATCCCGCAGTGCGCGAGACGAATTCGCGTCCGCACGAAGTCGAGCCCGCGGGCCCCGATTTCCCGGCGGCACCCGGCGCGCATCGCGGCGAGCCGTACCCGGGCAGCGCGGCTCGCGCGGAGACGGAACCCGATGCGCCGATCCCGCCGCAGGGCGTTTTCGGCACCGCGGTACCCGTCGAACCGCAGCCGAGCACCCCGTGGAACAACGGCATGACGGGCCCCGGCACGCCTCGCGGGTTCAACCCGTCCGATCAGGACAGCGGGCCTCGGTTCTCACCGGTCACGCCGTCTTCGGCCCAGGACACGAGCCGTGATCGTCCTGTCGCCGAAACCTCCGGTGACCGGCCGGATTCCGCGCGGCGGGCAGGCCTGGTGCGCCCGCAGGTAGCGCCGCCCGGATTCACCGAGGTCCAGCGCGAGACCGCGCCTTCGCCCCGGCAGCCGGATTCGACAACCGGCGAAACATCCGCCGCCAGTGGGGAACCGGTCGACGAGGCACCGGCGACCGACCAGATCGGCACCGCCGGTCAGTGGCAGGCGCCTTCCGGTTTCACCGCTGTTCCAGCGCCGGCCGCGTCGCCCACGGAGCCTTCGGACGACGAGTCGCCGCCATCCGCCACCACTGAAACTGATTCCACCGCACCGGAATCCCCTGCGGACACCCGCAACGAGATCGAGAACTGGATGGCTCAGTTGCGCTCGTCGCGTCGCGGTACGGCTGCGGACGAGGGTCGCCACCACGGCAGTGAGGGCCGGACGGTCAGCGTGAACGAACTCCTGCGCCGACGCGAGGACGACTGAGTCTGCCGCGCTGATGCGCCAGGGGACCGGCGGGGCTGTCGAGCCCCGCCGGTTCGCCATTTCTAGGAGACCTGGCGCGGTGGCGCGGCCTCGGCGAAGGCACGCGCGTAGCGGGTTCCGGTGATCAGCAACAGGATTCCGACTGCCAGGAACGCGGTGACACGGACCAGGCCGGACAGCGTCGCCAGATCGAACAGGAACAGTTTCGCCAGTGCGGCCGCGGCGACCAGCAGGCCCGAGACCAGGCAGACTTTCGCGACGGCGGGCGAACTGGCGAGCCTGCGCAATCCGTAGAACAGCGAGCCGGTCGCCACCACCATCCACACGATGGTCGCGAGACTGTGCCCGACGATGAAACCATCGGCACCGCCGAGCGACACGCCGAGCGACACCGCGGCAACCAGCACGTAGTACAGCCCCGCGATACTCACCGCGATCCACACACCGGTGACGAGCGCCGGATCGTCGCACCGCGGCAACCGTGGCACGGCCCACGCCACCATCGCCGCCACACCCAACCCGACCACCGCCGCCACCGCCGTCGCGACATCGAGTTCCCGCACCGCGAGGCCCTGCAGTGCCAGTGTTTCCGGCGTAGCGATCGCCAGCATCACCAGCCCACCGAGCAACGCGAACGCGAGGCCGAGCCCGGCCGCCACCCGGGTGCGACTGACGGCCGCCACCGCGAGGAACGCGAGACCGACCGCGAACAGCGTGGTCGGAAGCAGTCGCGGATGACCGCCCGTCGCCATGGCGCAGGTCTGCAAGAGGGCGACCGCGCCGGTCAGCCCCGCCACCAGCGCCGTGTGCCGCGCGATCCGCAACGGCCCGGCAAGGCCGGGACCCGCCGTCGGGCGCGGAATCAGCGCGGTGGCCGCGAGGCCGAGCAGGACCGTGGCCAGGACGGCGGTGATCGAAGCGCTCACCGCGCGGTCGAACAGCGCGGCGGCGGCGAGCACCGGAAGTGCGGTCAGGGCGATCGTGATGCTCGCGGTGATGTCGCCGGGCCTGCGGCGCACTGCGAGCAGCGCCCCGATCAGACCGACCACCGCACCGGCGATCGCGGCAACCAGGAGCCCCTGCCGCTGCTCCGCCTCCGCGCCGGAGATCGCTCCTTCGATCCCGCTGAACGCCACCATCCCCAGCACGGCCAGCATCACCGGCACAGTGCGCGCCACGTGGAGCACCGGCCAATCCCGGCGCATCTGCACCGGAACCCCCGCCGCCTGCAACACCACCAGGAACCCGAGCAGCAGCAACTCGGTGGTCAACGCGGGCGACAGGGCCGCGGCCCCCACCACGACCCCCACGGCCAACGGCTGCGACTGCCACCGCACCGCGATACCAACCCCGATCAATGCCACCACCAGCGCCACCGCGAGCCCCACCCCACCGGGGACCCATCGGTAATAGCCGGTCACCGCAACAACATCCAGGTACAGCCCGGCGATACCGGTGGCCACCAACGCAATTCCACCTACCCGGCCACCAGGACGACCGAACACCCGCCACCCGAGTCCGACGAGGACCACCGAAAGACCAGCCCCCGCAATGACTCGCGCAATCGGACCGAAGAAGCCCGCCTGCGCTGCCAAGACCAACAGCATCAGCACGCCGACCAGGGTCACCCCGACCCCGGCCACCGCCAGCACCCGAGAGATCACCCCTTCCCGCTGCCACCACGGCACCCGAGCCTCGCGCCCCGGCCCACGCATCGGCATGGGCATCGGCATCGGCATCGGTGCGAAGGGACGGGCAGCCGGATAAGTTGCCTGCCCCCACCCCGCGCCAACCTGACGCCCCTGTCCCGCAGGCATTCCCGGCGTCGGAGCGTACGGCACTGTGTGCCCACCACCGGCCCACCCCGCCTGACCGACGTCACTACCACGGGGCGGACCACCGTAAACAGGCGCAAAGCCCGGAACAGGCGGAGCCACAGCAGTCGCAGGACTCACCGCAGCCGCATCCGGCGGCGTAGGCACCGCATCGCCCCCGCGCAGCGCCCCCTCGGCCCGCAACTGCGCGGACAGCACATCCAGATCGCCCCCCAACTGACCCATGCGGGCGCCGAGCGCGGTGAACTCCCCCGAGAGCCGCGCGACCAGCGCGGGATCAATAGCGGTACTCATATCCCCATCGTCGGCGCCCAGCACCCGCCGTACATGAGTAGAAACCCCCGCCGGCCCCCGTTTCCTACCCGAATCGGCCCGGGTAGCCCTCGAGGTCTCCGGCCCCAGGGGTTATGACCCCAGAAACCTTCGCCACTGCACCATCAAGGGATACTTCGCCGTCACCGACCCGAACCGGATACGTCCGTGCACGACGAGGTGCAGGGGTCCGATCGGCGGCCCGGTCCGCACCTTGTTGTTGGCCGAGGACCCCACCAGATCGAGACCGTTGAGGTCGACGGTGGCCGCCGCGGGGACGAGCAGCGTGAGGCTCGTGCAGTAGTCGTCGACCTGAATCTCCACGATCTGCGTCTGCATCACCGCCTCGGTGAAGTCCAGGGTCACGCCGGACATCAGGTTGTTGAGATGCAGCACCGGCGGTACCTGCCACGGCCCGCGTCGATGAACCCCCGACAACCGGCTGCGGATCGCATTCGGATTCGACCCACCGGCCGGAACCGGGAGGTGGCGTGGGCGCGGCATAGCGGCAGGCTGCGGTGTGCCCGCCACCCGCATTCCGGGCAGGTCGATCAGCACGGCGTTGAGTTCACCGCGGGTCTTGGCGGCCAGCGCGGTGTCCATCCGCTCGGTGAATTCCCCGAGCGACAACATGCCGAGCCCGACGGCACGCTGTAGCAGCTGACCGACATGCTCCCGTTCGGCATCGGAAACACGCAGCTCACGGTCGCCGACGGGACCAACCGTCGCGGCACCGGGTACGAAGAGGGATTCAGGACCGCCCATATCATCGAGGGTAACCAGCCACCCCACCGAGCACATCAGGGCAAACCCCTAATCACTGTGGCTACTCGAGTCCCTGTTCGATCGCGTAGCGGGTGAGCTCGACCCGGTTCGCGAGCTGCAGCTTGCGCAGCGTCGCCTGCACGTGGTTCTCCACGGTCCGGTGCGAGAGATTCAATCGAGTGGCGATCTGCTTGGCCGACAATCCCTTGGCCACCATCCGCAGGACTTCCGTCTCGCGCTCGGTCAACGACGGCCGATGCGGCTGATCGGCGGCTGCCGGTGCGGTCGCCATCCGCCGGTACTCCCCGAGCACCA
This sequence comes from Nocardia sp. NPDC060249, assembly GCF_042728755.1. Lineage (NCBI taxonomy): Bacteria > Bacillati > Actinomycetota > Actinomycetes > Mycobacteriales > Nocardiaceae > Nocardia > Nocardia sp. NPDC060249. The sequence goes on from NZ_JBHXAQ010000004.1 coordinate 103,385, forward strand.
GCCCGGCCAGCCCGGGCGTGAACACCGGCTGACCAGCGGCCGTGGCCTTGACAGCGTCGATGAGCTCGGCGGCTGACGCGCTCTTCACCAGATACCCGCTGGCCCCGGCCTTGATCGCGTCGAGTACGTCGTCGCGCTCGGCCGAGGCCGACAGCACCAGCACCCGGCTGTGCGGCGACACCCGCAGCACTTCGGCGGTCGCCGCGGCCCCGTTCCCGTCGGTGAGCTGCATATCCATCAACACCACGTCCGGCTGCACGGCCGCGGCCCGACGAGCAGCGGTGCCGACACCGTCCGCGGTGGCAAGCACCTCGAAACCGGCTTCGGCGAGATCGCGAGAAACACCCTCACGCCACATCGGATGGTCGTCGACCACCATCACCGTAATCACCGGCATCGCCCAGCTCCTCTTCTCAGCGCGCCGTGTGGCGCGGAATCCGGAATTCCCACTCGGTACCGAGGTCCGCACCCTCGGTCAGCAAGTCGGCACTTCCACCCAGTGCCTCGATCCGGCCGACGATCGACCGCGAAACCCCCATCCGCCCTTCGGCTTCGGCCGCTTCCAGCCGTCCCGCCGCGATCCCCACGCCGTCGTCACGCACACTCACCACCAAGCCGTCTCCGGTGTCTTCGAGCAGCACATAGGCTTTCGCGTCGGCGCCCGCGTGCAACGAGACATTCGACAGCGCGGTGTTCACCGCTGCCGCGATCTCCTGGGCGACCACCCGTCCCACGAGCACCGGATCGCCCGGTGTGGCCACCGATACCTTCGGCGTGGCGTGCGCGGTCAGCAGTGGCCGCAGATCCACTTCGCCAGAATCCGGGTCGGGCAGCTCCGCTTGCTCGGACAGCAGCACCCGCAACGCCACCTCCTGCTCCCCGGCCCGCTGCGCGAGTTCCTGTGCGGACCCACCTATCTCGTCACCACGGCGTTTGATGAACGCGAGTACCTGCAACACCCCGTCGTGCACCTCGCGAGCCAACCGTTCCCGCTCCTGCGCCGCCGCCGTGATCCGCAACGCCCGCTCGAGCTGGCCCTGCGCGCGTCGAGCGGTGTTGGCCGCCAATCCGAGCGCCAACCCGACCGAAACGAGTACCGGTGCGGTCGCGTCGCCCCAGACGTCCTGTCCCCACTGATCACGGACGGTCACCACGACTGCCGACATGGCCAGTCCCGCAACCACACCCGCGACAGGTCCGCGCAGAATCGCCATCGAGATCACCGAGTTCGCGATCCACAGCGTCGTCGGCAGGGTCTGATGCCCGTGGTACCAATCGTAGTCAGCGACAAGGCGAGTCGAGGCGATCAGCGCGATCGTCACCACCTGATCACCGAACACCACCCAGCCGCGGATCTTGCCGGTCGCTTCGGGGAAGTACCACTGCGACAACAGCAGGGCCGAACTCCCCGACCAGATCGCCATCACCGCGATCAGCATCCAGCTCAGTCGAGGATGCTCGTAGTACGGCACCGACGCGATCTGCTGTCCGATCGCGTACAGCAGCGTGACCAGCCGAAACGCCTGCGCCGCCCGCCACAGCGGCGCGGTCGCGGCGTCGGCCGAGCTCAGCTCAGCTGTGTGGGTCCGCATCGCCGGACTCGGCTTCTTCCATGCGCAGCCGCTTCGCCACGTCGAAGCGGCCCGGTGGCTCGGGTTTGTCGGGCTCGGCGCTGAACCGTTTTCGTTCCTCGGTGGCGACCAACTCGCCGAAGGCCTCTTCCGGACTGTCGGCGAGCAGATAGCGAATCGCCGTGTTGCCCACCGCGATCAACGGCACGGCCAGCAGTGCACCCGCGATCCCGCCGACGACCAAGCCGGCGGTGATGGCCAGCACCACGGCCAGCGGATGGATACTCACGGCCCGCCCGAGCAGCAGCGGTTGCAGCACATGGCCTTCCAGCTGCATCACCGCGATGATGATGCCGAGCACGATCAGCGCGGTCACCAAACCCTTGGTGACCAGCGCGATGAACACCGCGACGAACCCGGCGAAGAACGCGCCGATGATCGGGATGAACGCGCTGATGAACACCAGCGAGGCCAGCGGCAAGGCCAGCGGCACATGCAGAATCGCCAGCCCGGCTCCTATCCCGATCGCGTCGACCGCCGCCACCACGACGGTGGCGCGCACGAACCCGACCAGCGTTCCGAAGCCGAGTTCACCGGCGGTGCGGACCTTTTCGCGGTGCGCGGTCGGGATGATCCGGGTGATGAAGTTCCAGATCTGATCCCCGCCGTAGAGGAAGAAGATGAGGATGAACAGGATCAGGAAGGCGCCGGTGAGAATGTGGCCGATGGCGGTGGCGGTGGTCAGCGCGCCGCTGGTCAGGCTCTCGCGGTTGTCCTGAATGGTGCGCACGATGGTGTCGCCCGCGCTGCGGATCTGCTGATCGCTCAGATGCGGCGGACCGTTGATCAACCAGTCCTGCACCTTGTGCACGCTGTTGGTGACCTCGTTGGACAGCCCCGGCACGCCGTCGACGAACTGTTCCACGACAAAGGTGAGCACCCCCGCCAGCAGACCGATCGACCCGAGCAGCGCGACGAACACGCCGAGCGAGCGCGGAATCCCCACCCGCTGCATCCAGTCGACCATCGGCGCGAGCAGCGCGGCGGCGAGCAGCGCGATGGCCAGCGGGATCACCACGGTGGCGAACTTCTGCACGAGCATTCCGACCGCGAGCAACGCGCCGAAGATGATCAGCAGCCGCCAGCTCCACGCGGCGGCCTTGCGGACCAGGGGATGAACTGCCTCGGCATCCGAGCGCCACGGCGTTGACGCGGTCCCGGAATCTGCCTTCTGGTCGGTCACTCGAGAGAGCCTATCGGTCCGAACGCCGGATCGGTGCTCGTGTCGGCGCCTCGGGAAGAGGTTCTGACCACACCTGCCTATCGACAGACCCGCATGTCTGCGCCCGGCCGAGCCGGTGGTCGTGGTGGCGTCGGCTTGTGCAGCGGATTCGCCCGCTGACGAACCACTGTCCAGCACACGGTTCACCGGCCACGTAATTGTCGGATTCGGCGACTTCTGTTGTCAGTCAGCAATTTTCATATATAGACAAACCGAATTACTGTGAAATATCGACGGGCTCTCCTCGGTTTCCACCCAGGAGTGGGCGAATATCGGTGCGATAATGCCCACCCTCTTGCCTGTCCTGATCACCTGGCTAGGTGGTCGGATAGATTGGCAGGCGTGTCGGCGCCCCTGGAAGCGGTCAAACAGACCATGCGAACGCGCTGGCCGCTGTATCTGACGTCTGTGCTGCTGGCAAACGCCTTCGGCGCGGTGCTGGTGTGGGCCTTCATCCAATACGGCCTGCCGGTTCCGGAGGGCGATCCGGGTGGGGTGCGCCAGACCGGTCTGCTCGCGCCACTGCTCGTATTCGGGGTCGCCGCGGTGCTGAGCATCTTCGCCGCCGCCCTCATGCTGCGGCCGGTGATGCGCTGGCAGATGCGCGGCGGACCACCCAGCAGACGCGAGCAGATGGCGGCCCTGCACGTGCCGCTGCGGCAGTCGATCGTGCACCTGGTGCTGTGGATCATCGGCGGCGGGATCCTGGCGGCGATGATCATCACCGAATCGCCCGAGCTGGCGGGTGCGGTGATCGTCACCGAATGTATGGCCGCCACCATCGTGTTCGGCTTCACCTACATGCTGGGCGAACGCATCCTGCGCCCGGTCGCCGCGCAGGCGCTGACCGAGGGCACCTTCGACCACACGCTCACCCCCGGCGTCGGCACCCGGATGGCGATGACCTGGGGCATGGGCACCTTCGCGCCGACCATCGCGATCGTGCTGCTGTGCGTCACCCAGATCTCCTCGGACGTGAAGTTCTCGGCGAAGTCGCTCGCGATCTCGATCCTGCTGCTGTGCGGCGTGGTGATCCTGCAGGCGCTGGCGCTGTCGATGCTGACCGGTTCCTCGATCTCCGACCCGGTGCGGCAGTTGTCCCAAGCCATCAACAGGGTGCAGGCCGGCTCGCGTGACGTGCAGGTGGAGGTCTACGACGGCAGCGAGATCGGGCTGTTGCAGGTCGGCTTCAACCGGATGATGGACGAGGCGGCCAAGCGCCGCAAGCTGCAGGAACTGTTCGGCCAGCACGTCGGCGAGGACGTGGCGCAGCGGGCACTGGACTACGGCACCGAACTCGGCGGCGAGACCCGATTCGTCGCGGTGCTGTTCGTGGACATGGTCGGCTCCACCGCCGCCGCGGCCGAACGCCCGCCGACCGAGGTGGTGAGCCTGCTCAACGAGTTCTTCCGGGTGGTGGTCGACGTGATCGACAGCCACCACGGTTTCGTCAACAAGTTCGTCGGCGACGCGGCGCTCGCCATCTTCGGCGCCCCGCTGGATCGCCCCGACGCGCCGAGCGCCGCCCTCGCCGCGGCCCGCGACCTGCGCGAGGCCCTGCGCGAGGTGACCAGCCTCGACATCGGCATCGGCGTCTCGGCGGGTCTGGCGGTCGCCGGAAACATCGGCGCCGCGAATCGTTTCGAATACACCGTGATCGGCGACCCCGTCAACGAGGCATCGCGGCTCACCGAATTGGCCAAAGATCACCCCGGCCGCGTTCTCGCTTCGGGCAGCGCGCTCTACTTCGCCGACGAAAGCGAGCAGGAACATTGGATAACCGGCGACGAGGTCCAATTGCGCGGCAGACGCAGAAAAACCCGCCTGGCCTGGCCGAAGTCCGCGATCGCCGCGCCGCGCGAGGACAAGTTACCTGCGTCTTCGCTCCGGCCGTGCGCAGTCTGCGGACGGCCGGAAGCCGACTGTGTTCACTAGGCTGAGACCGTGACGGCCGACGACGACCTACCAGGGGCACCGGCCGAGCGCCGCCGCCGCTTTCGGTGGGTCAAGTGGGTGCTCGGCGCGGTGATCCTCGCCCTGCTCGTCGGCGAAGGCGTGTATCTGTGGCCCCGCCTGCACGAATCCTGGCGCACGCTCACCGAGATCCACTGGGGCTGGCTGTTGCTGTGCATCGTGTTGCAGGCGATGTCGATGAGCGGTTTCGGGCGGGTGCAGAAACAGCTGCTGCACGCCGGCGGGGTGGACGTCAGCCAGGGGAAATCGGTATCGGTGGTCTACGGCGCGACCGCGATGTCGCTGACGCTGCCCGCCGGGCAGGTGTTCTCCACCGCGTTCACCTACCGTCAGACCCGGCGCTGGGGTGCGAGCCCGATCGTCGCCTCCTGGCAGCTGGTCTTCTCGGGCGTGGTCGCCGCCGCCGGGCTGGCGTTGCTCGGGATCGCCGGTGCCGCGCTGGTCGGGCAGGGAATCGGAGTCAAATTCGTCGTCGCGCTGGTGGTACTCGCCGTGGTCCTGTTCGCCGGCAACTATCTCGCCCGCCATCCCGGCGCGCTCGAGGCCATGCTGCGGCGGGCGCTCGCGCTGGTCAATCGGCTGCGCAAGAAGCCCGCCGATCACGGCATCGCCAAGCTGGCCGAGATCCGGGCGCAGCTCGAGTCGGTCGATCTGGGGAAGAAGGACGCGGCGCTCGTCGGGGTGTGGGCGCTGGTGCACCGGTTCGCCGACGTGGCGTGTCTGGGCGCCGCCTGTTACGCGATCGGCGCCGATCCCAAGCTGTCCGGGCTGCTCATCGCCTTCGCGGCGGGCAAGGCGGTGGGGTCGATTCCGTTCGCGCCGGGCGGCATCGTCTACGTGGACGCGACGCTGATCTACAGTCTCACCGCGGCCGCCGGACTGCCCGCCGCGCAGGCCGTCGCGGCCGCGTTCGTGTACCGGCTGGTCAGCTTCATCCTGGTCGCCGTGGTCGGCTGGATCGTCTTCGCGTTCCTGTTCCGCACACCACAGGCCGACGACGAGGAGTACGAACAAGAATTCAAGCAGCAGCGACGAATCTGATCACCGCCGCTCTGATCACCGCCGCTCTGATCACCGCAGCGCGCGAATGGCCGCCCGCCAGCCGAGCAGGAACAGCGCGAGGACGCAGGCCGCGACGATCATGAAACTGAATGCGGTGCCCTGACCACTGATGGCGCGCAACACCATCCCGCCGACGAGGGTGCTCGCCCAGATCAGGATTCCGGTGGGCCACAACGCCGTTGCGTCGAACCGCGTGTTCCGTGCGAGGTAGACCGCCAGGACCCAGCCGAGAATCAGTCCTGCCGCGAAGGGCCACACCGTTTTCAGCAGACCGGCGATGACGGCTTCGTCGTGACTGCGCCTCCCGATCGCGCAGAAGAAGATCACCAATAGAGCATCGATACCGAACGGCGCGTATCTCTTCACCGACGTAGCGTAACCGGTCAAGATCGACTTCGAGACCGGGTTCATAGCCACTGAGCAGTGATAACTCTCGCTCTACGGCTCCGGCGTCGCCAGCGATTTCAGCAGCACGGCCGCGAGTCGTGAAGTGGCGTCGCCACTGTCGACGTCGGCGATGTGCACCGCGAAGACCAGATCGCCCATGGTCGCCAGCAGCCAACCGTCGGCGCCGCCCCTCGCGGCGAAGGCGGTGATATCCCGGAAGCCGCGCAGCGCAGCGGTTTCGGGCTTGCCGATGCCCTCGTTCATCATTGCGCGCAGCCGGTCGACCGCGGGCTGGGGCAGCGCGGGAACCGGCGTATCGGTGGTGCCCGGCTTGCCCGCCTCGATCATCGGCGGCACCACCGACCCACGCGAAATGGCCGCCGCGGCGATCGCCATCCCGAAGGGGCTCACCTGCACCGCGTCGGCACCCGCGCCCTGCCGCACCTGCTCGGTGCTGCGGCCGGGCGTGCTGATCCGCCCGGTCACCTCGTCGAGTCCGGTCACCTTGAAGTCGACGCCGACGCCGAGCGCGGTGGCCGCCTCGGCCGCCTCCTGCACGGTGACGTCCTGCGGCGGCTTGTTCTTGGTCGCCGCGGCGACGGTGCGGAACAGGTCCATCGTGCCGCCCGCCGGGAACAGTCCGGTGAAGGCGATCGGGCCCTTCTCCGTCGCGTACGAGTTCTGCGCGACCGCGACAACCGCGCCGGTCGACGGCTGAATGGCGACGACCGTGGCCGGGGTCCCCGCACTCACCACGGCGTCTTCGGCGGCGCGCTGCAACCGCTGATCCATCGTCGCGGCGATATCGGGCCCGGCAGGCCCCTGGTATCCGGCCACCTGGTTGACGAACCGGCCGTCGGCCTCGAAGATCTGCACACCCCAGCCCGCGGTGGCCTCGAGGCTGTCCTGCCACACCTCGCGCAGCGCGTCGAGCATCGGCGAGCGGGTGCGCCGGTCGGCCGAGATCAGTTTGGGCTGCTTCTCCATCACCACACCCGGCACCCTGGCCATCCGTGGTTCCAGGATCGCGAAATCCCCGTCGCGCAGGTTCACCGCGACGATCGGCTTGCCCTGCGAGCCTGCCAGCTGCTGCATCAGCGACGGCCCGGTGATCAGGGGCGCGACCGGTTCGATGGCGTCGGCGAGCGCGTTGGTGGTGCCGACGAGATCGCCGGTGCGGCTCGGGTCGATCTTGATGACGTTGAGCGTCTGCTCGGTCATCAGCGTTTCGCCGGGCAGGTCGACCACCTTGGGCGGCGGCTTGGCGGTGGTGCGCACCAGCTTGACGGTGCGATTGTTCGTGAGCTGCGGCATGACCACCGCGGGCTCCCAGGAGATCCGCCAGCCGATGGCGAGCTTGCGGACGGTGCCCTGCAGTGTGTAGGTCCAGTCCTTCTTCTCGCCGAAGTTCCAGGCCACTTCCATGCTGAAGATCGCCGATTGCTTGTCGAGGTCGATGACCTGCGACGCCTCATAGTCGACGGTGCCCGATTGCAGGCCCTCGAACATTTGCTTCATGGTTGCGGAAGCGGCGGCGGGGTACGAGGTCAGGTCGGCGGCTTTGCCGTAGTCCTGATCGTCGAGGTACTCGGTGAAGCGCTGAACCACCGTCTCCGACTCGCTCGTCTTCCCACCCACTCCGCACGAGCACAGCGCGATGGCGAGGGTCGCAACCCCCGCGATCGCCATTGCGCCCCGGACGCGAAAGCGGCGGGATCCCCACACATCCATATCGCCCACTCTTCACTCTTGCCACTCCGGTAACAAATCCACCGTACCGGAAGTTGACCCGTCTCCAATGCCCCGGTCAGTCGGGATACTCCCCGACCTCGACCCCTCGATTGTGCCGGAAATCTCGCCCCGATGAGGGTCCGTTTTCCAACCTCGCCCAGTAAGCGGCAACAACTGCTGTGTCAACCGTACCGACAGCCGCGCCAGGTGGTGCGGATCTCGCATTTGTCCGGCGATTCAACGCGAGGGTACCCAGGCCGTCTCCCGCCAACCGCACGGCATCGGCTTTACCGAGTCGATACACACCGGTTCACGCAGAGCAGAATTCCCCGCGCTGATAACGGCGTAATCTTGTAATCAACGCAACGTGCGCAAGACAGATAGCAGGTGATTTCCATGCGGAACGATCGACGCGAGCGCGGATTCGGCCGACCCGGCGGTTGGCAGCAAGCCGACCTTCCCGACCCCGCCGACGCCCACGACTGGTTCGCCGGACGATTGCCCGCCGACTGGTTCACCGGGCCGGTGGACATCGAGATCGACCGCGACGAGATCGTCGTGGTCGGCGAACTGCCCGTCCCCGGCGACGCGAGCACCCCGACGGCCACGAAGGAAGGCGCGCTGGCCCGCTTCCGCGAGTCGACCCGCCCGGCCCGCATGCAGATCGCCGACGAGGCCCAGCGGCGTTACGGTCGCAGCGTCGCCTGGGGCGTGCGGGTAGACGGCGAGCGGATCCTGTTCACCCACTTGGCCGTCCCCGTGATGACCCGTCTGCGCCAGCCCGAACGCCAGGTCCTCGACACCTTGATCGACGCGGGCGTCGCCCGCTCCCGCGCCGACGCCCTGGCCTGGACGGTCAAACTCGCAGGCAAACACGCCGAAACCTGGCTGGCCGAACTCCGCGAAGCCATGCGCAAGGTCGACGACCTGCGCTCGGAGGGCCCGACCGGTTTGTGATTTACAGTGGCCTGCATGGAAACCGTGCAGGCCACTGGTCCGATTCTCGTCATCAACGGACCGAACCTGAACATGCTCGGTACCCGTCAGCCCGAGATCTACGGCGCCGACACCCTCGACGATGTCGTCGCACTGTGTGAGCGGACCGCCGCCCGATTCGAACGCGAGGTCGTCGCGTTCCAGTCCAATCACGAAGGCGCGCTGATCGACCGGATCCACCAGGCCCGCGGCGAGGTGTCGGCCATCGTCATCAACCCCGGCGGCCTCACCCATACATCGGTGGCACTGCGCGACGCCCTGGTGATCCCGGAGGTGCCGATCGTGGAGGTGCACATCAGTAATGTGCACGCGCGCGAGGAGTTCCGGCACCATTCGTTCGTCTCCCCGATCGCGACCGCGGTCATCGCCGGCCTCGGCATCCGAGGCTATGGCGCCGCGATCGAATTCTTGAGCCAGGCCTAGCTAAGCCGGAAGACGGGGAATCCCGGTGCGATAGCGATCAATTCGGCATCGGAGGCGTCTTTGGTGAGGCCCTCGAAGAACTTGCCGACCTCCCAGCCCCACTTCTCCAGGTACAGCCGAAGCAGCGGCACCTTGTCGGCGTCGGCGACCTCGGCGGCGGTGAACCGCTCGGTCTTGCGGCCGAGGCGCAGTTCGCCGGCGCCCGCCACGCGCAGATTGCGCACCCACTGGACGTGCCCACGCGGTGCGACCAGGTAGCGCTCGCCGTCGGCGGCCGTCATCACATTGACCATGGTGGTGCGCCATTCACCGCTCTTGCGGCCGCGCACGGCCAGCAGCCGCGACCCCATGATGCTGATCCCCAGTTTGGGCAGCAGGTTGGCGATCTTGTTGACGATCGGGTCGATGCCGGTCGGGGGGAGGTGGCGGGTCGCGTTGTCCATGTCGATCACTCCTAAAACCGTGAGCACTGCTCTCTGTTGAGTACAAGCATGCGCGATCCGCGAACCCAAGTCAAGAGCAGTGCTCACAGTTTTCGAAATGTCCAATTCGAACGAAGCATTGCCGCGATCTTATGTAGTACGTATGCTACAAATCATCGAAGGTTGATGACTGGGAGGACTCATGGCTTCGAACAACAACGCTGTGCTCGATGTCGCGCGACTACGGATGCGGTACGACGAGACCGACGTCCTGCACGATGTGGCATTTCACGCCGATCGCGGGGAAGTGCTCGTCATGCTCGGGCCCAACGGCGCGGGCAAAACCACCACGATCGAGATCCTCGAGGGGTTCCGCAGGAGGTCGGCCGGCAAGGTCGAGGTGCTGGGGGCCGATCCCGAACACGGTGACGAACTCTGGCGCGCCCGCATCGGCGTGGTGCTCCAATCCTGGCGTGACCACGCGAGATGGCGAGTGGCCGAACTACTCGGCCATCTGGGTGGGTACTACAGCCCCTATTCCACGGCCCGGGTGACAAGACCGTGGGACACCGATGAGCTCATCGAGTTGGTCGGGCTCACCGAACAGCGCGATGCGAAGATCGCCACCCTGTCCGGCGGGCAGCGTCGCAGACTCGATGTGGCGATCGGCATCGTCGGCCGGCCGGAACTGCTCTTCATGGACGAGCCGACCGCGGGCTTCGATCCCGCCGCCCGGCGCGACTTCCACGACCTGGTCCATCGCTTGGCCGATCTCGACGAGACCACCGTCCTGCTCACCACCCACGACCTGGACGAAGCCGCGAAACTGGCGGACCGGATCCTGATCCTGGCCGGTGGCCGGATCATCGCCGACGGCTCCCCGGAGGAACTCAGCGCCGCCACCGCGGGCGAGGCCGAGGTGCGCTGGACCCGCGACGGCCAGCGATTCGTCCACACGACGACCGAGTCGACCAAGTACGTCCACGAACTGTTCAAGCAGCACGGCGAACTGATCGAGGACCTCGAGGTGCAGCGCGCGTCGCTGGAGGACACCTATATGGCGCTGGTCCGCCGTTTCGAATCCGATACGACCGCCCAACCCGTTCGTTCGCTGCAGGAGGTCACGCGATGAATCCCACGCTGGTGGCGGTCAGGGGCGGCCTGACCGCGATGTGGATCGAACTGCGGCAGCTGTACACCAACGGGACGAGCCTGATCGGCCAATTCCTCACGCCCGTACTGTTTCTGATCGCGATCTTCTTCCTGCGCGACCGGAACTATCACGACACCGAACTGTCCCTCGGCGAACTCGCCGTGCCGGGCCTGCTCGGCGGCATCATCGCGTTCAACGGCCTGTACGGCATCGCCGAAGTCCTCGCGCTCGACCGGGAGGACGGCACATTGTTGCGCGCCAAGACAATTCCGAACGGCATCCTCGGCTACTTCATCGGCAAGATCGGCACGACCGCGGCCGCGGTCCTCGTTCAGCTGGTGGTGGTGCTGGCCATCGGCGCGGTGATCGTCGGCGGATTGTCGATGCCAGGCGGCGGCCTGGTCACGCTGGCGTGGGTGATCGTGCTCGGTCTGCTGGCCACCCTGCCGATCGGCGCCATCCTGGGCGGGCTGATCGTCGGCGCCCGCGACGTCTTCCTGCTGACGCTGCCGCTGATGGGACTGATCGCCATCTCCGGCATCTGGTACCCGATCACCGCGCTCCCCGGCTGGGTGCAGGGCCTGGCCCAGCTGTTCCCGATGTATTGGCTCGGTCTCGGCATGCGCTCCGGGCTACTCCCCGCCGAGGCGGCGGCCATCGAGATCGGCGGGTCGTGGCGGCACCTCGAGACCGCCGCGGTACTCGGCGTATGGTCGATCGTCGGGTTGTCGCTCGCGCCGATCGTGCTGCGGCGAGCGGCCCGCCATGAGTCCGGATCCAGCGTGGCCGTCCGCCGCGAGAAAGCGATGCAGCGTGCCTTCTGAGGTCATCTACAACCGCATCGCGATGTTGCGCGCCGAGCGCGGCATCTCGCGGCGGGACCTGGCCGAAGCGCTCGGTGTGCACTACCAGACCGTCGGCTACCTCGAACGCGGCGAATACAGCCCGAGCCTGCACCTGGCCCTGCGGCTGGCGGCCTATTTCGAGGTGGCGGTAGAAGTGGTGTTCTCCACCGAGCCCTTCCCGAGATTGGGATCGGGCGCCGAGACCGCGTGAACACCGGAAACCGTTCGGCACCACCGTGCCGAACGGTTTCCGCGCGTCATCCGCGAAATACCTGGAACGTCGATTCGGGCACCCCGGCAGCTCGCTCCCAATACGACGAAACCGATTCGGCTAGAACGGTATCCACGCCGACCGCGGCACCGGTCGCCACCACGTGCCGCGCGCCGGCCGCCATCATCCGCAGGTATGCCGGATCAGCCGGACCCCCGTCCTCGGCCGTTCCCGCCCACGCGGCGTACAGCTCGCCGACACTGCCCAGTGACCGCTGGGCGTAGGGCATGAACCGAGCTATCTCGGCACCGGACCGGTCGATGATCGCCAGCGCCTGCTCGTAGCCGAGCAGCAAAGGCAGAAACAGGGCGAGCATCGCCTGGTAGAAAACCTGGGCCGCGCCGTCATCGGCACCCAGGTATTCCATTGCCGCCAAGGGCCGCAACAACTCTCGTTGCGCTTCGAATACCGCTGGTCGGCCGCTGTAGAAGACGTAAGCCGCAGGTCCGCCCAGTTCGTGCGGCTGAGCCATCACCCCACCGGCGAGAAACTCACCACCGCGAGCCCGGACGAACGCCGCCCCCTGCCGAGTTCGCTGCGGCGAATCCGAGGACAGGTTGACCACGACCTTGCCGGTCAGATCGACGCGGCCGAGAATCTCGTCCATCGCGTCGTAGTGGGTCAGGCTGAGCACGATGAGCTCCGCCGCCGCCACCGCGTCGGCGACGGTCTCGGCGCGATGAGCACCCAGACCGTCGGCCTTGCCCGGGGTTCGGTTCCAGACCGTCACCGGGAAACCGGCGGCGCGGTAGGTGCGCACGATCTGCTGCCCCATCGGGCCGAGGCCGATGACGGTGACCGCATCGGCCGCTCGGCCCGAAGCCGGCATCAGGACGCCTCGCCGCGGAACAGCGCGTACGGCGAGATCTGCTTGCCGGTCGCCTCGGACGCGTCGACGGCCTTGCGCCAGTACGACTGGGCGAGGTGGGACAAGCTCGCGTCGACGCCTGCCTCTTCGCTGGCGTCGATGATGTGCTGGGCGCCCGCGTCCATCATCTTCAGGTGCGAGAGCTCCGCGAAGCCGCCCGCCTTGTTCGCCTCGGCGAACTGTTCGATGAAGAACGGGTAGGCGCCGGCGGAGCGGACGGCGAACGGTACGAACTGGTCGATGCTGTGGCCGGAGTTCGCGATCATCGCCGACGCCTGGTCGAACGCCAGCAACCAGGGGTGGAAGGTGATCAGCAGGGCCTGGTAGAAGATCTGGGCCAACCCGTCGTCCGGGCCGAGGTATTCCTGCGGGCTGAGCGGGCGCAGCAGCTCGGCGTGCGTGTCGAAGACAGTCTTCGGGCCGCTGTAGAAGATGTAGGACGAGGGATGGACGATATTGTCGCCCGCCGACATCACGCCGCCGGAGAGGAATTCGGCGCCGCGCTCGCGAACCCACTTCGCGCCCGCCCGTGCCTTGTCCGGTGAATCGGAGGACAGGTTGGCGATCACCTTGCCGGGCAAGTGGTCGATCGCCTGGCCGAGCACGTCGTACATGGCGTCGTAGTGGGTGAGGCTGAGCACGGAGACCGCGTTGGCGTCGAGCGCCTCGGCGACGGTGCCTGCGCGCTTGGCCCCCAGCGCCACCATGGCGTCGACCTTGGCGGTGCTGCGATTCCACACCGTCACCTCGACGCCCGCTTCGAGGAAGGCCCTGACCATGGCCTGGCCCATCGGGCCGAGGCCGAGAACGGAAACGGAACGGGGAGCGGTCTGCTCGGACATGGTGTGGCCCTTCGATTCTCGATACTGGTTGGTTCGGCGCCGCTTTCCATGGTGGTCGGCGCGAGTATCGTCGGGAAGACCGAACGTTCGGGTGTGGTTGCTTACCCAGAGGTTCGAAATACGGTCAGAAGGGTGTGGCGACGGTGAACAGTGACGCAGATCACGATGTGTGCGGTATGAGTCTGGCCATCGACGTCGTCGGTGGTAAATGGAAGCTGCACCTGATGTGGGTGCTCGGCGCCGGGCCGCAGCGATTCGGTCAGATCCGGCGGCTGCTCGAGGGCGTGAGCGAGAAGGTGCTCGCCGAGAATCTGCGGCATCTGGAGAGCACCGGCGTGGTGCACCGCGAGATCTACCCCGAGATCCCCCCGCGGGTGGAGTACTCGCTCACTCCGCTGGGCGAAGCCCTTCGCCTGGCACTGGAACCGCTCGAGACCTGGGGCGATGAGAACCGCGCGGCGCTGGCCACCGCTACCCGGCCGTCCGCCCCGCAGTCCTCGCCCGCCCGAATCGCGCTGTAACCATCAGCGCGTCGGGCACAGGTGTTCGACGGCGATCCGTTCGCCGATGCGTTCGACCAGGTCCGCCGCCGCGATGATCGAGCGTGCGGGATCGGGCTCGAGATCGCTGAGCGGATAGCACGCGGCGAACCCGGCGGCTCGAATCTCCCCTGGCGACAACAGGGTTCGTCCCACCGCCGCGATCACCGGCACGCCCGCCTTCTTCGCCGCCGCCGCGACCCCGACCGGCGCCTTCCCGTGCATGCTCTGGTGATCCAGCGAGCCCTCGCCGGTGACGACCAGCCTGGCCCCGTCGATCAGGGCCGTGAATTCCAGCAGCTCGAGCAAGACATCGATCCCACTGCGCACCTGCGCGCCCAGCACCGCGAGCGCCCCGAAACCGGTGCCGCCCGCGGCGCCCGCCCCACCGATCTCGGCATAACCCGTGCCCAGCACGGCCGCCCAGTTGGTGAGCCCCGCTTCGAGTTTCAGCATCTGCCGAGCGCTCGCACCCTTCTGGGGCGCGTACACCGAGACCGCGCCAGCCGGCCCGAGCAAAGGATTGTCCACATCGCAGGCCAGCGTGAACAGCGTCGTCGCGACCGCCGGATGCAACCCGCCTCGATCCACCGAGGCAACCTGCTCGAGCATCGCGGCCACATCCCCGCGGCCCGCCAGTTCCCGCCCCTGCTGATCGAGCAACCGCAACCCGAGCGCCCGCAGCAATCCCGATCCGCCATCCGTCGACGCGCTCCCGCCCAGCCCGAGCACGATCTCCCGCGCCCCGGCGTCGAGCGCGTGCGCGATGGCCACCCCCAAGCCGAACGTGTCGGCCCGCAGCGGATCCAGCCGCCCACCGGGCAACTTCACCAGCCCCACGGCCGCCGCCAACTCCACCACCGCGGAATCTCCCCGCACGGCGTACACCGCCGTCGAGACCTCGCCGGTAGGCCCGGGCGCCTCGACCTCCACCCGCTTCCACCCCGACGCCACGAAGGCGTCGACCATCCCGTCACCGCCGTCGGCCACCGGCACGCACCGCACCTGGGCCTTCGGCGCCCGCCGAGCGATTCCCCTGGCCAGGGCCTCGGCAACCTCCGGTGCGGTCAACGACCCCTTGAACTTGTCGGGAGCGAGCACGACGAGTGGTCCGCCAGCCATCTGTTCCACCTCTCCGCGTATTCGTAGTGTCGTTCCCGAGCTCGACCGTTCGCTCTCGGTCTGACGTCAGGCGCGCAACGGCTCGGAGGTGGTCGAGGAGTGCCCCATGTTCTCATTTGCCCGGTGGGTTGTCCTCCCGAACACGGTAGCGTCGACATATGGCGACCGAGGTCCGCAACAACACCGCGCTCGAGCGGTTCGAACTCACCGCCGACGGTCAACCCGCCGGCTATATCGAATACCAGGACACCGGGGACGAACGCGCCCTCGTGCACACCGAGATCTACCCCCGCTTCGAAGGCCGAGGACTGGCGAACATCCTGGTCGAAGCCGCGTTGGACACCAGCAGAAACCAAGGTTTCAGCGTCCTGCCGATGTGCCCGGTCGTCCTGCATTTCATCACCACCCACCCCGGCTACATCGCCTACGTACCGCAGCGAGCCAGGGAGTTGTTCGGTCTACCTCAGTAGCGCGCGACGGCCCCGTCGACAGCCAGTTGCAACTCGTCCTTGACCAGCCTGGCGATGTCGGCGGGCCGCTGCGGCAACTCGAGAATCGGCGCCCGGAAGTACGCGCTCCCCGACACCACCTCGGCCGCGGTCGGTTCGACACCGGCCGCATAGGACCCGTAGTTCATCCCCATGGCGACCAGTGCGGGCGCGGCGTCCAGTTTGGCCGCACGGAACGCGATATGCCCGATTCCGCTGCCGACCGCCTGCACCTTGGTGTGATCTACCTCATTGCACGTCCCCTCGGGGAAGATCGCCAGGTGATCACCGGCGGCCAACCGCTGCGCGCACACATCCATCATCCGCTGACCTGCGGCATTGACCGCGCGAATGCCGTGATCCTTGCCGCGGAACACGGGGATCCCGCCCATCATGTCCACCTTGCGCCGCTGCTCGGGATCGAGGAAGAGCTCGTCCTTGGCCAGCACCCGCACCCGCCCGATCTTCGAGCGCAGCGGTGAGCGCCACGCCGTCGCCGCGACCGTGTACGGGTCGCTGGTCGAGAGGTGGTTGATCGCGTAGATCACCGGCCGACCGCTGCGGATCAGGGCCTTCAACTGCTGTTTCGCGCCCTCGGCGAACATCACGCGCGGCCGGAAGCGCCGGGCCAGCACCGCATACGAGGCCAGCGCCTTCCACCTGTTCTGCTGATGGCGCAGGTAGTAGTCGTACACAGCGTCGTTGTCGTCGAGCAGGACTTCGGGCGAGTGCATAGCGCGACACTACCGGGCGATCGCGGGGATCACGCACGAAGAAATTCCGGTTCCGATCCGCTGCGCGGGAAGCGCGCATCGCCGCTCCAATGCGATGATGGCTCGGTGGCAGGCGGAGACGACCCGGACGAGCGCCGGACTCGCGACGGGCACGGCGACGATCGGCGGCGCGGTCAGCCCGCGGTGAACGTCCGCGCGGGCAACCTGCTGGTGTCCGCGATAGACCTGGTGGAACCTACTTTCCGGCGTACCGTCGTGTATGTGATCGAGCACAACGACGCGGGCAGCCTCGGCGTGGTGCTGAACCGGCCGAGTGAGACCCCGGTCGTGGATGTCCTGCCCGCCTGGGCCGACCTGGCCGCCACTCCGACCGATCTCTACATCGGCGGCCCGGTCAAACGCGATGCGGCGCTGTGCCTGGCGGTGCTGCGCGCGGGCGTCGACATTTCCGAGATCCGCGGCCTGCGCCGGGTCGACGGCCGGGTGGTGCTGGTCGATCTGGACGCCGACCCCGCCGAGATCGGCCCGCTCGTGGAGAAGATCCGGGTCTTCGCCGGATACGCGGGCTGGTCGATGGGCCAGCTCGACGGCGAACTCGACAACGACGATTGGATCGTCGTCTCGGCGCTGCCGTCGGATCCGATCGCCACCGACCGCCACGATCTGTGGTCCGCGGTCCTGCGCCGCCAGCCGTTGCCGCTGGCCTTGCTGGCGACACACCCGATTGAACTCGAACGCAACTGATCCCGTTACTCCTTCACACGAACAGGAGTGACCTATGAATTACGACGAGCAGTGACCAGGGCCGCCGATGAACGACGGTCGCGACGAACTGATGCGCGCGCTCTACGCCGAGCACGCACCCGCGCTGTGGCGTTTCACCCTCGGCTTGGTGCGCGATCCCGGCCGGGCCGAGGACATCGTGCAGGAGACCCTGCTGCGCGCCTGGCAACGCCCGACCGTGCTGGAGCAGACCGAAACCTCGCCGCGCGCATGGCTGTTCACCGTGGCTCGTAATCTCGCGGTCGACGAGCATCGCAGTGCCAGGCACCGCCGCGAGTTCGGCACCGACAACCCACCGGAGCAGGTGAGCCCGGACCAATCGGATCGGGCGCTGGACGGCTGGCTGGTCGCCGACGCGTTGAGCACGTTGAGCCCGGATCATCGTGAGGTGATCGTGCGGGCCTACTATCGCGGCCTCGGCATGGCCCAGATCGCCGACGAACTCGGCATCCCCGCGGGGACGGTGAAATCGCGCTTGCACTACGGCATGCGCGCCATGCGACTGGCGCTACAGGAGATGGGGGTGACGAACCGATGACCGATCTCGCCGACGAGTACAGCACCTGGGACGCGGCCTATGTCCTCGGTTCGCTCGGCGCCGCCGAGCGGCGTGAATACGAGGCGCATCTGCTCGCCTGCGCGCACTGCCGGCAGGCCGTCGCCGACCTGTCCGGGATGCCGGGCATGCTCTCGCTGGTCGACCGCGATACCGCACTGTCGATGATCGCCTCGCCCGAGCCGGTTGCGCCGCCGGTCCCCGACCTGATCCCGGCGCTGGCGGCGGCGGCCGAACGGCACCGGCGGAAGCGGCGCTGGATCAGCGTCGGCAGCGCGGTGGCGGCCGCCGCGGCGGCGGTGGCGATCGCTATTCCGGTGACTGTCACCATGGCGCGCCCGGCGACCCCGACCGAGCAGATCGTCGCGGAGCAGCAGATGCAGGCGGTGGAGCAGACACCGGTGAGCGCGCAGGTGAAGCTGGTGCGCGACGGTGACCGCACGCGCCTGGTGATGACCTGCCGCTACGCGCCGAGCGCCTACGGCTCCGGCTACACCCGCACCTACGGGCTGGTGGTGACCGCGGGTGAGCAGCGCTTCGAACTCGACCAGTGGCCCGCGGGCCCCGGCACCGAACTGACGGTGGATCGCACCATCGACGCACCGCCGGATTCGATCAGCACGGTGGAGATCACGTCCGTCGATTCCGGCCGGACCGTCCTGGTCGCCCGGGTCTGAACGCGAAACGGTCCGGTCTCCGTGGGGGAGACCGGACCGGGTGGGCGACAGGTTACTTCGCTTGCTTGCGGAAGATCGACTTCGACCACAGGAAGCCGCCGCCGGCGATGACCGCGCACCAGACCAGCGAGATCCAGCCGTTGGCGCCGATCTCGGTCCCCATCAGCAGGCCGCGCAGCGTCTCGGTGATCGGGGTGAAGGGCTGGTATTCGGCGAACTGACGCATCCCGACCGGCATCGTGTCGGTAGCGACCAGCCCACTGCCGAGGAAGGGCAGCAGCACGATGGGAAAGGGTGCGTTGCTGGCACTTTCGGGGGTGGGCGAGAGCAGGCCGAGCGCGATGGCGAGCCAGGTGAAGGCGAAGGTCACCAGGGCGAGCAGCCCGAACGCGCCGACCCACTCCACGACGTTCGCGTTGGGCCGGAAGCCGACCAGCATCGCGACGGCGGTCATCGCGACAACGCCCGCCATCGCCTGGATGAGCGCGCCGAGCACATGCCCGGTGAGCACCGAGGACTGCGAAATCGCCATCACCCGAAAGCGATTCACGATGCCCTTGCTCGCGTCGGTGGCGATCGAGACGGCTACCGACACCGTCAGGTAGGCGGGCAACAGCAGCATCATGCCCGGCGCCAGATAGTCGATGTAGCTGCCGCCCGACGACTTCTCGAGCGCCCCGCCGAAGACGTACTTGAACACGAGCATCAGCACGATCGGCATGATGATGATGCTGAACGTCATGCTGGGGTAGCGCTTGACGTGAATCATGTTGCGCCGCAGCATCGTCATCGTGTCGGCGAAGGTGTAGGACTTGGACTTGGTCTGAGTGGTCATCGCAGTGACTCCTGCTCGATGGTGGCGCGGCCGGTGAGGGTGAGGAAGACGTCGTCGAGATTGGGGGTGTGCACGGAAATGCCGCCTGCTTCGATGTTTTCGGCATCCAGGAGGTCGAGGACGGCGCGCAGTGACCGCACGCCGCCGTCGCTGGGCACGGCGAGGGTCAGCCCGTCGGTGCCCTCGACCACCTTCGCCGCCGAACCGAACGCGCGCTGGGCGGCGTTCACATCGGTCTGATCGGTGAAATCGATGCGGATGTGGCCACCGGGGATCAGTCGCTTCAGTTCTGCCGCAGTGCCTTCCGCGACGATCCGGCCGTTGTCGAGCACCGCGATCCGATCGGCCAGCTGGTCGGCCTCCTCGAGGTACTGCGTGGTGAGGAAGACGGTGACGCCGAGATCGTCGACCAGGCCGCGGATGATCTCCCAGATGGAGCGGCGGCTGCGCGGATCGAGGCCGGTGGTCGGTTCGTCGAGGAAGATCACCCGCGGGTTGCCGACCAGCGTCATCGCCAGATCGAGCCTGCGGGTCATACCGCCCGAATAGGTGCTCGCGGGCTTGTCGGCGGCCTCGACCAGGTCGAAGCGTTCCAGCAATTCGTCTGCCAGCGTGCGGGTTTCGCGACGCGGCAGATGGTTCAGATCCCCCATCATGTGCAGGTTCTCCCGGCCGGTCAGTAGCTCGTCGACGGCGGCGAACTGCCCGGTGACGCCGATCAGCTCGCGCACTCCGCCTCGGTCGGTCGCCACATCGTGGCCGCCCACGGTGCACTCGCCGCCGTCGGCGGCGATCAGCGTGGTGAGGATCTGCACGGTGGTGGTCTTGCCCGCGCCGTTGGGGCCGAGCAACGAGAAGACGGTGCCCTCGGCGACGGTGATGTCGATGCCGTCGAGAACTGTTTTGTCGCCGTAGGCCTTTTGGAGACCGCGTGCGGTGATGGCCGAGTTGACCATGATCGTCCCTTTCCACAGGATTACATTCATTGCTGCGAATATGTGCATGAGTTATCGACACAGCCCCCAGGGGCTGCGGTTGGTGTGTGCGGTGTGTGGTTGTGCGTCCGAGGACGGAGCTAGATGTCGAGTTCCTCGATCTGCGGGTGCGCGGTCATGTCTTCGACCTTGCGATAGAGCTTGTCGGGCACGCGATCCTTCAGGTCTTTCAGGTCGTCGAGGATCTCGTACTCGTAGTCGCCCCAGTCCCACGCCTTGTCGCCGATGCCGAACATGCGGCGCCAGTATTTCCAGTCCTTCATGTCGCCCGCGGCGTCCCCGGTCGGGTACTCCGACCACAGCGCCGAGTGCGTGTGGAGCACGAGCTTGCCCTTGCGGCTGCGGAAGACCTGCTGGTGCAGTACCCGCTTGTCGCCGACATCGCGCCATTCGCCCAGCAGCACGCCCTGGAAGCGCACCTGCCGGACACCGTCGCGACCCACCTGCAGGACGACCTCCTCGAAGCCGGCCTCACGACCTTCCTCCAGTTCGATGAGCCTGCGCAGCGCGCTGACCACGGTGCTGGAGAGGTTTCCGCCGACGAGCTCTTGCGCCCGCTGGAACACGGGGAGATCGTCGTCGGCTACGTAGATCGTCTTGTTGGGCATGAACCCACTATACGTATATGTGTACGTACACACAAGGGGTGGTTTTCGCCCACCCTCTGAACTCCCCCTCGGCGCGCCTCGTAACCCCAGCAGACGCGGTGCACAGCGGCGTCGGATTTTCGTCGCGGAGAAGGAGGGCCGATGCCGGACAGAGTGGTGGACTACCTGGTACGAACGGTAGCCGACCGGGGAATCACCCAGATCTTCGGCGTCGACGGCGCCAATATCGAGGACCTCTACGACGCGATCTTCGACGCAGGCGGTTCCCCCGCGGGCATCGTCGCCAAGCACGAGTTCTCCGCGGCGACCATGGCCGACGGGTATGCGCGCAGTACCGGCGGGCTGGGTGTCGTGGCCGCGACATCCGGTGGTGGAGCGGTGAATCTCGTTGCGGGACTCGCTGAGTCGTTCACCTCACGGGTACCGGTGCTGGCGTTGATCGGACAGCCGCCGACCAGCCTGGAAGGATTCGGCGCGTTCCAGGATTCGAGCGGCCTGTCCGAATCCATCGACGCGACAGCGTTGTTCGCGACGATCAGCAAGTACTGCGCTCGCGTGACCGATCCGCTCGAGCTGCCCGCACAGCTCGCCGCGGCGATCGCGGCCGCGGACAGCGGTGGACCGGCGGTGCTGCTGATTCCGAAAGATGTGCAGCAGCAATCAATGCCGGACTCGATCCACGCGCAACAGTTCGACACAGTCGCCGACAGAGCACAGCTCGATCGCACCTCGCCGAGCTACCCGGCAGCGGCGTCCCCGCACACCATCGCCACCGAACTCACCCACGCCCGGCGCACCGGGAAGGTGGTGATCATCGCCGGTGATCAGGTCGCCCGCGACGATGCCCGCGCCGAACTCGCCGAACTGGTCGCCACGCTCGACGCCACCATCGGTGTGGCCCCCGACGCCAAGGACGTGTACTCCAACACCGGCCCCGGCTACTGCGGCGTCGCGGGCAGCATGGGTCACGCCGAGCTGGCCGAAGCTCTGTCGGCGGCGAGCGCCTGCCTGCTCGTCGGCACCCGCCTGCCGGTCACTGCCCGCGCCGGGCTCGACGCGGCCCTCGCCGACCTGCCGGTCCTCAGCATCGGCGCACAGGCGCCGTACCTCGCGGCGACCCACGCCACCAGCGCGGACCTCGCCGAAACGATCGCGACGCTGCTGGCCGGTATCGGGGCAGGACCGGCGACAAGCAGGCGTCACGCCGAGCCCACGCCGATGACCGTCCCCGCCGCGGTGGGCCCGGGCCTGCGCTATCGCACCGTCATCGAGGCGATCCAGCGCGCGCTGCCCGACGGCGCCGATGTTTTCGCCGACGCGGGTAACACCGGCGCCTCGGTGGTGCATTACCTACGGGTACCCGAGCGCGGACGGTTCACGGTCGCACTCGGGATGGGCGGAATGGGTTACGCGTTCGGTGCGGGGATCGGATCCGCGTTCGCCCGCCGCGCCGCGCCCGACGGCCCGCACCGCACCGTCGTCATCGCCGGTGACGGCTCGTTCTTCATGCACGGCATGGAGATTCACACCGCGATCGAACACGACCTGCCCATCACCTTCGTGGTGTTCAACAACAACGCGCACGCCATGTGCGTCACCCGGGAACAGCTCTACTACCGGGATCGCTACAGCTTCAACCGTTTTCAACCGTCACATCTGGGAGCGGGCCTGGCGGCCATGTTCCCCGGGCTGCCCGCCCGCACCGTCTCCGACGCCACCCGGTTGCCCGGCGCGCTGGACCTCAGCCTCGCCGTCACCGGGCCGTCGTTCCTCGAAATCCTCTGCGACCCCGACGAAGTCCCGCCGTTCCTCCCCTTCCTGTCCGCCCTCGAATCATCCAGGAGCATCCCGTGACCACCAGCGCCCTGCCGGCCCTGTCCGACATCCCCGAGGAGGTGCCCGGCGTCATCCGTATCGAGAACTCCGACCGGGAGACCACGACGCCGATCATCATGGACATGCTGCGGTCGGTGTATCCGCACGACCAGATCTTCGGCGACTACTGCCCCGTGCAGACCTACATCGCGGCCCCACCGCGCGAGGTCTACGACTACCTCGCCGACACCCGCTCGCTCGAGGAATGGACCTACAGCCTGCGCGGATTCACCGAAACCGAGGAGCCCGGCCTGTGGCTGTCCTACGACCGCCTCGGTGACGCGACCAAGTGTTTCACCCGCACCGTCAGCCATTCCGACGCGATGACCGTCGACTATCACTGCGCGTGGGACCAATCCGAGCACCTCTGGATGATCTACCTGATGCGGGTGATCGACGCCCAGGTGGTGTTCAACAAACCCGGCTCGGTGGTGACGTGGGTCAACTGCAAGCACCCCTTCTACGACGAAAACGGCTATCCCGAGACAGCGCCGCCGAAGCGCCCCGTCTGGGTCGGCGATTTCTGGGAGATGTTCTCCGCCGGACACCAGCTCGAGCTGGACAACCTCAAAGCCATCTGTGAATACCGCGCGGCCAACGGGCTGCCGATCAAGCCGGAGTGGATGCAGTGAACATGCCGCAGGTGAGTCTGGTCGACGTCGCGAGCTATCTGCCCGGCGACCCCGTCCCGACCGACTACTTCACCCAGTTCTCCCGCTCGGAGCGGATGGCGAAGAACGTGATGTTCCGTTCGCCGGCCGGCCGCCATCACATCAGCCGCGACGAAACCGCGGTCGACATGGCCGAACAGGCCTTCGCCGTCCTGCGGGAACGCCACGGCGCCGATCTCGCCTCCGAGATCGACATCATCATCACCCACACCCAACTGCCCGATAATCCGGTGCTCGGCGCGGGCCCCGAGCTGGCTCGGCGACTGGGCGCCCGTCCGTCGCAGGTCCTCGATGTGCACAACAGCGGCTGCGCGGCGTTCGTCCAGATGATGGCGATGGCCCGGATGATGATGGCCACCAGCGAGGCGAAGACCGCGCTGATCGTCGCCGCGCAGAATTGCGCGGGCCCGGTGTTCACCCAGCCCGATATCCGGAAATTGGCGCAGGCGCCGGTGCCCGGCGACGGTTGCGGTATCGGCCTGCTGCGCAAGGATGATTCGGGCCCGATCCTCGATATCGAAACCCGCACCTATCCCGAATTCGCCGGCGATATGGACTTTTCCACGAATGGTCCACGCAAGTACTGGGAGCCGGGCGAGGGCCAGGGCTGCGTGAGCTTCTCCGAATCCAAGATCACCAAGGTGTTCGCGCGCGGCAATCGGCTGGTGCCCGAGGTGGCGCTGGAGGTGTGCAAGCGGATCGGGGTGAAGAGCAGCGATATCGACACCTTCGTCACCAATCAGCCGAACCGGCTGTTCCTGCGCAACTGGCACGACGCGCTGGAGCTGCCCGCCGAACGCCATCCCGATACCTTCGATCAGTGCGGAAACCTGTTCGCCGCGGGCATTCCCGTCACCCTCGATGCGGAGAACCGAGCAGGCCGGTTGCGCAACGGGTCGGTGGTACTGCTGTCGGCGTTCGCGCACGCGGGCGACTTCGCCGGTGCGGCGGCTGTTCGCTGGGGCGCGGCGCGATGACTGTGCGGCTGGTGGAACCGACGATCCCCTCCCATCGGTTCCACACCACGGCGACACCCACGCTGTTCGACCTCGGGCTCAGCGAGAACCCGTTTCCCCCGCTGCCTTCCGTCCTCGCGGCGGTGCATGTCGCACTCACCCAGGCCAACCGGTATCCGGAATTCCTGCCGGAGGAACTGCCGCGGGTCATCGCCGATCACCTCGGGGTCTCGCCCGACGACGTGGTGGTCGGCGCGGGGGCCACCGGGGTCGCGATGCAGGTGATCCGGACGCTCGGCGGCGGTGAACTTCTCACCAGCACACCCACGTTCGACGGTTACCCGATCATGGCCGAGATGGGCGGGATGACTCTTGTCTCGATTCCCCTCGATTCCGGTGGCAATCAGGACCTGGAGGCCATGCGCCGCGCGGTGAACCGGCGCACCTCCCTGGTCGTGCTGTGCCGCCCGCACAACCCCACCGGCACCGTCCTCGGCGCGGCGGCGGTGCGCTCCTTCCTGGCCTCGATCCCGCACCGCGTGCCGGTGCTCCTCGACGAGGCCTATGTCGAATTCCTCGACCCGGCAGACCGTCTCGATATCCGTGCTCTGCTGCACCGGCACCCGAATGTGTTGATCCTGCGCACCTTCTCGAAGGCATACGGACTGGCTGGCCTGCGGATCGGCTACTGCGTGGGCCGCGGAAGACTGATCGAACGAATCCGCCACCAGCAGTTGCCGTTCGGTACCCCCACCGCGTCCATCGCCGCGGTGCGGGCCGCCTACGCGGCGGACACGGAACTGCGCGACCGTGTCGACCGCATCAACCGAGAACGAGATCGCCTGCGCATTACCCTGCGTGCCTGCGGAATCGACGTGCCGCACAGCTGCGCGAACTTCCTCTACCTACCCGGCCCCGGCGTGGCCACCGCCCTGCGCCGCGCCGGTATCAAAGCAAAGGCCTACCCGGACGGTAGCGCCCGAATCACGGTCGGCGACCCCGCCGCGGGCCACGCCGTCCACGCCGCTCTCGTCGACCTGCGGTAGCCCCTTCGGCAACGGAACCCGACCCGGCCACCGGCCGGGTCACCACGATCGGGACCCGGCCCCTCCACCAGGTCCCGGTCATCCACGGCTCAGCACCCGCCGTGGATGTCGGACTCGTGGTGTGACCGGGTGTGTCGAGATGTCAGCAGCTACTGTTGCCGCCACCGCAGCTGCTGCTACTGCCTCCGCCGCAACTGCTGCCACTGCTGGATCCGGAGTCGCTGCTCGTCGACCAGGCGCTGCCGATGGACCAGCTGCTGTCAGTGGAGCTCCAACTACTCGAACCCGAGCGCCTCGCCCGCGGACGAGGACGCGCCCGCCCTCGATTCGCGGCCCGCTGCGCGCGCCTGGTCCTGTCGGCCGAGGTGTCGGCCGCCCGGATGATCATCGCGATGATCATCACCGGCACTCCGATGAGCACAGCGACGAATACCGCGACTACGACGATCGCGAGCAGTGTGGCGATCACATCGATGACGTTCATGGGGACCCCCTACCTGAATCGGTGTGTCGAGACCGACCGTAGCCGCGCGTTCTTGCAATCCCCTTTCGGCCGGCTAGCGGTGAGAACGCCCGTCGTCGCCGGCTTCTCGCACGCCACGCCTGCCCGACATCGCACGCCGACGCGCCCGGCGAACCGCGGCCGCGTCCCGTTCATTTCGGGCTTCCGGTGTGGCACCGAGGATGACGAGCCCGACCAGCACCAACACGACCGTGGCGGCCAGCAGTGCTGCTCCGATACCACCGCCGAGCAACAGCCCGACGACGGCGACGATGAACGCCACGACAAAGACCATGGTTCCTCCCCCGAGATGAGCGCCGCCGCAGACCGACGACACCGAATTACCTACTGATCCAACCGGCTTTCAGCTCAGCAGCTGCTACCGCCACCACAACTGCTGCTGCTACCGCCGCCACAGCTACTGCTCGACCCCGAGTCGCAGCTGCCCGACCAACTACTTCCGCTGTCGGCACTACTGCTTGTGCCGCCGGACCAGCTGGTGCTCGCCGAACTCCAACTGCTCGACCCCGAGCTGTCGCCCCGTCGACGATTCCGCGCCCGCGCCAGCTCTCGCGCTCGACGATTCGCGGCGATCCGTGCGCGCCGTTCCGGTCGCCCCGCCGGATCCGAGACCTGCTGAACAATCGCCAGGACGGCCATGACAGGCACGGTCACTATTCCCACCACACCGAACACTCCGACAAGAAGCGCGAGAACGGTGGTGGCTACATTGCTGATGCTCATGGACCCCTCCTACCTGGACCGGTATGTCGAGGGCGACCGTAACCACGCGTTCTTGCAATCCCCTTGTGGTTCAACCACTACCGAGGCGGCGGGCGGCGATCAGTCGCCGCCGCCACCCCCACAGCCGCCGCCTCCGCAGCCACCACCACCACAGCCGCCGCCGCCATGCCCACCGCTGCCGCTGTTTCCCCCACCGCCACCGTGCGACTGCCCGCCACCGTCACCGAACCAGCTGGCCCCGCCCGCGGACGAACCGGCAGCCCACCACCGCTTCGACTTCCGCGAACCCCCGGGATCACGAAAGGCGAGAACGCCACCGACCACGACGCCGACCGCCCCGATGACAAGCAGAACGATCCCCGCAGTCACCGAATAGCTGGTAGTGATCGCCCCGACCAACGCAAGAACAAGCCCAGCCCCGACAACCTTCATGACTCCCCCGATCAAGGTCCTGCTCCTGTTGTACCGGAACGGGGGACCCTGCCGCTAGGGGTTAGTTGGCGGGGGCGCAAGTGTCGCGGAGGGAGCAGCCACCGCAGGAGGAGCCGCAGCCGCCGGCAGGGGCGGGCGGGAGAAGTGGTTCTACTGTGCGGGCGGCGGCGTTGGCGCCTGCGCCGAGGGTGAAGATCGCGATGACCGCGACGAGTACGGCGACGCCGACGCTCGCGAGACCACCGGCTACCAGCACGACCAGTCCGCCCGCGAACAGCAGGGCGCCCGCGCCGACGGAGGTGGGGGCGGCGATGCGATTGGCGAGGCGGAAATTGTCGTCACTGTGCAGCGCGGCTTCGGTGGTGACACCGAGGAAGCGGTTGCGGGGCAGTTTGCCGAGCAGTCCGAGCACGCCGGTCACAATCGCGACCGCGGCCAGCGCGAACAACAGGAGAGCGACGACGACCATTCATGCAGGCTAGCGCACCCGTGAAGACCCGAAATCAGGGCTCCCCGCCGAGGGTGACCGGCCACACACCGCGGGTACGCGCTGCCGAGGCCGCGCGGCACGTTCTCGGCCCTTGGGAAATCACCTCGCGTCAACGTTCTACGCTGTTAGACGATGTTTACCGGGGATCGGCGAGAACAAGAAGGCAGGACCGTGCAGGACACTCGTGCAACCGAGACTGACGTACCTCAGCACCGGTACAACGCCGAGCTGGCTGGGCGGATCGAACGCCGCTGGCAGCAGAACTGGACCGAGCGCGGCACCTTCAACGCGCCCAACCCGGTCGGGCCGCTCGCCGGGCAGACCCCGCCCGACAAGCTGTTCATCCAGGACATGTTCCCGTTCCCCTCGGGCGCGGGCCTGCATGTCGGCCACCCGCTGGGCTATATCGCCACCGACGTCTTCGGCCGCTACCACCGCATGCGTGGCCGCAACGTGCTGCACGCGCTCGGCTACGACGCCTTCGGCCTGCCCGCCGAGCAGTACGCCGTGCAGACCGGCGCGCACCCGCGGGTGACCACCGAAGCCAACATCGCGACGATGCAGCGTCAGCTGGACCGGCTGGGCCTGGGCCACGACCCGCGGCGTTCGTTCGCCACCACCGACCCCGAGTACTACCGGTGGACGCAGTGGATCTTCCTGCGCATCTACAACGCGTGGTACGACCAGGAAGCCGGTCGGGCCCGGCCGATCGCGGAGCTGGAAGAGCAGTTCGCCACCGGCGCGCGTCCGGTTCCCGAAGGCGACTGGAACACCATGCCGGCCGGTGAGCGCGGCGCGCTGATCGACTCTTATCGTCTGGTGTACCAGTCGGATTCGATCGTCAACTGGTGCCCGGGGCTGGGTACGGTGCTGTCGAACGAAGAGGTCACCACCGACGGGCGCAGCGAGCGCGGGAACTTCCCCGTGTTCCGTAAGCGTATGTGGCAGTGGATGATGCGCATCACCTCCTACTCCGATCGCCTGGTCGACGACCTGGACACCCTGGACTGGCCGGACAATGTGAAGTCCATGCAGCGCAACTGGATCGGGCGCTCGCGTGGCGCTCAGGTGCGGTTCGACGCGGACGGCGAGACCATCGAGGTGTTCACCACCCGTCCCGACACCCTGTTCGGCGCGACGTATGTGGTGCTGGCCCCCGAGCACGAGCTGGTCGACAAGCTGACCGCCGCCGCCTGGCCCGCGGGCACGGATGCCCGCTGGACCAACGACAGCGCCACCCCCGCCGAAGCTGTTGGCGCCTACCGCAAGTCGATCGCGGCGAAGTCGGATCTGGAACGGCAGGAGAACAAGGAGAAGACCGGCGTCTTCCTCGGCTCCTACGCCACCAACCCGGCCGACGGCTCGCAGGTGCCGATCTTCATCGCCGACTACGTGCTGAGCGGCTACGGCACCGGCGCCATCATGGCCGTGCCCGGCCACGACAGCCGTGACTGGGATTTCGCGACCGCGCTGAACCTGCCGATCATCGAGGTGATCGACGGTGGCAACGTTGCCGAAGCGGTCCATTCCGGCGAGGGAAAGCTGGTGAATTCCGGCTTCCTGAACGGTCTTTCGGTCGACGAGGCCAAGGCCACCATGATCGGTCACCTCGAAGCCGAGGGCCACGGCACCGGCACCGTCCAGTACAAGCTGCGCGACTGGCTGTTCGCGCGTCAGCGGTACTGGGGCGAACCGTTCCCGATCGTCTACGACGCCGACGGCGTGGCGCACGCGCTGCCGGAATCCATGCTGCCCGTGGAACTTCCGGAGATGGAAGACTTCGCGCCGGTCACCTTCGACGCCGACGACGCGAACTCCGAGCCGTCCCCGCCACTGGCCAAGGCCACCGACTGGGTGAACGTGGAGCTGGATCTGGGCGACGGGCCCAAGCAGTACCGCCGCGACACCAATGTGATGCCCAACTGGGCCGGTAGCTCCTGGTACCAGCTGCGCTACGCCGACCCCTCCAACACCGAGACGTTCTGCGCCGAGGAGAACGAGAAATACTGGCTGGGCCCGCGCACGGCCGAGCACGGCCCGAACGATCCGGGCGGTGTCGACCTGTACGTCGGCGGTGTGGAGCACGCGGTGCTGCACCTGCTGTACGCGCGGTTCTGGCAGAAAGTGCTCTTCGACCTGGGCGATGTGTCGGGCAGCGAGCCCTACCGCCGCCTGTACAACCAGGGCTATGTGCAGGGTTACGCCTACACCGACGAGCGTGGCGCGTATGTGCCCGCCGCCGAGGTCGTCGAGCGGGACGCGAAGTTCTTCTGGACCGGCGCCGACGGCGTGGAGATCGAGGTCTCCCAGGAGTACGGCAAGATCGGCAAGTCGCTGAAGAACGCCATCTCGCCCGACGAGATGTGTGACCTCTACGGCGCCGACACCTTCCGCTTCTACGAGATGTCGATGGGTCCGCTGGATACCTCGCGCCCGTGGGCGACCAAGGACGTCGTCGGCGCGCACCGCTTCCTGCAGCGCGTCTGGCGCCTGGTGGTCGACGAGGAAACCGGCGCGCTGAAGGCCACCGACACCGCGCCGTCGGACGAAACCCTGCGCCTGGTGCACCGCACCATCGCCGGCGTCGACGACGACCTGGCCGCGCTGCGCGACAACACCGCCGGTGCCAAGCTGATCGAGCTGACCAACCACCTCACCAAGAACTACCCCACCGGTGCCCCCCGCGCCGCCGTGGAACCCCTGGTGCTGATGCTCGCTCCGCTGGCTCCGCACATCGCCGAAGAACTGTGGGAACGCCTGGGCCACACCACATCCCTGGCCCACGGACCCTTCCCCGCCGCCGACCCCGCGCTGCTGGTGGCGGACTCGGTGGAATACCCGATCCAGGTGAAGGGCAAGGTTCGCAGCCGAATTCAGGTCCCCGCCGACGCCGACCCCGCGTCGATCGAGGCCGCCGCCCTGGCCGACGAGAAGGTCATCGCGCTGCTCGACGGTCAAGCGCCCCGCAAGATCATCGTGGTGCCGGGCAAGATGGTCAATATCGTCCCCTGACCTGCGGTACCGCTGTCGGCGAAGGCCCCGGAACGATCACTGACGAAAGTCATATCGCCGGGGCCGACGCCGGTTCCGCGAATCACCCGAAGGTGACCGGGCGCGGGCACGGCGGCTGTTTATTCGACAACACCGATGCCTGTGGCGAAGCCGGTAGGTCCGAGGCACATTCCGTTGACGACTCCCGGACCGAAGAAGAGACCAGTTACAGGCCCGGGCGCCGGTGCATTGGAGCCGAATCCGACCCCCGGTCCCATCCAAACACAGGTGTAGGCGTTTACCCCGCCGGTGTCAGATTGCGTTCCATCGAACGGGGCCCCGGCGGGTCCAGGATTCACAATGGGTAGTGCCGCCGCAGTTCCGGCCCCCAGCGCGATCGCCGGCACGATGGCCGCTGCCGCGATCGCCGCACGCACAGTGTTCTTGTTCATGATGCCTTCTCCTCTGGATAGTGCCGACGGTTCGGCGTTTCCTTTCTGGTAGGAAAAAACATACGGAGGAAAGGACAGGGTCCGCGTCCGTGCTGACGCCCGAAAGCACTGCGTGCTAGCACGCAGTGGCGACTTCGGTGATTCGTACCCTCAGGCTTGCACTTGCAGGACGTCGTTCAACGTCACCAGCGCCAAATTGCGTTCCCTGATGATGTCGACCAATTGGCCGTAGCAGTGAGTGACCGGGGGGAAATTCGCGTGGCCGATGATGATCGACTGGGCGGCGAAGTATTTGTGGGCGCACTCGATCAGATATTCCTCGGTGATGAGGCCCGAGTCGGAAAGGGAGCCGTACCACATGGTGGGGACGGTGTATCCGAGGTCGGCGGCCACCTTGTCGACGGTGGCGTTGTGATATCCGAACGGCGGACGATAGTACGGTGTGCCGTCGACGCCGAAGTTGTTGCGCAGGAACGTTTTCGTGCGGCTGAGCTGGTCAGCCACCTCGGTGGTGCTGATCTTGGTCAGGGCGGCGTGGTCCCAGGTGTGGTTGCCGAGCTGGATCTGACCCGATTCCACCAGGGGGCGCAGCGCGTTGCGGTGGATGGTCCAGGACTCGTAGTAGCCGGTGACGAAGAAGGTGAAGCGGGCGCCGGTGTCCTTCGCCCATTTCACGTACGCGCCGACGACTTCGGCGCTGGCGCCGTCGTCGACCGTCAGTGCCATGGTGAGCCCCTGACCGGGCAGCGCGGTGATGGGCTTCGGGGGGATGATCGACTTCGGGCCGCCCGGCGGCGGCGGGAGCAGGGGCTGGACGGGTACCGGAGCGGGCGGCGGCGTCGGGATCTCGCCGCCGGAACCCGCCTCGACGGTCTCACCCTCGGCGGTCGCGCAGCCGGTCAGCGCCACGGCGGTACCCGCAGCCAACATCGCCAGCATTCGACGTCTATCCACTTACGAACCCCTACTCGAGCCAGGTGCACCCGCCCGCGGGCCAGGGCACGATCAAATCAGCGGGACGGTACCCACCGAATCCATCGAGCGCCTGAACCAGCGGATACCTCTGTGCGAATTCCAGCGCCGACCCCATGGACGCAGTTATCGGCGACCATACCGAATCCCCTTGTCGCGGTCAGCGCGGCCGCAACACGATCTCGGTCGGATGCCCGTCACGTGGGGTGTCGACGGCGGTGCGCACCGCACCGGCCACCGTCTCGGCGGTGAGGAACTCCTCCGGCCGGTACTCGCGACCCTCGCCGGCGACGATCGCCCGCTGCATATCGGTGTCGATGCGACCGGGGAACAGCGAGGTCACCCGCAGCGCGGGCTCTTCCTGACGCAGCGCGTCGGCGAGGGCGCGCAGCCCGAACTTGCTGGCCGCGTAGGAGCCCCACCCGGGATGCGCGCGCAGTCCCGCGCCCGAATTGATGAGCACCACATGCCCGTTCGCGGCGCGCAGCGCGGGCAGCAACACCCTCGTCAGCTCGGCGATCGCGATCAGATTCACCTCGAGGGTTTCGCGCCACTGCTCGACCGAGGACTCGGCGACCGTTCCGAGGTCCGCGATTCCCGCGTTGTGCACGAGGACATCGAGTCGCGAGATCCGCTCGGCCGCCGCGGCCACCGCGGGGTAGTCGGTGAGCGCGACCGGCCAGCCCGTCGCCTCGGGCAGCTCGGTGAGAATCGGCTTCAGCGCGTCGGCGGATCTGGCACCGAGCAGCAGGTCGTGGGTGGGTGCGAGTTCGCGGGCGATCGCGGCACCGAGTCCACGGCTCGCACCGGTGATGAGAGCGGTCTGGGCGGGAGTACTGGTCACCGTCATACATCCCACGCTAGCGGGCACGCGGATCTCGACACCCTGGCCGTTTCCGCGCGCGGATGACTGCGCCGACTAGTACCGTCGGACTATGACCGATCCCCGGTACAACTACGGACCAGCGGACCCGCAGTACCCCCAGCACCAGGGCCAGCCTCAGTACGGCCAGGGCCAGCCCCACTATCCTCAGGGCGAACCGGAGCCCAAGGTCAATGTGGGCAAGCTGTGGGCAGGCGGTATCGGCACGGCTGTCGTGGCCGCGTTGCTGGTGGTCGTCGCGATCATGCTGATCCGCGGTGTGCTCGGCATCGCGATCCTCTCGCCCGAGGGCGCGGGTGCGTACGGCACCGTCTCCACCACCTCCTACGCCATCGCCGCCGCGGCTGCCGCCCTGCTGGCCACGGCGCTGTTGATGGTGCTGCTGCTGGCGATGCCGAGCCCGCTCACCTTCTTCACCTGGATCTGCCTGCTCCTGACGGCCGTCGCGGTGATTCTGCCGTTCACACTGGTCGCCGACCTGGACGCCAAGATCGCGACCGCGGCGATCAACCTGCTGGTCGGGCTGTGCATCACCACCATGCTCAGCTCGGTCGGTTCGGCGGCGCAGAACGGGTCGCGTCAAGCCGGGTACTGATCGTCACAGTGCCGTCGAGATGCCCTGGGGCCCGCTCCACCGCAGAATAGATAGATGACCGACCCCGGTTTCACCTCGACGCAGCTCGCGGCCCGCGCCGCCTACCTCCTGCGGGGCAACGACCTGGGCACGATGACCAGCGCCGCGCCCCGCCTCTACCCACACATGTGGAGCTGGGACGCGGCGTTCGTCGCGGTGGGGCTGGCGCCGTTGAGCGTGGAACGGGCGGTGGTCGAGCTCGACACACTGCTGTCGGCGCAGTGGAAGAACGGGATGATCCCGCACATCGTGTTCGCCAACGGTGTCGACGGGTACTTCCCCGGGCCCGCGCGGTGGGAATGTCGCAAGCTGGCGAGCAACGCCCCCGACGGCCCCGACACCTCCGGCATCACCCAACCGCCGGTGCACGCCATCGCCGTGCAGCGCATCCTCGACCATTCCCGCAGGCACGGGCGCTCCACCCGCGCGGTCGCCGAGGAATTCCTGAACCGCCGCTGGCCTGATCTGGTGCGCTGGCACCGCTGGCTCGCCCATGCCCGCGACCCGAAGGAAACCGGGCGGGTCACGCTGTACCACGGCTGGGAATCCGGGATGGACAACTCGCCGCGCTGGGACCGCGCCTACGCCAATGTTGTTCCGGGGACGGATCTTCCGCCGTACCGCCGCGCCGACACCTCGATCATCGCC
Organism: Nocardia sp. NPDC060249; assembly: GCF_042728755.1. Taxonomy (NCBI): domain Bacteria; kingdom Bacillati; phylum Actinomycetota; class Actinomycetes; order Mycobacteriales; family Nocardiaceae; genus Nocardia; species Nocardia sp. NPDC060249. Next base: position 137,845 of record NZ_JBHXAQ010000004.1, read on the forward strand.
GACCCCACCCAGCGGCCGAGCGACCGTGAGTACGACCGCTACCTGTGGCTGGTCGAGCAGATGCGCCGCGCGAACTACGACGATTTCCAGCTCACCTCGGTGATGAGTTTCGCCGTGGAGGACGTGTTCGTGTCCGCGATCTTCGCGCTGGCCTGCGAGGTGCTGGCCGATATCGGCGAGGAGTACAAACAACCGCACGCCGACGTCCGTGAACTGCACGGCTGGGCCGAACGTTTCCGCAAGGGCGTGGTCGCCACCACCGACGAACGGACCGGCGCCGCACGGGATTACGACGTCCGACTGCAGCGCTGGATCAGCACCGAGACCCTCGCCATGTTCGCCCCGCTGATCTCGGGCGGCCTGTCGCGCCACGCCGAGCGCGCCCTGCTCAACACCTTCGAAGGCCCGCGCTTCTGCGGCCACCCCGACCTGCGCTACGCCCTGCCCCCGTCGACCTCCCCGGTCTCCAAGGACTTCCGGCCCCGCGAATACTGGCGCGGCCCCGTCTGGCCGGTCATGAGCTGGCTGTTCTCCTGGGCATTCGCCCGCCGGGGCTGGGCGGAGCGCTCCTACATGCTCCGCGCCGAAGGTCTGCGCCAGGCCGGCGACGGCAGCTTCGCCGAGTACTACGAGCCGTTCACCGGCGCTCCGCTGGGGAGCATGCAGCAATCCTGGACTGCCGCTTCGGTTCTCGACTGGCTCGGCTAGTTCTCCGCGATGCCGGCGTGCCATTCGACGGTGATGCCGAGTTCGCGCGCGAGAGTCGACGCCAGTCCCTCCGGGTCGCCGCCGTTGATGGTGGCGCCGCGCAGCGCGGTGATGCCGTAGATGCCGGTGAGGTCGCAGTCTTCGAAGCGCAGATTCTGCTGGATGCGGGCGCCGGTGAAACGGGCGCCGACGAGGTTGCAGCGTTCGAAGCGGACGTTGCGGAACTCGGTGCCCTGGAAGTCGGCTTGACGTAGGTCGCAGTCGCGGAACACCACGGTGCGCAGGCGGGATTGGGCGAAGGAGGACAGGTCGGCGCGCGTGGAGTCGATCAGCACATCGCGGAGAACTCCTGCGGTCCAGGACAATCCGGTGAGGCGGCCGTTGTCGATCAGGGTTTCGATCATCGAGGAATCGTCGGCCTGGACGTTGGCCAGATCGCAGACGCGCAAGGTGGATTCGGCGAGCGTGCTGTGCCGCAACGTGCTCGGAAACCGAACACTGTCGAACAGGCAGGCCTCGACGCTGATACCGGAGACGTGACGCTCGGCGAAATCCACGTCGCGATATTCGACGTCGGTCACGGTGAGTTCGTCGATCGGGTCGTCGCCGGGCGAGACCGCGGGTCGCAGCGCCCCCGGCTTCGCCACCGCCGGCTCGAACCGCACCTCACGCTTGCGCGCCATGCCACCACTTCCTGTCAGCCGATGTCCGGACCAAGATACGGGCACGGGCCGACAGGCTTTCCGTAACTATTCACAGACACTCACCAACACCACTGGTCACACAGGCAACAAATCACTACGGTCGACGGCCATGGACACCCAGCGCTGGAGTTCGACGGTTCGTGGTTGTGTTGCGCTCATCGCCCTGGCCTGCGTGCTGCCCGCTACCGCGCAGGCGGAGCCCAGCGGGCCGGATGTGTCGTCCTGGCAGCACGTGGACGGACGGATGATCGACTGGCACGCGGTGCGCGCGGCCGGACATCAGTTCGCGATGGTGAAGGCCACCGAGGGTCTGCACTACATCAATCCGTACTTCGTGCAGGACAGCATTCTGATGCGAACCGCCGGGGTGGCGCGCGGCACCTATCATTTCGCCCGCCCCGAACTGCCGCCGGAACCGCAGGCCGCGATGTACGCGGCGACGGTCCTCGGCCAGAACGGGCCCCTCGACCTTCCCCCGGTGCTCGACCTGGAAACTTCGGGCGGTCTGGCCCCCGCCGCGCTCATCGACTGGACCCACCGCTACCTCAACGCGCTGCAAACCCTCACCGGCCGCACGCCCATCATCTACACCTACCCGCACTTCTGGAAGACCGCGATGGCCGACACCAGCGCCTTCACCCGCTACCCGCTCTGGATCGCCGACTACAGCGGCAACGACCAGCCCGAAGTCCCCGGCAACTGGCCCACCTGGACCTTCTGGCAAACCACCGACCGCGGCACCGTCCCCGGCATCAGCGGCGGCACGGATCTCAACATCTACAGCGGCGCGCAAGGCGACCTCGCCCGCTTCGCCAACATGTCCGGCATGTTCGGCAGCAGCTGAGGCCGGACATGACAAAACCGCTACCCGCCCAGCCGGGTAGCGGTTTCGTCAGCGGATCGGGGGTCGGCTAGACGCCGATTCGTCCGCCGTTCTTCTTCCAGACGACCGCGACGGCGGGACGCGGCTGCGAGGTGCCGCCGTCGGGCCAGTGGGACTGCGGGTTGTCGGGGGTGGCGTCGTCGGCCTCACCAGGGTGCTGGACCGACACGATGACGTGGGATTCGGTGACGATCGGGCCGCAGGTCTCGGCGCCCTTGGGGACGGTGAGGAACTGCTTGGTCTCACCGCGGTTGGGGCCGTCGAGGATCACCGAGAACAGGCCGTCGTTGGTCTTGAGGGCGTTGCCGTCGGTGGAGATCCACAGGTTGCCGTACGGGTCGAAGGCCAGGTTGTCCGGGCAGGAGATCGGGCTGACCTTGGTCTTGTCGAAGCCGGCGAAGTAGGTGTCGGCGGCGGCGGGGTCACCGCAGACCAGCAGCAGCGACCAGGTGAAGTCGGTGCCGGTGTGGTTGTCGGTGAGCTCGAGGACCTGGCCGTTCTTGTTCAGCTTGCGCGGGTTGGCCTCGTCGACGCCCGGCTTGTCGTCCTTGGCGCGGTTGTCGTTGTTGGTCAGCGCCACATAGACCTTGCCGGTGAACGGGTTGGCCTCGAAGTCCTCGGGGCGGTCCATCTTGGTGGCGCCGACCTTGTCGGCGGCCAGCCGGGTGAACACCGCCACCTCGGCGGCCGACATGCCCTCGACCAGGGACTTGCCCTTGCCGTCGTCGCCGGTCTCGAGCAGCGGAATCCACTGCCCCTTGCCGGTGAAGCCCTTGTCGGAGGGGACCGCGCCGCTGCCGTCGATCTTGTCGGCGTGATCGCCGGTGAGCTTGGCGACGTAGAGGGTGCCCGCGTCGAGGATGGTCAGGTTGTGCCGCATCGCGGAAGCACCGGTGCCGGACTGCATCTTGCGCGAGGAGATGAACTTGTACATGTAGTCGAACTTCTCGTCGTCGCCGGTGTAGGAGACGACATCACCGGAGTCGGTGACGTAGATCGACGCGCCCTCGTGCTTGAGGCGGCCCATCGCGGAGTGCTTGATCGGCGTGGACGAGGCGTCCCACGGGTTGACCTCGACGACGTAACCGAAACGGTTGGCCTCGTTGGGTTCCTGGCTCAGGTCGAAGCGCTTGTCGGTGCGCTCCCACTGGTTCGGCGTGCCGCCCTTGGGGAAGCCGTAGCGCTTGACGCGCCCCTGCGGGTCGGAGGCCTTGTCACCGTTGGCGAAGTAGCCGTTGAAGTTCTCTTCACCGGACAGCACTGTGCCCCACGGAGTCACGCCACCGGCACAGTTGGCGAAGGTGCCGAGCACCTTCTTGCCCGACGGGTCGGCGCCGGTGATGGTGAACGCGCTGCCTGCGGCCGGACCGGTGAGCAGGAACTCGCTGTCGGCGGTGATGCGGCGGTTGTACTTGCCGAAGACCGGGGTGAGCTTGCCGGAGCCCGCTTCACCCTTGACCTCGACCACGGCCATGCCGTGGGCGGCCTTGGTGATCGCGATCTGCTCGTCGGTCGGGGCGTCTTTGTTGTACCCGCGGAACATCATCGGGCCGGTGGTGTACTCGTGGTTGACCACGAGCAGGTAGCTGTTGGCCTGGCCCTCGATCGGCATCAGCGCGGCGAAGTCGTTGTTGTAGCCGAACTGCTTCAGCTGCGCCGCGGCGGTCTGCTTGTCGAAATCGAACGCGGGAGCGTCGGCGAAGATCGGGTCACCCCAGCGGATGACGACCTGCTGGTCGTAGCCCTCCGGAATGGTCAGCGCGTCTTCCTTGTTCGGCGCCACCGCGGTGAAAGCCGTTCCGGTGCCGGGGGTTCCGGCCGGGGTCGGGGCCGGGGTCTTCGCGGCCTCGGAGTCGTCACCACAGGCGGCCAGCGCACTCGCGGCACCGACAGCCAGCACCGCCGCCGCGCCGCCCTTGATCAGGCCGCGGCGGTTGAGGCCGCTGACGATGTCACCGAAGTAGGCACCCTCGGAGGTGTTCGGCGGCTCGTGAAAGCAGGCGTTGCCGCACTTGTATTCACAGGTCAGGGCGGCGCGTGCCGACTGACCGTCATGCTTGACGAACAGGGCGAGCGGTTTCGGACTCACGGTGACTCCTGAGTAGAACGGACTCCGGGCACCGTAAGCAGCCCAAGCGAGCCATCGGGAACGCGTAGATGAACGGACGACCAAAACTCGGCGCGCGCTGTGACCGATCACGGATGGATCAGCCACAGCGCGCGCCGAGTGCGCAGGGAGGTGTCATCAGGCGTTGACCGGAAGGGAGATCACCACTTCCTGCTCGTTGCCAGGAAGATAGTGCACCTGCACGATCCGGCCGACCTGCACGTGCCCGACCGCGGTGGGCGGCAGGTATTTCTCGGCGCGGGTCTCGAAGGTGGTGCCGTCCGGGCGGGTGACCACCAGGCCGAGCGCGATCTCGGTGTAGCCGCCGCGGATGCGACCGGGAACATCCAGGCTGCGGACCACGGCCTGGGCGGCCAGCCCGCGTTCGGCGATGTCGAGCTTGCCGCGGGTGGTGATGCCCTTGCGGATGAGTGATTCGTTCATCGCCCGCTGGGCTGCGCCATTGTCGCCGGAGCGGTCGACCTCGACCTTGTCGGTGCGACCGGGCAGGTACCGGACCGGCAGCACGACGCCCGGCTGCAGCAGGGCCAGTTCGGTGAGCGGCACGATCATCTTGGCGTGCGAGTCGAAGACCTTTCCGTCGGACCCCTCGACCCGGAAAGCGATCTTGACCTGCGGTTGGTCGTTCACCGAGACGCCGGTCTGCCGGAACGAGGTGATGGTGCCGATACCGACCGCGCCGTCGCGGAACTCGCTGCTGTTGCGGCCGGTGAAAGCTTCGAGGATGCCGTCGCCGGTGAAGGCGAAAACGATCGGAACGATGGTGAGCGCGATGATCGGCAGGGCCATCTGGGGACCGACCCAGCCGAGCATCGCGCCGGTGTATTCGTCGGGGGTGTAGGTGAGTCCGTAGTAGAGGTAGTAGCCGATGGCGAGGATTCCGAAGGCGACCGCGGCCGCACGCAGCGTGGATTTCATGATTTCTCCTTGGATGGATGCGACCGGGTCGCGAGAGGTCAAGCGCCGACGATGGTGGAGCAGGCGAAGGTGATGTCGAACTTCACCGTCGACGGGCCCGCCAGCGGGTTGGTCATGTCGGCGCTGATGCCCTCGCCGGTGATGCGGTAGGTGTTGCCGTCCTTGGCCAGGGTCGCCGAACCGCCGGGCTGGCCGTTGCCGTAGCCGACGGCGTAGGGCAGGCCGTTGGCACCGCCCTGGCTACCGCCGACGGCGACCGCCTGGACCTTCTCGCCTTCGACCGACGCGCTGACCGAGAGGCTGCCGTAGGTGGCGTTGGCGGTGTCGGTGAGCGCCAGGGCCAGGGTGCCTCCCTGCTTGGCACAGGTGGTGTCGAACTTCGCGGCGAATTCCTTGCCGTCGACCGTCGCGGTGGACTTGCCCGCGGCCGGGGCCGGAGCTGCCGATCCGGCGGTGCTCGGGGAGGTGGTGCCCGCATCGTTGCTGCAACCGGTGACGAACAGCGCGGTGGCGGCGGCGGAAGCGGCGAGGGCGGCGATCAGCTTGGTGTTCATGGTGGTTTCCGTTTCTCTCGGTGTGACCGGGCTGGTAACCCGTTGAGAGAAAGGTAGAAATCTTTCCCCGCCTACCGATCCCAACTTTCGTGCTCGGTAACCGCCGCACCGGCCGCCGAAGATACCTATAACCTGGTCGGATGCGGAGACCGCGCGCCATGGTGCTCGATGAGGTGTGGCGGGGGCTCGACGGTGTCGACGCGTTGAGCGGGGCCGATGGTGGGCCGTTGCGGCGGACGGTGAAGTTGATTCTCGATCCGCTGGTGCTGCGGCCGATGCAGCATCCCGGGCTGGCGTCGAGCATGCTCGACGAGGACGGGATCGCGCTGCTCACGGCACTGGTGCACGCGCAGTCCGATGCGCTGCGGGCCTGTGCGGCGTGGTTCGTTGTCCTCAAGCAGGTGCGACGGCGGCTGCGGATCACCGAGGGGAACGCCCAGGATCTGTACTTCCAGCGCTGTTTCGAGCTGGCGACTGTCGCCGGTGCGCCGGAGGGGGACCGCGCGCAGGCGAGGGCCGAGGCGATGCTGCGGGAAGTCCATGAGAGCACCGGCGGGCGCACCACCGCCGCGCTGAAACGTCATCTCACCGACCCGGCCCGCGCCGCCGAGCTGGCAGAACTGCTCGACATCGCCTGGGCACGCCGCCCGCTCGCTCCCTACGGCGCCCGGGATCTGGCGGCCGAACTGACCGAGCTGCTCGAAGCCTGCACGCTCGCCCGCTCGGGCGATCCGGCCGATGCGGGACCGCTGTTCGACGACATCGTCGACAGCGGCGCGGGCACCCGGCGCGGGATCGCCCTGTGGCTCGCGCATCCCGGCGCGGGCGCCGACGATCTGGGTCTCACCATCTGTTCCAGGCCACAGCGACCCGAGCTCGGCGCGTCGGCGTCGACCGCGAGTCTCGGTCTGCCCTTCGACCGGACCGTGTACGAGCGGGTCTTCACGGTGTTGCAGGGCAGCATCGATCGGACCGACCTCCCCGAGATTCCGGAGCTGGTCACACGGGAGATCTCGCGCAGTTGCTCGCCATGGGGTCTGCTCGACGAATCGCTGCGGGTCGCCGCGGCGGCGGGTTCCGAACTGGCGCTGGGTCTCTCACCGATCGCAAACACGGCGGCCGGGGTCGACCAGGCACCCTCGTCGCGTGCGCACGATGTGGTGAACGGTCGCTGGCGGCGGGAAGGGTATGTGCTCCAAGCCCGTCGGTACGCGGTGCACGTGGTCGACGGGCAGACGGGACCGCTCGCGGCGGTGGCCGCCGAGTTACGCACGCCGTGGCGCCCGTATTCACGCCGGTTGTGGGTGCGTTTGCACGGTCGGGACGTGCGCGAGCTGCCGGTGTTCGATCCCGGTGAGCTGTGGGATCTGCTCGACGGTGTCGCCCGGTCGGTGATCCTGGACCACCGCACCCGGGTCAAACAGGCGCTGACCGCCGACACCGTGGCCGATGTGGAAGCGAGGGCCAGCTGATGACGGTCGTCCACCTTCGCCGTGCGGAGCCGGGCCTGGTCGTGATCGCTCCGGAGCGGGCGCCACTGGTCACCGATGCCGCGCCGGGGCTCGATGTGCTGGTCCTCGAAGTGAGTGGGGGACATCTGAGTTGGAGTCTGTTCGGCGACCAAGTGGTACCCGCGGCGGTGCTCGACGATGTCGAGGCGGCGCAGGACTGGGTGTGGGCGGTGTACGGCGAAGCGGTCGCCTCAGCTGTCGCGGACGACCAGCCCGCAGCGCTGACAGCCTTGCCCGCCCGGCCGGAGTCGACGGCGGCCCTGCGGCGACTCGCCTATGCGCACTGGGCGAGTCGGTGGTGGCCCGCGTCGACTGTCGACGGGATTCCCGCCCTTGATCCGCAGCTGCTGGTCGAGGAGATCGAGGCGCTGACCGAGCAGTGCGAGATGATGTTCGACGGAGACATCGACGAGCGGTCCGGTGCGCTGGGCGCCGGCGCGGGGCTCGGCACGGAGGTGGCCTCCGACGGCGGGGGCGATGTCGAGCTGTTCGATGCTCCGGGTGACCGGGGTCCCGAAGGCGATGGCGCGTCGATCGGTCGATCACGTGGTCGCGCTGAGGATTACGCGCTGGCCGCTGGTGGTGCGGATTCGCCCGACGGGCTGATCGTCGCGCGCGGCAGTGGTGGCTGGGACTGGCGGCGTTGCCCGCCCGGCATTCTCGACGCGGGCGAGCACGCCGTGTCCTGGCAGGTGTCCCGGGCGGCCGGGGTATCGACGGTGCGGGTCAGCGTGGTCGCCGCGCCGGATTGCCGGCGACGGGTCCCCGAACACCTTCGGCCACACGCGCGGGTACGAGTGCGGCTGTCCGCCGACACCGGCGATGACCGACCGGAACCCGATGTAGAGATGTCCTTGCACCTGCGGGGCGATGCCTGGACCTCCTCCGCGCGAATCCCCGGCACGCCGGAAAGCTCGCCGGAGATCACCATCTTCGTACCCGGCGCCGGTCCCGCCGATCAGCAGGAAGACGAGTCGGCCGCCCGGAATCGGATCCGCCGATTCGCCCGCGCCCGGCTCACCGAACACACCGGCGACCAGCGCCTGACCGCCGAAACAGCGGCCGCGGAAACAGACGAGGACTTCTGATGGCAGCCACCGGCAGGACATCCGATCGCGACGACGCCCAGCTCACCGCGGGGTACGCGGCCTATCAGCGTGGCGATGTGGTCGCGGCGCTGGAGATCTTCGAGCAGGCAGCCGACGGTGCGGCGCCGAGATTGCGCAGTGCCGCGCTGATCAACGCCGCGAGCATGGCCGACGAGCTCGGGGAGCATCGGCGGTCGGTGGTGCTGTTCCGCACGGCTTTGGCGGAAATGCCCGACGATGCCGCACATCAGCGACCCGCGGCATTGGTGAATCTGTCGCAGGCGCTCCAGCATCTGGGCGAGTTCGATGCCGCGCAGGATGTGCTCGAGCAGGCGCGTGCGCTGCTCGAAGACAGCACCGATCAGGGGCTGCTGCGGGTGGCGTGTCTGTTGTCGCTGACGGCGGTCGCGCTGCACCGGCAGCAGTGGGCGCGAGCCGGTGAGCTGGCGGTCGAATCGCTCGGTGTGACAGAACGTTTCGCGCCGGAGCTGGCCGGTCACCCGTTGATGAACCTGGCGGCCTGCTCGTTCGAGACCGGCCGCTGGGAACTGGCTGTCGACTTCGCTCGACAGGGGGTGGCCGCCTTCGCCGCGGCGGGCGAGGCCGCCTCGGTCGCGGAGTCACAGCAGAACCTGGCCACCATGCTGGTGCGGGCCGGGCATTTCGACGAGGCCCAGGAGCCGCTGCTGGCCAGTCAGGAGTTCTTCGAGGCCGGCGAACTGGGTCACTGGTCCGGGATCGGGTCCAAGACGATGGGCTTTCTCGCCGAACGCCGCGATGACTTCGGTACGGCGCGTGCGCATTACGAGCGGGCGCTGGATCGATTCGACTCCACCGGGGCCGTGGTGGACGCGGCGGACGTCCGGCTGCGCCTCGCCACCGTCGCCTGTGCGGAAGGTGATCTCGCGACCGCCGAAGAGCTGCTCGACGCGTCGTTCTCGGTCTATGCCGCACAGGGACTCGGGATGCACTGCGCCCAGCTCGACTACTGGCACGCCGAGCTCCTCCACGCCTGGATCGAGCAAGCGGCACACCCGGATCCAGACCTCGTGGCCCGTGCGGTCTCCCTGGCTGTCCCCGCCGCGCTCGCCATCGACGCCGTTCGCCACACTCTCCCCAACGGCAACCAGCGCGAGCACTGGCACCGCACTGTCGCCGAACCCGCCATGCGCGTCGCCTTCCGCTGCGCCGCCCTCGCCGGAAACGGCCGGCTGGTGAGCGATCTGATCGAGACACAATGCGCTGGAACCGCTCTCGATCCCGGCGCACACACCGACGGCACAGCACCCGGCCTCGAATTCCAGCTGTTCGATCCCGCGTCCGTCGAGCAGATCACCACACCGGCCCTGCAACTCGGCGCCGCACTCGCCGACGTCGCCACCGCCGCGGGCATCCCCGTGGCGCCACCACCCCGACTGATCGATCACGGCCGGATAGTCCTGGCGGACTTCATCTCCCACGCCGAGCAACGCTACGGCCGCCCCGTCCGCGACACCCGGGTGATCGCGCTATGAACGGACCGGCACCGCAAACGCCCTCGGCAGCCGAACCCAGCAGTGCGCCCACCGCATTCATCAGGCTGGCCGACGCCGGTGACGTGTACGTGTCGTGGCGGTGGGCCGACGACGCGTTGGCGCGTGGCGTTGCGGTGCTGCCCCGGGACCAAGTGCGCGAGACACTGCGACTGCTGACCGATGCGGTACCCGATCCCACGCGACCCGACGAGCTGCGGCGGGTCATGACTGTGGGGGCGCTGGCTGATCCGGAGGCGGAAAGTGTGTTGGCGCAAGCGCTGTCACGCACCCTGCTGCCCTATGGGCTCGCCGTGCAGCTCTATGAACTGTCGCAGCGTGGGATTCGGCCGCATCTGCGAATCCAGCCTTCGCCCAGGCTGGCGCAGGTGCCGTGGGAGATCCTCGCCCCCGATCCCGGGATCCGGCTGCTGGACATCGCCGATGTGAGCCTGCTCGCGCCGGTGTCGGTGGTGCACGCGCCGGACCGGATCGTGCACCGCTGGAACGACACTCGCGAGCTGCCCGTGGTCGCGGTGCTCGATCCGCGCGTGCCGGGATTTCGCGCCGACTCCGAACTCGGCTCGGTGCTCGGCAGGCCCTCCACGGAAACCCTGGTGGCACAACACTTCGGCCGCTATGGAGATCGCGTGGTCCCCCGGGTCGACGACGCGGTCGAACTCTTCCGTCGCGCCGACACCGACCGCGACTGGTTGTCCGAGGTCCTGCGGGCAGGCGCGAGCCGGCTCGTGTACGTCGGCCATGTCACCGCTCCCGCACCGGAATCGGGCCGCAGCGAACACGCCGAACTCCACCTCAGCTGCACCGCCGATACCCGGGGCTTCGCGGCGGCGAACCGCACCCACCGCCCGCTCTCGGCGAAAGATCTCCTCCTCGGTACCCACACACTCGACTCCACCCCCGTCCCCGGACGTGACCGGTGGCCGATGCCGAGCCGCGTCGCCCTCATCGCCTGCGAGAGCGGCGGCGACCTGCGTTTCACCGAGGCCCTCGGCCTCACCACCGCGGCCCTCTCGGCGGGCGCCGAACTCGTCACCGCCACCCGCTGGCCGCTGCCCACCGACCACGCCTTCCACACCCTCACCCCCACCACAGGCCACCCGCTGCAGGCCGCGATCTGCGCCGTGGACACCGCGCACGATTCCTCCACACCCGTCCCCACCCTGCTGACCTGGCAGCGATCACAGTTGTCCGCATGGCGGGATGCGCCCGCGCCCGAGAACTCACCCCTGCTCTGGGCGGCCTTCGCCACCGTCACCGGCTGAACGGCTATTCGGGCAGTCCCAAGCCCGCGGCCAGTACCGGCCACGACCGATAGAACGCATCACGCCAATAGCCCCAGGAGTGGGTACCGCTCGCCTGACGATCGAAGGTGGCGGGAATTCCCAACTCGTCCAGCCGGGACTCGAGGTTGCGGGTGCACCAGTTCACCGCGGCCTCGATGATCCCGCCGACGACGAGCTGGTTGGCCAGGCCGAACGGCGTCGGGTTCATCATGTACGGGTCGTCGATGCGGTCGTGCGGGCCCGGCAGGCCGGAGGCATCCGAGACGAACAACCTTGTGCCGCGCAGCTTCTCGGCATGGACGACCGGGTCGTTGGCCACCCAGGCCGGGTCGTCGTCGGCGCCGTACATATTGCCGACATCGCCCCCACCGTAGGTCTCCACGACCAGCTTGGTGAACTGCTTGCCGATCGGGTCCGAGATCTGCGCGCAGCCGCTGTAACCGGCGACGGACCGGTAGAAGCCCGGCTTGGCCTCCGCCAATTGCAGGACGGCCGTCGCGGTCATCGAGTTGGCGGCGATGGCGTTGACGCCGTTGGTGCCCAGTGCCGCGTCGACCAGGGGCGGGAGTTCGTCGAGGAGGAAGGTGCGCCATTTGTTGCGGCCGAGCGCGGGGTCGTCTTGCTGCCAGTCGGTGTAGTACGCCCAGGCGCCGCCGATCGGCATCACCACATTGACGTCCTTGGTGGCGAGGAAATCGCCGACGTCGGTGTTCTGCCACCAGGTGGCGCGGTCCTCGCCGCCCCCGGCGCCGTTGAGGAGGTAGAGCGCCGGGCGCGGTACCGAGGCGTCCGCGGGGCGCTGCACCTTCACGGTGATGCCCTTGTTCATTGCGGCGGAGAACACCAGCATGGTCAGATTTCGATCATCGATCCGGCTCGAGATGATGTTCGAACCGTTCGCGGTGGTCGGCGTCGCGAGGAGTTTCTTGGCTTCGATGATCGGATCGCGCCCGTCGGCCAGGCCGTTGCCCGCGCCGAAAGTGGCGACACACGCGGCCAGCACGCTGCCGACGACGCCGAAAGCCATTGTGCGCCTGATTGTTCTGCCCATCGACCGAGAATCCCCATCCGTGAATCGGCAGGCGTGACGCAGGCCGCAGGCACAGACAGTATCCGGGGAACCGATCGATCGTCGAGCCAGAGGTGATACGGGCAGCCGACCCCACCCGGGGCGGGGTCGGCCCGGTGGTCAATGATCGTCGTAATGGTCCGCGTGGGCGGCGTGGCGGTGGCCGTCGTGGATGTAGTCGACGTGGTCGCCGTGCGGGACGGCGACATGACCACAGCCGGGGCCGTGCTCGTGGGTGTGGGCGGTGTGCTCGACGTGTGCTGAGGTCTCGCACTCGTCGAAATGGCCGTCGTGTTCGCGGTGCAGGTGACCGTCGTGGACGTAGTCGACGTGGTCCTCGTGCGGGACGGCGACGTGGCCGCAGGTGGGCCCGTGGACATGGGTGTGCTGCGGGTGTTCGGCGTGCGTGGTGGTCATCGGCTCTCTCTTTCCGGTTTCCCGGAACGCGGTCCGGTACTGATCGAATGGAGCTGAAGCACTGTCGACATTAGCAGTTGCGCATGCGTTGCTGCGAGGCCCCTTACCTGGTCAGAGGACCTGATCGAGGAAGCGGCGCAGGCGCGGGGTCTGGGCGTCGTCGAACAGCGCGTCAGGGGTCCCGGTCTCCACGACGACGCCCTGATCCATGAACACGACGCTGTCGGAGACCTCGCGGGCGAACCCCATCTCATGGGTCACCACGATCATCGACATGCCGCCCGAGGCCAGGTCGGCCATCAGCGCCAGCACGCCCTTCACCAGCTCGGGGTCCAGCGCCGAAGTGGCCTCGTCGAAGAACATCAGCTCCGGTTTCATGGCCAGCGCGCGGGCGATGGCGACGCGCTGCTGCTGGCCGCCCGACAGCGACGCCGGCCTGGCGTCGGCCTTGTCGGCCAGTCCCACGATCTCGAGCTGTTCGATCGCCAGCGCACGGGCCTCGTCGGCGGACAGGCCGCGCAGTTTGCGCGGGCCGAGCACGATGTTGTCGGCGACGGTTTTGTGCGGGAACAGGTTGAACTGCTGGAAGACCATGCCGATGCGCTGGCGCAGCTTGTCGGGGTTGTCCTTCAGCACCGACTTGCCGTCGAGGAGCACATCGCCGGAATCGGGTTCGTGCAGGCGGTTGAGCACACGCAACAGCGTCGATTTCCCCGAGCCGGACGGGCCGATGACGGTGGTGGCGTGGCCTGCCTCGACGTGGATGTCGACACCGCGCAGGATGTGGTTGTTGCCGAGCGTCAGCTCGAGCCCGGTGCCGGTCAACGATGCGCTCATGCGCCTCGCCCTTCTGTGATGACTGCCTGCTCGATCGGGTCGGCGGGAGTGGGTTTGCCGGTACGCATGCGCTGGTCGATGTAGTTGACCAGGTGGGTGAGCGGGATGGTGAGCACCAGATACATCAGGCCCGCCGCCACCAGCGGAGACAGATTGCCGGTCTGGGCGTTGAGGTCGCGGCCGACGGCGAACAGTTCGCGCTGGGAGGCGAGCAGGCCGAGGAAATAGATCAGCGACGAATCCTTGATCAACGCGATGAACTGGTTCATCAGCGCGGGCAGCACCCGGCGCACGCCCTGCGGGATCACCACCAGCGTCATCGACTGGCGGTACCCGAAGCCGATGGCCCGCGCGGCTTCGAGCTGACCGGGCTCCACCGACTGGATGCCGGAGCGGAAGATCTCGCCGATATAGGCCGAGGAGAGCAGCGCCAGCGCCACCGCGCCGAGCCAGTACGGGTTGCCGCCGGTGATATTGCGGACCACCGGGCCGATGCCGAGGCCGATGAGCAGGATGATCACCACGGCGGGCAGACCACGGAAGATATCGGTGTAGACGCGGGCGGGCCAGCGCAACCAGCGGGTGCGGGAAATTCCCATCACCGCGAGCAACATACCGATCACGGTGCCGAGGACACCCGAAACCAGCGCCAGGATCAGGGTATTCGGCAGGCCGGTCTTGATCAGATCGGGAAAGGCCTTGCGGTACAACGACCAGTCGAAGAAGGTGTCCTTCAACTGTTGCAGCGTCGACTTCTGCGCGACCTGTTCGGTCTCCCCCGACTGATTCTCGGCCGCCAGCGCCTTGAAGTCCGGGAGCTGGGGTGTGGGGGCCGCTTTGGAGCCCGGCTTCCAGCCCGGCGGGAGTTCACGTGGCACCCAGTCGGCATACAGGCGGGCATAGGTGCCGTCGGCGATCACCGCGTCCAGGCCGGAGTTGAGCGCGTCGATCAGCGGCTGATTGTTCTTGGCCACCGCGTAGCCGACGAAATTGTCGAGGCTGAAGGTGTTCTGCGAGACCACGATTCCGTCGCCCGGTTTGATCGCGCCCTCGGCCTGCGCCGACGGTGCGACCCAGGCGTCGACCTGGCCGGACTTCAGGTTCGCGTAGGCGGTGTTGTAGTCGGGGAACTTCACCGGATCCAGCTTCAGCTGGTTCACCACGAATTCGTCCTGCACGGTGCCCTGCACGACCGCGATGCGCGAGCTCGAGTTCAGATCACCGAAGCCCTGCACCGCGCTGCCCTGCGGAACGACCAGGGAGAAGTAGCCGAAGTCGTAGCCGTTGGTGAAGCCGACGAGTTCGCGGCGGGCATCGGTGGTGGTGATGTTGGACGAGCCGACATCGAAGCGCTTGCCCGACACCTGGGCGAGCAGGCCGGCGAACTCGGTGCCGGAGAACTCCACGCGCAAGCCGAGTTTCGCGCCGATCGCGGTGAGGAGTTCGTTGTCGAATCCGGTGAAAGCGCCTTCGCTGTTCACGCAGATGCTGGGCGGTGCGTCGGACAGGGTGCCGACGCTCAGGGTGCCCGGATTGAGCAGACCGAGTTTCGTGGTGTCGATCGAGTCGACCGGCGCCGTTGTCGCGGTGGTGTAGCGATCGGCGCCAGCGGTCTCGCCCGCGGCCAGATTGGTCGGTGCGGCCGCGGCGGCGCTCGGTCCCGGTGGCGAACAGAGGTCGCGCGCGGAGCTGCTTTCGGAGCCGCCGCACCCGGTCGCCGCGACGCCGACGAGGAGCAAGAGGGCAGCGATCCGTGCCCGAGTTCGTACACCTGCCATGCCGATAGACCCTAGCCGCAACCTTGCACAGCGAAGGTTACGCAGGGCTGCGGCTCACGGTGTCGATCCGCGGCGACGGCCGGTCGGGGCCCGGAAGCGGGTTCGCCGCAGCGTGATCGAAATTACGCGAGACCCTCGAGGACGGCCGGGTTCGTCTCGTCACGCCATTCGATGGCGCGCCGGACTTCGGTGAGGTCGTAGCCGGGGCCGGAAACACCCACGGTGAACAGGGTGACGCCCGCATCGTGCAGCGCCTTCGCCTCGTCGCGGCCCTGCCACTGCACCGAACGCTCGATCCGCGACTCGTCGGTGCCCGCGACGGCCGCGTGCTCGGCCAGCACCTTGTTCTTGTGGCCGAGAGTCGCCACATCGGCGAAGGAGTGCCAGATGTCGGCGTACTCGGCGACCAGGCGCAGCGTCTTGCGCTCACCACCGCCGCCGATCAGGATCGGGATGTCGCGGACCGGCGGCGGGTTCAGCTTCCCGAGCCTGGCGGTGATGCGCGCCATGCTCTCCTTCAACAAGTTCAGCCTGGTGCCCGGCGTACCGAACTCGTAGCCGTACTCGGCGTAGTCACGCTCGAACCAGCCCGCGCCGATGCCGAGAATCAGTCGGCCGCCGCTGATGTTGTCCACCGTGCGCGCCATATCCGCGAGCAGGTCGGGATTGCGGTAGCCACCGCCGGTGACCAGCGCGCCCAACTCGACCCGCTCGGTCTGCTCCGCCCACGCGCCGAGCATCGTCCAGCATTCGAAATGCGCGCCTGCCGGGTCGCCGGTGAGCGGAAAGAAGTGATCCCAGTTGAAAACGATGTCGACCCCAGCGTCCTCGGCCCGCAACACCGCGTCGCGGATGAGGCCGTAATCCGGCGCGTGCTGCGGTTGAAGCTGGACTCCGATACGGACCGGACGACTCATCTCGCTGGCTCCTCGATAGCTCGGGTTGGCTCCGCGACCGAGGCTACCCGGCGCCGTTGTGGGCCGCTACGATCCCAGCGACCCACTACTCGGATCGTCCGGCACGTTCCTGCCGGGATGGGATGTTGATCTACGCATGGCTACCGTGACTTTCGACCGCGCTACCCGGCTCTACGCCGGTGCCACCAAACCCGCGGTCGACGCACTCGACCTGGAGATCGCCGACGGCGAATTCCTGGTACTCGTCGGCCCCTCCGGGTGTGGCAAATCGACCTCGCTGCGCATGCTGGCCGGCCTCGAAGAGGTCAACGGCGGATGCATCCGGATCGGCGACAAGGACGTGACCAACGCCGAACCCAAGGATCGCGACATCGCGATGGTGTTCCAGAACTACGCGCTCTACCCGCACATGTCGGTCGCGGAGAACATGGGTTTCGCGCTGAAGCTGGCCAAGGTGTCCAAGGCCGAGCGCGACGAGCGGGTGCTGGAGGCAGCCAAACTCCTCGACCTCGAGCAGTACCTGGACCGCAAGCCGAAGGCGCTGTCGGGCGGGCAGCGGCAGCGCGTGGCGATGGGGCGCGCGATCGTGCGGCAGCCACGGGTGTTCCTGATGGACGAGCCGCTGTCGAACCTCGACGCGAAGCTGCGCGTGCAGACCCGCACCCAGATCGCCCAGTTGCAGCGGCGGCTCGGCACCACCACGGTCTACGTCACCCACGACCAGGTCGAGGCGATGACGATGGGCGACCGTGTCGCGGTCCTCAAGGACGGCCTGCTCCAGCAGTGCGCCTCGCCGCGCGACCTCTACCGCGACCCGGCGAACATGTTCGTCGCCGGGTTCATGGGTTCGCCCGCGATGAACCTGTTCACCCTGCCCGTCGACGACGGAGCCGTCACCATCGGTGGCTACCCGGTGCGCGTGCCGCGCGCGGTGGCCGACGCGGGTGCGGGCTCGGTGGTCCTCGGCATCCGCCCCGAACATCTCGAGGTCGGCGACGGCGGCCTCGAACTGGAAGTCGACGTCGTGGAGGAGCTGGGCTCCGACGCCTACGTCTACGGTCGCGCCCTCTCGGCGGGCACCGGCGGCCAGACCGGGGAAACGATTGTGGCGCGGGTGGATTGGCGCAACCCGCCACGCAAGGGCGATCGCCTCTGCCTGACCGTAGACCCCGAACACGTGTACTTCTTCAGCGTCGACGGCCAGCGCCTGCGCTGAGTTGACGTACTGAGCAGCTGATCACCAGGCGAGCCCGGTGATCAGCTGTTCTTGTTCTTTCGGCGCTCGGCGCGGTCGCGGAGGTAATCCTCGTTCACTCGGACAGCCATGCGTTCGAGGGGGATCTCGGTGCCATCGGAGGTTCGGAGGTCGACGCGGACCGGTTCGCCGGTTTCGGTGTCCACCCGCAGGAGCGGCGCGGGGCCGGGCTGGAGGTAGGTGTCGCCCCATTGCCAGAGGGCGACTACGGCGGGGAGTAGGTCTCGGCCCATCTGGGTGAGGGCGTATTCGTGCCGGGTGCGTTTGCCTTCTTCCTGGTAGGGGCGTTTTTCCAGGAGGCCGGCGGCGGTGAGTTTGCGGAGCTGCGCCGCGGCGGCGGCGTCGGTGATACCGACGCGGCGGGCGAAGCCGTCGAAGCGGCGGGTGCCGTAGTAGGCCTCGCGCAGGATGAGCATCGCCGAGCGGGTGCCGATGAGGTCCATGGCTCTGGCGATGGAACAGCCCGCCGTGTCCCATTTGCTGAGATCGGCCAGGGGTCCTTCCATCACGGCTGCCATGAGACACATCATAGCCAATCTGACTTGAGTCGATGATAGTTAGGATCTAGGCTGGCTATTGTCAGATAGAGCCAGCGTTGGCGAAAGAGGACTTCCATGCGAGACGCGGTCATCGTCGAAGCGGTACGCACCCCGATCGGGCGGGGCAAGCCGAACGGCGCACTTCACGACGTTCATCCTGTTGATCTCCTGGCGCACAGCCTGCGGGCGGTCGTCGAGCGCAGCGGGATCGATCCGGCACTGATCGACGATGTGATCGGCGGCATCGTCACCCAGGCCGGGGAGCAAGGGGCGAATATGACCCGGCGGGCCGCGCTGGCCGCCGGATATCCGGAATCCGTGCCCGCCACCACGGTGGATCGGCAGTGCGGCAGCAGTCAGCAGGCGATTCACTTCGCCGCACAGGGAGTTATCGCGGGGGCCTACGACATCGTGGTCGCCGCGGGCGTGGAATCGATGGGGCGAATTCCCATGGGCGCCAACCTGGTCGGCACCACCGACCTGTCGGGCGTCGCCTTCTCGCAGCGCTATCCCGAGGACCTCGTCCCACAGGGAATCAGCGCTGAACTCATCGCCGCGAAGTGGGGGCTGACGCGGACCCAGCTCGACGAATTCGCATTGAGCAGTCATGAAAAGGCCGCTCGGGCAACCAAAGACGGACTCTTCGCCGAGGAACTCGCACCGATCAACGGACTGAACACGGATGAGGGAATCCGGGTCGGCAGCACCATCGAGACCCTCGCGACACTGAAGCCCGCCTACTACGACCCCGCGATGGCGGCGCGGTTCCCGCAGATCGGGTGGGAGATCACCGCCGCCTCCGCCAGCCAGGTCAGCGACGGGAGTTCCGCGGTACTGATCATGTCCGGCGAACGCGCCGAACAGCTCGGCCTGCGGCCGCTGGCCCGCCTGCACAGCTTCTCGGTCGCGGGCGACGACCCGTTGCTGATGCTCACCGCGGTCATTCCGGCCACCGAGAAGGTGCTGCGACGAGCTGGTCTGGACATCGGCGACATCGACCTGTTCGAGATCAACGAGGCGTTCTCGCCGGTCGTACTGGCGTGGGCGAAGGAAACCGGCGTGGACATGAGCCGCGTCAACGTCAACGGCGGGGCGATCGCGCTCGGGCATCCGCTCGGCGCTTCCGGGGCGCGGTTGATGACCACGCTGGTCCACGCGATGCGGCAGCGTGGGGCGCGCTACGGGCTGCAGACCATGTGCGAAGCGGGCGGCCTGGCCAACGCCACCATCATCGAACGCCTGTGACTCCACCGGCGGCGCTCTCCTCGAGCGCCGCCGCGGATCACCGCGCGAAGTAAGATGACGGTGCCTCCGAGCCGAAGGGTCGCCCGTGTCCGAAGCGTTCGACTGGTCTGTTCCGAAGACCTACAGCCAGCCCGTCGACATGGACAATTACCTGACCATGCCGGAGGACGTCGCGCGTTCGGTCGAGATCAAAGACGGCATGATCGTCTTCTGCGAATCACCCTCGCCCAACCACAATGCGATATCGCGCGCCATCGAGCGGGCGCTCGCCGACGGCGAGGCGAAGCGGGCGAACCGTGACCCGTGTCTTCGCGTCAATCGCGATATCGACATGCTGGTATCGGAAGTCCCGTTCCATTACAAGCGGCCCGACGGCATCGTCTATCGATGCATTCGGACTCCGCGCCGCCGCTGGAAGACCAAGCCGACTGTCGGTGACACGCTCCTGGTCGTCGAGGTGGTGTCGCCGACAACGGTCACCGCCGACACGATCGACAAGTGCTCCGAGTACGCGCGATACGGAATTCAAGACTATTGGATCGTCCGCATGGCCAACGGCGACGGGCCCGCGGTGTCGATCGAAATGCTCACCCTCAATTCCGAAGGTCGCTACGTATCCAACGGATTCCGCAATCGGACCGACGATTACGCAGCCGCGATCGACACATTGGCGCCGTTCCCGGTCCTTCTCACCTGGCAGCAGCTGGACGAAGGGATCGACTGAGCGGTGGGCGCTGAGGTTTTCGTTTACGCGATTCCGTTGCGGACGCGGTTTCGGGGGATCACTGTGCGCGAGGGGATGTTGATCCGGGGGGAGTTGGGGTGGGGTGAGTTCTGTGCTTTTCCCGAATACGACGATCGGGAAGCGGCCGGGTGGCTGGCTACCGCTGTCGAACAGGTGACAGTGGGCTGGCCTGCGCCGGTGCGTGATCGGATTCCGGTGAATTGCACTGTGCCCGCGGTGGATGCCGCGCGCGCGGGCCGGATCGTTCGGGAATCCGGTTGTGCGACCGCGAAAGTGAAGGTGGCCGATCACCCGGACTCGCTGGTCGAGGATCTGGCGCGGGTGGCGGCGGTGCGCGCGGCGATCGGGGAATCGGGGGCGGTTCGGGTGGACGCGAACGCGGTGTGGGACGTGGAGACCGCCGTCCGGCAGATCGGGAAGATCGACAAGGCCGCTGGAGGGTTGGAATACGTGGAACAGCCGTGCCGGACCGTGGCGGAACTGGCCGAGGTGCGCCGGCGGGTGTCGGTGCCGATCGCGGCGGACGAGTCGATTCGCCGGGCCGAGGACCCGATGCGGGTGGCGGTGGCCGGTGCCGCCGACGTGGCGGTCCTCAAGTGCACGCCGCTGGGTGGGGTACGGCGGGCGCTGGCGGTCGCCGGGGCGGCCGGGCTGCCGACCGTCGTCTCGTCGGCGCTCGAGACCAGCGTCGGCTTGGCGGCGCAGCTGGCGTTGGCGGGCGCGCTGCCCGATCTCGAATTCGCCTGTGGGTTGGGCACTCTCGCACTGTTCGAAGGTGACCTGGTCGCACAGTCTCTGCTGCCGGTCGACGGATGGTTACCGGTCCCGGCGTCGCCGCCGGAGCCCGACCCCGCATTGCTGGACAAATACCGGCACCCCGACCCCGACCGTGTCGACTGGTGGTTGCGACGCTACGAGCGGGTCAGCGCACTGCTCGAGGAACGCTGAGCGACGAACTAACCGAACCGAACTCCGCACCCGGCGAAGGTGGTCCGGATCAGCAAAGCGGCCTCCGGACCGATCACCCCGTCGGCCAATTCGACGTAGCGGGTACAGAATTCGGGGCCATGGGGGGCGTGTTCCGGTTCGGGCGCCAGGTGGTGGGCGATTTCATGCAGGACCACCAGTTCGCGCAGGGCCCAAGCGGTGGAGCCGGTGTGTAGCGGAACGGCCAGCACAGCGGTCGTGGGCTCGTAGTGGGCTGCCGCGGCGCCACCACGGGCGCGGACACGGATCGATACAGCGGCCCGTTCCCATTGCGCACGAACCCAATTCAGCGCGAGCACCTTGTCCACATAGGTCTGCACCGATTCGACGGAGGCGAAGCGACGCTCCACCGGCAGGGTCAGCTGGGAACCGTAGACCTCCACCGTTCGATGCCCGAACTCGTCGGCACGATCGAATGCCCGGCGCACCAGCTGCTCACCGTCATAGACCTTGGCGCGCTGATTGTCGCGCCGCCGGCCCGACTCAGACTCGGACACGAACTGTTCCGGCCCGGCCGACCGCTGCGCGCGACCGCGTGATCGCTGTCCGGTGACACCGCGCGGTCATCATCCGCCGGTGAGCTTTCCGCGAGCGGCGGGAAGCTCGGGCGAGGTACCCAAGCGGGCGGTGCGGCCCGCGCGGTCGCCCGCGCGACGGGCGGCGGCGGAATGACCCGTGGAGGTTTGGGGGCCTCGCCAGGTGCCGCGCGCCTCGGAGGTGGCGGTATAGAAGTCGGTGAGCGCGACCTCCTTGTCGCGGAGAGCCAGGGCGGTGCCGGTCGATTCTGCGACGGATTCCTCGGCGACGACTTCGGCTTTCACCTCGGCAAGGCGGGCGCCGATTCGGGCGGCGAAGGCCATCTGGAAGTTCAGCCGCGCGGTCACCCCCGCCACCGGCACCTCGACGCGACGGCGAACGGTGCGGCCGAGCCGCTTCTCGGCGACGACTTTGACGACCGTGGCCTCGCGGTAGGCGCCGGATTTGATGTAGTGATCGGAGGCTCGAACCATTTGAATGAGCAGGCTCGCATAGAGCGCTTCGCAGGTGTCGATGTCGGCGGCGAAGCCGTAGGCATAGACCTGGGCGGAGGTACGGGCGACATCGCAGCGAACATCGTTGGCGCCCGCGATCGCGACGAACAGCTGAACGTAGGTGCGCAGGCCCTTTCGACCCGGTTCGCCGATCGGGATGATCCGTTGCACCGGCGCCGACCTGCGCTCGCGCGATGCCACATGCGACCGCGCCACTGCGAGATCGATCGAGGATTTCGTCGCCAGCCGTTGCGCCGCGGCGAGGAAGGCTTCGGCCTCGTGCGCATTGTCGGTGGACTCGGCTTTGCGCAGCAAACCACCGATGCGGGTGAGCATCCGATCGGGTGCTGACGGCGGTGGACTGGTCACGCACTCGAGGGTAGGGCACGGCGCCGACAGGAAACCGTAGTGGAACTGACCGGAAAGTAAGCCGATGATCAGGACGATCGGACGGGAAGACCGCGCACCATGTATGTTGCCTTGTGCACCGCACGGGTGTGCTGCTGCTCACGTCTTGACCCTGGAGTGTCTGCGATGGCTTTGAAGTTTGTCCCCAGAGCGACGATGGCTGCCGCCTCGATCGCGTTGCTCACCGCAACGTTCGCCAGCGGTTGCTCCAGTGACGACGGGGGCAACGCGCTCGACCAGAACCTGACGGGCCGCGGCCCGATCACCTACGTCGAAGGCAAGGACACCACCGAAACCGGTGTGGTCAAGCAGCTCATCGACCGCTGGAACGCCGCGCACCCGAACGAGCAGGTGACGTTCAAGGAGCAGTCGGCCGACGGCACCCAGCAGCACGACGACCTCGCCGAGCACTTCCGCGCCAAGCAGGACGGCTACGACGTCGTCGCCCTCGACGTGAAGGACACCGCCGAGTTCGCCGCGAAGGGCTGGGTCCAGCCGCTCGAGGGCAATTTCGCGATCGACACCGCGCCGCTGCTCGCGCCGACCGTGGCCAGCGCCACCTACAACGGCAAGCTGTACGCGGCCCCGAAGAACACCAACGGCGGCCTGCTGTACTACCGCAAGGACCTGGTCCCCAACCCGCCGAAGACCTGGACCGAGATGCTCGGTCAGTGCCAGGTGGCCCGGGACAACAACATCGGTTGCTACGCCGGTCAGCTCGCGCCCTACGAGGGCCTGACCGTGAACACCTCCGAGGTCATCAACGCCTTCGGCGGCAGCTTCGTCGGCGCCGACGGCAAGACCCCCACCGTGAACAGCCCGGAGTCGAAGGCGGGCCTGAAGGTCCTCGTCGACGCCTACAAGAACGGCGACATCCCCAAGGAAGCCATCACCTTCAAGGAAGGCGAGAGCGCCAGCGCGTTCGAGTCGGGCAAGCTGCTGTTCCTGCGCAACTGGCCCTACCTCTACGCCCAGGCCTCCGCCGACGGCTCCGCGGTGAAGGACAAGTTCGGCGTCGCCCCCCTGCCGGGCAACACCGGCGTCGGCGCCTCCACCCTCGGCGGCTACAACGCCGCGATCAGCGCGTTCTCCAAGAACAAGGCCACCGCCGCCGACTTCGTTCGGTACCTGATCAGCGAAGAAGCGCAGCAGATCATCGCCTCGGGCTCGCTGCCCTCGGTGCGCTCCTCGCTCTACGACGACCCGGCCCTGATCGCGAAGATGCCGTACCTGCCCACGCTGAAGGAATCCATCGCCAGCGCGGTGCCGCGTCCGGTGACCCCGTTCTATCCCGCGGTGTCGAAGGCCATCCAGGACAACGCCTATGCTGCCCTCAACGGCACGAAGTCCGTCGACGACGCGGTCGCCGGCATGCAAAAGGGCATCGAGACCGCCGGTTCGTAGCGGTACGCGCAGCGGACCCGACCAGACCGTAGGAGAGTAGTAACGGTGTCGGATCCTTCGGGAGCCAAGCAGCGCGGGCTAGCGCTGGAACTGCGACAATCCGGCAAGGCGTGGCTGTTCGTCGCGCCCGTGCTCGTCGCGCTGGCCGTGGTCATCGGATATCCGGTGGTCGAGGCGGTGTGGATGTCCTTCTCGAAGGACTCCGGCATCGACCCGGCCACCGGGATGTTCGTCGAGGGCGGCAGCGCCGGATTCAGCAACTACACGCACTGGCTGCTGCAGCAGTGCGGGTCGTTGATGGGTACGGTGTCCTGCCCCACCGGCACGCTCGGCTCGCAGTTCTGGTCGGCCGTCGGGATCACCCTGTTCTTCACCGTGATCACGGTGTCGCTGGAGGCCCTGCTCGGGCTCGGCATGGCCATGGTGATGGGCAAGACCTTCCGCGGCCGGGCCATGCTGCGCGCCGCCGTGCTGATCCCGTGGGCGATCCCCACCGCCGTCACCGCGCGGTTGTGGGAGTTCATGTTCCAGTACGACGGTGTCGTGAACCGGGTGCTCGGCACGCACATCCTGTGGACCTCCGACATGTGGGCGTCGCGGTTCGCGGTGATCGCGGCCGACGTGTGGAAGACCACGCCGTTCATGGCGCTGCTGATTCTGGCTGGGCTGCAAGTGATTCCGGCCGATGTGTACGAGGCCGCCAAGGTCGACGGCGCGTCGGCCTGGCAGCGGTTCCTGCACATCACCCTGCCGCTGCTCAAGCCCGCACTGCTGGTGGCGGTGCTGTTCCGCACCATGGACGCGCTGCGCATGTACGACCTGCCCGCGATCATGACGCTGGGCAACCCGTCGACCAACACGCTGTCGATCCTGGTGGTCGAGCAGGTGCGCCAAGGTCCCAACAGCGCCGCGGCACTGTCGGTGATCACCTTCCTGCTCGTCTTCGCGATCGCGTTCGTCCTGGTGAAGGTGCTGGGCGCCAACGCTGTTCGCACGCAGGAAGACCAGCGGAAGGCGAACTGATGAGCATGTCGATCACGAAAGAACCTGTCGCGGAGTCGAAGACGCTGCCGGTGCAGCCGGTGTCGTGGCGCAAGCGGATGGGGACGGCGCGGCTCTACCTCGGCGTCGCCATCGTGCTGGTGTGGGGCCTCGGCCCGTTCTACTGGATGGCCGTGGTGGCGTTCCGCGACCCGGCCCACACCTTCGACAGCACCCCGTGGCCCACCCACGTGACGCTGGAGAACTTCCGCAACGCCTTCGACACCAGCCGCGGCAACGACTTCGGCAAGGCGCTGCTCAACAGTGTGATCATCGGATCGGCGACCACCGCGGTCGCGCTGATCCTCGGCGTGCTCGCGGCCTACGCGCTGGCCCGGATGACCTTCGCGGGCAAGTACCTGATCTCGGGGCTGATCCTGTCGGCGTCGATGTTCCCGGCCGTGGTGCTGGTGACGCCGCTGTTCCAGCTGTTCACCGATATCGGCTGGATCGGCCAGTACCAGGCGATGATCATCCCGAACATCTCGTTCGTGCTGCCGATGACGGTCTACATCCTGGCCTCGTTCTTCGCCGAACTGCCGTGGGAGCTCGAAGAGGCCGCGCGCATCGACGGCGCGAGCAAGTTCCAGGCCTTCCGGTTGATCATGCTGCCGCTGGCCGCGCCCGCGGTGTTCACCACCGCGATCCTGGCGTTCATCGCCTCGATCAACGAGTACCTGCTGGCCCGGTTGCTCTCGGGCGACGACACCAAGCCGGTGACGGTCGCCATCGCGAGCTTCTCGGGCAACGACCCGCTGGTGCAGCCGTACGCGGCCATCATGGCAGCGGGCGTGATCGTCACCGTGCCGCTGGTGATCATGGTGCTGATTTTCCAGCGTCGCATCATCTCCGGCCTCACCGCGGGCGGCGTCAAGAGCTGACCTGCCGGGTTCTGCCGCCACCGCCGGGTAGAGTCACCTGCACCGATATCGACGTCGGTGCAGGTGAGTTCTTCTCACTCGCTCCGAAAGGAGATGGTGTGGCCTCCCAGCGCGGGCGCGGGCGTTCCGATGGGGACGTTCCGTATACCTCGATTGCCGGGTTCCGGGATCCGCTGGCGAAAGAGCAGAAGCCGGCCAAGGGCGCGGCACGACGGGCACAGGCCGCACGACTGGCCGCCACCGACGAGCCCGGCGACACCAAGGGATCCGCGCGCCGCGAACAGGCCGCCCGCCTCGGCACCGACGACCCGCCCTCGCAACGCAAGCCACGCACCAGGGGGCAGCGCATCCGGCGGTTGCTGCTCGCGCTCTTCGTGATCTTCGTGTGTGTGCCCGCGCTGCTGTTCGTCGCGGTGTACTGGAGTTCGGAGATTCCCGAACCGGCCGAGGTCGCGGTCGAACAGCCCGCGACGGTCCTCGCCGCCGACGGCACCACCGTGCTGACCAAATTCATTCCGCCACAGGGCAATCGGATTCCCATTCCGCTCACGGATGTGCCGTATCCGGTCCGCGACGCCGTGCTGGCGGCCGAAGACCGCACCTTCTATACGAACGCCGGCTATTCCACCAGCGGCTTCCTGCGTGCCGCTCGCGACAATGTGACGGGCCAGAACAACGCGGGCGGCGGCTCGACGATCACCCAGCAGTACGTGAAGAATGCCTTCCTCAGCTCCGAGCGCACCGTCACCCGCAAGATGCGGGAGCTGATCATCGCGGCCAAGATGGCGCGGCAGTGGAGCAAGGACGAGATCCTGTCCGCCTACCTCAACACCATCTACTTCGGGCGCGGGGCATACGGGATCGCGTCCGCGGCGAAGGCATATTTCGACAAGCCGGTGCCGGAGCTGACTCTCGCGGAGGGAGCCGTGCTGGCGGCGGTGATCCGCTCGCCTTCGGTGCTCGATCCGGAGAACCATTTCGATCAGTTGCGGGCGCGCTGGCAGTACGTGCTCGACGGGATGGTCGAGATGAACGTGCTCGCGCCGGGCGACCGGGACGCGACGGTGTTCCCGCCGATCATCCCGCTCGACGACATGCCCGCGGAGTCGGTCGCGCTCGGACCGGAAGGGCATATCCGCACCCAGGTGCTGCGCGAACTGCGGGCCGCGGGCCTCGACGACGCCGACATCAACACGGGCGCACTGCAGATCACCACCACTATCGACGCCGCGGCGCAGGCAGGCGCGGTCGATGCGGTGCGTGAGCGATTGTCGTGGCAGCCATCGGAGCTGCGCTCGGCGGTGGTGTCGATCGATCCGCGCAGCGGGGCCGTGCGGGCCTATTACGGCGGCGAGGACGGGACGGGGTTCGACTTCGCGCAGGCGCCGCTGCAAACCGGTTCCGCGTTCAAGGTTTTCGCGCTCGTCGCGGCGCTTCGGCAAGGCATTCCGGTGACGCGGGCGATGGACAG
The DNA here is from genome assembly GCF_042728755.1 of Nocardia sp. NPDC060249. NCBI lineage: Bacteria > Bacillati > Actinomycetota > Actinomycetes > Mycobacteriales > Nocardiaceae > Nocardia > Nocardia sp. NPDC060249. The sequence continues at coordinate 165,182 of NZ_JBHXAQ010000004.1, forward strand.
CTCGCCCATCACCGACCGCGGCACCGAGATCACCAACGTGGAGGGTGACTCGTGCGGACGCTGTTCGCTCGCCGAGGCGCTCAAACGCTCACTGAACACCAGCTTCTACCGGCTCACCATGACGATGGCCGACGGCCCGCGCTCGATCGCCGAGGCCGCGCACCTGGCCGGCATCCCCGAGTACATTCCCGGCGTCGAGGGCACGAGCCTGTCGGAGCCGGACGGTTACCCGCTCAACGGGATCGTGCTCGGGCAGTATCTGGTGCGCCCCCTCGACATGGCGTCGGCGTACGCGACGCTGGCCGCGTCTGGGGTCTATCACCAGCCGTACTTCGTGCAGAAGGTGAGCACCGGGGACGGGCGGGTGTTGCTCGACCGCAGCTGGGAAACCGCGACGGGTAAGCGACATTCAGAGCCGGAGCAGCGGTTCTCCGCCGAGATCGCCGACACGACCACGTCGGCGATGCTGCCGATCGCCAACTACTCCAACGGCCACGGCCTCGCCGACGGCAGGCAGTCGGCGAGCAAGACGGGAACCACCCAGCTCGGCGAGACCAAGGACAACAAGGACGCGTGGATGGTGGGGTACACGCCCTCCCTGTCCACCGCGGTGTGGGTGGGCACCGAGCAACCGCAGCCGCTGCGCAACGGTCGCGGTGGGGCGATCTGGGGTTCGGGGCTGCCCGCCGACATCTGGAAGCAGTCGATGGACGCCGCGCTGGCGGGAACGCCGGTCGAACAGTTCGACGTGCAGCCGGTACCGAACCCGCCGCTGGTGCCCTCGCCGGGCACCGGCACCGCCCCGACGCCGGGGGGCGGCTTCGACATCTTCGGTCCGCCGGCGAACTCACCGCGGCCCGCGCCGCCGCCGCTGATCATCATTCCGCCCGCACCGACGCCCGCCGTTCCCGGTGAGCTGTTCCCCGGGCTCGGCGGTGAAGGGCCGCGATAGATCACGAGTTGGCGCAGCCGGACCCGGCTACCGTGGGGACATGGCAACATCGTTGCCCAGAGCGCGAACCGCCCGACCAGGGGTCGAATGATCCCGGCGCGGAACCTGTCGGACCGATACGGGAGGATGTGCGGTCGGTACCGACATGCGACGACACTAGACATAGGGGCTACGCAGGTGGATTTCAATGTCGTTGACCGTCCCGAGACGCTGATCGCGGGCACGGTGCTTCGCAGTCCGGCGCTCGCCGTCGAGGGGCCGCGCCGCGCCAAAGTGGTCGAGGCGTGGGCGAACCTGCGGGCGAGAACGTTACCGGGGCCGGTCGCGACGGGCTATGTCGATTTCGCGCCGGAGATCAATTCCTACCTCACCCACATCGTCGGCTACGAGTGCAAAACTCTCGCCGACCTCCAGGTAGGCGATGTGCTCGGCCGGATTCCGGCGGGCCGCTACGCGCGATTCGTGGCCAGCGGCGACAACCTCGGCGACACCATCGTCGGGCTGTGGCGCCAGGTGTGGGACGCGGAGGCCGCGGGTGAATTCGTGCGTGCCTATACCGGCGATTGCGAGCAGTATCCCGACGAACGCACGGTCGAGATCTTCGTGTCGCTGATCGAGCAGAAGGACAGCTGATGGCCGTGGATTTCGAAATCGTCACCCTCGCCGACGGCTTGATCGCGGGTCTCACCGTGCCGTTGGCCGGGCGTGAGGTGACCGCGCGCGATCTCGACCTGGTGAACTTCACCTGGGATCGGTATCTGTCGCGGGAGAAGGCGGTGCCCCGCGCGGCCGCCTACATCGGTCAGAACGATCATGCGGTGGCCGTGCTCGGCTACGAGGTCGCCGAACTGGACGACATCGACGAAGGCGACGTGCTCACCCGCATCCCCGCGGGCCGCTACGCCAAGTTCGTGGTCTCGGACAAGCCCTACGATCTGCTGCGCACCGCGTGGGCGCAGGTGATCAAGGCCGAGAACGCCGGCACCATCACCCGCTCGCACACGGCCGAGCTGGAGCGCTACACCGGTCCGACCTCGGTCGAGGTGTACGTCTCCCTGGACTGAAGACGACAAGAGCCGGTGTGCACGAGGGTTCGTGCGCACCGGCTCTTGTCGTTCAGTGATTAATCGGCACCGATGATGAACGCCTCGAGCTGAGTGCGCGCCACATCGTCGGCGATCTGCTCCGGCGGGGACTTCATCAGGTAGGCCGAGGCCGGGATGACGGGTCCGCCGATGCCGCGGTCCTTGGCGATCTTCGCCGCGCGGACGGCGTCGATGATGATGCCCGCCGAGTTCGGCGAGTCCCACACCTCGAGCTTGTACTCCAGGTTCAGCGGAGCGTCACCGAAGGCGCGACCCTCGAGGCGGACGTAGGCCCACTTGCGGTCGTCGAGCCACTCCACGTAGTCCGAAGGACCGATGTGGACGTTGCGATCGTGGACCTTGCCCGCGAGCGCCCCGGTGAGGTTCGAGGTGACGGCCTGGGTCTTGGAGACCTTCTTCGACTCCAGCCGCTCACGCTCGAGCATGTTCTTGAAGTCCATGTTGCCGCCGACATTGAGCTGGTAGGTGCGATCGAGCACCACGCCGCGGTCTTCGAACAGCTTGGCCATCACGCGGTGGGTGATGGTCGCGCCGACCTGCGACTTGATGTCGTCACCGACGATCGGCACGCCGGCGTCGACGAACTTCTGCGCCCAGACCGGGTCGGAGGCGATGAAGACCGGCAGCGCGTTGACGAAGGCCACGTTCGCGTCGATCGCGCACTGCGCGTAGAACTTGTCGGCCTCTTCGGAACCGACGGGCAGGTACGAGACCAGCACGTCGACCTCGGCGTCTTTGAGCGCCTTGACCACGTCGACCGCGGGCGCCTCGGACTGCTCGATGGTCTGCGCGTAGTACTTGCCGATGCCGTCGAGGGTCGGGCCACGCAGGACCGTCACATCGGTCGGCGGCACGTCGGAGATCTTGATGGTGTTGTTCTCGCTGGCGAAGATGGCCTCGGCCAGGTCGAAACCGACCTTCTTGGCGTCGACATCGAACGCGGCCACGAACTTCACGTCACGGACGTGGTAGCTACCGAACTTGACGTGCATGAGGCCCGGAACGACCTGGTTCTCGTCGGCGTCCTTGTAGTACTGCACGCCCTGCACCAGCGACGATGCGCAGTTGCCCACACCGACGATCGCGACGCGGACTTCGCCGGATCCAACCTTGTTGACATCACTCATGGCCGCTCTTTCCCTCTTTCTGTGGTGCCGCCTTCGTCGATTGCTCCGCCGCAATCAACTCGTTGAGCCAGCGCACTTCGCGCTCGCTTGATTCCAATCCGAGCTGGTGGAGCTGCTTGGTGTAGCGATCCAGTGACCCGCTGGCCTTCTTGATCGCTTCGCGCAGCCCCTCTCGGCGCTCCTCGACCTGACGACGTCTGCCCTCCAGAATCCGCATTCTCGCCTCGGCGGGGGTGCGACTGAAGAAGGCAAGGTGAACGCCGAAGCCGTCATCGGTGTAGTTCTGCGGACCGGTGTCGGCAAGGAGTTCGGAGAACCGTTCCCGGCCGACCGGCGTGAGCCGGTAGACGCGGCGCGCACGGCGCGCTAGCGCGCCGTCCGGAAGCTCCTCGGCGATCAACCCGTCGGCCTGCATCCTGCGCAGCGTCGGGTAGAGCGAACCGTAGGAGAAGGCCCGGAACGCTCCGAGCAGGCCCGTCAACCGCTTGCGCAGCTCGTAACCGTGCATGGGCGCGTCGAGGAGCAGGCCGAGAATCGCCAATTCGAGCACTGCCGACCTCACTCCCTGACTATGACGACCTGAAAGGCCGAACAGACCTAACCGTGGATGCGACTTCCAACTATATCGGAGCGATACATCTACGCACAGTCGAATGTGACGCATGCGTCATTGCCGCAGGTCAGTGCGGCGGCGAGGGAAGGAGGTCTGCGGCGGCCCCGCACGTCAAGCACGCTCGACGCCGCCCGCGCGATCGATGTCACGTCCGGCCGTGACCGAATCGGCCGCCGCCGTCGCGCGCCCGCCGAGTAACCCCGTGCGGTGCGTCACCTCACCTGCGAAAACACCTGATTCGCTACGGGAATCGCCGGAAAGCTCAGGGGGATCGGATCAAACGATGCCGTGGGCACGCGTATCCGAACCCCGCTACTCTGGTGATCGTGCGAATTCAGCGGCAGGTGGTGGACTATGCGCTCCGGCGCAGGTCTCTGCTGGCCGATGTCTACGCGGGGCGGGTCGGCGTCGCCGAGGTGTGCGACGCGAATCCGTATCTGCTCCGGGCCGCGAAGTTCCACGGCCGGGGCAGCGAGGTGACCTGCCCGATCTGTCGGAAAGAGCAGCTGACGTTGGTTTCGTGGGTGTTCGGCGACGGGCTCGGCCAAGCGGCCGGGTCGGCGCGGACGCCCGAAGAACTGATTCGGATGGCCGAGTCGAACGAAGAATTCTCGGTGCATGTCGTCGAGGTATGTCGCTCGTGCAGCTGGAATCATCTGGTGCAGTCGTACGTGCTCGGCACGGCGCCCGCCCCCGCCCGGCGACGGACGAGTTCGCGAGCCCGGCGCTCTGCTGCCGAATGATGGCGGGTGGAGCGACGGGGCTGCCGAGTGACGGGCCGCCCGGACAAGTGATGGTGGCCACCGCGTGATGCGCCACTGTTCGGGGTGCACCCTCTCCGCGCCGGTACTCCGGCGCGGATGTCGTGTGCCCGAACCTTACAAGTTATGGAGATCTGGTCAGTGAGTTCGCCCTACGAGTCCTCCCCCCACGGCGATGATCCGCGCGGCGGCCGTCCGGCTCGGGGTGCGCAATCGGGTCTCCCCCCACAGTCGGGTGATCGGCCCGGCGGTCCCCCGCCGCGTCGGCCGATGCCGCCCGCCGGTCCGCGCCCGCAGGGCGCGCCCGGTGGTCCCGCGCAGGGCGGGCGCCCGCAGGGTGGTCCCGTGCCTGGTGGACGTGGTCCGCAGGGACCGCCGCCGAATCGTCAGCAGGGGCCGCCGCCCGGTGGGATGCCGCCGCGTCGGCCTGGTCAGCCACCACAGCGTCCCGGCGGTCCGCAGGGTGGACCGCCTCCGCAGGGTGGGCCCGGTCAGGGCAGGCCGCCGCAGGGCAGGCCCCCGCAGCCGGGTCGGGCCGCGCCGCCCGCGGCAGGCGCCACACAGAAGTTGCCGCGTCCCGGCAGCCCCGACGAGTCGACCGTGCGGGCGAATCAGCCGGGGCGGACCGTGCGCGGCGCGAACGACGACGTCGCCAGGACGGCTCGCGCGGGCGGTGCCGCCGCGGCCGCACGGGCAGGCGCCGGTCGGCGCCCCGGCGGTCCCACCTCCGGTGAACGTCGCGCCACCGCCACCGGCGGTCCCACCACCGGTGAACGTCGCGCCGCCGGTGTGGGCGGCACACCGCCGCCGACCGATCCGCGCAACCGCCGCGACGGTGGCGGGGGCGACGACGGCTCGGGTAGCGCTGGTGCGGTGAAGAAATCGCCGTGGCGGATCGTGCGCCGGACACTCTATGTCCTGATGGCCCTGGCGATCGTCGTGCCGAGCGCGGTGTTCCTGGTGGCCTACACGGCGGTGTCGGTGCCCAAGCCGGGCGACCTCGAGACCAACCAGGTGGCGACGATCTTCGCCAGCGACGGCAGCACCGAGATCAGCAAGGTGGTCCCGCCGCAGGGCAACCGCACCGAGGTCTCGATCGATCAGATCCCGCCGCACGTGCGCAACGCCGTGATCGCCGCCGAGGACCGCGACTTCTACACCAACCCCGGCTTCTCGGTCTCGGGCTTCGCCCGCGCCGCCCGCGACAACATCCTCGGCAAGGAGAGCGCCGGTGGTGGTTCCACGATCACCCAGCAGTACGTGAAGAACGCGCTGGTCGGTGACGAGCGGTCGATGACGCGCAAGATGCACGAGCTGGTGATCTCGGCCAAGATGGCGCGGCAGTGGAGCAAGGAAGACATCCTCGCCGCCTACCTGAACACCATCTACTTCGGTCGTGGCGCGTACGGCATCGACGCCGCGTCCAAGGCCTACTTCGGCAAGCCGGTGCAGGAGCTGACCGTGGCCGAGGGCGCCGTGCTGGCCGCGACCATCCAGCTGCCCTCGATGCTGGACCCGGAGAAGAACCCCGAGGGCGCCAAGACTCGCTGGAGCTACGTACTCGACGGCATGGTCGCCGAGAACAACCTGCCCGCGACGGAACGTCAGGGGATGCAGTACCCACAGGTGGTGTCGCTGGCCTCGCTCGGCGACAAGAACAACGACGAGGGCCCGTCCGGTCTGGTGAAGAACCAGGTGCTCCAGGAGCTCTCGACCGCGGGCATCAGCGAGCAGCAGCTGAACACCGAAGGCCTGCAGATCACCACCACGATCGATCAGAAGGCGCAGGACGCCGCGATCAAGGCCGCGCAGGGCAAGCTGGAGGGTGAGCCGGAGAACCTGCGCACCGCGGTGGTCTCCATCGACCCGCGCACCGGTGCGGTACGCGCCTACTACGGCGGCAGCGACGGGCAGGGCTACGACTTCGCCAATGCCGGTCTGCCGACGGGCTCCTCGTTCAAGGCGATCGGTCTGGCCGCGAATCTCGAACAGGGCGTTCCGCTCTCGCAGCTCTACGACAGCTCGCCGATCACCGTCAACGGCATCAAGATCGGCAATGTCGAGGGTGAGGGCTGCGGTATGTGCACCATCGCCGAGGCGCTCAAGCGTTCGCTGAACACCAGTTTCTACCGCATGCAGCTGGACATGCAGAACGGCCCGCAGAAGATCGCCGATATGGGCCACAAGCTCGGTATCGCCACGGAACTGCCCGGCGTCGGCCCCACGCTGACCGAGCCCGGCGGCGTCGGCCCCAACAACGGCATCGTGCTCGGCCAGTACCAGTCGCGTCCGCTCGACATGGCCTCGGCGTACGCCACCTTCGCGGCCTCGGGCGTCTACCACGCACCGCACTTCGTGCAGAAGGTCGTCACCGCCAAGGGTGAGGTGCTGCTCGATCGTGGCGAGCCCGCCGGTGAGCAGCGGATCAGCGCGGCCGTGGCCGACAACGTCACCGCGGCGATGAAGCCGATCGCGGCCTACTCGCGCAACCACAACCTGGCCGGTGGCCGCGAATCCGCCGCCAAGACCGGTACCCATCAGCTCGGCGACACCGGCAACAACCGTGACGCCTGGATGGTCGGCTACACCCCGTCGCTGTCGACCGCGGTATGGGTCGGCACCGAGCAGGGCGACCCGCTCAAGAACTACGGCGGCGGCAGCATCTACGGTTCCGGTCTGCCTTCCGACATCTGGAAGGCGACGATGGACGGCGCGCTCTCGGGGACGTCGAACGAGTCGTTCCCCAAGCCCGCCCCGATCAAGGGCCAGGCCGGTGTGCCGGAGTGGTCGGCGCCCTACACCGCGCCGTCGACCACCGTGCCCGCGATCGTGCCGCCGGTGATCGTGCCCTCGCAGGTCGAGATCCTGCCCGGCATCCGGATTCCGGTGCCCGGGGTGCAGCAGCAGCCCGCGGTACCGCAGTCGCAGACGACGCCCGAGACCGGTGCGGGCCCGCTGCCCGGCCAGCCGACGGCGAACCCGGACGGCACGCCCGCGACCCCCGGAAACGGCAACGGCGCGTCGAACAGACCGGGTAATGGCGCCAACGGCAACGACAACGAGAGCAGCGGCGCGGGAACCACACCGACCCGATCCCGGTAGCCACCGGTAGCCTCGGATGTCGTGACCGATCAGCATCTCGCGGACCAGCCGGCGTCGAGTGGTACCCGGCCGGGCCGCGAGACGGCGTACGTGGCGCCGGCCCGGCTGGCGCCCGACCTCCGCTCGATCGATGCCCGCGACCGGCCGAGCCGCAACGACTCGCTGACCGCGCAGCTGTCCACCGTGGTCGGCGGCCCGGTCGGCGACCACGCGCTGATCGGGCGGGTGCGGTTCTGGACGCCGCTGCGGGTGCTGTTCGCCTTCACCGTGATCTTCCTGGCGCTGGGCTGGTCGGCCAAGGCCGGCTGCATCCAGCAGACCGGCGACGGCGACGGCGGCCTGATGCTGGACTGGAACAACGGTCGCCAGTACGTGGCCATGTGCTACTCCGACACCGTGCCGCTCTACGGCGCCGAACGGCTCAACGAGGGCGCGTTCCCGTACAAGAAGTCCTGGACCGAATCGACGCCCGACGGCGGCACCGAGACCAGATACATGGAGTATCCGGTGCTTTCGGGCCTGTACCAGTACGCGGCGATGCAGATCGGCAATGTCTGGGATCATCTGCCGTTGCCCGATGCGATGTCGGTGGTGGTGTATTTCAACGTTGTCGCGCTCGGCCTTTCGGTCGGGTGGCTGATCACCGTGTGGGCCTCGTCGCGATTAGCGGGACGACGGGTGTGGGACGCCGCTTTGGTCGCGGTGTCGCCGTTGGTGATCGTGCACATGTTCACGAATTTCGATGCTCTCGCCACCGCTTTCGCGGCTACCGGACTGCTGGCGTGGGCGCGGCGTAAGCCGGTGCTCGCGGGCGTCCTGCTCGGATTGGGCGGGGCGGCGAAGCTGTATCCGCTGTTGTTGCTCGGGCCGATCGTGGTGCTGTGCATGCGGATCGATCCGATGCAGCGTCAGCCCGCCGCGCGGGCCGGGCTGCGGTTGCGCGACGTCGACAGTCTCGATTCCGCCCGCACCTGGTTGCGTGAAACACCGGCGAGGACGCATCTTTTCGCGTTGCGGCCACTCGGCGCGGCCACCCTGACGGTACTCGCCGCGGCGGGTACCTGGGCTGCGGTGAATCTGCCGATCGCGGCGCTGTATCCGGAAGGCTGGCGAGAGTTCTTCCGCCTCAACACCACTCGCCATGCCGACCCCGATTCGATCTACAACGTGATCACCTCGTTCACCGGCTGGGCGGGCTTCGACGGTCAGATCGGACACGGTGAACCGCCGACGATCCTGAACACGGTCTCGCTGCTGGCCTTCGTGGCCGCCTGTGCGGGCATCGCCTATCTGGCGCTCACCGCGCCACGGCGTCCCCGCCTGACCCAGCTGTGCTTCCTCGTCGTCGCGGCCTTCCTGCTGACGAACAAGGTGTGGAGCCCCCAGTACTCGCTGTGGCTGGTGCCGCTGGCGGTCCTCGCGCTGCCGCATCGACGAATCCTGCTGGCCTGGATGACCATCGACGCACTCGTCTGGGTACCGCGCATGTACTACTACCTCGGCGAGGACAACAAGGGCCTGCCCGAACAGTGGTTCACCGGCACTGTCGTCCTGCGCGACCTGGCCGTGCTCGGACTGTGCGCGCTGATCGTCTACGAGATCCTGCGCCCCCAGAACGACGTGGTCCGCCGCGACTTTGTCGACGACCCGGCGGGCGGCGTCCTCGACCGAGCCCTCGACCCACTGCTGCCCTGGCTCCCGGAATTCCTGCGGCCCCGGCAGGCCACGGTCAGCTCACGACCCGTCTCGGTGCTGAACTGACCGAGGCACGTGCGATGACGAGAACCCGAGTGGGAGTTCATCATCGGCCCCTGGTTCTACATTCGTAGGTAGCGGGCCTGGAGTTCGGGTTCGGCGGGGAGCATGTCCAAGTCGAGTTCCCAGGCGTTGCCTGTCCACGGGTCGAACAAGGGGGTGCCGGGCATCGTCGGGAGGTGCCTGCACGACTGGGCGAGGAGATCTACCGGGCCGTCGCCGAATTCGCCGCTGCCGCTGCCGACGATGACCAGAGACAGGCCGATTAGGTCGCCGCGGACCATCAGTTGGCCGAGGCGCACCACGTCGCTGCCCTGGTAACCGTGCGGGAAGTCGGCCGCGACGAGGATGCGGTGTTCGGTCGGGGGTACGGCTTGCCCGCTGTTGTAAGCGATGTCGGCGAGCTCGGCCGCGTGGGCGAGCTCGGCGAGGCGGGCGGAGATATCGCCGTGATCGGCGATCACCGGGCCCGCCAGGAGCGGAGCGAGCGGGGCAGCCAGGGTGCGCAGGCCGCCGGTGAGGTCGATCAGATCGACCTTGGTCGGCTTGTCGGGGATCGCGGCGACGAGGCGGGCCACCAGGGCGCCGATCACGCGCGAGGCCGCACCGGTGGATTCGGTATCGACCCACAGCGGCCGATTCAGTGGCACCGGAACGCAATACGGCACGCGCAGGCCGCCGCGGTCGAGCGCGTACAGCTCGCCCAGCCGGATGCCGTCGCTGCGGGCGGCGCGGGTGGTCCACGCGGGCGCGAGCCAGGACGCCAGTGCGGCGGGCATGGCGGCATCGGCTTCGGCGATCTCGAGGCCGAGCTGGTCGCTGTCGCGACGGTGGTCGGCGTCGGCGAGAGCCACCAGGTCGTCGTGGCGGCGTTGCGCTTGCGCGCGTGCCGCGTCGGCCGCGGGAGTGTTGCGGGTCGCCGGATTCGACACCGCTTCGGAGAGTTCCTGATCCAGGCGTTTGGTCGCGTAGTCGCGAGCCGAGACCAGGGCGGCGGCCGAGCGGGCGGCGTCTTCGAAGATCATCCACATGCGTTGCAGCCCGTGGTCGACCTCGAGCGGAATGCCCGATGCGGGAACGGGTCTGGCGACCGTCTCGGTGGGAGCGCTCGGCGGTGCGAGCGGTGCCGCCTGCCAGGCCTGCGCGGGGGCGGGCTCGGGCGCGGTCACACCGTGCGCGGTGAGCAGCTGAGCCGAGCCGCCGGCGTACCCCTGACCGAGCGCCCGCAACTTCCAGCCACCACCGCGCCGATACACCTCGAGGCAGATCAGCGCGCTTTCGCCCGCGCTCGGCGAGATGACGAATTCCGCGGCAGGACTACCGTTTTCGTACAGCGCGGCAGTCACCGCCGTGAGCGCGTGCCCGCCCGTGACGAACAGCAGCACAGCATGCGCGTCGGACCTGATCTGCGACAGCGTCAGATCCACCGCCGCCCCCGCGAAGCTCACGCCGGCGGCCGCGGGCCGCGACGCGCACACATGATCGTGCACGTCACGAACCCGCAGATCCTCGCCGACCACCAGTGCCCCGAGTTCGACGGTGCCGGTGGTCTGCGCGGTGAAGCGCACGGAATCAGCAGTCAGAGCAGTGTTCTGCCCCGCCTTCAGGTGAATCACGGTGTCTGCCCTGTCTTGGTTCAATTACCGCCGAGGAATCGGCCCAGCTGCGGCACCGCTTCACCGGGGTGCTTGGCATTGAAGCCCTCGCCCAGCGCCTGCATCTTCCAGTCGCCGCCGACGCGGTACACCTTCGCCATCGCCATCGCGGTGAACGGCATGCCGCCCGCGAGGGTGTAGCGGGCCAACTCGCCGTTGGTGGTGCCGTCGATCAGGCGGCTGAACGCGTTCTGCACCTGTTCGAAGGAGTGACCCTTGTACGAGGTGACGATGAACAGCAGCGTGGTGATGTGCGCCGGGATCCTGGTCAGGTCGACGAGGATCATCTCGTCGTCGCCCTCGCCCTCGCCGGTGAGGTTGTCGCCCTGGTGGCGCACCGAACCGTCCTTCGACGACAGCTGCCCGTAGTAGGCCACGTCGACGAGGTTCTGGTCGGCGAACAGGCAGACCGAGGCGTCGAGGTCGATGTCGACGGTGCGGTTGCCGAACATCCCGCGCGTGCGCACGGGATCCCAGCCGAGGCCCATCTTCACGAAGGTCAGCGCGGCGCCGCCCTCCTTGCGCAGCGTGACCCGCTGCCCCTTCTGCAGGCTGACCGGGCGATCCTTGCTCAGACTGATCTCGCCCGCGGGCTGCGGCGCACCCTGCGCGGGCGGCGGGTAACCCTGTCCGGGCGGCGGCGGGTAGCCACCACCGGGCGGCTGCTGGGCCGGGCCGGGCGGCGGCGGATAGCCACCGCCGGGCGGGGCGTAAGCGGGCGCGGCCTGCTGCGGGTAGTTGGGCGCGGACTGCGCCGGGTACGCGGGCGGGGCCTGCTGCGGCGGAGGCGGCGGGGGCGCGGCCTGCTGCGGGGCGGCCTGGGCAGGTGAATCATCCACCTGCACACCGTGGTCGGTGACCAGCGCGGCGAAACCACCGGCGTAACCCTGGCCGACCGCACGCACCTTCCAGCTGCCCTGACGGCGGTAGAGCTCGAGCGCGATCACGATCGACTCGGCGTTCAGGCCGTCGATCTGGTAGCTGAACAGCTGGTTTCCCGAAGCGTCGGAGACCAGGGCCGTGGGCGGCGCGAAGCGGCCGAAGTTGCTGGTCGCGTCGTCGAGGGTGATCACCGCGCGGATCTGATCGATGTCGGCGGGCACCGCGGACAGCGAAACAGCAAGTGAGGCGGGCTGACCCGCCGGCCCGGGGCGTAGATCGACACCCGGCCCACTTGGCTGGTTGTAGAAGACGAAATCAGCGTCGGTGCGGACCTTGCCCTGCTCGGTCACGAGCAGCGCGGACAGGTCGGCCGGTGCGGTGACCTGGAGCGAGATCACCACGTCACTGACGGCCAACGGACCGTTCTGGCCCTTGGCGAGTGTTGCAGACAAGTTAGACCCTTCGCTTGTCGTTTGGTGGGTGTTCCACGGCAGTGCTTGCCACTCTACGAGAAACCGGCCGCACGCGTCCGTGCTCTGTGGCCCGGGCGTACTTTCCCCTGATCGGTTAGGGTGACGTCGCAGTCGGAACGGGCGGTCGAACCGCCTTCGCAGAGGGGACGGGCACACACCTGTCATGGCGCAATTGTTCGAACAGTCGAAGAAGGTGATCGAGGCGCAGCTCGCGGGGACGAGTATCCGCGCGATCTCCGGCTCGATGGTGGCCTACGAGGGCAATATCCAATTCAAATCGGCCGGGTTCGGCGGCGGCGAGGGCGTGCTCAACGGCCTCAAGCGCCGCGCCACCGGCGAGAAGCTGTCACTGATGGAGTGCAACGGCAACGGGCGCGTGTTCCTGGCGGTGAACGGCCAGAACGTCACCGTGGTGAACCTGAACAACGACACGCTCCAGGTCGAGTCGCAGCAGCTGCTGGCCTTCGCGGGCAATCTGCGCACCGATGTGCGCTTCGCCGGGGTCGGCGGGATGTCGGCGGGCAGCGGGCTGTTCACCACCACGGTCAGCGGGCAGGGCCAGGTGGCGCTGCTGTCGGCCGGTGGGCCGCTGATCCACCTGGAGGTGTCGCCGCAGTATCCGCTGATCGTGGATCCCGACGCGTTCGTCGCCTCGCGCGGCAATCTCAACCAGTCGTTCATCACCGATGTCTCCTGGCGATCGATGGTCGGACAGGATGCGGGCGAGGCGTTCTCGCTGCGGTTCGACGGCCAGGGTGTCGTGCTGATCCAGCCGGCGGAACGGTAGGGACGGGCGATGTTCGAGAAGGTCAACAGCAAGGTCGTCAAGGTCAACGTCGGACAGGCGGGCGGCGTCGTCGCCCGTTCCGGCGCGATGCTGTTCTACACCGGACAGGTCGCGTTCGCGCCGCACCAGATTCCCGGCGCCGGTCAGGGCATGGGCGGCGGCGGTCTGATGCGGATGGCCGGGCAGATGATGGCCGGTGAGCACGAACGGACCATGCTGGCGCAGGGCAACGGTGAGGTCCACTACGGATTCGCCGGGCTCGAGGTGCACGTGGTGCAGATGCAGCCGGGCGCGGTGCTGCGGGCCGAGGCTTCGCGACTGCTCGCGCAGTCGGCCGGTTTGCAGGCTTCGGTGGTGTCGGTGGCCAGTTCGGGCGGTAGCGGTGGCAGCGGCGGTCTGATGGGCGCGCTGCGCGGTGCCGCGGCGGGCGTCGCGACCGGGCAGGGCATGTTCACCACCCAGCTCAGCGGACAGGGTTCGGCGGTGCTGCTCGCACACGGCGGGTTCCTGGAACTGCCGGTGGGCGGGCCCAATCCGATCGTTGTCGACCCGCAGGCGTTCGTCGCCGCGTACGGCAACGTGCAGACCGAGCTGAAGTCCGCGATGAGCTGGCGCGACGCGGTGGGACGCGGTGCGGGCGAGGCGATGCAATTGCATTGCCACGGACAGGGTGTGGTGTACGTGCAGGCCTCCGAAGAGAAGTTGTGAACCGATGAGCGAAATCCTCTCGCCGATGAATCTCGGTGCCAGCGACAACATTCCGGGCAACAGCTACGCCTACAGCATCGACCTGACCGGCCCCTGGTTCATGCGCAAGGGCGCGATGATCGCCTACTACGGGCAGATCGAGTTCCAGATGCTCACGCACGGGCTGCAGGGCGGCCTGATGCACATGGTGAGCAGCCAGTTCTCCGCGCCGCTGTTCGCGGGCGACTACGTGGTGGCGCAGGGTCACGGCAAGCTGATCATCGGCGACCGCGGTTACGACATCAATTCCTACGATCTCGAAGACGGCAACCTCACCATCCGTGGGGCGAACCTGCTGGCCTTCGAGCCGGGGCTGGCTCTGAAGCAGTCGATCGTGCCCGGGTTCCTCACGCTGATCGGGACCGGCAAGTTCCTCGCGTCCTCGAACGGTCCGGTGATGTTCGCCGAACCGCCGCTGCGCGTCGATCCCGAATCGCTGGTCGGCTGGGCCGATTGCCCGTCGCCCAGCCACCACTACGACCAGGGCTGGATCGGCAGCTTCCTCGCGGCGGGCGCGGCCAGGATGGGTGCCAACTCCGGCGAGGAACGCCAGTTCGACTTCACCGGCGCCGGCACGGTGCTGATCCAGTCGACCGAGAAGATCATGAGCGACAACGCCCTGGTGCGCACCATCGAGGGGCAGCTCCAGAGCGGCGTCACGGTGGGCGGCCTCCAGCGCATTCAGGGCGTGATCGCCCAGCAGCTGGCCGGTCAGCAGCAGCACTACTGAGCACGTCGAACCCGGGTGCCGTTGCGGCGCCCGGGTTTTCGATTGCTTACGCCGGTACCGTGGTGCGCTCTGCCGCCGCGTGGAACCACCCGAGGATCTCCTCGCCTGCGAGGATTCCCGAGGACCTGGTGATCGTGAGGTTGGGGGCGGTGAAGTTCAGCTCTTCCAGTTCGCCGTGGCGGGGGCGGATCGCGGCGTCGGCCGCCTTCAGCATCTCGGCGTCCAGTGCGCCGTCGCCTGCGGTGAACAGCGTTGCCCCGTCGGACAACTCGCCGGCTTCGGTCAGCCTGCGACGGACTTCGGCGACAGCGAGACTCTTGCAGACGGCATCGGGCATCGTGTAGATCTTGCGACCCTGCTGGGACGCCGACCAGCCGTTGGCGCGGCACCAGATGTCCCATTCGGCGAGGAAACCCGCGGGGACCAGGTCGGGGCGGACCACCAGGTAGCAGAACAGCTCGTCGGCCTCGCGGAACTTGGTGACCCAGGAATCGTCGATGCGGGAGCGTAATTCGGCGCCCACGTCGGCGAGGGTAGCGCCCGACGCGTTGACCTGGTCGTCGATGGCCACGCGCCACGCGGGGTCGGGGATCCCGTCGACCAGGATGTTGCCGCCGTTGCTGGTGATGGCGTACCGCCACGGGGCACCGGGAAGAGCGATGCGCTGGAACTGTTCGATGGTGCGAGTGGTCGTCGGGATCACCGGGGCGATGCCCGCGAGCTCGCGCAGGGCCGCGATGGCGCTGACGGTCATGTAGGAGAGCGGCTCACCCTCGTAGTACTCGACGCATTCCTTCGCGACGGCCTCGGCACCACCGAAGCCGTTGCGGGAGAAGATCATCGTGCGATCCAGATCGGTCGCGAAGAGAGACTCGGCGGTCACCGGGGTAGCTCCTTGATCAGGCCCATGCAGGAGTAGGCCAGGTCGGGGACCACTTCCACCGGGACATTGCGCGCCGCGGCGAGCAGGCGGATGTGGGCGTGCTCCGGTGCGTCTGCCTCGCGGACCAGCACCCGCCACGGTACCCGGCGCAACAGCACGCGGGTGGTCTCGCCGACGCCGGGTTTCACGTAATTGACTGTGCTGATGCCATATTCGGCGCGGACCTTCTCCACCGAGGTCCACCCGGACCAGTCCGGGGTGCGGTCGGAATCGCGGATCGCGGCGACGGCGGCGGGCACCTGCTCGCGAATCGCGCCGAAAGCCGCGGTGACGGTGTCGATCAGCTTGTTCGAGACATCGTCGGCGATCAGGTCGCGGTAGAACTTGGCGCCGTGGAACTCGCCGGGGCCGATCAGGGTGTCGTTGAGGACGGTGCGCGACACCAGACCGGACACTGTCGAGTTGAGGCAGGCCGAGGCGATGAGGAAGTCGTCACGGGTGCCGTAGGTGCGCACACAGTTGGCGGGATCGGCCAGGACGACGAGCTCGTCGTTGAAGCGGGCACCGCCGGCGGCGTGATAGTCGTCCAGGGCCGCGGTCAGCTCGTGGGTGATCGCACCCTTGCCGGTCCAGCCGTCGACGAAGACGATCGAGGACGGATCATGGTGGCGGGCGAGATAGTCCAGCGCCACCGCATCGATACCGCGATCACGCACGATCGAGACGGCGTAGTGCGGCACGGTCAGGGGTTCGCGGCCGATCCCGCTGACGAGCCAGCGGCGCATGAGCACGCCCACGGGCGTACCCGCCCTGGCCAGCGAGACCAGGACCACGTTCTCACCGCGTTCGGCGACGACGAGTTCCGCCACGGTCGCGACGGCCAGCGCCAGGCGTTCGGCGCTGTCGGCCAGCACCCGATCGAAGAGCTCGCGGTATCGGGCATCGGGCTGGAACTCCACCGGCAACGACTCGGCGTAGTGAGCCACACCGGCCTGGATGCGCCGTTCACGTTCCGTCACATCGGCTTCCAGATCCGCGTCCGAGAGATCCTTCAGCAGCCACGAAACATCCTCGGGCGCATACGAACCGAAATCGGGGCCGTGCAGGGCATCGGGGAGCGGGTCCGCCGAGCCGGTTCCCGTAGGAGATTGCCCGCGGCGAGGTGAATCCGCCCGGGTTGCGCAATCGTCGTGCGACACAGACAGTGACGCCGTCGCGGCTACCAGCTCCGCGGTCCGGCCGGTGTGCAGCGCCCGTGGATCAGCGCCGGGCAGCACCGCGACCAGGACGTCGGCACCTGATGCGGTGAGAACGTCCACCAGTCCGCCGGGGGCGACGAGCTCCGGAGTGTCGGCGGGCGGATCGATGACGACCAGCAGGACGGCGTCGGCAGCGGGCCACTGCGCGTTGTACAGATAGCGCTTGGCGCTGGGGTCCGGTTCCGGAGCGGTGAAGCGGAAGCCGCGGCGCAGTGGGTAGCCGGGTTCGTCGAGGACGTATGCGGGTGAGCGGGTAGTGGTCTGGAATCGGGTGGGGGTGCCCGCGTCGGCCAGGTCGGCGGCCAGGCGCAGGGGTAGGTACATGAGTTCCTCGTGGCCGATCACGATGACGGGGCGGCCGGCGAACTCGGATTCCAGGCGGGTGTTCACCTCCCCGGCAATGGATTTCAACGCCACGTCGAACGCGGAGCCGTCCGAGCGCAGCGTCCCGTGCCTGCCACCCTCGGGAACATCCGCGGGCCAGGACAATTCGATGCGGCCGTACGAACCGGGTCGATCCGCTACCGGATTCAGCTGCGGATCGGGCAGCGCGGTCACGGTCTCGATCAGCCCGGCGGGCAGCTCGGTACGACCGGAGGCCAGACAGACCGTGTCGATCCGCGCACCGAGTTGGGCCGCGGCGGCTTCGAATCTGGTCCGATCGGCAGGGGTGCGCATGTCGACCAGCGAGGCGAGGACGTAATGCGAACGCGGGGCGAACGCGTGCAGTGCGCGGACCGCGTCGATGGCGGTGTCGCCGGTGGAGATCTCGTCGTCGACCAGCACCAGCGGCAGATCGTTGGCGAAGATCGCGGCGGGCGCGGGCTGGAGCAGGTGGGAGGTGGCGTGCGAATGGCCCTCTTCGAAACCGGTGAGCGTGGTGGCTCGGGGCTCGTGCCTGCGGGTGGAATGCAGGTAGCACCCCGCGTCGATCCGCGCGGCCACACAGTGGCCCAAACCGGTGGCGGTCTCGGCGAATCCGAGCACGACGGCTTCCCGATCACCGAGTACCTCGCGCACGAGATCGGCCAGGCGGTTGCCCGCACCGATCACCATGCGCGGATCGGTCGGCAGGTGCTTGCCCAGCACCGTGGACACCAGCAGGTGCGCCCGACGTGGGTTGCGACGCAGCCCCGGCTGCACCAGCGCGCCGATCGAAAGCTCGCCCGTCAGCACGCTTTCGGCGGACAACGCGACCAATCCGCCGTCAGCAGGCACATTCTCGGCGGACGAAGCCGCGAGACCCTCACCCGGCGAGGAATCCTCGGCCGAGCGCGCGGCGAAGGACTCACCGTGATGCAGCTCGATCCCGAGATTCACCGTCGCCCACGGCGTTTCGACCGCACTCATTCGGCGATCATCGCTGTCAGCAAGTCCACGAAAGACACTCCCTTGTTCGCGACCCCGAACGCACGAGCCCGAACCAGCGTCTGGCGGGCCCAACTGCGGTGCGGGCGCATCTCGTTCATCTTGTTGCGGTATTCCGAGGCCGCCACGCCGCCGACATCGGCTGCCATGATGTCGAGCGCGTCGGCGTACTCCTCGTGGGTCACCACCGACAGCGCGTGGACCACGGCCACGTGCGAGGGGTGGATCACCGTTTTGCCCTGGATGCCGTTGGCGCGGTCGAGGGTGATCTCGCGCAGCAGACCGTCGAGGTCGCGGCTCACCAGGTACTGGCGGAACTTCACCGCGTCGGATTCCTCGAACGGCGCGCTGCGCAGCTGCGGCCGGAACATCCGCTCGTGATCGGCGAAGTACTCCCACACCGGCCCGGTGATGATGAAACCGGTGCCGTCGACGCGGCCGAGGTAGTTGACGATGTCAGCGATCACGTCGGCGACCACCCGCACGTCGTAGATCGTGAGGTCGCGGTCGCGGCGGATGCCGAAGGTCGAGCACATGTCGGTGGCGCCGATCCGCACCGCCAGCAGCTGCTCACGGTGGCCGGCGAGCAGTTCGACGATGCGCGAGAGCTGCTCGTCGCGGGTCTGGCGGTGCACCAGGCTCGCCGATTCGAGCACCGGCATCGCGTAGACCGGCCGACCGAGGCTGCGGTTGGCGTCGTCGAGCGCGGCCAGGTAGGCGGGCCCGCTGACGGCGTCGAACTTGGGGAAGACGAATCCGGTGAGCACGTCGGCGCCCGGTCCGAGCGCGGCGACCAGCTCGCCGACCGACGCCGCGTCGCGGACCCGGATGAACAGCATCGGGTTCGCGTCTTCGCTGCGGGCGAGCAGATCCAGGGTGTCCACCGCGTGCTGTTTGGCGGCCTCCACCTGGTGATCGGCGACGGCGTCCTCGAGGTCGATCACCATCGAGCACACCCCGCGCGCGGCCCGTCGGCGAATCGTCGCGACGAGATCGTGGCGGGTCGCGGGCACATACAGGGTCGCGCCCAGGGCGGTCGCCAGCAGCTCCCGATCGTCGTGGCCTCGGATCGGCTCCGGTTCCACCAGGAACAACTCCCGGCGGCGGGGACCCTGTAACTGCTGGAAATGGCGCAGCGGTGCCTGCTTACGCAAGCAAACTTCCGGTGCGATGGCGTAGCCCGCGGTCATTCCCCCCACCTCATCTGTCGACGCATGTCATTTCTACTTTTCGGAAGCGTGTTTTCTGATGCGCTCGACCACACCGGCGATGAACTCTGCGACGGTACCCAGCTCGGTCACATAGGCCCAATAGTCCGGATGGCGACCCGTCAGTCCAGCGGTGATGCGGTCGAGGCGCTCTGCTTGTGCATCGAGAACGGAGCCCCACTCGGCGACCAGTCCTCGGTCGACCGCGAGCATCTGCGCGTCCCGCAGCCGGAATCGTACGGTGCGCGCCTGAGCTTCGGGGTCGGTACGTACCTCACGTAACAATTCGAGGCGCCGGGTGACGGCGTCGACCAGCTGCTCGGCCTCGGCGAGGTGCGCGCGTGCGGTGGCGGTCAAATCAAGGGCGGTCTCCGGATCACGATCAGCTGCCGCGACGCGCGCGCCGACCAGCGCTTCGTCGGCGGCGTCCATGCCACGACGGCTTTCCCGCTCATTGTTGGTCAAGTCCGCCGAACTCGCAGCACTGAACTCACGCAGCAGCGCGGAGTAGGCCGGTCCGAGCGCGCCGGCGCGGTTGCCGACGGCGGAAAGGCGGGTGGTCACCGACGCGATCGCGTTCGCGGCGGCCGAGGCACGAGAAGGGGCCTGCGCCAACGCATTCGACAGTTCCGCCGTCGCCTGTTGCACAGTGCTCGCAGCCTCGCGCGCGGCCGCGACCGACGTGCCAGGATCGCTGGAAGAAGCTGTGATCAGAGCCTCATTCAGCCTCCTTACACCCGCGGAGATCGAGGGGTAATTCGTGAACCCGGACGACGCCGCGGCGGCCAGCACCTGCTCGGCCTCGGCCCGCACGTGTGTCAGCAACTGCGGCACCGACGCCCGCACGGTCGCGGCTTCGGCGAGGTCGGCGCGGTGCGCGTTGTAGAAGTCGTCGACCCCGCGCGCGGCCTCGTTCAGCTGCCCGACCAACGCGTCCGCCCTCGCCTGACCGTCCGCGACCGGGGTGCCCGCGGCCTCGGCGGCGTCGAGCTCCTCGGTGAAACTCAGATACGCGCCCGCCGCGGCATAGCACCGCGCACGCACCGGCTCCCAGACCGCGCCGATCCGGCGGTCGGGGAACACCTGCTCACTGGCCACCACGCCCGCCTCCGCCGCCGTCTGCCTGCGATCCATATCCAGAAAGGCGGCCGATGCCGCGGCCCGCGCCCCGCTGATCCACTCATGATCGGCCCCCGACCTGAACCATCCGCGTCTGCGAGGTGTCACCGGTACATCCCCTTTCCGAACCACGGCCGCGGTTCGCCCACTCACTGCCGTCGATGGTAGGAGATTCACCCCGTTAACCTGGGCTGCAGATGGTTCCTACGCAAGATCCGCGAAACCTATTACTGTCGTAGCGGTACCCGGCGATTCGGACATGCTGGGAAACGACACACCGGACTAATCGAAGGGATCCCCGCATGGGTGTCAGTCTGTCCAAGGGCGGCAACGTTTCGCTGAGCAAAGAGGCTCCGGGCTTGACCGCGGTCTCGGTCGGCCTCGGCTGGGACGTGCGCACTACCACCGGCACTGACTTCGACCTCGACGCGAGCGCCATCGCGACCGGCGCCGACAAGAAGGTCGTCTCCGACAAGCACTTCGTCTTCTTCAACAACCTGAAGTCCCCCGAGGGCGCCATCGAGCACAAGGGCGACAACACCACGGGTGAGGGCGAAGGCGACGACGAGGTCATCGACGTCGACCTCGCCAACACCCCGCCGACCATCGAGAGCATCTTCTTCCCGGTATCGATCTACGATGCCGAGACCCGCTCGCAGTCGTTCGGTCAGGTACGCAACGCCTACATCCGCGTGGTCAACAAGGCCAACGGCACCGAGCTCGCCCGCTACGACCTGTCCGAGGACGCCTCGACCGAGACCGCCATGGTCTTCGGCGAGCTGTACCGCAACGGTGCAGAATGGAAGTTCCGCGCTGTCGGTCAGGGCTACGCCTCCGGCCTGTCCGGTATCGCTCGCGACTACGGCGTCAACGTCTAGTCACCCTCGCGAACAGGGGGCTCGACATATCGGGCCCCCTGTTCGTGCGAAACAGAAAGGTCCCTCCGCGTGATAACGCGCATCTTCGGCCTGTCCATCGCCATCACGGTGGTCTCGCTGGTCGTGGCCTACCTCTACGGTGGCTTGACCGCACTCGCACTGTGCGCCATCCTCGGCATTCTCGAGGTGTCGCTGTCGTTCGACAACGCCGTCATCAACGCCACCGTCCTGGAACGGATGAGCGAGTTCTGGCAGCGGATCTTCCTGACTGTCGGCGTGCTGATCGCCGTGTTCGGTATGCGTCTGATCTTCCCGCTGGCCATCGTGTGGGTCACCGCCGGACTGAACCCGGTCCAGGCCTTCGACCTGGCGCTGAACCCGCCGGCGAACGACGCCCCGACCTTCCCCGACGGCAGCCCGAGCTACGAGACCCTGCTCACCGACGCGCACCCGCAGATCGCGGCGTTCGGTGGCATGTTCCTGGCGCTGCTGTTCCTCAACTTCATCTTCGAAGAGCGTGACATCACCTGGCTCAGCTGGTTGGAGAAGCCGCTGGCCAAGGCAGGCAAGCTCGACATGCTGTCGGTGGTCGTCGCCGGTACCGGTCTGGTCCTGGTCGCGGAGTTCCTCGCCGATTCCGAGGACCGCTCGACCGTGCTGCTCGCCGGTCTGCTCGGCATGATCGTCTACATCCTGGTCGACGGACTCGGTTCGATGTTCCACACCGAGGAGTTCGAAGAAGGACCGCAGGGTGGTCCGTCCACGCTGGTCAAGGCGACCGGTAAGGCCGCGTTCTTCCTGTTCCTCTACCTGGAAGTGCTCGACGCGTCGTTCTCCTTCGACGGTGTCATCGGCGCGTTCGCCATCACCTCCGACCCGATCATCATCGCGCTGGGCCTCGGCCTGATCGGTGCGATGTTCGTCCGGTCGATCACGGTGTACCTGGTTCGCCAGGGCACGCTGTCGGACTACGTGTACCTCGAGCACGGCGCCCACTGGGCGATCGGTGCGCTGGCGACGATCCTGCTCGTCTCGATCGGCGTGCACGTCAACGAGCTCATCACGGGCTTGATCGGCGTGGCGTTCATCGGCGCGGCGCTCGTCTCCAGCGTCCTGCGCAACCGCAAGGCCGAGCCGGACGCTGTGGAGGACGCCAAGGAGTCCGCCCCGGTCAGCTGATCTACGGCCGAAGATCCACAGCGGCGGCGAGTCCCTTCGGGGATTCGCCGCCGTTGTCGTTCACGCGGGTTGCAGCCGGCGGCCGAGCGCGGTGCTCGGTTCGACGCGTGGACCGCGCACCTTCGCCCGCAGGAACAGGAAGAACAGGGCGATCAACAGGGCGGTGCGCAACCACACACCGAACTGGACAATCCCTTCCATCACCTCGACGCCCTCGCCCTCGCCCAGCGCGGCGAAGTACCGGAACACCCCCACGCCCACCGCCGCGTCGGCCACCAGGTAGGCCGCGACCAGCGACCACGGCACCTCCAGCAACACCAGGAACGGGATTATCCACAGGGTGTACTGGGGTGAATGCACCTTGTGGAACAGCATGAAGGCGGCCAGCATCGCCGCGCTCACACCGACCCACGGATACGCCGAAGTGGGGGTCCAGCGCCGCCAGCCCAGCCACAGAGCCAACGCGAATCCGCCGAAGATCAACAGCGGCGAGGCGATCGAGACCGCGTCGTGCCAGGTCTGCGTCGTTTCCGCCGCGCGGCCGAACAGCAGCTGGTGACCCCAGTACCAGATCGAATTGGTGGTGATGTCGGCCTGACGCAGCTGCTGGAACGTGATCGAGGCACGCCAGCCCTCCACCCCGGCCAGCACGAAGGGCAGATTCACCGCCGCCACCGTGCCCATCGCGGCCAGCAGCGTCTGCGCGGCACCCGCCACGTCGAGCTCGCCGACCGGGCGACGACCGCGCGGGGCGCCCTCGGTGAGCACGAACACCGCGAGTGGCAGGACGAAGATCCCCGGATAGAGCTTGAGACAGAAACCCAGCGCGAGCAGCACCGCGGCGATTATTCCGCGGGTACGCACGGTCAGACCGGTCAGCATCGTCATCACATAGACCGCCGCCACCGCCGTGCACACCACCGGCAGTTCCCAGTTGTGGAAGGCGTAGAACACCAGCGGCGGCCCGATCGCCCACAACAGCGCCGCCGGACCCGCGAGCCTGGCCAGCATCCATGCCGTGAGCAGGGCGAACGGCGCGAGCAACAGCGCCGAGTGCCACAGGAAGTCGGCGTCGTTGTCCACCCCGATGGCGCCCGCCCACATCAGCACGCCGCTGAGCACCGGATATTCCACCGCACCACCGGTCAGCGCACCGTCTTCGGTGATCGCGCCGTCCACGTACGGGAACACGTGATTGTCGATATCGCGGCCGAGCCACAGGAATTGGATGTCGGAATAGCAGACATCCGAATCCTTGCGCTCCTCGAATACCAGACTGCGACCGGATTCATCGATCGCGCCGCCCGCGCACCGGGCCTTGTTGGCATAGGCCAGCGCGAGAGTGAGACCACACAGCAGCATCACCAGGATGCTCAACGCCGCGGCCCACGTCGTGCCGCGGCGTGCTGCGCGCTGTCGCGGGCCGACTGTGGTCATGGCGACCACAGTATGCGGCGGTGTCCCGATCGCCCGGATTCACCCGCGGCAGGCATCGATTTCGCTGGTCACCACCCGCTCATGTAGCCTTGGCGGGTTGCTGACGCAACGAACCCTCCTGCCATGGAGAGTCCATGGCCGTTTCCTAGTCCACAGGAGGTGATTGGTCCGTGCGTCAATATGAAGTAATGGTCATCCTCGACCCGAGCCTGGACGAGCGCATCGTCGGGCAGTCCCTGGATACCCTGCTCACGGTCGTCAAGACCGAGGGCGGCAACGTCGACAAGGTCGACATCTGGGGCCGCCGCCGGCTCGCCTACGAAATCGCCAAGCAGGCCGAAGGCATTTACGCGATCGTCAACCTGACCGCGACCCCGGCCACCGTGAGCGAACTCGACCGCCAGCTGGGCCTGAACGAGACGGTGCTGCGCACCAAGGTTCTGCGCAACGACAAGTAGTCCGCACCCTTCTCTATTTTTGTGTCGGAGCCTGGCCTTAGGCTCGAGCGCAAATCCCGAGATGTGGACTGCACCCCGAGCAGGAGGAACCCCATGGCAGGCGACACGGTCATTACCGTCATCGGAAACTTGACGGCAGACCCGGAGCTTCGTTTCACGCCCGCAGGTGCGGCGGTGGCAAATTTCACCGTCGCCTCGACTCCCCGTGTGTTCGATCGCAATTCGAACGAATGGAAAGACGGCGAGGCTCTGTTCCTGCGCTGCAACATCTGGCGTGAAGCAGCCGAGAACGTCGCCGAAAGTCTGACCCGAGGCGCTCGCGTCATCGTGAGTGGCCGGCTCAAGCAGCGCTCCTACGAAACCCGCGAGGGTGAGAAGCGCACTGTGGTCGAGCTCGAGGTCGACGAAGTCGGTCCCTCGTTGCGTTACGCGACGGCGAAGGTCTCCAAGGCCGGTCGCGGTGGCGGAGGCGGCGGTGGCGGCTTCAGTGGTGGTTCCGGCAATGCCGGTGGTGGATCTAGCGCAGGCGGCTACAACGCCAACAACGGCGGCGGACGTCCGGCCGGCGGCAGCAATGCCGGTGGCGACGACGATCCGTGGGGTAGCGCGCCCGCGGCCGGCTCCTTCGGGGGCGGCGGCCGCATGGATGACGAACCGCCGTTCTGATCGAACGGCACTCATAGTACGGAGAGAAAACCATGCCTAAAGCGCCCGCGCGCGAAAAGGTACTGAAGAAGAAGGCCTGTGCTTTCTGCAAGGAAGCAAAGTCCGGAATCGTCAATATCGATTACAAGGACACCACGCTGCTGCGTAAGTACGTCAGCGATCGCGGCAAGATCCGCGCTCGCCGCGTCACCGGCAACTGCGTGCAGCACCAGCGTGACATCGCTGTCGCCGTCAAGAACTCGCGTGAGGTGGCTCTGCTTCCTTACGTGTCGACCGCTCGCTGAGAAAGGGAGTCACACAGATGAAGCTCATCCTCACCGCTGATGTCGACAACCTCGGCGCCCCCGGCGACCTCGTCGAGGTCAAGGACGGCTACGGCCGTAACTTCCTGCTGCCCCGCGGTCTGGCCATCCCGGCCACCCGTGGCGCCCAGAAGCAGGTCGACGGTATCCGTCGCGCCCAGGACGCCCGCAAGGTGCGCGACCTGGATCACGCCAACGAGCTGAAGCAGGCCATCGAGGGCCTCGCCGCGGTGTCGCTGGCCGTGAAGACCGCCGACAGCGGCAAGCTGTTCGGTTCGGTCACCACCTCCGACGTGGCTTCGGCCATCAAGGCGGCCGGTGGCCCCGTGGTCGACAAGCGCAGCATCGAGCTGCCGAAGTCGCACATCAAGGCGACCGGCAAGCACGGCATCGTGGTGCACCTGCACCCCGATGTGGCCGCGAAGTTCAACCTCGAGGTTGCTGCGAACTGAGTTCGCCGGAAACCACCCCTGTGCATGCACAGGGGTGGTTTCTGCTTGCCTTTTTCAGGCTGATTTTGCGATAACTGATCGGTAGCCGATGTCGTGGCCGGTACGAGTGGTGTTGCGTGGCTCACGGTCGGTAATCGCTTGACCTCCGGTTATTCACCCTGTGGATGACCGCGGAAACCGACCGGCAGATTTGTGACTCCGGTCATAGCCTGCACCATCGCTGTTAACCCAACACGCCCGGCTGTTCACCTCGACCGACACGCCGGAACTTCTTTCATCCACAGGGACGAAGTTGGACAAACCGGGTTCTAGCAGGGCGTTTTTCCGTACTGACCTGGGTTTTCCCCATGTTTTCCACAGGCGCTGCACAACAACGGGTGAACTACCCCCAAGTTATCCACAGTTGTGTGCACATGTCGGGTTGGCGAGTCCCGAAAACGTCGCCTAGGTTCGTCGCATCGCCCTGCGCGCGGCCCCGGAAATCACGCAGGCAACCGATTGCTGACATCCGTGTCGGTGTCCGGGAGTACAACGAGAACATCGATGTGAAACCCCGGTTCTGCGGGCAGAGAGGACTCCCCTGGTGACAACCACCGGTGACCGCGCGCAAACCGAGTTCACGCCTGAACCTCCCGGCGAGGACTTCGGTCGTCAGCCTCCGCACGATATGGCCGCTGAACAGTCCGTTCTCGGTGGCATGCTGCTGAGCAAGGACGCCATCGCCGATGTGGTGGAGGTGCTGCGCCCCGGCGACTTCTACCGCCCCGCGCACCAGGCGATCTACGACACCATCCTCGACCTCTACGGCCGCGGCGAACCCGCCGACCCCGTCACCGTCTCGGCGGGCCTCGACCGCCGCGGCGAACTCAAGCGCATCGGCGGCCCGCCCTACCTGGTCACCCTCACCCAGACCGTCCCCACCGCGGCCAACGCCGGCTTCTACGCCGAGATCGTCGCCGAAAAGGCCATCCTGCGCCGCCTCGTCGAAGCGGGCACCCGCATCGTCCAGTTCGGCTACGCCGGCGCCGACGGCCAGGACGTCGCCGAGGTGGTCGACCGCGCCCAGGCCGAAATCTACGAAGTCACCGAACGCCGCACCACCGAGGACTTCACCCCGCTGGAGGAACTCCTCCAGCCCACCATGGACGAAATCGACTCCATCGCCTCCCGAGGCGGCATCTCCCTCGGCGTCCCCACCGGCTTCACCGAACTCGACGAACTCACCAACGGTCTTCACCCAGGTCAGATGATTATCGTCGCCGCCAGACCTGGCGTCGGCAAATCGACTCTTGGTATGGATTTCATGCGGAGTTGCTCGATCAAGCACGGTATGGCCAGCGTCATTTTCTCGCTGGAAATGAGCCGGACCGAGATCGTGATGCGGCTGCTTTCCGCCGAGGCGAAGATCAAGCTCGGTGATATGCGGTCCGGGCGGATGAGCGATGACGACTGGACCAAGCTGGCTCGGCGGATGAGCGAGATCAGTGAGGCGCCGCTGTTCGTCGATGATTCGCCGAACTTGACCATGATGGAGATTCGCGCCAAGGCGCGCCGGCTCAAACAGCGCCATGATCTGAAACTCGTTGTGGTGGACTACCTGCAGCTGATGAGCTCGGGCAAGAAGGTCGAATCACGTCAGCAGGAAGTCTCGGAATTCTCGCGACACCTCAAGCTGCTCGCCAAGGAACTCGAAGTTCCCGTGATCGCGATCTCCCAGCTGAACCGTGGTCCGGAACAGCGAACCGACAAGCGACCCATGGTCTCCGACCTTCGCGAATCGGGCTCGCTCGAACAGGACGCCGACATGGTCATCCTGTTGCACCGCCCCGACGCGATCGAACGCGACGACCCCCGCGGCGGCGAGGCCGACCTCATCGTCGGCAAACACCGTAACGGTCCCACCGCCACGATCACCGTCGCCCACCAGCTGCACCTCAGCCGTTTCGTCGATATGGCCCGCGGCTGACCGAGAGTGGGATCACTGCGCCGACGGCACCAGGGTGTTCTGCCGGGCGGCGGTCCACCACTGCTCGTCCTGCTTGATCAGTACATACAGCGCGACCATCGCCGGTTCGGTGTCGATCAGGGTGCCGTCGGCGGTGGTGGCGCGGGCTGTCTTGTGGGCGATGGCCACATCCGGGCGCAAGAAGGTCACGTCGACGACGTCGTATCGGACGAATTCGTCCTTCAGGAATCCGGCCAGCCCGCGCCGGTTCGAGTCGAGCAGCGCGTCGCGTCCGCTGATCAGCATGCCCACGGCGTTGCCGACCACCGCGTTCGCGGTGAACTGTGCGGTCATGAGTTCCGCGTCGTTGGTGTTGTACGCGGTCTGCGTATCGGCGATGATCCGGCGAATCGCGGCGATGTCGGCGGTGTGGTCCACGGTGTCGTCCGCGACGACCGGGGGCTGAATCATGTTCGTGCTCATGAGAGTCACTCTTGACCCTCAACAGTGGTTCAGGTCAAGGAAGCCATGAACGAGTTCACCGCGGCTGAGACACAACGCACTTCGGGCGTCCGGCCGATACGCTCGGGGTCGGCGGAGCGGACAGAGATCGGAATCAGGGTGGGGATGAAGGCGGGGATGCTGATCAATCCGATGGTGTTCGTGTACTGGGCGGCGTCGGTGGTGGCAGCCGCGCTGTACTGCTCCGCGGCGATGCGCGCGGCGGACTTCGTCGCTTCCTGGTGGAACGAATCCGTCGCGACGGTCTTCGGGTTGTTCGGTGGGCTGATGTTCACGCTCCTCACGTGGCCGTTCGTGCTCATGGTGGGGTGGTGGGGGCGGCGGGCGTATCTGCGGAAGGTCGCTACGCCGGTCAATGCGACGGTGATCGAGTCAGGGCATCGGGTGACGCGCACGAGCAACAGTCCGTTCGCGACTCATCGGGTGCGTCTGAAGGTGACGTTCACGCATCCGAGCACCGGGGTCGAGTGCTGGGTGAAGAAGGAATTCGCGATGGCCGAGTTCCGGCGATCCACCGCGAAAGCACTGCTGCACCGATTCCCGGAAGGCGCCACGCTGCCGATGCTGGTCCGTGGACGCGCGGCGGGATTCGATCTGGCACTGCGCCCGCAATGGGTCGACCTCTGGTGAACGCGGAAGTCGACCTCCCCGCGAATCGGTGAGGTGCGGCGGATGATGGGTCGATGGCTGACCAGATTCTGCAGGTGGAGTGGAAGTCCGCTCCGGAAGATCATGACTATCCCGCTGCCGCCGACTATCTCGAGCTGCTGGGCGACACAGCGACGGTCGACGCGATCGTCGCCGAGCTCAGGGCCGCGCCGGTGGTCGTCAAGAAGGCGAAGGACATTCTGCGAGCGTCCCAGCTCCAAGCCCTCACCCCGGACAACCCGCATGTGCGCAAAGACCTGCTCAAGGTGAACGAGGGAAAGAAACTCTCGCCGATCCTGCTGGTGCGGGGCGACTGCCGCGCGAATGTGCCGATGCTGATCGCCGACGGTTATCACCGCGTGTGCGCGCTGTACTGGGCCGACGAGAACGTCGAGATCCCCGCCAAGATCGCCGCGATGCCATGACGTTCGCAACCCTGGCGCTGGTGGTGGCGCTCGGGTTGATCGGGCCACTGCTCGCCCTGCCGAGACAGCTGTACCTGCCGGTGCTGCTCGGCGAACTCGTCGCGGGAATCATCTTCGGCACCACCGGTCTTCGCATCCTCGACCCCACCGATCCGATCTTCGTCTTCCTCGCCGACATGGGCTTCGCGCTGGTGATGTTCGCCGCCGGAACCCATGTACCGGTGCGCGATCCACGGGTCCGTACCGCGCTCGGTACCGGTGTGGCGCGTGCCGTGCTGGTGGGCGTGGTCGCGGCGGTGGCGGGCTGGGCGGTGGCGCAGGCGTTCGGCGTGGGGCACGCGGCGGTCTACGCGGTGCTGATGGCGTCGTCGTCCGCGGCGATGGCGTTGCCGATCATCGACTCGATGCGGTTGAGTGGGCCGCCGGTGCTCGCGCTCACCGCCCAGGTGGCCATCGCCGACACCGCCTGCATCGTCGCGCTGCCGCTGGTGATCGATCCGGCGAACGCTGTACGAGCCGCGATCGGCGCGGTGGTGGTGGCGCTGTGCGCGACCGTGATGTTCTTCGTCCTGCGCTATCTCCAGAAGACGGGTGCGCAGCGTCAGGTGCACGAGGTGTCCGAGGACCGGAAGTTCACGCTGGAACTGCGGGTGAGTCTGGTCCTGGTGTTCGCGCTGTGCGGGGTGGCCAGCGCGATGCACGTGTCGATCATGCTCGGTGGGTTCGCCGCGGGGCTGGCGGTGGCCGGGGTCGGCGAACCTCGTCGGGTGGCCAAGCAGGTGTTCGCGATCAGCGATGGGCTGCTCGCTCCGCTGTTCTTCGTCTGGCTCGGCGCCCGGCTCGATCTCCGCGAGTTCGGGGAGCATCCGCGGTTCATCCTGCTCGGGTTGGTACTCGGCCTCGGGGCGGTCGGCGTGCACTGTGCGGCGCGGCTGCTCGGCCAGCCGGTCGCCTACGGCACACTCGCCGCGGCACAGATCGGGGTGCCGGTCGCGGCGGTGACCGTCGGCAGCCAGCTGGGGGTGCTCGTGCCCGGTGAGGGCTCGGCGATCATGCTGGCGGCGCTGTGCACCATCGCGGCGGCGACGGTGGCGGCCGGACGGCTCGCGGCGAAGGCACCCACAACGCCGATCAGTCCATGAGCCGGTCATGGACAACGAAGCGTGCGCGGCATCGGCGCCCCGGCTGCTGGGACCGGCCGCGCAGGAGGCGCGGGGGGTCTCGTTCCGGCTGCCGGCCGAAGAGTGGGAGGCCGGATCCGCGCTCACCGACGCCATTCGCCGGACCTTCTCGGTGAGAGCAATCGCGCATGACCCAGGAAATGGGGGCAGGGGTTCCCGTTTGCGTCAGTAACGATCTTGCTGGTGGGCGCGACATTGTTCGTGACATGCGGCCCGTCGGGGGGCCTGCCCACCTGTAGGTCATTCGAACGGGATCACATATGAATCTGCGTGAGTTTCTTGCGAAACATCGCCTTGCTTCGGCTGTCGCCGCGCCTGCGGCGTTGGGAGTCGCGGCGATCGTCGCCGCGTCGTTCGCGGTGACGTCGCAGCCGGCCTCACCGAGCTACGAGCTGACGACGTCGGTGACCGAGTGCCGCGAGATGGTGACCATCTCGGTGGCCGGACGCAACGACACCCCGGTCGAGGGCACGACGGCGATGCTGCTCGACGCCAACGGGAATCCGCTGCCCGCCGCGCTGTCGGGCGACCACAGCAGTGTGTGGGTGGATCCGGTGGTGAACGCCCCGCGCGATGATGTGGCCGAGGGTGACTACGCGGCGGTGTACATCGCCTATCCCGCCGATCTGGCGAGCTATGAGGACGCGGTCAACCGCGGGGTGGAGAACACTCAGCAGGTGATGCGCGAGATCTCGGCGGCCTGCCCGGACACCAAGTTCTCGATCGTCGGCTACAGCGAGGGCGCCGATGTGGTGCGCCGCGTGGCCGAGGGCATCGGCAACGACGACCCCGCCGACGGGTACGCGACGGTGAACCCGGACGACGTGCTCGGCGTGGTGATGTTCGCCGATCCGGGCCGCAAGGCCGGCGACGGCACCTTCCTCGGCGCGGACGACCCGTTCGCGCGCCCCGACAACTTCGACCAGAAGTACCAGGACGGCAAGAAGCCGATCTCGGGCCAGGGCGTCACCACGGGCGCTGATTTCGGCGCGCTCAACGGCAAGATCGCCTCCTTCTGCTCCGAGGGCGACCTCACCTGCGCGGCACCGGACAACATCTCGCTGCTGCAGCTGGCCGCCAATGTGGGCCGTCAGATCAATATCGACGAACTGCAGCGCGCCGACCTGGAGCGCAACGGCATCACCGCGATCACCCCGGCGATTGGCCAGGACATGGCGTTCACGCTGGGCCGGATCGCGATGGCCGCGTTCTCCGATATCGGGTCGAACCCGAACTGGATGGCCAGCGACGAGACCTTCCTCGATGTGCTGCTGAAGGTGTCGGACCCGGATTACAAGCCGGGGCAGAGCACCGCGCCCGCCAAGGCCGACGTGATCGCCGGTGAGCAGCTCTCGCCGCTGGCGTACCTGCCGCAGAAGATCTTCAACGAGATCGTCGGACTGATCGTGACGAACCAGAACACGATCCCGGTGGTGATGAACGATCCGTACCAGCTGACTCTCGGCCCGAACGGCACCGGTCACCACTTCGACTACTGGCGGGACTCCGACGCCGCGAACGGCAAGCCGCTGACCTCGGCGGAGTACGCGGCAGCCTGGCTGACGCACCTGGCCAAGCAGGCGCAGGCGGGCGAGACCATCGACACCAAGGCCGCACCGGACGACGCCTCGGTGACCGCCGCGCTGGCGGCCCCGACGAAGCCCGCGACGACCACCACCGCACCGACCAGCACGTCCAAGACTTCCGCGAAGTCGACGACGAGCAGCCCCAAGCCGACCACCACGGCCAAGACGGGCACCAGCACCACGGCCCCGTCCACGACCGTGGCCCCGTCGACGACCACACCGCCGGCGACCACTCCGGAACCGGCGACCAACCAGGCGGCCGCCCCCGCCCCGACGACCACCGTGGCCCCCACCACGACGGTCGCCCCGACCACGACGGTGGCGCCCACCACAACGGTCGAGCCGACCACCACCGTTGCCCCGACAACCACCCCGTCGGCCAACTAGTCACGAACCACGAAATCCCCGGTGCGCGGCGTTATCCGCTGCGCACCGGGGATTTTCGTTTGTCCAGCACTCGAGAAGGCACTCGTCGACACGGCGCAGATCCCGAAACTCGCTCCCCTGGCCGGTTTTCCGCCCCGGGTTCCGGCGCCGAGCTGACACGCGACATCGATACCAACGCGCCGATCATGGTGACTGTTGCGGGCACCGGTGCAATGATCGCTGGGTGACTCAGTGGCTCCCCCTCCTCGGCTCGCTCCCCGTCGCCGGCGCAGTTCTGGTCGGCGTCATCGCCAACAACCGAACCCACCGTGAAGGAATCGCGGCCGCCGACGAGCGCGGCAGGCAGGCACTCGACGCCGCGCAGCGCAATGTCGAACTGTCGAACATGGTGGGCGACCAGCGCGATCACGAGGCGTGGCGCCGCGAGGCGGTGCTCGCCGCGGTCGCCTCGATCCTGGAGATGTCGGCCTCGGTGCGCGCCGATCTGACCACCTGCGGTGAATGGGATCTGGTCACCACCGACGAGATCGACAACGTCAGCGCGCAGATCCACAAGGTGATCTGGGATCGCCCCGGCGGCACGCTGACTCGTCTTCGGGTGGTGGCGCATCGCCGGATTCCCAACAAGTGCGAAGACCTGCTGCGCACCCTCACCGCTGCCCAGCACATCACGATGCAGCGGCTGAAGCTGCACATCGACGTGGAGGCGACCGTCGAAGAGCTGGAGCAGATGGCGTCGCTATGGCAGAAGGCGATGCGTCATGCCGCCGAACAGGAACGAGCGCTGGTCGAGACGACGCGCATCGAGCTCGGTATCGAGATCGCCTCGAAAGGTGGCGGGGCGGACCCGGTTCCGGCGCCGCAGCCGGTGGTCGCCGAAACCCCTTCGGACGAAGTCGGAGTCGAGGAAGTCACCGCCGAACAGCCCACCGAGCCCCGGCCGCCGGCCGAGCCCCAGCCGCCGACCGAGCCCGAGCAGTCGACCGAGCCGCAACAGCCCACCGAGGCACCGCAGCTCATCGAGGCACGGCCCACGAATGAGGCACCGCAGGAAGACGATCCGCGCGACGCCGTCGACCCGCTCGAAGCTCAGACCGTCAAAGTCTGATTCGAACAAGAAACGGGCCGCGCCAGGTGGTGTCGCGGCCCGCTTTCGCGGAGCTCTACTCATCCGCGGGCCGCCGCGTTCACTCAGCTCGAGCATCCAGTACGCTTCCGCGAACTGAACATCCGGTGAACACCATGGAGTTCGCGATGGTCCGCGCGTTCAGCTGACGCGACCCCGGACGGACGGGTAACTTGGATATACGGCACGCAGGGGTGCCGAACCCGACAGCGTGGTCGATCGTCTGAAGACTTTGTACCGATCCACTCTCGTCAGGGGGCGATCTTTCATGGATCTCATCGCGCCGTTGGATGCGCTGTTTCTACTCGCGGAATCTCGTGAGCACCCGATGCACGTCGGCTCACTGCAATTGTTCGAACCGCCCGAGGACGCCGGGCCCGACTATCTGCGCGAGTTCCGCGCAGCCTTGCTGGCCGACAAGACCGTCCGGCCCACGTTCAGCAAGCGGCCCGCCACCTGGCTGGGCGCACCGCAGATGGCGTGGACCCAGGACGACGAGGTCGACCTGGACTATCACGTGCAGCGCAGCGCGCTGCCCGGGCCGGGCCATCTCGACCAGCTGCTCGCCCACGCGTCGACCTTGCACAGCGCCCTGCTCGACCGGCACCGCCCGATGTGGGAGCTGCACTTCGTCGAGGGCCTGGCCGACGGGCGCTTCGCGCTCTACTCCAAGATGCATCACGCACTGGTGGACGGCGTCTCGGCCCAGCGCCTCATGCGCCGCACGCTGACCACCGACCCGTTCGCGACCGAGCTGATGCGGCCGTGGAACCTGCCGCGCAAGCTCGGCCCGCCTCGTCCCGGCAAATCCCGGCTCGGCGGCCTGATCGATACCGTCACCTCGGCGCGCTCGTCGACCACCGCGTTGATGAAGGCGACCCGCACCGGTCTGGTGCAGCAGCAGCTCACCCTGCCGTTCGAGGCGCCGCGCACGCTGTTCAACGTGCCGATCGGCGGTGCCCGCAAATGCGCGGTGCGCAGCTGGTCGATGGATCGGGTCAAGCAGGTGAAGAAGGCGACCGGGGCCACCGTGAACGATGTGGTGCTGGCGATGTCGGCGGGTGCGTTGCGGGCCTACCTGCTGGAGCGCGACGCCTTGCCGGACAAGCCGATGATCGCGATGGTGCCGATGTCGTTGCGCGACGAAGACGACGTCGACACCCAGGGCGTGAAAATCGCGGCGCTGCTGTGCAATCTGGGCACCGATATCGCGGACCCGCTGGAACGGCTGCGGGTGGTGAGCGAGTCCACGCGTCGCAACAAGGAGGTGTACCACTCGCTCACCCCAGCGCAGACGCTGGCGATGGCGGGGGTGATGTTGAGTCCGATGGCGGCGATGCTGCTGCCCGGGTTCGCCTCGGTGGCGACGCCGCCGTTCAACATCGTCATCTCGAATGTGCCCGGTGCGCGCGAGTCGCTGTACTGGAACGGTTCGCGCCTGGACGCCACCTACCCGCTGTCGATCCCGCTCGATGGGCAGGCGGTGAACATCACGCTCACCTCCAGCGGTGACAACCTCGATTTCGGTCTGGTCGGCTGCCGCCGCACGCTGCCCGACCTGCATCGACTGCTCGATCACCTCGAGGATTCACTGGCCGCGCTGGAGGATGCCGCGCTGTAGAAATTAACCGTTCTCGACCAAATTAGAACGTGTTACAGTTCGGTATGCGTACCGAATTCTGCGAACAGCTCGGCATCGAGTTCCCCATCTTCGCCTTCACCCACTGCCGCGACGTCGTGGCGGCCGTGAGCAACGCGGGCGGATTGGGGGTACTCGGCGCGGTCGGCTTCACCGCCGAACAGCTCGAGGTGGAGCTGGCCTGGCTCGACGAGCACGTCACCGGGATCTACGGCGTCGACCTGGTGATTCCGTCGAAATACGAGGGCAAGGGCGTCGACGGCCTCTCCCCCGAACAGCTGGAAAAACAGCTGGCGCAGATGGTTCCGCAGGGCCATCGCGACTTCGCCCAGCAGATCCTCACCGATCACAACGTGCCCGCGCTGCCCGACGGTGAGCACCACAACGAGCTGCTCGGCTGGACCGCGACCACCGCGGGACCGCAGGTCGACGTCATCCTGAACCACCCCAAGGCCAAGCTCGTGGCCAACGCCCTCGGCACCCCGCCCGACGACGTGGTCAAGCGCATCCAGGACTCCGGCCGGGTGATCGGCGCGCTGTGCGGTTCGGTCAAGCACGCGATGAACCACAAGGCCGCCGGCCTCGACTTCGTGGTGTGCCAGGGCACCGAGGGCGGCGGGCACTGCGGCGAGGTGTCCTCGCTGGTGCTGTGGCCGCAGGTGATCGACGCGATCGGCGATGTGCCGGTGCTGGCCGCCGGTGGCATCGGCAACGGCGCGCAGGTCGCGGCGGCGCTGGCCATGGGCGCGGCGGGCGCGTGGACCGGGTCGCTGTGGCTCACCGTCGAGGAGGCCAATGTGCCGCCCGCCCAGATGGACACCTACCTCGAGGCGACCAGCCACGACACCATCCGTTCGCGTTCCTGGACCGGCAAGCCGTGCCGCATGCTGCGCAACGACTGGACCGACGCCTGGGAGTCCACCGAGACCCCCGACCCGCTGCCGATGCCGCTGCAGATGATGGTGGCCCTCGACGGCGTCAAGCGCGGGCACCGCTACCCCGAGGCCGCCAAGGACGTGAACTTCAACCCGGTCGGCCAGGTGGTCGGCATGATGAACAAGGTCGAACGCAGCGCCGACGTGGTCAACCGCCTCGTCGAGGAGTACGTCACCGCCTATGACCGCCTCACCCGGCTCAACGGCTGAGCTGGGTCGTCCCCGAAGATCGGTGCCCGGCCGATAACTGTCGGCCGCGCCCGATCCCCGCACTCCAGAACCTCCGACGCACCTCCACCGCACCGCGCCTGCCCTACACTCGGCATATCTCACCAGCGATGCGGGGCGGTGCGCCTCCCCGCAGCATTGCCCAACGGTTGCGGACGGCGGTGACATGGCTTCGGAGGAGTACGCGAGCAAGACCTGGAAGGTGGCCAGGACCCGAGTCACCCAGGCCATCGCCAGGATCCGCGAGGAATACGCGAAGGCCGCGCCGCGACCCACCGAGCACGAACCCGTCGACCCGCCCGTACCCGCCGATCTGCTGAATCTGCTGTGCCGCATCGGGGTGGCGCTGGTCGGCGCCGGCGAGACCTCCGCACGGGTGCAGGTCATCCTCGACAAGCTGTCGCGGCGCTACGGCACCGGCAATATCCATTTCATGGTGTTGCCCACCGCGGTCTTCGTCCGGGTACGCACCGACGAAAGCTCCGCGATCGACATGCTCGACGCCCGCGTCGGCACCCTGCCGCTCGACCAGATCGACGGCCTCTATCGGCTGATCGACCAGATCGAGCAGGACGCGCCGCCGCCGAGCCGGGCATCGAGGGATCTCGACGAGATCCTGACGCAGAAACCCGGCAGCCCACCGTGGCTGATCCTGCTCGGGCAGGTCGTGCTGACCGTCGGCATCGGCATGATGCTCAACCCGGGCGCGCGGGCACTGGTCGGCTATGTGGTGCTCGGCCTGGTCGTCGGCGTGCTGACCCAGCTCGCCGATCGGGTGCGGCTGCTGTCGATGGCGTTGCCGGTGGTCGCGTCGGCGGTGGTCGCGGTGCTCGCGTACGGGTTTCCCGGCGCGCTCGCCGGTGGGCAGCCCCAACAATTGCTGATTCCCGCCGTCGCGACGCTGCTACCCGGTGCGATGCTCACCAACGGCACGATCGAGTTGGCGACCGGATCGATGGTGGCCGGTGCCAGCCGGGTCGTCTACGGCATCAACATGCTGTTCCTGCTCGCGCTGGGTTCCTACGTGGGGATCAGCGTGCTCGGCCCGCTGTCGGATCCGCCGGTGAGCAGTGCCCAATTGGGGTGGTGGGCACCGATCCTCGGGGTGCTGCTGATCGGGTACGGGCATTCGTGGCGGTCGAGCGCGCCGCAGAACACGGTGGGCTGGCTGCTGCTCGTCCTCTACGTCACCTACGCGGCGCAGGTCCTCGGCAAGCACGTGTCCGGACCGCTGACCGGCACGTTTCTCGGCGGGCTCGTCGCCGTGAACGCCGCGTATCTGATCCAGAGCCGCAAGCACGCGCCACCGACCCAGGTGGCGTTCCTGCCCGCGTTCTGGATGCTGGTGCCCGGCGGGATCAGCCTCACCGGGATCTCCGACCTCGTCACGCATTCGCTGTCGGGGGTGTCGACCGGTGGGCTGGAGGTGCTGGTCTCGGCGCTGCTCTCGGTGATGTCGATCGCGCTGGGCGTGATGGTCGGCTCGGGTCTGGCCACCGCGCACACTCCGCGCGTCAGCACGATCATCGACACGGTGGTGCCACACCATCTGCCGTGGGCGCACACCCCTCGGACGACGAAGAAACCCGACTCAGACAGCTAGCACGCTGGTTCAGACGGCCGAGCTCAGTGGCACGGTGTGGACCGCAGGCTCGCCGACGAGTTGACCGAAACGGGCGATCACCTTCTCGTGATACAGCGCGAACAGATCCCCGAACAGCGCGAGTTGCGCCTCGCTCGGCGCGGATTCGGCATCCCACACCGCGAGCAACGCGCGCCAGACGAGCACGTGCAGATCGGGCGCGACGGCGAAATAGGCAGCGACCGCCTCTGGCACCTCGACGACCATATCGGCGATCGAATTCAGCACCGCGCGTTGCATACTCATCTCGAGCACGCCGAGTAACTTGCGCACCAGCGCGATCTCGGCGGCGATGATGAGCGCGTGGTCGGGCACGGGCTGGCGCGCCATCGCCTCCAGCTCGTCGACGGCGGCGGCGAGCTCGGCCGGATCGAGCACCTTCTCCCCCGCGGTGTAGGCGAGCAACGCCTCGCCCACGATGCCGCGTTCGACCTCGACGATGTCGGTGAACATCTCGGCGGCGACCGCGGGCGCGGTGATCGAGAACCGGAACAGGTGCCGGTAGACGTCCATGCCACCCTCGACGCGGACATCGCGGATGGTGAAGCCCTTCCCTCGCCTGGCCTCGACGAATCCGTAGGACTCGAGGCGGCCGAGGATGAGCTGGGCGGTGGCGCGGTTCATGCCGAACTCGTCGGCGACCTGGCGCACCGACGGCATCAGATCGCCGGGCCGGTACTCGCCGGTGGCTACGCGGCGCGCCAACTCATCGGCGACGTCGGCGACCACCGTCCGGGATCCCATCGAAAAACACCTCTCGGTCATGATCCGGCTACGTCCCAGACAGTTTAGGCGCTCTGTCTTCGGAGCGCTGGCGCGCTCGGGTCGCGGCCCTTCGGGCCCCGATTCTTCCCTCCCTACGGGCACTCCTTCGTCGCACCCTTCGGTCAGTCCAGAATCGGGCGGGCCGCGAAAACGAGACATTCAGCGATCGCATCGCTATCGATGGGACGACAGGCCTGCGATCAGCGGGCTTTCCTGTTGGCGTGCCGTTCAGCTGGATCAGACAGCGATGTGCGGCACCGTGATTGAGTACGCAGGCAATGGGGCAGCTAAACATTTTGGGAACAATCAGATCATGTCCTTTTTGTCGAGCCACCGCATGACCGGCCAGCCGAGACCGACGGGGATCCAGCAGGTCAGCACGCGATAGAGCAGCACGGCGGGGACCGCGATCTCCGCCGGGACGCCGAAGGCCGCGAGACCACCGATCAGCGCCGCCTCGACCGCGCCGACGCCACCGGGTGTCGGCGCGGCCGAGGCCAGGGTGCCACCGATCATGGTGACGATGGTGACGGCCACAAAATCCGTGCCGCCGCCGAAGGCTTCGACGCTCGTCCACAGGGCCAGCGCCTGGCCGAGCGTGATCGCGCCGCAGCCGCCGACGATGACCACGAAACGCTTCGGGTCCTTGGCCAGGTCGGCGAGTTCGCCGAGCACTTCCTTGACCTGCGGTCGCACCGAGTGATTCACCCAGCGACGCAGCGTGGGCACGAACATGAACGCCCCGATCAGCCCCACGCCGACGCCCGCGATCAGATACAGCACGGTCGCGTCGGGCACGATGTGGGCCAGATTGGTCGACGTGCCCGCCACCACGCTGAACACCACGAGCAGCACCAGGTGGGTGAGCACCTGCATCGACTGCTGCATCGCCACCGCGGCGGTCGCGCGCAGGGTCGTCATGCCCGCCTTCTGCAAGAACCGCACGCTCAGCGCCAACCCGCCGACGCCCGCGGGGGTGGTCGTCGCCACGAAGGTGTTGGCCAGCTGCTCCACGAGCAGATAGCGCATCTTGACCAGCCCGTCCGCACAGGCGCCGAGCGCGGCGGCGGCGCCGACATAGGTCAGCCCCGACACCGCCAGACCCGCGAGCGCCCACCACCAGTTGAGCGTGCGCAGCTGACTGAAGAACGTCGGCACCTGGCTGAAGAACGGATAGGCCACATAGACCAGCGCGACCAGCAGGACGAGCTGGATGATCTGGTTGCGGGAGAAGCGCGTGATCTGTTCGGACTGGATGCGGTCGTGGCCGGTCTGCCTGCGCACCTCCTCGCGGGCGGTGGCCATCACTTTGGTCCACTGCGGCACCGACTTGCGGATGCCGATCGACATCGACGATTTCGTCACGCGCCGGGCCGCGTAGGCGACCTTGTCCTCGCCGAGCGCCTCGATCGCCGCCGAGACGGCCTCGTGTTTGCCGTAGAGCGAGGTGGTGGTCACCAGCAGCTGGGCGATGTCGGTCTGGCGTTGCGCCTCGGCCGCGCCGAATTCGGCGGACGAGAAACCACCGAACAGGGTGTCGCCCTGGCTGACTCGCACGAAGTCGGGTTGCAGATCGCCGAGGCTGATCTGGTTCTCGTGCAGCCGCAGTAGCGACCGCCATACCCCGGGCAGCACCTGCGCGGACAAGGTCGCGATCTGGGTGCCGCGGGGCATGGTGTGCGCGTACAGCATCCAGCCGCGACTCAGGCCGGCGACCGCCACCTGATGGCTGTCGGCCATCCCGAGGTCACCGATCGCGATGCCGAGCAGCGCCCGATGTTCCACCGCCCGGTGCATCGATCCGTGCAGCGGCGCGGTCTCGCTGGAGCGGAACGTGATCCAGCGCCAAACCTGGCGGATCGCGCCGAAGCTGCGCTGGTTCTTGCCGTACAGCTCGACCATGATCTCGTCTTCGGGCCCGTCGACCTCGGTGGCGAGCAGCAGCGGTCCGCGCCCGGCCGGTCGATCGACCCGGAAGGCTTTCACGACGTGACCGCGCGCCGCGAGCACCCGGACCGCGCCGTCGAGCGGCACCTCGAGCGCGGGCGTGCCGACCACCCAGACGATCACCGCGCCGACCAGCCAACCGACCACGAGGCCGAGCATCGCCCGCGCGGGCACCACCGAGCTGACCACCAGGTGGATCGGCGCGAACATCAACAGCAGAAACCACATCCAGCGTCGCGGGCGCACCGGCAGCCACGGGCTCGACACGGTGAGCATCGCCGCGAGCATCGCGATCCAGCGTGGATCGTCGAGGAATTGGGAGAGGAAGGTGTCGAAGCGGTCCGGAACCGGCAGGTGCCATTTCGGTGTGGAGATGCCCGCGCCGGTGATCGACAGGGCGAGCACCGCGAGCAGGCCCGCCGCCCCGTACCCGAACAGCAGCTTCCACTGCCTGCGCACCACGAGTTCGATGAAGATGGCGAACGGCAGCGCCAGGATGAGCATTCCGTAGATCAGGTAGACCATGGTCGCCTGGTCCTGGCTGAGGAAGTCCACGATCTTGGCGACCGAGCGTTCCAGCGCCAGCCACTCCGGCCGGGTGATGAGCGAGCCCGCGATCACCACGGCGACGCCGAGTCCCGCCAGCACCACCCGGACGATGTCGCTGGTACGGCGGATCATCGGCTGCAGGAGTTTCCCCGTGACCGGGATCTCCCGACCGTCGACTCGCATGAGCCGCACGATACACACCGACACGCCGCAGACCCGCCGTGACATCACGCAACCGGCGCGGTCGCTCCCGCGTGCCGTGTCGCCGATCACAGGCCGTCACAAACACTGGCGTTACCCCGTCCAGGAAGTAGGGAAACACCCACTCAGCCGGAAGGAACGATCATGCAGGTTCTGCTCGCAGGTGCCACCGGCGCCATCGGCCGCCCTCTG
This sequence comes from Nocardia sp. NPDC060249, assembly GCF_042728755.1. Lineage (NCBI taxonomy): Bacteria > Bacillati > Actinomycetota > Actinomycetes > Mycobacteriales > Nocardiaceae > Nocardia > Nocardia sp. NPDC060249. The sequence continues at coordinate 206,999 of NZ_JBHXAQ010000004.1, forward strand.
CTCCGCGCGTTGACCGCGAACGGGCATACGGTGTCGGCGCTCGTCCGGAATCCCGGTGCGCATCCGCTCGTGCGCGAGCTGGGCGCCACCCCCGTCACCGCGGACGTGCTCGACCGCGACGGCCTGCTGCGTGCCGTCGACGGCCTGCGCGCCGATGCCGTCATCCATCAGGCCACCGCCCTGCGCGATGCGAAGGTGCAGCGCCGGATTCCGGCCGACGATCCGACCGGGCTGCTGCGTACGGTCGGCACCGCAAACCTGCTCGACGCCGCGGCGGTGGTGGGCGCCGGCCGGTTCGTCGCCCAGTCGCTGATCCTCGGCTACGGGTACCACGACCACGGTGACCGGCTGATCACCGAGCGCGATCAGTTCGGGGTGTACGACGGTGGGGTGGCCGACGAGGTGGTTCGCGCGTGCGTGGCCGGCGAGAGCCAGGTCTTCGACGCGCCCGGTATCGATGGAATCGCGTTGCGCTACGGGCTCTTCTACGGTCCCGGCGCGTTCAGTGATCTGTTCGCGGACATGATGCGCAAGCACCGCCCGGTCGGCCCGCTGGGTTCCGGCGGGGTCAACACCTGGGTCCATGTCGACGACGCGGCCGACGCGACCGTCGCCGCGCTCGAGCGCGGCGCACCCGGTCGCGCCTACAACATCGCCGATGACCACCCGATCACCTGGCGGGAGTTCTTCGCCGAGGTCGCCCGGACTCAACGCACCCCACGCCCGATCCGGCTGCCCGCCTGGATGATCCGATCGGCCGTCCCCTATATCGGCGCCCTCATGTCCGACACCTCGATGCGGATCTCGAGTCGGCTGGCCCATGACGAATTGGGTTGGCGTCCGAAGTACGCCGATGTCGGCGCCGGTCTCGCGGGCTGATCTCCCGGCCGGCAGCAGGCCGATACCTCAGGGTGCGGTTCGGGCGGTGACGGCGGCGTGGTCGTGGCCGGGGATCACTTCGATCTCGGCGGGAAGCGCGTGCAGGCGGTGGATGGTCTCGAACGCGCGGTCGCGGTCGGCGTCGAGGAGTTCGCCGAGCAGCGGCGCTTTTTCGCGCAGGCGGTCGATCTGCAGAGTGCTCCAGACCGCGTCGCCCGCGAGCAGGACGCGGGAGCCGTCGTCGACCGCGAGCAGGATGCCGACGCTGCCGGGGGTGTGCCCCGCCAGGTCGACGATCAGCACGGATCCGTCGCCGAACAGGTCGTGACTGCGGGCGAAGGTCAGCACCGGCGGGCCGTCGAGTTCGTAGAGATCGAACGCGCGGCCGCGCAGAGGTCCACGAGCGACACCGAGCGGGGCGTGCGAACCGGTCATGGCCCAGCTGTATTCGACGGCGGGCACCCGGATCGGGACCAGGCCGGGTAGCTCGTACAGCCCGGCGACGTGGTCCCAGTGCAGATGGGTCGGCAGCACGAAGTCGATGTCGTTGCCGGTGAGGTCGTGGGCCGCCAGTACCTCGCTCAGTCCGCGCACCGGGCTGTCGGGGGCGACCAGCAGCGGCACCGGGAAGGGCAGCTCGGGCAGCACCCGCTGGTGCACGCCCGCGCAGATCGCCGGGTCGACCAGGAAGGTGGCGTCCGGGTGCCGGATCAGGAACGTCGACATGGTCAGCCGCGTCGACCGCAGGGTCCGCACACCCTCGGCCACGATCGTCGTCGGCGCGGACAGCTCCGCCTGCGTGAGCGCGGTCAGACCGACGGTGTTGCGCGCGGGCGGAACAGCGGCGCACTCCAGTCCGTCGAGAAATCCGGTATCGGCGCCGCGTGGCCAGAGCAGCCGCGGCCCGGTGGTGGCGACAGCGATACAGCAGGCGAGAACAGTCGATAACATCGTCGTGCGCTCACCCATACGTGCCACCGTAGGCGATCGCCCACACCTCGACCACCAGACCAGGTCGAGCCGCCGCAGTTCATCGCTAACGCCCGATTACATCCAGTGCCTAGTCGGTGCGGCCCATCAGCCGATCTGTTTCGCGCCGTTCACGTTTCGTCGGCCTGCCCGCACCACGCTCGCGCTGCGGCAGCGTGGCGAGGACTTCCTTGGGGGGTGGCGGGGGGCTGCGATCGATCAGGCACTGGGCGGCGACGGGCGGGCCGACTCGCTTATGAATGATCCGCTCGACCACGACGATGCGCTCGAGGCCGGCGTGGCGGATCCTGATCTCGTCACCGGGGCGGATGGTCAGTGCCGGTTTCGCGGTAACCCCATTGACGCGCACATGCCCGGCGCGACAGGCTTCTGCCGCGGCCGAGCGTGTTTTGAACAAGCGCACAGACCAGGTCCACGCGTCGACGCGGGCCTGGGTCTCGGAGTGCTGGGGGGTCACCCCTTAGACGATACGGCGAGCCGTGACGACGTCGTCTGCGCTGAGGTGGGTGTAAGACACCGGGGTGCCCGACTGCACGGCGTTGAGGAGCTGACCATTGCCCGCGTAGATACCGACGTGGCCACCACCGTTGGTGATGACGATGTCACCGGCCTGCAGGTTGTCGAACGAGACGGGAGCGCCGACGTGCGACTGCTCGAAGCTGGTGCGCGGCAGTTCGACACCGGCTTGGCGGTATGCCCACTGCACGAGGCCGGAGCAGTCGAAGCTCTGCGGGCCTGCGGCACCCCAGTTGTACTGGGCGCCCAGCTTGCCACGGGCGGCGTCGAGGGCGATGTTGCCCGCGGACTGCTGCTGCGGCGCGGAGAACGGGTTGTCGAAGTTCACGCTCGGGAGCTGCGGTGCGGCCTGGCCCTGCGGGGCGACCATCGCCTGGAGCTGCTTCTCGACCTGCTGTGCCGGCTGCTCGAGCTCTGGCGGCAGATCGAAGTTACCGAGACCGGGAATGTTGATCGTGGCGGCCTGCGAAATCGCGGGCATCGCACCGGTTGTAGCGGCCACCGCGCCCATGACGAGGGCACCCTTGACGGAATTCGGCAGTCGAGAATCCCGCTGCAAGCTGTGTTTACCCACCGAGACGAGTCTCCGATCTTGCTACTCTCCCGCCGCTCGGTCGCGAATCGCTCGGCGACAACGACTTTCGGCGGTGACCCAGTGGCGCCGCTTCTCTGACGAACCGACAGACTCCACTAAGTCACGAGAAGATTACGGCCTGTGATGAGCGCTGTCCAGCGAAGCACGCAAGTTGTTTTCCTGCGACCGGAAAAGCCCAGAACAGGGGCCACGGCACCGGCGTGTCGGCGCGGGTAACGATTTCATCGTCCGCGTGACGTGAGGCGTTACCGAGCGCGCAACGCGCGCTCGAGCTCGTCGATGCGCGTTCGGGCGTCGGCCAGGTCCACCTCGAGCCTGCCGAGCATGATCAGCAGCGGCCCGATCGCCAGGTCGGCGACCACCTGTGGGTCCGGGTCGTCATAGCCCGCGCCGATCGTTGCCAGCAGGCCGCGCCGGATCGTGTCGGCCAAATGCGCGCCCTGGGGCAGCGGCCAGCTCGCGACGATCTCAGCGGTGGTCCGAGGTTCGGAGGACATCGGGCTCCATTTCCGTGTGAGCAGCAATCTCGGTTTCGCTAGCAGTATCTAGGACACAGCCCAGAGTTACCGAGATTCTCCCGTGCACACGCGCTACGGTTATCCGGCATGGACCCCGTGCGCAATCCGTATGCACCCGGCGCCGGCCAGCGTCCGCCGGAATTGGCCGGGCGCGACAAACAACTCGCGGCGTTCGACATCGTGCTCGAGCGCATCGCCCGCGGTCGGCCGGAACGCAGCGTGATGCTCACCGGCTTGCGCGGCGTCGGGAAGACCGTGCTGCTCAACCAGCTTCGCTCGGCCGCCATCTCGCGCGGCTGGGGCACCGGCAAGATCGAGGCGAGGCCCGACCAGGACCTGCGCAGGCCGCTGTCCTCGGCGCTGCACATGGCGGTGCGCGCGATCGCGATGTCGGCCCGCAATGCCGAACAGGTCGACGATTTCCTCGGCATTCTCAAGGCCTTCGCGTTGCGCGCCACCGCGGACAAGGGCATGCGCGAGCGCTGGCAGCCCGGTATCGACGTGCCCGCGGTGACCGGCCGCGCCGACTCGGGCGATATCGAGATCGATCTGATCGAACTGTTCAAAGAGGCCGCGGCCCTCGCCTCCGACATCGGTGTCGGCATTGCCATCTTCATCGACGAAATGCAAGACCTCGGTCCCGCCGACGTGTCCGCGATCTGCGGCGCCTGCCACGAACTGAGCCAGGACGGCGCCCCGCTGATCGTGGTCGGCGCGGGCCTGCCCCATCTCCCCGCGGTGCTCTCGGCCTCGAAAAGCTACTCGGAGCGATTGTTCAGCTACCACCGTATCGATCGCCTCGACCGCGAATCAGCCGACCTCGCGCTCATCGCGCCCGCCGAACGCGAAGAGGTGAAGTTCACCGAAACCGCGCTTGATTCGCTCTACCAAAGAGCCGACGGCTACCCGTATTTCGTGCAGGCCTACGGCAAGGCGGCCTGGGACCAGGCACCCGACAGCCCGATCACCGCCGAGGATGTCGCGGTGGCCTCCCCTGCCGCCGAGGAGGAACTCGCGGTCGGCTTCTTCGGTTCCCGCTACGAACGCGCGACCCCCGCCGAACGCGAGTACATGCGCGCGATGGCCGACCTGGCGGGCGACGACGCCCCGGTCGCGACGTCGGCAGTGGCCGCCGAGCTCGGCCGCAAACCCGCCTCGGTGTCCCCCGCGCGTGACGGCCTGATCAAGAAGGGCCTCATCTACTCGGCGGAACGCGGCACCATCGGCTTCACCGTCCCCCATTTCGGGCGCTACCTTCGCAGCGTATGAGAATCTTCGAAGTTCTAGGGCATCTCCTAGAGAGTCGAAGAAAGTTCTGACGAGGCGTCGTTCGATAGGCATCTACAGATTTCTAGTTCAAGCGCTAGATATCCGAAGATAGTGCTGGATAACGGTATGAGCTTGCCCGGAATCGGTTGCGCATCGGGTGGATAACGCGAGGGTTGACCGGTTAACGCGCTGGAAACCTTCTCCGAAACACCAGCAGGACCGCCGCTGAAGGCGCGGTCCCGCCGGAGGCGGAGGAGGCTCCAATGTCGAAGACCTTCCCTATCACCGACACCGACGGTCGCCGCTGCACCGTCGTCGCTGATGACGGCGTACCGATCGCGGTCCGCAGCTTCGGCGCCACGGACGCGGCCCTCACCGTTGTCTTCGTGCACGGCCACTGCCTGCACACCGAATCCTGGTCGTTCCTGCGCGAACATCTGCTGCGCGCGTGGGACGCCGACGCCCGCATGGTCTTCTACGACCACCGCGGCCACGGCGAATCCGGGCACGCCCACCATGCCACCTACACGATCGACCAGCTCGCCGCCGACCTCGACGCGGTGCTGCGCGCGGTCGTACCGACCGGACCCGTAGTGCTCGTCGGTCATTCGATGGGCGCGATGGTGGTGCTCGCCTATGCCCGCCTCTATCCGGCGGCCATCGGTCACCGGGTCGCCGGGATCGGCCTGATCGCCGGCGCCGCGGGCGGCATCACCGAGGTCGGCCTCGGCAGGCTGCTCAACCGGCACGCCGTGGCCTCGCTACAGCGCGCCGTCGTGCACGCGCCGCGGGTGATGCAGGCGTCGAAACGCTTCTCCCGCTGGATCTTCGCGCCCCTGATCCGCGAGGCGAGCACGGGTACCCGGCGGATGAATCCGCGCGTCGCGGCCATCGCCACCGCGGTACTCAACGAGACCGCGCTCCTGACGATGTCCGGCTTCCTGAGCTCGCTGCTCGACTTCGACGAGGCGCACACCCTGGCCCGCTTCGGTGATCTGCCCGCCCTCGTACTGGCGGGCTCGGCCGATCTCATGATGCCGTTCGCGCACTCGGTGGTGCTGGCCTCCCAGCTGGCGGGCGCCGAACTGGTCCGGATCGAGGGCGCGGGGCACAACGTGATCCTCGAACGCGCGGCGGAGGTCGCTCACTCGATCATCGCGTTGGTCGAGCGGGCGAGCACCGACGCCCGCGCGCGCTACGCCGTGGCCGGGTGAAAGCGACAGTTATCGGATGGCAATCCTGTGATCGCCGACAACATCGGGCGTAAACCGAAAAGTTCCGTTATTGTGGTGGAGATCACGTTGTGTGGTGAGTCACACAGCTCGGTGCAGTGCGGCCCGAGGCTTTTCGGGCGTGCCCGTGATCCGGCGAGTCGGTATGCCCGCCATATACACAGGAGGTAACGATGACACGCAGCGATATCGCGGAACTGCGCTACGCGGTCGGCCAACTCCGGCAGTCGATAGGCGCACTGCGATCCAACTACGGCGACGCGGCCACCATCCGTCGTCTGGAGAACGACCTCGAGCGGCTCGTCATCGACGCCGAGGACTTCGAGCAGGCACCACCGCCGGAACTGGCCGTCCCCCGCAGGTCGGAGCCGATCTACGTCCCCGACAGCAAGTCCGACGAAGCGGCATGGATGGGCGCCCAAGACGAAGGGCTGGGGTTCCACTCACGCCCGCGGACAAAGTAAGACCTGATCACCGGCGCGACGGCCCTGCCGACAGGGTCGTCGCGCCGACCCATTCCCGGCCATACCCATTCCCGGCCCCACCGTGCACGCCCCCTGGCCGGGTAGTCCTGGTGTGTCTCTACCCGGAGGGGCCCGCCCCGATCTGGACTGAGTGGAGGGTGCGACGAAGGAGTACCCGGAGGGAGGGAAGATCGGGGGCCCGAAGGGCCCCGACTCGAGCGCGTCAGCGCTCCAACAAACACAGCAAGGTACACCGCCCTGGCCCGGTTTTGCCTGATGCCCTTACCGACCTGACGTCCTTACCGAACAGACCTCAAGCCCGGTGTCGACCGAGCCGACGCGTACGGGAGCCATGGAAGCGAGCCCCCCGCGGCACCTCCACCGGTTCATCGCTTTCGGCCGATTCGAACAGAGCCGCGATCCCATGGTCGTGGCCGAGGGCGATGGCTTCCAGTCCGTAGCGGCCACCGGTGCGACCGAGTTCGTGCAGCATCGTGGTCATGATGCGCAGGCCCGTGGCGCCGACCGGGTGTCCGAGGGCGATATCGGAGCCGTTCACGTTGAGCCGGTCGAGTGGGTCGAGTTCCCACTCGGTGGCCAGCGCGAGCACCTCCACCGCGTAGCCCTCGTTGATCTCGAGCAGATCGATCTCGTCCAGCGAGCACCCGGTACGCCCGAGCAGCTTCGACACCGCGGGCGCCGCCCCGAGTCCCGGCCCCGCGCTGTCGCATCCGGCCGCGGCCCAGCCCGCGAGAAACGCCATCGGCGTCAGACCCAGCTCGACGAGCCGATCCTCGGCCACGACCAGGCACGCCGACGCCCCGAGCCGATGCGAACTCATGTTCCCGACCGTCACCACGCCCTCGGCGAGCAATGGGCGCAAACCGGCCAGCGTGTGAGTCGACAGGTCGTCGCGCACACCCTCGTCCCGGGTGATCTGGTGATCGCCGTACCCGGCGGCCACCCCGACCACCTCGGCCGCGAACGCACCCTGGCGCCAGGCGCGAGCAGCCTTGCGATGACTGGCCACCGCGAACTCGTCGGCGGCATTGCGGTCGATTCCGTAGTAGTGCGCCAACCGCTCGGCATTGTGCAGACCCGCGGTCCCGCCGGGCAGTCCCGCCGGTGTCGCCGCGCATTCCACCCCGCCCGCGACCACCACGTCGGCGGCGCCGGTCTGCACCATCATCGCCGCGGTGATCACCGCCTGCAGGCCGCTGCCGCCGTGTTTGTCGGTCACGAAACCCGGCACCGCGAACGGTAATCCGGCACCGCGAGCGGCGAGCGAGCCCACCGCGGGTACGTCGGAGAGGCCGCCGTCGATGCAGGCCATGGCCACATCGTCGATGCGGAGCGGGTCGATGCCCGAGCGCTCGATCACGGCGGACAACACCGTGGTCGCCAGCCACTCGGCGGGCATCCCCGACAGCGCGCCACCCTCGACCCCACTGGGCGTGCGGACGGGTGCCACGATCGCGGCTCTTCTCATTGCGCCTCACGCTCCTCTTCCCGGTGCGGGGAATACCTGTCACAGGGCACCACAGGTTTGTTGCACGGGCATGACGGGTCGTCACGGACGTCACGGCTGTGATCGAGATCACCGGCATGTGTGACAACGGAGTGAGTGAGACCCACCGCGAGCGGCGCGAACACAGGCGTATGGTGCTCCACATCACAATCCATCGCGGTGGGTAATGATCACTGCCGCAGACCGGAAGAGCAGCGAGGCATCCACCGTGAGTGCCGCACCGACCGCCTCCCCCGTTTCACACTCCGCGGGCACCGGCGTCTTCAGCAGAACGCGTGCCCGCATCTCCGCGCGCACCCTCCGCACCGACCGCTGGTGGCTACCACCGCTGTTCACCGCGCTCGGGCTCGCCGCGTTCGTCATCTACGCGACGATCAGGTCCTTTGTGCGGACGGCCTACTGGGTCCCCGAGTTCCACTATCTGACGCCGTTCTACTCGCCGTGCCTGAGCGACTCGTGCGCACCGGGATCGGCGCACTTCGGTACTCCGTTCCCCGAGCTGCCGATGTGGATCCCGCTCGGTTTCGTGGTGCTGCCGTTCCTGCTCGGCTTCCGGCTGACCTGCTACTACTACCGCAAGGCCTACTACCGCTCGGTGTGGTTCTCCCCGCCCGCCTGCGCGGTGGCCGAGCCGCACGCGCGCTACACCGGTGAGTCGCGGCTGCCGCTGATCATCCAGAACGCGCACCGCTACTTCTTCTACGTGGCGCTGGTGGTGTCGCTGGTCAACACCTACGACGCGATCACCGCATTCCACGGCAGCAGTAGTGGTTTCGGTTTCGGTCTGGGCAATATCGTCCTGCTGGTCAACGTGATCCTGCTGTGGGCCTACACCCTGTCGTGTCATTCGTGCAGGCACATCGCGGGCGGGCGGCTCAAGAACTTCTCCGCCCATCCGGTGCGGTACTGGTACTGGACCCAGATCTCCAAGCTCAACACCCGCCACATGGCGCTGGCCTGGACCACTCTCGGCACCCTCGTGCTCACCGACTTCTACGTGATGTTGGTTGCGAGCGACACCATTTCGGACCTGCGGTTCGTCAACTGAGCTGCGACAACGCGAGGAGCTTGTATTTCAATGCCAGACGTGGAACGGCACGACTACGACGTCGTGGTGATCGGGGCGGGCGGCGCGGGTCTGCGAGCCGTGATCGAGGCACGCGAACAAGGGCTTTCGGTGGCGGTGGTGTGTAAGTCGTTGTTCGGCAAGGCCCATACCGTGATGGCCGAGGGTGGCTGCGCGGCCTCGATGGGCAATGCCAACGAGAAGGACAACTGGCAGACACACTTCAAAGACACCATGCGCGGCGGCAAGTTCCTCAACAACTGGCGCATGGCCGAACTGCATGCCCAGGAGGCCGCCGACCGGGTATGGGAGCTGGAAACCTATGGCGCGCTGTTCGATCGGACGCCCGACGGCCGGATCAGCCAGCGCAACTTCGGCGGCCACACCTATCCCCGCCTCGCCCATGTCGGCGACCGGACCGGCCTCGAACTGATTCGCACGATGCAGCAGAAGATCGTCTCGCTGCAGCAGGAGGACTACGCGGAGACCGGTGACTACGAGGCGAGGATCAAGGTCTTCGCCGAGTGCACGATCACCGAATTGCTCACCGACGCGGGCGCGATCGCGGGCGCGTTCGGGTACTGGCGTGAATCCGGTGGCTTCATCCTGTTCACGGCGCCCGCCGTGGTGCTGGCCACCGGCGGGATCGGCAAGTCGTACAAGGTGACGTCGAACTCGTGGGAATACACCGGCGACGGCCACGCGCTGGCGATTCGCTCCGGCGCGACGCTGATCAACATGGAGTTCCTGCAGTTCCACCCCACCGGCATGGTCTGGCCGCCGAGCGTGAAGGGCATTCTCGTCACCGAGGGTGTGCGTGGCGACGGTGGCGTGCTCAAGAACTCCGAGGACAAGCGGTTCATGTTCGACTACATCCCGCCGGTGTTCAAGGGCCAGTACGCCGAGACCGAGGCGGAAGCCGATCAGTGGTTGCGCGACAACGATTCCGCGCGCCGCACCCCGGACCTACTTCCCCGCGACGAGGTCGCGCGGGCGATCAACGAGGAGGTGAAGGCGGGGCGCGGCACCGAGCACGGCGGCGTCTATCTCGACATCGCCTCCCGCATGCCCGCCGACGAGATCGTGCGCAGGCTGCCGTCGATGCACCATCAGTTCAAGGAACTGGCCGATGTCGACATCACGGCCGAGCCGATGGAAGTCGGGCCGACCTGCCACTACGTGATGGGTGGTATCGAGGTGGATCCCGATACCGGTGCGGCGGTGGTGCCCGGATTGTTCGCTGCCGGTGAGTGTTCCGGCGGCATGCACGGTTCGAACCGGCTCGGTGGCAACTCGCTGTCGGACCTGCTGGTGTTCGGCCGCAGGGCCGGGCTCGGCGCCTCGGCGTACGTCCAGCAGCTCACCGGCAAGCCGGCGCCGGCCGAGAACGATATCGACGATGCGGTGAAAACCGCGCTGGCACCGTTCGATTCGGCCACCGACGGGACCGGCGAGAACCCCTACACCCTGCACTCCGAACTCCAGCAGACGATGAACGATCTGGTCGGCATCATCCGCAAGGAGCACGAGGTGCGCGCGGCGATCGACAAGCTGAACGAGCTGCGCGCCCGCTACGCCAACGTGACCGTGGAAGGCAAGCGCCCCTTCAACCCCGGCTGGCATCTGGCCCTCGACCTGGCCAACATGCTGCTGGTCAGCGAATGTGTGGCCCAGGCAGCCCTTTTGCGCACCGAGAGCCGCGGCGGCCACACCCGCGACGATCACCCCGGCATGAATCCGGACTGGCGCAACAAGCTGCTGGTCTGCGCGGCTGTCGCCGGTTCGCGCGCGCAGATCCCGGAGGTCACCGTGACCCCCGCCGATCAGATGCCGATGCGCGACGACCTACTCGCCCTGTTCGAACTGGGTGAGCTCGAAAAGTACTACACCGAGCAAGAATTGGCTGCGCACCCGGCAGCCGAGGGAAAGGCGTAACCATGGGATACGACGCCCGGTTCCGGGTCTGGCGCGGCGACCTCGACGGCGGGAGCCTCGAGGACTACACGGTGGCGGTGAACGAGGGCGAAGTGGTGCTCGACATCATCCATCGTCTCCAGGCCACCCAGACCCCCGACCTCGCCGTGCGCTGGAATTGCAAAGCGGGCAAGTGTGGTTCGTGTTCGGCGGAGGTGAACGGGCGCCCGCGCCTGCTGTGCATGACGCGAATGTCGACGTTCACCCCGGACGAGGTCATCACCGTCACCCCGATGCGAACGTTCCCGATCATCAAGGATCTGGTCACCGACGTCTCGTTCAACTACGAGAAGGCCAGGGAGATACCGTCATTCGCGCCGCCGGCGGGTCTCGCACCGGGCGAGTACCGCATGAAGCAGGTCGACGTGGAGCGCTCACAGGAGTTCCGCAAGTGCATCGAGTGCTTCCTGTGTCAGGACACCTGCCATGTGGTGCGTGATCACGAGGAGAACAAGAACTCCTTCGCGGGCCCGCGTTATCTGATGCGCATCACGGAACTGGAAATGCACCCGCTCGACACCCGCGACCGACGCGAAATGGCCCAGGAGGAAGCAGGTTTGGGCTATTGCAATATCACCAAATGCTGCACCGACGTGTGTCCCGAGCACATCAAGATCACCGACAACGCGTTGATCCCCCTGAAAGAACGGGTCGTGGATCGGCGATATGACCCGATTGTCTGGCTCGGCAATAAATTGTTCCGGCGGTAGGAACTGTTGTCGCTGCGGGGTGCGAAACCCCGCAGCGACGGCTGCCTACAAGACAGCGACAGTCCCGACAGCGACTAATCCGACCAGTAATCCGATGAACAGCGCCGACAGCAAAGAGGCGGTGAGTACGTAGATTCCGATCGCCGATACCGCGAACAGCAGTACCACGATCAGGCGTTCCACACCGTCCTCAGGCGCTAGCCTCCGGTACCGGGGTGGCATTTTCTTCAACCCTCGGTCCATATACCTGGGCTACCCGACCCGACGCCGCACCAAACCTCGGCGTATGCCGAATATCTATCGTTCTGTTATCTGGCGTGATCAAGGACGATCGAACTCGCCGTCGTGTACGCCCGCGGTGAAGGCGGTCCATTCACTCGGGGTGAAGATCAGCACCGGACCGCCGGGATTCTTGCTGTCGCGCAGCGCGACGTACCCGTCCGCCAGCATGGCGACCTCCACGCTGCCGCCATCGGATCCCGCGCGCAGCCAGGTGGCACCGGAGGTGTCGATATCGCGCTTGGTGTTCACGCGAACACGCCGGTGTCGATGCCGCGGGTGAAGGCATCCCAGCTCGCGCCGTCGAAGACCAGGGCGGGGCCGGCGGGATTCTTGCTGTCGCGCACCCCGACGTGCCCGCCGAACAGGAAAGCAACTTCGACGCAATCCTTGCCCGCGCCACTGCGGGTGCTCTTGAACCAGTGTGCGTCGACGAGATCGAAACTCATGCCACATACTCCTTCGCGACCTGCCGCAGCAGGTGTCTACTCGGTTGGATGTCCAGCGCATGACGCTGGAGGCATTCGTGAGCCCGGTCGTACCTTCGAACATCCGCGCGTCGTTCCAGGTAGAGGTCACCGGTAAAGCCTTCGGCGTACACCACTGGTGGTTCGACCGGTTGCCCCTTGCTGTCGGTACCGAACTCGAGAACCGTGAAAGGTCCGGTCGAGACTCCGAGTGGAACACCGGCGGCAAACGGCAGGATGCGCAATGCGACATTACTTCGGGTACTCGCGTCGGCGAGGTGTCGCAACTGCGCAGCCATCACCTTTGCATCACCGACGATGGTACGCAACACCGATTCGTGCAGAACCACGTCGATCTCGGCGGGCGAATGCTTGCGGGTGATCAACGCCTGGCGCTGCAGCCGCAGTGCGACCCGCCGATCGAGCTCGTCGACCGAATCCTGCGGGAAGCCGAGACGATTCAGCGCGCGCGCGTATTCCGCGGTCTGCAGCAGACCGGGAACCAGCTCGGACTGATAGGCGCGCAACCGTTGCGCCGATGCCTCCAAACCCACATAGATATCGAAGTTTTCGGGAATCAGATCGCCGTAGGCATGCCACCAGCTCTTGACGGCCGCCTGCTGCGCGAGACCGGCGAAGCCTTCGGCGAGATCGCCGGGAATGCCGTAGATCCGGCACAGCTCGTGGATGTCGATGGTGCGAATGCGATCGGCCTGACCCTTTTCCAGCCGCTGGAGGGTGCTGGCGCCCCATTCCATCAGCCGGGCCGCCTCGGCGATGGTGAGCCCGGCCTGCGTTCGCCAGTCACGCAGGTAGCGGCCGAGTTGGCGGCGCGGCAGGGTCGAGGAGACACCTGCCTGCCCGTCTGTTCCGTTCGCTGCCACAGCCCCACTCCTTCTGTGTCGCACACCCGCCACCACGCCGTGCCCCGCTGAGGTCGTGCCGGTTGGACCGACTCGCGGGTTCACCGACCGGTGACCGGACTGGTTACCCCTGATGGAATTCATCCATCCTGGGGAATCCTGCACTCCCCCTTGGATGTCGTGCTGGGAATTCGTGGTAAATCACTCCGAACGGGCGTGTACTCACCGTTAGCCGGGGGTTTGCGTGCTGTGCTGTTTTCATGCAATTGAGCGAAGTGAACATGCGCGTCGCCACAGCACTGCTGAGTTGCTCCATCGACCCGGGCCCGATGGAGCCCGAACAAGCCCACGCCGCAATGCAACTACACCTCGACTGCACCGTCGAAGAGTGCCGGGTGCGCAGACGGGCGCGCAACACTCTCGTCGAAGCGGGCCGCTGCGTTCTGGACGCGCGCGCGACCCGCTAGTGATGGCGATGGTCGGTGATCGGGTCGCGCGGGCCGAACTTCGGTTTGCGCGCCTGCCCGCTGAGCCCCAGCAGGCGCACCGCACGGTAGCGGTGGGGTTGTAGCGGTCGCAGGTATTCGATCATCGCGTCGTCGTCGATCGGGTGGCCGAGCAGGCTCCAGCCGACCACGGCGGCGAGGTGGTAGTCGCCGACCGAGAGCGCATCGGCGTCGCCGAACGCCCGTTGCGCGGTCTCGGCCACCGTCCACACCCCGATACCGGGCAGGCTGCGCAGACGTCGCGCGGCCTCGGTCGGGTCGAGGGTGGCGGTGCGTTCGATCGAGTCGGCGACTCTGGCGGCGCGCACGATGGTCTGCGCGCGCTGCGGCCCGACGTTGGCCCGGTGGTACTTCCACGACGGGATCAATCGCCAGGTCTCGGCGTCCGGCGCCACCATCAGGCCGGTCGGTGCCGGGCCGGGGGCCTTGGTGCCGAACTCGCGGACCAGGGTGCGCCAGGCGGCGAACGACGACTTCGTGTGCACCTTCTGTTCGAGGATGGCCGGGATGAGCGACTCCATCACCAGGCCGGTCTTCAGCATGCGCAGACCCGGGACCGTGCGGTGGGCTTCGATCAGCGTGGGGTGTTCGGGAGCGAAATCGCCGAGGTCTTCCTCGAGGCAGAGCATGCGGTCGAGACCGGCCAGGAATTCCTCGGCTCCGGGCCCCCAGGCGCGGGCGGCGGCGCCGTCGCGGCCGTCCTGGGTCAGCTGGTAGGTGACCACGCCGGTCGGCATTCGCGAGGCGTGCCAGTGGCTGCCGTCGGGGCCGATGTGGTGGCAGGGATCGCCGCCGCCGCGGTGCAGGGGCGAGACCGTGATACCGACGTCGAAGGGCCTGCTCGACCGGACGGTCCTGGACAGGCAGGCCGAGGCCAGCTCCGGCTCCAGGGTCTGGTCACGCATCCGACCATTGTGCGCCTGTGATCGGCGTCAACCGGCAGCCGGTCCACTCGAACAATCGAGCAGGTACCTGGCCAGATGCACGCCGGGAGTACGGGCGAGCTGGTCGGCCTGGGTGCGGCAGGAGAACCCGTCGGCCAGGAAGACGGCGTTCGGCGGGGCGTTTCTCAGAGCTGGGAGCAGGGCGTTCTCGGCGACCGCGACCGAGATGTCGTAGTGGCCGCGTTGCATGCCGAAGTTGCCGGCCAGACCGCAACAGCCCGCCAGTTCCCTGACGCTGACGCCCATCGCGGCGAGGATTCGGCGTTCGGGGGCGAAGCCGCCTACCGCGTGCTGGTGGCAGTGCGGTTGGACGATCACGGTGTCGTGCGGTCGACGGGGTGGTTGCCACGCGGGGTGCTCCAGCAGGAACTCGGCGAGGGTGCGCACCGAGGCGGCCACCTGTTTCGCTCGTGGATCATCGGCGAGCAGTTCGGGGAGGTCGCCACGCAGGGTGGCGGTGCAGGACGGTTCGAGACCGACGATCAGGCCACCGGCTGCTACGTGGGTGGCCAGTGCGTCCACGGTGGCGCGCAGCCGGGCGCGAGCGCCGTCCAACTGGCCGGTGCTGATCCAGGTGAGGCCACAGCACACCCGATCGCCCGGAATGCGCACGCGATAGCCGAGTTGTTCGATCAGTTGTGTCGCGGCTGCCGCGTTGTCCGGGTCGAAGGTGTCGGTGAAGGTGTCGATCCACAGCATGACCTCGGTAGCCGAAGTCTCGCCCGCGCGGTCGGCACTGCCCGACGATCGGCGGAACGATATCGGGGCGAGTCGCGGCGCTGCTCGCCTCGGGTCGATTCCGGCCAGGCGCATCCCCGCCCGGCGCAAGCGCGGACGAGCCGCGATCGCGTTGGCGAGGCGTGGGAAGTGCTGGGCGATGGCGAGCCAACGGGGGAGTCGGCCCAGGACATAGTGATCGATCGGCCGCAGGCGTCCGCGGTAGCGCCGATACAGTGCCTCGGATTTGTACGTGGCCATGTCGACGCCCGCGGGGCAGTCGGCGGCGCAGGCTTTGCACGAGAGGCAGAGGTCGAGGGATTGCTCGACGGCCGGTGCACGCCAGTCGAGTTCGCCCCGGACGACTTCCTGGAGAACTCTGGCGCGGGCCCGGGTGGTGTCCTTCTCGTCAGCGGTGGCCAGGTACGAGGGACACATGAAGCCGCCGGCGCCGCGAGTGTCCGCGCGGCACTTACCGATTCCTACACATCTGTGCACAGCTGTGGACAGATCGCCGAAGTCAGCGGACAGGGCGAAACCTCGCGAGGGGACGGGCGCGAGACCGGCTACCCGCAGGTCGGCGTCGACGGGGCTCGGGGCGACGAGGACGCCGGGATTGAGGAGGTCGCCGGGATCGAACAGGGACTTGAACCCCGCGAAGGCCGCACGAGCGGCCGGTGAGTACATCACTTCGAGCAGTTCGGATCTGGCGCGGCCGTCACCGTGTTCACCCGAGAGCGATCCACCGTGGCGCACCACGAGTTCGGCGGCGTCGAACAGGAAGGTGCGAAAGCGCCGGGGTGCGTCGGTGATCGGGAAGTCGAGGCGGACGTGGATGCAGCCGTCGCCGATGTGTCCGTACAGCAGGCCGCCTACATCGTATTCGGCGGTGAGCGTGCCGAATTCGCGCAGGTACGCCCCGAGATTCTCCGGCGGGACGGCGGCGTCCTCCCACCCGGGCCACGCGGGTTTGCCGTCGGGGGTTCGTCCGGCGAGACCGGCACCGTCGGCACGAATGCGCCAGAGTGCGGCTGTGGCAATGGGATCGGTGACGATCCGGTGATCGTCGGCGTGGCTCGTCGCGCACAGTCGCCGGGCCGCGGCCAGCGCCTCGGCCGGGCTCGCTCCGGCCGTTTCGACGAACAGCCAGCCGCGGCCTCGCGGCAACTCCGGCACGGTCCCCCGATGCGCGCGGACCACGTCGACCAGTCCGGCATCGATGCCCTCGACCGCGATCGGCGCGCAGCTGGTCACCGCGGCGATATCGTCCGCGGCCGAGGCGATATCGGGGTATCCGAGCACCGTGAGCACGGTCGCGGCGGGCACCGGGGTGAGCGCGACCTCCGCTTCCAGGAGTAGTCCACAGGTTCCCTCGGACCCGACGAACGCCTTCGCCGCCGACGAACCACGTTCTGGCAGCAGGTGTTCCAGACCGTAGCCGGAGGCCTGACGATCGAACCGTCCCAGTTCGGTGCGCAGCACCGCCAGATTCGTGGTGGTGAACTTCGCCAGGCCCGGCACCGCCGCCAGGCCGGAACCGAGCGTCCGACGCTCCCCCGTGCCGTCGAGAATGCGCAGCTCACGCACCGTATCCGAGGTGCGACCCCAGGCCAGCGCATGCGGTCCGCACGCATTGTTGCCGATCATCCCGCCCAGAGTGCATCGGTCCTGCGTCGAGGGATCCGGCCCGAACCGCAACCCGTGCGGCCGCAGCCGCTGTTGCAGATCCGACAGCACCAGCCCCGGCTGGACGATCGCTGTTCGCGCCTCGACGTCGACCGCGCGCACGGCGTTCATCCGCCTGCTGAAATCCAGCACGATGCCGGATCCGATGGCATTGCCGGCGACCGAGGTGCCCGCCCCGCGAGCGGTGACCGGCAGCCCGTTCGCACGCGCGAAGCGCACGGTCGCGGCGACGTCGTCCTCGCCGTGCGGAAACACGACCACGGCGGGCCGGACACGGTAGTTGGAGGCGTCGGCGGAGTACTCGACGCGTCTGCGCACCGACGCGTCGACCGGGCAGTCGATCCGCGCGCGCAGTGCGTCGGCCAGCTTTTCCGAGCTCCGGTCGTCGTCCACCCGACCAGCCTATTCCGGTCGCCGGGCGGTGATCGGCCACCGGTTTCGCTGTGCGCTGAACCCGGTGCGCGCGGAAAGTATTTGCGGTCAACCTTTGTTGAGGTTTTAGTGTCGGAGGGCAGGAGTTCAATGGGCGGGGAGCCTCGAGGAGAGTGGCAGTGAGTATCGAATCAGTGGCCTACAGCCAGATGTACCGGCGCGTGAACGCGCCCGAGGAACAGCGCCCGTTCAGCATGACGACAGCACGGCGCATCCTGCGGTTCGCCGAGCATCACCGGCGCCGGATCGGCGGGTTCCTGCTGCTCAGCGTGGTGGCGGCGGTGCTCGGCGTGGCTACGCCGGTGCTGGCGGGGCAGGTCGTCAACGGGATCGTCGACGGTTCTGCGCCGCGCACCGTGGTGCTGCTCGCGCTCGCCATCGCGGGTCTGGCCGTCCTCGACGCGGCCCTGGGCATCGCTATCCGCTGGCTGTCGGCCCGGATCGGCGAGGGTCTGATCCTCGATCTGCGCACCGCCGTGTTCGATCACGTGCAGAAGATGCCCGTCGCCTTCTTCACCCGGACCCGCACCGGCGCGCTGGTGAGCAGGCTGAACAGCGATGTGATCGGCGCGCAGCGCGCGTTCAGCGACACCCTCTCCGGCGTGATCACCAACCTCGTCACCCTGGTGCTCACTCTCGCCGTGATGCTCAGCATCTCCTGGCAAATCACCCTGCTGGCCCTCGTTCTCCTGCCCGTCTTCGTGATCCCGGCCCGGCGCGCCGGCAACAAACTCGCGGCCATGCAGCGTGAGGCGGCCCAGCTCAATGCCGCCATGAGCACCCAGATGACCGAGCGTTTCTCCGCCCCTGGCGCCACCCTGGTGAAACTGTTCGGCAGGCCGAAGCAGGAATCGTCGGAGTTCGCGGTGCGCGCCACCCGCGTGCGCGACATCGGCGTGCGCACCGCCATGCTGCAGACGACCTTCGTCACCTCGCTCACCCTGGTCTCCGCCCTCGCGCTCGCCCTGGTCTACGGCCTCGGCGGCTGGTACGCACTGACGGGCAGTCTCGACGCGGGCTCGGTCGTCGCGCTCTCGCTGCTGCTCACCCGCCTCTACACCCCCCTCACCGCCCTGGCGAGCGCCCGCCTGGAGATCATGTCGGCGCTGGTGAGTTTCGAGCGTGTCTTCGAGGTGCTCGACCTGAAGCCGCTGATCGAGGACGCCCCGCACGCCGTCCCGGTGCCGGACGGCCCGGTGGCGGTGGAACTGGACGCGGTGAACTTCGGGTACCCGTCGGCCGACAAGGTCTCGCTCGCCTCGCTGGAAGACGTCGCGACCCTGGACAGTCGTGGCGGCGTCGAGGTGCTGCACCAGGTGTCGCTGCGCGCCGAACCCGGACAGCTCATCGCGCTGGTCGGCTCCTCCGGGGCGGGCAAATCCACTATCGCCCAGCTGGTTTCACGTCTCTACGACGTCGACTCCGGGGCGGTCCGCCTCAACGGGTCCGACGTGCGCGAGCTGACCACCGAATCCATCCAGCGCACCGTCGGCCTGGTCACCCAGGACGGGCACCTCTTCCACGACACCATCCGCGCGAACCTGCTGCTGGCCCGGCCCGAAGCCACCGAGGACGAACTGTGGGACGCCCTCGGTCGCGCCCGCCTCGGCGACTTGGTCAACTCTCTTTCCGACGGTCTGGACACCGTGGTCGGCGAACGCGGTTACCGCCTCTCCGGCGGTGAGCGCCAACGCCTCACCATCGCCCGCCTGCTTCTCAAGCAGCCGAGGGTCGTCATCCTCGACGAGGCGACCGCGTCCCTCGACTCCACCTCGGAGGCCGCGGTTCAGGAAGCCCTCACCGAAGCACTGACCGGCCGCACCGCCCTGGTCATCGCCCACCGCCTGTCCACCATCCGCGCCGCCGACCAGATCCTGGTCCTCGAGGACGGCCGCATCGTCGAACGCGGCACCCACGCCACCCTCCTCAACGCCGACGGCCGGTACGCCGAGCTCTACCGAACCCAGTTCGCCGACGACCCGGTCGCCCCGGTCGTCGTCTGAGGGGTTGCCCCCATCACGGGGGCAGGGCGGTCACCGAGCTCGGCGCCCACATCGAGTGATCGAACCCGCGGCCGGACCCAGCCGCCGAATGCCTTCTCGAGCGTGAGGGCCGCGGCGATCGAGAGGTGATCGCGGTTGTGCCCGGCGACCACCTGTACCCCGACTGGCAGACCGTGGGCGCCGCGGCCGAGCGGCACCTGGGTGACGGGGAGCCCGGCGAGGCTGAACGGTGCGACCGTGTTCGTGCGCCACAGGCGGCCGGTGGTGCGGCCGTGACGGGGCGCGACCGTGCTCAGGGTCGGATGCAGGAGCAATCCGTCACCGATGATCTCGGTGACCTCGGCGGCAGTGCGGTGTGCGGCGGCGGTGATGCGCCGGGCCACCCGGGTCGGTAGCCGGGCCGCGATCAGCTCACCGAGCGCGAGAAGGCGGGTGGCGAGGGTGTGGTCTCCCCGCCGGGCGACGAGTTGTCGCGGCGCGAGGATGTCGGCGCCCTCGCCGCGCATGATCTCGGCGAAACTGATCCCGGTCTCCTCGGCCAGCACGATCGTGGCGAAGAGCCCGATCGTTCGCAGGGAACGCATCGGTACCCGGGTGACCTCCGCGCCCGCCTCGGTGAGCGCGGCGGCAGCGCGGTCACGCGCGGCCAGCACCTCACGACCGAAGCCGGGTGCGAAGGTTGCGTCGAGCAGCACGACGGGCACCCCTCGCATCGAGGTCGTCGCCGGCTCGCCGAGGGTAGCCGCGCGGACCAGGGGATCGGTCCCGTCGGGGCCGGCCATGATCCGCAGCAACGGCATGAGGTCGGCCGCACGCCGGGCGATGACCCCGTTCGAGCACAGGGCGGCCACGCCGAACGGTGGTGGCCACGCGCCGGTGGTCGGGAGCAGGCCGGTCGACGGGCGGTGCCCGAAGACGCCGTTGCAGAAGGCGGGAACCCGGATCGAGCCGAGGGTATCGGTGGCCAAGCCGAGCGGGGAGCCGCCGCTACCGACGGCGGCGCCCTCACCGCCCGATGACCCGCCCGCCGTCCGGGTCCGGTCGTGCACGTTGCTGGTTCGCCCGTAGACCCGGTTCGTCGACTCGAGCCACATGCAGCCCTCGGCGGTGTTGGTCAGCCCGAGCACGATCGCACCCGCGTCCAGAACTCGTTGCACCACAGTGGCATTCGCGGTGGGCCGCAGATGCCGGCGAGCCACGACGCCCGCCGTATTGGGCAAGCCGGCGACCGCCAAGGATTCCTTGACGGTGATCGGGACGCCGAACAGCGGTGGCAGGTGCTCCGGCCCGGTCGCGAGGTGGGCGTCGGCGGCGTCGGCCTGTGCCCGCGCGGGGTCGTAGCAGTCCACCACCACGGCGTTCGTGGCGGGCGCGAAACGTTCCAGCACAGCGATGTGGGCATCGATCACCGCGCGGACGCTGACCTCGCGGGCGCGGATGGACGCGGCCAGCGCGATCGCGGACTCGTCAGTGATCGTGGTGCCGTCCGGGCGGAGCATCATGCTCGTTACAGTATTACATTCTCCGTAACGTCGTCGTGGTGGCGAACTTCTGGGGGCTCAGAACTCGTTGGCCACGCCGATCACGGTGCGCCCGGAGTGGGTGCCGTCCTTGATCGACTGCAGGACGGTGCCGACCTCGGTGATCGGCGTGAAGGACTCGATCGTCGACAGATGCTGGGGGCGAAGCTGTTTACCCAGCGCGGTCCACAGGGCGCGGCGCTTCGCGATCGGGAGCTGGACCGAGTCGATGCCGAGCAGGCTGACACCGCGCAGGATGAACGGAAGCACGGTGGTGGGCAGCTCGGCGCCGCCGGTGAGGCCGCTGGCGGCTACCGCGCCGCCGTAGCCGATGGCGCTGAGGACGTGCGCCAGCGAGGCGCCGCCGACACTGTCGACCGCGGACGCCCAGTTCGCCTTGTTCAGCGGGCGGGGCTTGGCGTCGGGGTCGAGGGGGAGGCGGCCGATGACCTCGTTGGCGCCGAGCTCGGCGAGCAGGTCACTCGCGTCGGTCTTGCCGGTGGAAGCGATCACCTCGAAGCCGAGGCCGGAGAGGATGTCGATGGCCACGGTGCCGACACCGCCGGTCGCACCGGTGACCAGGACGGCGCCGTCATCGGGGGTCAGGCCGTGGTCGAGCAGGGCCTGCACGCTCATGGCGGCGGTGAAGCCCGCGGTGCCGATGGTGGCGGCATCGCGGGTGTCGAGGCCGTCGAGCTTCACCACCCACTCGGCGGGCACCTTGGTGTACTCGGCGAAGCCGCCGTTGCGGGAAACACCCAGGTCGTAGCCGTGTGCGATGACCTGGTCGCCGGGGGCGAAGTCATCGGTCTCCGAGGCGATCACCTCACCGGTGAGGTCGATGCCCGGCACGATCGGATAGTTGCGCACCACCCCACCGCGCGGGGTGATCGCCAGCAGATCCTTGTAGTTCGCGCTCGAGTAATGAACCTTGATCGTCACCTCGCCGCTACCGAGGAAGTCGTCTCCCACCGTTTCACGGGCGAGAACGATCCCACCGTCGGATTCACGGGCCACCATCGCAGAGAACACAGATCCGCCTCTCCGGGTAATTTGGCCAGACTTATCGTCGCTACCGGTAGCGACGCGGCCGCCGGATCGGCCGAACTCGTGTTGGCCCGTCCCCGGTGAGTTACCCATGTACTCACCGAACATAGTTGATCCGGCACTGCCGTGACCGACACAGCTGGATCAGGGTGGGAGGAGTTCCAGGCGGACGCCGAGGAGGCGGATCGGGCGGTCCAGGTCGAAGCGGTCGATGATCGCCAGGGCGGTGTCGGTGATGGTGGCGACGTCGTCGGTGGGGGTGGGGAGTTTCTGCTGTTTGCTGCGGGTGAAGAAGGTTTTCGTGCGGACGGTGACCGAGACCCGGGTGCTGATGCGGTGGTGTTCGCGCATTTCCTCGGCGACCTCGGTGGCGATGCGGGCTACCTCGCGGCGGATGTCGCCGGGGTCGGTGAGGTCGTGAGGGAAGGTCTCGGATTTGCTGCGGCCCACGGGGATTCGTGGAGTGGTCGACAGTTCGGTGTCGCCCTTGCCGTGACCGAGGACCCACAGGTAGGGGCCCGTGTTCGGGCCGAATTCGGCGGCCAGGCGTGCGCGGTCGGCCGACATCAGGTCGGCGACCGTGGTGATGCCGAGGTCGGCCATGCGCTGGGCGATGCGGGCGCCGACGCCCCAGAGCGCGTCGGTGGGGCGGTGGCCCATGAGTTCGGTCCAGTTGGCGGCGGTGAGCTGGAATATGCCGGTGGCGGCGCCCGGATCGTGTTCGGGTTCGGCGGAGGTCTTGCCGGTGGACTTGGCGAAACCGGTGGCGAGCTTCGCGGTGAGCTTGTTGTCGCCGATGCCGACCGCACAGGTGAGGCCGAGTTCGCTGATGGCGGTGCGGATTTCGGCGGCGAGCTGCCACGGATCGCCGTCGGTGGCGACGAACGCCTCGTCCATTCCCCATACCTCGACCGCGCCGGCCACCCGGCCCAGCGTGGCCATGATCTCGTCGGAGGCCACCTCGTAGGCAGCCATGTCGACCGGCAGGAAAACGCCGTCCGGACACTTGCGCTGCGCCATTTTCAAGGCCATGCCCGCACGCACCCCGTAGGCCCTGGCGGGATAGGAAGCACAGGTGACGACCTTGCGGGGCTGCGCGGGATCGCCCTCGCCGCCGACGATCACCGGCTGTCCGCGCAGCTCAGGGCGGCGCCGGAATTCCACCGCCGCCTGGAACTGGTCGAGATCCACATGCAGGAGCCACCGGGGCACAGTTCCGTCTTACCGCATCGCACCGACAAATCGGCTCTTGCCACGTCGGGCCTGACCGAACTAAATTCGGTATATGGAGATGCGAGATCGGTTGTTGCTCGCCGCGGAGCGGCAGTTCGCCGAACACGGCGTCCTCGATGCCACCCTGAGCGATATCCGCGCCGCCGCCGATGCCAGCGTCGGCGCGCTGTACCACCACTTTCCGGACAAGTCCGAGCTCTATCGACAGGTCTGGGCGGCCGCGCTCACCGACTACCAGCGACACTTCTGGAATGCCGTCGCCGACAGTCCCGACGCGCGGACCGGCGTCGAGGCCGGGGTGCGTGCGCACCTGCGCTGGGTGCACGAATATCAATATCGCGCAACGGTTCTCACGAGTTCACGGCCGCCCGGGGTCCGGGAGAGCGAGAGCAATGTGGAGTTCCTCACGGCCGTCCGGCGGTGGTGGCGCACGCACGCGGGATACGGCGCGGTGCGTGACCTCGAGCTCGATCTCGTCTACGCGCTGTGGCTCGGTGCGGCACAGGAATACTCCCGCCAATGGCTTGGTGGCAATATCCGTACCGCGCCAACCGATGTCGCCGCCGAGCTCGCCGCCGCCGCGTGGGCGACACTGCGGGCCGACGGCACCGAATAGTCACCATGCAGGGCCACGCAACTCGAAGAACGGAACACCCGATGCCGACCGAAGCTTCCACCCTCGACCTCGACCTGGCGCGCCAGGTACTAGCCGCGCAGCCGTTCGCCCGTTTGGTCGGCACCGAGCTCACCGAATTCGGTGATGGCGCAGCCACTCTCATCATCGACATCCAGCCCGAACACGGCCAGCAGTTCGGCTTCGTGCACGGCGGGGTGCTCGCCTACGCCGCCGACAACGCCCTCACCTTCGCCGCGGGCACCGTCCTGGGGCCCAACGTCCTCACCGGCGGCTTCACCATCACCTACCTGCGTCCCGCCCAGGGCGAGCGCCTGCGTGTGCACGCCACCGTCCTCGGCGCCACCCGCCGCCAGGCCGTCACCCACTGCGACGTCTACGCCGAGACCGAGGGCGAGGAACCTGTCCTCTGCGCGGTCGCCCAGGGCACCACCCGCCGCGTCGAGAAGGACCTCGCCCCCACCGCCGAGGAAGACGCGGACGGTTTCGACGACGACGACCTCGATGACCTCGATGACCTCGACGACCTCGACGACCAGGACGACTACGACACCGACCAACTGGCCGTAGTCACCGTCACAGGCCCGGTACTGCCGCCGACCGTCAGCCGCTAGCCCGGACACGGCAACGGGCCGTACACAGCTGTGCACGGCCCGTTGACGGCTGGGATCAGGCGCTGACGGCGAAGGTCTTGCCGTCGGCGGCGGGTTCGGCGATCGGCTCGATCGCGTAGGCCAGGATGTCTGCCACGTCGGCGACGGGGCGGACGTTGAGGGCGGCCAGCACTTCCGCCGGGACTTCGTCCAGGTCCGGTTCGTTGCGGGCCGGGATGAAGACGGTCTTCAGGCCGGCTCGCTGGGCGGCGAGCAGCTTCTGCTTCACGCCGCCGATCGGCAGAACGCTGCCGTTGAGGGTGACCTCGCCGGTCATCCCGACATCGCCGCGGACCGGGCGACCGAGGGCCAGCGACACCAGGGCGGTGACCATGGTGACGCCCGCCGAAGGGCCGTCCTTGGGGACCGCACCCGCGGGGAAGTGGATGTGGATGTTGCGGTCGAGGACCTTCGGCTCGATACCGATTTCCTCCAGGTGTGAGCGGACGTAGGTGAGGGCGATCTGGGCGGATTCCTTCATCACGTCGCCGAGCTGGCCGGTGAGGGTGAGGGTGCGTTCGCCCTCGGCGCCGTTGGCCTCGATGTAGAGGACATCGCCGCCCGCACCGGTGACCGCGAGGCCCGTCGCCACACCGGGGACAGACGTGCGTTCCATCGAGTCCGGGGTGAAGCGGGGACGGCCGAGGTAGTCGGTGAGGTTGCCGAGGTCGACCACCAGGTTCGTCACCTGACCCGCGGGCTGCGGACCGGCTGCGATGTCGATGACGTTGTCGTAGCCGAGTTCGGGGTCGTACCCGAGCACCGCGCCCTCGCCCAGCGCGCCCTTGTCGACGAGCGGGGCGTCCACGGCGGCGTCGCCGACGCTCGCGGCGTCGCCCGTGACCAGGCGAGTCGCCGCCTTGCGCAAGGCTTTGGCCACCAGACGCTCCATTTGACGCACACCCGCCTCCCGGGTGTAGTTCGCCGCGATCTCGCGCAACGCCGCGTCGGTGATCGACACCTCCTCCGCGGTCAAGGCATTGCGCTCCAGCTGGCGGGGGACCAGGAAGTCGCGCGCGATGGCCACCTTGTCGGCCTCGGTGTAGCCGTCGACGGTGATGAGCTCCATGCGGTCCAGCAGGGGACCGGGGATGGTGTCCATGACGTTGGCGGTCGCGATGAACAGCACATTCGACAGGTCGAGGTCCAGGTCCAGGTAGTGGTCACGGAAGGTGTGGTTCTGCGCGGGGTCGAGGACCTCGAGCAGCGCCGCCGCCGGATCACCGCGGAAATCGGAGCCGACCTTGTCGATCTCGTCCAGCAGGACAACGGGATTCATCGAACCCGCCTCCTTCACCGCACGCACGATCCGGCCCGGCAGCGCGCCGACGTAGGTACGGCGATGGCCACGGATCTCGGCCTCGTCGCGCACACCGCCGAGGGCAACGCGAACGAACTTGCGGCCCAGCGCCTTGGCGACCGACTCACCCAGCGAGGTCTTACCGACACCGGGGGGACCCACCAGCACGAGTACCGCACCGGAACCCCGTCCGCCCACGACCTCCAGACCACGCGCGGCCCGCCGCGAGCGCACCGCCAGGTACTCGACCATGCGGTCCTTCACCTCGTCGAGGCCGTGGTGATCGGCGTCGAGTACCGCCCGAGCGGCCGAAACATCGGTGCTGTCTTCGGTTTTCACCGTCCATGGCAGATCGAGCACGGTGTCGAGCCAGGTGCGGATCCAGCCGGATTCCGGGCTCTGGTCGCTGGCGCGTTCCAACCGGCCGACCTCGCGCAGCGCCTCGGCGCGCACGTTCTCCGGCAGGTCCGCGTTCTCCACGCGGGTGCGGTAGTCGTCGGCGCCGTCGGGTTCGTCCTCGCCGAGTTCCTTGCGGATGGCGTTGAGCTGCTGGCGCAGCAGGAACTCGCGCTGGCTCTTCTCCATGCCGTCGCGGACGTCTTCGGAGATCTTGTCGGTGACCTCCACCTCGGCGATGTGGTCCTTGATCCAGTCGATCTGCTTGGTCAGCCGCACCGCGACGTCGGGGGTCTCGAGCAGCTCGCGCTTCTGGTCATCGGACAGGTACGGCGCGTAGCCTGCCGTGTCGGCGATGGCCTCGACGTCGTCGAGTTGGTTGACGATGTCGATGATCTGCCAGGCCTCACGCCGCTGCAGCACGGCGACGACCAGCTTCTTGTACTCGGCGGCGAGCTCGGTGGTCCGCTCGTCGGGCTCGACCGCCTCGACGAGTTCGGCCTCCACCCACAGCGCCGCACCCGGTCCGGTGACGCCGTGCCCGATCCGAGCGCGGCGCTCGGCCTTCAACACGGCCGCGGGCGCGCCGCCGCGCATCCGGCCGACCTGTTCGATGGTGGCGACGACGCCGTAGGAGGCGTAGCCCTCGTCCAGGCGCGGCGCGACCAGCACCGAACCGGTTTTGGCCGCCTGCGCGGCGTCGATGGCGGCCTGCGCGGATTCGTCCAATTCGATGGGCACGACCATGCCCGGCAGCACGATCGGATCGGTCAGGAACAGCACCGGCAGGTTCTGAGCTGAAGTCATGTCGACCCTTCCAAAGTTGAGCTTTGCTGACTCAACATGGACCCCCGGCGGTTTGTTCCTGCAGGTGGCGCCGTTCACTCATGGCGAAAAATTCGCCGAAATTCTTTCGCTGCGGATGTCGAGAACGCGCGAACGGCTCCGTCCCAGGGGTACAACCCACGAAGAACACCAACCGAGGAGACAACATCATGGCCAAGTACCTGCTGCTCAAGCACTACCGTGGCGCGCCCGCATCGGTCAACGACGCGCCGATGGATCAGTGGACGCCGGACGAGGTGTCCGCGCATGTGCAGTACATGGTGGATTTCGCCGACCGGCTGCGATCGACCGGCGAGTTCGTCGACGGTCAGGCACTGTCCACCCAGGGCACGTGGGTCCGCTCGGACGGCGAGGGGCGCCCGCCGGTCACCGACGGGCCGTTCGCGGAGACCAAGGACCTGATCGCCGGGTGGATGGTCATCGATGTCGAGACCTACGACCGGGCGCTCGAACTCGCGGGGGAGCTGTCGGCGGCACCGGGCGCGGGTGGGAAGCCGGTGCAGGAATGGCTCGAACTGCGGCCGTTCTACACGGAGTTGCCCACGGTGACCGAATGAACGACGGGCTACTGCGCGAACTCGTCCCCGCGGTGATCGCGATCCTCGTCCGCCGCGGGGCCGAGTTCGCGGCGGCCGAGGACGCGGTGCAGGAGGCGCTGATCCGGGCGCTGGAAACCTGGCCCGGCGATCCGCCGCGCGATGCGAAGGGCTGGCTCGTCTCCGTCGCCTGGCGAAAGTTCATCGATGCGTCACGGGCCGAAACGTCCAGGCGGGGCAGGGAATTCGCAGTCGATGCCGAGCCGGAAGCCGGGCCGGTGCCCGCTACGGACGACACGCTGTGGCTGTATTTCCTGTGCGCGCACCCTTCGCTGTCTCCCGGCTCGGCCGTCGCCTTGACCTTGCGGGCGGTCGGCGGCCTGACGACCCGGCAGATCGCGTCGGCCTATCTGGTGCCGGAATCGACTATGGCGCAGCGGATCAGCCGGGCGAAGAAGCGGATCGCCGGCCTACCGCTCGACCGGCCAAGCGATCCGGCCACCGTGCTGCGTGTGCTGTACCTCGTCTTCAACGAGGGCTACAGCGGCGACATCGACCTGGCCGCCGAAGCCATCCGCCTCACCCGCCAGCTCGCCGCCTCGACCGGCGAACCCGAGGTCGCGGGGCTGCTCGCGCTGATGCTGCTGCACCACGCCCGCCGGGCGTCGCGCACCGAGGGCGGGCGCTTGATTCCGCTCGCCGAACAGGACCGATCCCGTTGGGACACAAACCTTATCGCCGAGGGCGTGACGATTCTGCAAGCCGCGTTGGCCCGCGACCGCCTTGGCGAATACCAGGCCCAAGCCGCGATCGCCGCCTTGCACGCGGATGCCCCGAGTACCGCCGAAACGGACTGGGTACAGATCGTGGAGTGGTACGACGAACTTCTGCTTCTCACCGGCAACCCGGTGGTGCGCCTCAATCGCGCGGTCGCGGTCGGTGCGGCCGACGGTCCCCGAGCAGGCCTGGCCGCCCTCGCGGACCTCGACCCGGAACTACCGCGCCACAGTGCGTCCCGTGCCTACCTACTCGAACGGGCGGGCGATCTCGAACAGGCCGCGACCCTGTACGCCGAAGCGGCCCGCACGGCCACCACCGTGCTCGAGCGCGACCACCTCACCCGCGAGGCCGCCCGGGTTCGGCAGTTGTCACGATCCTGAAAACAGCTCGGCCTCCCCCGGGTTGAGGACCGGGGGAGGCCGAGTTGTGGACAGGTGGCTTACAGGTTCGAGGAACGAATCCGCTCGGTCGGGGGATCGAACGCGCGGCCCGAGGTGGAGCCCGAACTCAGGAATCCGAGGACCGCACCGCCGATGAGGAAGAGCGCGGCGAGGATGCCGAGGATGATCGGCAGGGTCTTGCCGTACAGGTCGAGCTTGTCGAGGCTCTCCTGGGTGACGGCCATCTGAGCGTCGATGGTCTCTTCGTCGAAGACGAGGTGCGACTTCAGGATGTTGACGTCCACCTGCTCGGCGCTACGGCCGTAGTACATGTGCAGGCTCTCGCCACCCTTGAGGACCGCGCCGGTCCTCGGCTCCACCCACACGTCGCGGGTGTTGGTGTAGAAGCGGGTCATGGTGACCGGCTCGGTGCCCTCGAGGCCCCACTTGGCGGCGGGCAGAGCGAGCTGATGGGACGGGTGCTTGACGACGTCCCACATGTTCGTCACCGGGATCTTCTGCCGGAAGTGGTAGACCGGCACGCCGTTGATCTCCGACTCCTCGACGAAATCGATGTCGTAGGTGGCGCGGGCGTTGAGGTCGAAGTACGGGTACGACTTCTTCTCGGTGCCGATCGGGAAGCGGTACTGCAGACCGCGTCGCTGCGACTCGGTGGGGATCGCGGCGCCCGACTTGGGGTCCTGAGCCACGGCGATCGAACCGTTGGGCGAGGCGTCGATCGGCGCGCCGGTGACGCGGTCGATGGTGACGCGGTCGACCGAGGCGGTGAGCAGGCCGTCCTTGGGGTCCTGGTCGTCACGACGCAGGGTCTGGCCGGCCTGGACGGTCATCTCGTCGGCGCCCGAGGGCTCCTCGACCGTCAGGAAGCGCTGGGAAACGAGCGGCACATTGGTGTTCACCTTCGCAGCGCCCTCGGTCGCGGTGAGCGACTTCGCGTCCAGCACGAGGCTTTCCTCGCCGGGCACGCTCTTGGCGATCGTGGTGATGCGCAGGTCGAGCGGGGTCTTGGCGACCTTGCCGACCGTGTAGGTGGGGATCATGACGGCGGCCGCGAGCAGCAGCGCGCCGAGACCGACGAGGATGCAGGCGATGAGCCTGCGTACGTTGCTCATCGCGAGCCGTACTGCACGTTGCCGAGCAGCGACGAGCCCGGGTCACCGGACTCCTCGGGCGCCGGGATCGAATTCTGTTGCGCGCCCGCGGTGATGCCGAGAACGGCAATCACCCCGATGACCGCGCCGGCCAGGCCGCTGACCAGGCCGGGGACGACAAACTTCATAGATCGAACTCCAATTGCGTGGTGCGAGACTCAGCCGACGGAGAAGAAACCGAGGGTCGGGGCGAACGAGCAGGTGCGGTCACCATCGGCGGTGACCGTGGTGAGCGAACCGGTGATCACCGCTGCGACCCGGCCGGGACCGGTGTCGGCGATAGCGGTGAGAGTGGCCGGGCCGTCGGCGTTGATGCCCGCCTCGGTGGTGAGCGGCTGGGTACCGGTGCGACGGTTGTCGAGGTTGACCCACTGCACCGTCATCGGCGGATTCTGCACGACCGTGGCGGTCTTGGTGCCGAGCGCGGTGAAGACGAAGCCGGTCTGGCCCGCGGCCGGTCCGGGCGGCGGCAGCGTCGCCGGGCCGGGGACGGCCAGCGCGGTGCCGACGGAATCCGACGTCGGGCCGATGCAGCCCTTGCCGATGGTCGGGTAGAGGAACTGCGCGATGCGCGGACCGTCCGAGGGCGGCAGTTCGGGACCGCCGCCGCCGCTGCCGTCGAGGAAGGTGATGACCCTTTCGAGGGTGGCCTTGACCTGCGCCGGGATGCCGGGCGTGGCCAGCAGTACGCGTGCCTGGGCCAGGATCGCGGCCTGTCCGCCGTCGGCGATGGGGCCGGGGGCGGAGATCGCGCCTACGATCGTCGGAGCCAGTGCTGCGAGCGTCTCGGAGGGGACGTTCTCGGCGATGGCGGGGACGCTCGGCTGCGTCGCGGCGGATTGCGGGGCAGCCATCGTGGGCGTGGGTGCCACGAGTGCCGCACCCGCCGCTAGTACGAGGGCGGACAATGCGGTCCGCGATGCTCGGGTGCTCAGCACTGGTCGGCCGTCCTTTGTTCGGTGGATAGATGAAGCGACCCGGAAAGGTCAGTGTTATTCCGGGTTTCAGATACTTTGGAGAGGTGACTACAGCGGACAGGCGGTATGGGGGTCGTACGGTCGTCGCGCGGAAAGCCGAACGCCGACTGCGATTCCTGGAAGCAGCGACGCAAATCTTCGCCGAACGTGGATACGCCACGTGCTCGCTCGCCGAGGTGTGCGCGGCGGCCGGGCTGTCCAAGCGGCAGTTCTACGAGGAGTTCGAGACCCGCGAAGACGTGCTGGTAGCGGCCTACGACCGGATCCAGGACGACGCGGCGGCCGCGGTCGGCACCGCGCTGATCGCGCTCGGCTCGACCGATCCGCAGCTCGCGCTGCGGGCCGGCTTCGGCGCGTACCTGGAGTCGCTCGGCTCCGACCCCTATCGCGCGCAGGTGGCGCTGATCGAGGTGGTCGGGGTGAGCGATCGAATGGAGAACCATCGCCGGACCCGCAGGCATGCCTGGTCGGCACTGATCGAGGGGGCGCTGGCCCGAGTGGGGGTGCGGTTGCGCGGCGATGCCGAGCTGACCACCGCGCTGATCACCGGGGCGGTCACGGGCGTGGCACACGAATGGTTGCTGCGCCAGACGCGCCCGCCCGTCGACGAGCTGGTCGATCTGCTCACCGGCGCGGCACTGGCGCTGGTCACGATCGACTGACTTGCGGGCAGCCGTCGGGACGGTGGCAACTTCGCTCACCTGCCGCCTGCTCAATCGACTCCCTTTCCAGACATTGTGAGACCGACTGGCTTCACAGTGTGGGCGAGAGTTTGACATATTAGTGACCCAGATCGCAATGCCAGAATTTCTGAGACCGGTGTCACCTGGGGTGATGCAAGGGCGGCGGTCATTTCTCAGCACCCCCGACACGGACCCGGGCGAGCGATCCATCCTGGACAAATGACCGGCTGAGCGCTCACCACCGCAGCCGCGAGCAATCCGGCGGCAACCTGTTCCAGTTCGGTCGGAGTGCATCGTCAGCCTTTCCGCAGGGTGCCCGCGATGGTGCCGCCGAGGACACCAGGGGTTCGATAGGCCAGCGTGCCGTCGGGTTGCAGCGTGACCGTCGAGATCGCGCCCTGGTCGAAGCATCCGCTACCGGCGGTGAGCCTGGCGCGGAAGGTGAGGCGGTCGGCGGCGGCCTCGGTGAGGGTTTCCGCACGGTCGCAGCGGTCGCGCGAGAACGTCCCGGTGTTGGCGGAGGTGGCGAGTTCCTGACCGATGCCGCCCGCGGCGATCGTGAGTTCGATGTCGAACTGGACGGGGCCGTCGGCGGCCCGGCCCTTCCAGGTGCCGACGAACTCCGCCGGGACGGTGGTCGTGCCCGATTCGGTGGCGGTCGAACCGGGTGCGGCCGTGGTCGGGTTCGCGGATTCGGAGGTCGAACCGGTGGCGGTCGAACCGGTGGCGGTGCTCGTTGCGGTGCCGCCGGCGGACTGGGCGGTCAGCTGGCTGCCGATCAGGTAGGCACCGCCCGCGACGGCCACCGCGACCGTTGCGGCGGCGGCGATCAGGAGAGTGCGGGTGCGCCGGGACGCGGTGGCGCGCGGTGGTGCGGGCCACGGGTGGCCGGTCGACGTGTCGGCGGGCTTGTGGGCGACCACAAAGGGCCGCGGGGTGAATTCGCTGCCCATCGCCGCGGCATTCGGTCCCGTGCGGAAGGCGCCATGCCTGGCCGCTTCGGCGGGACCGGAGGTGAATCCACCGGTCTGCCGGTAGGGAGTCGGCGCCGATCCGCTTGTCGCGCTCGGCCCGTTCGAGAGAGAGGAGCCGGTCGGCGAGTTCCGGGACGGGTTCGCGGCTGCCGGGTTCGGTGCCGAGGACGCGGTCGCCCACCCGGGCGCGGAGGTCGCGGCCCCGTCCGGATGCGGTGGACCGGGTGGGTCGGCGGGACCGGAATCCAGGTCGAGCAGGCGGACGGCATTCGTACTGATGTGCGCGATCACTTGTGGCGGTAACCAACCGGATCGTTCGGGGGCCCCGATGTCGGCCAGCCGCGAAAGAACCTGTTCCGGTGTCGGTCTGGCGGCGGGATCCTTGGCCAGGCAGGACGCGACGAGCGACCGCAGACTCGCCGGCACTGCCTCGAGACGAGGTTCCTCGTAGACGATGCGCCAGAGCATCTGCATCACCTCGGCGGCGCCGAAGGGACCGTGGCCCGCGGCGGCGAAGGTGAGAACGCCACCGAGCGCGAAGACATCACCGGCGGGACTGAGGGTTTCGCCGCTCACCTGCTCGGGACACATGAAACCCGGTGAGCCGAGGAACTTTCCGGTCGTGGTGAGCGCGGAATCCGCGATCACCCTGGCGATGCCGAAATCGATCACCTTGGGGCCGTCGATCGCGAGCATCACGTTCGACGGCTTCAGATCGCGGTGCACGATGCCCGCCGCGTGCACCGCCACGAGCGCTTCGGCGAGCCCGTGTGCCAACGCCAGCAGCGCGGGCTCGGCGAACGCTCCGAACTCGGCCACCGCGTCCGTCAACGAGATCCCGGCGACATAGCCGGTGGCCAGCCACGGCGCCGGCGCGTCGACATCGGCGTCGAGCACCGGCGCGGTGAAGGCGCCGCCGACGCGCTGGGCCGCCGCGACCTCACGACGGAACCTCGCACGGAACTCCGCATCGATCAGATCCGGGCGGATCACCTTCACGGCGACCGTGCGCCCGCCCGGATTCCGGCCCAGATACACCTTGCCCATGCCCCCGGCACCCAGCACGCCCAGCAGTCGGTAGTCACCGATCCGCCGAGGATCGTTCGGGTCGAGCGGTTGCATCGCGGGTGATTCCTTCGGATCAGCTGAGCATCAGGCGAGCTGGGCTCGGGTGTCGGCCAATAACTCCGACAGCATCGGCTTGGCAGCGTGGTCGTCGGCCAGGTCGGCGACCGCCTCGGTGAGGATCTTCTCGGCGTCGGCGGGGCGGTTCAGCTCGATCAGGAGTACGGCGCGCTCGTAGTCGGAGCGGGTGGCTTGGTCACCGGCCTCGATGGCGCGGAAGCCCGCGGCGGCGGCGTCGGCGCGGGGGAGGGCGTCGGCGGGCCGTTGCGCGCGACGCAGGATCCGGGCGGCGTTGTGGTTGTGCCTGGCGGTGTGCCAGGTGAGCAGTTCGGTGTCCGGGTGGGCGGTGGCGAGCGCCGCGATCGCTTCGTCGGAGACAGTGACGGCCGTGATCGCGGCGGCGGAGTCGCCGGTCCAGTGCAGCGACAGCGCCGCGCTGTAGCGGCAGTAGGCCACGCGCACCGGATCACCGAATCTCTCGGCGACCTCGGCGGCCAGCACATAACGCTCGGCGGCCTCGGCATCGCGATCGAGCACGTCGAGCAGATCGGCGGTCTCGACGAGGGCAGCGGACTCGCCGCCGAGATTGCCGGTGGCGCGGTCGAATTCGATGATCTCGTCGAGGACGATGAGTGCCGGTTCGTCCTCATCCAGCCGGCGATGCAGATCCACCAGCAGGAAGCGGCAGGCCCTGGCCTGCTCGAGCGCCCCCACGCGCTCCAGCCCGGCGATGGCCTCCTCGGCCTGGTCGGCGGCGTCGAGCAGCTGGCCGACGGCGCGGTAGGCGACAGCCAGATCCCACTGCGCGTACGGCACCTGCGAACTACCCGCCGCGATCCCGATCGCGACGGCGGTCAACAGGTCGCTGACCGCCTCCTCCTGCCTGTCCAGGTGGATGAGCAGGGCACCGCGGCGGGCGTGCACGATGAGGCGCAGGCTGTCGGGGAGGTCGGCATCGACCACTCGCACCGCCTCATCGATCATTTCCAGCGCCGCGGCCGAATCGCCCGCGTCCAGGTGAATTCCCGAAAGGTACTGGGCCGCATCGGCTACCCGCCACGCCAGACCGGACCGGCGATACGCCGCGACCGCTTCCCGCCCGGCCGCGACCGCTTCGGCGAGTTCAGCGTTGTTCTGGTGCAGATACATTCGGTGCCGGGCGACATTGCCGAGCAGGACGTCGTCGCCCGCTTCAGCGGCGTCGGCCGCGGCCCGGTCGAGCAACGCCGGCAGTTCGGCGGCGTCCTCGCCGGACAGCTCGCCGCGATCGAACAGTGCGAACATGCCGCCGGAAAGCCGCAGCGTCGCAGCCGCTCTCGTCTGCGGATCGGGCGAATTCGCCAGGTGCGACAGCGAATCCCGCAGCAGCCCGACAGCTTCGGCCACGTCGCCGTGCCTGCTGAGGAGCAGGCCGAGCCGACCCAGATCGGACTGGCGTCGATCTTCCTCGCCCGTGGCGGCGAAATACTCTGCCGCCCGGCGCAACAGCGATTCGGCATGGTCGTGATCGGTCGTCTGCAACGCTGCGCCGGCCAGCGCGCAAGCTCGTCGACCGGCCAGGCTGGCATCGGCGGGCTCCGGCTCGGCCGCCAGCCGCTGTGCCAGGGCCCGCAGTTCGGCGGGCGCGTGCCGCGCGGTCGCCTGTTCGGCGCGTTCGATCAGTTCGAGGGTCGTGAGCTCGGGGAACTCGACAGCCGCTGCCGCCGGACCCGGCTCGACCGGCACTCGGTGCGCGGCGGCCGCGGACAGCGGCAGGTAATCGACGATCGGCTCGCTCGCCAGCTTCCTGTGGACCGACGCCGTCTGGTGATCGGTGCCGTTGCGGTGGTCGAAGCGCGCGGCGATGGCCAGCGCTTCGCCGGTGAGCTCCCCGTGCATCACCCGCGCGGACGATTCGGCGGCGGGGCGATCGGCGGCGGCCGGGCGGTGCACCATCGCGTCACCGTTACCCGCGTCGACGAGGGTGCGCAGCAGCAGTGCCGCCGAACTCAGGAAGGCGAGCGCGTCCTTCGGGCTCGGTGCGCGATCGAGCCAGGAGAAGTGGCGCTCGAGCAGCTCCAGGCCGCGCACCTGATTGCCCGACAGCGCGCAGAACTCCAGGTGGTCGCCGATCGCGGCCAGATCCTGCGGTTTGGTGCGCAAAAGGCGGTAGGAGCGGCGGTGCGCGCTGCGCGCCTCGTCGAGCTGGCCGGTGCGCAGGTAGGGCAGCAGCAGTTCGGTCAGGATGAGCTGCGGTTGCTCCGAACAGCCGAGTTCACCAGCGAGGACCGGGCCGGCCAGCTCGACGGCTTCGATGTCGCGGCCCTGGCTCGCCAGCCAGGCGACGCGGTTGGTGGGGTCGCAGCCTTCGCAGTCCGAATTCTCGTCACGCGGTGTGGTGCACCACCTTTCGTACCACTCGGCGGCCGCGTCGAGGTCGCCGATGTGAACCGCCACCCGATGCCTGCGGCCGTACACCGCGTTCAGGCTCTGCCCCTCGACCCGGTAGCGGCGTTCCATCTGATCGAGGGCGGCCAGCGCCCGATCCATCGGCACCTCGGGGAATTTCGTCATCGCGCCCACCGCGGTCTTGAACTTCCACCGCAGCGACGGCGCCACCCACGACTCGTGGGCGCCGGGGTCGCGATCGTATTCGGCCAGGCACCGGGCGAACGGGACGAACAATTTGGCCGGGCTCATCCCGTGGCCGTACGCGTCGACCATCGCCATCCGAACGTGGAACGCGAGCTCGGTGTGCGCGCCCGCGTCCGCGTGCCGCAGCACCTGTTCCAGCAGTGCGTCCTTGGCGTCGCCGTAGGGCATGTCGTAGGCCTGGAACAGCAGGCGTTGCAGGTCGTCGGGGGTATTGGCGTCGGACATCAGAGCTCTCCGCGGGGATCGTGAACCGCCCAGTCGAGCAACCCGACGAATGATTTGTTCAGCAGGGCGGTGTCGACCGGCCGCATCGGATGCTGGCCCAGCAGCAGTGCCTGACTGTAGAGCGCCTCGACCGCCGTGGTGACCAAACGGGCGTCGGCGAGCCCGGTGATGCGGCGTACCAGCGGATTCCGATAGTTGAGCACCAGCTGTGGCCGGTCGCCCGCCTGGTCGGTATCGAAGGCGCCGAGAACATCGGCCCACAGTTCGTCGGCGACCTCGCGGGTGGCGCGCAGTTCGGCGCGATGCTGGGCATCGCGGTCGAGCAGATACAGCGCGGCCAGCGACGGCGGATCGAAAGTACGCAGCACCACTTCACATTCGAGGCGGTCGAGTACCCGCTGGGCGGTGCTCAGGAAGGGGCGAAGCGCCAGCTCGGTCGCCGGATCCACGAGGTCGAAATGGGTGGCCAGTTCGGCGGGATCCAAACGGCGCACCCGGATTTCGGGATCGATCGCGGGCAAACGCTCGAGAATGTCGGTGATATAGGAGTAGCCGCCGTTCACCAGTCCGATGCCCGCGGCACTCGCCACCGCCGCGAGCTGACGGAATTCCTCCACCGACGGGGTATAGCGGACCTCGCCGAAGCGGCGGCGGAACTCGGCGAGCGGGATCTGGCCCGCGTTGGTCTCCACCGGCAGCCAGCGGTCGACCAGGCGCAACATGTCGTCGTCGTGCAGGGCGAGAGCCTTCACACCGAGATCGTGAATGCGCAGGAACCGGTGCAGCGCCGACGGGTCGGAGGTGGACAATTCCACCAACCAGTCCCTGATCCGGCCGCCGAGCGCTGCCCTGGTGCTCTCCAGCAGATCGTCCTCGTAGAGGGCTTCGCGGCTCGCGGTGGGGCGCAGCTCGGTGGTGTCGACCACGCAGCGAACGAAGAAGGCCCAGTCGGGCAACAGCCCGGTGACGCTCTCCGCCAGCAGCATTCGCTTCAGATACACCCGGTGCCCGGCCTTGGCCGCCGGGTTCACCGGCTGGGGAAGTACGAAAGCCACACCGGTGACACCGGATTCGGCACAGGCGAGATCGAATGTGGCGAACGGGGTGAACCCGAAGGTGTCCTCGGCGTACGCGGCGAGCGCGTTCGCTCGGTCCGAAGGGGTGGGGTGGGTTGCGCGCCAAGGGACTTCGGGCTCGGTGATCGGCTGACCGTCGACGGTGACCTCGAATGGCAGCAGGCTACCGAACAGCCGCGCCAGCTCGACGACGGTCGTCGGGGTGAGCCATTGCTCGGCGCCGCGGCGGGGCGCGAGGATCACGGTGGTGCCGGGTTCGTCGCGTTCGCTCGCGGCGGACTCGACGCGGTAGCGGCCGTCGGCGAAACCGGTCCAGCGCACGGTCGGGCCGCCGCGCGCCGACCGGGTGAGAACCTCGGCCTCGTCCGCGACCAGGAAGCACGACAGCAGGCCGATGCCGAACTGGCCGAGGAACTCGTGCCGGGCGAAACCGAGGTCGTCGCGCTTGCCGCTGCGGCCGATCGTGGCGAGGAAGGTGTGCACCTCGGCCTCGGTCAGGCCGACGCCGCTGTCATGGACGCGGATGGTGCCGTCGCCGGTGCTCGCGGGCGTCTCGATCCTGACCCGCGCGCGAGCCTTCGGGTCGAGGGCGTGGCGGGCGGTGATGGCGTCGACCGCGTTCTGCAGCAACTCGCGGACGTAGACCCGTGGACTGCCGTACAGATGATGGCTGAGCAGGTCGACGATGCCCCGCAAGTCGACCTGGAATACCTGCTCCACCGGGTTCCCTCCCAAACGCTGACCATCTGCCCGGTCACTGTAACTGCATCTCCGACAGCTGGCGCCGCAGTTCTCGGCGCTCGACTCCGCCGAGAACGCGGCGAGCGGGGTTCGGGTCAGTGGGCATCGCGGGTGCGCGGCAACCGCGGCGCTACAGGTCGGCCAGGGCGATGCCGGTGAGCGGGCTGCCGATCCGGACCAGGTCGGTATCGGTTCCGGTGCCGATGTCGACCAAGCGGATCGTGCCGCCGAGATCGCTCACATAGAAGCGGGAATCGAAGCCGGTGACGCCGATCGCCTCGCGATACCCGGTGGAGATGATCGCCGGGGACCCGAGCTCCGGCTGAACCTTGGCCTCGTACAACGCGTTGCCGTGCGGGGCGGCGCCGCGGTCGGTCCAGACCAGATCGCCGACACCGTGGAGTTCGACATGGACCGGCTCGGGCAGGTTCTCCCAGAGCAGCTCGATATCGCTGCGCGCGGCAGGGTCCACGCCGGGTGGCAGATCCATCCGAGCGCGGAAGATCCGGCCCTCGCCGCCCTTGGCCGCGCCCTTCTGAGTCCAGTAGAGCAGGCGGCGGTCGAGGTCGAGACAGAGGCCGACGCACCAGTTGCGCGGGAGGTAGGCGTCGGCATCGCCCGCGCCGGTCACCACGAGCGCGCGCAGATCGTCACCGTTCAGATCACAGGTGAGGATCTGCATGCCCTCGCGATCACACCAATACAGCCTGCCCCCTTCGAAATCGGCGGCGAGCTGCTTTCCGGTGGTGAAGGCGCCGATCGGGACGATCGTGGTGCGGTTGCCACCGTCGAGGTCGACTCGTTCGAGGGAACCGTTGCGGGAGAAGAACTCCGGTTCTACGCCCGGCTCCGGCCGCGCGTCGGGGGCGCCCATGTTGGTCCAATAGATATGGCCACGCAATTTGTCGACGACGACGCCGTCGGGAAATCGATCGAGGCCGTCGACCACGGTGCGCACGTGTTTGCCGTCGAGCGAAATAGCGTGCATCGCACCTGCTGCGAGATCCAGCGCGACTATCTCGGTCATCGGCTCAGCCCTGCTTCGGCTTCGGGTAGTCGTCGTAGAAACCCTCGCCGGTCTTCATTCCGAGTTTGCCCGCGTCGACATATTTCTTCAGCAGCTCGACCGGCCCCTTCGGCAGGTTCGGGTTCTCCTGCTCGTAGTGCTCCTCGATATCGAGCACCACATCCAGGCCCACCTGGTCCATCATCCGGAACGGGCCCGCCTCGGTGCCGAAATTCCGCATGAACATCTCGTCGACATCCTGGGGAATCGACACACCCTCGTGAACCACCTCCAGCGACTCGCGCTTGATGGCGGCCCAGATGCGGTTGAAGATGAAGCCGGTCGACTCCTTGCGCACCAGGTACGGGTGCAGGCCGTACTCCGGGAAGGTCTGCAGGACGAAGTCGAGGACGTCCTGGGACGTGTGCCCGTCCGACATCACGTCGAGCACCGTCGACTGCGGCGGCATATAGAAGTGGGTGTTGAGCATCCGGTCGTTGGTCGTCAAACCCTCGGTGAACAACCGGCTCGCGTACGACGACGAGTTCGAGGCCACGATCGCATCGGCATCGGCATCGGCGTCGAGCTGGGCGAAGACCTTCTTCTTCAGGTCGAGGATCTCCGGCACCGCCTCGACCACCAGCCACGCGCCCTTCACGCCGATGGCCTGATCGGGCACATACTCCGCGGTGCCCGCCTTGCCGTCGGGCACCGTCGCGGCCACCTCGGGCAGCTGCTTCTCCACGAAGGCCACAGCCGCGTTGCCGACCTCACCATCGGGATCGATGATGCGGACCTCGCCACCCCTGGTGGCGAACATCAGGGCGATCCTTCGACCCAAGGTGCCACCACCGATCACCGCGACCGGACGTTCGAAATGATTCTTCGGAACAATGCTCACAGCGACTCCCTCTGCACAGGCGACGGGGGAAGAACTCAGTGACGCGCACAACAGCCATGCCAGCGTAGCTCCGACTTGCGTTGACACCCCGTCACGACCGGTCAGAATGTGATTGCCTTATCCTCACGTTCTTCACGTATTTCGCGCGTCAGCACTAGGGGGCTCCTCGATGACCACACTCGCCTCCGGACTCTTCATCGATTGGGAAGAGCTGACGGGGCAGTCGAAGTTCGTCGTCGAGCTGATCAGTTTTCCCATCTTCAGCGCGCTCGCCGGTTGGCTCACCAACTGGACCGGTGTGCTGATGCTGTTCTGGCCGCTGTACTTCAAGGGCTTCCGGGTGCCGATGCTGCACGTGCTGTACCCGTACCTACCGCGGCGCGTGCAGGTGCTGCCCACGTTCTCCGGTGACGGGCGCATGCTCGGTTTCCAGGGCTTCATCCCGGCACGCGCGGAGAAAATGGCGAGCATCTGCGTCGATTCGGCCCTGTTGCGGATCGGCAGCCCACGCGACTTCATCCATGAGCTCGACCTCGACGGGATCGGCGACTACCTCGCCGAACGGGCGCGCGATCAGGTGCAGCCGATCGTCGACGAGATCATGTACCGGGAGAACCCCGACCTGTGGCGCTCGCTGCCCAGACCCGTGAAACAAGCCATCTACCAGCGGGTCGACCGGCAGTTGCCCGCGCTGTGCCGGCGCGCGTTCGAGAGCCTGGGCGACAATATCGACCAGCTGCTCGACGTGAAGAACTTCGTGATCCGGTACCTGGAGAAGAACCCGGCCATCCTGAAGGACCTGACCACCACCATCGCCGCGCCCGAGCTCAAGTTCATGGCGCGGATCGGCCTGCTCGGCGCGCCCTTCGGCTTGATCCTGGCGCTCTACCTGCACATACACTCGAAGATCCCGTACTTCGGCGCGATCCCGGCCTGGGTGATCGTGCTGTTCGCGTCGGCCATGATCGGTGTGACGGTGAACGTGATCGCGATCAAGATGGTGTTCGAACCCGGCGATCCGCAGCCGCGCTACAAGTATCTGTGGCGTCAGGCGCTGCTGGCCAAGCGTCAGCCCCAGGCCGCCACCGACCTCGCCCACATCCTGGCCTACCAGGTGCTGACCGTGGAGAACCTGTCCGTCGAGCTCCTGGAAGGGCCGAACGGGGACAAGACTCGTCAGCTCATCGAGCGGGTGGTGTCGGAGGAGATCCACAAGCAGCTCGGTGCGACCGCGTTCATGGTGCGTGCCGCACTCGGCAAGAAACAATTCGAGAATCTGGCGGTCTCCGGCGCCGGAGCCGGGCTGGTTTCGGCGCGCACGATGATCGAGGACGAGCAGTTCGTGCTGGAACAGGCGAAGAAGATCGACGACTTCGCGGCGCGCAAACTGCGGACATTGACGCCCGGGGAGTTCATGGAGATGTTCTACGCGTCGGTCGAACAGGACGCGTGGTTGCTGTATCTGCACGGTGGGGCGCTGGGCATCGGTGTCGGCGCGCTGCACCTGCTGACCTTCGGCTGGTAATAACAAGCACGCGTGCTTGCATTTTTTGACGGTCGCTGCGACTCTTGGTGACGACGGCGCACCGGCACCGGGTCGCGCCATGATCGGCAAGGGAACTCCATGGCTGACCTCGCAGCGCTGCTCGACGACTACGCCGCCGAATGCGCGGATCTGGAAACCCTGGTCGCACCGCTGACCCCCGAGCAGTGGAAAACGCCGACCCCCGCGCCACGCTGGGACATCGCCACCCAGATCGCCCACCTGACCTGGACCGACGAGGTGTCGCTGATCGCCGCCACCGACGCCGGGGCCTTCGCGGAGTTCCTCGCCGAAGCGGCCCCGCGCGGCTTGACCATCGTCGACGACGGCGCCGAGGAAATCGCCGAGACCCCACCCGCCGAGCTGCTGGTCCGCTGGCAGAGCGGCCGCGAACGGCTGATCGCCGCGCTGGCCGCCGTCCCCGCGGGCACCAAACTGCCGTGGTTCGGCCCCCCGATGAGCGCCGCGTCGATGATCTCGGCCCGCATCATGGAAACCTGGGCCCACGGCCAGGACGTCGCCGACGCCCTCGACGTCACCCGCGTGCCCACCGCCCGGCTGCGCACCGTCGCCCACATCAGCGTCCGCGCCAGGAACTACGCCTACCTGGTCAACGGCGAATCCGGCCCCACCGAAGAATTCCGCGTAGAACTGACCGCCCCCGACGGCACCCTCTGGACCTGGGGCCCCGAAGACGCACCCCAACGCGTCACCGGCCCCGCCCTCGATTTCTGCCTGGTCGCGACCCAACGCCGCCACCGCGAAGACACCACCCTGACCACCGAAGGCCCCGACGCCGACCACTGGCTCGCCATCGCCCAAGCCTTCGCAGGCCCCCCCGGACCGGGCCGCGAAGCAGGCCAGTTCGCCTGAACTCCGTCATGACCGCACTCCCGCCCCGCACCCGCGACCCCTAGGGAGCGGCGGCCACGAAGTGGCCGGTCCGCGGCCGGGCCGCCGGTCAGGCGCCGGTGCGTAGGCGACGAAGGAGCAAGCACCGGTGCCTGACCGGCGTCCCCTCAGGGCCGCGGACACGCGCGCGCCAGCGCGCCGATAAACACAGGCGAGCGCCAGTCTCAGAGCGCCATTCGTGCCGACTGCCCCGGACGTCGTTGGCCGGGGGTGACCACCGTGGCAGTCGTGAATGACGCTCGCCTGCTCCCTTCAGATACCCGTTACCCGGTGTGAGAAACACTTGCCCAACCGAAAACCCGCCCCGACTAGGACTGATACGGCGCCGTTTCGGATGTGGCTCTGATCTCAGCCGTGTGAGGCGGTCACTGCGGGCGGTACTCGGTACCGTAGGTATCAGCACGTGGCTTTCAACGATGCGGGCCCGCTCAACTCGGGTATACCCACAGCCACAGGAGGGAACCGCATCGTGACCGCACATCGACCTGCTCAGATCGTGCGCCTGTCCGCGATCATCTTCTCCGGCGCCGCCAGCCTCTGCCTCACCGTGGCCGCGGGCGCCTACATCGTCAATCACATGCCGCGACTCACCCCGCCGCCCGCCGAATTCGCGGGGCCGACCGCACCGGCGAACCCCGGCCACCACCGCCCCTTCTCGGTCGAGGACTCCGGACCCCGCGTCGGCAACGTGGAGTTGGCGATGTCCTTCGGCGCGCCATCGCTGTCCACCGAGCGCTCGGCTCCCGCCGCCACGCGCACGCCGATCACCGCGCAACAATCCGGAGTCGGTGCGCGACCGGGCAATTCACCGCTGACCGGGCGGGTGGGGATCGGGGGCACCTATGTCGGCGCGCAGGTGACACCGCCGCGCAGCGATACCGTGGCGTTCACCGTCGACACCAACCTCGTGACGGTGGCGGCGAAATACCTCGGCCTGACCGTTGATCCGGGCGCGGTGACCGCGCTGCACACCGAATTCGACGCGCGCCGTGGCGAGTTGGTGTTCGTCCTGTCGGACCCCGGCCTCGGCAGTCACACGCTGCGGGTCGAGGGCACCGGCACCGAACCGGCCGAGACCCCCGGCACTGCCACGGAATCGGCCGAGGACGACGGCGAGGCCGAGACACCGCGGTCGTCGACCGGGGAACTGCCGACTACCGTCGGCGTGTGACTCCTCGCGGCGCCTCGAACGGTGCGTACGACTTCTGCGTGATCGGCGGCGGCATCGTCGGCGTGGCCACCGCGCATCGGCTGCTGACCGAGTATCCCGAGGCGAGCCTGGTGCTCATCGAGAAGGAAGCCACGCTCGGCGCGCATCAGACCGGGCACAACAGCGGCGTCATCCACTCCGGGATCTACTACCCCCCGGACAGTTTGAAGGCTCGGC
This sequence comes from Nocardia sp. NPDC060249, assembly GCF_042728755.1. Taxonomy (NCBI): domain Bacteria; kingdom Bacillati; phylum Actinomycetota; class Actinomycetes; order Mycobacteriales; family Nocardiaceae; genus Nocardia; species Nocardia sp. NPDC060249. Next base: position 251,318 of record NZ_JBHXAQ010000004.1, read on the forward strand.
TGTGCCGGGCCGGTGCGCGCTGGACGAAGGAATTCGCCGCGGCCCACGACATTCCGTTCCGCGAATGCGGAAAGCTGCTGGTAGCCACCGATTCCGCCGAGCACGAACGGATGCTGGCGCTGTACGAGCGCTCGATCGCCAACGGCGTGGAGGTCGAGGCGATCGACGCGGCCGAACTGCGGCGGCGTGAACCACGGATCACCGGGGTCGGGGCGCTGTTCGTGCCCGCCACCGGCATCATCGACTACACGAGGATCACCGCCGCGCTCGCCACCGAGGTCGAGGCGATGGGCGGCAGGATTCTGCTCGGCACCGCTGTCGACGCGATCACCGAGAGCGTCTCCGCCGTCACGGTTTCGGGTCCCGCCGGTTCGGTCACCGCGGGCACACTGATCGTGTGCGCGGGCCTGCAAGCCGACCGAATGGCGCGAAAGGCCGGGATAAACACCGACTTTCGTATCGTTCCGTTCCGTGGCGAGTACTACCGGCTCCCCGCCGAGCGGGCGGAGCTGGTGCGCACGCTGATCTATCCGGTACCCGACCCCGCGCTGCCGTTCCTCGGCGTTCACCTGAGTCCCACCATCGACGGCGATCTCACCGTCGGCCCCAACGCGGTGCTCGGACTGTCGCGGGAGGGCTACCGCAAGGGCAGCGTGAACCGGCGCGACGCCGTCGACGTGCTGAGCTTCGCCGGCGTGCGCCGGGTGGCCCGCGACCATCTCGCCACCGGGATCCGCGAGCTCCGTAATTCGGTGTTCAAGCGCGGCTACCTCGCCGAATGCCGCAAGTACTGTCCTGAACTCGGCACCGGCGACCTGCTCCCGCACCGCGCGGGAATCCGGGCGCAGGCGGTGCTGCGTGACGGCACCCTGGTCCACGACTTCCTCATCGAACGGACGCCGCGCTCCATCCACGTGCTCAACGCGCCCTCCCCGGCCGCCACTTCGGCGATGCCGATCGCGGAATACCTGGTCGAACAACTCCATTCCGCTAAATAAAGAGGATATTTGTAGTACTTTTGGTTCCTGTACGCGTGGGCGAGGAAACCCATCCGGAACAGGGAGGGCCGATGGGCCACATCAGGTTTGCGAGTGACGTCGGCGCACCGGTCGATGCGGCTTTCGCCTACGCCGAGGATTTCCGCCACGCGCCGCAGTGGCTGTTCGGCGTCACCGACGTCGCGCCGCTGGGCGAACCGGATCAGGGATTGGGCGCCGCGTTCGCGGTGAAAGTCCGGTTGTTCGGGGTGATCCCGCTGCGATCATCGGTGGAGATCACCGAATATCGGCGCAATGCCGTGATCGGGTATACCCTGCGTGGGCGGGTATACGGAACCGTTACCCTGCGATTCGATCCACTCGGCTACGAACGGTCGGTCCTGACCTCCGAAGCCGACTATCCACCACCACGCGGCATGTTCGGCCGCCTGTGCCACGGCCTCGTCGACGCGGCCGCGAAATCGGCACTGCGCCGAACGGAATCGCGGTTGCGAAGGGAGATAGAGGCATTCCACGGTACCGATCTTGTCGGCCGCATCGCCTAGGGTGGCGGTCATGATCATCGTGAGCACCGACGGGTCCTGCCTGCGCAATCCCGGTGGTGCCATCGGCTGGGCGTGGGTCAATCATTCCGGGCCCGCCGACAGTGGTGGCGCGGCCAGCGGCACCAACCAGATCGCCGAACTGCGCGGAGTACTGGAAGCCATCCTCGCCCACCCCGGCGCCGAACCGATGCTCATCGAGAGCGACTCCCAGTACGCCATCAAGTGCGCCTCGGAATGGATCACCAGCTGGCGACGCAACGGCTGGCGCACCTCCACCGGCGGCGCGGTGAAGAACGTCGAGATCATCAAACAGATCGACCGAGCCATCACCGGCCGCGAAGGACCGGTGCGTTTCCGCTGGGTACGCGGTCACGTGGGCAACTACTTCAACGAACAAGCCGACAAACTCGCGGGCGAAGCGGCACGAGCGGTCCGCGAAGGGGTGCTCCTACCCACGGCGCCTGCCGCCCGAGAACCCGCGGCGCCAGCCGCAAAAGATATGGTCTCCACAGGGAAGTCGGTCGCCACCGATGCGCCGGTAGCAGGGACTCTCACCCTGTTCTAGGCGCGTGCGACCGGAGTGGGATCGCACAACGAAACGCCGCGGGCGATGAATCTGCCCGCGGCGTTTCGATTGATCAGCTCGGTGCGCTCAGTTCCCGGGCGTCGGGACAGGCGCGGGCGCCGGCGACGGAACGGTCTGACCGGGCGCCGTACCACCGGTGGCGTCGCCGCCGCCGTTCTTGAGCAGCGGCGAATCCAGCTTGCTGACCAGCCACTTGTCGCCCGAGCGCTCGAGACTCATCTCGATCGCGAACATCATCCGGTCGGGCTGGGTCTGGGTGAAGTTGGTGCGGTACTGGGTCATGGTGACCATGGCCTTGACGTCGTCGGTGCTGCCCGAGATGTAGGCGCACTGCACGTCTTCACCGGTCGATTTGACCTGGGCCTGCACCATGGCGCCCTTGAGCGCATCACTGGCGTCGCTGAACTCCTTGAGGTAGTCGCCGGTGGCGCCCGCCTTCATCGACGTGATGTAACCGTCGAGATCCTTGGAGTAGTCGTAATTGGCCAGGATGGCGCCGTAGTCACAGGCGGCCTTGGTGGACTCGGCGATGGCGTCGAGCTTCTCGGCCTTGTTGCTGTTCTGCAGGAAGAACACCACACCCGCGGTGATCGCGCCGACCGCGACCACACCGGCCACACCTGCGGCGATCCAGCCCTTCGAGCTCGATGCCGCGCTCGGGGCAGCGGCCGGAGCCGGCGCCTCGGTCACGGTCTGTGCCTTGACAGTCGGCTGATCGACCTCGGGAGTCGCCGCCGCACCTTTCACGGTGTCGTCGGCCTTGGCCAGATCGGGCTTGTCTGCCGCGGCAGCATCGGACTTACTCTGGGCATCGTCGCTGGTCATCGAATCAATCCTGCTCTTTCCCGGCGCACATATCGCACCGATTTCCGATTGTGGTCCGTGAGCCGGGCCACACGTCTTCCCCGCGAGTATGCCCGGTCAAGCTGTGAACAGCCTGGCCGGGCACCATCTCAGTTGGCGGGAATAGGAGTCCGCTCGTTCGGGTCGACGCCGGGCGGCATCTGCGCGCCGTTGTTGGGCACGTTCGGGCGCGGGGCGTTGGCCGAACCACGGATCTGCAGGTCAGGGGTCGGGTTCGTGCAGTAGTTCCACTTCGGAATGCTGCCGTCCTGTACCTCTTCGTTGCGCCGGTACGCGGTGTCGTAGTTACACGTCGGCCGCGGCCAGATGTCGATGATGGTGTGGAACTCGCCGTCGTGCGCCGGGGCGCTGATCGACCCGAGACCCAGTGCCAGCGACGGGAACAGCAGCCGCAGCGCGGGCGTACGCAGCTGCGCGGCCTTGGTGATCGCCACAAAGTTGGCCGCCAGCGAACTGATCGGATCGGCGGTCGCGTCGAGCACCGCGCCGAGCGTTTCGAACTGAGCGGGCGCGTTGTCGAGCACGCTCTGCAGCTCGGCGTTGGCGTTGTTGAACTGCGTGAGCAGCGCACCCGAATTCTGGGTGAGCGTCTGCAGATCGGGCTGGGCGTGCGAGGTGGTCTCGGCGATCACCCGCAGGTTGGCGATGAGGTTCACCGTCTGCGGAAGCAGGTTGTCCAGACCCGCCACCACCAGGCTGACGCCGTTGATCAGGCCGCGCAGCTGATCGGGACCGGCACCGAGCGCGATGTCGAGCTCGTCGAGGATCACGTCGAACTGCTTCGGATTCACCTGGGCGATCAGCGCGCTGGTGTCGTCGAGCACAGCCCACACCGGAACCGGCGTCTGGATCTGCTCCGGGCTGTACTTGATCACCGCGCCGTCGCGGAGGAACGGGCCGACATCGCTCTTCGGACGGAAGTCGATGTACTGCTCGCCCGCGGCCGAGAGCGCCGCCACCTGGATCATGGTGTCGACCGGGATCTTGAAATCCTTGTCGATCCGGGTCTTGGCGGCGATCGCCTCGCCGTCGTTGATCAACTCGATCGAGGTGACCTTGCCGATCCGGAATCCGCGCATGGTCACGTCGTTGCCCGGCTGCAGACCGCCGGAGCGATCCAGGTTGACGGTGACGTCGTACTCGGACCGCAGCGGATTGACCCGCATCACGTTGACCAGCAGGTACGTCCCACCGAGCAACAGCACGACTACGAGCGCGCTGTTCGCCAGCAAGATCTTGCTGCTCGCGAACTTCTTCAGCCTGCTCATCGGTGGCCTCCCACTCGGCCCTGAACGATCTGCAGCACCTGGATGAAGCTGCCGACGAAATCGTTCACATCTTTCAAGTCCCAGAGCTTGCTGTTCGCCGGGTCGGTCAGCAGGCCCACATCGAGGTTGGTCAGCGTCGCGTACGGCGCCAGGCTCTTGCCCTTGAACGTCTGGTTGGCGCCGGGTCGGATCGCGTGCAGCTGATCCATCACGTAGCCGAAGTCGTCGCCGGTCGCGGCCAGCGCGTTCATCAGGTTGTCGAGATTGGTGAGCAGCTCGGACAGCTGGTCACCGGTGGTGTTGGAGTAGTCGCCGATGGCGGCCGTGGCCGTAGCCAGCTTGCTGAGCAGGTCACCGATCGCCCGGTTGTTCTCGGCGATCGCGCCGATGGCCTGGGGCAGGGTGTCGGCCACCTGGCCGAGCTGACCCTTGTTGGCCTCGATGGTGTTGGCGAGGGTGTTGAACTCGGTCAGCACCGAGTCGACCTTGGTGCTGTTGGCGTTCAGTTCGCCGATGACACCGGTCATCTCGTAGATCAGATGGCCGAGTTCGGTGCCGTGGCCGTTGAGAATCGAGCCGAGTTCGGTGCCGAGCCGGCTCAGGCTGGCGACACCGCCGCCGTTGAACAGCATCGACACCGAGACCAGCAGCTCTTCCACCGTGGCGCCGGCCGAGGTGGCTTCCAGGGTGAACGTGTCTCCCGCGGCCATATCGGGCGCGCCCGCCGCGTTCTTCGGGCTGCTCAGCGCGATGAAGACGTCACCGAGGGGAGTGGCCTGGCGCAACTCCGCCGTACTGCCCTTCGGCAGCTTGAAATCGGTGTTGATCTCCATGTCGACCACGGCTTCGAAGTTCTTGGTCGTGATCGCCGACACGACGCCGACATCAGAACCACCGACCTTCACCTTGGCCTGATCGGGCAGGTTCAGCGCGTTCTCGAACTTCGCGTGCAGGGTGTAGGTCTCGCCGCCGGTGCCCGGCTTGGGCAGCGGCAGATCCTCCACGGTGAAACCACAGCCGGTCGTGATCGTGACCGTGGCCAGTGCGGCCGCGGAGAGCAGCGCGCGGCGGGCCTTCATCGTCATTCGTCGGTTCATTTCGTCAGTCCGAGCAGTGCGGCGGTGAGCCCGTAATCGGGGCCGAAGTCCTGGACGTTCCCGGTGGTACGGCACCCATCGGGCCGCATCTGGATCCGCTCACAGAACGCGCTGACGATCTCGCCCGAGAGAGCGGTGCCGATCAGCGCTTGCAGGCGGACGAAGCCCTTTTCCTTGTTGATGGCGCCGTCGATGTTCTGCATGAGCAGCGGCACCACGTCGACGATCTCGACCATCGCACCCGAATTGGCGCGCAACTGGTTGGTCACGGTGGTCAACCCGGTCAGCGACGCCGCCAGTTCTTCCTGATGCCCGGCGAACGTCGTCGAGGTGTTGTTCAGGAACGCGTTGAGCTGATCGAGGGTGGCCTGCAGACCCGGCGCCTGCTCGGCGAGCAGCCCCGACATCGCGGTCACCCGGTCACTGAAGTCGCGCACCGACTGATCGTTGTCGGCCAGCATCGTCGTGAGCTCGTTGAGCTTGATGATGATGTTGGCGATGGCGTCCTTGTTGTCGACACCGACCTTCAACGCACCCGAGAGCGCGTCGAGGGTTTCCCTGATCTTCTGACCGTTGCCGTTGAGCACCGGATACAGCACCCGGCCCGACAGCGGGCCAAGACCCTCCTGACCCGGTTCGGGCTTCAACGCGGCAGCGAACTGGTCGATGGTCTTGATCATCGTGTCCAGCTCGACCGGTGTCCTGGTGCGCGCCTTGGGCAGGTGATCGCCGGACTTCAGCGTTTCACCGCCGGTGAACGGCGGGCTCACCTCGATGTGGCGGTCGGTGACGATCGAGGGCGAAATAATCGCCGCGATCGCGTCTTTCGGGACCTTGACGCCGGCGTCGATGGTCATGTGGACCTCGACGTAGGTGCCCTTGGGCACGATCTTGTCGACCTTGCCCACCGCGAGACCGAGGACCATGATCTCGTTGCCCTCGTACATACCGGCGATGTTCTCGAAGTCGGCGGTGATCTTGGTCGAGCGGCCGAGCGCGTCGTCGAACTGGCTCGGCATCAGCGAGCAGCTGCCGAGGGCCAGCGCGGTGGTGGCGATCATCATGGTCCGCGCGATGCGGAGCCTGTTGGTCAGTTTCATCCTTGGCACCCCTGGATCACCTGAACGAAGCACAGCCAGTTGTCCGGGAACAACCACGGCAGTGCGACCGAACCGTAGTTACCGTTGCCGAGCGCGTTGTTGAAGTAGCGCGCCGTGGGCTGACCGATCTGCAGCAGCTTGTCGAGATTGTCCTTGTTCTTCTGCAGACCCTCGGCCATGGTGTTGAGCTGGCTGATGGTGCCGCCGAACTGGTCACCGTTCTGGGCGCCGATCTCCTCCAGCTGACGGGTCAGCGTGGCGACGTTGTCCAGCAGCTGGCGCAGCAGACTCTGCCGTTCCATCACCCGGTTGGCGATGGCCTCGCCCTGGGTGATCACGAGCAGGATCGAGTTGCGGTTGTCGGCGAGCAGCTGGGTGACCCGGTTGAGGTCCTTGATCAGGCTGTCGACCTCACCCTTGCGCTGGTCGACGACCTTCGCGACCGCACCGACACTGTCGAGCGCCTGGGCGACCAGCTCCGGCGAATCGCCGAGCTGGGAGTTGATGGTGTTGAGCGAGGCGGCGAGCTTCTTGGTGTCGAGCGCCTCGAACTTCGGCGTACCGACCTGCACCACATCGGCGATGTTGTACGGCACGTCGGTGTTGCTGCGCGGGATCGTCTTGTTCTTCAGGCCGGTTCCGTCGCCGGGCTGCAGGTCGACGTAGCGCGCGCCGAGCAGGGTCGCCATCTTGATCGCGGCGTGCGCGTCGGGACCGAGCTTCAGCGAGCTGTCCACATCGAGGGTGATCACCACGTGATCGCCCTCGATCTTGGCGCCGGAAACCGTGCCGACCTGCACACCCGAGACCGCGACCTTGTCACCGGTCTTGATGCCCGCGGCCTGCACGAATTCGGCGTCGATGGACTGTTTTCCGAGCCCGATGAACTGGAAGATGCTCGAACCGACCAGCAGCAGCACGATGCACAGCGCACCGACCACACCCAGCCAGAAGTTGCGGTTGCCGACGAAGGCCGACTTGATCTTGCTCATCTGCACACCTCGGAATGGCCGGTGCCACCGATCTGGCTGACCAGGCCGCGCGGGAACAGAACCCCGTACAGCGAGATGTCCAGACCACACAGGTAGGCGTTGGCGTGGGTGCCTTCCGATGTCATCCGGCCGAGGTCGGCGAGCATCGAAGGCATGTCGATCGCGACCTGGTCGAGCTTGGCACCGTTGGCCAGCAGCAGATTCAGCGCCGCGGTGGTCGAGTTCTGGGTCGCGGCCAGCTTCGGCTGGATCTTGGTCATCATCCCGACCAGCGCGGTCGTGGAATCGGCGAGGGTGACCGTGGACGCCTGCAGCGACTGACCCTGGTCGTAGAGTCCGCCGATCAACGCCCTGGTCTGGGTAATCAGGGTCTCCAATTCATCCCCTCGCTTTGCCAACCCGGCCATCACACCGGACAGGTTGGTGATCACGTCGGACAGGATCGCGTCGCGACGCTGGAAATCGGTGGCCAGCTGGGCCGCCTGAATGATGAACGCCGACAGCGAGACCCCATCGCCCTGCAGCGCCTGGATCAGGGTCTCCGACATCGCGTTGACCTCGGCGGGCTCGAGCGCCTGGAACAGCGGCTGGAAACCGTTGAGCAGGGCCGAGATGTCGAACGAGGGCTCGGTGCGGTCGAGCGGAATGGTGGAGCCGCTCTCGAGCGGCTCCGGGCTCGGCGTCGCGCCCGGGGTCAGCGCCACGTAGCGCTGACCGATCAGGTTCTGGTACCTGACCAGCGCCTTGGTGTCGTTGAACAGCGTCTGGTCGCTCTGCACGATGAACGACACCTTGGCGTCGTTCTTGCCGTCGAGCTCGATGGCCTCGACCTTGCCGACGCGCACGCCGGCCATCCGGACATCGTCGCCGGGCCGCAGCCCGAGGACGTCGGTGAAGATCGCGGTGTACTTGCGGGTGTCACCGTCGACCGTGCGGGCCAGTGTGTTCCACACGACCACGGTGACGAGCAGTGAGACGAGCGCGAAGATACTGAACCCGATCAGTGGCTTGCGGATACTCATGCGCCACCCCCGTTTTCGGACACTTGCAGGGTTCCGCCCTTCAAAATCGGACCGAGCAGCAGATATTCGGACGCGTTCGGCTTGCGACCGAGCAGCTGAGTCATCGCCGCGTCACCGGAGTAGGAGATCGGTGTCGCGGTGGGCACGCTCGCCGGAGCGGGCGCCGCGGCCGGAGCGGCCGCGGGAGCGGGCGCACCACCCAGCACACCGGGCAGGCCCGGAATCTGGATCGACGGGACGAGGCCCTCGAGCGGCGTGCCCTGGAACGGCTTGATCTCGGTGCCGTTGGCCGTGTGCATCGGCGCGACACCGGGACTGGTGAGACCCGGGATGTCGGGCATGCCCGGGATCGACACCAGCGGCGGCAGGCCCGCGGCCGTGTCGAGCCTGCGCGGACGCAGGTTGTCCGGGATCACCGGCAGCGCGGCCTCGGCCGGTGCGGTGAAGCAGCTGGGTCCGAGCAGGTCGCCGTAGCGCGGGCAGTCGGCGACGGTGTTGGGCTGGTACGGCGTGAAGGTCAGGCCGGCGTTCCACACCATCTGCTTGCCGCTCGGGCCACCGTGGAAGGTGGTGTTGAGCTGGGCCAGCGAGGGACCGAAGACCTGGAAGGTCTTGGTGATCGACGCGGGGTCGGCGGCCAGCGCACCCAGGGTGGCGTTCATGCCGACCGTGACTTCCTTGCCCACATCGGGATTCGACGCGAACAGGTCGTTCACCCGGTCGGTGGTGGCGCTCGCACCGGCCAGCAGCGCGATCAGCTGTTCGCGCTTGGTGGCGATGGTGTTCGCGGTCTGTACCGAGGAGCCGAGGACGTCGAGCAGTTCCGGCGCCGACTGGTTCAGCGCGTGCGCGGAGTCGGAGAAGTTGTCCAGCATGCCGCCCAGGTTCGGGCCCGCGTCGGCGACCGTGGTCAGCCAGTGGTCGAGGCGCTGAATAGTCGAGCCGGGAACCCGGCCGCTGCCGTCGAGTGCCTGGGTGAGCGTGCCGAGCACGCGACCGAGCTGCACCGGATCGACCTCGTCGAGGATGTCGCGCACCGTGGTGAGCGTGTCCTGCAGCGCGATCGTGCCCTGGCTGCGGTCCTCGGGGATCTGCGAGCCCTCCTTCAGGTGCTGGCTGTTCGCGCCGTTGTAGACCAGCTCCACGGAGGTGACCGCGAACAGGTTGGAGGGCACCACGCGGGCGGTGACGGTGTTGGGGATACCGTCGGCGAACTCGGGCTTGAGCTCGATGTTCACCTTCTGCTCGGCGTCCTTGCCGATCTCGACGTTCTTCACCACGCCCACGAGCACGCCGCGGAACTTCACGTCGGCGTCCGACGGCAGGCCGTCACCGGTGGTCGACAGGTTCGCGACCACGTTGACCTTGGGCACGAAGTAGCCCTGGTAGCGGGCCGTGAGGAAAGCCAGGATGACGCCGAAGACGATCAGACCGGCGGCGCCGGCCACATACAGTTGCTTCATGGTGGGACCGCGCCCACTCGGATCGATGATCATCGCGCCCTTACCCCGAGATCCTGATGCCGGGGTTGATGCCCCAGATCGCCAACGTCATGACGAGGTCGGCGAACACGACCAGGATGATGCACATCTTGATCGCACGGCCTGCCGCCACACCGACGCCTTCGGGACCGCCCGAGGCGAAGAAGCCGTAGTAGCACTGGATGAACGTCGTGATCATGACGAAGATGATCGCCTTGAGCAGGGAGTAGAGCACGTCCGTCGGCACCAGGAATTGGAAGAAGTAGTGCGAGTAGGTGCCCGACGCCGTACCGCCGATCAATTGCACGGTGACCGAGCAGGCCAGGTAGGCCATGGTCAACCCGAGGGCGTACAGCGGCACGATCGCCATCACCGCGGCCATCATCCGGGTGCTGACCAGGTAGGGCAGCGGGCGAATCGCCACCGACTCGAGCGCGTCGATCTCCTCGGAGATGCGCATGGCGCCCAGCTGTGCGGTGAATCGACAGCCCGCCTGGGCCGCGAAAGCCAATGCCGCCAGCAGCGGGCCGAGCTCGCGGGTGGTGGCGAAGGCCGAGATCGCGCCCGTGATGGGGCTCAATCCGAGCAGGTTCAGCGAGGTGTGGCCCTGAATGGCCACCGTCATGCCGCCGAAGGCGCTGATGATCAGGATGACGCCGATGGTGCCACCACCGACGACGATATTGCCGTTACCCCAGGTGACGTCGGAGAGCAGACGCCAGACCTCCTTCGGGTACTGCTTGAAGGCCAGCGGGATGGACCCGACCGAACGCAGGAAGAAGAAGACCTGGTGGCCGAGGCGGGCGAGCAGATCGCCGGGCGCCTTGCTGGCCTTCTGCAGCGACCGGATCGGTCGCAGTAGCGGAGGTACGTATGTAGATGACATGGCTCAGACCACCTGTGGGGGGAAGACGGCGGCGTAGATCTGGGTGATCGCCACGTTGACACCGAGCAGCATGACGGTGGAGCTGACCACCGCGGAGTTCACCGCGTTGGCGACGCCACCGGGACCACCGCGTGCGTTCAGGCCGCAGTCGCAGGCGATGATCGAGGCGATCAGACCGAACAGGACCGACTTCAACAGCGCCACCGCGAGGTCGCGGGTCACCGCGAACGAGGCGAAGGTGCTCATGTAGGAGCCGGGTGTACCGCCCTGGGCGAAGATGTTGAACATGTAGCCGGTCAGGAAGCCGACGAAGACGACGAAGCCGCAGAGCAGGAAGCTGACCAGCATGGCGGCGCCGAGGCGGGGAGCCACCAGGCGGCGCAGCGGGTCGACACCCATCACCTTCATCGCGTCGATCTCTTCACGGATGGTGCGGGAACCGAGGTCGGCGCAGATGGCCGAACCGACGGCGCCGGCGATCATCAGCGCGGTGACCAGCGGGGCGCCCTGCTGGATGATGCCGAGGCCGTTGGCCGCACCGATGAACGACGTGGCACCGACCTGGCCCGCGACCGCGCCGACCTGGATCGAGACGATCACCGCGATCGGGATGGCGACCAGCAGTGTCGGCGCCGCGGCGACGCTGGCCATGAACGCGGACTGCCGGACGAACTCGTCGAAAGGAAAACGCCGACGGAAGATCGCGACGATCAACTCCGTGATCGCTTCGATACCCATCGTGATCTGTCGACCGAAGGTTTCCAGCGACTTCTTCGGGTGGTCGTCCCAAAGGCCCTTCGTCCAGTCGACAGCCTCGCTGACTCGTGAACGTGTGGGCGGACTCTCGGTCGACTGCACTGCATAACCCCTCTCGACGCCGGACCCTCAACGCCCCGGCGACTTGTTTGCTTGACGCACCTTACTACGGAGTAGCGCAGAACACATCACCGACATGTGAGCGCTGTCATAGATAGAGGTCACTGTCCGAAACGGCTATGAGACCGGCCGAGCCGGACCCTACAGCCCGTAATTCCGGGATTCCAGGGATTACCCGCGAAGTCCTTTTCCTACATGGTTTCCCAGTACCAGCGGTCGCGGTAAAGGAATATTGCGGAAATTTGTCATTCATAACGAAGTCCTCGTCGAATTATCCGAACACTTCACGCGAGAATCACGAACGACTCGCCGCGACACGATTCCAATAGGGAATCGCTATGACAACCACTCGGGAAGGATCGGACGACTCGGCGGCAAACACACCGGTCCGGAGGCGCGCCCGGGACCGAATACAGGCACGATAGACAGACCGTATTGATACTGTGCGAACTTCCGACATCTGGAGGGACATGTTCAGCAAACTCGCCAAGGTGGCCAACACCGCCTTCGCCCTCGCCCTCGGTGCAGCACTACTCGGCACCGGTGCGGCCAACGCGCAAGCAGGCCCCCCGGTGATCGGCGGCGGCTCCGGCATCGTGATCGACAACGCGTTCGAGTGCACCGTCACCACGGTGGGATACGACGGCGCGGGCAGGCTGGTCGGACTGACCGCGGGCCACTGCGGCGACGCGGGCGCGCCGGTCAGCGCCGAGGTGGATCGAGGCTACGGCGAGATCGGCCGTTTCGTGTACAGCAACTCCGAACTCGACTACGCGGTCATCGAGTTCACGCCGGGCCGGATCACCCCGGTCAACCGGATCGGCAACGTCACCATCACCGGTGTCGGCGGACCGGCGCAGTTCCCGACGATCGTCTGTAAGGAAGGCCGGACCACCGGCAATACCTGCGGCATCACCTGGGGCGACGTGTTCGCGACCAATACCGAGACGTGGTCGCAGATGTGCGTCGTCGAGGGCGATTCCGGCGCACCGGTTGTCGTCGGCTCGACCCTGGTCGGCATGGTCAACGCCTACCTCGCCCTGGCCTGCATCGGGCCCGAGGTCGGGACGAACATGAACTCGATCATGGACGACATCAACGCCCGCGGCGGCGTGGGTTCGGGGTATCGCCCGATCTAGTCCCTCGCCCGTACTCCCCGGATGTCGAGCGGGTCGCGTGGTTGTCCACGCGGCCCGCTCTTGCTATGCGGCAAGCGATTTCGGCGCGAGGGCGGGTCCGTCGGCGCCCGCGCAGTGCGGCAGGCAGTCGACGCGTTCGGGCTGCGGGGGCTGACGCGGCACGCGGAGCAGGACCGCCGCGACACCCGCGCCGATCAGCAGCAGCACCGCGCACCAGCGCATCGCGGTGTCGAAGCCGGCGGCGAAGGCGACCGGGTCGTCGAACGCACCGGACAACCCGGCCAGACCGGGCAATGCCGCCACGGCGAGCAACTGTGCCGTACGCGCCACGGCGTTGTTCACCCCGGACGCGATGCCCGCCTCGCCCTCGCGCACGGCCGCGAGTACCGCACCGGTCAACGGTGCTACCAGCACCGACAGACCGAGCCCGAAGACGAACACGCCGGGCAGCACATCGGTGAGATAGTTCGCGCCCGGTCCGATCCGCTGCAACGCGAACACCCCGCCGGCGGCCAGCAGCGGACCGACCGTCATCGGAATTCGCGGCCCGTGCTGCTGCGCCCACCGGCCAGCGGGCGCCGAGAGCACCAGCATGAGCAGCGTGACGGGCAGTCCGGCGGCGCCCGACGCCATCGGCGAGTACCCGGCGACCAGCTGCAATTGCAGCACCAGCAGGAAGAAGACGCCGCCGAGCGCGGCATACACGAGCAACGTCACCAGATTCGCCACCGTGAACACCCGTGACCGGAACAGCGACGGCGGTACCAGCGGATTCGGGCTGCGCAGTTCCACCAGCACGAAACACGCCAGCGCGGCCAGCCCGACCGCCACCAGCACGACGCGCGAATCGATGAGTCCCAGTGTGAGCGCACCGAGCGCGAGCGCGACGATCACCGCGCCCGGTATGTCGATCCGCGCGGGCGCCTCCGGATCTCGGCTCTCCGGCACGTATTTCAGCGTCACGACGGCCACGACCAGCGCGAGCGGCACATTGAGCAGAAAGATCGCCCGCCAGCCGACCAGGTCGATCAAGCCACCGCCGAGCAGCGGCCCGAACGCACCGGCCACCCCGCCGAGACCGGACCACAGTCCGATCGCACTGCCCTGATCGCCCTTGTCGATCGACGCCGAGATCAGCGCCAGGCTCCCCGGCGTGAGCAACGCGCCCGCCACGCCCTGGAGCAAGCGCGCGGCCACGAGCATCTCGATGTTCACCGCGACCGCGCACAGCAGCGAGGTGATCGCGAATCCGGCGATCCCCCAGACGAAGACGCGTCGGCGGCCGAGGCGGTCGCCGAGCGAACCACCGAGCAGGATGAAGGAGGCCAGCGTGAGGGTGTAACCGTTGACGGTCCACTGCAACCCGGCCACATCGGTGTGCAGCGATTCGCCGATCCGTGGCAGCGCGACGGAGACGACGGTGGCGTCCAGCGACGCCATCGACGAGCCGAGGATGGTGGCGAGCAGAATCCACCGGCCCGTGGCCGAGTTCAGCCGAACCGTCTGGGGCACTACTCCAAACTAGCCGCCACCCACGTCTTTCGTTGGGACTACAGGCTCTCCACGCAGACGACGACGCGGCGCTCGGCGTACTTGAAGCCGGAATCGGCGGCGTCGGGGCAGTCGTCGACGCTGTCGGAGTTCTTGTTGATCGTGATGACCTTGACCGGTTCGGTGCCGCCCTCGCTGCACTCGATGCGCTTGGGTTCGTCGCCGCCCACGTCGATGCAGCCGCCGACGACCCAGTCGATGTCGAGGCACAGGGCGCCGGTCTCGACGCCGTTGAGGGTCTCGGCGTAGAAGTTGTCGCGGTCGCCGACGCAGCCGCTGCTGGTCTTGGCCTTGCCGATGACCTTGTAGTTCGACGAGCGACTACCGCACGCGGCCTTCTCGATGGTCGCGTCGTTGACCGTGCCGCCGAGCGCGACGCAGTCGCCGACATTGGCCTGGAAGTCGGTCTTGCCGCCCTTGCTCGATGTCGGCGCGGGCTTGCTCGCGGTGGGTTTGCCGGTGGTCGACTTGCCCGGCTTGGTGGTCGGCGTCGCTGTGCTGGTCGCGGGAACGACGTCGATCGCCGGCTGGGCGTGGCCGTCGATGGTGCCTCCGCAACCGGTCGAGACGAACGCGGTCACGGTGATGGCGATCGCGCCGACGAGCCGGCCGATGGGCAAATCTGCAAACACCCATTGTGAATACACCACCGGAGCCACCTGCGTCGACTCCAACCCGGCGGGTCTGTCCTGCGATACCCTTGGGATTCCGGTCGCCGTGTGCGGCGCGGGGCCCCCGATCGCGTGTATCAGGAGGTATCCATCGTGTCAGCACCGGTCGGCGATTTCGCGGCGCCACGGCAGATGGTGGTCGATCCGCGCTTCATCCGGCTCGCGGATCATTTCTTCGGGATGTTCGCCCAGCCCCATCGTGGTGGCGGTGCGCTGGCCATCTACCTCGACGGTCGCCCGGTCGTCGACATCTGGGCGGGCTGGGCGGCCAAGGATCAGCGCTGGAGCGGCGAGAACATCGCACTCACCTTCTCCACCGGCAAGGGTGTCGCCGCCACCGTGCTGCATCGGCTGGCCGAGCGCGGACTCGTCGACTACGAGGAGCCGGTGGCCACCTACTGGCCGGAGTTCGGCTCGCACGGCAAGGACGACATCACCGTGCGTGACGTGCTGTCCCATCGCGCCGGCCTGCACCGGGTCCGCGGGCTGGTGCCCGGTCGCGAGGGCATTCTGGACTACGGCGCGGTGGTGACCGCCCTCGCCGAGAGCCCCGCCGACCCGCGCCGCATCCGCACCTCGGGCTACCACGCGATCACCTTCGGCTGGCTGGTCGCCGAGATCGTGCAGCGGGTCACCGGCGATCCCTTCACGACGGTGTTGCGCCGAGAAGTGGCCCAGCCCTTGGGGATCGACGATTTCTGGTTCCAGGTGCCGCCGGGCGAGCGGCATCGGATCGCGAAGATCTTTCCGCATCTGGCCCCACCGGGGATCCGCTGGAACACCGCGTCGTCGGTGCTGTCGTGGGTGCGGCCCGCCCGCGGTCTGGCCGAGGCCGGCATGCCGGAGAGCTTCGACGAACTCGTCCGCGATCCGCGGGTGCACGACGCGGTGATGCCCGGCTGGAACGGGGTGTTCTCGGCCCGGGCGCTGGCCAGGATGTACGGGGCGCTGGCCAACGGTGGGCAGGTGGGCGATGTGCGGTTCCTGCGGCCGGAGACGATCGAGACGATCAACCGCACCCAGCAGACGAGCAGCCGAGACTATGTTCTCGGCCTGCCGCTGCGCTTCACCCTCGGCTACCACCGGCCGGTCCTGATGACCAAGCAGCAACCGCGAAATGCCTTCGGCCACTACGGTGTCGGCGGTTCCGGTGCCTATGCCGATCCTGATCTGGGGATGTCGATCGCGTTCGTCACCAATCGGCTCGGCGGGGCCGTCACGGCGCTCGGTGACGCACGGTTGGCCAAGCTGGCGGCGATGGCACAGGGGACGGTGCGGGGCGATCGAACCTCTCGCCGAGGTGCCACGTAGTACTTGGCATGAGTTCGCTGAGCCCCGCGCCCACCGCGCCGCGGTTGTCCCTGCTGCACGGCGTGGCCGCGGGGCGGGATTTCGAGGGCTACCTGCGACGACGCGCCGCGCGCAGTGATCCGTTCGCGGTCGGGTTCCCCGGGTTTCCGCCGGTGCTGTTCACCGGAACGGCCGAGGGTGCGCGCGCACTGTTCCGGGCGCCGGTGGCGCTGCTCGAGCCGCCGCGGCCCAACCCGATCGAGCCGATGGTCGGGGCCGCGTCGCTGATCCTCAGTTCCGGGACGCGGCATCGCACCGATCGCGCGCTGCTGGCGCCCGCGCTGCACGGTCAACGGGTCCGGCTGCTGAGCAAGGTGATCCGCGAGGCGACTCTGAACGAGATCCATTGCGGCACAGCGGGCCCCTGGCAACTCGGCACGCGGATCGACGCGCTCGCGGCCGCGCGCTCCATCACCTTGCGCGTCATCCTCGCCGCGGTGTTCGGCGCCGATTCCGATCGCGCGGCCGAATACGGCGGCGTGGTCACCGATTTCCTCACCGCCTTCACCACCGGTCTCCTGGTGGCGCCCGTATTGCGCCGTCGCCTGGGCGGTTTCGGTCCGTGGGAGCGTTTCATCGCCGCTCGGGAGCGGCTCGACGAGCTGATCCTGGCCGACGTCGCCCGACGCCGCCGCACCGGCCCCGCCGACGGCGACCTGCTCGATCTCCTCCTCGCCACCCGCTACGACGACGGCACCACCCTCACCGACGCCGAACTGTGCGAGCAGCTGCGCACCCTGCTCGTCGCGGGCCACGAAACCACCGCGACCACTCTCACCTGGGCGCTCTACCACCTGCACCGCGAACCCGGCCTGCTCGCGCGCCTGCTCGCCGAGCTGCCCACGGCGGGCGACGACCCCGCCGAACAGGCGCGACTGCCGCTGCTCGACGCCGTCTGCCAGGAAACCCTGCGCCTGCATCCACCGGTGCCGATCGTGCTGCGCACGGTGCGGGAGCCGCTGCGCTGGCTCGGTGCCGACGTGGCGGCAGGCGCCACCATCGGCCTCGCCGTCGGCGTCCTGCACAGCCAACCGTCCACCTGGCCCGCACCGCACCTGTTCCACCCCGGCCGATTCCTCGACCGCACCGTCACGCCGTTCGAGTTCGCGCCGTTCGGCGGTGGTCACCGGCGCTGTATCGGCGCGACACTGGCCGACTACGAGCTGCGGATCGTGCTGGCGACGCTGCTGACCGAGGTCCGGTTGACCCTGGATCCCGCGCTGGCGCTCGGCGGGCGACCGCGCACCGTGCCGCGCAATCTCGCGACGGCACCGGATCGAGCGATCCACTTCACACGCACGAGGTGATCTGCCTCACGTGGGGTTTGGGAGTCACACCGATGTGTTTTCCGGCTGCTCGCACGCACCGCCGCCGACTCGCCGCTGTGAGCGCGGCGTTTGACGAAAGCCGCTGAATAACAGCACGTTATGTGACCCACAGCACATAGTTGCCGGTCTGTTATCACCGTGCGACGCGGCTGGCACCGCGTCACCTGGTGCGGGTAGTAATGGAGGGTCAGGGTCGGGGAAGTCGTTACCCCGTAGAGACCCGTTGCGGCCTCTACGGCACATGAGAACGAGCGTCACTGAGTAGATCTCGCGCCGCCGCACGCGGAACGAGAGATGGAATGGACGAGAAACCTATGCACTACGAGGCAAATACGCAGCAATCGCACTGGCTCCGCCGGGGCCTGCTGCTGTCGGCAGCGATCGCAGCGACCGGCGCGTTGATCGCCGTGCCCGCGCAGGCTCAGCCGACTCTGCCGGGCTTCGGCGCCGGTTCGAGCCAGCCCGCGGTGAACGAGCCCGCGCAGCAGGCGCCCTTCGCGCCGCCGAACATCAACATCGCCGACGGCGAGACCGTCGGCGTCGCGCAGCCGATCATCATCACCTTCCAGGAGCCGGTCGAGGACCGCGCGGCCGCCGAGCGGGCCATCAAGGTCACCTCGAGCACCAACGCGCCCGGCTACTTCTATTGGACCTCGAGCAAGCAGGTCCGCTGGAAGCCCACCGAGTTCTGGCCCGCCAACACCAACGTGACCGTGGTCGCGGGTGGCACCTCCAGCGCGTTCCACATCGGTGACGCGTTCGTCGCCACCGTCGACGACGCCACCAAGATGATCGTCGTGACGATCAACGGTGAAGTCGTGCGCGAGATGCCGACCTCGCTCGGCAAGACCGGCCACGAGACCCCCAACGGCACCTACATCGTGGGTGAGCGGCTCGAGAAGATGACCATGGACTCGTCCACCTACGGCGTGCCGGTCACCGATCCCGAGGGCTACAAGCTCGAGGTCGAATACGCCACCCGCATCTCCAACAGCGGCATCTTCGTGCACGCCGCACCGTGGTCGGTTGCGCAGCAGGGCTATTCCAACGCCAGCCACGGCTGCCTCAACGTGAGCACCGCCGACGCGAAGTGGTTCCTGGAGAACTCGCGCCGTGGTGACGCCGTGGTCATCACCGGCACCCAGGGCGGAACCCTCAGTGCGGGCGACGGTCTCGGCGACTGGAACTGAGCGTAATTCGCTGAACAAAACCCGAACAATACGATCAATCGAGGTCGTGTTGTTCGGGTTTTGCTGTAATCGGCACTGTGTGCCCGATGTTCAGGAAATCGGCGGGCCGGGTTAACCAACGGTTCGCCATGCGCCGTAAAGCTGCCGCGGTGCGACAGAGTCCAGAGCGGGTACTCCCCGGGAGAAGCCGTCCGTGGCAGGACTACGCGCTGTTCGTAGTACTCGTGGTGCCGAACCTGGCACTGCTCACCCTGTTCGTTTACCGGCCGCTTGCCGATAACATCCGGCTATCATTCACCGACTGGAATATCGCTGATCCGGTGGCGAATTCGGTCGGGTTCGACAACTACATCGAGTGGTGGCAGCGCGACGACTCATGGAAGGTCGTCAGCAATACGCTGATCTTCACCGTGGCGGCCGTCGTGGTGAGTATGGCGCTCGGTCTCGCACTCGCCATGCTGCTCGATCGAAAACTGTTCGGGCGCAATGTAGTCCGCTCGGCGATTTTCGCCCCGTTCGTGATTTCGGGCGCGGCGATCGGCGTGGCTTTTCAATTCATCTTCGATCCGAGTTTCGGTCTGGTACAAGACGTCCTGCACCGGCTCGGCGTCGGCAATGTGCCGGATTTCTATCAAGACCCCGAGTGGGCACTGTTCATGGTGACGCTCACCTACATCTGGAAGAACCTCGGCTACGCCTTCGTGATCTATCTGGCCGCGCTGCAAGGCGTGCGCGCCGAATTGCTCGAAGCAGCCGAAATGGATGGCGCGAGCAGCTGGACCCGATTCACGAAAGTGCTTCTGCCGCAACTGCGTCCGACAACATTCTTTCTGTCGATCACCGTGTTGCTGAACTCGCTGCAAGTCTTCGACATCATCAATGTGATGACGCGCGGCGGCCCGCTCGGCAACGGCACGACGACCATGGTGTTCCAGGTGTACGAGGAGTCGTTCCGTAATTTCCGGGCCGGCTACGGCGCCACCGTGGCCACGATCATGTTCGTGGTGCTGCTGGTGGTCACGTTGATCCAGGTGCGCGTGATGGACCGAGGCGAACGATGAAACACATAGGCCCGCAGACGCTTTCGTACCAGCGTCGCGAACGTGCCGTCACCGTACTCGGCTACGCGGCGATGGTGTGCGTGCTGATCATCGTCGGCGTCCCGCTGTTCTGGATCCTGATCACCTCGCTCAAGGACCGCTCCGACATCTACACCCAGCCCGCGGTCTACTGGCCGCACAGCTGGCACCCGGAGAACTACAGCCACGCCACCACCACGGTGCCGTTCTGGACGTTCCTGCGCAACTCGCTGATCGTCACCGGCGTGGTGTCGGTGGTGAAGTTCGCGCTCGGGGTGTTCAGCGCGTACGGCCTGGTGTTCCTGCGCTTCCCCGGCAAGAACATCGTGTTCCTGGTGATCATCGCGGCGCTGATGGTGCCCAACCAGATCACGGTGATCTCCAACTACGCGTTCATCGCCCAGCTCGGCTGGCGCAACACCTTCCAGGGCATCATCATCCCGCTCTGCGGCGTCGCCTTCGGCACCTTCCTGATGCGCAACCACTTCCTGTCGCTGCCCGCCGAGGTGATCGAGGCGGCGCGGATGGACGGGGCGAACTGGTGGCGGCTGCTCACTCGCGTGGTGCTGCCCATGTCGGGGCCGACGATGGTGGCGTTCGCGGTGGTGACGCTGGTCAACGAGTGGAACGAGTACCTCTGGCCGTTCCTGATGGCCGACTCCGCCGATGTCGCGACGCTGCCGGTGGGGCTGACCCTGCTGCAGAACACCGAGAACCCCAGCGTCACCAACTGGGGGCCGGTGATGGCGGGCACCGTGCTCACCATGGTGCCGATCCTCATCGTCTTCCTCGCCCTGCAACGTCACATGATCAAGGGCCTCACCTCCGGTGCGGTCAAGGGATAGATCTCGAACAGGAGTTCGCCAGTGTCCAACTCACGATTCCCGGCGTTGAGCCGCCGTGGCTTCCTCGGCCTGACCGGCGGCGTCGCCGCTGCCGCAGCGCTGTCCGCGTGCGCGGGCACCGGCGGCGGATCCGGTGATTCCGGTGACGCCAACACCATCACCTTCTGGTCCAACCACCCCGGCACCTCCAAGGAACTGGAGCTCGAGCTGATCAACCGGTTCCAGGCGAAGTACCCCGACCTGAAGGTGAACCTGGTCGACGCGGGCAAGAACTACGAGGAGGTGGCGCAGAAGTTCAACGCCGCGCTCACCGGTGGTGACCTGCCCGATGTCGTGGTGCTGTCGGATGTCTGGTGGTTCAACTACGCGCTGAGCAAGGCCATCGAACCGCTCGACGGGCACTTCGGTGCCGCGGGTGTGCAGCTGGGCGACTACGTCGACTCGCTCGCCGCCGACTATTTGTTCGACGGCAAGCACTACGCGCTGCCCTACGCCCGCTCGACGCCGCTGTTCTACTACAACAAGGACGTCTGGGCGAAGGCCGGACTGCCCGACCGCGGCCCGAACTCCTGGCAGGAATTCGACGAGTGGGGCCCGAAGCTGCAGTCGCTCGTCGGCGCCGACAAGTTCGCCCACGCCTGGGGTGACGCCAAGAACTACCTGGGCTGGACCTTCCAGGGCCCGAACTGGACCTTCGGCGGCGCCTACTCCGATCAGTGGAAGCTGAAGTTCACCGATCCGGGCTCGATCGCCGCGGCCACCTACCTGCGCGACTCGATCAACGTGAAGAAGTACGCCGCGATCCGCCCGCAGATCGCGGTCGACTTCGGCACCGGCGTCGCGGCCTCGACCATCGCCTCCACCGGCGACCTCAAGGGCATCAAGAAGAACGCCGACGGCAAGTTCGAGGTCGGCACCGCGTTCCTGCCGCACCCGAACGGCCCCGGCGTCACCACCGGCGGCGCCGGTCTGGCGATTCCGTCGCGAATCTCGGACTCGCGAAAGGTCAACGCGCTCAAGTTCATCGAGTTCATCACCAACGCGGCCAACACGGCGTACTTCACACAGAACACGGGCTACATGCCGGTGCGCAAGTCGGCCGTGACCGACCCGAGCGAGATCGACTTCCTGGCGAAGAACCCCAACTCCAAGGTCGCCATCGACCAGCTCTCGGTAGCGAAGTCGCAGGACTACGCGCGCGTGTTCGTGCCCGGCGCCGATCAGATCATCGGGACCGGCTACGAGCAGATCGGTCTCCAGAACGCCGATCCGGCCACGGTTCTCGCGAAGGTAGCCGCCGACGTGCAGGCGATCATCGACCGGCAGATCACGCCCAAGCTGCCCAAGTAGTTCCCCCACGGGCCGGTGGTTCGTGGTGACCACCGGCCCGTTTCGCTTTCCCCGCTAGGAGAATTCGCCATGGCGACAGTGCAGTTCGACGGTGTGACCCACCGCTATCCCGGCGCCGGCACCCCCGCCGTCGACGCGCTCGACATCGACATCGCCGATGGTGAATTCCTCGTGCTGGTCGGGCCTTCCGGCTGCGGCAAGTCGACCAGCCTGCGGATGCTGGCCGGGCTCGAATCCGTCGAGGCAGGCACGATTCGGATCGGTGAGCGCGACGTCACCGACCTGCCGCCGCGCGCCCGCGACGTGGCGATGGTGTTCCAGAGCTACGCGCTCTACCCGAACATGACCGTCGCCGAGAACATGGGCTTCGCGCTGCGCAACGCGGGAATGTCGAAGTCCGACACGCTGGTTCGGGTGCGGGAAGCTGCCGCCATGCTGGAACTCGAGCCGCTGCTCGACCGCAAACCGGCGAAGTTGTCGGGCGGTCAGCGCCAGCGTGTTGCCATGGGCCGCGCGATCGTGCGCCGCCCCCAGGTGTTCTGCATGGACGAACCGCTGTCCAATCTCGATGCGAAGCTGCGTGTTTCGACCCGCTCGCAGATCGCCGCCCTGCAACAGCGCCTCGGCACGACCACCGTCTATGTCACCCACGACCAGGTCGAGGCGATGACAATGGGCCACCGCGTCGCCGTGCTGCGCGACGGAAGGTTGCAGCAAATCGCCTCTCCGCGTGAGCTGTACGACAATCCGCTGAACACCTTCGTCGCCGGGTTCATCGGCTCGCCCGGCATGAACCTGCTCGAAGCGCCCGTCGTCGACGGCGAGGCGGTGCTCGATGGACTGCGAATCCCGGTGCCCCGCACTCTTTCCGGTGCGCGCGTCGTGCTCGGCATCCGCCCCGAATCCTGGGAAGTCACCACCGACCCCGCCGGCATCACCGTAGTCGCCGAACTACTCGAGGAACTCGGCGCCGAATCGTTCGTCTACACCCACGGCGCCGGCACCGACTGGTCCACCCGCTCCGGCAAGATCGTCGTCCGAGTCGACCGCCGCTTCCAGACCACCCTCGGCGAAACCCTCCACCTGCGCCCGAAGCCCGAAGAAATCTTCTTCTTCGACGCCGACACCGAACTCCGCCTGCGGTAGGAGTCTTGTTCGTCCCCACTACTCCCTTCGAGGCTATGCCGAGCGGGCGTCGGCGGGGATGGCGGTGGCTCGTAGCCGGCCGAGGATCGCCTCGATTTCGTCCAGGTCGGCGGAGTTCGGGAACAGGGCGTCGGGGCCGTGCGGGTAGCGCTGGCTGAACGGTGGGTCGTAGAGGGAGCCGACCTCGACGATGCCGTTCGCGGCGATCACCTTGACCAGGAGGTCGAGGAAGTCGAGCTGGTTGGCTGTGAGGGTGCGGCCGGACTGGAACGTGTCGACGGCGTCGCGGGCGGATTGCTCCTCGAGGCCGGTCAGGGAACGCAGGAAGAGACCGAGTTCGCCGTCGTGGGCGGCTTTGGCCTCGGCGATGTCGTCGCTGGTGGCGAAGCCCTCGCCGAGGAAGACGGCCTCGAAGTACTGCACATCCGTCGAGGTGACCTGGCGGTTGCGCCGTAGCTTCTGCACGGCGACATGGTCGGTGTGGTCGTTGAGGTAGGCGCGGGCCTGGGCTTTGAACCGCTTCTTGTCGCGCAGGCCGGCCAGCGCGGTCAGCTCTTTGATCGACAGTTCGCCGAGTTCGTCCTCGAAATCGGTGTAGATGGGGCTCTGCGGCTTGCCGGTGATCTTGTCGACGAGCCCGCGCAGGCGACGACGGATGGACTCGAGCATCGGCAGTGTGACATCGTCCCACCAGCTGTCGGTGCAGATGTCTTCGAGGAAGTCGTGCTGGGCGCCCACCATCGGGATTCGCTGGAGGTCGGGGTTGAGCAGTTCGCTCGCGAGCTCGCGCACTTGATCGCACAGCGCGGGGTAGGTCGGTTCGCCGGTGAGGTGGGCGTACTGCAGCCGCAGCAGCAGGTAATCGAACCGCTTGGCCTGCGTGGTATTGCCGTCTTCGACCAATTCGGTTGGCAGCGGTGCGATCTCGTCCAGCTCGGCCTGCTTGTCGACGGTGATCCGCTGCCACGCGGCAGGCTCGCTGAACGCCTCGACCTGGCGCAGGTGCCCGCGCACTTCGATGCTGTCGCGGTTCATCGCGGCGACCTGCTGTTGCAGCGTATGCGCCACCTGCCAGCGCAGATCGCCGACGCTGTGTGGTTCGGCGTCGGGAATTTCCGACGGCGCCGCGCCCGGGTCGGCGGCGTGATCGAGGGCGGCGAGCAATGCGACGCGCTGGCGGAACACCTTCTCCCGCACCGACACTGTGGCCCGACCGTCGACCGTCGGCAAGTTCTGGTTGAAGAACTCGACATTGCGGCCGAGGTCGAACACCACGAACCCGGTCTTGTCCTGCCCCGGCCCGAACAGGTCCTTGCACAGCCGGGTGCCACGGCCGAGCATCTGCCAGAACTTGGTCTTGGACCGCACCGTCTTGGCGAACACCAGGTTCACCACCGCGGGCACGTCGATGCCGGTATCGAGCATGTCGACCGAGATCGCCAGATACGGTGCGGTGTTGGGTTTTTCGAAGTCCTCGATGAGACTTTGCGCGTTGTCGGCGTGGCTGGTGATGATGCTGGCGAAGCTGCCGCGATAGTGCGGGTAGAGGATGTCGAAGCGTTCGGCGATCAGCTTGGCGTGCTTGGTGTTTCGCGCGAAAACGATGGTCTTGCCGATGTGCTCACCGCCGGGCACCTTCAAGCCGTATTCCATCACCGTCTGCAGCATGGTGTCGATAGTGGGGGTGTTGAACACGAACTTGTTGATGGCGTCGGCGGCGACTTCCGTGGGTTGGCCGTCATCGTCGGCGGACCAGTCCAGGGCCTCCCACTTCTCCTTCTCCTCCTCGGACAGTTCGTCGTAGCGCATGCCGCGTGTGGGGATGCGCAGCGGCACCTCGATGACCGTCGGTGGCACCAGGTGCTTCTCGGCTACCGCGTCGTCGAGGTCGTAGTAGTCGGTGGGCATGCCGTCTTCGAGGTGGAACAGCTGGTAGGTGTTGTGGTCGATGTCGTCGCGCGGGGTCGCGGTGAGGCCGACGAGCAGCGAATCGAAGTAGGTGAACAGCGCGCCGTACTTCTGATACACCGACCGGTGCGCCTCGTCGATGATCACCAGGTCGAAATGCCCAGGGCCGAACCGCTTCACCCCCGCCTCGTCGTACTCCTCGGCGAGACCCATCATCGTCTGATAGGTGCAGACGTAGACCCGGCCCGTCTCGTTCTTCTCGGTGAGTAGGTTCACCGGCGGCAGGCCCGGCAGGTGCGCTTTGAACGCGTTCGCGGCCTGCTTCACCAGGGCTTGCCGGTCGGCGAGGAACAGCACCCGCTTCACCCAGTCGGCCTTGGCGAGCAGATCGACCAGCGCGATCGCGGTGCGGGTCTTGCCGGTGCCGGTGGCCATCACCAGCAGCGCCTGGCGGCGGTTCTGCTTCTCGAACGCCTCGCCGATCTTGCGAATCGCCTTGGTCTGATAGGCCCGTTCCACGATCTGCGCGTTGATCGTCTCGGTCGCCAACGGCCGACGCCCGGCGTGGCGCTGCACGAGCAGGCGCAGTTCGTCCTTGGTGTGGAAACCGTGGACCTTGCGCGGCGGGTAGAACGCGTCGTCCCAGACCCAGGTCTCGAAACCGTTGGTGTAGTAGATGATCGGGCGTTGCCCGGTGGCCTGCTCGAGCGCGTCGGCGTACTGCCGGGCCTGCGCCTTTCCGGCCAGATCAGGATCCTTGGCCGAACGTTTCGCCTCGACCAGGCCGAGTGGTTTGCCGTCGTCGTCCCAGAGCACGTAGTCGACGCGGCCCTTGCCCGACTTGGTCGGCAGACCGGTGACCGGGTACTCCCGGTCATCGGCGTGGGTGAGCGCCCACCCGGCCTCGGCGAGCAATCGGTCGATGTAGAACTCGCGGGTCTGTTCCTCGGTGTAGTCGTGCTCGTCCGGCACGGCCTGATTGGCCTTCTTCGCCGCGGCCACCTGCGCCCGCAGTTGCGCGAGCTCGGCCTCGAGATCGGCGTTGGCGTCGCGCTGCGCGGCCAGCTGGGTGCGCTGCTGCTCGTATTCGGCGAGCATCGCCTGCGCCTGAGCCTGCTTCTTGCGCCGATCCTCGGCAGTGAGCGGACGAGGCACCTTGTCGGCGTTGAAGGCCAGGTGCGTCGGGGGGACGTTCAGCGGGTCGGTCGCGTAGTTGCGGGCCAGCCAGAACATCACCTGGAACAGTTCCCGCAGCAACGGCAGCGAGGTCTTCTCCGAGATCGGCTTGGTCCCGTGCACCCCGTCGTTGCCGACCTTGCGAATCAGGTCCAGCTTGGCCCGCAGATCGGTCCCGACAAGCGTGACCATGGTCGGCTCGTTGATCTTGCCCGCGAGATCGTTGTGATACGGCTTCTTCAGTGAGGTGTCGGCGTCATACAGCCACCCCACCGCCAACTCCACAGTCCTGCGAGCCGCGATACACGCCACACGCGGATCCGCCACCCCCGCCCGCTCAGCGCGGACGGCCTCGGTGAACAGCGTGGGCCATTCGTCCCGCAGAAACTCGAAGTTGCTCACGAAAGTTACTCCCCCTCTTGGTGATTGGGGTTATCGTTCCACAGCTCGCCCTTGAAAGCACGGGACTGGAGGGAGGAGAAGAGCACGTCGAGTTCGTGTAGCTGCGCCATGCTACGTGCGCGGGCATCCGACACTTTCGCGACACTGCTGGCAAAGCTATCCTGAACCGCTATCGGCGGAACTGGAACTGCCAGTTTTCGTAGATCTCTTAGATTGAGATGCTTGGATGTAGATCCAGCCATGTATTGGCCAATCCGCTCAGGTGCAAGAATTTTAAGCAAATAGAACTGGAGGTAGGCGGAGTTTGTAATTCCTCTAAGTGGACGCACTTGCACTAGCCGTTGCCCCATACAAAGCTCCAAACCGGATTCCACCGTAGCAGCTACGCCTACCGTACCTTCACGGCTGAGTACGATGTCACCAGGCTCAAGGTAGCCCCGCGAGGAGCGATCATGAAATGTCTCGTCGGAAACGAAACGTGTTTCGCTCCATATCCATCGGCCAATACCCAGGTTCGAGGTGCGGAGGCATACTTTTCCGGACTCCGTCCACTTGGGAGTTGAGTGTGGACAATCGTTAATCACTGCCGTGATTTCTGACAATGGTTTATGTGCATCGAACTTACTATCGCCCAACACACCGAACATGTCGAGGAAGATGGATTGGGCGAGGTCGTCGAGGAGGGCGATGGACTGGCGCCGCTTCGCCCGCAGCTCATCCACCCGATCCAGCACCTCAACGATTTCTCGTTGAGCTCGTGGCGGTGGAACCGGAATTGCCACACGCGCCAGCTTTTGTTTGTTGAGCGTCTTGCCCATCACGGCATCATCCGAATCGCCGGTCAAGTCGACCGACCGAAGAGCCCAATACAGAAAATCAGTGCTAATTTTGCGCGGGTCTCTGATCGGCAATGTCGCGATTGCCTCATTCGTGTACATCGGAATTGACGTTATGCCAACCTTGCCGATGCTCAGCTTAAAGCTGAGCGCAACCGTGTTGGCTTCAACTCTCGAAGCCATTACGCTATCTGCGGCCAGTGGGGTAATCTGCTCCTTTGTCGACGCAAGGCGCCGCCCCTGCTTCATATCGCTGATCGAAAGCCACGGATGACCCACGCCCCAATACGTGGATTCATTCCGAGAGGGCGTGCGGCCAATATTGATTTCGCAAAGTTCGGAGAGAGTCGAAGTTGGCCATGCACTCATCCCAACATCCCCTTCAACTCCGACAGCCCCTGCTGAATCTCGCCCCCGAGCGTCTCCAACTCCTCGATGATCTCCAGCGGTGCCCGGTGTTCGATCTCCTCGTGGATGATCTCCTTGTACCGGTTCAGCGAAAGGTCGTATTCCTGTGCGGCGATATCCGCACGCGGCACACAGAAGCTCTGTGCTGTGCGCGGGCGCTCCTGCTCCGACGCGTGACGCAAAGCGAAGCGGGATAGCACATCCGGCAGGTTGTTCCGGGTTAGATCATCGGCGCTCAGCTCGCCGGTTGGCGCGGCACCGAGCTTGGCCTCGGGGAGCAGCGGGGTGCGTTTGTCGTCGAGACTGAAACCGTCGGCGGTCACCTCGTAGAACCACACCGAATCCGTTCCACCGCTGTTGGTTTTCGTGAAGAACAGGATGGCGGTCGAGACGCCGGCGTAGGGCTTGAAGACACCGCTGGGGAGTTTCACCACCGCGTCGAGTTTGTGGTCCTCGACCAGCATCTTGCGAAGGTCCTTGTGCGCCTTGGTGGATCCGAACAGCACGCCGTCGGGCACGATCACGGCTGCGCGACCGCCCGGCTTGAGCAGGCGCAGGAACAAGGCCAGGAACAGCAGTTCGGTCTTCTTGGTCTTGACGATGCCGAGCAGGTCCTTGGCGGTCGACTCGTAGTCAAGACTGCCGGCGAAAGGCGGATTCGCCAGGATCATCGAGTACTTGTCGGCTTCACCGGATGCGCTCTGCGCCAACGAATCTCGGTACCGGATGTCGGGCTGTTCTACGCCGTGCATGAGCATGTTCATGCTGGCGATACGCAGCATGGTGCGGTCGAAATCGAAGCCGTGGAACATGCCGCTGTCGTAGTGGGCGCGGACCTCGGGGTCGTAGAGGTCCTGGCTGTGATGCTGGGCGATGTGCTCGGCGGCGCCGACGAGGAAACCGGCGGTGCCGCTGGCGGGGTCGCAGATCTCGTCGTTGGGACCGGGGTTCATCATCGCGACGATCAGCGAGATGATGTGGCGCGGGGTGCGGAACTGGCCGTTCTGGCCCGCGGTGGCGAGTTTGCCGAGCATGTACTCGTACAGGTCGCCCTTGGTGTCACCGTCGTTGAGCGGCAGGTCGTTGATCAGGTCGACGACCTTGCCGAGCAGGTTCGGGGTGGGGATCGTGAAGCGGGCGTCGCGCATGTGGTGGGCGTAGGTGGACTCGTCGGCGCTGTCGGTGCCGCCGAGATTGCGCAACCAGGGGAAGATCTCGTCGCCGAACATCGGGAACAGCACGTCGGGGTGCTTGCCGAGCAACTTCGACCAGCGCAAATGGTCGAACTCGGGGGAGTAGATCGGCCGCTCGATCGGCTTACCCGTGCGCTGAGCCTTCTTCGCCTTCAGCATCTGCGAGTCGTCGAGTCGGCGCAGGAAGATCAGATAGGTGATCTGTTCGATCACCTCTAGCGGGTTGGAGATCCCGCCCGACCAGAAGGCGTCCCAAAGACTGTCGATCTTGCTGCGCAGCTCGCCCGTAATCACCCTCGGAACCCTATCGCACCCCAGCGACACCCCACGCCGCTTCACGGCACCTGCTCCACGGCCGGAATTCATGGCCGGACCTGGGTTGATGTTCTGGCTGGGCCCATTTGATCGCGGTACGGTTCACCTCAACGAGTAGGAGGTGAGACCACTGTCGTACGAACCGAAACTGACTGCCGCGCTCTCGGGCGCGACGCTGCGTCAGCTCGCGCATTGGCCTCGTTCGTTCCCCAACAGACCACCGGTCCTCACCCCTTAGATCTCAGCCAGCCGCCCGATTCTCTACTCGTTCCGAGATGTCGTCGCACTGCGCGCGTGCGTTCGATTACGCCAAGAGGCGTCATTGCGCCGAATCCGCCGTGCCCTCGACACCCTCCGAGACGGCCTCGGCGAACGCGATCACCTGTCCCAATATCGGCTGGTCGCAGACCGGGACGCCACCTATCGCGATGAACGGCATATTCCAGCCCTGCTCACGCCGCGCGCGCACGTCTCCGTCGACCCCCGCCGTGCGTGGGGGTGAACCGATGATCGAGGGAACGCGCGTGCCATCCGCGGACGTCGCCGCGCTTGTCCGCGATGGTGTGCCCCTGACCAGATCTGTGATTACTACCCTGCAGTCAGCGCCGAAGCCGCGCGCGATGCCGCAGACTTCGCGGAATACGTCGACGGCTACGACGATCGTCCTACGCGGGCGGTTGCTTCGTGAAACTGCTCCTAGACGAAAATGTGCCACGGTCAATCAGGGTGGCCTGGTCGGCCTCGGCACCGCGATCGCGACAGTCTGCGCCGGACTCCCGCACGCGATCGCTGCGCTCGAGGCATCGAGCGGGCAACGTCTCATCTCGCTCAGCGGCATCGATCCAACCCGCGGCGTTCGCATCCAAGTCCTCGATCCGGCTCGCTTCGGCCACCCCATTGGCCAGACATGAACGCTGATCTCACAGCGAGCTGACTCTCCCCGAACGACGCGTAGTCGTTGGAAGTCCCATTGCGCGATCCCCGAATGGAGCACCCAGGGGTGCCGGTGTCGTAACCATCCCTGCCCGCTTCCCCGCACCGAACCCCGATTTGCGTCCTCGGCCAACACCATTGGCCCCACGCCTGATTCGGCGTGTGGCGATGTTGGACCTGGGCAAAGGGGTGCACTCCCGAACCGACCAGGTGCGTACGTGCGAGGCGTACGACGAAGGTGCTCGCAGGAGGCTGGGTGTCAGGGTTGTCTGTCCCTCGGTCGGGCTCTCCGATAACGACCGACAGGAGCGGCCTCAGCCCAGTACACGACACAGATAGCCCGTCGTCAGGGCAGAGGTCACCCATGAAACGACGAAAGCCCGGCGCACGGAGCGCCGAGCCGTTGCATGTAGGATTTCATCCCACGGTGCGAACAGCTACGACTGTTTCGTACCTAGGCCGTTCGGTGAGCGCCAACTCGCCGGGCGGCCGTTCTTGTTCGGGTGACGCTACACACTCCCGCGCCCGGTAGCAACTAGCGAGTTTCCGCCCTGGCCAGCGACTTCCGTGAAATACCCGATTCGACGCGAACATCGATCAACCGCCGACGCAGCCGGAAAGCAACACCGGCCGAACCTGCGGTGGCCGCGGGTACACTCGGCCTTTCCGACATCGAGACGAGGGGCACGATGGCGCTAACCACTTCCCTGCCCGGCCGCGTCCGTAACACGAGTCTGCCGAAAAGCCATGCTCTGCTGCCTTTGCTCGAGGCCGTCGTCAATGGAATTCAAGCCATCGGGATGCGATTCGGTGACGACCTGGGCGAGGCAGTCCTCACCGTGACCATCGACCGCAGCGGACAAGAACAGCTCGAACTCGCGCTCGGCGGCAATTCGGCGCTGAAGCCCATCGTGGGATTCACCGTCCGCGACAACGGGATCGGCTTCTCCCCGGAGAACATGCGCTCGTTCGAAACCCTCGACAGTGAGCACAAGGCCAAGTTGGGCTGCCGGGGCGTGGGGCGGCTGTTGTGGCTCAAGGCGTTCGACAAAGTCGCGGTGACCAGCGTGTACGAGGCCGAACAAGGCGAGTTGGTCCCCCTCCAGTTCGGCTTCTCGATCGACAACGGAGTCGAACCGGGCGACACCCCGACCGGCGCACACGATGTCGGGTCCACCATCCACCTGGACGGCTTCAAGGACCAGTACCAGACAAGCGCGCCCAAAACCGCGAAGACCATCGCGCGGGAAATCTTCGAACACTGCGTGTGGTATTTCCTCCGTCCCGGCGGCGCACCACACGTCACTGTCGTCGACGAGGGCGAAACGATCTCGCTCACGGAGATGATGGAGGAGTACGCCTTCTCCGATCTGCCGCGGAGCACGTTCGACTTCGCTGATCAGCGGTTCGAGATGCTCAGCCTGCGGTTGCGCTCGTCGACCCGCAATCCGACCCCCCGGTTGTACTGGTGCGCCGCCAATCGAGTGGTCTTCGACGAGTCGCTGGTCGGCAAGATCCGGGGCCTGCACGGCAAGCTCACCGACGACAAGCCTGGCGCTTTCACCTACGTGTGCTACCTGTCCTCGCCGTATCTCGATACCCATGTGCGCGCCGACCGCACCGCTTTCGACATTGTCGAGCGCCCGGCGAGCACCGTACTCGGCACCGAAATCTCCCTCGAAGGTATCCGTGCCGGTGTGCTGGCCGAAGCCGAGAAGATCCTCGAGGGATCACTCGAGATCGCGCGCCAAGAGGCCAAGGCCCGCGTGAACGAGTTCGTCAGCAAGAAGGCTCCCCGCTACCGACCTGTGCTCGCGCGCCTCGAAACCCTGGAAGTCACTGTTGATCCCGCGATGCGTGACAACGACCTCGAACTCCTCCTGCACCGCAACCTGCAGAAGCTCGAGGCCGAGACCATCGCAACCGGCCAGCAGATCTTCACTGGATCAGCGCCCACCGAGGGCTACCAGGAACGCCTCGACCAGTACGTGGCGGCCATCACCGACATCAACCAGTCCGACCTGGCCGCGTATGTGGCTCGCAGGCGAGCGATTCTGGACACCCTCGCCCGATACATCACAGTCGATGAGCATGGGAGGTACTCCCGCGAGGAGCGGATCCACTCACTCCTGATGCCAATGCGCAAGGACTCCAACGAGATTGCCACCGATGCGGCGAATCTGTGGATCCTGGACGAGCGGCTGGCCTTCCACGACTACTTGGCTTCTGATGTGACGCTGCGCCGCATGCCCATCACGGGTTCGAACTCGACCAGGGAACCCGACCTCCTGGCCACTCGACTTCTCGATACGCCGATGCTCGCGGCCCAAGGCGACAAGTTCCCGCTGGCCTCGATCGTGATCGTCGAGATCAAGCGGCCCATGCGCGCCGACGGCGGTGACTCGAATGACCCGCTCGATCAGTGCATCGACTATCTGCAAAGAATTCGAGAGGGCAAAATTCGCACCGTGGGCGGCCGCCCGATTCCGGCCTCGGATCACTGTCCCGCCTTCTGCTACATCTTGGCCGACATCACCCCCAAGCTGACCAAAGCGTGCAAGATGGCCGGGCTGAATCTCACCTCGGACGGGATGGGGTACTTCGGATTCATCGACGCCTACAAGGCCTACGTGGAGGTGGTGTCCTTCGACCGGCTACTCAACGCGGCAACAGAACGAAATCATGCCTTCTTCACCAAACTCGGCTTGCCTGCAACATAGCTCCGGAGTCAGGACAGGCCCGCCGCGGTGCGCCGGCCGATCGCGGCGTTGAGGGCGCCGAGTTCGGCGAGGATGTCGGTCGCGGCCCAGATGCGGTTGCGTTTGGAGTCGGAGACGACTTCGAGGATGCCCGCGGCGGTGAGCCGATCCAGGGCTCGGTAGGTGGCCGAGTCCGTGGTGGTGGTGAGGGCTTTCGCTTCGGTGATCGTGAGGATGGGGTGCTCGAGGAGGTTCGCCAGTAGTGCCTCGTCGGCGGAGCCGGCGCGGGGGCGGGCCCGGTCGCGCCAGCCATCGGGGAGGGTGGTGAGTGCGCGGGCCGAGTCGATCGAGGCCTCGCTGGCGTAGACCGCGGCTAGCGCGAGGTAGACGACGAATTCTTCGGCGGCGCCGGTTCGGTAGGCGGCCAATTGAGCGAAGTAGCGCGACGTGTCGGCGAGCATGACCGAGGAGAAGGGGACGGTCACCCGGTCGGTCAGGCCGCGGCGGCGCAGGATGGCGGTTACCAGGGCGCGACCGATCCGGCCGTTGCCACTGACGAACGGGTGGATCGATACGAACTGCGCGTGCGCGAGCGCGGCCTGCACGAGGATCGGCAGGTCGCCGCGCGCGACGAAGGCCAGCAGGTCGGCCATCAGTTCGGGCACCAGTTCCGGTGGGGGCGGCACATACAGCGCGTTGAGTGGTGTGTAGTCGCTGCCGCCGATCCAGGTTTGGACGGTGCGCAAGCGCCCGGCCTTCTCCCACTCCGGGGCGATCATCACCCGATGAGCGCTGAGCAGACTCGCCTCGGTGATCTGGCCGTTCTCCGCGGTGCCGACCAGGCCGGTCAGCCCCCGCACGGCGGCCACCTGCGACGCTGCTTCGGGACGAGCCGTCGCGCCACCGAAGGCTTTGCTGAATGCTCGCCAGCCCGCGTCGATGTGCTCGATTCTCGACGACGCTACCGCCTCGCTACGCAGCAGGAACTCACGCAGGGGAGCCAGGCCACCGTGGCCGGCTTCGAGATGGGTCACCGCGATCGCGGCTGCCTCGCTGGCCAATGTCGTTCGTCTGGTGGCGAAATCGAGCCGGGCGATGCGCGGCGGGATCGACACAGCGACCTGCTCGGGCACCGGACCTACGCGAGAACCGCGCCCGCCGCGCCCCGTCCATGGTCGCTGTTCGACTTGGTGCGCCGGCCAATTCATCAGTTATTGCAGTACTTTCACTATCGGAAACGCCACTGACTCGCGAACTACTCGCGTTTTTCGGTTGTCACGAGAGTAATCAGCTCACTACTCCCGCGGGGTCGTCAGGTGAGATTCGTGGTCGCGTGGGCCCGCGCTCGGTCGACGGCTCGGCCGATGCCCTCGGCGAAGGGGTCGCCATGGCCGGGGAGAACCAGATCCGCGGAGAGTGCTTCGAGGGCGCGCAGGGCCAGCACCGTGTCGGGGGTCGAGTGGTTGAAGAATTTGGGGAGCACCTGGGGGCCATGAAATTTTGACGTGGGGTGGGAGGTAACCAGGGTGTCGCCAGTGGCCACCGCGCCCGCGTCCGGGAAGTGGAAGGCGGAGTGTCCTGAGGTGTGTCCAGGGGTGGGGACAGGGACCGGACGGCCGGGGAGATCCAGGGGGCCTTCGGTGGGGAAGGGCTGGATGTGGGGGACCGGGTTCTTCCGGAGGCCGCCGGCGCGGGTGATGCGCAGGGCCCAGCCACAGGTGGAGATGTCGGTGAGCCGTTTGATGACGTCGAGCGGCGTGGCCGACTCGTGGACTTCGCCCTTGGCGTGGGCCACCTCGAGCGGGCTGGTGTAGGCGGGGATGCCGTACTCGGCCTGGAGGTGGTTGAGGGCGCCGACGTGGTCCAGGTGCGCGTGGGTCAGCAGGACCGCGCGGATGTCCTCGGGGCGGTGGCCGAGGGCTGCGATGGCGGCTTCGATCACGCCGGCGTCGCCGTACCATCCCGCGTCGATCAGCGTGAGGTCGCGGCCCTCGCGGAGTAGGACCATGTTCACGTCCGTACCCGCGATGGTGAACACGTTGTCGGCTACCTGCTGGTGACGCATGAGATCGTCCCTCTCCGATGCGGTGGTTTCGACCCTACCGGCGGCCGGCAGGGTCGAGACCTCGTCACCAGATGGTCACACGTTCCTCCGGCTTCAAGTAGAGCTTGTCTTCCGGAGTCACGCCGAACGCGTCGTAGAAGCTGTCGATATTGCGGATCACCGCGTTGCAGCGGAACTCCGGCGGGGAGTGCGGGTCGACGGCGAGGCGGCGGATGGCCTCCTCGGTGCGGGCCTTGGTGCGCCAGACCTGCGCCCAGCCGTAGAAGACGCGCTGCAGACCGGTGAGCCCGTCGATGACCGGGGGTTCCTCGCCCTCGAGCGAAATCTTGTAGGCGGCAAGGGCGATGGACAGACCACCGAGGTCGCCGATGTTCTCACCGATGGTGAACTCGCCGTTCACGGTGTGCTCGTCGTCCAGGCCGGCGGGGGAGAGCACGTTGTACTGGTCGATCAGGGCCTTGGTGCGCTTGCCGAACTCGGCGCGGTCCTCGTCGGTCCACCAGTCCTGCATGTTGCCGTCGCCGTCGTACTTCGCGCCCTGGTCGTCGAAGCCGTGACCGATCTCGTGGCCGATCACCGCGCCGATCCCGCCGTAGTTGGCGGCGTCGTCGGCGTTCATGTCGAAGAACGGCGGCTGCAGGATCGCCGCGGGGAAGACGATCTCGTTCATGCCAGGGTTGTAGTAGGCGTTCACGGTCTGCGGGGTCATGAACCACTCGCCGCGATCGACCTCGCCACCCAGTTTGCCCAGGTCACGGTCGTGGTCGGCGGCGTAGCCACGGCGGTAGTTACCGACGAGGTCGCTCGCGTCGATCTCGACCGCGGAGTAGTCGCGCCAGGTGTCGGGGTAGCCGATCTTGGGGGTGAACTTCTCCAGCTTGGTCAGTGCGGCCGCGCGCGTGTCGGGGCCCATCCACTCGAGGTCGGCGATATTGCGGCGGTAGGCCTCCTGGAGGTTGGCCACCAGCTCCACCATGCGGGCCTTGGCCTGCGGCGGAAAGTGCCGGGCCACATACAGTTTGCCGACCGCTTCGCCGAGCAGTTCCTGCACCAGCGACACTCCGCGCTTCCAGCGCTCGCGGTTCTCCTCGGCGCCGGTGAGGGTGCGACCGTAGAAGTCGAAGTACTCCTCGACGATCTCGTCGGTGAGGAACCCCGAGCGCGCGTGCAGCACCTGCCACGCCGTCCACGCCTGCCAATCCGCTTGCGGCACCTGTGCCCACGCGGCGGCGAAGGCGCGCAGGTAGTCGGGCTGACGCACGACGAGCTCGGCGAACAGGTCCTTGCCGTCACGGTCGAGTCCGGTGGCGACACCGTCTACCCAGGCGGCCCAGTCGAATTCGGGGTGCTCGGCGACCAGGTCGTCGAAAGTCGTGAGGTTGTAGCTCTTTTCGGCATCGCGGCGGCGCACCACGTCCCAATGGCCCGCGGCGAGTACGCGTTCCAGCTCGAACACGCGACGGGCGGCGTCGGCCGGGTCGGCGGGGAGCAGGCCCGTCAGGGACGCGTCGGCGGCGGCGATGGTGAACGTCTTGGTGATGTGCGCGAGGTAGGCGGCGCGGATCTCCGCGAACTCGTCGGCGCGGTAGTAGGACTCGTCGGGCAGCCCGATACCCGCCTGGGTCGCGTGCACGAGGTAGCGCGTGGAGTTCTTGTCGTCGGTGTCCACGTAGTAGGCGAGCGCGCCACGAACCCCCGTGCGCTGCAAGCGCCCGAGCAGCGCGGCGAACGCACTCGGATCGCCGACCTCGGCGATCGCGCGCAGCTCGTCGGCGACCGGTGTGAACCCGGCCGCCGCGACCACATCGGTGGCCATGAAGCTCGAGAACAGATCCCCGATCTTGCGGGCATCAGCGTCATCGGCCGCACCGGACGCGCTGTCGGTGATGATCGCCTGCACATCTAGCTCGGCCTGGTCGTAGAGCGTGCGAAACGCACCGTCGACAGCGCGATCGGCCGGGATCTCGTACCCGGCCAACCACTGCCCGTTGACATGCGCGAACAGATCGTCCTGCACCCGCACATCCTGATCGCGGAAGGACAGATCAATACCGGAGGGAGCGCTCAGATCAGAAGTCACGCCCCCCAGTATGCCGAAATACCGATTGCCGGCGTCGTGGTCTTACACGCAGGCGAACTCGTCGTCTCGGACGCCGGCGGTGAAGGCATTCCACTCTTCGGGGGTGAAGTGCAGGAGGACGGCTTCGTGGCGGAGGGTGGTCGAGCCGTCGGGGGAGGTGTGGGCTACCAGGTCGGAGTGGGGGCGGGCGGTGAGCAGGCAGTGGAGGAAGGCTGTCCACAGGGGGGCGTCGACGGTGATGATGGGCTCGACCAAGCCGGCGTTCATCGGGTTGCGGCGGAATTTGCTGTCTCGTATCTGGACAGCGTCTCCATCGAAACGAACCTCGACACACTGGTTGCCGTTATTGGAGCGTGACGAGGTGAACCAGCCGTGTTCGGCCGGGCGGCGGCGAGCTGTGGTGGACATACCCAGAATCTTACACGCTTGCATACTCCCTGATCAGGGCGAGAGATTCGGTGCGGGAAAGGGATTGCTCGCGGGCGCGCACGTAGGCGAAGCCGAGATCGCGGACCTGTTCGGCGTCGTCGACATGGCCGCCGAACACCGCGCTCTCGGCCCAGGCGAAGGTAGGTAGCTGATCGCTTGCGAAGTCGAGCAGATGGAAGCTGGAACCGCCGAGCACGGCCCCCTCTGGCGCGCTGAACGGGATGACGCGCACATCGACGGTGTCGAGTTCGCGCACCAGCGCGACCAGGTGCCGCAACTGCCCGCGCAGCACCTCGCCGCCGCCGGTCTGCTGACGCAAAGTCGCCTCGCCGAGCACCGCGGTGAGTTCCAGCGGATCGGACCCCCGCAGCCGCTGCTGACGACGCAGGCGTATCGAGACTAATTGGTCCACCTGAACCGGCCGGATCATCACATCGGCGCTGATCAGCGCCCGCGCGTACGCCTCGGTCTGCAACAGGCCGGGCACGATCATGCTGTCGTAGCTGCGAATACTCTGCGCGCCCGCCTCCATCCCGTACAACCGCTGCAACTCGGGACCGATCAGCGCCGAGGACGCCGTCGTCCACCAGCCGCGCTGCTTACTCGCTTCGAGCAGGGCGAGCAGTTCGCGGCGTTCGTCGGGCATGACGTCGAGGACGTCGAGGACCGGCTCGATGGTGGTGCGGGTTAGCACCCGTCTGCCCTTCTCGACATGCGACCAGTTCGCGGGCGTGAACCCGACGCGACGGGCGAACCCGGCCGAATCGAATCCGCGCTGCTCGCGGAGTTCGCGCAGGCGCAGCACGAGTTCCCACCGCGCGACGGTCGGCGAAACGGGAGCCATGGGCGAATATCGTACGCCGATCGACACGCCAGCTACTGACTATTGTCAGCATGGTTGTGCGGCTATAGGCTGTGCAGAACGGTCATTTTCCCTCACGTCCTGCCGTTATGAAAAAGTTTCCCGCGCCACCCGGTCGTGATGCTTCACTTTCCACCGAGATTCGCCCCGATCGAGCGAACTCACAGCTACATCGAACCACCGTCGACAGAGACGAGGTCGTGATGAGCACGTTGCACACTGATGAGGACAAGGGCGGGTATACGGCGGCCGAGGAATACTCGGCCACCCAGGATGCTCTGGCGCGCTGTCGCCAATACCGCAAGCACCATGGCCTCTACGGCGTCGTCGACGCGGCGCTGGGGCGGATCGTGCTCGAGATCGGCTCGGTCGGCGCGGTGGTGATGCCGTCGACACTCGGCGAACGGGTCCGCGGGCTGCTCGTCACGCGGGGCCTGCGCTGCGGGCCGATCATCGCCCACCCACGCTCCGGGCGCTGGACCTTCCTCACCGGTCCGGTCGACAACTCCTACCTCGACACCGTGCTGTTCGCCGAGCTGTTCCGGGTCTGCGCCTCGGTCGCCCTGCCCGGTAGCGATGTGGTGCTGCCGTCACCGGCCGACGAGCGCAGCGGGTATCGCACCTGGATGCAGGCGCCCGACGGCGACTTCCGACCCGACTTCGCGCAGATCGTCGCCGCTACCAGGACCAATGCCAAGTCGGCGACCTTGACCCGGCAGCCGGGTTCGGCCTGAGCTCACCCGCCGCCCAGGCGCGCGTGCATCTCCCAGACGAGCACCTCGGCCTCGCCGTGCGGGCGGATCAACTGGCCGCCGGAGCGGGTCAGCCGGATCGCGTCGCCCTGGGACAGCGTGCCGAGGCCCTCGACGTCGACCTCCCCGCGCGCGACGAAAACATGCAGGTAGGGGGCTTCGGGGAGGGTGACGCCGGGACTGTCGGCCGTCATCCTGGCGACGTGCAGGGCGGCATGTGAGGAATTGATCGCGATGGCTGTGCGGTCGCGATAACGGGGTAGGCCCGACGCGACCGTCACCAGATCGCCGCGCGCGAGTTCGTCATCGATCTCGAGCTGCTGGTAGCCGGGGTCGACGCCCGGCTCATCCGGAACCACCCACATCTGCACGAAATGCACCGGCTCGTCGTGGGTCCTGCCGTCGAGACGCCACGAATCGTTCTTCTCCGAGTGCATGATGCCGGTGCCCGCGCTCATGCGCTGGGCCAGACCCGGATAGATGACACCGTTGTGGCCGAGCGAATCCTGATGCACGAGGCTGCCGCCGAGCACCCAGGTGACGATTTCCATGTCCCGATGCGGATGGGTGTCGAAGCCCTCGCCGGGCAGCACCACGTCCTCGTTGTTAACCAGCAGCAGCCCGTGATGGGTGTTGTCGGGGTCGTAGTGCTCACCGAAGGAGAACGAATGCTTGGAGTCGAGCCACGGGATCCGCGTCTTCATCCGGTCGCCACCGCGGTGTAGTTCGATCCGCGGAGGTGTCGTCGATGTGGGCGTCACTCCTCAATTCTGGCACCACTATGGTCATGACGTGTCGACTCATCCCTCTGACGGCTCGAATACGGCGGATGAGCAGCCGATCTCGATGAGACATCTGCTTCGCGACACCCGCGAGGTGGTCCACCGGAACCCGCGGATGCCGCGCCTTGCCCTGTTGCGGCTGGCCGCGCAGTTCGGTGACGGGATGTTCCAAGCGGCCCTGTCGGGCGCGATCCTGTTCAACCCGGAACGCGAGACCGATCCGCTGGCCATCGCCGCCGGTTTCGCTGTGCTGCTGCTGCCGTATTCGGTGCTCGGGCCCTACGCGGGCGCGCTGCTGGATCGGTGGGATCGGCGCAATGTGCTGCTGGTGGCGAGTGCGGCGCGGGCGGTGCTGATCGGCGTGGCCGCGATCGGGTTGTTCGTGGGTGTGGGGCAGACGCCGCTGCTGGTGCTGGCGCTGGCGACGGTGGGGATCAGCAGGTTCGTGCTGGCCGGTGTGTCGGCGGCGCTGCCGCGCGTGCTCGAGCAGCGCTGGCTGGTGCCGATGAATTCGGTGCTGGCGACAGTGGCCTCGGTGTGTGCCGGGATCGGCGCCGCGGCGTCGGTGGCGGTGATCGCGCTGATCGGCGCGGGTGACGCGGCCTCGGCGGTCGCGGTGGCGTTGAGCGGGATCGGCTCGCTGGTCGGCGCGGTGCTCGCCTACGGGTTCCGTCCGCACGTGCTCGGACCCGACCGTGGCTCGGCGGGGACCGAGAGCACCGTGCACGCCATCGCGACCGGTCTGCGCACCGGCGCGCTGGCGGTGTGGCATTCGGTTCAGGTGACCACGGCCATGATCGGCATCGGCGCGCATCGCATCGTCTTCGGAATGAACACGCTGATCATGGTGCTGGTACTGCGTCAGCCCACCGACGGCGCCGAGATGAGCGGCGGGCTGGTCGGCTTCGGGGTGGCGATCGGCTTCGCGGCGGCGGGCATGCTGCTGGCCGCGATCGGCGCGCCGATCCTGATTCCGCGCCTCGGCAGGCCGCGCACGGTCCTGCTGGGGCTTTCGACGGCGGTGATCGTGCAACTCACGCTCGTGACGCCGATCGCGCTGGCGACCGGGCACGCGGTCGACAACGCGCACCGGCTGCTGCTGGCGGGTGCGTTCGGGCTCGGCCTCGCCGGGCAGACGATCAAGCTCACCGGCGACGCGAGCATGCAGATCGACATCGACGACGACCGGCGCGGGCAGGTATTCGCCCTGCAGGACACGGTTTTCAACGTCTGCTTCGTCTTGGCGATCGCGGTGACCGCGCTGGTGATCCCGGCCGACGGACGTTCGATCGGGGTGGTGCTGGCCGGCGCCGGGGTGTACGCCCTCGGCATCGCGGCCATCGCGCTCAATTCCCGTCGAGCCAGGGTGGCCTGCTGAGGGAACCGGCGGGTTCCTCGGCGAGCACCGTTCGGTGATCGGCGGTGGCCAGCGGGATATCGGGGAAGAGCGTGTCGTGGTCGACGCCGGTGTCGTAGTCGATCCAGAGCGCGTCGACGACGCTCGTGCCGGCCAGTTCGTCGTGGCTCGACCAGTGGTGCACGACCGCGTCGCCGGTTCCGAAGACGTACTCGATTTCGTTCACATCTGGTTGGACGCATGGCAACAGCGATCGGTTCCGGTAAGTTCTCACAAGATCACAGGTGTTCCTCGCCGACGCCGATTCGAGGGAGCCAGATGCGCGCAAGACCGGTATCGCACGGAACTGCCGCCGTGGGTGTGGTGCTGTCCGCCATCCTCGCCGTCCCCGCGCAGGCGGGCCCGCTGCCGTGGGTGCCGCCCCCGGTGAATCTGTGCGGGGAAACAGGATTCGACCCGGTCAACCGGCTGCCCGACCCCGCCGCACCGCCCGCGCCGGTCCTGCCGCCGAGCATCGACATCCCGATCTGGGTACCGCAGCTGACACCGGTGCCGATTCCCGACCCGCCGCACGACAACACGCGCGTCGCACAGGTTCCACTGCCCTCGGATCCGTGCCGCAATCCGTGCCCGGAGGTCCGTGACACGCCGGAACCCGAACCGGAAAGTACCGACGAGTCCGCGTCGACCGGATCGGCGATCGCGTTGCCGCGGATCAGGATCAACCCGGAGATCGAGCCGATTCCGATCCCGGTGCCCGGCGGCGAGGGCGAACCCGCCCAGGAAGCGCCCGCACCGGTGGTCCGGCCGATCGAACGTGGTCCGCTGGGGGCGCCGGTCGTACCCGCGAAGGTGGAGTCCGTCCGCCTCGTGGAACAGGTCACCGGACACGGCTCGACCAACCGGACCGATATGCGCTGGCAGGTCGACGGCACCGACCTCGGGCTGTTCTGGGAAACCGAACCGGGCAAGGTGGCCATGGTGTTCGGCGACACCTTCGGCGAGGGCTGGGCCTACGGCGGCGCCGGCTCCGACGGCGCCGACTGGCGCTCGAATGTGCTGGCCTACAGCAGCGACAAGGACCTGAGCGACGGCATCACCATCGACTCGATGGTGCAGGACAGCGCCTGTCACGCCGCCGAACTCCTCGGCAGCCGCAAGATCAAGAACTGGGAGACCACCACGATCCCGACCTCGGGATTCGCGCTCGGCAAGCGGCAGTTCATGAGCTATATGTCGGTCAACCACTGGTCGAAGATCCCCGGCATGTGGATGACGAACTACGGCGGACTCGCTTACTCCGACGACGGCGGCTCGACCTGGACCAAAGATCAGCATGCCCGCTGGGAGAACATGTTCGGGCTCGGGCAATTCCAGGTGGCGGCGATGGTGCCGCACGGCGACTACGTCTACATGTTCGGCACGCCCAACGGCCGGATCGGGATGATCGGCCTGGCCAGGGTGCGCAA
Source organism: Nocardia sp. NPDC060249 (assembly GCF_042728755.1). Lineage (NCBI taxonomy): Bacteria > Bacillati > Actinomycetota > Actinomycetes > Mycobacteriales > Nocardiaceae > Nocardia > Nocardia sp. NPDC060249. Next base: position 294,348 of record NZ_JBHXAQ010000004.1, read on the forward strand.
GGCCGACGTGCTCAACAAGACGGCCTATCAGTACTGGGTGGACGGCAATTGGGCGCCCGCGGCACAGAATTCGGCGACACCGCTCGTGCAGGGTATGGCCAGTGAGCTGTCGGTGCGGTTCGACGAGGAAAGCCGGCAGTGGCAGATGGTCTATCTCGATTCGGCCGCGAGCCAGATCGTGTTGCGGACCGCGGGTCAGCCGCAGGGCGCCTGGACGTCGACGGTGCCGTTGGTGTCCACCGAGATGTACCCGAAGGCGTACGGCGGGTTCATCCATCCCTGGTCGACCGCGCAGGATCTGTACTTCACGATGTCGGCGTGGGACAGCTACAACGTGTACCTCATGCACGCGCGATTGAATCCGCCGCGCTGAGTCAGGACGCCGCCACGAACAGCAGCCGGTCGCCGGGGCGAGCCTGCGCGACGCGGTCGACATCGGCATCGAGCACGACGGCGATCACCGGATAACCGCCCGTGATCGGATGATCGGCCAGGAACACGACCGGCTGACCGCTCGGTGGCACCTGCACCGAGCCCAGCGCCACACCCTCGGAGGGCAATTCGCGGCCGATCGACCGCACCAGCGGCGGTCCGTCGGCGCGATCCAGCCGGGCGCCGACCCGGTCGGTGTCGGCGGAAACGATCCAGGAACCGCGGAACAGCTGATCGGGATCGGTGAACCAGTCCGCGCGCGGGCCCGGACACGCTCGAACCGTGAGCACTTCCGGCGGCAGCGCAACCGGTGCGAATTCCACGGTCGGGAGGGTGCGCGGCGGGGGACCGACCGGCAACTGCATGCCGGCTGCCAGCGGGTCGGGGCCGATGCCGGACAGCGTGTCGCGGCTGCGCGAACCCAGCACCTTGGCCACATCGATGCCGCCGCGCACCGCCACGTAGCTGCGCAGACCGGTGTTCGCCAGACCTAGTCGCAGCACCTGCCCCTCGTCGAGTTCGAGCACGCTGGCATGCCCGACCGGGGTGCCGTCGACGGTGGCGGGGGCGGGCGCGCCGGTGACCGCGACGGTGAGGTGACCGTCGGCGCGCAGGGCGAGGCCGCCGAGCAGCGCTTCGATGGCGGCGAAGTCCTCCGGATTGCCGACCAGCCGGTTCGCCAGCCGCAGCGACCCGCGGTCGGCCGCACCCGCCTGGCCGACGCCGGAATCGAACCAGCCCTGTCTGCCCAGGTCCTGGACCGTCGCGAGCGGCCCCACCCGCTCGATGAAGATCAGCATGCGATCTCTCCCCGATTCGCTGTCGAGGCGGCGCACCGTTGAGCAGCCCTTGATTTTCCGCCGAAGCAGCTATTCCTCGGAAGCGACGAACCTGATCGCCGAACCCGCCCGCACCAGCGCGGGTGGATCGCGGTCCACCGCCCACATTCGCAGATCGGTGGTGCCGATCAACTGCCATCCGCCCGGGGTGCCGCGCGGGTAGACCGCCGAATATCCGCCCGCCAGCGCCACCGCGCCCGCCGGGATGGCCGTGCGGGCATGGGTGCGGCGCGGCACCGTGAGCCTGCCGTCGGGCGAGGTGAGGTAGCCGAAACCGGGCGCGAAACCGACGAACGCGCACCGCCAGACAGTGCCGGTGTGCGCCGCGATCACCTCCGGGATCGACAGGTCGAGCAACCGGGCCACCTCGGGCAGGTCCGCGCCGTCGTAGCGAACCGGGATCTCCACGACCGGCTCGGTATCCGGCACTGTTCCACGGGAAACATCCGGCGAATCCGCTTGCGGCGGCTCGTGATCCAGCCGGTCGAGCAGCGCGACGAGCTCACGGCGGACCTGCACGCCATAGCTCACCGAATGCATGGTGACCAGCACGGTTTCCGCCGCGGGCAGCACATCCTCGACACCGGCGATCGCGTGCACACGCAGCGCCGAGGCCAAGCGCTGCACCGGGCGTGGGTCGTCGAGGGTGATGAGCACGGCGCGGTCACCCGCGGGTCGGATCCGCGCGTTCCAATCGATGTCCATCATGCCTCCCACCCCTCAGCTGAACGGCTCCACCGGTATCCCGGCTTCGTCGAGCGCCCCCCGGATCCGGCGGGCCATCTCGACGGCCGCCGGAGAGTCGCCGTGGACGCACACGCTGGCCACGGACACGGCGACCGTACCGGGACCGTCTACGGTACGCGCGGTCCCTGACAGCGCAAGAGCTGTCGCCTGGGCCACGGCGTCGTCGGGCGACAGCACCGCCCCGGCAACTCCGCGCGGGGCCAGCGAACCTGTTGCAGTGTAGGCCCGGTCGGCGAACCCCTCACCGACGAAACGCACCCGCTGGGCGGCCCGAGCCAGTTCGGTGCCCGCCGGGCCGAGCAGCGCGAGACCGGGCTCGGCCTCGGCCACCGCGGCGACGAGGGCCTCGGCGAGCAGCCGATCGCGGGCGGCCGCGTGATAGAGCGCGCCGTGCGGTTTCACATAGCGCACCCGGTCGCCCGCGGCCCGCGCGAAAGCCGCGAGCGCACCGATTTGATAGAGCACCTCGTCGCGCAGATCGGCCGGGGCGATGGCGATATCGCGACGGCCGAAACCGACCAGATCGCGGTAGCCGACATGCGCGCCGATCCGCACACCCTTGGCCACCGCGAGTTCGCAGGTGCGCCGCATGATGGTCGGATCGCCGGCATGGAAACCACACGCGATGTTCGCGCTGGTCACGATGTCGAGCATGGCGGCATCGTCGCCCATCCGCCACGGGCCGAAGCCTTCGCCCAGATCACTGTTCAGGTCCAGCGGCATGCGACGCCCTCCGGTCTTCGCGGGTCACTCGCCGGGAATGTACCCCGGTTTTTCGAGCATGAACGCACAGATTCATACCGTTACCACCGGGGCGTGGTTCAGCAGGCGTACCCGCGAACCCCGGTGGCCTGCACCGAAGTGGGCCTGCGTGCCGCCCGCGTCGTGATATCCCATAATCGGGTCACACTTCATGGCCACCGGCTACGCGGCCAAGTACGCTCGGAGCCATCATGGCCACGTATTTCGATCCGAAGTCCTGGTCACTGGCAGGCGCTGTCGATATGGGCAAACGCCTGCTCGACCCGTCATGGATCGACCAGTGGCTCGGCTTCACCACGTCCTGGGCCGACCCGGTCGCCGACCTTGGTTCCGGCACCGTCACCGCGCTCATGCCCGATGTGCTGATGACCGTGCTCAGCGAGGGCATTCTCAGCCGTTTCGGCGGCCAGGAGATCAGTGCCACGCTGCTCGGACACGATCTCACCGCCACCCTCGACTCGTTCAAGCTGCGCAGACGCGGCGCTCACTTCCAGAGCAAGACCGTGCTGTCGAACCTGGTCTGGGACTCCCATCCCTTCGACACGGTCACCGTGGTCGCCCACGGCGTGCGGCTGATTCCCGGTGTGCCGACCAAGGTTCGGGTCCAGCAGCTCGACATCGAGGGCACCATCGGCATCGGCGCGCTGGCGGTCTGGGTGGACGCCCAGAACCTGGACTGGCGGGTGCGGCTCGACGAGCGCGGACAGATCGTCGCGACCCATCGCACGCGCAAGATGCGGGCGGTCGTCGACGGACAGGTCTACGACAACCTGCTCACCCTCGACATCCGCAAGGCCAGTTGGTACGGCATCCGGCTCCCCAAGCGCGTGGTGCCTGCGCCCGCGCTGCTGCTCGACGACCTACCCAACCGGGCCAGCATCTCCTACGCCCACCGGCGCGGTGACGTGGTGAAATTCCGGCTCGAACTGCCCGAGACCACCGGCTCGTTCGACCTCACCCAGATCCGCGACGCCATCATCGCGGGAACAACGCTGATCGTCTTCTGATCAGTTCTGGGTGGCCCACCATTCCCGGAGGGCGGTTTCGGCTTCTTCCCGCGTCATCGGGCCGCGGTCCAGACGCAGATCTTTGAGGTACTTCCACGCCTTACCCACCTGCGGCCCCGGCGGCAGACCGAGCAATTCCATGATCGCGTTGCCGTCCAGATCCGGGCGCACTCGGGCCAGATCCTCCTGCTCGCGCAGCGCCGCGATCCGCTCCTCCAGCTCGTCGTAGGTCGAGCGCAGGGCCGCCGCGCGGCGCTTGTTGCGCGTGGTGCAGTCGGCGCGCACGAGCTTGTGCAGGCGGTCGAGCAGGTCGTCGGCGTCGGTGACGTAGCGGCGCACCGCCGAATCCGTCCACTGCCCCTTGCCGTATCCGTGGAAACGCAAGTGCAGAAACACCAGGCGCGCAACCTCTTCGGTGAACGCCTTCGGGTACTTCAGAGCCCGCATCCGCTTGCGCACCATCTTCGCGCCCACCACCTCGTGGTGGTGGAAGCTCACGCCGCCCGCCGGCTCGTTGCGCTTGGTGTCGGGCTTGCCGATGTCGTGCAGCAGCGCCGCCCAGCGCAACACCAGATCGGCGTCGCCTTCTTCCTGGTCGATCGCCTGCTGCAGCACGGTCAGCGAATGCTGATACACGTCCTTGTGCTGGTGGTGCTCGTCGATCTCGAGCTTCATCGCGGGCACCTCGGGCAGCACGCGCTGCGCCAGACCGGTGTCGCACATGAGGTTGATGCCGTCGATCGGGTGGTCGGCGCCGATCAGCTTGTCGAGCTCGGCGCGCACCCGCTCGGCGGTGATCCGGTCGATCTGATCGGCCATCTCGATGATCGCCGCACGCACCCGCGGCGCCACCTCGAACCCCAGCTGGGCGACGAAGCGCGCGGCCCGCAGCATCCGCAGCGGATCGTCGTCGAATGAATCCTGTGGCGCCGCAGGAGTATCCAGCACCCCCGCGAGCAGCGCATCGATCCCGTTGAGCGGATCCACGAATTCCAGCGACCCGTCGGCGGCGATCTTGACCGCCATCGCGTTCACCGTGAAGTCACGGCGCACCAGGTCGCCCTCGAGTGAGTCGCCGAAGGTGACCTCGGGATTGCGCGAGACCCGGTCGTAGGTATCGGCGCGGAAGGTGGTGATCTCGAGCTGCTGGTCCTTCTTGGCCGCGCTGACCGTGCCGAAGGCCAAGCCGCCGGTATCCCACAGGTGGTCGGCCCACCCCCGCATCAGATCCTGCACAACCTCCGGCCGCGCGTCGGTGGTGAAATCCAGGTCGTTGCCGAGCCGCCCGAGCACCGCGTCACGCACGCTGCCACCGACCAGATAGAGACTGTGCCCCTTCTCGGCGAACATCGCCCCCAACGGCGCCAAAACATCGTTGAGCTGCCCCAAAGTCACCGCCGCCCCCGCCAGCAGGCGAGCACGACGATCCGCCACAGCATCAGGGACAACATCAGGGGAAACCACACAGGCACTTTACCGACCCCGTCGAATCGATTCCCCGCAGTCCACCACCGCCTCCACACACCCCACCCGACCCCGCCAAACCGCACCACCACCACGCCGCCCACCCCCGGTCCGCCATAACTGCTCTCCCAGCCCCCACCCCGGTCCGCCATCACCGCACTCCAAGCCCCCACCCCGATTCCGCCATCACCGCACTCCCAGCCCCCACCCCGATTCCGCCATCACCGCACTCCCGCCCCCCACCCGCGACCCCTAGGGAGCGGCGGCCACGAAGTGGCCGGTCGCGGCCGGGTCGCCGGTTAGGCGCCGGTGCGTACGCGACGAAGGAGCAAGCACCGGCGCCTAACCGGCGGCCCCTCAGGGCCGCGACTCGAGCGCGCCAGCGCTCCAACAAACACAGCCTCAAACCTCCTGGGACTACCGAACAACAAAATTCGCCCCCGCCCCCTCACCCGCGCCCGCACTCGATCTGCACAGCTAAGCTGGCGAGGTGTCTCCTCCGGCCGATCGCGCGAACAGTCGACGCCGCCAGCCGCGGCGGCGCGGTTCGGCGAACAACGCCGGCAAACCCCGCATGCGCACCGTCCGGGAAACCTCGGCGGGCGGCCTGGTCGTCGAAGGTCTCGACGGCCCCAAGGAACAGCGCACCGCCGCGCTGATCGGGCGCACCGACCGTCGCGGGCGGCTGTTGTGGTCGCTGCCCAAGGGACATATCGAAGAGGGCGAGACCTCCGAGCAGACCGCGATCCGCGAAGTCGCCGAGGAGACGGGCATCGACGGGGAAGTGGTGGCCGAGCTCGGCAGCATCGATTACTGGTTCGTCACCGAGGGCAGACGGGTACACAAGACCGTGCACCATTTCCTGCTGCGGTGTCTGGGCGGTGAGCTGTCCGACGCCGACGTCGAAGTGACCCAGGTTGCGTGGGTTCCGTTGAGCGAGTTGGATTCCCGATTGGCCTACGCCGACGAACGGCGGTTGGCCGAAGTGGCGAACCGATTGATCGACCGGATGGAGACCGGCAAGCGATGACGGGTGGACTGATCCGGCTGATCACGGCGGTCCTGACCATCTTGGGTTCGATGACGCTGCTGCCCGCGGTGGCGCACGCTCAAACGGACGAGTCGGGAACGCCGAAGTTTCTCAAGCTGACCCTGGATGCGGTGGCGCCGGGCACGGTCACCACCGGCAGCGACCCGAAGCTGACCATCTCCGGCACGGTCACCAATATCGGCGATCGGGTCGTCGACGATGTGAGCGTGCGGATCCAGCGGGCCGCCGCGGTGCAATCGCCGAGCGGGTTGCGTAGTTCGCTGCGGCTGGACCAGGTGAACTACGAGGTCACCGGCCCGTTCCAGGATGTGGCGCCGCAGTTGAGTCCCGGTCAGCGCAAACAGTTCTCGGTGAGCATCGCGTTGCGCGCGGGCTCGGAGGCATCGCTCGGGCTCACCGAGCCCGGGGTGTATCCGCTGCTGCTCAACGTCAACGGGGAACCCGCCTACGGCACCCAGGCCAGGCTCGACGACGCGCGATTCCTGCTCCCCGTTCTCGGATTGCCGCCGACCGGGGTGGACGGCAGCGCGGAACCGCCGGTAACAACCCCGCCGGAAGCAACCCCGGTCGCGACCACGATGATCTGGCCACTGGCCGACCGGCCCCGCATGGTCGCCGGCAAACCCGGCGCCGTGAACGGCCAGGTCGAACTGCTCGACGACGAACTGGCGGCCTCGGTCGGCAAGGGCGGACGCCTCGAACAGCTCGTCGCGGCACTGGAATCGGTGGTGCCCGCGCCGGGCAAAGACAAAGGTGTGGCCGGATCGGTGTGCATCGCCATCGATCCCGACCTGGTCTCGACCGTGCAGACGATGACGCGCGGCTATCGGGTGCTGGCCAGTCCGTCGGATCCGGGCGGGGCGACCAGGGAGGGGACCGGGGCGGCGAACGCGCAAGCCTGGCTCGACCGGTTGCGCGCGCTGGCCGGGTCGATGTGCACGGTGGCCCTGCCGTTCGCGCAGGTCGACGTGGCGGCGCTGGCCGCGGTGAACGATCCGGGACTGTCGGCGCGGGCCCTGCTCGCACCCGCCGATGTGGTGGACTCGATCCTCGGCACGCAGTCGCTGCGCGGGGTGAGCCTGCCCGACTCGGGCAGCATCGACGATCCGGCGGGGCTGTTGTTGCGCGAGCACGGATACGGGACGGCGGTGCTGGCCGGTTCCGCCGTATCGGGTGACGGGTCGCCCGCCGATACCGACAACGCGCTCACCTCCGCCCCGACCACGCTCACGCCCGATGTGGTCGTCGGTGGGGAACAGTCGGCGCCCGACGTCGTACGGGTGCCGGGAGTGAGTGTCGATCCGCCCGCCGGTGCCGCCGCCGGGACCGATCCCGCGCTGCGAGTGACCACCTTCGACATCTGGTCGGCGACCGCGCTGGCCGCGGTCGGTTCGAACCCGCCGACGCCGTCGTTCACGCCGTCGAAGGTGCGTTTCGACGTCACCAACGACTCGCGCGCGGCCCGCTTGCAGGACGCGCTCGGCGCGATGGCGTGGAGTGCGCTCAATCCGTCGCCGGACCGGCCGCGCTCGCAGCTGCTGATGCCGCCGCAGCAGTGGGGCGCCAGCCGGGAGGAAGGCGTCGCGCTGCTCAAGCAGGTCGAACTGCTCACCCGCAACAACCTCGCGAGCCCGCGCAGCTTCACCGATCTCGTCACACAGGCGCCCGATCCGCGGCCTTTCGCGCTGGAGTATCTGCCGCGCGCCGCCCAGGACGCCGCGCCGGAACAGTTCATCGGACCGGTGCACGACCAAGGCGCCCGGGTGACCGAGCTGATGCGGGCGCTGGTCGAACTGCCCGAATCCGAGCTCACCCCGCACGCGTTCCTGACCCCGGCGCGCGAGGATCTGCTGCGCGCGCTGAGCCTGTCCGATCGCAGGGCCGACAACGACACCCTCGCCGACCTGCACGCTCAGCGGCGCATCGACCAGGCGACCCGCGAACTGGACACGATGTTCTCCTCGGTCTCGGTGCTGCCGCCGGGCGGGGTGTACACGCTGGCCTCCGAGCAGAGCCCGTTGTTGCTGGTGGCGCGCAACGAACTGCCCGTCGCCATCCGGGTGATGTTCCGGATCGAAGCGCCTGCCGAGACGAACATCACCGATATCGGCGAACAGCTGCTTCCACCGTCCGGAACCAGGTCGTTCCAGATTCCGACCGAGGTGAGCGACAGCCGTAAGCTGGTCATTCCGATCGCCCTTACCACCCCGGACGGGATAGCGCTAGGAGAGGCGACCTCGGTCTCGGTCCGCTCGAACGCCTACGGTCAGGCGCTGGCCATAATTACCGCATGTGCCGCGATACTGCTGTTGCTGCTGGCCGGGCGCCGTCTGCTGCGGCGGTTCCGCGGGCAACCCGACCCCGCCGACGAAGGGTTCGCCCCGGAGACCGTCGAACGGGCGGGTCGGCTGCGGCGCGCACGTCAGCGGCTGCAACGGCAGTGAACACCCGCGCCTGACGCGCGGTCAGGGCACCATGACAGACAAGGACGAGAGTGGCACTGGTGAGCGAAACGCTCATCGGACCGGCGGGATTCGCGGGTTACGCCGGGTACAGGAGGCATGATGGGCGACGATGATTCCGCTCATCGGCGTGACCACGACGACGACCCGACCCTGCGCCGGGCCCCCAGTGCTCCGTGGGAACGTGGGATGACGGCTGGACACGACGCCGACCGCGACGAGGCCGTGCCACACGTGGACCGAGGGCGTCCGGGTGCTCGCCCCGACTTCGCCGCGCCGCGAGATGGTCGTCCGCCGGTCCGGCCTGGTGATCCTGGGTTCGATCCGCACGCGATGCCGCGTCATCCCGGTGCCGGACAGCCCGGCGCACCACGTCATCCGGGGGAGCGGCCCGGCACCGACGCACCGGGGCAGCCGGGCTACCAGGCCGGTTACCGGCCGGGCTCCGCCGACCCGAGCGCACCGCAACCGCCTTCGGCGCACCGTTCGTCCCGCCCTGACGTGCCGCCGAGTCCGTCGTCTCGTCGCGCTGAACCGCCCCCGCCCGGATATCGCCCCGCCCCGGGTCACCCCGACGCGCCCCAACCGCCTGCCGGGCCCCGCCCAGGACCGGGCCGCCCCGGACCGCTCCAAGGCCCCGCCGGCTATCGCTCCCCGGATCCGCAACGTCCGCCGCACGGCGACCGGCCCGGGCAGGTCCCACGTCACCAGCCACCCGGTCCGGCGAATCGCTCGGGTGAATTCCCCCAGCAGCAACGTCCCGGCGGCATGCCCCCACAGCGCCCCGGCGTGGGCGGCCCTCCCGGCGCGGCACCAGCCGGTCCGGCCGCCCGCCCCGGCGAGCCACCACGCCCAGCTCCTTACGGCCCCGACGGCCGTCCCCTGCCTCCACCGCAACGCCGCGCGCCCGGTCCCGCCGGGCGATCGGGCGAGTTCCCGCAGCAGCAGCGACCCGGCCCGGGTTCCGCCGGGCGCTCCGGCGAGTTCCCGCAACAGCAACGGCCCGGCCCGGCTTCCGCCGGGCGATCAGGTGAGTTCCCGCAACAACCGCGGCCCGGCGCTGGATCCGCCGAGCGCTCCGGCGAGTTCCCGCAACAGCAGCGCTCTGGCTCGGCTTCCGGACCCGACGGGTTCGCCCCGCGGCGATCCGGGCCGAACCCGTCGGGCGAGTTCCCCCAGCAACGACCGGTCCCGCCGCGTGGTGGGCAGTCCGGCGCCATTCCGAGACAGGATCGGCTCGATCAGGCCGGTGGACGTAGGCAAGCTCCATCGGAGCGGGGTCGGCCGGCACCGAGTTTCCCCGGGATGCCCGCCGCGGATCCCACGCGTGACGGCCGCCAGGCCGGTGCCGGATTCGGCGAGCGTGGACGGGGCGCGAGCGGTTCGCCTGCCGACGACCGATCGGCGGAGCGGACCCAGGTCATCGCCCGGCCGAAGAAGGTGGCGGCGGCCGAACCTGCCCATAAGGCGGGCACCCCGACGAGTGCCAATGCGAAGCTGCTCAAGGACTCGGGTTCGATCGCGGTCGCGACACTGATCAGCCGGATCACCGGATTCGCCAAGCAGCTGTTGTTGCTGACGGTCCTCGGTCCGGCCATCGCGAGTGCGTTCATCTCGGCGAACCTGATCCCGAACATGATCGCCGAGCTCGTCCTCGGTGCCGTGCTCACTGCCATCGTCGTGCCGACCTTGATCCGTGCCGAGCAGGAGGACGCCGACAACGGCGTCGCGTTCGTGCGCAGATTGGTGACAGCGGCGTTCACCGTACTGTTCGCCGCCACGGTGCTCACCTTGGCGGCCACGCCCATCCTGGCCGGTCACGTGCTCGTCTCCTCCGACGGCAAGGTGAACACGAACCTGACCGTCGCACTGACCTACCTACTGGCACCCGCGCTCCTCTTCTATGGCATGTCCGCGCTGTTCACCGCGATCCTCAACACCAGGCAGGCATTCAAGCCGGGTGCGTGGGCCCCTGTGATGAACAACGTGGTCGCGTTGACAGTGCTGGCGGTCTACGCGCTGACACCCGGCGAGATCACGCTCGACCCGGTGCGGATGAGCGACCCGAAACTGCTGGTTCTCGGCCTCGGCATCACCGCGGGCGTGGCGACGCAGGCACTCTGCCTGCTGCCCGCGATCCGCAGGCACGGGATCAACCTGCGTCCGCTGTGGGGGGTCGACGCGCGCCTCAAGCAGTTCGGCAAGATGGGCATCGCGATCATCTTGTACGTGCTGATCAGTCAGATCGGCCTGGTGGTCGCGAACAACGTCGCCTCCTCGGCCGACGAAGCGGGTCCCGCGATCTTCGCGAACGCATGGGCACTGTTGCAGCTGCCCTACGGTGTGATCGGGGTAACCCTGCTCACCGCGATCATGCCGCGGCTGAGCCGCAGCGCCGCCGACGACGACACCCCCGCCGTGGTCGACGACCTGTCCGTAGCCACGCGCCTGACGATGATCGCGATGCTTCCGATCGTCACCTTCATGACCCTCGCGGGCCCGGAGATCGGCCAGGCGCTCTACGGCTACGCGCGATTCTCCGGAGACGCCGAACGGCTCGGCAGCGCCGTGAGCTGGTCGGCGTTCTCGCTCATCCCGTATTCGCTCGTGCTCATCCATCTGCGGGTGTTCTACGCGCGCGAGCAGGCATGGACACCGACCTGGATCATCCTCGGCATCACGGCGATCAAGATCCTGATCTCGGCACTGGCGCCGGTCATCGCCCGCGACAGCGACGACGTGGTGATCGTGCTCGGTGTCGCCACCGGCCTCGGATTCACCGCGGGCGCGGTGATCGGCGGCGTGCTGTTGCACCGCAGTCTCGGCGACCTGCGCATGGTCAATGTCGGCCGAACTGTGACCAGAGTGTTGCTCGCCTCGATCGCGGGCGGCGCGGTGATGCTGATCGTCGACACGGTGACCGGACTCGACCGCGTCTCCGGCGGCGCGGGTTCGCTGCTGCGCGTCTTCATCGATGCGCTGGTCATGTTCTCGGTGGCCTTCGGCCTGATGCGGCTGGCCGGTATCCCCGAGGTCGTCGCCATCACCGTCGCGATCTCGCGCAAGCTCGGCATCACCCCGCCCGCGCCGGATCTCGGTCTCGACGACACCCCGGCAGACGACATCTACGCGACCACCGTCCTGCGCCGTCCCGATACCTATGGATTCCCCGCATACGGGCAGTCTTTGGACACCCAGACCATGGTGCTCCCCGTCATTCGACCGGGTGCTGTTGACAGCACCGGTAAAGCACAGTTCCCGTACGCTGTTCCGCAGACCGACACGGGTTTTCAGGCCGAAGGAGGACCGAGGGTGAGCGATGACGCGGTGGGCGGCGTCCCGGCCGCTGATTCTGCGGCGCGCGCGGCAGCAGGAATGTCTACCGAGGTCGGGCCGGATGCGCCGGACTCCGCGGACAGCGAGCATACCGACGCGCCCGACGAACGCGACACGCACGATGAAGACGCGCGTTCGGCTATGCCGCCGCACGACCCGACACACGACACCGGCATGTTGCCGATCCCACCGCAGCTGCCTCCGAGCGCCGCGGCCAACCGTGCCCAGCGCGGCCCCAAGCTGATCCCCGGCGCGTCCGTCGCCGGTGGCCGGTACCGGTTGCTCGCTGGTCACGGCGGTGCGCGTGGGCTGAAGTTCTGGCAGGCACTCGATATCAAGCTCGATCGCGAGGTCGCGCTGACCTTCGTGGACGCCGATCAGACCTCCGGTGAGAATTCCGGTCACGACGGCCCGCAGGCGGTGCTGTCGCGCACGCTGCGACTCGGCCGGATCAATTCGCCCGGCCTCGCCAGGGTCCTCGACGTGGTCCGTGGCAGCTCCGGCGGCATCGTCGTGGCCGAGTGGACCCCGGGCCGTTCCCTGCGTGAGATGGCCGAGACTGTGCCGTCGCCGGTCGGCGCGGCCCGGGCCATCAGGGCGCTCGCCTCGGCGGCCGAACTCGCCCATCGTGGCGGCGGCTCGCTGTCGATCGATCACCCCGATCGGATCCGGATCAGCGCCTCCGGTGACGCCGTCCTCGCGTTCCCCGGCACCCTCGGCGATTCCGACGCGCAAGGCGACGTCCGTGGCCTCGGCGCGATGCTCTACGCCCTGATCACCGCGCGCTGGCCGATTCGCGTCGGCGGCGTCACCGGGTCGGCGGCCACCATCGGTGGACTGCGACTGGCCGATTTCGGACCGGACGGCACCCCGGTGGAACCGCGGCAGATCCGGCCGGAGGTGCCGTTCGAGATCTCGGCGGTCGCGGTTCGCTCGCTGGAATCCAACAAGGGCGTGCGCACCGCCGCCACCGTGCAGCACGTGCTCGAGCAGGCCTCGGTGGTGGATCAGAAGACCGACTTCATTCCGGTCTTACGTCTGGGTCAGCGGGCTGTGGCCCCCGGTGCCGATTCACTCGCCGACCCGGAACTGCTCGCGGCCGAGCGCGAACGCTCCAAGCGGATGATGTGGATCATGGTCGCCCTCGGCGTGCTCGCCGCGCTGGTGGTCGGCGTGCTGATCTGGTGGATGGTCAGCATCTTCGCGCCCGGCGCGTCGGACAAGCCGCTGGACCAGCAGATCAATATCGGGCTCACCTCGAGTGTGGCGCCGCCCGCGGCGTCCGCACCGCCCGCCGACGACCCCGCGGCACCGCCGACGAGTGTGCCGGTGCCGGTCACCGGCGCCTCGGTGTTCTCCCCGGAGGGCACCCCCGACGGCGCCGCGGCGGCGGGCGCGGTGCTCGACAACAACCCGGCGACGGTGTGGCGCACCGATCAGTACTTCCAGCAGTTCCCCGCCCTCAAGAAGGGCGTGGGGCTGCTGGCCACGCTGCCGACGCCGGCCAAGCTCACCAATGTGTCGATCACCTCGCCCAGCGCGGGCAGCACCGTCGAGATCCGCACCTCGCCCACCGAGGCGCCCACGCTCGACCAGACCCAGCTGATCGGTTCGGCCAAGCTCAACGACGGGGTCACCGATATCGCCGTGCAGACCGATCAGGCCGCTCGTTTCGTGCTGGTCTGGATCACCGGACTGGCGAATTCCGGCGGTCAGTTCCAGACCGCGATCGCCGACGTCCGCTTCGAAGCGGCCCCCTAGTCTCATCGCGCCGTAAACCCTCCCACCTCCGCTGTCTGTGCAGGTGGTCGAGCATTTCCGGGCCCACAGCCGAGCTTCATCGAACCGCGGTCCGGTTGGTGCGTAATTGTTATCAACGGTATGATCCCCCCGCGCTCTCGGTTGGGAGTTACCCAGGATTTGTCGACGTCGATCCTGGACGCCGCGTAGTAGTCAGGTGATGGATCGGCCTTGTTCGCCGGCTCGAAGTCGCCGTAATGAGCGCTGTCCAAGGGGTCAGTTTTGTCGCCGGAAGTCAACGAGCAAGTCCGCGGTGTGCCACCGCGGCAGGTCGCGTCCAGCGTCCGCTCGTTCCTGGAGAACGGCAGCGACAAGCAACTGCTCGCCGCCCACGTCCGCGGGGAACCGCATGTCTTCGCCGAGCTGCTGCGCAGGCATTCCGACCATCTCTGGCAGACAGCCCTGCGCACGTCCTACAGCCGCGAGGACGCCGCCGACTGTCTGCAGGACGCCCTGTTCTCGGCCCATCGCACCGCCGACTCGTTTCGCGCCGAATCCGAGGTGCGCAGCTGGCTGCACGCCATCGTGGTGAATGCCTGCCTCGACCGCATTCGGCGCAACAAGACCCGTCGCGCCGTGTCGATCCTGCCCGACACCATGCCCGAGGCGGTCGACCCGCACGACGCGTTCGCGCACTACGAGTTGTCCGCCGTCGTGAGCGAGGCGCTGTTCACCCTCCCTGACGAACAGCGGCTGGCGCTGGTGATGACCGAGATGGAGGGCCGCAGCGTCGCCGAAACCGCCGCTGCGCTCGGCGTGGCGCCGGGCACGATCAAGAGCCGATGCGCCCGAGCGCGCGTACGTTTGCAAGAACGTTTGGAATTTTTCCGGGATCCAGGGAACCGGATGTAGTCGGGATGCGTCATTAACAGTGACGAACAAGTCAGCGATGTAAATCCTGCGATCCGATATCGACAGAACAGGGGAGGTGCGAGGGTGTCTCGATCCGTGCCGCAGCCTCCGTTCCCGTCGGAACTGCTGGCCGATCTGCATGCCGACAACCTCGCGCCCGAACTGTGCGAGCAACTGTGGCCCGTGGTCCGCACCGACGTAGACGCGCTGCACTATCTGAACAAGCTCGACGAGGTGAACACCCACCTCCGCACGCTGGCCACCGACGAGCGGGTCATGCACCGCATGCCCGACGACGTGGCCGACCGCATGTTCCGATTCGTCGCCGAACTCGATGCGGGGGAGGGCCCGACCGAGCGCATCACGCCGCTCGGGGCCGTTGCCCAGGCGCCGGCCGCCGAACCGGTGCCCACCGCTGCGACCTCGCTGGACCGCTACCGCTCCCGGCGCAGACTGGGGCTCCTCGCCGCGGCCGCCGCTACGGTGGCCGTCCTGGCGGGCGGCGGCGCGGTGTTCAGCACGTTCGACACCACCGAGGGCACCCCCACTGCCGCGCCGTTCACCGAACCGGCGGCCGCCGACGAGCTCACCACCGCCGCCGCGCTGCGCGCACTGGGCAAACGTGACGTGATCGGCCCGCTGGCCGACGAAGCCGCCCTCACCCGCTGCGTACAAGCCAACGGCATCGACCGCGGGGTACTGGGAGCGTCGAACATCACTTTTCGTGGCTCCGACGCGGTCCTGGTGCTCGTCCAGGGCGAGCAGGCCCCCACCATCACGGCCCTGGTGGTCGGCACCGGCTGCACCACCGGCACTCCCGAACAGTTGACCCTGCGCGATATCGGCTGACATCACGGAAAACCGGGCCGGGGCCCCTGCGGGTAACGACATATCAGGGGTCCCCGGTCCGAGGCGGTGCACGGAATGTTTGTCGATGGGCCTTCCACCGCTTTGCCGGGTAGCGCCGACGGCCGGGGAACAACACCGATTAGGGTGTTGTTGACCGACACGTCCCCAGCTTTACTTCTCGGAAGGTCCCCATGAGCACGCCAGTTCGCGACCTGATCATCGTCGGCTCAGGACCCGCCGGCTACACGGCGGCCGTCTACGCAGCCCGCGCGGAACTCTCGCCGCTGGTCTTCGAAGGCACCCAGTTCGGTGGCGCCCTGATGACCACCACCGAGGTGGAGAACTTCCCGGGCTTCCGCGACGGCATCATGGGCCCCGACCTCATGGAGCAGATGCGCGACCAGGCCAAGCGTTTCGGCGCCGAGCTGCGCACCGAGGACGTCGACGCGATCGACCTGTCCGGCCCCGTGAAGAAGGTCACCGTCGGTGACGAGACCTTCGAGGCCTACGCCGTGATCCTCGCGATGGGTTCGGCCGCGCGCTACCTGAACGTGCCGGGGGAGCAGGACCTGCTCGGCCGCGGCGTGAGCGCCTGCGCCACCTGCGACGGCTTCTTCTTCAAGGGCCAGGACATCGTCGTGGTCGGCGGCGGCGACTCCGCCATGGAGGAAGCGACCTTCCTCACCAAGTTCGCCGCGAGCGTCACCATCGTGCACCGCCGCGAGGAGTTCCGTGCGTCACGGATCATGCTCGAGCGCGCCAAGGCCAACGAGAAGATCAAGTTCCAGCTCAACTCCGAGGTCGTGAAGGTCAACGGTGAGAAGAGCGTCACCAGCCTCACCCTGCGCGACACCCGCACCGGCGCGGAGTCCGAGCTCGACGCGACCGGCCTGTTCGTCGCCATCGGGCACGATCCGCGCAGCGAACTCGTCAAGGGCCAGATCGCTCTCGACGGCGAAGGCTATGTGCAGGTGACCGATCCGGGCACCGCCACCGATGTGGCAGGCGTTTTCGCCGCGGGCGACCTCGTCGACCACACCTACCGCCAGGCCATCACCGCCGCGGGCACCGGCTGCCGCGCCGCGATCGACGCCGAACGCTGGCTCGCCGAGCAGGGTGACATCACCGCCAACACGCTCGACCACGCCGACGGCCCGGCCGGCGTGCGCGCCAACTGATTTCGAGTTCCACCCCTGTCGAGGAGACACCCATGGCCGAGAGTGCCAACACCATCACCGTCACCGACCAGTCCTTCGCCGACGATGTCCTGCTCAGCGAAAAGCCGGTGCTCGTCGACTTCTGGGCCGACTGGTGCGGCCCGTGCAAGATGGTCGCCCCCGTGCTGGAGGAGATCGCGGGTACCCACGCCGACAAGCTGACCATCGCCAAGCTCGACACCGAGGCCAACCCCGGCACCGCGCGCGACTACCAGATCCTGTCGCTGCCCACGATGATCTTGTTCCAGGGCGGCAAGCCGGTGAAGCAGATCGTCGGCGCGAAAGGCAAGGCGGCGCTGCTGCGCGAGCTCGACGGTCTCATCTAGCACAGAGCATCCGACAAAAGCGCCTCCTACCGGCCGACGCGCCGTAGGATGCCTGCACCCGGGATTCCCGCAAAGCGGCCCGGGTCTGCGACAATTGACGCCACGCTCCGGCCGAAGGAAAGGGCTCTCACGCATGCACCGACTTCGTCACGGCGATTCAGGACCAGCCGTCGCAGAGGTTCGGAGCACCCTCGCAAGCCTCGGTTTCCTGCATCTCCCGCACGTCGAATCCACTGACGGACCGGAGTATTGGAAGGACACCGAGGCAGTGTTCGATCGGCCCCTCGATTCGGCGATCCGCGCGTTCCAGCAGCAACGCGGTCTCCTCGTCGACGGGGTGGTCGGTCCGGCCACCTATCGCGCGCTGAAGGAAGCCTCCTACCGGCTGGGTGCTCGCACATTGATCTACCAACTGTCGGCGCCGCTCTACGGTGACGACGTGGCCACCCTGCAGCGCAAGCTGCAGGATCTGGGCTTCTACGTGTACCGGGTGGACGGGCACTTCGGCCCGCACACCCACGACGGGCTCAGCGCGTTCCAGCGCGAGATCGGCCTGTCCGCCGACGGTATCTGCGGACCCGACACCCTGCGCTCGCTGGATCTGCTCGGCGCGCGCGTCACCGGGGGCAACCCGCATCGCATCGCCGAGGAAGAAGTGGTGCATCGGGCGGGCCCGCAGCTCACCGGCAAGCGGATCGTCATCGATCCCGGATTCGGCGGCACCGACAAGGGTTTCGCGGTACCCACCGAATTCGGCGACGTCTTCGAGTCGGAGATCCTGTGGGATCTGGCATCCCGGCTCGAGGGCCGGATGGCCGCGACCGGCATGGAAACCTTCCTGTCCCGGCCGTGGGGCGCCAACCCCACCGATGTCGAACGCGCCGACACCTCCAACGCCTTCGATGCCGATCTGATGATCTCGCTGCGCTGCGCGACCAGTGACAACCCGTCCGCGAAGGGTGTGGCCGGTTTCTACTGGGGCAACTCGCACGGTTCGGTGTCGATGATCGGTCAGGTGCTGGCCGGCTTCATCCAGCGCGAAGTGGTGGCCCGAACCTCGGTGCAGGACTGCCGGACTCATCAGCGCACCTGGGACCTGTTGCGCCTGACCAAGATGCCGACCGTGCAGGTCGACCTCGGCTACCTCACCAACGACTACGACGCCTCGGTCCTCACCAACCCGCGCATGCGCGACGTGATCGCCGAAGCGATTCTCATCTCGGTGAAGCGGCTCTATCTGCTCGGCCAGGACGACCAGCCGACCGGCACCTACACCTTCGCCGAGTTGCTCGCCGAAGAACTGGCGGCCGCCGACGTGGGCAACGGCGTCTAGCCCCGCACAAGACCAACGGCCCCGCGGTTTTCCGCGGGGCCGTTCTTTGTTGTCTCGGGTCAGTGCGCGCCGACGCGCGACGGCGGTTCCATCGATGCCGCCGCCAGGAGTTGGTCGAGCGCGCGCTCGACATCTTCCTTCCAGCCGTGATCGGAGTCGAGTTCCAGACGCAGCCGGGGGAAGCGGTGATGCGGGGCCACCACTTCGAAACCGACATCGGCGAGGAAATCCGCGTCGATCATGCAGGTTTCGGGAGTACACCTCGTCGCCGACGACGGGTCCCGCAGCGGCGCCGCGATCCGTTCCATCAGCCGCATCGACGAGCCGAAGCCGCGATCGGCCACCGAACTCGACGGTGGGCCGTTGCGAATACCGAAGGCCTCCAGCGCTCGCACGCCACGACGCACCAGATCGGCCACCACGGCCTGAACAAGGCGATGGGCTACATCGGCCTCATCGTAGGGGAATTCGGCCTGCAGCGTGGTCAGCAGGACCGCGTCCGGGCTTACGGGGGAGGTGGGGAACAGGGCGGAACGCGGCACGGCACTCGGGGGCGTGTACAGCGCGCAGCCCGCGAGGTTGTTGTCCACGTGGGCCACCTGCCCGCACGACCCCCACTCGAGCATCACCGTCGAAAGCCAGGCTTCCTTTTCGAAGACCGGATCGCTGAAGGCGTGCGAGTCCGCGGCGACGGCCGGGTCGAGCTCCCAGAACACACACCGCCGGGTGTGCGCCGGGAGCTGACCGAGCCCGTCGAGAGTCAAAGCCGTGACGCTGGTCGACACCGCTCTGTTCAGCCTCCAGCTGTCGGATTCATCCACGCTCACGCCACATCACTATCCACAGTACGTGCCGCCTCTTCCAGTCACAGTGACGTTTCGGGGCCGACTTGCTCCATCAGCGCCACGATGCGCTCGAGATCTTCGACGGACCCGAACTCGACAACGATCTTGCCCTTGTTCTTGCCGAGGCTGACCGTGACCCGGGTGTCGTAGGACCCCGAAAGTCTTTCGGCAACATCTTGCAGACCCGGCATGTGGATCGGTTTCCGTTTCGGCGCCGGGGGAGCGGCCGGCGAGGGCTCGCGGTTCGCGAGTTGCACCGCTTCCTCGGTAGACCGAACCGACATTCCCTCACGGACGATTCGTGCAGCCAACTCTTCCTGTGCGTCCGCGCCGGCATCCAAGCCGAGTAGCGCCCTGGCGTGCCCGGCCGAGAGCACCCCGGCGGCCACCCGACGCTGCACCGGAATCGGCAGCTTCAGCAAACGAATCATATTCGTCACCACCGGCCGCGAGCGACCGATTCGCGAAGCCAATTCCTCGTGCGTGACGTCGAACTCCTCGAGCAACTGCTGATAGGCCGCCGCCTCTTCGAGCGGGTTCAGCTGCACGCGATGGATGTTCTCCAAGAGCGCGTCGCGCAGCATCGAGCCGTCGTCGGTGTCCCGGATGATCGCCGGGATCGTGGCGAGTCCGGCCTCTTGGCATGCGCGCCAGCGGCGCTCGCCCATGACCAACTGGAACTTGTCGACGCCCGGTTCGACGCGGCGCACGACGATCGGCTGCATGAGACCGAACTCGCGAATCGAGTGCACGAGCTCCGCGAGTGCGTCTTCCTCGAAGACCTGACGCGGCTGCTTCGGGTTCGGCTCGATCAAATCCGCGGGCACCTCGCGGTACACCGCGCCGCCGGGGGAGACCAGATCGGATTCGGGCTCGGGCTCGGGTGCGGGCTCCGGTTCCGCGTCCGGAACACGATGCAGGAACGCCTCGGCCGGTTGGGGGCCGATCGGATTGATCCCGATCACGCTCGCGGCGGCACTGCTCAGGCCCGGCGCCACGGCCGGACCCGTCGGGATCAATGCGGCCAACCCGCGACCGAGACCGCCCTTTTTCGCCTGACTCATCGGCTACCGATCCCTTCCTCGTTCCAACTCACGCTTTAAGACGCGTCTTGCTTCAGCTGCGCACGAGCGGCGAGCTCGCGCCCCGCGTCCATGTAGCTCATCGCACCGCGCGAGCCTGGATCGTAATCGAGCACGGTCATCCCGTAGCCCGGCGCCTCCGAGACCTTCACGCTGCGCGGGATCATCGACTTGAGGACCGCGTCGCCGAAGTGGTTGCGTACCTCCTCGGCCACCTGGTCGGCCAGCTTGGTTCGGCCGTCGTACATCGTCAGCAGGACGGTCGACACGTGTAGCTCCGGGTTGAGGTGCGCCTGCACCAGCCCGATATTGCGCAGCAACTGTCCGACGCCCTCCAGCGCGTAGTACTCGCACTGGATCGGGATCAGCACCTCCTTGGCCGCCACGAGCGCGTTCACCGTGAGCAGACCGAGAGAGGGTGGGCAGTCGATCAACACGTAATCGATGTCGAAGCCGACCATGCCGGCCTCGCGGATCGCGGTCTTCAATCGACCTTCCCTGGCGACCATCGAGACCAGTTCGATCTCCGCACCGGCCAGGTCGATCGTGGCCGGGACACACAGCAGTCGCTCGCTGTGCGGGCTCACCTGGATCGCGTCCTTGACCGTCACTTCGCCGATCAGCAGCTCGTAGCTGGACGGCACACCCGAGTTGTGTGCGACGCCCAGCGCCGTACTCGCGTTCCCCTGCGGATCAAGATCGACCACGAGGACCGTCATTCCCTGGTGCGCTAGCGCCGCAGCGAGATTGACCGTCGTAGTCGTCTTACCGACGCCGCCCTTCTGGTTGGCGATAGTGATGATCCGTTGCTCGCGAGGTTTCGGCACAGTGACCTTTCCTGGATGCAGAATCTGGCTGGCGCGTTGCGCTTCCGCCGCGATCGGGGTCTCGGCCGGGGAGATATGCCCGAAAGGAGTATTCCCGAACGTCTCCGCGTCGAAGCTGCTGGAATCCAGCATCCCCGGGACCCGCGACGCTGTTTCCCGTGAAACATTCGCCGGACCGCTCGACATAGATTGCTCCTAACCCGAGAAACTTCAGATCACGTATCCCCGACGAACGTCGGCGCCGTGTCGTCACAAACTAACTGTGTCGGTGGAGAACTCGAAGACTCGAGGAGGGTGGCTCACTCCCGCCCGACTCTGACAGCTTGCCAGCCCCAAGACACTTAGGAAAGCTGAATCGCGGCACGCCGACAAGGACACACCCAACACTCACGAATTAACACCCGAGATCGATGTTTCACGGGAAACAACAGGGAAGTGGTCCACAAGAATCCGATGCCCGCCGCGCGTTCCGGCCCCCGCGGATCAGCCCCCTTCAACGGCTCCCACCCCCACCCATTCCCGAGCCAACCCGGTCAACATCCCAAGCCGAACACCAGGGCGAGCATCGTCAGCCCCCACCCAACATCCGTCCAAGCTGGCATCCGGCCCGCTGACATCTGGCCGGGCTGACGTCCGACCGGGCTGACGTCCGACCGGGCTGACATCCGACCGGGCTGACATCCGACCGGGCTGACATCCAGCCGGGCTGACATCACCAACAATCCCCAACTCCCACCCCTACCCGACTCCCAGCCGCACCCGCGAAGTCAGCACACCGACTGGCAATCCTCCACCCGCCCTACATCCCACCCGCTGCGCTCTACGGGCCGCACCGCCATCCTCACTCCAGCACCACCCCGCCCACCCAGACCGCCGGCGGACACCCCGCGCAACCAACCTCGAGCCCGCGGCAACCCGGCCCCGCCACCCTTGCCACCCTCAAGCCTCAGCCCAACCCCTCACCCAGACCACCACGCAACCACCCGCTCAGTTCCCGCAACTCCTCCGCCCCGCCACCCCACCCACCCCAAACATCGACCTGGCCTCCTCACCAATCACACCGTCGACCCCAGCTCCGCCATGACCGCACTCCCAACCCCGCACCCGCGACCCCTAGGGAGCGGCGGCCACGAAGTGGCCGGTCCGCGGCCGGGCCGCCGGTTAGCGCTCGAAGCGCATGCGCCGAAGGCGCGAGTCTCGAGCGCTAACCGGCGGCCCCTCAGGGCCGCGGACACGCGCGCGCCAGCGCGCCAACAAACACAGCCTCAAACCGTCCTGGGACTACCGAACACCCACTCCCAGCCACAAATCCCACCCGCACTCCCCATCACCCACGCACCCCGGAGTCAACGGAGAAGCGCCCCCAGCACCCCAAGCAATTCACCGCTCGCCCCGAGCCCATCTCACACAGCTCCACATGAATCATCGGCTCACAGCCCCACCCCATCTCACCGACATCCGACCCGCCTAGTTTCTGACCCCACCCCGACATGGACCGAACGACGCCCGATCACCACCGGACTATCTCCGCACCGATCTCCACACACCCAGCGGTCGACGAGCGTCCGACCGAACGAGTCGCCCGCGATGACCACCGTGGCGCTACTCAACTAGAGAAGCGGAACCCAGCCGCCGCCGAGAAGACCCGATGCCACACATCTTCCGATCGGACACCAACGCCCATTGCTGATCGGCAACACCCAACTGTCGAACACATTCGCTCTCGGCAACTTCCATCATAGGAAGTGCCACGACCAGATCTTCGCCCTCGACTTCGCCGACGCTCACCCCACCCAACGGACGCCCGACGATCACCCCGACCCGTGAGCCGAAGATCCGATCTCACCAGACCTGCCCCGACTCACAGCCAACGCACTTCCCGAACAGATGGCGTTCCCCGATTCAAACCGACCGAGCGAATCCACCACGACCAACCCGACTGGCGAAGTCCGCACGATGCACACAAAGTTCGATCAACAACGAAGAGGAGAGGGGTAGTCGCGTTCCACGTGAAACACTTCCACTCCCCGAACGCGACACCCATCCGCAACTACCAAGAATAGACCCGCCCCAAGCCCATGCAACGACCCTCGGCAAAATTCGTCACGTTACGAAACGCGCGAACCGGCTAGATGAAAGAGATTTCAGGTCGATCAGGATTCGCGACGCTTCCGAGCCTTCTTCTCCACTCCGGCGGCCTTCCGTTCACTGCGACGAGTCGGACGCTCGGCACGGGGGAGTAGTTCGGCACTGATGACAAGAGTGGGGATTTCCACGATGCCGGCGCCACACCCGACAACCCGGAGATCGGTCGCACCGTCACGAATCAGCTCGGCACCGTCGCGCTCGAGTTCTTCGGCGGCACTGGTTCCTTTGAGAGCAAGCATGCGACCGTGGTCGCGAAGAAGGGGGAGCGACCAGTGAGCGAGTTTGGCGAGCGGAGCCACCGCGCGCGAAGTGACGACATCCGCGCCGCCCGCTTCCTTGATCACGCCGGACTGCTCCGCCCGACCGCGAACCACCGTGACATCCAATCCCGCTTCTTCGATGAACTCGCTCAGGAAGATCGTCCGCCGCAGCAGCGGTTCCACGAGAGTGATGCGAAGGTCGGGCCGGGCGATCGCGAGGGGGATTCCGGGAAGTCCGGCACCGCTGCCGATATCGACCACCGAAGCGCCTTCATCGATCAGCTCGCCGATGACGGCACAGTTGAGAATGTGGCGCTCCCACAGCCGGGGAACCTCACGGGGACCGATCAGACCGCGTTCCACACCGGCAGTCGCCAGCGCCGCGTAGTACCGGCGGGCGATGTCCAATCGGTCACCGAACACGCGGGCAGCGGCGGCGGGCGGTTCCAGCTCGTCGGACGGCGCACCCAGTTCTCGTTCCACGTGAAACATCCTTCCGAGTGATGGCAATGAAAAAGCCCCCGGTCCGAGACCGGAGGCCTAATCACATCGTTCGTGGTTACGGCGGAAGTCAGCCTACTCGGGCACTACCACCACGTGACGATTCGGCTCGACGCCTTCGCTTTCGCTCGCCACACCATCGATATCGGCGACAGCGTCGTGCACGATCTTGCGCTCGAACGGAGTCATCGCGGACAGCGCCTCGGGTGCGCCCGACTCCAGCACCCGCTTCGCGGCGGCGACGCCGATCTCGCTCAGATCGGTCCGGCGCTGCGCACGCCAACCGGCCACATCGAGCATCAGCCGGCTACGCACGCCGGTCGCCTGCTGCACGGCGAGCCGGGTCAGCTCCTGCAGCGCGTCGAGCACTTCACCGTTGCGCCCGACGAGCTTGGTCAGATCACGGCCGCCGTCGATGCTCACGATGGCGCGGTCGCCCTCGACATCGAGGTCGATATCGCCGTCGAAGTCGAGCACGTCCAGTAGCTGCTCGAGGTAGTCGCCCGCGATCTCGCCCTCTTCGATCAACGCTTCTTCGGCGTCGTTCACGACGTCAGCAGCAGTCGTCGCCACAGTGGCGTCCCCTCCGTCGGTCTCGGTCTCAACAGTCATTGGATTCCCTCTATCCGATCGCGTCTCAGCGCTTACGCTTCTGGTTCGCACGGCCGCGGTTACCCGGCCGCTGCTGCCCGCCGGACTTGCGCTTGGCGCCGCCCTGCTTGGCCGACTGCTTGGCGGTGCCGTTGCTCGCGGCGGTGCCGTTGGTCGAGGACTGATCCTCGGCGGAGGCGTCCTGCACTCGCTTGCGGACGTCGACCGGCTTGGCACCGGGCTTGGGCGCATTCTGCGCACGCAGCTCCAGCTTCTTGGCCTTCTTTTCTTGCTCTTCCTTGTCCATCCGGCCGAACACCAGATGCTGCTGTCCGTAGGTCCAGATGTTGTTGGCCACCCAGTAGATCAGGATGCCGATCATCAGGAAGGGGCCACCGACCATCACGCCGAGTGGGAAGACCCACAGCGACAGCTTGTTCATGATGGCGGCCTGCGGGTTGGCGGCAGCTTCGGGCGTCTGCCGATTCACCGAAGCACGAGCGTTGAAGTGGGTCGCGAGACCGGCGATGATCATCAGCGGGACGGCGACCATCGCGATGTTGAGCTTGGTGGGCGTGCCACCCCAATCGGCGAACGCCTGCATCTCACTGGCGGGCGCGGTGATGAAGGACGCGATCGGCGCACCGAAGATGCGGGCGCTCAGGAACGACTGGACGTCGGTCGCGCTGAAGATGTAGTTCGCGGTGTGCGCGTTGTCGTAAGGCGACATGCCCAGCTGGCCCCAGCCGTGGCCGGTGCGGTTGAACGAACGCAGCACATGGAACAGACCGAGGAAGACCGGCACCTGCACCAGGACCGGCAGACAGCCCATGAGCGGGTTGAAGCCGTGCTCCTTCTGGAGCTTCTGCATCTCCTTCGCCATGGTCTCGCGGTCGTTCTTGTACTTCTTCTGCAGCTCCTTGATCTGAGGCTGCAGCTCTTGCATCTGTTTGGTTGTGCGTACCTGCTTGACGAACGGCTTGTACAGCACCAGGCGCAGCGTGAACACGAGGAACACGATCGCCAGCGCCCAAGTGAGACCGCTGTCAGGCCCGAACACAAAGCCGAAGGCCTTGTGCCAGAACCACAGAATTGCGGATACCGGCCAATAGATGATGTCGAGCACGGCTCTAGGTACTCCCGTCGTTCGTATCGCCGATCAGCGCGGGCGATGACTTTGTGCAGGCATTCGACCCGCGCTCTGGCACGGGATCCCACCCTCCAGGGTGCCAGGGCGCGCATTTCGCGAGCCGCACGACCGTGAGTGCCGATCCGACGACCAACCCGCGGGTACGCAAGGCAGTCACCGCGTACTCACTGCAGGTGGGGGTGAACCGGCAGATCGGCATCCGAGTGGGGGAGACATAGGTCCGGTAGAGCTCGATCAGGGCGATCAGGGCTTTCGCGGGCAGGCGGGTGAGGGTCCTCATCGCCGTTCACCGGCCGAGGTGCGACCGAGCGCAAGCTCCGGTTCCCCGCGCAAGCCGAGCTTGCGCAGGCCGGTGCGCAGCTGGCGCAGCAACTCGGCGGAATCGGCGGTGGCGGCGCCGGGCAGTGCCCGGATCACGACATCGGTGCCGACCGGCAGTTCATCGACCACCTGGGCGCACATATGACGCAGGCGGCGGGCCACCCGGTGGCGAACCACCGCGTTTCCCACCGCCTTGCTGACAATCAGTCCGAACCGAGGACCACCTACGCGGATCAGAGAACCGCCGTCGGCGACATCGTCGTACGCGTGCGTGAGCGCGTGTACGACGAGATCTCGCCTCCCGATTCGCTGACCGCGGCGCACCGTGCGGGAGAATTCGGCACGGTGGTGCAACCGATACGGCTCAGGCAACACCCGAGCGTCCGACTACGCGCGATCAGGCAGTCAGTTCGGTACGGCCCTTACGGCGACGCGCCGCAACGATGGCGCGGCCCGCACGGGTCCGCATCCGGAGACGGAAGCCGTGGACGCGCGCCCGACGACGGTTGTTCGGCTGGAACGTCCGCTTGCCCTTGGCCACGGTCAACACTCCTGTAGTAAGTGGGCACCATTCGGCGCCCGAAGTCTGTACAAATGATTTGTCTGCGCTGCGGACCGCGGTCTACGCACAGATTGCCTTGGCGATCGATGTGCAGCAGACAGCCGCCAACCGCGCCAAGGGGTGACTGTACGAGGGTACTTACCCCGAAGGGACGGGTCAAACTCGGCCCCCACGTACCTGTCACCGGCACAGGGTCAAGGCTACCGGACGCCTCGACAGGCCCGAGGCTCGGCGCTTGTTCGCCATGGACGGAACCCGACCAGGCACGACACGCCCGGGACACAGTGACGCATGCGGCCACTTTTCGTGAGTTCTTCCACACCCCTGGCGTTACGCGGCGCGGCCAGCTAGCCTCTGTAGCCGGGGGATTGCTGAAGAACCGCAGGTCCAGCCCCATTCACTGCCACACGCTGGCAGAATTCCTTTATCCCCAGGTTTGTCCACATCTGTGGATAATTATGTGGACAGACGGCCGCAGTGGCATATTCGTAAGGCCGTCGGTGCCCGCGCCGTAGTCCGCCGATCACCGGGCCACAGCGTTCGAACCGGCTTCGGTTGTACGCAGGATCACTGGATTACACCTGTTCACGGGTGCTTTCCGGCGTGCGCGAAGACCGTGGGCTCCAAACAAACCGGTCCGGGGAGGACGCTGTATGGACGACGAGCAGAACGTGCTGGCCACAGTGTGGCCGGAGGTGGTTGCCGAGCTCACCACCGGCTCTGCCGACGGCGCCATCCCCGCGGTGAGTCGTGCGCAGCAGGCCTGGTTGAAGCTGGTGAAGCCACTCACCGTCGCGCAGGGTTTCGCGTTGCTGTCGGTCCCGTCCTCGCTGGCGCAGGAGGCGATCGAGCGTGATCTGCGTGAGCCGATCCTGCGATCGCTCGGCCGTCGACTCGGTCCCCAGGTGGAAGGACTCGGGGTGCGCATCGCCGCGCCGAGCCCGGCCGCGGGGGAGCGGGCCGGTAGTTCGCCCCGCCACGCCAGGATGACGAGCAGGCCGGAGCGTCCGCGCGAGCAGGTGCGTCCGCCCGCCGGTTATCCCGGTCCCGATTTCAGTGTTCCCGATTACGCCGCCCGTGGTGAGTACGGCAGGCCGCGTTACGGCGCGGGCGAGTACCCCGGCCAGGGCAGCGAGTACGGCAACGACTATCAGTCGTCCCCCGACTATCCGGCCAACGGCGAGTACCCGAGCAGCTACGGCGGCCGTGAGTACCCCGGGCAGGCCGGCGAGTACGGCGAGCGCAACGACTACGCGGGGCACCGCGAGTACCCGGCCGAACCGGAGTACCAGCAGCAACAGGCCGAGTACCAGCAGAACCCGTCGGAATTCGGCCAGCAGCCGGAGTACCAGCAGGCACCGTCGGAGTACGGCCAGCAGCCGGAGTACCAGCAGCCGCCCTCCGAATACGGCCAGCAGCCGGAATACCAGCAGGCACCGTCCGATTTCAGCCAGTCCGCCGAGTACCAGGGCGACCGCAATGAGTTCCCCGGCACCGATTTCGAGCCGACCGCGCCGTACCCGGTCCCCGACTATCCCGGCGCCGAGTTCGGCGGCCGCGGTGAGTTCCGTGGCGCGCGTCCGGACCAGCGGGTCCCCGAGACCGCACCGCCCGCTCGCCGTGAGCAGGCCGCGGCACCGCGCCGCGACCACTCCGGCCAGGAGTCGCTGTTCACTCCCGACCCGGCGCCGCAGCGCGCGCCGAACCGCGGCAGGCCCTCCGAAGAGCCCGCCGCCGCTCGTGCCGAGGAGCCGAACGCCGAGGGCCAGGACACGCCGTTCCCCGGTCAGCCCGGTGCGCAGCCGGTCGACGACGAACCCGTGGTGAGCAACCGCAACAACTGGCCGACCTACTTCAACAAGTCGCCCGAGGCGCCGCCGCAGTCCTCCTCGTCGGCCAGTCTCAATGCCAAGTACACGTTCGAGACCTTCGTCATCGGCGCGTCCAACCGGTTCGCGCACGCCGCCGCGGTCGCCATCGCGGAGGCGCCCGCGCGCGCCTACAACCCGTTGTTCGTCTGGGGCGCTTCGGGATTGGGCAAAACGCACCTGCTGCACGCGGCGGGTCACTACGCGCAGCGGCTGTTCCCCGGCATGCGGGTGAAGTACGTCTCGACCGAGGAATTCACCAACGACTTCATCAACAGCCTGCGCGACGACCGCAAGGTCGCGTTCAAGCGTCGCTACCGCGAGACCGACATCCTGCTGGTCGACGACATCCAGTTCATCGAGGGCAAGGAAGGCATCCAGGAGGAGTTCTTCCACACCTTCAACACCCTGCACAACGCGAACAAGCAGATCGTGGTGTCCTCGGACCGCCCGCCCAAGCAGCTGGCCACTCTGGAGGAACGGCTGCGGACTCGCTTCGAGTGGGGCCTGATCACCGATGTGCAGCCGCCCGAGCTGGAGACTCGCATCGCGATTCTGCGCAAGAAGGCACGGATGGACCGGCTCGATGTGCCGCACGACGTGCTCGAGCTGATCGCGAGCCGGGTGGAGCGCAATATCCGCGAACTCGAGGGTGCGCTGATCCGGGTGACGGCGTTCGCCTCGCTCAACGGTCAGCCGCTCGACCTCTCGCTGGCCGAGGTGGTGCTGCGCGACCTGATGCCGGACACGGCGGCGCTGGAGATCAACGCGGCGACGATCATGGCCGTCACCGCCGAGTACTTCAACACCACGCTCGAGGAGCTGACCGGCCCGGGTAAGGCGCGTCCGCTGGCTCAGGCCAGGCAGATCGCGATGTACCTGTGCCGTGAGCTCACCGATCTGTCGCTGCCCAAGATCGGGCAGGCGTTCGGTCGAGACCACACCACGGTGATGTACGCGGAGAAAAAAGTCCGCAAGGAGATGACCGAGCGCCGTCGGGTCTACGACCAGGTCCAAGAACTCACAGCCCGAATCAAACAGCGCTCCCGCTGATTTCATCCCCAACCCGGAACACCGCCCTGACCTGGGGCGGTGTTCTTTTTTGCCCTGGGGATTCCTCGAGGAATTCCTGTGGATTCCTCGAGGAATCCACACCTTTGTGCACCGGTCGGTGCACAGGGTGTTGGGCGAGGGTGTGCAGCGTTCATGCACAGGCAGTTGTCCACATCATCCACAAGACGCTCCACTAACACCTGTGCACTAGCGGTGACCTGCGATGTCACCGAATCCGGCCTGTGGATTCCTCGAGGAGTCCCTGTGGAGTCCTCGAGGAATCCACACCGTTGCCACCAGGCTGACCCGACGTGTGAACAACTGGGTGAATCCGGTGGAACAACTCGAGGACAACTCGAGGATGGAATGGGGACAACTTCACGCCTCCACAGCCACCGCTGATTCATCCTCGAGTCACCCCAAGGCCATCCCCATGCCACCAAGCGCTCTGACCTGCGGATTCGGTCGAAATCCACAGATTCCACAGTGCCTACTACTACTTCAGTTCTCCTTCTAGAGAGAACTCTTTTAAAACAGGGTGTGTGGAAACTCGGTTGGGGAGGCTCGAGTCGGGCGGTCGTTCACTCACAAGCGGGCAAGGAGGAACGGGGTGCTCAGACGAGCAGGAATCGACCGGGAGGGTCGATGCGGAGTTCGCGCACTGCACGGGTACCGTTTGGTTGTCGGTTGGTTGTGCGAGACTCAAGGCGCGGCCGACACAGCAGTTCAACTCCGCTGACACACACCCGCACACGGATTCGAAACTCGGAGAGGACAAATCGGGCGATGGAGCTTGCGAGCATGAAGTTTCGGGTCGCCCGAGAGGACTTCGCCGAATCGGTGGCCTGGGTGGCGCGCAGTCTCCCGTCCCGGCCTCCGGTGCCTGTACTCGGCGGTGTGTTGCTGGTGGCCGACGAGAACGGCCTGACGGTCTCCGGGTTCGACTACGAGGTCTCCGCGCAGATGCGCGTGGCGGCCGAGGTCGCCGGTCCCGGCCAGGTGCTGGTCTCGGGCCGCCTGCTCGCCGACATCACCAAGTCGCTGTCGAACAAGCCGGTCGATGTCTCCGTCGACGGCACCCGTGTGCTCATCGCCTGCGGCAGCGCGAAATTCTCCCTGCCGACCATGCCGGTCGAGGACTATCCCCAGCTGCCCGAGGTGCCGCAGCAGACCGGTGAACTCACCGTCGACGTGTTCGCCGAGGCGGTCGGCCAGGTCGCCGTCGCCGCCGGCCGCGACGACACCCTGCCGATGCTCACCGGCATCCGGGTCGAGATCGAGGGCAACGACGTGGTGCTCGCCGCCACCGACCGCTTCCGGCTCGCGGTGCGCCATCTGCAGTGGCAGCCCACCCGCTCCGATATCGAGACCGCGGTGCTCATTCCCGCGCGCACGCTGTCGGAGGCCGCCAAGACGCTCGGTGCCGCCGAGGCGCCCGTGCAGCTGTCGCTGGGTAGTGGGGGCGGCGCCGACGGCCTGCTCGGCATCGTCAACGGCGGCAGGCGGACCACCACCCGACTGCTCGACGCGGAATTCCCCAAGTTCCGCCAATTGCTCCCCAAGGAGCACACCTCCATCGCCACCCTGCCCGTCGCCGTGCTGTCCGAGGCGATCAAGCGAGTCGCCCTGGTGGCCGAGCGCGGTGCCCAGGTGCGGCTCGAGTTCTCCACAGACGGCGTACTGCTGTCGGCGGGTGGGGACGACGCGGGCCGGGCCGAGGAATGGCTGGAAGCCGATTTCCGCGGCGAACCGCTCACCATCGCGTTCAACCCCGGCTACCTCACCGAGGGCCTGGCCGCGCTGCACACCGACCGGGTCACCTTCGGGTTCACCACCCCCAGCCGTCCCGCGGTGCTGCTGCCCGCCTCCGACGAGGAGCCCAAGGTGCTCGAGTCGGGCGCGTTCGCGGCGCTGGAGAGCCAGTACATCTACCTGTTGATGCCGGTCCGGCTGCCCGGCTGAGCAGGCAGGGGCGGCTAGTCCTCCATGTTCATCCGTGAGCTGTCGGTCCGTGATTTCCGTTCGTGGGAACATGCCGATCTCGAGTTGTCCCCAGGGCGCACAGTGCTCCTGGGGGCGAATGGCAACGGCAAGACGAATCTGCTCGAGGCCGTCGGTTATCTGGCGACGCTCGGCTCGCACCGGGTCTCCGCCGACGCGCCGCTGATCCGGATGGGCGCCACCCAGGCCAGGATCGGGGCCACCGTGGTGAACACCGGGCGGGAACTGCGCGTGGATGTGGAACTCAAGGCGGGCAGCGCCAACCGCGCGCAGATCAATCGCTCGCCGGTGCGCCGCTCGCGCGAGATCCTGGGAATTCTGCAGACCGTGTTGTTCGCGCCGGAGGATCTGGCGCTGGTACGTGGGGATCCGGGGGAGCGGCGCCGGTTCCTCGACGAGTTGTCCACAGCCCGGTTGCCCAGGCTCGCCGGCGTGCGCGCCGACTACGACAAGGTGTTGCGGCAGCGCTCGGCGCTGTTGAAAACCGCTGGGCGCCACACGCGTTCACGTGCCGATCTGGGCACCCTCGACGTGTGGGACGGGCACCTCGCCGATCACGCGGCCGTATTGCTCGCCGAACGATTGCGCCTGGTCCACGACCTGTATCCCCATCTGTCCCAGGCATATCGGTCGATCGCACCCGAATCACGTCCTGCCGCAATCACTTACCGCTCCGGCTATCTCCCACCGGAACTCCTCGATCCGGCCAGGGCGCCCGAGGCCGGTGATGCACAGCTGCTGCACGAGATCATGCTGCGTGAGCTGGCCGCCGCCAGGAATCGGGAACTCGATCGCGGGGTCTGTCTGGTCGGCCCGCATCGCGACGATCTGGAGTTGCTCCTCGGCAGCGCGCCCGCGAAGGGATTCGCCAGTCACGGGGAGTCCTGGTCGTTCGCCCTCGCGCTGCGGTTGGCCTCGTTCGAGCTGTTGCGTGGTGAAGGCTCCGAACCGGTGCTGCTGCTCGACGACGTGTTCGCCGAGCTCGACCGCCGTCGTCGCACCGCGCTCGCGGAGGTGGCCGCGGGTGCCGAGCAGGTCTTGATCACGGCCGCGGTGGCCGAGGACGTGCCGCCGGAACTGGCCGCGGAACCGCTGCGTGTGCACACGAGCGGCGAGGCGGACCGCCGTACCTCACAGATAGTCCCCGAGGTCGTCCAACACGCCGAAGATATGCACAGATCGCGATAGTTATCCCCAGCCCCTGTGGAAAACCGGCAACATGCTGGATATATGCCGGATCGGTGTTCGACGAGCCCGTCGGCGCCCCGGCGTAGACTCCATCCACACTCGGCCACCCTCGACACCGGAAGGCGGAAACCCGTGCCGGAAGAACCCGCACCGGAACTGCGCGGCATCGATCTGGCCCGCCGGGCGCTCGAGGAGGCACGGGCCGCGGCCAAGGCCAGTGGCAAGTCCGTCGGGCAGGGCAGGGCATCGCCGGTGCGCAAGCTGCGGGCCGGTGGCAGGCGCCGTAGCGGCTGGTCCGGGTCGGGTCCCGATGCCCGTGATCCCCAGCTCCTCGGCGCGCTCAGCGGCACGCTCGCGAAGAATCGTGGCTGGTCAGGCAAGGTAGCCGAGGGCACGGTGTTCGGCAGCTGGCCGCGGGTGGTCGGTGAGGACATCGCCTCCCACGCCACTCCGGTGACCCTGGAGAACGGTGTGCTCAAGATCGCCGCCGAGTCCACCGCGTGGGCCACCCAGCTGCGCATGTTGCAGAGCCAGATCCTGGCCAAGATCAATGCCGCGGTGGGTCATGGAGTGGTCACGTCCTTGCGCATCACCGGCCCTGCCGCGCCGAGCTGGCGCAAGGGCGATCGCCACATCAAGGGCCGTGGCCCGCGCGATACCTACGGGTAGCCGCGCGATGACCGGGGTGAGATCCGTTGCGCCCACGCCGCTCCCGCGCCCCGAGTTGTGGACATGTGCACAGAGCCTGTGGATAACTTCGAGGCGATGTGGACACCGGTGACTCGCCGGGAACCCCGCACATCTCGCGTCTCCCGGCCGCCGGTCCGGCGACGGACCCTATTCGCGCCTACGATCGGCAAAATGCTCGGGGAGGCGGAAGCGTCTCGGCGGTTGCCGATTTCTCGCATTCACGGCGAAGCCAGGGGTGTCGTAGGTGCACTGTAAGTTGGGCTTACCAGTAGGATGGTGACGTAACCAGCGGCGAACCCTCGGCGCGTGCTGTGCAGTCCGTGATATCTGATGGCTCTTCGGGGCCGTGCGCGTGCTGCCCGGATCGCTGCGCCAGGGATCAGCAAGTAAGGAGAGCTACCGAGAAGTGGCTGCCAACGACTCCAACGCATCGGGCAACAATTCAGGCTACGGTGCCTCTTCCATCACGGTCCTCGAAGGCCTCGAGGCGGTGCGCAAGCGCCCTGGCATGTACATCGGTTCCACCGGTGAACGTGGTCTGCATCACCTCATCTGGGAGGTTGTGGACAACTCGGTCGATGAGGCGATGGCCGGCTACGCCACCAAGGTCGAGGTGACCTTGCTCGCCGACGGCGGTGTCGAGGTGATCGACGACGGTCGTGGCATCCCGGTCGGGATGCACGCCCAGGGCGTGCCCACGATCGAGGTCGTCATGACCCAGCTGCACGCCGGTGGCAAGTTCGACTCCGACTCCTACGCGGTGTCGGGTGGTCTGCACGGTGTCGGTATCTCGGTGGTGAACGCGCTCTCGACCAAGGTCGAGGTCGAGATCGACGTCGACGGCTACCACTGGACCCAGACCTACAAGGACGCCAAGCCGGGCAAGCTCGCGCAGGGCGAGGCGACCAAGGCCACCGGCACCACGGTGCGGTTCTGGGCCGATCCGGACATCTTCGAGACCACGACCTACAACTTCGAGACCGTGGCGCGGCGCCTGCAGGAGATGGCCTTCCTGAACAAGGGCCTCACCATCAAGCTCACCGACGAGCGGGTCGCCGAGGGCGACGTCATCGACGAGGTGGTCAGTGAGACCGCCGAGGCGCCCAAGGACGCCGAGGTGGTCGCCGCGGAAGCGGCCGAGCACAAGGTGAAGACCCGCACCTATCACTACCCGGGCGGTCTGGTGGACTTCGTCCGCCACATCAACCGCACCAAGTCGGCCATCCACAACTCGGTCGTCGGCTACACGGTCAAGGGCACCGGCCACGAGCTCGAGGTCGCGATGCAGTGGAACTCGGGTTACTCCGAGTCGGTTCACACCTTCGCCAACACGATCAACACCCACGAGGGCGGCACCCACGAGGAGGGCTTCCGCGCGGCGCTCACCACGGTGGTCAACAAGTACGCCAAGGAGAAGAAGCTCCTCAAGGAGAAGGACGGCAACCTCACCGGTGACGACATCCGCGAGGGCTTGGCCGCCATCGTGAGCGTCAAGGTCGGCGAACCGCAGTTCGAGGGCCAGACCAAGACCAAGCTCGGCAACACCGAGGTCAAGTCGTTCGTGCAGCGTGCCTGCAACGAGCACCTGCAGCACTGGTTCGAGGCCAATCCGGCCGACGCGAAGACCATCGTGCAGAAGGCGGTGTCCTCGGCGCAGGCCCGGATGGCCGCCCGTAAGGCGCGGGAGCTGGTGCGTCGCAAGTCGGCGACCGACCTGGGCGGGCTGCCGGGCAAGCTGGCCGACTGCCGGTCCAAGGACCCGGGCAAGTGCGAGATCTACATCGTCGAGGGCGACTCCGCCGGTGGCTCGGCGAAGTCGGGCCGCGACTCGATGTACCAGGCGATCCTGCCGCTGCGCGGCAAGATCATCAATGTCGAGAAGGCCCGCATCGACCGCGTCCTCAAGAACAACGAGGTCCAGTCGATCATCACCGCGTTCGGCACCGGTATCCACGACGAGTTCGATATCGCCAAGCTGCGCTACAACAAGATCATCCTGATGGCCGACGCCGACGTGGACGGTCAGCACATCGCGACGCTGCTGCTCACGCTGCTGTTCCGCTTCATGCGTCCGCTGGTCGAGCACGGTCACGTGTTCCTGGCCCAGCCGCCGCTGTACAAGCTCAAGTGGATGCGTTCGGACCCGGAGTTCGCCTACTCCGACCGTGAGCGCGACGCGCTGATCGAAGCCGGCCTCGCCGCGGGCAAGAAGATCAACAAGGACGACGGCGTCCAGCGCTACAAGGGTCTGGGCGAGATGAACGCCAAGGAACTGTGGGAAACCACGATGGACCCCGCGGTTCGGGTGCTTCGTCAGGTGACGCTCGACGACGCGGCCGCGGCCGACGAGCTGTTCTCCGTGCTGATGGGCGAGGACGTGGAGGCACGTCGCAGCTTCATCACCCGCAATGCCAAGGACGTCCGTTTCCTCGATGTGTAAGCGGCGCTGCGCCTGTGGGCGCGCCCGCTCGCATGTCGGCCCCTCGAAGGAGATTTGATGACTGAGACCACGCTGCCACCGTCCGGCGGTGCGGGCGACCGGACCGAACCGGTCGATATCCAGACCGAAATGCAGAACAGCTACATCGACTACGCGATGAGCGTGATCGTGGGCCGCGCGCTGCCCGATGTGCGCGACGGCCTCAAGCCGGTGCACCGGCGCGTGCTCTACGCGATGTACGACAACGGCTACCGCCCCGATCGCGGCTATGTGAAGTCCGCGCGTCCGGTCGCCGAGACCATGGGTAACTACCACCCGCACGGCGACTCGTCGATCTACGACACTCTCGTGCGCATGGCCCAGCCGTGGTCGCTGCGCTACCCGCTGGTCGACGGACAGGGCAACTTCGGTTCTCGCGGCAACGACGGCGCGGCCGCCATGCGGTACACCGAGTGCCGCCTGACGCCGC
Organism: Nocardia sp. NPDC060249; assembly: GCF_042728755.1. Lineage (NCBI taxonomy): Bacteria > Bacillati > Actinomycetota > Actinomycetes > Mycobacteriales > Nocardiaceae > Nocardia > Nocardia sp. NPDC060249. Next base: position 330,821 of record NZ_JBHXAQ010000004.1, read on the forward strand.
TCGCGATGGAGATGCTGCGCGATATCGACCAGGAGACGGTCGATTTCGTCCCGAACTACGACGGTCGCTCGCAGGAGCCGACCGTGCTGCCCGCGCGCGTGCCCGCCCTGCTGATGAACGGCTCCAACGGCATCGCGGTCGGCATGGCCACCAACATCCCGCCGCACAACCTCAACGAGCTGGCCGAGGCCATCTACTGGGCGCTGGAGAACTACGAGGCCGACGAGGAATCCACCCTCGCCGCCTGCATGGAACGGGTCAAGGGTCCCGACTTCCCGACCCACGGCCTGATCGTGGGCGGTCAGGGCATCCACGACGCCTACACCACCGGTCGCGGTTCGATCCGGATGCGCGGTGTGGTCGAGATCGAGGAAGACGCGCGTGGCCGCACCACGATCGTCATCACCGAGCTGCCGTACCAGGTCAATACCGACAACTTCGTCAACTCCATCGCCGAGCAGGTGAAGGACGCGAAGATCGCGGGTATCTCGGATATCCACGACGAGTCCTCCGACCGTGTCGGCATGCGCATCGTGGTCACGGTGAAGCGTGACGCGGTGGCCAAGGTGGTGCTGAACAACCTCTACAAGCACACCCAGCTGCAGACCAGCTTCGGCGCGAACATGCTCTCCATCGTGGACGGCGTCCCGCGCACGCTGCGACTGGATCAGATGATTCGCTACTACGTGAATCACCAGCTCGAGGTCATCGTCCGGCGCACCCGCTACCTGCTGCGCAAGGCCGAGGAGCGGGCCCACATCCTGCGCGGCCTGGTCAAGGCGCTGGACATGCTCGACCAGGTCATCGCGTTGATCCGCGGGGCGGCCAACACCGATACCGCGCGCACCGGCCTGATGCAGCTGCTCGACATCGACGAGATCCAGTCGACCGCCATCCTCGACATGCAGCTGCGTCGTCTGTCGGCCCTGGAACGTCAGCGCATCATCGACGATCTGGCCAAGATCGAGATCGAGATCGCCGACTACAAGGACATTCTCGAAAAGCCCGAGCGTCAGCGCGCGATCGTGCGCGACGAGCTGGCCGAGATCGTCGAGAAGTACGGCGACGACCGCCGGACCAGGATCATCGCCGCCGACGGTGACGTCGCCGACGAGGATCTGATCGCGCGCGAAGACGTGGTGGTCACGATCACCGAGACCGGCTACGCCAAGCGCACCAAGACCGACCTCTACCGCTCGCAGAAGCGTGGCGGCAAGGGCGTGATGGGCGCCGGCCTCAAGCAGGACGACATCGTCAAGCACTTCTTCGTGTCGTCCACGCACGACTGGCTGCTGTTCTTCACCAACAAGGGTCGTGTCTACCGGGCCAAGGCCTATGAGCTGCCCGAGGCCAACCGGACCGCGCGCGGTCAGCACGTGGCCAACCTGCTCGCCTTCCAGCCGGACGAGAAGATCGCCCAGATCATCCAGCTCAAGACCTACGAGGACGCGCCGTACCTCGTGCTCGCGACACGCGCGGGCCTGGTGAAGAAGTCGAAACTCACCGATTTCGACTCCAACCGCTCCGGCGGCATCGTCGCGGTGAACCTGCGCGATGACGACGAATTGGTCGGTGCGGTGCTCTGCTCGTCCGACGATGACCTGCTCCTGGTCTCGGCGCACGGTCAGTCGATCCGCTTCGCGGCGACCGATGAGGCGCTGCGTCCGATGGGTCGCGCCACCTCTGGCGTGCAGGGCATGCGCTTCAACACCGACGACGAGCTGCTCTCGCTCAATGTGGTGCGTTTGGAGACATATCTGCTGGTCGCGACGGCCGGCGGGTACGCGAAGCGGACCGCGATCGAGGAGTACACCGCGCAGGGACGTGGCGGAAAAGGCGTATTGACAATCCAATACGATCCGAAGCGTGGCAGCCTGGTGGGTGCGCTCATCGTCGACGACGAGGACGAGTTGTACGCGATCACTTCCAGTGGTGGCGTCATCCGCACCGCAGCCAAGCAGGTTCGTAAGGCCGGACGCCAGACCAAGGGCGTGCGATTGATGAACCTCGCGGATGGCGATACCTTGCTAGCGATCGCGCGCAACGCCGACGAGCCCGATCCCGATCAGCTCCTCGGCGACGTGGCTTCGGAGTAACACACCAAATAGCGGCGGCAACGAACGGATCTGAGGATTCCATTGACCACACCGAATCAGTCGAACGACGATCGGAACCAGACCAACGGCGTCACCGAGCGGATCGCCACGTCTCCGATCCCGCCGCGGCCGATCCCACGCCAGGGCGGTCCGGCCGAGGGCGCGGCGCCGGAATCCGGTGCGGCCGGGACCGATTCGTTCGACGGCAAGGGCAGCAAATCCTCGCCCTACCAGGACGGGTGGGCTCAGCTTCCGCAGCGTGAACCGCAGTCGAACCTGTACCGGCCCGGCGAATCGCCGAGTCAGGGGCGGCCTTCGTCCGGGGCATCGGGCAACGGCGGTCTCAAGGGCAGTGGGGCGTCCAACGCCCGCACCACTGCCGACCTGGCGGCCAAGGCGGCGCGCAAGGAAGCGGCGATGGTGAAGTCCGTCGGGATCGACGGGCCGACCCGCAGTATCGCGCGTCCGGAACTGGTCAAGGACATGCCCGACCTGTCCGACGTGCGCCACCCCGCACCCGAGGCGCCGGTGGCGCCGCCCGGACTACCGATGGCGCCGCAGCCCCAGCACAACATGGGGCCGAGCGCGCGGGCAGCCGCGGCGGGTAGCGTCTCGCCCGCGGTTCCGGTGGCCATCGCGGCCGCCGCGTCGGGTGAGCCACTACGCGCGACCGTGCAGATCCGCCGGATCGACCCGTGGTCGACGCTGAAGATCACCCTGGTGATCAGTGTCGCGCTGTTCTTCGTGTGGATGCTGGCCGTCGGCCTGCTCTACATCGTGCTGGCGGGCATGGGCGTGTGGGACAACCTGGACAACTCGCTGGGCGAGATGCTGAACCAGGAGGGCAGCTCGTCGAGCCTGATCGACGCGGGCACGGTGTTCGGCTACGCGGGTGTGATCGGCCTGATCAACGTGGTGCTGTTCACCGCGCTGGCCACGGTCGGCGTGTTCATCTACAACCAGTGCTGCGATCTGGTCGGCGGCATCCAGATAACCCTGGCCGATCCCGACTAGGAGCAGGTTTCCGGTACGGCCGGTCGGTCCCAGGAAACTGGGTCTGACCGGCCGTTTTGGTTATCGGCAGGCAGGTAAGGTAACCTCGTTTCTCGTTGCGGTTCACTGCTCCGGCGGGGATCGAAATGAGTTCGGGCCTATAGCTCAGGCGGTTAGAGCGCTTCGCTGATAACGAAGAGGTCGGAGGTTCAAGTCCTCCTAGGCCCACTCCCGAACAGCACAGTAGGGTGGGAATCATGAAGATTGTCCTCATGGTCGGTGTTGTGATCGCCGTTCTCATCGGTGTCAGCAAATTCCGCAAGCGCGACGACGCAGACCTCTGGCGCGAGGTCACCACCCGCTGATTTCGGGTTGCCAACCGGTCGATGACCGGTAAGGGGCCTTAGCTCAATTGGCAGAGCACTGCCTTTGCAAGGCAGGGGTTAGGGGTTCGATTCCCCTAGGCTCCACATCTGTGAACGCTGTGTATTCTTCGAGCTTCGATTTTCTTCTCACCGCCACTCCCGCCGACGCCGTTTCGGCTGATTTCGCGGCGGACTGGGCGCGACACCGCACCAGGACGGCCGGGTTCGCGAGTTCGCTGGATCGGGCCGCGATCGCCGGATTCGACGGCGCGGGAACAGGTCCCGCTTTCCTCGGTGGTTATCAGGAAGCCCTGCACGCGCTGGTCCCCTCGCTCGATCCCGCCGAGCTCTCCTCGATGTGCGCGACCGAGGGCGCCGGTGCGCGACCGTCGACGATGACGACCACCGTGCGCGAGGACGGCACCGTCACCGGCACCAAATCCTTCGCCACGCTGGGCGCGTTCGCCGATCGCTTCCTGGTGATCGCCCGCTCCGGCACCCAGCCCGACGGCAGGCCGCTGCTGCGCGCCGTGCTCGTCCCCGCTGGTGCGTCCGCCGCGGTGACGCCGCTGCCCACGCTGCCGTTCGCCCCGGAGATCCCGCACGCGGAAGTCGTTTTCGACGCCGCGCCGGGCGAACTACTGCCCGGTGACGGCTATGCCGACTACCTGAAGCCGTTCCGGACGGTCGAGGACCTCCATGTGGTGGCCGCTGTGCTCGGTCAGCTCGTTCGGGTCGCCCGGCTAGCGCAGTGGCCCGCGGAGCCCGTAGAACAGCTGCTGGCGCTGTTTGCGGCGGTGCGTGGGGTCGGTGCCGAGGACCCGAGCTCCCCGGGTGTCCACATCGCGCTCGGGGGCATCTTCGATCGGCTGACCGGTCTGCGGACCGAACTGGAGCCGCTGTGGGCGCCGGTGGATCCGGAGGTCAGGAAGCGCTGGGAGCGTGATGCGCCGTTGCTCGGGGTCGCGGGCAAGGTCAGGGCGGCGCGGCTGGCGACCGCGTGGCGCGCGCTGGCCTGATCAGTTCGTTCTGGCGCGGTGTCAATCGATCCTGGTGAACGTGCCGAGGCCGCTCTGGTCGAAGTAGTCGATCGTCAGTGTGCCGTCGGCGAATCGAGCCGAGGTGACGCTGCCGGGTGGGGCGTTCTCACCGCTCAGGTCGAAGGCGAAGGTGTCGCCGTCCCAGTGGCGGAGTTGATAGGTCCGTTGCTCGGGGCCGATGGTCAGGCGCAGGCCGGTGTCGGTCGCGACGATCGCGGCGGGCCCCCAGTAGGCGCTGTCGTAAGTGCCCTCGTAGGTCGGTAGTGGCTGGGCGGGCGCCGGATTCGCCGGGGCGGGTTCGCCGGACAGGTCGCCTTCCGGATCGTCGATGGCGGCGAACGCGTCGCGGTACAGGCCGCGCCAGTCCTCGCGCACCTCGCCGAACTGCACCAGATCGGCGAACTCCGCGGTCAGCGTCTCCGGGATGCCGAGCGGCGCGGCGTTCGTCAGCGCGACGACGGCCACGTCGGCGGACGGGATCACCAGGAAGTTGGTCGCTGCGCCGAGGCCGAAGGCACCGGAATGACTGGTGGTGGTGCGCCCGGCGGCGGAGACCGACACGTTGAAGCCGTATCCGTAGCTGCCCGCCCGCGCGGTGGCGGACGTGGGCGGCGCCGAGACGATCTGGGGTGTGACGGCGGGCAGCAACGCTTCGGGTGGGGCGATGGTCGTCGCGCCTGCCGTGCCGTTACCGAGCAGCATCGTGAGCCAGCGGGCCATGTCGTTCACCGACGAGCTGGCGCCGCCCGCGGGGGACTGGGGGTCGGGGTCGCGCACGTAGCGGGCCACCCAGTCGCCGTCGAGGTTCACGTGTCCCACCGCGTGATTCGGCCGGGCGAGGAAATCGTCGAAACGCGAGCTGGTGTCGCGCATGCCGAGTGGCGTGTAGAGGGCGTCGGCCGACAGTTGGGCCCAATCCTTCCCGGCCGCCGCGGCCACGGATTCGGCGCCGGCGGTGAGCCCGAAGTTGGTGTAGTGGTAGGTGATCCGGAAGGGATCGAGAGGTTCCAGGCGCAGCTTGCCGAAGATCGCGGCCTGGTCGTAGCCGAGGTCTTCGAGCCGGTCGCCCGCGTGATCGGGCAGGCCGCTGCGGTGCGCGAACAGGTCGCCGACGGTGAGCTGGGCGGTGGTCGCGGGGTCGGCCAGCGCGAACGAGGGGAGGTGGGCGACCACGGGGGTCGTCCACTCGATCGTGTCCGCGCCGACCTGGTTGGCCACGACGGTCGCGGCGAGCGACTTCGACACCGAGGCGAGCTGGAAGACGGTGTCGGCGTCGACCTTGTCGGGAGCGCCTGCCTCGCGAACACCGAAACCCTTGGCGTACACGGTCTTTCCGCCGTGGACCACGGCGACAGCCATGCCGGGAATGCGGCTGGAGTCCATCAGCGAGCCCACCAGTTCGTCGAGCTGTCCGATGGCTTTGCCGACCGCGTCGGCGGGCAGGGCGACACCGGCGACTTGATTCGGGGGAACCTCGGCGGTGGCCGTTGTGGTGGTGTGCGTGTCGTCGGTGGATCCGCTACAACCAACGAGGATCGTCATCGATAAGACGACCCCGGCGATCGCACCGCGACCAGGCACCATTGGGCGACGATAACCCTGGTTGCCGGGTGATCGCCGGAACGTGGCCGGACTGTGACGCTCGGCGTCGCGGTGCGCTTCGGCTGTTCTGCCGAGCTGCGACCTTGCCGGAAAATGGGGAGCGGGCCTCGGCGAAGGGGGGGAGTTAGCCGAGGCCCGCGTAGGGTCGGCCCGGGGGGGAGGGGCCGACCTGAACGATCCTACGCGATACGCGCGGAATTCGTGTACGCGCACCGGGCGAGTTCGCGAGTTTTTTCGGGTGTCGGCGCGGGTGCCGGCGGTGGCCCGGGGTGTGGTGATCGGACGGTACGCGCTCCCGATACCTGACAGGTGTCTTACGAACCTCGGAATCGGCTGGTACGCAAGGTTTTACGGGGAATTGCCGGTGAACATGTTCTCGTCTCGCGGGTGGCGACCGCACAGCGAACAGGTGCTCTTGTTCGTGTCGGGAGACAGAAAATCAGTCCGATTCGCCGCGTGTCGCGACACTTCGGCATGTCGAACAATTGTGTACATCTGACACGCGGTCGCGCGGAAATTTCGGATGCGACTTGTCGGTGGGTAGGGCAATACTGGGCACAGCATCGCCAACCACGACTTCAGGAGAATCATGCCCGACGCAATCGTCGCCGAGGGTCTGGTCAAACGGTATGGGCAGCTCGTCGCCCTCGACGGACTCGACCTGTCCGTGCCGGAAGGTACCGTTACCGCGCTTCTCGGCCCCAACGGCGCGGGAAAGACCACGACTGTTCGCGTTCTCACCACTTTGCTGATACCCGACGAGGGCACCGCCACCGTCGCCGGTATCGACGTGCTCGACAACCCACAGGCCCTGCGTTCGCGCATCGGCGCCTCCGGCCAATATTCCGCGGTCGACGAATACCTCACCGGTTTCGAGAACCTCGAAATGGTCGGCAGGCTCTACCACCTCGGCACCCAGCGCAGTAAGGAGCGGGCCCGCGAACTGCTCGACCGCTTCCGCCTCAGCGACGCCGCCGACCGGCCGGTGAAGGGCTACTCGGGTGGTATGCGCAGGCGCCTCGACCTGGCGGGCGCCCTGGTGGCCAACCCGCCGGTGCTGTTCCTCGACGAGCCGACCACGGGTCTGGACCCGCGTGCCCGGCTCGACCTGTGGGACGTCATCGAAGAGCTGGTCGCCGGCGGCACCACCCTGCTGCTCACCACCCAGTACATGGACGAGGCCGACCGCCTCGCCGATTCGATCGCGGTGATCGACCACGGCAAGGTGATCGCCCGCGGCACCGCCGACGAACTCAAGGCCCTCGTCGGCGGCGACCGGATCGAACTCACCGTCGGCGCCGTCGACCAGCTCGCCGTCGCCCAGCAGGTGCTGACCGGACTCGCCGACGGCGAGATCCATCTCGAACCAGGCCTGCGCAAACTCATCGTGCCGGTCTCCGACGGGTCACAGGACCTGGTCGCCGCCATCGGCAGGCTCACCGAGCACAAGGTGGACATCAACGACGTCGCCCTGCGCAGACCCTCGCTCGACGACGTCTTCCTGACACTCACCGGGCACGAGGCCGAAGAACTCGTCAACGGTGATCGTGAGTCGGAGACCGTGGGCGCCGCGGAAGGAAATAACCGATGACCGTCACACTCGACAAAACCGAGCTGCATTCACCCAGCCTCGGCGAACGACTGTCGATGGTGGTGAGCGACAGCATCACCATCGCCAAACGCAACGTCATCAAGATCAAACGCGTGCCCGACGTGCTGATCTTCACGACCATGTCGCCGATCATGTTCGTGCTCCTGTTCGCCTACGTCTTCGGCTCGGCGATTTCGGTCCCCGGGCTCGAAGGTGGCTACCGTGAGTTCCTGATCGCCGGCATCTTCGCCCAGACAGTGGTGTTCGGCGCCACCTTCACCGGCGCGGGCCTGGCCGAAGACATGCAGAAAGGCATCATCGACCGGTTTCGGTCGCTGCCGATGGCGCCGTCGGCGGTGCTGGTCGGGCGCACGATCAGCGATGTGGTGATCAACATCGTCAGCCTGGTGGTGATGTCGCTGACCGGTCTGGTCGTCGGCTGGCGGATCCGCGGATCGTTCCTCGACGCGGTGCTGGCGTATGCGTTGATGCTGCTGTTCGCCTACGCGCTGTCGTGGATGATGGCCGTGGTCGGCCTGATCGTGCGCGCGCCGGAGGTGTTCAACAACGCCAGCTTCATGGTGATCTTCCCGCTGACATTCCTGTCCAACGCGTTCGTTCCGCTCGACAACATGCCTGCCCCGCTGCGGGTCTTCGCCGAATGGAATCCGGTCTCGGCGCTCACCCAGGCGGTGCGTGACCTGTTCGGCAACGTCAACCCGATGGCGCCGCCCTCGCAGGCGTGGCCGATGCAGCATCCGGTGATCACCACACTGGTGTGGATCGTAGTGATCCTGATCGTCTTCGTGCCGCTGGCTCAGATCCAGTACAAGAAGTCGGTCAGCCGCTGAGGAAGAGCCGGAACTAGTGCGCCGAGCCGTTGCGGGAATAGCCCAGACGCGGCGGCTCGGCGGCCGGTTCCGGCAATTGCGGGCGCTTGGCGCGAGCCAGGTAGGCCAGAGCGCCCGCTCCGGCGAGCGCGATCGACGCGAGCAATGGGTTACGAAGTTTCATTCGACCACTGTCCTTCATTCGACCACGTGGCACAAACGGATTCGGCGTGCCGCGTGGCACCATAACTGCGTGACCTCACCCAACCAGACGGCCGTGGCAACTCTGCACACCAACCACGGCGATATCAGGATCGCGCTCTTCGGTAACCACGCCCCGAAGACGGTGCGCAACTTCGTCGGTCTCGCCGACGGCACCGCGCCGTACTCCACCGTCAATGCCGGTGGGACGGAAAGTGGCCCGTTCTACGACGGCGCCGTCTTTCACCGGATCATCCCGGGGTTCATGATCCAGGGTGGCGATCCGACAGGCACCGGCCGTGGCGGGCCGGGCTTCGAGTTCGCCGACGAGTTCCACCCGGATCTGCGCTTCGACCGCGGCTATCTGCTCGCGATGGCGAATGCGGGCGCGGGTACCGAAACCAATGGTTCGCAGTTCTTCATCACCGTCGGTGCGCAGCCGCACCTCAACCGCAAGCACTCGATCTTCGGCGAGGTGGTCGACCCCGATTCGTGCAAGGTCGTCGACGCCATCGCCTCGGTGAAGACCGATCGCAATGATCGCCCCGAAGAGCCTGTCATCATCTCAGCAGTGACGATCGACTGATCAAGGCCACACACAGAACTCCCCGCCGCGGATCCTCGCGGCGGGGAGTTCTCTTTGCTTCACGTGAAACAACGTCAGTCGGTGGTCACCGAGGCGAAGCCGTTGACGACCAGGGCGTCGTACACGTCGTGGGGATTGGTGCCGAGGTCCCAGCGGCCGAAGATCAGCAATCGCTCGGTGTCCTCGTGGCGCACGTCGACCTCGAGCATCGCGGATTTGCGGCCGATGCGGCGGTAGGAGACCATCCGGATCCGGTCGATCCGGTCGAGTGGGTAGTTCTTCGGGCCGGTGAGCGTGCCGACCACCAGGCGCGGCGCGGGGCCGGGAACCATGGTGAGCCGGGGGCGCTGCCGGATACCGAGCACCGACATCGCCAGCACCGCGACCGCGGCGATGCCGATGAGCAGCCTGCTCGGGCCGTCCTGGGCGAGGATTGCCATCACGCCCAGCAGGATTCCGCCACCGCTGAGGGCGAGCAGACCTGCGATTGGGGTCGACCACGAGACGGGTTGTGCGTCGTTCACGCGGTTGTTCGCCCCTTCTATCCTCGAGTTGTGCACAGGGTTATCCACAGGTGTGCATGAATAACACCGGTGTAATCCGCTGCGATCAGCGCCACCGCATGGTCATGACCAGGCCGATGACCATCAGGCCGAACCCGATCAGGAAGTTCCAGGCGCCCAGATCGAGCATGAAGCCGATGTGGTCCTGCGCCAGGTAGTAGACGATCAGCCACACCAGGCCGGCGAGCATGAAGCCCAGCATGATCGCGACGTACCAGACCGGCGACGGCCCCGCTTTCACCTTCACCGGCGTGCGGCTGGCGGGGCTCGGGGTGTAATCGGCCTTCTTGCGGACCTTGGACTTGGGCATGACGTCCTCGAATTCGGAGTACAGGTAACTCCTAGGCTATCGCAACTCCCGTACCCTCGACGCATGCGTGTATTGGTCGTCGACAACTACGACAGCTTCGTGTTCAACCTGGTGCAGTACCTCGGCCAGCTTGGTGCCGACGTCGTGGTCTGGCGCAATGATGACCCCCGCCTCGACGATCTGGACAGCCTGCTCACCGTGGGGGACGACGGTGGAGCGTTCGACGGCGTGTTGGTGAGCCCCGGCCCCGGCAGCCCCGACCGGGCCGGTGCGAGCATCCCGCTCGTGCACGCGGCCGCCAGGCACAACAAGCCGCTGCTCGGCGTGTGTCTCGGGCACCAGGCGATCGGCGAGGCCTTCGGCGGCACCGTCGACCGCGCGCCCGAACTGCTGCACGGCAAGACCAGCGAGGTTTTCCATCTCGGGTCCGGCGTGTTGGCCGGTCTGCCCGACCCGTTCACCGCCACCCGCTACCACTCGCTCACGGTGCTCCCCGACACCATTCCCGAGGAACTGGTGGTCGTCGGCCACACCGAAAGCGGCATCGTGATGGCGATGCGCCACCGCACGCTGCCCATCCACGGTGTGCAGTTCCACCCCGAGTCCGTGCTCACCCAGGGCGGCCACCGGATGCTCGCCAACTGGCTGGAGGTCTGCGGCGAACGTCCGTCCGAGGCACTCGTCTCCGCGCTCGAGGCGGAGGTCGCCGCGCTGGTCACCCAGTGAGGCCATGGGTGCGGTTGTCGGTGGCGGCGAGTCTGGACGGCTATATCGACGACGCGAGCGCGCAGCGACTGCTGCTGTCGAACACCGCCGATTTCGATCGGGTCGATCAGATCCGCGCGGAGTCCGACGCGATCCTGATCGGTGCGCACACGCTGCGCACCGACAATCCCCGCCTGCTGGTGAACAGCGCCGAGCGCCGGGCCGCCCGGGTGTCGGCGGGCAAACCGGAGTTTCCGGTGAAGGTGACCGTCACCGATTCCGGTGAGCTCGATCCGGGGCTGCGCTTCTGGCACACCGGTGGCGACAAACTCGTCTACACCTCCGATGCGGGGGTGGCGCGGCTGGGCAACCGGCTCGACGGGCTCGCCGAGGTGGTCAGCCTCGGCGAGCGGCTCGCACTCGCGGCCCTCGTGGCCGACCTCGGCACGCGAGGTATCCACCGGCTGATGGTCGAAGGGGGCACCGGCATGCACACCGGCTTCCTCGCGGCCGACCTGGTCGACGAGATCCGCCTGGCGATCGCGCCGATCCTGGTCGGCGATCCGGCGGCGCCGCGCTTCGTCGGACCTGCGCAGTTTCCCGGTGGGGCCGGTCGCAGGCTGCACCTGGCGGGTGTGGAACAACTTGGGGATGTCGCTGTGCTGAACTACCTGGTCAGCCCCGATCCCCCACCCCTCAACTAACTGGTACCGCGAACAAAATCACTGCACTGACCTGGGAAAATTCAGTTGTCCACACTTCGCGGACAACTTTGCTCCACACCTGAACATGACCGATTCCACATCACGCCAGGGTTGTGGATAACTCGCCGACCACAGGGAAACGACATGGGCCACGACGACACCGACCACCGGTTCATGCACAGGGCGATAGAGCTCGCCAGGAACTGTCCGCCCAGCGAGACTGCCTATTCGGTCGGCGCCGTGATCGTCGCCGACGGGGTGGAGATCGCGACCGGCTTCTCCCGCGAAACCGACGAGAAGGTGCACGCCGAGGAGTCCGCGCTGAACAAGCTCGACCCCGACGACCCTCGCCTGACCAGGGCCACGATCTACAGCACCCTCGAACCGTGCTCCACCCGCGCCACCGCGACCCGGCTGCCGTGCACCGATCGCATTCTGGCCGCCGGTATCCCCACGGTGGTGATCGCCTGGCGTGAGCCGAGCCTGTTCGTCGCCGCCTGCGAGGGTGTGGACAAACTCCGCACCCATGGCGTGCGCGTGGTGGAGCTCACCGACCTGGCCACGGAGGCCATGTCGATGAACACCCACCTGGACCTGAGTTAGCTCAGGGCCGCCCGTAGATGGCGGTCACGAATTCGCCGAGCTGATTGTCGTCGAGGTGCCGGGCCAGATCGGCCTCGCTGATCATGCCGACCAGGCGCTTGTTCTCGATCACCGGCATCCGCTTCACCCGGTGCGATTCCATCTGGTCGAGCACGTCTTCCACATCGGCGTCCGCGCTGACCCACCGTGGCGTCGACTCGCAGAGTTCCGCCGCTGTCGTCAGATCAGGTGACAGACCGAGCGCGACGCACTTCACCACGATGTCGCGGTCGGTGATGATGCCGCACATGCGCTCGTCGTCATCGGCGACGACGATCGATCCGACCCCGAGATCGGCCATCGCCGTCGCCGCGGTCGATACGGTGTCACCACGGGTGATCCACTGCGCACCGGGCTTCATGATGTCCCTGGCTGTCGTCATAGGGGGCTACCTCCTCGTCAGCAACGCTGGATGGGATGAAAGCAGCCTCATTCTGCGCCCGCGCGGACGCGGCGGACGCGTTCGCCATCCAATCGAGACCTCAGCGCGGAATCGGCGACGCTCCCACGTGCAGCACGATGTTGCCGTTGATCGTCACCGAGGAACCCGCCGCGGGGCTCTGCCCGACGACCTTGCCCGAGGCACTGCCGTCGAGGGTGATCACCGTGGTCTGGCTGAGCTGGCCGGTCCACCCTTCGCCGCGCAGCCTTTCCTGCGCCTGCACCGGCGTGAGCCCGGTGAGATCGGGGACGGTGATGCGGTCACCGGCGGAGACATGGACCGTGATGGTGGAGCCCTTCTCCGCGTTGCTGCCGCCTGCCGGGTTCGTGGCGAGCACCTGGCCTTTCGGCAGTGAGGACTTCATTTCCTGGATATCGACCTTGAAACCGGCGGAATCCACCAGATTCGGCTGGGCGACGGAGATGTCCTGGCCGACCACGGACGGCACTCGCACCTCTTCCGGCCCGCCGCCGAGGGTGATGATGATCGGCTGATCGATATCGACCCGCACACCGGCACTCGGCTCCTGCGCGATCACCTTGTCGGTGTCCGCCGTACTCGACGGCTTGCGTGCCACATTCGGATCGAGTTGCAGCCCGAGCGAATTCAGCTGCCGCTCGGCGTCGGCCTGACTCATGCCGATCAGTCGCGGCAACTGCACCTGCGTCGGTCCGGTCGAGATCTGCAGCGTCACGGTGCTGCCCTCGTCGATGCGCGAACCGCCGAGCGGCTGAGTCGCGATCACATTGCCCGGCGCGACCTTGCCGTCCGGTTTCTCCTGCACGGCCACATAGAAACCGGCCTGCTGCAGTGCGGTCTGCGCCTGCTGGGCGGTCTTGCCCGACAGATCGGGGACGGCGACCTGATCGGCCCGGCTACCCGGACCGACCAGCACCCAGAACAGGCCGAACGCCACGGCGAGCGCGGCCGCGACACCGAGGGCGATCAGCCCGGTGCGGTTGCGTTCCTCGCCGTCGGGCCCGACCACAGGGTGCTCGGAGGTGTCGTCGCGGCGATCGTGAAAACTCCGCGGCCCCGGCTCGTCGTCGTAGTCGGTGCGGTCTTCCTCGTTCATCACCATCGGCGCGCTGGGCTTCTGCCCGCCGAGCACCCGGATCAGGTCGGCCCGCATCTCCGCGGCCGTCTGGTACCGGTTGGCCGGGTTCTTGGCCATCGCCTTGAGGATCACCGAATCGAGCTCACGCGGCACGCCGGGATTGACCGACGACGGCAGCGGCGGATCTTCCTTCACATGCTGGTAGGCGACCGCGACCGGCGAGTCACCGGTGAACGGCGGCTGCCCGGTGAGGATCTCGAAGAGCACACAGCCCACCGAGTACACGTCCGAGCGCGCGTCGACGGTCTCGCCGCGGGCCTGCTCGGGCGAGAGGTACTGGGCGGTGCCGATCACCGCGGCGGTCTGGGTCATCGGGTTGGCGCTGTCGGCGATCGCGCGCGCGATACCGAAGTCCATCACCTTCACCGCACCGGCACGGTTGATCATGATGTTGGCCGGCTTCATGTCGCGGTGCACGATCCCGGCCTTATGGCTGAAATCGAGCGCGGCGCACACATCGGCCACGACTTCCATCGCCTTGCGCGGCGCGAGCGGTCCCTTGCCGCGCACGATGTCGCGCAGGGTGTCGCCCTCGACGTATTCCATGACGATGTAGGGCAGCGGCCCACCGTCGACGGTGGCTTCGCCGGTGTCGTACACGGCCACGATGGCCGGGTGGTTCAGCGCGGCCGCGTTCTGGGCTTCGCGCTTGAACCGCAGGTAGAACGTGGGATCGCGGGCCAGATCGGCGCGCAGCACCTTGATCGCCACGTCGCGCGACAGCCGCACGTCGCGGGCGCGGTGCACCTCCGACATGCCGCCGAACCCGATGATCTCGCCCAGCTCGTACCGCGAGGAGAGATTCTTCGGGGTCGTCATGGTTGTCCTATGGTCGGGCCTACCGCCGTGTCGCTATCGGGGAACGGCAGGTCGAAGGTGGGCAGCCGGGGACGGCCGACGGTGGTGGTGCCTGCGGCCGGAGCCGTGGTGGTCGGCTCCGGTTTGGTCGGCTTCGGCGTGGTGGTCGGCTTGGTCTTGGTCGTGGTGGTGGTCGGCGGCGCCGTCGTGGTGGTCGGCGGCTCGGTGGTGGTGGTCGGCGGCTCGGTGGTCGTCGGCGGGCGTTGCGTGGTGGTCGGCGGTTCCTCGGTGATCACCGGCGGCGGCGGGACCGGCCGGGTAGTGGTCACCGGCGGCGGCAGCGGTCTGGTGGTCTGCACGGTGGTGGTCGTGGTTCCCGAATCCCGGTTCGGTTCACCACCGAACAGCAGCCACAGCACACCGCCGCCGAGCAGCAACGCGCCGACGCCGAGCGCGATCAGCCACTTCTGGTTGTTCTTGGCATTGCTCGCGGGCACCGGCGGCGGCGCGGAAGCCTGGGTGGCCGGACCGCTGTAGCCGCCGGTGGGCGGACCGACCGGACCGCCGGGCTGATGGCCGAAACGCATGGTCGCGCCGTCGTAGTCCGCCGCGGCCGCGGCGGCTGCTGCGGCGGGGAGCACCACCGTCGGGCCGGGTGGAAGTATCCGGGTGGCCCCGGTCATCGACGACGGACCGGTGGCGCCACCGGGGACCGGCGGCATGTGTCCGGCCCGCACCGCGGCCACGGCATCGGCGAACTCGCCGCCGCTGCTGTAGCGCTGCAGCGGGTCCTTGGCCATCGTGATGGCGATCAGTTCGTGCACGTTCGCCGGCAGATCGTCGGGCATCGGCGGCGGTGCGTCGCGCACGTGCTTCATCGCGACCGTGATCGCGCCTTCACCGGTGAACGGGCGGACGCCGGCCAGTGCTTCGTAGCCCACGATGCCGAGGGAGTAGACATCCGAGGCCGCGGTGGCGTCCTCGCCGACGGCCTGTTCGGGCGCGATGTACTGGGCGGTGCCCATCACCATGCCGGTCTTGGTCACCGGCGAGGCGTCGACCGCCTTGGCGATGCCGAAGTCGGTGATCTTCACCTGCCCGGTCGGCGTCACCAGGATGTTGCCCGGCTTCACGTCACGGTGCACCACACCGGCCGCGTGCGCGACCTCGAGTGCGCGCCCGGTCTGCTCGAGCATGTCCAGACCCTGGACGACCGAGAGCCTGCCCATCCGGTTGAGCACCGCGTTGAGCGGTTCGCCCTGCACGAGCTCCATCACCAGGTAGGCGGTCTCGCCGCCCGACGGGTCGGTGGTCTCGCCGTAGTCGTAGATGCCCGCGATTCCGGGCGCGTTGAGCTGCGCGGTGGTCCGCGCCTCGACACGGAACCGCGCACGGAAAGTCGGGTCGGCGGAGAACTCGGTCTTGAGGACCTTGACCGCCACCCGGCGATCGAGCCGGGTGTCCATCGCCTCCCACACCTGACCCATACCGCCCGTGGCGATGAGCCGTTGCAGCCGGTAGCGGTCGGCGATCATGGCGCCGTTGTTCAGCATCGGGGCCCCCGTGTTGTCACTCGCACACTCATTTCGTTCAGCCGCCTGCCAGGCCCGCGTCCAGTACCGACCTGGCGATCGGCGCGGCCACCGAACCTCCGGTGGCCGCCAGCGCCCGATCGCCGCCGTTCTCGACGATCACCGCGATGGCGATCTTCGGGTTCTGCGCGGGCGCGAAGGCCATATACCAGGCGTGTGGCGGGGTGTTACGGGGATTACTGCCGTGTTCGGCGGTTCCGGTCTTGGACGCGATCTGGTACGGCGACCGTCCACCGCCCGCGGTGTTGGCCTCCGAAGCAACCATCAGATCTGTCAGGGTCGACGCTACCTGGGGACTCACTGCCTGCCCGACGCTGACCGGTTTGGTCTTGCTGAGCTCCGACAGATCGGGCGCTTGGGTCTGGTCGACCAGGTACGGCTGCATCCGGGTGCCGCCGTTGGCGATGGTCGCGGCGATCACCGCGACATTGAGCGGCGTCACCGACACATCGCGCTGACCGATGCTCGACTGGCCGAGTGCGGCGTTGTCCGGGATCGGGCCGACGGTCGATTCGGCGACCGGGATCGGCACACCGGGCGGATCCTCGATGCCGATGCCGAACGCGGCGGCCTCGTCCTTGAGCTTGGCCGCGCCGACCTTCACGCCGAGCTCGACGAACGCGGTGTTGCACGAACGCCGGAACGCTTCGTAGAGGCTGGCCGTCGGCTGGTCACCGCAGGTGCTGCCGTTGTAGTTCTCCAGCGTGGTGCTGGTCCCGGGCAGGGTGATGTTGGGCGCGGCCGTGAACTGGTCGTTCGGGCCGGCGACCCCGTTGGACAGCGCGGCCGCGGTGACGACGGTCTTGAACGTCGACCCCGGCGGATAGGTCTGCGAGACGGCGCGATTGAGCATCGGCTGACTCGGATCGGTGCTCAGTCGTTCCCACGCCGCACGCCCCGCCGCGCCGTCGTGGCCCGACAGCTCGTTGGGGTCGTAGCTGGGCGTGGAGACCATGGTCAAGATCTTGCCGGTGCTCGGCTCGATCGCCACGACGGCGCCGGTGTAGCCCTTCGACGTCATCTGCTCGTAGGCGACCTGCTGCATCATCGGGTTCAGCGTGGTGAGCACGTTCGCGCCGCGCGGATCGCGCCCGGAGAACATGTCGATGAGCCGACGGCCGAACAGGCTCGAGTCGTTGCCCGAGAGCAGCGGATCCTCGGCCAGCTCGAGCCCGGTCTTGCCGTACTGCATCGAGTAGAAACCGGTGACCGGCGCGTACGCCGACGGGTCGGAGGGGTATTCGCGCAGGTACTTGTACCGGTCGTCGGTCGCGACGGACCCGGCGAGCACCGTGCCGCCCGCCGAGATCTGACCGCGCTGGCGCGAGTACTCGTCGAGCAGCACGCGCGAGTTGCGCGGATCGCTGCGCAGATCGTCGGCCTTGACCACCTGCAGGTAGGTCGCGTTCACGAGCAACGCCACCACCATCACCATCACGGCGACGGCGACGCGACGCAGAGGTGTGTTCATTCGCTCACCCTGCTTTCCGGCCTGCGCACCAGTTCCGTGGCCGCGTCCGCGATCGGGGCGGGCGCGCGCTTACGGGCCGGTGCCGGTGCGCGGGCCGCATCGGAGATCTTGATCAACAGCCCGAGCAGCGCGTAGTTCGCCAGCAGCGACGAACCGCCGTAGGAGATGAACGGCGTGGTCAGACCGGTGAGGGGAATCAGTTTGGTGACACCGCCGACGACCACGAAGATCTGGATCGCGATGGTGAACGACAGGCCTGCCGCGAGCAGCTTGCCGAAGCTGTCACGCACGGCCAGCGCGGTGCGCAGCCCACGCACGATGAAGATCAGGAACAGCATCAGCACCGCGGTGAGCCCGATCAGGCCCAGTTCCTCGCCGATCGTGGTGACGATGAAGTCGGTCTTGGCGAAGGGCACCTGCTGGGGCCGTCCGCTGCCGAGGCCGGTGCCCGCGAGCCCGCCGGTGGCGAACCCGAACATCGACTGGGAGATCTGGTATCCGGTGTTGTGGTAGTCGTCGAACGGGTGCAGCCAGGTGTCAACGCGCACGCGCACGTGCCCGAACAGCTCGTAGGCGAAGACGAATCCGAGCGCGAGCAGGCCGCCGCCGATGATCAGCCAGCCCACCCGTTCGGTGGCGATGTAGATCATCACCAGCACCGTGCCGAAGATGAGCAGCGAAGTGCCGAGGTCCTTTTCGAGCACGAGCACGCCGATGCAGACGATCCACACGATCAGGATCGGGCCCATATCGCGTGGTCGCGGCCACTCCATGCCGAGGAAGTGCTTGCCCGCCGCGGTGAACAGGTCACGCTTGGCCACCAGCACGCCCGCGAAGAAGATGATCAGCAGGATCTTCGCGAATTCGCCCGGCTGCATGCTGAATCCGGGCAGCCGGATCCAGATCTTGGCGCCGTTGACTTCGGAGAACCGGCTCGGCAACAGTGCCGGAATCGCCAGCGCGACCAGGCCTACCAGGCCTAGTGTGTAGGTGTAGCGCGCCAGCGTGCGGTAGTCCCGCAAGACGATGAGCAGGCTGATGAACACCACGATGCCGAGGCCGGTCCACATGATCTGCTGGTTGGCGTCGGGGGAGGGGACCGATGTCGCGTCGTACGCCGCCTTCTGCGCTTCGGCGAGATCGAGCCGGTGGATCAGCACCAGCCCCAATCCGTTGAGCAGCGCCACAATCGGTAGGAGGAGCGGGTCGGCGAACGGCGCGAACCGCCGCACCGCGAGATGGGCGATGCCGAACAGCGCGAGGAACGCCACCCCGTACTTGGCGATGTCGGTGGTGATCGACTGTTCCTGGCTCGCCTCGACGATGAACAACGACACCGTCGTGATACCCGCCGCGCCCGCCAGCAGCAGCAACTCCTGGTTGCGTCGCGTCGACGGCGGCGGCGCCGGCGCGAATCCACCAGGGGGACTGGGGAACGCCCCAGCCGACGGCGGTGGCGGTGCGGACATCAGTCCGTCACCCGGCAGTTCTCCCCTGAGATCTGCGGGGTTGTCGGGGGGACGGTGGTGGTCGGGGCAGGCGTGGTCGTGGTCGGTGTCGCGGGCTGGTCGGGGCCGGGTGTCGGTGCGCCACCGGGGATCACCGGGGTCTGCTCGGGCGGCAGCACGCCGGGCTGCGGCACCGATTCCTTCTTCGGGCACGGCGGCAGAAGCTCGTTCTGCGCCAGCACCTTCATGCTGCCGCGCGCCTTGTCCAGCGAATCCGGCGGCAGGCCCTTCTGCACCTGGTCGCGCCCGGTCTGCTTCAGGTCACTGACCATCAGCGGCTTGCACCCACTCGGCGCGGACTTGCCGACCTCGACGAGCGTGAGTTCGCTCTTGCTGTTCACACAGCCGGTCAGCTCCACATCGTGGATCGAGTAGCCGAGGATCGAACCGGGCAGGCCGCGCATCACGACCACCTTGTCGTTGTCGGCGCCCACGTAGTAGTTGCTGCGAATCATCTTGTAGCCCACCACGAGTCCGACGGCGACCGCGGCGATCAACGCCAGCGACAGCAGCAGCCAGCGCAGCTTGTGCGACTTCGTCTCCGGCGGCGGCGGTGCGGCGGCGGCCCGGCGCGGTTGCGCCCGCGGCGGACGCATGGCGGCGGCACGCCCGGCCGCGGTGTTCGGCGGCGGGGAGTCCTCCTCCTCTTCGGTGGAGGCGGCGCCGGCGAGAATCGGGTGGCTCTGCCCGTAGTCGAGGTCGATCACATCGGCGACGACAACGGTCACATTGTCCGGACCACCACTGCGCAGCGCCAGTTCGATGAGCCGGTCGGCGCACTCGTCGGTGTTGCCCTCGCGCATGGTGTTGCCGATGGTCTCGTCGCTCACCACATCCGAAAGTCCGTCGGAGCACAGAAGATAACGATCACCGGCGCGGGCCTCGCGCATGATCAGCGTCGGCTCGATCTCGTTGCCGGTGAGGGCACGCATGATCAGCGAACGCTGCGGGTGGGTGTGCGCCTGTTCGGCGGTGATCCGGCCCTCGTCGACCAGCGACTGCACGAACGTGTCGTCGCGGGTGATCTGGGCGAGTTCGCTGTCGCGCAGCAGGTAGGCACGCGAGTCGCCGATGTGGACCAGGCCGAGCTTGCGGCCCGCGAACAGGATGGCGGTGAGCGTGGTGCCCATGCCGTCGAGTTCGGGTTCGGCCTCCACGTGGTCGGCGATGGCGGCATTGCCGGAATGCGTGGCGTGGTCGAGCTTGCCGAGGATGTCGTCGCCCGGCTCGTCGTCGTCGAGATGCGCCAGCGCGGCGATCATCAACTGGGAGGCCACTTCTCCGGCGGCGTGGCCACCCATGCCGTCGGCCAGCGCTAGCAGGCGTGCGCCCGCGTAGACCGAATCTTCGTTGTTGCCCCGGACGAGTCCGCGGTCGCTTCGCGCGGTGTAGCGCAGAACAAGTGTCACGATCGCAGCTCGATCACTGTTTTGCCGACTCGCACAGCAGTGCCGAGCGGAACACGGACGGCGGTGGTGACTTTCGCGCGGTCTAGATATGTGCCGTTGGTGGAACCGAGGTCTTCCACGTACCAGTCGTCACCACGCTGAGACAGTCGCGCGTGCCTGGTCGAGGCGTAGTCGTCGGTGAGTACCAGCGTGGAATCGTCGGCGCGTCCGATGAGAACCGGTTGCGTGCCGAGGGTGATTCGAGTGCCGGCGAGTGAACCATGAGTCACCACTAGATACTTGGCGCCCTTCTGGCTTCGGCTGAAGGAGGGCAGTCCGATGGATCCGCGATTTCCGCGGGTTGCCCTCGGCTGTATCCGTATGCCGGATGCCGCGTAGATATCGCTGCGCAAGGTCCGCAGAACGGCCCAGACGAACAACCAGAGCAGCAGCAGGAACCCCGCGCGGGTCAATTGCAGGATCAATCCCTGCACGGCGTTCCACCTCCTGTTCGCCCGGGTACGTCGGTACGGCAGGTGCGGGGCGAACCACCCCCACCAGCGTGCTGGCTTGCGGGCCCCGAGGTCGGGACCGTGCGTGTAATGGCAGCATCATAGAGCCGACAGCGTCGACTCGTGACGTGCACCGCGCAGCTTACGGGATCAGACGATCCGGATCAGGATCTCGGAATGTCCGGCCCGGATGACGTCGCCATCGGCGAGCTGCCAATCCTGCACGGGGGAACCGTTGACGAGCGTTCCGTTGGTCGAACCCAGGTCCGAGAGCATGGCCGTCTGGCCGTCCCAGCGCACCTCGATATGGCGACGCGACACCCCCGTGTCGGGTAGCCGGAAATGGGCGTCCTGGCCGCGGCCGATGATGTTGGAGCCCTCGCGCAGCGCGTAGGTGCGGCCGCTGCCGTCGTCGAGCTGGAGCGTGGCCGAGTAGCTCGACTGGGCGGCGCCGTAGCCCGCGCCCTGCTGCTGGCCGTAGCCCTGCTGGCCGTAACCGGCGGCGGGCTGGGCGTAGCCGCCCTGCTCCTCCTGGCCGTAGGCGGGCTCGGCGTAACCGGGCTGCGCGCCGTATCCCTGCTGGCCGTAGCCCTGCTGCTGGGGTTCGGCGTAGCCCTGCTGGCCGTAGCCACCCTGCTGGTCGTAGCCCGGATCGGCGTAGCCCTGCTGGCCGTACCCACCCTGCTGGCCGTATCCACCCTGCTGGGGTTCGGCGTAGCCCTGCTGGCCGTAGCCACCCTGCTGGTCGTAGCCGGGCTCGGCGTAACCGCCTTGCGCGCCGTAGCCGCCCTGCTGGCTGTAGGCCTGCTGGCCGTACCCGCCCTGCTGGTCGTAACCGGGCTCGCCGTACGCGGGCGCGGCGCCGTAGCCACCCTGCTGGCCGTAGCCCTGCTGCGCGGGCGCGGCGGGGTCGTAGCCGTTCTGGTATTCGCCACCCTGCTGGCCGTACGCGTCGCCGTATCCGGGCTGCGCCTCGGGCGCGCCGTAGCCGCCACCGCGGCCGTAATCGTCGGCCGGGTAGGAAGCCCCTGGTGCGCCGGCGGGCGGCGGTGCGTACCCGCGGTTGCGTGGATCGGACTCCGCGGGCTCTCGGCTTGGCTCGTAGCCTGAGTTATGCGTCATGGGGCCAGCTCCTGGTTGCGGGTGTGCGGGTCGTTGTGGCGGTCCGGGGCGAGGCGGGGCCGTCCCGCGGCCGGCGTCGGGGTCGACGCGGCCGCTCGCTCTGAACATTCCGGTGTGCAGCGTAGGTGATGCCTCGAACGCCACGTGTACTTCGCCGTAGGTCTGCCAGCCCTGCTCGCGGATGTAATCCTGCAGATGTTTGGCGAACGCTTTGGTTGTCAGGTCGTGATCGGCGTCGAGCTTGCCGTGATCGGTTTCGTTGATCGTGATCACGTAACTGTTCGGGGCGAGACGGTGCCCGCCCTCCAGATCCTGGATCTGATCTGCGGCTTCCTGCTGCAGCGCGGCCTCCACCTCCTGGGGAACCACACTGCCGCCGAACACCCTCGCGAACACGTCACCGACGGCGCCCTGCAAGCGACGTTCGAATCTCGACACGATGCCCATCACAGCCCTCCCTTCGGTGCGCGTGTCCGCCCTCCTCGACACGCTGGTTACGGCGTGTCCGGACCCGACCACGTTCCTTGCATGATATCCACGATCCTCTACCTGGGTAACTCCCGGCGGCGTGACCCAGTTCCCGCGCCCTTTCAATCGGCATCGCCGCAGGTCAGGGAATCGATTTTATTTTCGGCCGCGGGGCATGTTAGATTTTTCCAGTCGCTCGGGCGAGTGGCGGAATGGCAGACGCGCTGGCTTCAGGTGCCAGTGTCCGTAAGGACGTGGGGGTTCAAGTCCCCCTTCGCCCACAAGACTAAAGGCTCGATCCTTCTGGATCGGGCCTTCGGTCGTTTCCGGGGTCAGTGACGGGCGATGCGAAGCAGGGCCGCGCGCAGATCCGGGCGGGGCGAGTGCGCGTCCAGCTCGAGCAGGGCGGTCTCGGCTATCGCGGCTACCAACAGGACAGCGACCGGCGCCGCGTCGGTCCAGCCCATCGCCGTGAGGTTCGTGGCGAGCAGGTCGGCGGCGGCGCGGTTGCGGGCGCTCACCTCGGTGGCCAGGCCCGCGTCGGTTCTGGCCTGTACCAGGAGGCCCTTCGTCGCGGGGGCGGCCAGGCAGCCGTCGAGGTAAGCCGCGATCCCGGCCGCGAGGCGTGCTTCGCCGGGCGGCAGGTCGGCGGTCGCCGTGCTGACCTGGTCGTCGAGATCGTCGTGGAAGGCGCGGTGCAGGGCGAGGATGTAGGACTCCCGGCTCGGCCAGTGCTGGTAGAAGCTGCCCTTGGCCATTTTCGCCTCGGCCGCGATCGCGTTGACCGAGAGCTTGCTCAGATTCTCGGTGGCCAGCAGCTGCCTGCCCGCGTTCAAGAGGGCGCGGCGTCCGGGTTCGGCGGATCTCATGGCCGCATTCCAGCACGGTCGGTGAGGAACTCACGCACGGCGTCGAGGAACAACCCGGGTGCCTGTGCGAACGGTTCGTGCCGGGTGGGCAGGACGACGACCTGCGCGTGGGGCAGGGCGCGGGTGATGCCGCGCCGGTTCACCAGCCAGGGATTGGTCGGGTCGTCGCGGCCCCAGACAACCTGGACGGGTAGGCCGGGCAGCAGTGGCGCCGCGGCGGGCAGGTCGACGCGTGGGTCGTCCAGGCTCCGCCAGAGACTGCGGTACACGGCGAGCCGGATCGGATCGGCGGATACCTGGCGGGCCCGCTCGAAGAGAGGGCGAACACCCTCGTTGCGTAGCGAGCCCAAGTACAGCCGCGCGTGCGGGACGACGAAGCGCCGGGCGACCGAAGGGCGGGCGATCAGCCGGAACATGGCTCTGGTCAACGGATTCAGTGGTGCGAAGCCTGCCGACTGCACCAGCAACAGCCCGCGCACCAGATCCGGTGCGCGTTCGGCCAGCCGCACCGCGGCGTAGCCGCCGACACTGTTGCCGATCACGGTGAGCGAACCGAAACCGCGCTGCGCCAACGACTTCGCCACCTCCACAGCGACGTCGCCGAGCGCGTCGACGGTGATGGCGTTCGGGTCGACCACCGTGGACGCGCCATAGCCCGGCCAGTCGACCGCGGCGACGGCCCACGTCGTGCCCAGCGCGGAGACGATCTGATCGAAGTCGCGATGGCCACCCGGATTCGCGTGCAGCAGCAGCAGTCCCGGTGCGTCATCGGGTGAGCATCCGCTCAGGTGGACCGCGATCTCGCCGTACCGCGTGGTGACGGTGAACGGTGTCATGGATCGACGGTAGCCATGACCGACCGGTCGGTCAAGGGTCGGGTCAGGCCTTACGGGCGATCAGCACGTGGTGGGGGATCGGCGGATTCGGCAAGGTGCGCTGCTCCACCGTCAGTCCCGCCGAGCTCAGCGCCGCCACCACCTCGGCAACCGGGCGCAAGGTGAATCCGTAGCGGGTGAAAGGCATGGTGGCCATGGCTTCGGGATCGCCGATGCCGACCACCGCGGTGCCGCCGGGGCGAAGGACGCGGGCGAGTTCGGCGCAGGCGGCCGGGAGGTCGTCGAGGAAATAGATGGTGTTGACGGTGATCGCCGCGTGCAGGCTCGCGTCGGGCAGTGGGAGCGCGGTGAGCGTGCCGTCGGCGAGGACGAGGCGACCCTCCGCGATCTCCACCGCGAAACGGCCACGCGCGCGGGCGCGCATGTCGGGGGAGGGCTCGATGCCGTGCACCAGGCCCTCGGCGCCGACGCGGGCCAGCAGCAACTCCAGTCCCACCCCGCCGCCGAAGCCGATATCGGCGACCGTCGCCGCGGTGGCCGGCACCGCGGCATCGACCGCCGCCGCGATGGCACGCTTGTTTCCGCGATTCAGGACGAACGCCACGCCCTTACCGAGCACACCGTGCGGATTGCCGAGCTGCCCGGCGATTGTCGTGAGCAGGCGATCTTTGACCCCGGTCATGGCGCCATCGTAGGTGGCATTTTCTCGCCGCCGGTCCCGCAGGGTGATCCGAAGACTTCTCCCCGGCCCGGAATTCGGGTTCGATACACATCGTGTCGTCTGCAACCCGCCGCTTCCTCGCCCGCGCCGCCGTCCTGGCCCTCGCCTCGGCGTGCGCCTGGTCGGGTCCGGCCTCGGCCGCGCCGCCGGTGACCGGGCCGCTCGCGGCCAATCCCTTCCTCGGCCCACTCGGGACGGCGACGATGCACGGGGACGCGGGCTCTTCGGATGTGACGCCCCTGGCCGGGCCCGGACCGGGAGCCGGTGTCACGGTGTATCCGCTCGGGGCGGCGTGCCCGACTCTGCTCGAAGGCTCGGATGGCTTGGTGGTCGGGTTGTGCACGGCCATCGCGGGGCAGACGCCGACGGTGTTCCTCTTCGACTCGGGTGTGCCGGGGCCGGTCGGCGGTGCGCTCGCTTCGTTGCCGTTGACCAAGGGCAGCCTGCTCGGCGGGGTGTACGCCTATCTCGACAACGAGGATCGGCTGGTGGTCGTCGACGGCGGGCGGCGGCTCTTGCGGGTGGCGCACGTTCGCGGTGACGACGGTGTGTGGCGGTTGACCGCCTCCGTGCAGGCGGACCTGAGCGGCGCGATTCCGCAGGGCGACAACGTGACCGGGCTGGTTCCCGATTGGTCGGGCAATGTCTGGTTCGCGACGGGACACGGGGTTGTCGGGTTCGCCGGACGGGATGGGCGGATCGGGACGGTCGCGCTGCCGTCCGGGGAACTGGTGGCCAACAGCATCTCGTCCGCGCCCCATGGCGGTGTCGCTGTGGCGAGTACCCACGCGTTGTACGAACTGCGCGCGAAAGCCGGTGAACCCGAGATCCTTTGGCGCGCCGCCTACGATCGTGGGACCGCGCGCAAACCCGGTCAGCTCAGCTGGGGCACCGGCTCCACGCCCACGTACTTCGGGCCGGTGCGCGGCGACGAATATCTCGCCATCGTCGACAATGCGGACGACCGGGTGCGTCTCATCGTGGCGCGCTCCGGTTCGGGGGAGCAGGTCTGCTCCCTCCCGCTCGCCGTCGGCGGCAGCGAGAATTCGCCGATCGGGGTCGGTGCGTCGATCTTCGTCGCCGGTACCTACGGCTACCCGTATCCCACCGTGCCGGAGGGCGCGGGCCCGGCCGTTCCGGCGAGTGCGCCGTTCGGCGGTGGCCTGAGCCGGGTCGACCTCACCGCTGAGGGCTGTGTCCCGGTGTGGGACAGCCCGGTACGCAGCGCGGCCGTTCCGCGACTGTCGCTCGCCGACGGCGGCATCCACACCCTGCGGCGTGTCGGGCCCGATGCGACAACCCCCCTCGACGGATTCGACTATGTCGTTATCGACCCCTCGACCGGCGCCGTACGCACCTCGATTCCGCTGCCCGGCACGGTCGCCGAGGACCCGCTGCAGATGGCCGCGCTCATCACCCGGGGCGGCGCGCTCTGGCAGGGAACCATCACCGGAGTCGTCCGAATCGGCTGAGCCCGTCTCGCGCCCTGAACCGGACCTCGCGCCCGTTTCGGCCGCCCGATGACCACCGTGGCCTGCCGGTATCGCTGTTGCCCCTGCTGAGGGGAGCGGTGGCTCACATGCCCGCTCACACCGCCGGATACTCCTGATTCTCGCAGGTGAGGCGAAGGTCACACTGCCCGTGCAACCTTGTATTCCGGATGTTCTTCTGCCGATTTCTGTCCGTTCGGCGGACCGTTCGCAACCAGTCGTGCGTCCAGTTAGAGCCGATGAATTCGGTGTTTCATGGTGATTGCTGGGCGCACATCTCGTTTGCAAGGCAGTTAACAAACCTGAGGTCTTTTTTAATGTTTCAAGTAGGCGGCAACCGTAATTCCGTTGCCGAAACCCCAGGTGACAGCTATGTCGGGGCCCCAGTGTGATCCGAAGCAACCTTGCCCGACATTCGCGAGCGGGCCCTGTCGAGGGTGCGTGTTTCGTTATCGAAGGTTTGCCCGGGGTGAATTCTCGGTGCCGCCGACTGCTCGGTGAGGGTCGCGCCAGGAGTTTGCTGAAGGTGTGAAAATCAGTGCGTCCACAGGGCATTGCAGGTTCGCAATTCCTACCCCGGACCTGCGCGTTGGGGGTTGCGTGGGCATAACGATTGTGTACAGTTGACGGTAACGCTGGCCGCAGTTCGAGCCCGACTCACTGCGGCCAGCGGAACTCAAATGGGGGAGTTCGTCACCGTCTCTTAACCTTCCGTAGCTGCCGATTGTCCGGTGCTGTTCCGGTGCGGTGTGCTCGGAGTTGTCGGCCTCACAAATGCACGCACAGTTGCGAACTCACGCCCGGTCGAGGGCCTTCGCCGGCGCCATCAGCCACCGATCGGCCGGATCCGCCGCCGTGACCGGCACCACCGCCGCGGCATCCTGTTCCTCGGCCACCCGCCTGCCGATCCCGAAGACGTAGTAGAGGAACAGCGCTTCGGCCGCGAACCCCAGCGCGATCCGTACTGGCGCGGGCAGCGGACTCGGCGTCACGAAGCCCTCCAGCAGGCCACACACCAACAGCACACACACCAGCCCGAGGGCTACAGTCGCGGTCGCACGCCCCTGCCTGGCCATCGCGGCCGCCCTGCTGCGCCGTCCCGGGTCGACCAGCGTCCATCCGAGCTTCAACCCCACCCCGCCCGCGACGAACAGCGCGGTGAGCTCGAGCGTGCCGTGCGGCAGGATGAAGCCGAAGAACGAATCCAGTCGCCCCGCCTCGGCCATCAATCCACCGGTTATCCCCAGATTCAGCGCATTCATGAACAGCGCATACACAGCCGGGAGGATCAGGACGCCGGTGAACAACGCGATCGCCGACACCAGCGAATTGTGTGTCCACACCTTCGCGGCGAAGGCCTCGTTGGGGTGTGCGGAGTAGTACGACTCGAACGAACCGCCAGGTCCGGTGATATCCGACAGGTCGCCCTCCGGAATCCCCAGCGCGTCGCGGGCCGCCGCCGAACGATCCACAAGCACGCCGATCACGCCCGCGACGGCGAGGAAGATCGCGGTTGTCCCCAGCCACCACGGCCAGGCTCTGTACACAGCCGCGGGAAAGTGCCGGGTGAAGAACCGGCCGACTTCGCGCCACGGCTGCGACCGCGCCGCCAGCACCCGCCCGCGGGCCCGCGCCAGCAGCGCGCTCAGCCGGCCGACGAGCTCCGGATCCGGGTGGTGCCCCTGCAATCTCGCCAGCTGCTGCGAGGTGGACCGGTACAGCCGGACCAGCTCGTCGGCCTCCGCGCCGGACAGCTTGCGCTGGCGAACCAGCTGATCGAGCCGATACCACGACCGTTGACGTGCCCAGCTGTAGGCATCGGTGTCCATATCGGGAATGCTAGCCACATGGCTGAATTCACCACCGGCGAAGCGGTGGCGCTCGACCTCCCGATCGCGCGCGTCCCCAGCCGTGCGGGCGCTTTTCTGCTCGACCTGATGCTCCAGCTCGCCCTCGCCGCGACGCTGGAGTACGTCTTGATGATCGTGCTGTTGACCACCGACGCCGACTCCGCCTGGTTCTCGGTGACAGCGGTCATCACGCTGGTGACCGTGCTCATCGCCTATCCGGTGGTCAGCGAAACCGTCTCGCGCGGCCGGTCGCTGGGCAAGCTGGCCTTCGGCTTGCGTGTCGTGCGCGCCGACGCCGGGCCGGTCGACTTCCGGCACGCGCTCACTCGCGGCCTCGCGGGCGCGATTGTGGATTTCTGGATGCTCGGTGCGTTCGGCGCGGTCGCCGTTGTCACGTCGGTGTGTTCGCGCGAGGGCAGGCGGGTGGGCGACGTGCTCGCCGGGACGGTAGTTGTGCACACCCGCCAGACCATGCCGATGCCGTCGCTGGCGGTGGCCCCGCCGTGGTTGACGGGCTGGTCGGCGCAGCTGGATCCGAGCGGGATCTCCGACGAACTCGCCGCGGCGGCACGGCGGTACCTGACCAGGCTGCCCACGCTGACGCCGCCCACACAGCACTATCTGGGCACGCAGCTCGTCGAGTCCCTGTGCGCCGCGCTGCGCTGCCCGGTGCCCGTCGGCTACCCGCCCTATCACGTGCTCGGCGCGATTCTCGCTCGGCGACAGCAGCTTTCACGGGTGTAGCTCCACAGCCTGTGGATGAATCAGCCTGTGCACGAATCGGGTTGTGCGCGAAGCCACCTGTGCACAACCCCGCCTGTGGATGAATCTGTTGGTGAGTCGGTGGATGAACTGTGAGTACCGGTGGAAACTGCGGTTATCCACAACCGTGTGTGGTTGTGCACAATTCGCGATGTCCACCGATCACAGCGAGCCGGACTGCTTGAGCTCCAGGTATTCGTCGGCCAGCGCCTCCGGCAGGCGATCGGGGGCCGCGGCCACCACGGCCACACCGCGCCGACGCAGCGATTCCTGCACGAGCGCACGTTCGGCCAGCACCGTTTCGGCCGCGGCCGCCGTGTAGACCTGCGAACTGTCACCCGCCGCCGCGGCGATGTCGGGATCGATCACGGAGACGATCAGCACCCGATGACGCCGCGTGAGCGTCGGCAGCGCGGGCAGCAGATTCTCGGTGACGGTCGGCCCGTCGAGACCGGTGAACCACACGATCAACGCCCGCCGGCGAACCCGCGAGATCACCGAGCGCACCAGGCCGTCGGTGTCGGTGTCCACCAGCTGTGGAGTAACCCCGGCGAGGGTGTGCATAAGTTTCAAGGGCAGCTGATTGCCGCCCACGCCACTCACTTCCGCGCGGACCCGCCGGTCGAAGGCCAGCAGGTCGACCGTGTCGCCCGCGGCGGCGGCCAGACCACCGAGCAGCAGCGCCGCCTCGATCGCACTGTCGAGCCGCGTTCCCTCACCGACCCGGCCCGCGGCGGCTCGCCCGGTATCCAGGACCATCAGCATGTGCCGGTTGCGTTCCGGCCGCCAGGTCCGCACCAGCACGTCGTTCGCGCGCGCGGTGGCGCGCCAGTCGATACTGCGCACGTCATCGCCCGCCACGTACTCGCGGAACGAATCGAACTCGGTACCCTGCCCGCGCGTATTGGCGACATTGCGGCCCTCGAGATGATGCAGTCGCTTCACCTTCGAACGCAGCAGGCGCTCACTGCGAAACGCGGGCAGCGCGCGCACCCTGGCGGGCACGTCGATCAGGCTCTGCCGTCCGGCCAGACCCAGCGGCCCGAGCAGCCGCACCGTCACCGGGCCCGCGACCCGATCACCGCGATAGGTGGGAGTCAGACTGGTGCGCAAGCGGATTCGGGTGTGCGGTGCCAGATCCAGGTGGTGTTCGCGGATGTCGGCGCGCGCGCTGTCGGGCCAGGCGTCCCACAGCAGGCCGCGCACGGTGGCCGTGCCGGTATTGGTGACCGCCAGCTCCACCTCGGTGCCGCGACCGAGCCGCACCACCGTCAGCGGATCACGGGTCAGCGACAGCGCGTCCGCCCGCGCGGTGAGCGCGACATCGGTCAGCAGCAGCGCCACCAGCAGCGCGCAGGCGCCGAGCACGCCGACCCACGTCGGCACCACGAACATCACCACCGCCGCCGCGACCGTGGCGAGCAGCGCGAACCGGCCTGTGACCACCACGTCGCTAGACCGGAACCGGCACCGAGACCAGCAACGACGAGAGCACACCCTCGGTGCTCACGCCGTCCAGCTCGGCCTCCGGCCGCAACTGCAGACGGTGGCGAAGGACCGCCATCGCCACGGTTTTCACGTCGTCGGGCGTCACGTACGGGCGGCCGTTGAGCCAGGCGAAGGCGCGGGCGGCGGCCAGCAGCGCGGTCGCGCCACGGGTGGACGCGCCGTGC
Organism: Nocardia sp. NPDC060249; assembly: GCF_042728755.1. Taxonomy (NCBI): domain Bacteria; kingdom Bacillati; phylum Actinomycetota; class Actinomycetes; order Mycobacteriales; family Nocardiaceae; genus Nocardia; species Nocardia sp. NPDC060249. The sequence goes on from NZ_JBHXAQ010000004.1 coordinate 361,668, forward strand.
GCGACGGCGGGGGAGGAGCGGGTGGCACGGCACAGATCGACGATGTAGGCCAGTACCTCCGGACTCACCGTCACCTGGCCCACCGCGGCGCGCGCGGCCGCGATGTGTTCGGGTCCGGCGACCGGCCGCAGCCCGGCGGCGCCCAGATCGCGCGGATCGAAGCCGCTCGCGTGGCGCTGCAGGATGCGGAACTCGTCGTCGCGGTCGGGCAGCCGGATGTCGACCTTGAACAGGAACCGGTCGAGCTGGGCCTCGGGCAGCGGATAGGTGCCCTCCTGCTCGATCGGGTTCTGGGTGGCGACCACCACGAACGGATCGGGCAGCGCACGCGGCTGACCGTCCACCGACACCTGGCGCTCCTCCATCGATTCCAGCAGCGAGGACTGGGTTTTCGGCGGGGTGCGGTTGATCTCGTCGGCCAGCAGCAGATTGGTGAACACCGGACCCTTGCGGAAGGTGAACTCGGCCGAATGCGGGTCGTAGATCTGGGATCCGGTGACATCGCCCGGCATCAGATCCGGGGTGAACTGCACGCGTGCGTGCTCGAGCGCCAGCGAGGTGGCCAGCGCGCGCACCAGCAGCGTCTTCGCCACGCCGGGAACACCTTCCAGCAGCACATGGCCGCGGCACAGCAGGGCGAGCACGAGGTACAGCACGGCCTGGTCGTTGCCGACCACCGCCTTGCCGATCTCGGTGCGCAGTGCGGCCAGTGCCGCCGCGGCCTCCTGCGCGCTCGGTGTCTCGAGCAGCACAGCGTCCTTGGAAATATTTGTCATCCGAGCTCCGTCTCGATCCATTCGAGGTGTGCGGCAATGTAAAGCAGGGTTGTCTCGTCCGGCACGTCACCGAACAGGACAGTGCCGATCTGCTGACCGGGTACGCCGAGACGGCTGGACGCGGCCTCGACGAGTTGACCGTCGGTGAGCTCGCCGCCCAGCCGTGCCTTGATCCGGCGCAGTGTCGCCGTGCGCAGGATATGGGCCACATGGGCCACGTCGCCGGAGCGGCGATACAGGCCGGCCTGCCCCGCGAGCAGTTCGTTCGCGGGGACCTCGACCGGGCGCGGCTCGCCGACCAGCGCGCCACGCCGACGCGCCCGCCACCAGATCAGCGCCGCGAAGGCGAGCAGGAACTGCAAGCCGCCGAACGCCAGCCAGCCGGGCAGGCGGGTGAAGATCGAGTCCTTGCCACTGCCGAAATCGAGGTCGTTGTCGTCGGGGGGTGGCTCCGGCGGGTCGGGTGGGTTGGGCAGATCGGGCGGATGCGGCGCGGTGGGGGCGCCGCACGACTGCATGGTGGCGTAGACCAGCAGGGCGATGGCGAGTCCCGCCGCGAGCACCGCCCAGAAGCGGGGGCTGCGCAAGATCGGGGGCAGCGGCGGAAGCTTCCTGCGCTGCTTGGGTTCTCGCTCCACGACCTCGACCTCGAGCGGTTCGAGGACGGGGGGTGGCGCGGATTGGGAGTACCGGTCGGCGTATTCGAGGCGGCGGTACTCGTCCTCGGTGGCCGTGCGTCCGCCGTAGACGACTTCGTCGAAACTGCGTGCCGCCGGGTGCAATTCGGTGGACTGCTCCAGCGGCAGTGCCGTGGTCGCGTCGTCGGCGGTCTCCTGCGCGGTGCGCGAGCGGCGCACCGGCAAACTGCCGTCCTGTTCGAGGCCGCGCAGCACGGCGCGGAAGCGTTCGCGCAGGGCACGGTCGTAATCGCGGCGGCCCGCGGCATTCTCGGCGGCGGCGCGATGCTCGGCGGCGGCGCCGAGACGAGGCCGCGGTGGGACGCCGTCAGGGAACTCGGTCACCGGCGATCACCGGGAATCCGAATGTCCATGCCTTCGCGCACACACCGCCGGCTGATGTAGCAGAGCACGCGGCTGGTCGCCTCGACGATCTCGCTCACGGTCACCACCAGCAGGAAACCGCCGACGAGCAGGGTGATGACAGCCCAGCGATGAGTGCCGGAGAAGTCGGAGAGAAAGAACGGAATACCGAACGCGGGCACCGCGAGGACCGCGAAGATGCACCGCTGGGTGAGCCACAGACCCGCGGTCGACCAGTCGGCACCGTGCACGAGCTCCTTCGAACGGGCAACGCCCACACCGAAACCCGCGTGCTCGGCCACGATCGCCGGCTCGGTGACGAACCGCCGCGCCCGCACACACGAAAGCCAGATCAGCGCGAACGGATAGGTGATCACCAGAATGCTGCCGAGCAGCAGCACGCCGATCCCGGTGAGCGTGAACATGATCTGCGCGAGCACCAGCGGCGTCGCCCGCCTGCCCGCGGCCCGCAACCCGTCGAGCACGCCGTAACGCACCCCGTGGAAGTCGGCGAGCGCGATGGCGACGGTCGTACCGCGCAGGACCAGCCGCACCAGCCACACCGCTGCCGCGGTCGCCAGGACCGCCGCCCACGCCGTGCCCGCGTCGGAGCCGTCGGTGAGATGGGAAACCAGGCCCGTGAGCCCGAGCACGCCGAGCACCGAGAGCACCAGCGCACTGCCGCCGAGCACCGCGAAGGCCCGAAGATGGGCCTGGATCAGGGCGAACGGCTCATCGAGCAATTCGCGGAAACGCAAGGGGCGGATCGGCACCGTCGGCGGTGTTGGCGGCCCCGGCGCAGGCGCCCGTGCCGGATCGACTCCCGCCCCGACGGCGCCAACCGTTTCGACGGCGGGACGCACGGGCCCGAGTGTAGTCAATCCCACCCGAACCGCCCGGTCACTCGTACTGCGTCGGGGGACTCGACCCGCCCTCGCCGCGCAGGCCGGCCCGGGTGATCCCGCGGTGTCCCTATCGAACGTCAGCAGATCCACGCCCGGCGGAGGCGCCCTCGCCGGCCCGCTCGGACAGCCTCGGCAGCGCAACCTGCGTGGGCGTCAAACGCCCACGCAGCGTGACCGTCTCACCGAGAATCCACTGCGCGGATTCGTGGTCGGCCGCAGTGGCAAGCGTGGTCGCCGAGGTGAGCAATCGCTCGTCGTACTGCTTGGACAGCTCACACAGCCGAGCGGCCTCGTTCACAGCGTCACCGATCACCGTGAATTCGTACCGGTTGTGCGTGCCGACATTGCCCGCCACCACCCGGCCCGCGGCGACGCCGATCCCCGCGTCGAGATCGGAGGCATCGCGCAACCGGCGCTGGATCGCCCGGCCGCACGACAGCGCCGACCCGGCCAGGTCGTCGAGGGGAGCGGGGGTGCCGAACACGGCCAGCGCCGCGTCGCCCTCGAACTTGTTGAGCAGCCCCCCGTGCCGTTCCACCTCGTCGACGACGATGTCGAAGAACCGGTTGAGAATGCCCACGATCTCGGGCGCGGGCAGGGTGGCCGCCATCGTGGTGGAGCCGATGATGTCGATGAACAGGGCCGCTGCCTCGGTTTCGGTGCCGCCGAGCACCGGCTGGGAGGCGATCGCCGCCATCGCGACATCGTGGCCGACATGCTTGCCGAACAGGTCCTCGATCATCGCCCGCTCGCGCAGCCCGTGCACCATCGTGTTGAAGCCGCTCTGCAGTTCGCCCAGTTCGGTGCCGTCGTAGAGGGCGATCTCGGCGTCGAGGTCACCGTTCTCCACGCGGCGCAGCGCCTGCCGCACACCCTTGATCGGGGCCACCGTCGCCGCGACGACCTGGGCCATCAGGATCAATCCGAACACCAGTGCGGAGCCGCCGAAGCTGAGCATGCACACCGCCAGCCTGGCCTTGCTCACCGCGGGATCGGCCAGCGCCCACACCGCCACCGTCATCGTGAGCGTCACCGGGACGCCGACACCGACGAACCACGACAGCATGGTCCGGCCGAACACGCCGATGCCACGGCGGCGGTGCGGGTCGGCGGCCAGTACGCGGGCGGTCACCGGGCGCAGCGCGAATTCGATGATCAGGTAGCTGTTGGCGCACACCACGATCGCCGCGGCGCCGATCGCGAGGACGACCTTGGGGATCAGCGCCGGTTCGAGCACGCCGTAGACAATGGTGAGCACGGTCAATGTCAGCGTCCACAGGAGGGCCTGCTGCAGCACCATCCAGCGCGGCGCCGACACGGTGACCTGCTGTTCGGCCGGCGTCGGCACATGCTCGGGATCGGTGGCCCAGCCCATCGATCGCACACCGGCCACAGTGCCCCACACGGTGCCGACCGCCAGCGCGAGGGCGGCGCACAGCGGCGTGAAGACACTGTTGACCAGCAGGAGTTGCCGAGTGAACACGGTGGGACCCGGTAGCACGAAGCCCGCGAGCACCACCACCATGGTGATGCCGATCAGATTGGCGATGAGCAGCGGAACGGTGAGCAGCAACTGCACCCGAACGCGCCGGATCTTCGATGCCTCGTCGACCGGCCCGAGCAGCGGGGAGCCCCACGGCGCTGATCGTGCCGCGCCTGCCGGTCCATCGCGGTTGATCACTTCTGCACTGTAAACCGGCGAACCCGGTATCGGCCACAGGGTTGCGTAGGTCACTGTGCAGGTCAGGTTGCTATACCAACTGGTCGAACCGGGTTTTGTGACTACCTACCGTCCTGTCGGCCGTTGGGTCACCCACAGGGTTGTTCGGTGTACAAGTGTCCACTCAATGTCGCAGCAGGTGGTCGACGACGGCGCGGTAGCGCGCGGGTTCGATCTGCGGCAGGCCGAGCAGGGCGCGCAGGTAGACCCCGTCGCCCACCAGGCGGATGGTGTCGGCACGGACGGGGTCGTCCACCTCGGTCTCGAGATTGTCCGACCAGGCCGCCATCACCGCGTCGAGCGCGCGCTGCACCTCGTCGGGTTCGCTGCCCGCCGACGCGTCGATTGTGCGCATGGTCGCCAGTAGTGAGCGGTACAGGGCGAGTTCGACGGCGTCGTCCTGCGCGGTGGGGTCGGGCGTCTGCAGGTACCACTCGGCGATCGAGCTTCCGCTCGCCGTGGCTTCGCCGAGTTGGGTGCGCGCACGCTCACCGAGCCGCTGGACGAGGCCGACGAGCAGCGCGTCCTTGCTCTTGAAGTGGTAGAGCAGCCCACCCTTGGACACGCCCGCCGTGGCGGCGACGTTGTCGAGGGTCATCTGGGCCGCGCCGCGTTCGAGCAGCAGGGTCTCCAGGGCGTCGAGGATGCGATCGCGGGTGTCAGAGCTCACGGCAATCACTGTACCGTCTGGACGGTTTTCTTGTTACTGTACCGTCTGGACGGTTTACCAACCTGGAAAGACGAGAGACCGATGAACACCCCCACCGTGCTCACCCCGCCGCGTGCCACCCCGCGTGAGTGGGCGGGCCTCGGCGTCCTCGCCCTCGCCCTGCTGCTGCTCGCCGTGGACGCGACCGTGCTGGATCTGGCCGTGCCCGCGATCAGCGCCGACCTCGCCCCGAGCACGCCACAGCTGCTCTGGATCATCGACGTGTACTCGTTCGTGCTCGCCGGTCTGCTGGTGGTGATGGGCAATCTCGGCGACCGGGTCGGCAGGCGCAAGCTCCTGCTGATCGGTGCGGTCGGCTTCGGCATCGCCTCGGCGCTGGCCGCGTGGGCGGTGTCGCCGGAGATGCTGATCGCGGCGCGCGTCCTGCAGGGCATCGCGGGCGCCACGCTGATGCCCGCCACGCTCGGCCTGATCCGATCGATGTTCCAGGACCCGCGTCAGCGCACCGTGGCGATCGGCGTGTGGAGCGCGATGGCCGGTGGCGGCGCCGCGGCCGGTCCGCTGGTCGGCGGCTGGCTGCTCGAGCACTTCTGGTGGGGTTCGGTGTTCCTGGTGAACCTGCCGGTGATGCTGGTGCTGCTGGCGCTGACCCCGCTGCTCATCCCCGAATCACGTGACCCGAACCCGGGCCGGTTCGACGCGCTGAGCGCGCTGCTGTCGATGCTGGCGCTGGTGCCGGTGGTCTACGCGGTGAAGGAAACCGCGGCGCACGGTCCGGCGGCGGGCGCGCTGCTGGTCGGCCTGGTCGGTGTGGTCTCGGCCGTGCTGTTCGTGCGCAGGCAGCGTCGCCTGACCGATCCGATGCTCGACCTGCGGCTGTTCGAACTGCCGAGGTTCCGGGTGGCGGTGTTCACCAATCTGCTCGCGGTGTTCGCGCTGGCAGGCGTGCTGTTCTTCGGCTCGCAGTATCTGCAACTGGTGCTCGGCCGCACGCCCCTGGAGGCGGGTCTGCTGATGCTGCCGGGGCTGGTGGCGAGCGTGCTCGGTTCGCTGGCGGCGGCCTGGCTCGTGCGGCGCTGGCGTGCGGCGCTGGTGCTGGCCGGTGCGCTGGTCGTCACCGCGATCGGCGCGGCGGCCTTCCTCGCGGTCGACGCGGTGAGCGGCGCCGAGGCATTCGTGCTCGGTTTCGTCGGCATCGGTCTCGGCGCCGGTGTGGCCATGACCGTGGCCGCCGACCTGGTCGTCGGATCGGCGCCGGAGGAACGCGCCGGTGCGGCCGCGGCGATCTCGGAGACCGCCTACGAGACGGGTCTCGCCCTCGGTGTCGCCCTGCTCGGCAGCACCGTGATGGCGATCTTCCGGCGCGGCCTCGACGTGTCCTTACTGCCGGATGAGGCGGTGGCGGCGGCGTCGGGTTCGCTCAGCGGCGCGGTCGAGGTGGCCGGTGAGCTGCCCGCGGCGGTGGCGGCGGAGTTCCTGTCATCGGCGAATCAGGCGTTCGTCAGCGGCATCCATCTGACGGTGCTCGGCATCGTCGCGGTGCTGTTGTTCGCGGCCTACAGCGCCGTGCGAACGAAGACCACCCGAGGCTGAGCCGAGGTGGCCGGCAGCGGGCTGCCGGCCACCTCACATGCTCAGCGGGCGGGCGGCAGCTGACGCCGGTTGCCGGGGAGTTCGTTCGCGGTGCCGCCGGCGAGCTCGTCGTGGCCCTGCGCCTCGGGCAGGCCGTTGCCCTGACCGGCGGGCAGCGCGGTGTAGTTCGGCGCCGAGGGGTACTGACGCGGGTCCGGGTGGAAGCGGCTCGACGGCGCGTCGACCACGTTCGAGGCGATCTGCTGGGCGTAGGGCTGGTACGGCTGCTGGTACTGCTGCTGCGGGTAGGCGCCGGGCGGCAGGAAACCCTGCGCGGGCTGACCCTGCACCTGATAACCGGCGGGGACCTGCTGTTGCTGCGCGGAATCCTGGGTGTCGACGGTGACCTTGCGCGTGCGGCGCAGCGTGAACGTCACCTCTTCGACCTCTTCGAACGCCTGTCGCGCGGTCCGCATCGGGTGGGTGGCCGAGTCGAAGGCATTGGCCACGAACGCCGGTACCAGCGGACGGATCCAGCGGGCGGCGGTGTCGGTGAACGGCACCGTCCCGATGATCGGCAACTCCAGCCCGCCACCGCCGGCCGGCGCCTGCGCGGGCGGCTGCGGCGCGGGCGCCTGGTGGGTGGGGACGAGAGTCCCCGCGGTGCCGGCAGGCAGCGCGTGCTGGACGTACCCGGCGGGCAGCTGCGATGTCACGTTCGGCTCCAGAGACACGGAGTCGTCCTTTCGATGCGGCTCGGTGAACCCGAGCTCGAAACCGCCGATCGCGGCGATGATCCTGGTGCGCTGACGTTCTCGATCGATCACGGTATCGGCTTCGATGGCCAGCTGCGCGGCGGTGAGCTCGTGTTCGGCGCGCAAGGCGGCGGTTTCGGTGCGCACCTCGGCGCGTTTCACCGCGATGGCGGCGTCGGCCTCGCGCTGGGCCCGATCGGCCACCTCCGCGGCGTCCACCCGGCGGTCGAGCGAGGTTTCCCCGCGCCACCAGCGCAGCAGCAGCGGCAGCAGGGCCACGACGATGCCCGCGAGCAGGATGAGCAGGCGCAGCGCCGCGGCGCCCGCGTGCGAGGAGGTGTAGCTGTTCATGGCCAGCCAGCGGGCGCCCAAGCCACGGTCGCCTTCGGCGAACGCCGTGGTCCGCGCGGTGGCGAGCGCGGCGGATTCGGTGCGAACTCGCTGGTCGAGGCCCTCGATGCGGCCCTGCGCCGTGGTGAGCTGTTTGCGGGCGTCGTCGAGCATGTCGTTGGCGGTCTGGGTTTCCGGACCGCGACCCGGCACCCCGGTGATCCTGGTCTGCGGGCATTCGGCGGTGGGGTTGTACTCGCACCGGGCGATCACCAACGCGCGGTCGATGTCGGCCTGCGACTTGGCGATGCTCAGATCGAGCGCGCCACGATCGGCGGTGGCCAGGTCGAACGCGGTGCGCGCGGCCACCACGGCGGGCGCGTTCTCGGCGCTCGCCTGGGCACGCACATCCAGTTCCCGGTCGACGGTCCCGCCGAGCAGCACGGTGGCGGCGAGTTCGGCGACGAAGACCCCGGCCAGCACCCCGACCCCGATCCGGGCCGCGATACCGAACCGATCGTCGTCTGCACCGGGTCGCGTGGTCGCCAGCGCCCGGCCGAGCGCACCGGCGGCGGCCGCGATGACCAGCGCGAACAGCACCGCCCCGAGCACGCCCGCGTCGGCGGCGAGCACTGCCGACAGCGCGACGAGACCGGCGATCACCGCGAACAACGACACGGCGGCACCGGTGACGAGATAACGGCCCTGTTCATGGCTGAAAGCCAGGTCGGCGCCCGATTCGTGGTCCCGGCGCCGTGGCGAGGCGAGGCCTCCGCCGAGCCAGGTGAGTAAGCCGGTCATGAGTTCTCCCCGGGTCGTGCGCTCCACTGGGCATGGCGAAACTGGTAGGTCAGGCGAAACTGGCATGGATTCGTTGTGTCAGCGTGACAGGCCGGACACCGACACACCGAGTGGCGAGGTGCTGCTTGTGGTCAGCCTCACAGTCGCAGGGGCCTACTTATTGCGCTGACCGGAATATTTCTGTGCCGACCTCGGCGTGTCGTGCGCGGCGAGCCGGGCCGCACCGGCGTCCGCGCCCGATTTGTGTCGAACGACACTGCCAGAAGTTTGCCAGCGGTGTGCTGTGGCGCACATTTCGCAATACAGACCGTACGGTCGGCTGACTGGAGCGCTTGTGGGGGCCCGTGTCGGGAATATCTCACAGTCCCCACCCCCGGTTAGCGGAGGTGGGAGGTTTGACCAGGGCATCTGCAGGGAAATCTGCTGCGGTGCAGGTGAGTTCAGCTTTCGGCCCCCGGCCGACGGCGGAACCGAGTCCGCTCGCCCACGGTGTTCACGCAGGTAGGCGGGGGTTGTCCGGGATCGATCCGGTCCCCGGTCTGCTTTACACTGGACGACGCGCGCGACGATGCAAGCAGCCGTTACAAACCCCAGCTAGACGGGTTACTTAGCACAACCTTAGTTGGTTGGGTCTGCGGTCTGACTTATCGTTTGCTCTTACGCCGAACGCACCCAGTTCGGCACAACCACCTGTTCGAGGTCCGGTGAAACCGGGCCAAGAGTAGCGGGTGAAACCCCGCGCAGAGGTAAGGGAGAAGTAAGCATCCCGTTACCTCTGAGCACCCCAACTACGTCAACGCCGCAAACCACCACCGTCGCTGGTTTCGGATCGTACGGACGCAGTCTTGACGGAGGCGAAACGACGAAGGGCCCACGCTCAGCTTGCTGAGTGGCCGACATCGACAGCCGACTTTCTTGAAGGCAGAGGCATGACGCAACTTCCTGGCCACAGGTCACCCGGAGTCACCGGGCTCTACGATCCGGCATTCGAACACGACGCCTGCGGCGTCGCGTTCGTCGCCGACATGCATGGACGACGCAGTCGAGACATCGTCGACAAGGCCATCACGGCCCTCCTGAACCTGGAGCACCGCGGTGCTGCGGGTGCCGAGCCGAACTCCGGCGACGGCGCGGGCGTCCTGATCCAGCTCCCGGACAAGTTCTTCCGCGCGATCATCGCCGAAAGTGCCGCTCCCTTCGAGTTGCCGCCGGAAGGCGCCTACGCCTCCGGTATCGCCTTCCTGCCCCAGGCCCGCCGCGAAGCCGCGCGTGCCGCCTACGGCGTCGAGAAGATCGTCACCGAAGAGGGCCTGGCCGTGCTCGGCTGGCGCGAGGTGCCGATCGACGAGTCCTCGCTCGGCGCGCTGGCCCGCGACGCCATGCCGACCTTCCGGCAGATCTTCATCGGCTCGCCGAAGAACGCGGCCGAGCAGCTGTCGGGCATGGACCTGGAGCGTCGCGCCTACGTGATCCGCAAGCGGATCGAGCACGAGCTCGGCAAGGCAGGCCCCGGTGAGGGCACCGTCGGCAAGGAATCGGTGTACTTCCCGAGCCTGTCCGGCCAGACCTTCATCTACAAGGGCATGTTCACCACGCCCCAGCTGCGTGCGTTCTACCTGGACCTGCAGGACGAGCGCGTCGAGTCGGCCATCGGCATCGTGCACTCGCGCTTCTCCACCAACACCTTCCCCTCGTGGCCGCTGGCGCACCCGTTCCGCCGGGTCGCCCACAACGGTGAGATCAACACCGTCACCGGTAACGAGAACTGGATGCGCGCCCGTGAGGCGCTGCTGCGCAGCGACGTGTTCGGCAAGGACGAAGCAGGCAAGGACCGTCTGCAGAAGATCTTCCCCGTCTGCACCCCCGGCGCCTCCGACACCGCGCGTTTCGACGAGGTGCTCGAACTGCTGCACCTGGGCGGTCGCGAACTGCACCACGCCATCATGATGATGATTCCCGAGGCGTGGGAGCGCAACGAGAACCTCGACCCCGACCGGCGCGCGTTCTACGAGTACCACTCGATGCTGATGGAGCCGTGGGACGGCCCGGCAGCGGTGTGCTTCTCCGACGGCACCAAGATCGGCGCCGTGCTCGACCGCAACGGTCTGCGCCCGGGTCGCATCTGGGTCACCGAGGACGGCCTCGTCGTGCTCGCCTCCGAGGTCGGCGTGCTCGACATCGACCCCGCCACCGTGGTCCAGAAGATCCGCCTGCAGCCGGGCAAGATGTTCCTGGTCGACACCGAGCAGGGCCGCATCGTCACCGACGAAGAGGTCAAGTCGGAACTGGCCGCGGCGCAGCCGTACCAGCAGTGGCTCGACGAAGGCGTCAGCCGCCTGGCCGATCTGCCCGACCGCCCGCACGTGCACATGTCGCACGACCGCGTGCTGATCCGTCAGCAGATCTTCGGTTACACCACCGAGGACCTGAACCTGCTGATCACGCCGATGGCCAAGACCGGCGGCGAGGCGCTGGGCTCGATGGGTACCGATACGCCGATCGCGGTGCTGTCGAACCGGTCGCGGCTGCTGTTCGACTACTTCTCGCAGCTGTTCGCGCAGGTCACCAACCCGCCGCTCGACGCCATCCGCGAGAAGGTCGTCACCAGCCTCAAGCGCAACCTCGGCCCCGAGGCCGATCTGCTGCACCCGGGCCCCGACTCCTGTCGCATGATCGCGCTCGAACAGCCCATTCTGGACAACGACGAGCTGGCCAAGCTCGTCCACATCAACGACGACGGCAGCCAGCCGGGCCTGCGCTCGGTGGTCGTGCGCGGTCTGTACCCGGTCGCCGAGGGCGGCGAGGGTCTGCGCAGGGCGCTGGCAGCCATCAACACCCAGGTCTCGGCCGCCATCGACGGCGGCGCGCGCATCATCGTGCTCTCCGACCGTGAGTCCAACGAGAAGCTGGCGCCGATCCCGTCGCTGCTGCTCACCTCGTCGGTGCACCACCACCTGGTGCGCGAGCGGACCCGCACCATGGTCGGCCTGGTCGTGGAGGCCGGTGACGCCCGCGAGGTGCACCACATGGCCCTGCTGATCGGTTTCGGCGCCGCCGCGATCAACCCGTACATGGCCTTCGAGACCATCGAGGACATGCTCGAGCGCGGCTCGCTGCAGATTCCGGGCAGCACCGGCGATCTGGCCGCCGACTTCCGCAAGGCCGTCGCGAACTACTGCACCGCGGCCAGCAACGGCGTGCTCAAGGTGATGTCGAAGATGGGCATCTCCACCCTCGCCTCCTACAACGGCGCCCAGCTGTACCAGGTCATCGGCCTGGCCCAGGACTTGGTCGACGAGTACTTCACGGGCCTGCGGTCCCCGCTGGGCGGCATCGGTCTCGACGAGATCGCCGAAGAGGTGGCCATCCGCCACCGCGTCGCGTTCCTGGAGAACCGCAACGAGCGCGCGCACCGCGAGCTCGAGGTCGGCGGCGAGTACCAGTGGCGTCGTGAGGGCGAGTACCACCTGTTCAACCCGGACACGGTGTTCAAGCTCCAGCACGCGACCCGCACGGGCCAGTACTCGATCTTCAAGGAGTACACCAAGCTGGTCGACGATCAGTCCGAGCGCCTGGCCGCGCTGCGTGGCCTGTTCAAGTTCAAGTCGAACCAGCGCGCGTCGATCTCCATCGACGAGGTCGAGCCCGCGAGCGAGATCGTGAAGCGTTTCTCGACCGGCGCGATGAGCTACGGCTCCATCTCCGCCGAGGCGCACGAGACTCTCGCGATCGCGATGAACCGCATCGGCGCCCGCTCGAACTCCGGTGAGGGCGGCGAGAGCCCCGCTCGCTTCGAGGTCGAGGAGAACGGCGACTGGCGTCGTTCGGCGATCAAGCAGGTCGCGTCGGGTCGTTTCGGCGTCACCGCGCACTACCTGACCAACGCCACCGACATCCAGATCAAGATGGCCCAGGGCGCCAAGCCGGGCGAGGGCGGCCAGCTGCCCGCGCACAAGGTGTACCCGTGGGTCGCCGAGGTGCGTCACTCCACGCCGGGCGTGGGCCTGATCTCGCCGCCGCCGCACCACGACATCTACTCGATCGAGGATCTGGCTCAGCTGATCCACGATCTGAAGAACGCGAACCCGCAGGCGCGGATTCACGTGAAACTTGTCGCGGAGCCGGGTGTCGGCACCGTCGCCACCGGTGTGTCCAAGGCGCACGCCGACGTCGTGCTCATCTCGGGCCACGACGGCGGCACCGGCGCTTCGCCGCTGACCTCGCTCAAGCACGCGGGCGGCCCCTGGGAACTCGGCCTGGCCGAGACCCAGCAGACCCTGCTGCTCAACGGCTTGCGTGACCGCATCGTCGTGCAGGTCGACGGTCAGATGAAGACCGGCCGCGACGTGATGATCGCCGCGCTGCTCGGCGCCGAGGAGTTCGGTTTCGCGACCGCGCCGCTGGTGGTCTCGGGTTGCGTCATGATGCGGGTGTGTCACCTCGACACCTGTCCGGTCGGCATCGCCACCCAGAACCCGGTGCTGCGCGAGCGCTTCACCGGCAAGGCGGAGTTCGTCGAGAACTTCATGATGTTCATCGCCGAGGAGGTGCGTGAGCTGCTCGCCGAGCTCGGCTTCCGTACCCTCGACGAGGCCGTCGGCCGGGTCGATCTGCTCGATACCGCCAAGGCCAAGCAGCACTACAAGGCCGCCAAGCTGGACCTGTCGCCGATCCTGGACATGCCGGAGACGGCGTTCATGAACCAGAACACCCGGTGCACCGGTACCCAGGACCACGGTCTGGACAAGGCGCTGGACAATGAGCTGATCGCGCAGAGCGCCCCCGCGCTCGAGCGTGGCCAGGCGGTCAAGATCGAAACCAAGATCACCAACGTGAACCGCACGGTCGGCACCATGCTCGGCCACGAGGTGACCAAGCTCTACGGTGGCGCGGGCCTGCCCGACGACACCATCGACATCACCTTCACCGGTTCGGCGGGCAACAGCTTCGGCGCGTTCGTCCCGGCAGGCATCACGCTGCGGGTCTTCGGCGACGCCAACGACTACGTCGGCAAGGGTCTGTCGGGTGGCCACATCGTGGTCCGCCCGTCGGCGTCCGCGCCGGAAGCCTTCGTCGCCGAAGACAACATCATCGCGGGCAACGTGATCATGTTCGGCGCCACCAGCGGTCGCATCCTGATCAACGGTGTCGCGGGCGAGCGCTTCGGCGTGCGTAACTCCGGTGCCACCGCGGTCGTCGAGGGTGTGGGCGACCACGCGCTCGAATACATGACCGGTGGCCGCGTGGTCATCCTCGGTGAGACCGGCCGCAACCTCGGTGCCGGTATGTCCGGTGGTGTCGCCTACTTCTACGACCCCGAGGGCAAGCTGCCCGGGCGGGTCAACCCGGATCAGGTCGACGCGATCGAGCAGCTCTCCGGTGACGACTTCACCTGGCTGCGCGACCTCATCGCGATCCACCGCGACGAAACGGGATCGGCTGTGGCCGAACGCATCCTTAGCGACTGGTCCCAGCAGGTGAACCACTTCGTGAAGGTCATGCCCCGCGAATACAAGAAGGTTCTACTCGCGATCTCCGAGGCCGAGAAGGCCGGCAAGGATGTCGATACCGCGATCATGGAGGCGGCACGTGGCTGACCCACAGGGATTTTTGAAGCACACCTCGAGGGAAACCCCGGCCCGTCGTCCGGTCGAGCTGCGTCTGCTCGACTGGAAAGAGGTCTACGAGGAGAAGAAGTTCTCCCAGGACACCTTGAAGACCCAGGCCAGCCGCTGTATGGACTGCGGTATTCCCTTCTGTCACAACGGCTGTCCGCTCGGGAACCTGATTCCCGAATGGAACGACCTGGTCTACAAGGGTTCGTGGCGCGAGGGCATCGACCGCCTGCACGCCACCAACAACTTCCCGGAGTTCACCGGCCGCCTGTGCCCGGCTCCGTGTGAGGCGTCCTGCGTGCTCGGCATCAACCAGCAGCCGGTCACCATCAAGCAGGTCGAGGTCGAGCTCATCGAGAACGCCTTCGACGAGGGCTGGGTCACCCCGGTGTACCCCACCCGCCTGACCGGCAAGAAGATCGCCGTCGTGGGTTCGGGCCCGGCCGGTCTGGCCGCCGCCCAGCAGCTCACTCGCGCCGGTCACACCGTGACCGTGTTCGAGCGCGACGACCGCATCGGCGGCCTGATGCGCTACGGCATCCCGGAATTCAAGATGGAGAAGTCGGTCATCGACCGTCGTCTGGCTCAGATGGAAGCCGAAGGCACCATCTTCAAGGCGGGCGTCAACGTGGGTGTCGACATCACCGCCGAGCAGCTGCGTGAGCGTTTCGACGCGATCGTGCTGGCCGGTGGCGCCACCATCGCCCGTGATCTGCCGATCCCGGGCCGCGAGCTCGACGGCATCCACCAGGCGATGGAGTTCCTGCCGCTGTCCAACCGGGTGCAGCTCGGTGACGACATCGCCGACGCGGACGGCCTGCCGCCGATCCACGCCAAGGGCAAGAAGGTCATCATCATCGGTGGTGGCGACACCGGCGCCGACTGCCTCGGCACCTCGCACCGCCACGGCGCCGAGTCGGTGCACCAGTTCGAGATCATGCCGCGTCCCCCCGAGGAGCGCGCGGGCTCGACCCCGTGGCCGACCTACCCCCTCATGTACCGGGTCGCCTCGGCACACGAAGAGGGCGGCGAGCGCCTGTTCTCGGTGAACACCGAGCGTTTCGTCGGCAAGGACGGCAAGGTCTCCGGCCTCGAGGCGCACGAGGTCAAGATGGTCAACGGCCGTTTCGAAAAGGTCGAGGGCACCGACTTCACGCTCGAAGCCGACCTGGTGCTGCTGGCCATGGGCTTCGTCGGCCCGCAGAAGCCGGGCCTGCTCACCGATCTCGGCGTCGGCTACGACGGTCGCGGCAACGTCCAGCGCGACAAGAGCTGGGCCACCAACATCCCCGGCGTCTTCGTGGCCGGTGACATGGGCCGTGGCCAGTCGCTCATCGTCTGGGCCATCGCCGAGGGCCGCGCCGCCGCGTCGGCCGTCGACAAGTACCTCGAGGGCGAGACCGCGCTGCCCGCGCCGATCCCCCCGACGGCTGTCGCCCAGCGCTAGCCGCTGAACCGACAAGACGCCCGCAGGCTTTCGAGTCCGCGGGCGTCTTTTTTTGTCATTCCCCCCACACGCGGCGCGTGTCCCGGCGAATCCGGGCGCGTTGCCGAATACCTGCGGGTTTGCGGGGAATGTGCGTAGCGGGTGAACGAGGAAGGGGTGCAAGGGGTTCGGTAGGCAAGCAAACGACGTGGCTGATCTTCCCTGCAGCACATAGACTTTCCGTGTCGAGGTGTACGGGAGATCCGAGGGGGAGCTGTGCCGTTGCCGCCGCAAGCGTTGGCGAACCTTCGCCGCGCCGCAGAGCGTGGTGACGGTACCGCCATGCACAATCTCGCTCACTTCTACCACGACCACAGCGATTTCGAAGCCGCCGAGCACTGGTTCCGGCGCGCCGCCGCCGCGGGGCACACGCGCTCGATGAACAACCTCGCCGTACTGCTCGACCAGTTCGGTGAACTCGACGAGGCCGAATCCTGGTACCGCCGTGCGGCTGCCGCGGGCAACGCCAACGCCATGTTCAATCTGGCCACCATGCTCTACCAGTGCGGTGACCGCCGTGATGCCGAAACCTGGTACCACCACGCCGCGATGGCGGGCCATGTCGACGCCATGTTCAACCTCGCCCGCCTCCTCGAGGATCAGGACCGCCTCGACGATGCCGAAGCCTGGTTCGGTGAGGCCGCCGACCACGGCGACATCGACGCCGTGAACAACCTCGGCATCCTGCTGCGCCGCCGCGGCGCCACCACCGAGGCGCGCCGTTGCTTCCGTCGCGCGGCCGATCTCGGCCACCCCCGGGCGATGGCCAACCTCGCCGCCCTGCTGGAATCCCAAGGCGCCCACCGCGAAGCGGAAACCTGGTACCGCCGCGCCGCCGGCTGATCGCACACTCCGAGCACACCGGTGGGGCAGTGGTGTGCGGCGAGTTCGGCGAGGTCTGCGAAGACGCGAATTTCGATGTTTACGCGATGATCGCTGGCGGGTGGAATAGGCGAGTGATCACCGGTTATAGCGGTCCGCAGCGAATGGGCGCCGAAGTTACTCAAAAGTATTGATACCGAGCGGTTTTCCAGCAACCATCAGCAAACATATTGTGCGGCAGCAATTTTCCGGCGTTCGAGATGCGAGGAATAGCGGAGGGGTATAACGTCTCGTCTCGATCAATATTCGATGACGGTTCGGGGGCTCGGTGAATTCGCTTGATGGGTGTCTGAAACGCATCATGGATATTCCCGGAGCGCGCAGTGTGACGCTGGTGGACGGGGCCAGCGGGTTGGCTGTCGCCGGTGCCGGCGAGCACCAGGGCGTCGACGAGCACGAGGACGCGGCGGGGACCACCGATGTGGTGCGGGCCGCGCTCGCGTGTCCGGCCCTGGGGAGCGCCGATGACGACCTCACCGAGATCGTGGTGTGCCGGTCCAGGGGATTTCACCTCTTACATCTGGTCGACGGCGATTTCGACGGCAGGTTGTTCATGCACGTCGTCTTCGACGGCGATACCGGCAATCTCGGGATGGCCCGCTATCAACTCAGGTCGGCACTGGCGGAATTGACGGGCGGGGATCGATGAGTGTCGCGCTCGCCGATGAATTGCATCGGCTCGGCGAAGAAGGCTCGACCGGAATATTGCGCGCGGGCGACGGCGAATTCCACTTGGTACGTGGCACTATCGCCTCGGTCGGCTGTGGGCGCACCATCGGGCTCGACCGATTGGTAGTCGAAGCGGGAGTGGCAACGGCGGAGGATTGGCGTCGCGCCGGTGCGGGCGACCCGGGACCGCTGCTGGACCAGCCACAACTGGAAACCCTCGCACTGCTGTCGGTCTTCGACGCCGCCTACTTTTTGCTGGCCTCCGCGGGCGAGCCCGAATTCCGTCCGACAACCGAACACTGGCTGGCCCCGGTCTGCCACATCGCACCCCGCGCGCTTGTTCACGAATGCGAACGCCGCACCGACAACGAGTACGGCCCCTGGACCGCCGACCACGTCACCGTGGTCCCGGTGGTCCCGGCCCGCCGGATCAAGCGAAACCAGGTGGTACTCACCGGAAGTCAGGCCGAAGTCCTCGCCGCCGCCGACACCCGTCGCAGCATCGCCGACATCGCCCGCGACCTGGGGCGCACCACCTACGGCTGCCTCGTCGCGGTCCGCGAGCTGACCACAGCGGGCCTGATCGAGGAGCCGGAACCCCTCTCGACCGAACAGCCGACGCGTGGGCGACACCTCGCCCTCGCACCGGACCCGGCCGGCCACCGCACTTCGACCAGGTCGACAACATCTGTGCCCACGCTGCCCCGACGTGTTCCGGGCAGCGCGGGACCGACCCGCCTCCAGCAGGAGACGGGTGCACGACAGGGCAGGCACGCGATCGACGAGGAAGCGACCGCGACCGCCCGACACCGCGGAAGACCAGCCGGCGCGGCAGAACCCGAACGCTGGCAACAGGTCGACCGCGAAACACTCATCCGGCTCAGGGCGGCGTTGGAGGAGCTTGCGTGACCGTGCGGAAGAAGCTGCTCGGTGAATGGAGGGGAAGGTTGACCAAGGTGGCGATGACCACGCCCGAACCCAGGGTGCCCGCGCATTCGGCGCCCGGATACACAGCGCCCCAGCACTACCCGGCGGTGCAGGCCGAGCTGCAGTCGTTGCGCGAACGGCTACCCCAGCTCACCGGGTCGCTGGTGGCCTCCAGCGACGGGCTGCTCATCGAACACGACCTCCCCGCCCATCTCGAGCCCGCGGGGATGGCCGCGCTGTCGGCAGCGCAGTTGTCGCTGTCGTATCGGCTGGCGAACAGCGCGCACGGTGGCGGATTCAGCGAGGTCGTCGTGCACGGCACCGAGGGGCAGGTGGTGATCTACGCCGCAGGCCACACCTCGCTGACCGTGCTCGCCGGACCCGAAGTGAACGTCGGCCGGCTCCACCTGGAGTCGCGACCGGTAGCTCGCGCGATCGCCGGCCATCTGGCGGCGGCGCACAACGATTGAAAGGCACGACATGTCGAATATGGATCTGGCTCTGAAGGACATGATGGTGATCGAGGGCGCGGTCGGCGCCGCGATCGTCGACTACAGCAGTGGCATGGCCCTAGGAATGCTCAGCAGTACCAAATCGCTCGACCTGCAGGTGGCGGCGGCGGGCAATACCGAAGTGGTGCGGGCGAAGATGCGCACCATCGAGCAGCTCGGCCTCAACGAGGACATCGAGGACATCCTCATCACCTTGGGCACGCAGTACCACCTGATCCGCCCGATGACGGGGCGTAAGTCCAAGGGGCTGTTCCTCTACCTCGCCCTCGATCGCGGCCGGTCCAATCTGGCGCTGGCGCGGCACAAGCTCAAGGGCATCGAAGAAGACCTGGAGGTGTGAGTTTCGCGAACGGGGGACGTGTCGGCGGTAGCGTGCCGTCGACATCCCGTCATCGCAATGGTGAACCCTGCCCGATTGCCGGTGCGACCTGTCACAAGATCGAGAGGTTGTGTGGCATGGGATGGCTCGTACGCCTATTGTGATTCGCGGCGAGGTCTGGGGCCACACGTCAGTATTCGGGGTTGCTCTCACATCGACGAGCAAGGGTGAACTGGAGCGGTATGCAGGTGAAGAAGGTTGTCGCGGCTCTGGGAGCGTCCGCGGCGATGATGTCCGGAATTGTTGTCGGCAGCACGAGCGCGAGCGCGGCGCCCGCCTGCCCGAGTCTTTATGTCGTGGCCATTCCCGGCACCTGGGAAACCGGCCACGAGAAGGCCCCCGGCCCCGGCATGCTCGCCGGCGTCACCAACGGCCTACCGAGAAGCACCGACGTCGACTACGTCACCTATGCCGCGACCGCGTTCCCCTGGGAGGGCGATGTCTACGGCAACTCCAAGAAGCAGGCGGTCGACGCCGCGCGTGGGCTGATCAGCGAGAAGCTGGCCTCCTGCGGCAACACCAAGGCCGCGATCGTCGGCTACAGCCAGGGTGCCGACGCCGCAGGCGATCTGGCCGCCGAGATCGGCACGGGCATCAGCCCGATCCCGCAGGACCGGGTCGCCGCTGTCGGCCTGATCTCCGATCCTCGTCGTTCGCCGACCGATATCCAGGTCGGACCGCACGCCGAGGGTGCCGGTGCCGGCGGCGCTCGGCCGGGCGGCTTCGGGTGGCTGAGCGACCGCACCCGCACGATCTGCGCGGTCGACGATCTGTACTGCGCTACCGCCACCGACGATTTCGTCACGCGGTTCGCCGGATTCCTCGCGCAGAGTTCGGATGCGAATCCGGCCAACATGTGGCGCTACCAGCTCGAGGCCGGGGCGATCGTCAGCGACCTGATGTCGTTCGGCGGCATCCCGACGCTGGGGGCGCAGCTGACGGACGCGGCCAACCAGCAGCGGGCCAAGGACCTGGAGCAGTTCTACCGCTCGCAGGCGCACACGCTGTACGGCAGTTACCCGGTGGGTGGCGGGCAGACCGCCATCAGCTGGATGCACAACTGGATCGCTCAGCAGGCCTGAGTGGTTCGCTGAGAGCCCGGTATCGCTTCGGCGGTGCCGGGCTCTTTCGTGTTGTGCGGACGACAGGGGCTGGGAGTGCGGCTGCGGCGGATCTAGGGTGTGGTTCGGGACAGGTACCGGGGGAGCAGGTTCCAGACGTGGGCGTTTTCGTTGATGGTGGCGGCGGTGCGGGTGCCGGTGCGGGAGTAGAGGATGCGGGTGATCGAGCAGTAGTCGATCGGGAAGGTGAGGGGGCGGGGCAGGGTCAGGATGTCGGCCAGGAGAACGTTGATGACGCCGCCGTGGGCGAAGACCACGACGGTGTCGCCGGGAGCTGTGGCGGCGACCAGGGTGTCGACGGCGGCGAGGACGCGCGCGGTGAAGGCCGGACCGTCGATCTGGTCGGGGAGGTGGCCTGCCTTGATGCGGGCGTAGGCGTCGGCGAATTCGGTCTTCGCGTCTTCGATCGGGATGTAGGCGGGGAGGTCGCGGTCGTACTCGGCGAGGTCGTCGATGACGTCGACCGCCAGGCCGCGGGCGGTCGCGGTGGGCAGGGCGGTGTCGCGGGCGCGGCGCTGCGGGCTGCTGACGATACGAGCGATGTCATGGGGTGCGAGCGCGGCGGGGACACGGTCGGCTTGGAGCTTGCCGATATCGGTGAGTCCGGGGTCGGCGGCGGTGGTGTCGCCGACTACACGTTCGGGTTGGGCATGACGCACGAGGATCAGCTGCACGATCAACACTCTGCCCTATCCGCCGGGGACCAGGGCCGCGGGTCGATCTCCTCGCGGCCGCCCTCGGCGAACAGGTGGTGCGTTCGAGGACTCGCGGGGATGCCTCGTCATCGACCGAGGGGTATCGCCGCGAGTCCTCCGGTCAGGTCAGGACTGGCCGTAGGGCGGCTGGCCGTACGGCGGCTGACCACCCTGCGGGCCGTTGTAGGGCGGCTGACCACCGTTGTGCGGCGGCTGGTCGCCCTTCTTCTTGTTCTTGAGCAGGAAGATGCCGCCGACGATGAGCACCACGATGATCAGGCAGCAGATGCCGCCGATGATCAGGCCGGAGCTGTTCTTCTTTTTCTTCTTGGCCGCGAGTTCCACCGCGGTGTTGACTGCGTCCGAACTCGCCAGGGTGTCGAAGCTGCTGGTGAGCATGTGCGGATCGACGAGTGCGGCTGTGGTCAGCAAGTCCAGATACATGAAATCCCATCCCGATGTGTTGGTGGTCCGGCATCCTCCCGGTGCCGGAACTCCGAGAGTAACGGTCTCACTGTGGCTTTCGGTCCGAAAGCCTCGCAAGCGCCACGCAGAGCAATTGTTGATCGCGAACGCGTCGCGATCCGTATACAGCTGTACCCGATTTCAGCGTGGTTTCACCAGTGGGAACGGCAGCGTCTCCCGGATGCTGCGTCCGGTGATCAACATGACCACCCGGTCGACGCCCATTCCGAGCCCACCGGTGGGCGGCATCGCGTGTTCGAGCGCGGCCAGGAAATCCTCGTCGAGTTCCATCGCCTCCGGATCGCCGCCGGCGGCCAGCATCGACTGCTCGGTGAGCCTGCGGCGTTGTTCCACCGGGTCGGTGAGTTCGCTGTAGGCCGTGCCCAATTCGACGCCCCAGGCCACCAGGTCCCAGCGCTCGGTCACCCCCTCGATGCTGCGGTGCGAGCGGGTGAGCGGGGAGACCGAGGTGGGGAAGTCCAGGTAGAAGGTGGGGTAGGTGGTTTGCGATTCCACCAGGTGCTCGTACATCTCCAGCACCACTTGCCCCGCGTCCCAGCCGTGTTGGTAGGCCACGCCCGCCTCGTCGCACAGTTCGCGCAGCCGGGCCAGTTCGGTGCGCGGGGTCACCTCGGTGCCGATCGCCTCGGAGACCGCGCCGTGCACGGTCTTGACCCGCCACTCGCCCGAGATGTCGACGGTGTCGAAGCCGCCGTCGTCGTTGGGCCGCAACGCCACCTCGGCGCCGTTGGCGGCCATCGCCGCGTGCTGGATCAGCCTGCGGCACAGGTGCATCATCTGCTGGTAATCGCTGTGCGCCTCATAGGCTTCCAGGATCGTGAACTCGGGATTGTGGCTGAAGTCGACGCCTTCGTTGCGGAAGGTCCGGCCGATCTCGAACACCTTCTCCATGCCGCCGACACACAGCCGTTTGAGGTAGAGCTCGGGGGCGATGCGCAGGTACAGGTCGAGGTCGTAGGCGTTGATGTGGGTGCGGAACGGCGTGGCGTTGGCGCCGCCGTGCACCTGTTGCAGGATCGGCGTCTCCACCTCGAGAAAGCCCCAGACATAGAGCGAATCGCGCAGGGAATGCAGGACCGCGCTGCGCTTGGCCATCACCTCACGGGTCTCGGGGTTGATCGCCATGTCCACATAGCGCTGCCGGACCTTGGCTTCCTGATCGGCGAGCCCGCGCCACTTGTCGGGCAGCGGATGCAGGCATTTGCCGTTCATCCGCCAGTCCTGCGCGAGCAGTGACAGCTCACCGTTGCGGCTGGTGCCGATCTGCCCGCTCACCTCGATGAGATCGCCCAGGTCGAAGAATTCGGTGAACTCGTTGCTGCGATCGGCGCCGACCCGTTCGCGATCGATCACCAGCTGGATCTCGCCGGTCCAATCGCGGACCAGCGCGAAGATCACGCCGCCGTAGTCGCGAATCCGCAAGAGCCTGCCCGCGATACGCACGGTGGTGCCCTTGGGGCAGCGTCTGGCCTCGGCGATGTCGTGGGTCGGCGGGTAGGCGACCGGATAGGCATCGATGCCGGAAGCCGTGAGCCGGTCGAGTTTGTCCAGGCGCACCCGCACCTGTTCGGGCCTGCGTGGACCCTGTTCGGTGTCGGCGCCCTCCGGTGCGTCCGGTGCGCTGCCGTCGGCGTGCAGGCCGGTGACCGTCGCGGGGACCGCCGCCTTCGTGCCGGTGTGCACGCCCGCGTCGGGTGCCTTGCCGATGCGCGGCAGGAACCCTTCGGCCAGCCCGCTCGCCGTGGCCACCCGCGGCAGCTGCCTGCGTTCCTCGAACAGGAAGAACCGCGGCACCCAGCGCGGGTGGTACTTCACATTCGACCGGTACAGCGCCTCGAGCTGCCACCAGCGCGAGAAGAACAGCAGCACTGCGCGCCAGGCCCGCAGGATCGGACCGGCGCCGATCCGGCCGCCCTCCTCGAACACCGAACGGAACACCGCGAAGTTCAGCGATACCTTGGTGATGCCGTACTGGTCGGAGTTCAGGGCGAGCTGGGAGATCATCAGCTCCATCACGCCGTTCGGGCTCTGCGGGTCGCGCCGCATCAGTTCGAGCGAGACGCCGGTGCGCCCCCACGGGACCAGCGAGAGCATGCCGTGCACGCGGTCGTCGTGGTCCACAGCTTCGACCAGCAGGCAGTCGCCGTCGAGTGGGTCGCCGAGGCGGCCCAGCGCCATCGAGAAGCCGCGCTCGGTCTCGGTGTCGCGCCAGGCGTCCGCCCGCGCGAGGATCTCGGCGAATTCGGCGGCGGGGATGTCGCGGTGCCTGCGGATCCGCACCTCGAGGCCGTTCTTGCGCAACCGGTTCGCGGCCTGACGCACCTGCTTCATCTCCGGGCCCGCCAGCGAGAACGTGCGGGTGTCGAGGATCGCCTCGTCGCCCAGTCGCAGCGCCGACAGGCCGGCCCTGCGGTAGGCGGTGGCGCCGAGTTCGCTCGCGCCCATCACCGCCGGTTGCCAGCCGAACCGGTCGGCCTGCTCCAGCCATGCCTGAATCGCCGGTGGCCAGGCTTGTTTCGGGCCGATCGGGTCGCCACTGGCCAGGCACACACCCAGCTCGACGCGATAGGTGATCGCCGCCTTGCCGTTCGGCGCGAACACCACCGCCTTGTCGCGGCGGGTCGCGAAGTAGCCCAGCGAGTCCTCGACGTCGCTGCTCGCGAGCAGCCCGCGGATCGCCGACTCGTCCAGCGCGGTCATCGCGTTGTCGGCGCGCTGCGAGCGCAGCAGGACGATCACCGCCGCCAGCAGCGCGATCGCGCCGAACAGGCCGAGCAGGAAGTTCACCCAGGCTCGCGGATGCCCGTCGAAATGCTCGTTGTTCACCAGCACGGCGGCGGTGACCCGATACACCGCCCACAGCGGACGCTGCGCGCCCGCGGGCAGCGAACCGGGGAACAGTTCGACCAGACCCCAGCCGAGCAGGCAGCCGAGCGCGAGCCCGGACACCAGCACGCCCAGCGCCTTCCACAGCGCGCCGGGCCGAACCCGGGTGTAGAACTCCTTACGCGCGGCCACCAGTATCGCGATGACCACCGCATGCACGATGAAGGCGACCAGCGCGTCCACATCGTCGTCGGCGAAGAAGTCCAGGATGTTGGCCACCGCGTACAGCAGCAGGTACACGACCAGCAGCCACCAGGCGATCCGCTTGCGGGCCGCGGTCGCCCCGGCGAGCAAACCGACGATCAACGCCCACACGAGGCTGGTGTCGGGGGCATCGAAGTAGTAGGTGTCCACGTAGTGCCGCGGCACCTGCGTGAGGGTCCGCAGGCTGGGCGAGACACTCCACAGAAACAGCAGCACCGCGAACACACCGAGGATCAATCCGGCGATGTGCGGTACCTCGGACAACGTGCCGTGTGCGCGATGGGGCACCGGCGTGCGGTCCTCGACGACGGGGTGCTGCTCGGCCTTCGTGGAAGTCACCGATCCAGTGTGCGTCCAATCGAGCCGGATCCGGGTGGCGGTGGCTGCGGCGTGTTCGTCACCGCCCGCGATGCCGGGGCCGGTGGTGACCGGTTTCGCGCGACGGGGTAAGTATTAGCGCATGTCGGAACCAGTTGATGTGCCGATCGATGACGTTGTCATCCGGCTCGGGCAATTCCTGAAACTGGCCAACCTGATCGATTCGGGTTCCGAGGCCAAGACGGTGATCGCGCAGGGTTTGGTGCGCGTCAACGACGAAGTGGAGTTGCGTCGCGGCAGGCAACTACAGATCGGCGACGTGGTGATCCTCGCCGGAAACAAGGCACGGGTGTCCGAGGGCTGACCCTCGAACACCCGCGTCGTCGTCAGTCTTCGGCGCGAACGACCACACCGTCGGAGTCGCTGTAGAGCATCTCGCCCGGCACGAAGGTGATGCCGCCGAACTCGACGGGCACGTCCTGCTCACCGCTGCCGGTCTGGGTGCTCTTGCGCGGGTTGGTGCCCAGCGCCTTCACCCCGATGTCGAGGGTGCGCAGGATCGCGGAGTCGCGCACGGCGCCGTTGACGATCACCCCGGCCCAGCCGTTGTCCACGCCACGGCCGGCGATGATGTCGCCCACCAGTGCGGTGTGCACGCTCGCGCCGCCGTCGACGACGAGCACCTTGCCCTCGCCCGGCTCGCTCAGCGTCTGCTTGACCAGCAGGTTGTCCTGGAAGCAGCGGATCGTGGTGATCCGGCCCGCGAATTCGGCGCGGCCGCCGAACTGGATGAACTGCGTATCGCAGCTACGGATCTCGGGGCCGATCTCGTCGGCCAGATCGGCGGTGGCCACAACATTCGCTGATTCGGTCATGGATCAGATTGTGTCAGGCCCGCCGGGCGGCGCCATTCGTAGGCTCTCAGACCTGCTCGCGGTGTGATTTCTCGATCTCGCGGATGAGCGCGTCGGTGGTGTGCTGAATCGCGATCTTCACGAACGGCTCGATCGTCTTGGCGAGGACCTTGCCCGCGAGGCCGCCGCCGACGGAGAAGTCGATGTCGGCGTCCACCGTGCAGGCGATCTCGCCCTTGGGGATGAACCTGAAGGTCGTGACGATCTCGATGCCCTTGATCGACTTGGTGGCGATCAACCGGCCTTCCTCCCAGCCGACGACCTCGATGCGCGAGGTCAGCGACGCGGGGCCGAGCTTCATCTTCCCGTCGAACGTCGCGCCGAGGCCGTCGGTCTGCGCGGTGAGAGGTGTGAAGGATTCGATGCCGTACCAGAACTTCGGCAGATTGCGGTAGTCGTTCATGAACGCGAACGCCGCTTCGGCGGGCGCGGCGCAATCTTCGGCGATCCTCACTTCGGTCATAGCGGTCACTCTAATCGGTGGCATCGACGTCGAACGGCACTCGGCGCCGAACGTGATCGAGGTGACTACGCGGTCACCGCCAGCGTCGCTGCCAGGCCGAATGCCACCGCCATCACCAGCACCTCGGCCGCCGCGTTGCGCAGGGACACCTCGGCGGTGACGCGGTGGTCGGCGGCCCGGCGGACCCACGTTCGACGCCACCACCAGCCCAGCGCGACGAGGACACCCAGCAGGAGGATCTTCGCGAGCAGGATCCGTCCGTAGCCGCTGCTCAGCAGCGGGGCGACGCCGCCGAGCCGGACCAGGCCGTTGATCAGGCCGGTGAGCGCGACGACGGCGACCAGCGGCGCGGCGAACCTGGAGTAGGGCGGCAGGGTCGCGGCCCACTCGCCCCGGGTGCGCAGGACCAGGACCATCGCGAGCAGCAGGCCGAGCCACAGGGCGGCGGCCAGCGCGTGGACCGCGGCCAGTACCGAACCGAACATCTGCTGGGACATGTGCCCGGTGATCGGGCGCAGCGACAGCGCGACCGCGGCGAACACGAGGACCAGATCCGCCGAGGCGGTGTCAGGTCCGCGGAAGGCCAGGGCCGAGTAGCAGGCGATCGCGCCGGTGCAGAACAGGATGGCGATCCCGATCTGGCCGCCGCTGAGCCTGCCGAGGAAGGTGATGAAATCGCCCGCGTCGAGCTGGGTCACGCGGACGCCGACGATCTCGGCGGCCTCGCACACCAGCACGGTGAACTCGGCGGCGAACCAGACACCGGCCAGCGCGGCCAATGGTCGCCAGGTAACCGCCAGCCGGTCGTTGAGCCGGGGCAGCGCGGCGAGGCCGATCACGACCGCGCCGACGCCATCGGCGAGCACGCGCGCGAACGCCACCCACGCGAACCCGCCGGAGCTGCGCAGTATCCAGGCCAGCACCACCCCCAGCAGAGCGGCGACCACGACCGGCACCAGGACACGCCACTGCCGCAGCACGGCACCGGGCACCCGGCGACCGGTCGTCATCGCCGACTACTTCTTGCGGCCGGAGCGGCCGCCGAGCAACGCCACCGCGAGGCCCGCGCCGAACAGCACCACGCCACCGGCGATGAACACCCACACGGGCACCCCGCCGTCGCCGCCGTCGTCGGCGTTGTCCTCACCCGGGCGCGCGCCGGGCGTGCCGGTGCCCGCCTTGCTCAGCGTGAAAGTCCTTGTGCCGCTCACGGGATGACCGTCGGCCGAGGTGACCCGGAACGCGATCGTGTACTCGCCGACCGGTCCCAGCTCACCCAGTTCCACACTGACACTGCGTCCTTCGACCAGTGCCTTGCCCTTCGACCACAGCCTGCCATCCGGTCCGACCACGGTCAGCGACGGAAAGTTCTGCTGTAGTTCCTCATTGAAGGTGACGCTTGCCCGCGCCGGTCCGGCCTCGACGGTCGAACCGTTCTCGGGCACGCTGCTCACCGCGCCGGAATGCGCACTCGCCGTGCCTGCCGCCGCGAAAGCGCAGGCGAACAGCACCGCGAGCAGGCCGACGAGCATCTTGCGCATCACGAGGACCGCCGGGAGCGGAAGACCAGGCCGAGGCCGAGTGCGGCGGCGAACAGGCTCAGCGCCAGGCCGATGCCGCCCATCCAGCGGGCCACGGAGTCGGTCTCCGAGTCGGCGGTTTCGCCCGAAGCGACGTGGTGATCACCGCCCTCGGCGGCGCCGTTCGCGGTCAGCGTGAGCGACGGCGCGGGCTTCTCCGGCTCGGCGCCACCGGTGCTCGGCTGGTCCCAGGCCACGACCTTGCCGTCGCTGTAGGTCTGCAGGGCCGGGAAGCTCACGGTGTCCTGCTTGGGCAGCGGGCCGAGCGAGAGCACGAATCGCTGGAACTGGCCGGGGCCGACGCCGGGGTTGCCCGGATCAGCGGTCCACGCGACGGCGACCGTTTCGCCCTTGTCATTGCGCTCGATCTTCGATGTCCAACCCGGCATCGGTTCGGACCGAATACTTTTCAGGTTCGGCACGGTGACGCGCAGCGCGGTGGTGGACGCGGTCTCGGATTCGGTTGGCACCTTGAAGGTGGCGACGGTGTAGCCGCCCTGGGCGGCGCCCGGAGCGTCGACGGTCACATGGGCGGCCGCCGAGCCGCAGGCGGCGAGCACCAGACCGGTCGCGAGAGCGACGGTGCCGGTGCCACGGGTGATGAAGTTGTGCATGGAATGCCTTGTCGTCCGAAGAATTCTGAGGTGGTCGCGAATCAGGCGAACGACGGCGGTGCGCGCGGACATCGCGCACCCCTCGGACGAGCACCGCGCGCGACGGCGACCGTGGCGAACCAGCGAGCAGCGCGGCGGACGAGGACGGCGGGACCGCGGAGCACGGCCCGAACCACGCTCGACGCGACGAGATACAGCCGCTCGGCAACGAGAATCAGTGCGGCACAGGCGAATGCCGCGACACAGTGCGCGACGATCATCGGTGTGCTCGGCAGATGCGGCAATCCGCGGTGGTGGTCCACGGAAGCCGCCAGCGCGACATGCCCCGCCCATTGACCGGCGAGCAGCACCGTGGCCATTCGCATCGTCGCGGAGGAGCCGGCCCCCTTCGCCCGAGCACTCACCCGGGAGGTGACCGGCTTTTCGGCGCCGACCCATGAGCCGCCACCGGCGAATACTCCGGCCACCAGCGAAACAACCAGCAGCAGCGCGATTTCCGTCGACCGCGGCACCCCGCCACCGCCGATCCCGTGCGCGGCGATCGCCAGCCCGCCCACGAGTACGCCGCAGCCACCACCGCGTAAGCGGGAGGTGAGCTGCGGCGTTGTCACGGCAGGATCAGCGCACGCCGAGGCGGGCGAGCACGTCGTTCTCGAGCACGGACAGCTCGGCCGAGATCGACGAGTGCACGGCCTTGCGACGCGCGGCGGGCATCTGCTCGGCCGTGCGCACGGCCACGTTCAGGTCGGCCATCCGCGAGCGGGCGGCTTCGACGAACTTCGTGGTGTCGGCATCGCCCGCCTTGTCGGCGGCGATCTTGTCGAGGGCTTCCTCGGTGTTGGTGATGCGGGCCTGCAGCCGCGCACCGTGCCCGCTGAACTCGCTCAGCTGGTCCATGCCGATACCGAGCTGCTGGGCCTTGCGCGCGTCGAGCTGCCCGCGCACCATCGTCGCGCCGCGATAGGCCAGCGGGGCGAGTACGGGGATCAGTACCCGGGCCACGCCGATGTACTTGCGGATCTGGCTCGCGCTGAACAGTTCGCGATCGGCCTTGGCGGCCGCCTTCTGCGCGGCTTTCTCCTCGGCCTGCAGGGTCGCGATCTGCGCCTTGGCCACCTTGTCGGCCGTGCGTGCCTGCGCCTTGGCCGTGCGCCGGTTGACGCGCTCGCCCGCCTTGGCCGCCTTGCGCTCGTTCTTGGCGCTCAGCTTTGCCTCCACCGCGGCTTTGTGCTTGAGTGCTTTCGCCTCAGCGCGTCGGCTCGGCCGCCGCTTCCGCTTGCTGAACAACCCCATGGGATCAGGCCCTCCGTCATGCTCGCCAAGTCATGAGGCAGGACCGCTCCAAGCGGCCTGCCGTTCTTCGTAGCGTAGTGGGAGCAGGGTAGCGATTGGGCATTGTGTCGGGGGTAAGGCCCATACTGCTTGCGTGCGTGCAGCCGAGGACGACTTCGACGGTGGGCCGGAGCGTAGCCCGGTCCCCGCTTCCGCTGCGGATTTCCGCACCGCCTTCCTGGACGCGCGTTCACTGATCGGATGTAGGCATCGCCTGCGGCTCGACGCCGAGAATCCGGCCGTGCTCGCCGAGGTCCGTGAGGATCCGGGCGTGCAGCAGCGCCGCGATGCCGCCACCGCCCATCGCACCAAAGTCCGCGACGAGCTGGTCGCGGCCGCCCCCGCCGACTGGGTGGTGATCGACCCGGAACTGCGTGGCGCCGCCAAGGCCGCGGCGACGATGGCCGCCATCGAGGCGGGCGCCCCGCGCATCTGGGGCGGGCTGCTGCCCCAGGAGGCCGATACCGGTCGACGCGGCGGTGCCGAAATCCTGCTGCGCGACGACGATCGTGGCGGCTATATCCCGATCATCGTGGTCAACCACAAGGTCACCGACCCGCGCAGGCCCGACCCGGCCGATTTCCACCCGCTGACCTCGGACCTTTTCCGCTGGCAGCCCCGCCGCGACAAGCATGTGAAACTGCGCCCGCAGCCGCGCGACCAGCAGCGACTGGCCCACCTGTACCGCATGTTGCAGCGCTACGGAATGGCCAGCCCCGCCCTGATCGGCGGCGCGATCGGCCTGGTCAGCGACCGCATCCTGGTGCACGATCTGACGAACGTGCTGGCCGACTACGACCGGCGCTACGCCGACCGCATCGCGGTGGTGCGCGGCGAACTGCCGACCCAGCCGTCGAAGGTGCCCGAGTGCAGGCAGTGCCCGTGGTGGTTGCGCGGGCCCGAGGCGCAGCGACCGGCGGGCCCGGAGGCGGTAGCGGAGCGTGACCACGCAGGGCCCTCGGGAGCGCAGCAGTCAGGCACAGCCGAACCCAGTTGTGAGGCGACGCTGGCGCGGATGCGGGATGTGAGCCTGGTCGCGCCGGGCTCGCGCGCCGATGTGCTGCGCCTGCACGGCATCGAGACGGTCGACGAACTGGCCGCCTGGGAGGGCGAGGACCCCGACGACTGGCAGCACGGCCCGTTCGCCGAAACCGTCGTCACCGCCCGCGCCTGGATCGACGGTGCCCCGCTGGTGCGCCGGTTCGAGCAGGTCAGCGTGCGTCGTGCCGATGTGGAGATCGACGTCGACCTGGAGAGTTACCAGGAAGACGGCGCCTACCTGTGGGGCACTCTGCTCGACGACGTCTACCGCCCGTTCGTCACCTGGGATCCGCTGCCCACCGAGGACGAGGGCCGCTCGTTCGGCGAGTTCTGGACCTGGCTGATGGAGCGGCGTACCGAAGCTCACGCCCAGGGCAAAACCTTTGCGGCCTACTGCTATTCGCGAACCGCCGAGGACAAGTGGCTCTACGAATCGGCCCGCCGGTTCGCCGGCCGCCCCGGTGTGCCGACCCAGGAGCAAGTGCGCGCGTTCGTCGACTCCAAGGAATGGGTCGACATGTTCCAGGCCGTCACCGAGCAGTTCATCTGCCCGAACGGCAAGGGACTCAAGAAGATCGCGCCGGTCGCCGGATTCGGCTGGCGTGATCCGGAGGCGGGCGGTGAGGCATCGATGGGCTGGTATCGCCGCGCCGTCGGCTACGACGACGCCGTCGACATGTCCCAGCGCACCCGCCTGTTCGTCTACAACGAAGACGATGTCCGCGCCACCCAGGTGCTGCGCGATTGGATGTCGAAGCGGGCCGTAGACGAGGTTCCCTCACTGGCCGATTTCGGACGGTAATACCATCGGGGGCGTGACTGAGCAGCACGGCGAAACCCTCGAGTTCCAGGCCGAGACCCACCAGCTCCTCGAGCTGATGATCCACTCGGTCTACTCCAACAAAGACACCTTCCTGCGGGAGCTGATCTCGAACGCCTCCGACGCGTTGGACAAGCTCAAACTTGCCGCTTACCAGGACAAAGACCTGGGCGCCGACACCTCCGACCTGCACATCGAGCTGGAGGTCGACCAGGACAAGCGGGTCCTGACCGTCCGCGACAACGGCATCGGCATGTCCCGCGCCGAAGTGATCGACCTGATCGGCACCCTCGCCAAATCCGGCACCGCCGACCTGCGCCGCAAGCTGACCGAGGCCAAGTCCGACGCCGCCGCCGAGGAGCTGATCGGCCAGTTCGGCATCGGCTTCTACTCCACCTTCATGGTCGCCGACAAGGTCGTCCTCACCACCCGCAAGGCGGGCGAGACCGAAGGCACCCGCTGGGAAGCCGCCGCGGGCAGCTCCACCTACTCCATCGACACCGTCGCCGACGCCCCGCAGGGCACCTCGGTGACCCTCGAGCTCAAGCCCGCCGACGAAGACGATCACCTCTTCGATTACACGCAGGAATGGAAGCTGCGCGAGATCGTCCGCAAGTACTCCGACTTCATCGCCTGGCCGATCCGCATGCAGGTCGAGCGCACGGTGACCGAGGGCGAGGGCGAGGACAAGGTCGAGAAGACCATCGTCGAGGACCAGATCCTCAACTCGCAGAAGGCGTTGTGGACGCGGCCGCGCAGCGAGGTGAGCGACGAGGAGTACAAGGAGTTCTACCACCACGTCAGCCACGCCTGGGACGAGCCGCTCGAGATCATCCCGATGAAGGCCGAGGGCACCTTCGAATACCAGGCGCTGCTGTTCATTCCGTCGATCGCGCCGTTCGACCTGTTCACCCGTGAGCACAAGCGCGGGGTGCAGCTCTACGTGCGTCGCGTGTTCATCATGGACAACTGCGAAGAACTCATGCCGGAGTACCTGCGCTTCGTCAAGGGCGTCGTCGACGCCCAGGACCTTTCGCTCAATGTCTCGCGCGAGATCCTGCAGCAGGACCGCCAGATCCAGATGATCCGCAAGCGCCTGGTGAAGAAGGTGCTCTCCACAGTCAAGGACTTGCAGGGCGCCGAGGATCAGACCAGGTACCAGACGTTCTGGGCGCAGTTCGGCCGAGTCCTCAAGGAGGGCTTGCTCTCCGATACCGACAACCGCGAAACCCTGCTCACCGTCTCGTCTTTCGCCTCCACCGCCTCGGAGTCCGAGCTCACCACGCTCGCGCACTATGTGGAGCGGATGAAGGACGGCCAGGACTCGATCTTCTACATGACCGGCGAAAGCCGTGCGCAGGTGGAGAATTCGCCGCACCTGGAAGCCTTCACGGCCAAGGGTCGCGAGGTGCTGATCCTGACCGACCCGGTCGACGAGATGTGGGTCGGTTCGGTGCCGGAGTTCCAGGGCAAGACCTTCCAGTCCATCGCCAAGGGCGAGGTCGACCTGGAGACCGAGGACGAGAAGAAGGAAACCGAAGCCCTGCGCGAGCAGCAGGACAAGGACTTCGGCGACCTGCTCACCTGGCTGGGCGGCACGCTGACCGAGGTCGCCAAGGAGGTTCGCCTCACCAACCGCCTCACCACCTCACCCGCCTGCCTGGTCGGTGACGTCTACGACTTCACCCCCATGCTCGAGCGCATGTACCGGGCCTCGGGTCAGGCGCTGCCGGAGTCCAAGCGCATCCTCGAGCTCAACCCGACCCACCCCCTGGTGACGGGTCTGCGCGACGCCTACGACGCCCGCAAGTCCGACGCGGACGAAGGCAAGGTTCCCGAACTCGCCGAAACCGCCGAGCTCCTCTACGGCACAGCGGTTCTCGCCGAAGGCGGCGAACTCAAAGATCCCGCCCGCTTCGCCCAGTTGCTGACCGAGCGCCTGACCCGCACGGTCTGAGAACAACGGACCTTCCCGCCTCCCCGCGACCGGCGAAAGTCGCGGGGAGGCGCAACAGTTCACCAGCAATTCCGGTGCTGACCGGTCACATCAGGTCCACCATGGAGTGATGGTTGGGCACGAAATTCGTCGCGCGAGACCCGGCGACTACGACAGCATCATCGGTGTGGTCGACAATTGGTGGGGTAGAGCCGCCGTCCACAACCTCCCCCGGATGTTCCTCGACCACTTCCATCGCACCAGCCTGATCGCCTCCGACGGCAACGGAATCTCCGGTTTCCTGGTGGGTTTCGGCTCGCCCTCCGACCCCCGCACCGCCTACATCCACTTCGTCGCCGTTCGCCCCGACGCCCGCAAAGCCGGCCTGGGCAGAACCCTCTACGAAGCGTTCTTCACCATCGCACGCTCCGACAACCGCACCACCGTCACCGCGATCACCTCGCCCGCCAACTTCACCTCGATCGACTTCCACCGCAGCCTCGGCTTCGCGGTCGCCGGCCCCGTCCCCGACTACAACGGCCCCGGCCGGGCCCTGATCACCTTCACCCGCCCGGTATGAATGTTGTTATGTCAGAACAGTTGTCCTCCGTTGTTCGCCCGTGGGACCTCGTCGCCGAGGGATACGCCGAGACCGGTGCGACCGTGCTCGCGCCCTTCGCCGCGCACGCACTCGAATATGTCACTCTCAGCTCGGAATCGGAGATCGTCGACATCGCGGCGGGTACCGGATTGCTGAGCATCGCCGCCGCCGAGCTCGGCGCCCGCGTACACGCCATCGATCTCTCGCCGTCGATGATCGAACAGCTGGTCGCGGCGGCCGCCGACCAGCCCACGGTCACCGCGCAGGTCGGTGACGGACAGGCCCTGCCCTACGAGGACAACCGATTCGACGCGGGCTTCTCCCTGTTCGGCCTGATGTTCTTCCCCGACCGGCCCGCGGGTTTCGCCGAACTGCGCCGTGTCCTGCGCCCCGGCGGCACCGCGGTGGTCGCGGCCTGGGCGCCCGCGGCCGAATCCTCCCTCATGCGAGCGCTGTTCGGCGCGCTGACCGCGGCGGACCCCACGGCCACACTCCCGCAACCGGATTCGCGCAGCCTCGAGAATCCCAGAGTGTTCGGCGCGGAGATGCGCGCGGCGGGCCTGCTCGACGTGCAAATCGAGCAGCACACCGCCGAGCTGAGCTACCCGGACGCCACCGCCCTGTGGGAATCCCTGACCCGCAGCAGCGCGCCGCTGGCCGTCGTGCGAGACGAAGTGGGCGAGCAGGAATGGCAGCGCCGCAGCGAAGCGGCCATCGCCCACCTCACGGTCACCTACCGCCCGAACACCCCGCTGCGCACCACCGCCCTCTTCGGCATCGGCACCGCGCCCTGAGACGCCGACGGCGCCCTGCCCGGGTGGGCAGAGCGCCGTGTGGATATGCCGCGTGACTAGCGCGGGGCCATGCGCAGCGCGCCATCCATGCGGATGGTCTCGCCGTTGAGGTAGTCGTGGGACGCGATGTACTCCACCAGCTGGGCGTACTCGTCGGGGCGGCCGAGGCGCGACGGGAACGGGACCCCGGCTTCGAGGCCCGCGCGGTACTCGGGGGTCACGCCGGCGAGCATCGGGGTATCGATGATGCCGGGGGCGATGGTGTTGACGCGGATGCCGAACTGGGCGAGGTCGCGCGCGGCGGGGACGGTCATGCCGTGGACGCCGCCCTTGGACGCGGAGTAGGCGATCTGACCGACCTGGCCCTCGAAGGCCGCGACCGAGGCGGTGTTGATGACCACGCCGCGCTGGCCGTACTCGTCGACCGGTTCGGTCTTGGCGATGGCGTCGGCGGCCAGGCGCATCACGTTGAACGTGCCGAGCAGGTTCACGGTGATGACGGTGCGGAACAGCTCCAGGTCGTGCGGGCCGTTCTTGGACAGGATGCGACCCGCCCAGCCGACACCGGCACAGTTCACCACGATGCGCAGCGGCGCCGGGCCCTCGGTGATCTGGGCGATCGCGGCGGCGACCTCGTCACCGCTGGTCACGTCAGCCGCGATCAAGGTGACGCCGGCGGGGACGTTGTCGCCCGCGCGCTCGATGGACGCGGGAACATCAAGCCCGAACACAGTGGCGCCCGCGTCGGCCAGGCGCTTGGCGGTGGCGGCGCCGAGGCCGGACGCGCCTCCCGTCACGATGGCAGCGGAACCCGAAATCTCCACGACAAATCCTCCTGTATTGAATGGCGGCTTATTGTGCCGCTTGCCAATAGTGGCACCCTAGCGTGGATCGGGTGTGGTCTGGAACACGCATCCGTAGTGCTGGGGAAATCGTCGTGAACACGGGTGTTTGCCGGTGGTAGCGTGCCGTCATGAGATCGTTCGCCGGTCCTTCGGTGGCCGGACGCAAGGTCCTGATCACCGGGGCCGCTCGTGGGATCGGTGCCGCGCTCGCTCGCAGGCTGGCCGCGCACGGGGCCCACGTCGCCTTGCTCGGGCTGGAGCCGGAACTGCTCGCGGAAGTGGCCGCGGAGTGCGGCGATGTGCCGTGGCGGTATTGCGATGTGGCCGATCGGGGGCAGGTCGAGCGGGTGGTCGAGGTGCTGGTCGCCGAACTCGGCGGGCTCGATGTGCTGGTGGCCAACGCGGGCGTCGCCAAGCAGATGGCGATGATCGGCGGGGATCCGTCGGTGCTGGAGGAAACCCTCGCGGTGAACGTGCTCGGGGTCGCCTACACGGTGTCGGCGGCGGGTGCGCATCTTTCGCATCCGGGCGGGTATGTGCTGATGATGTCGTCGATATCCACCGCCGTGCAGTTGCCGCTCGGCGGGGCCTACAGCGCCTCGGCGGCGGCGGTCGCCTCGCTCGGCGCCACGCTGCGCGCGGAACTGCGGTCGACCGGGGCCAAGGTGGGGGTCAGCTATTTCGCCGGAATCGACACCGACATGACGGTGCGTGGCTTCGGAACGGCCGCCGCGCACACGGTGCTGGGGGAGACCAGCCTCACCGGGAGCTCACCCGTCGGACCCGCGGTGGAAGCGCTGGAACGAGCCATCGCCCGGCGACGCAAGACCGTTGTCTCCCCCTGGTGGGTAGCGTTGGTCCGGCCGTTCCGGCCGCTGGCCCAACTGGTGGTGCAGCGCGTGCAGGGCGATCGCCTGGCCCGCGCCATCGACATCGCCCGCACCGAGGACGTCCCCTTCACCACCGAACAGCCGGCCCGGCCCCGCAGAATGGAACGGCAACCATGAGCGATTCGACCCTGCGCCAACAACTTCCGCGTGGCCGCCACCACCTGTCGCGCGAAGAAGTCATCGCCTCTCAGCGTGAGCGCATTCTCGTCGCGATGGGGGAGGCGATGACCGTGGGCGGCTATGTGGGCACGCCGGTCGCGGCGGTACTCAAGCGCGCCGGGGTTTCACGGGAAACGTTCTACGAGCTGTTCCGGTCGAAAGAGGACTGCTTCAGCGCGGCCTTCGACCGGGTGTCGAGCGCGCTGGCCGAGAAGCTCCAGACGGTGATCGCCGACTGCGCAGGCACCGACGCACTCACCAGAATGGACCGCATCCTCACCGCCTACTTCGAGCACATGATCGACGACCCGGCCTCGGCGCGACTGTTCCTCGTGGAGGTCTACGCGGTCGGCCCGTCGGCCATCGAGGCGCGGATGGCCCTGCAGCATCGATTCGTCGAGGTGGTCTCCACCATGCTCGGCGCCGAATCCGAAGACCAGCGATTCGCCTGCGCGACCCTGGCCGCCGCGATCGGCGCCATGGTCACCGGCCGCATCGCCGCCGACGATCCGGAAAGCCTGCGCGCCATCAAAGACCAGCTGATCGCCCTGGCCCGCCGCTCCGGCACCCTCTACGGCAACGCCTTCGCCTAGCTCCGGATCGAGGGTTCGGACTCGGCGAGCTCGCTCGCCCGCGTCGCGGACAGCCCGCGCCTGCGCCACACCAGGACGCCGAGGCCGAGCAGCGCGGGGGCGATCAACGCGACGCCCGCCGAACCCCAACCGCTGAGCGCGGGCACGAACGCGTCGAGGACGGTTTTGCCCGCGAAGAACAGGAACAGCAGGCCCGAGGCGATGGCGATACCGCGTTCGGGGAGGTGCTTACCCGCGAACTTGCCGACCAGGATCGCCAGTCCGCCCGCGGCGACCATGCCGGCGACCGAGCCGATCCAGACGGCCAGCCAGTTGTTGTTGGAGGCGAGAGCGGCGGCGGCGAACATGGTGCGGTCGCCGAGTTCGGCGAGGGTGAAGGCGGAGATGACCACCAGGAAGGCGTTGCGGGCGCTCGGCGGCTCCGGAGCTTCTTCGGAGTCGTTGTCGCCGCTCAGCGCATCGCGCAAGGTCCACAGGCCGACCACCAGCAGGGTGAGCGCGGTGACGACGGCGATGGCGTTCGCGGGGAGGGCGGTGCCGAGGAAGTGGCCGACGCCCGCGGCGATGAGATTCACGGCCACACTGGCGACGCTGATGCCTGCCAGCACCACCCACCAGCGGTAGCGCAGCGAGAAGGTCAGCGCCATGAGTTGCGATTTGTCGCCGAGTTCGGCGAGGAACAGCACGCCGAAGCTCAGCAGGATCGTGGCGATCATGAAGTCAGCTCCCAGGAAAATACTCCGGCCTGCGGCTGAGAGACGGGTGCGCCTTCAGCCACACCGGTCGACGGATCGGTTCGTGGCCGAAGGTCTCGCCCACCGGTGGTCACCGGTTCACTCAGCCGGACCGCGCCGAATTCGGCGGCGATCAGTATGTCGACTGAGCGATTGCGGGCTACTCCCCTTCGCTGTCCACCACTCTAGCCCGGTTGCTCCTGGTATGCCAAGTCCTGGTAATCCAAATCTCAATGGGCGCAATAAGTTTGGGTGTGCGGCGGTGATAGTTCGGTTTCCCTGATTTCGGTGGCATGCAGACCCGTTGCCAGACATTCGCCCGCCCGTCGCGGGCGAAAGATTCAGGCCGCCAGCAGCATTGCCAGCACCGCGGTATCGGGATCGCTGATCAGATCCATCCCGACCCGGCTCACCAGCGAGGTGATCGTGCCGTCGAGTTCGGCCTCGGCCCATGCCGCGCGATGCTCCAAACCGAGGTGCGGCACGCCGGGCAGCAGCACGCAGCCCGAGGCCGCGCCCGCGCATTCGGGCAGCGATGGCCGGGTCTCCGACGGCGGATGCAGCATCAGCAGCGCGGGCGGGGTGTGCGCGGCGAACCGGCCGGGTTCGATCGCCTGGTCCCCGAGTATCGGTCCCTCCGCCATCACCAGGCCCACCGTGCCCGGTTCCGGGTCGTCGGGTAGCTCCTCGCGCACCCCGAACACCGTGCTGGTCACCAGCAAGCCGGGCATCGACGCCACCCGGACGGCCAGCACCAGCACCTGCGCCCATTCCTTGGTGGTATCCGGCCACCGCCCCGACACCACGAACCCGCTCAATCGTCCACGCGCCTGAAACGGCGTGATCCCGATCGGACCCTGTGTATTCATGATGGCCTCCCGACTACCGGGGGCGACTGTGCCCGTATGACAGGAATAACCCCAAACCCGTCTGGCACACAAGTACCAATGAGTGCCAGATCGGGCAATCCACGCAAAAGACCTCCCAGTCAATGACCGGAAGGTCTTTCGCGTAACGCCTGATTTCGCAAGAACATGGGTAACTCGTCGGGCACGCCCAGAAGCCTGGGGCACACGACCGCGAGTCCGGTCAAGAACCCGAGGAGCTACCTACGACCGGCAAAATACGCGGAGAGGCGGACTAGCCGAAGATCAGGCCCTTGCCCTGGCCGACGGCCCGGGCGAAGCGGTCCTGCACGTCAGCCCAGTTGACGACGTTCCAGAACGCCGTCACGTAGTCGGCCTTGACGTTCTTGTACTGCAGGTAGAAGGCGTGCTCCCACATGTCCACCTGCAGCAGCGGGATGATGCCGGTGGGCACGTTGGCCTGCTGGTCGTACAGCTGGAAGGTCAGCAGCTTCTGGCCGAGGGTGTCGTAACCCAGGACGGCCCAGCCGGAGCCCTGCAGACCGTTGGCGGCAGCGGTGAACTGCGCGCGGAACTTGTCGAACGAACCGAACTGGTCGGCGATGGCCGCGGCCAGGTCGCCGTCCGGCTGGTCGCCGCCGTTGGGGGAGAGGTTCTTCCACCAGACGGAGTGGTTGTAGTGGCCACCGAGGTGGAAGGCCAGGTTCTTCTCCAGCAGCAGGATGGCAGCCAGGTCGCCGGACTCACGGGCTTCCTCGAGCTGCTCGAGTGCCTTGTTCGCGCCTGCGACGTAGGCGGCGTGGTGCTTGGTGTAGTGGATCTCGTTGATCTCACCGGAGATGTGAGGCTCCAGTGCGCCGAAGTCGTAATCCAGTTCCGGCAGCGTGTAGACGGCCACGATGTCCCTTTCCGTGTGTCGGGCTGTGTGCGCCCAGTTCGGACGACAACACCAACCATCATTCGTACACCCGCCCCGTGCAACCCGCGAATTGTGCCCCCGATTCCCTCAGCCTGAATGTTTTCTGAAGGGGCTCGCCCTGATCTGGACCGAGCGGAGGGTGCGACGAAGGAGTACCCGGAGGGAGGGAAGATCAGGGGCCCGACGGGCCCCGCTCGAGCGCGCCAGCGCTCCAAAACTACAGCGGCGGTGCGATGTCGGGTTTGGTGGTGGTCCTGGCGTCGCCGGTGGCGTGCGCGTCCCACCAGCGCCGACCACCGTCGATGAACTCGTTCATCGGAATCTCGCGCCCCGTGGTGTCGGTGACGGAGATCTTGTCGAACCACACGCGGACGTCGAGTTCGCGCGGGTCGATGCCTTCTTCCTGGGAGAACTCGATGACGTGCGCGGCGATGCGCTGATCGAGCACTGTGTCGAAGCTGAGCAACTCGCTCCACAGTGTCCAGCCGCTGTCGTCGAGGTCGATGAACTCCCAGCCGTGCAGCCCGCCGCCGCCGAAGCTCTCGATGGCCTCGTCGAGCTGGTCGAGGCTCAGGGGAAGCACACGGGCGTCGACATCGTCCCAGCGCTGGATGCGCAGGGAGGCCGCGACGCGGGTGACTCCGGTGAAGGTGAGCAGAACTTTCGCGTCGATCGGCGCGGGTCCATCCGTGGGTAGCGTCAGCACCTCCAGAGCGAGTTGCAGCCGGCCCGCCGCGGCATCCACTTCTACCCCTAGACACGTGGATTCGGACAAAGCGGTATTCAAGCCGTTGATGTCGAAACTGTCGAGTAGCCCCCTGCTCACGTTCATGCGCCCAGGCTACCGATCTGGCCGCCCAGATCCCAGGATTTAAGATTTTCTCTAGTGTTCTCGTTTTTATGGAACCGAATCGGCCCCGCTTGCGTCCAAGTAGATGTCGGGACAGAACACACTCCACGAATCCCGACGTCAGCGGCGAACGACCGCTCCGGGATGACATGGAGGGGAGTCCCGGATCGGTCGTTCCCGGCTGGTTACACCCGGCTGTCGACGTCGTCGGCAGCCGGTTCCCGTTGATCGTGTGCTGACCGATAGCTGAGGCCCCCGCAACACCTCGTCCTCGCCCAGGCGCGCCCGGCAACGCGCCTGGCATGGCAGGATCGAGGCGTGACGAGCTCCGATGTCCCCACCGTGCCGGTGGGTGCGGTACCCGCCGCGTTCGACCGCGCGGACCCGGCGCCGGGCGCGCAGCTGCTCGACGTGCGCGAACCCGACGAATGGAACCTCGGGCACGCGCCGGGCGCGATC
This sequence comes from Nocardia sp. NPDC060249, assembly GCF_042728755.1. Taxonomy (NCBI): domain Bacteria; kingdom Bacillati; phylum Actinomycetota; class Actinomycetes; order Mycobacteriales; family Nocardiaceae; genus Nocardia; species Nocardia sp. NPDC060249. The sequence goes on from NZ_JBHXAQ010000004.1 coordinate 402,827, forward strand.
CACATCCCGATGGTCGACGTGCCCGCCCGCCTCGACGAGCTCGATATCGACGCCGAGCTCTACGTCGTGTGCCGACAGGGCGGCCGGTCCATCGAGGTCGTCCGGTATCTCGCCCACATCGGGTACGAGGCGGTCAACGTCGCGGGGGGCATGGTGGCCTGGCAGCAGACCGGCCGCCCGGTGGTCGCCGACGGCGACCACGAAGCCAAGATCTACTAGTCCGGAAGCGGGGTGCGCGGGTGAGTTCGGTGGTGCAACCATGTGCACGCTGTGGTGCGCGGTGGGCCGTGCAGGGCGCGCCGATGCACTGGTGCCCGCGCTGCCGAGGGGTGCTGCTCTCGCCCGGCAAGGTCGACGCGCCCGCCACCCAGCGCAACTACCGCTGGGTCGCGCGCCGACCCGATCACCGCACCCGGAAGGCGGGCGCCACCACCTCGGCCCCGCTCGGGCCGACCCCGCGCTACGTCCAGACCCCGCGCTGGGGCCTGCTCGACCCGCCTCCGTCACCGGTCTCGACACCGGAACGCCCACTGCGCGGCATCGCCGCCCATCGCGACCGGCTGCTGATCGGCACCACGATCGTCTTCCTGCTCGCCGGGCTGGCCGAGTACGGCCGCTACCTGATCCTGTTGCAGAACCGCGCCAGGCTCATCCCCGGCTGGCTGCTGTCGATCTCCGACGCGACGGTGCTGGTGTTCGGCGTCATCGCGCCGATCTACGCGCTGGTGACCGCGGTATCGCTGGTCGCCTGGCTGATCGAGGCGCGCACGATCGTGTTCACCGCCTACGGCAAGCGTGACCCGCGCAAGCGCTGGTCACTGATCGCGGGATGCCTGGTGCCGGGCGTCAATCTGGTCTGGCCGGGCGTGTTCCTCACCGAACTCCTCGGCGCCGACCCCGATCCGCGCTCGTGGCGGGCCGTGCGGATCTGGTGGGCCGCCTGGGTGGTCAGCGGGCTGTTGTTGATCGCGGCGACGCTGTGGCGCGACGCGTCGACCTTGCAGGCCGAGGCCGACGGTGTCTCGTTCACCGGCTTCACCAACCTGTGCGCGGCCGGGTTCGCGGTGCTCACGCTGTGGATGGTGCGCACGCTGGAAGGTCGCGACCTGCGCGGCGGCATCCGGTCCGCGCATCGCTGGGTGATGGCGGCCGACCCCGCGCAGGTCGTCATCGCGCCCGTCGAGCCGGGCGCTGTCGCGGTGCGCGAGGACGCCGGGCACGATGAGCTCGAACGCGCGGATTCGGTCCGGGCAGGCGAGAATACGCAGGAGGAGGTCGTGGCCAAGTGAGCCAGAACAATCGCCCACCCTTCGTGGTGGCGCATCGTGGCGCGTCGGCGGCACGACCCGAGCACACCCTCGCCGCGTACGAGCTAGCCCTGCAGGAGGGGGCCGACGGTGTGGAATGCGACGTCCGGCTCACCCGCGACGGACACCTGGTCTGCGTGCACGACCGCACCGTCGATCGCACCGCCGACGCCACCGGCCTGGTCAGCGAACTGACGCTGGACGAACTGCGCGACATGAACTTCGGCACCGACGAGACGCCGCAGGGCGTGCTCGCGCTCAGCGATCTGATCGGACTCGTCCTCGACTGGCGCACCCGCCCGACGAAGCTGTTCATCGAGACCAAACACCCGGTGCGCTACGGCGCCCTGGTGGAGAACAAGGTGCTCGCCGAACTGCAGCGCTTCGGCATCGCCACGCCCGCCTCGGCCGATCATTCCCGCGCGGTGGTGATGTCGTTCGCGGCGACCGCGGTCTGGCGGATCCGCCGCGCCGCCCCGCTGCTGCCGACAGTGCTGCTCGGCGAATCGTCGCGGTTTCTCGGCGGCGGCGCGGCCACCACGGTCGGCGCTACCGCGGTGGGGCCGTCGGTGAAAACCCTGCGTGAGCATCCCGAACTCGTCGACAAGGCCGCCGCGGCGGGCCGGGCCACCTACTGCTGGACCGTCGACGATCCCGAGGACGTGACGTTGTGCGCCGACCTGGGCGTCAGCTGGGTCGCCACCAACCACCCGGGGCGCACGAAAGCCCTGCTGGCCGGAGTCTGACCGCCCCGCTCGTGTCCGCGCAGGGGTCGCGGTGAGTGAACACGCTGCCCGGCCATAAACTCCACGCGTGGGTAAAAGCAAGCGGAACAGTCCGAAGCCCGACAGTAATCGGGCTCAGCGTCTCGCGCAGCGGCGTGCGGCGCAGGAGCAGGCATCCGCGGCCGTGACACGGCCGTTCGAGGGTCTTGCCGCCGAATGTGATCTGGTGGCGCTGCGGGAGTTCGTGCCGTCGGCGACCGCGACCTTGAAGCTCGCGCCCGGTGTGGCCGCGCAGCGTGAGGTCACCCTGGCGACGGTGCTGCCCGGCGCGGTGGCCGCGCTGGTGCGCGCCGGTGACGAGCCGGTCGGCTTCGTCGGCACGCAGATGCAGTTCCGTGGCGAGGACCCGTCGGCCGATATCGCCGCGGCGATCCTGTGGACCCAGTCGGCCGAGCCCGGTGAGTCGCTGAACTCCGCCGACGCCGCCGACGGCGGTCCGCGCCTGGCCGATGTCATCGATCCCGGCGCCGATCTCGAGCTCACCGTGCACCAGGACTTCGACTGGTGGGTGCCCGAGGGCGTCACCCCGGATCCGCAGGTGGCGGCGACGATCGAGCAGGCCAAGCAGGCCATCATGCCGTCGGCGCGGCTGGACCTCGGCCCGGATTCCGTCGGCGCGGCCTGGTGGGTCGACGCGGGCGAGAAGGCGCATGTGCGCTGGGTGCGTCCCGAAGACGAGGACGCGCTGATGCTGGCGCTGGCTCGCGTGCACGCCACCGGTGGCCTGCACCTGGGTGAGGGTTCGCGCTTCGCCGGTTCGTTCCGCACACACGGTCTGCTGGTGCCGGTGTTCGACCTCGATCCCGAGCGGCACCCGGCCGAATGGGAGGCTCCGGCACGTGAATTCGGTGCTCGCCTGGCCGAGGCGCTGGCCTCGGAAGCGCCGATGACCAGCGAAGAACGTCGTTCGCGCGACGGTCTGCGTTCGCGTCAGGTCACCCTGCGCTGAACTTAATGAAACATGCCTCTTTCACAGATTTGGTCGGCTAGGTTCACGACTGAACCGGACAATCGGTGACAAGGAAAGTAAGAGGCATCGTGGAATTTCTCGGATCTATCGCCGGTCTCGCCCAGATCCTGATCGGCACCGTGCTGGCCAACACCGGCTCGGGCGGCTCCGGCTCAGGCTGGTAACGCGCACAAAGGATTCGGCTCGCTGCCCGCGAGCCGAATCCTTCTGCGTTCGAGCTAGACGCTGCCGCCGGCGACCGACGGAGCGCCGGACGCGTCCTTCGGGGTGCTCAGCTCGCGCCACATGAACTCCTCCAGGTCGAACAGGTTCGACCCGGCGCGATCGGCGATATTGAGCAGCGTCGTCATGTGCGCCACTTCTTCGACCTGTTCCTTCAGGAACCACTGCATGAACTGCTCGCCGAGGTAATCGCCCTCTTCGCGGGCGGTGCTGGCCAGTTGGACGATCTGATCGGTGACCGTCTTCTCCTGGGTCAACGCCAGTTCGATCGGCTCGCGGGCGGACTCGAACTTCGACTTCGCCGCGTCGATGCCCGAGATATCTACGGAGATGTCGCGGTCGACGAAGTACTGCACGATCATCATCGCGTGATTTCGTTCCTCCACCGACTGGGCGTAGAAACGCTTGGCCAGCTGCGGCAGGTCGTGGTTGTCGAACCACACCGCGATCGCGATGTACTGGTGCTCGGCATTGAACTCATGCCGGATTTGGTCTTGGAGCAGAGTGTGGAACTTGCTTCGCGGGGCTTCCGGATGAATCGACATGGCCGCCACATTAATGCTGGTCATAGGGGGTTGTCATCCAAGTGCAGCCTTATTGAGGACAGTATTCCCTAACCAAGTATTTCCTAATAAACGGCGATGCGCAGCCATTCCTCAGCTGCGCACCCTCCGACGGTATGCCTAAGTCGCGCCTGCCATTCGGGGCGCGGTGGTATCGATTCGCACCGCCCCGCTGAGTTCACGGCGGATGAATTCCTCGACGTCGAACAGGTTGTCCTGCCGGTCGAGCACGGTCAACAGCGTGGTCATCGCGGCGACATCGTCGACCTGCTCGCCCAGGAACCACTGCATGAATTGTTCACCGAGGAAATCATTGCTCTCCCGCGCGGCCGCGGCGAGAGCGCTGACCTGCGCGGTGGTGACCCGTTCGCGGTCGAGCAGAAAGGCTATCGCGGCGCGCGGGGAATCGAATTCCGAGCGGACCTCGTCGAGCCCGCCGATCGCGATCGGCACATCGCGGTCGAGCAGGTACTGCACCATGCGCATCGCGTGCCCATGATTCGACGTCGAACGCGCGTAGGTCTGCCCGGCCAGCTCGGGTAAATCCTGCGCGTCGAAATAGACGGCGGCGGCCAGATACTGATGCGCCGCGGTCAGACCGGCTCTGACCTGGTCACGGAGGAGTTCGGTGAACGACAGGTTTTCGGGCATACCTCGACGTTACCGCGTGAGCAGCTCCTCCGGAATCTGCTGATCGGTCGCGAGCGCCTCGAAGAAACCAGAGGCCCTCGACTTGTCCCAGAGCAACACATTGCCCACGTCGGTGTCGTCGAATCCGCCGATCGGGACGCTGGTGGTCACGGTGTCGCCGCGCATCGCCCAGCCGAGCGCGGCCAGGTTCCAGATGTGGTCACCGTCGTCGACTTTGAGCGACCCCGCGACCCCGGTTGCCATGGGCCACAGAGCGAACGGATTGGCGAGGGTGCCCGTGCCCGTCGCCTTCTTCAACAGCGCCGCCATGAACATCCGCTGGCGGTTCATCCGGTCGACATCGGCGGTCGGGGTCGCGCGGGTGCGCACGAATCCGAGGGCCTGCGGGCCGGACAGTGTCTGGCAACCCGCGGCCAGGTCGAGCCCGGCCAGCGGGTCGACGATCGGCTCGTCCAGGCACATCTCGATCCCGCCGATCGCGTCGACCACGCTCGCGAAACCACCGAAACCGATCTGCGCGTAGTGGTCGATTCGCACTCCCGTGGCTTCCTCCACCGTCTGGACCAGCAGCGGAGCGCCGCCGAGCGCGAACGACGCGTTCAGCTTGTCCTTGCCGTGGCCGGGGATGTTCACGTAGGAGTCGCGCGGGAGGCTCACCATCGTGGTCGGGCCGGAGGACGCGATGTGCACCATCATGATCGTGTCGGTGCGTTCGGGCCCGGTGTCGCCGCCGGTCGCGAGTTCCTGTTCCTGCTCGGTCGAGAGGTCACCGCGGCCATCGGAGCCGACGAGCAGCCAGTTGGTGCCCGGGGTATTGCTCACGCGGTCGCTGTAGGAGGGCAGCGCGGTGATGCGGGTCAGCGAGTTGTCCAGGTTCACGACCGCGGCGATGAGGCCGGCGATCAACAGCACGACGATCACCGTGAACCACCGGAACGGATGCCGTTTGCGCCTGCGCCGCGGGGGCTGCGGCTGCCTGCCCCCGACGACCGGCGGGGGGTTGCGGCGGGGCGGCAGCGCGTCGTGATGGGGAACCGGCCGCTGGGTCGGCGCGTGCCTGACCTGCTCGCGACGTGGCGGCGGCGGGGGTGGCTGACGCGGCTTCTCGCGCTCGTACGGCATCTGCGAATAGGCCAGCGGTTGGTCGCCGGAGTTGCCGCGGTGCAGCACCTGGGTGGGTTCTACGTGCGAGGCGCCGCGCCGGGGCGGCGCCGGGTTGTAGCGCACCGTCGGCCCGTCCTCGGGATTCGGGCGGCGATCGTTGCCTGGTGGGCGGCCGTAGCGCGGATCGGGCGGCATCGCGCGGCCCGGCGGCACGGGACGACCTGGTGGGGGCATCGCGGGACCGCCTTGGCGGCCGGACGCCGGCGGCACCCGGCGTCTACGGGGGTCCTCGCGGGGATCGTCGCCGTTCATCACCGTCAAACTCTACTGATCGGGGAGAGCGCAAGCCGGTTCTGCGCGCTCGGTTACTACTGGGATACCCCGCTGGCGGGCCACTGTTAGCGCGAAACGCGGTGATGTGGTGAAACTCGCCGCGACACGCCGTCCACATCAGTGAACGGACGCGCGTCTCACGGCAGCCAGCCGACGCGTCCGCGCAGCACGTTGTAGCCGAGATAGGCGACAGCGTCGATCGTCGCGTGGGCCAGAATCAGCGGCCACAAGCGATTGGTTCGCTGCCAGTAGCGGCCGAAGATCAGCCCCATCACGATATTGCCGAGGCCGCCGCCGATCCCCTGGTACAGGTGATAGCTGCCGCGCAACAGCGCCGACGCGGCCAGCGACGAGTTCTCCGACCAGCCGAGCCTGCGCAGCCGGGTGATCAGATAGCCCACCACCAGCACTTCCTCGGCGACGGAATTCGCACACGCCGACAGGACCAGCACCGGCAGCCGCCACCAGTGCTCCGACAGTGAACTCGGCACGATGGTGACGCTCACCCCCATCGCGTGCGCGATCAGATACAGCGCGAGCCCCGGCACCCCGATCACCGCGGCCAGCACCAGACCCGCCACGACATCCCCGCGCCGAATCCGCGCCAGCCCGATCAATGTCGGCCCGATCCCGCTGCGCCACAACAGATACAGACCCAGCGCGGCCCACGCCAACAGCCGGGTCACCCCGACGAGCTGGAACAGCAGATCGAGCAACGAGTTGTTCGACCGCGACGCGTTCAACGCCACCGTCCGCCCACCGACCCCACCCGGCGACAACGCCGAATCGAGCAGGGACAGACCGGCGCTGATCCCACTCAACCCGAAGGTCACGAGCAGCACGATCGCGATCTCGACTCGCAGCCCGAACCTGTCGCGCTCGCTCAGCGGGGCCTGGGGAGAATCGACACGCATGCCGCGCAGTGTAAGCAGCGAACACGTCGCAGCCGGTTCCCGCCGTGCCCGGCAACCCGAAGTGAGACGCCCCCACCCCGAGCCGCAGAGCGGAACATTCCCCCCACCGCCTGAGCCGGGTGATCCTGATGTGTCTCTACCCAAAGGGGGCACCCCGGGGCCCCGCTCGAGCGCGCCAGCGCTCCAAGAACCCAGATCAGATGCGGCGCAGGCCGTTCAGAAACGGGCAGCCTGCCAGTACCCGGACCGCGCGGCTCAGCGATTCGATGTCGTCGGCCGGGGTGGGGAAGGGCAGCCGGACATCGTGGTCGCCGTCGTTGCTCTCGACCCGCAGCGTGAGCCCGTAGCGGTCGATGGCGAGCGGATGCACCAGCCCGCCCCGCAACCGGGTCGGCAGGTGCCGGGCCAGCTGGGCGACCACGTCGGCGTGATCCTCGGACATGTGTTGCAGCCAGGCGCTTTCCAGCTCGCAGAACGGGTCGGCCGTGGCGGCGCGCAGGTCGGCGTGGTCGACGGATTCGGCGCCCGCGGTGTCGGCCAGCACCGCCGAGTTCACCACGATCCGCAGCAGCGTGACGCCGTGCCCGACATCGAGCAGTCCCGGATGCGGGTACTCCTTGGCGATTTCGACGGCGAGCGCGCGCTGTGCCTGCTCCGGGACCTGGCGCACCCAACCGCGCAACCACACCAGCGCCCTGACCGGCTCACGCAGCGGCAGGGGCGCGTGATCGGTGAGTTCGAGAACCGCCGAGGTCTCGTTGGCCGTGGCGGCCAGCGCGGCCGCGAGTGAGGACCCGGGCACCGCGATCACCGCGTCGCCGCAACGGCGCAGGTGGTGCAGCGTGGTGGGGACCGGGTCGATCCCGGGAAGCGCGAGCACCGCAGTCTCGGCATGAGCGCACGCACTGCGCACCCGCTCGGCGGTGGTCGGCGCGAGGATCGTTGTGGGGCTCGACATGACAACCTCCGCGAACGTTTGATTAGGTAAACCTAAGCTAAGTTACAAACGCCCGCCGCGCAAGAGGACACCCCGATGAATCGACCCGATACGGTGGACCGATGACGCACGACGACCACGGCGACGACCATCCCGCCCCCGCCGAACCCGTCTTGCTGAACCTGTCGGCCCCCGCTCGCCGCAGCCTCGTGGCCGACCTGGTCCGCCCCGACGGCAGTTCCCCCACCCCCGTCGACGTCGACATCCCCGACCCCGACCTCACCGCCTTCCTGGCCGGCATCGCCCACGCCGACCACGGCTTCGTCGCCCGCACCACCAGCGGCCCCCGCGCGCTCGCCGTGGTCGCCGGCACCGTAGCGGCCCTCTGCGGCGAAGACATCCCCACCGCCCTCACCACCCCCGACCTGACCTTCCTGAAATCACTGAAGCCCGCCGCCATCGAGGCCACCCGCACCGTCCTCCTGTCCATCGAAACCCCCAACGAACAGGCAATCACCGAGGCGCTGCGAGCACTGGACCACTAACCCCCGAGCCGGGCAACCCGATGAGCCCACCGAAGTACACAACCTGGGCCGGGTAACCCCTGATGTGTCTGTACCCAAAGGGGCCCGCCCCGATCTGGACTGACCGAAGGGTGCGACGAAGGAGTACCCGTAGGGAGGGAAGATCGGGGCCGCCAGGGCCCCGCTCGAGCGCGCCAGCGCTCCAAAAACACAGCCCTGTACAACTACCCCGAACCACTGATCCCGACGTGTCCTCACCGAACACCCGGCCGCCACGCGGTAACCAGCGCACCACATGCCGACCGTCGAGTCCGAAACCCACCCAGCGCCAGCCGCTAAAGTTGCAGTGTGCCGCGTATTGCGTATTTCGGGCCGTCCGGGACCTTCACCGAGATGGCGCTGGCGAAGTTCGAGACCTCGGGGGCCTTCGACGGGCCGGTCGAGCGGATTGCCGCGCCCAGTCAGGGGGCGGCGCTCGACCTGATCCGGACCGGGGAGGTCGACGGCGCGGTGGTGCCGATCGAGAGTTCGGTCGAGGGCTCGATCCCGGCGACCCTGGACTCCCTCGCCATCGGACCGCGCTTGCAGATCATGGCCGAAACCGAGCTGGAGGTCACCTTCACGATCCTGGCGCGACCCGGCACCTCGCTCGCCGATGTGCGCTCACTCGCCGCCTATCCCGTGGCGGCGGCGCAGGTCAGGGAGTGGGTGGCCCGGAACATGCCGGCGGCGCGCCCGTTCACCTCGGCGTCCAACGCGGCGGCCGCCGAAGACGTGGTCGCAGGCACCGCCGATGCCGCGATCTCGACCGCGCTGGCAGGCGAACGACTCGGCCTGGCGACCCTGGCCGCGGGCGTGGCCGACCACGACCAGGCCATCACCCGCTTCGTCCTGGTCACCCAGCCGGGCATCGCACCCGCCGCCACCGGCGCCGACCGGACCTCCGTCGTGCTGGAACTGCCCAACGAGCCCGGTTCGCTGATGCGCGCGTTCGCCGAATTCGCCACGCGTGGGGTCGATCTCACGCGCATCGAATCGCGGCCGACCCGCACCGGCATGGGCACCTACCGGTTCTATCTCGACTGTGTCGGACACCTCGACGACCCGGCGGTAGCGGAAACCCTGAAGGCCCTGCACCGCACGGCCCATGTCCGCTTCCTCGGGTCATGGCCCGCGACAGCGGCAGTCGGCACGCCACCGCCGTCGGACGAACCGGCGGCAGAATGGTTGACGCAATTGCGAAAGGGGGTCGCGGACCTATGACTACCCGCGCGAAACTGATTCTGGTGCGCCACGGCGAGACCGAGGGCAATGTCGCGAAGATCCTCGATACCGCCGTGCCCGGCCTGCCGCTCACCGAACGTGGTGTGGCGCAAGCGAAAGCGTTCGGCGCGGGCCTGGCGCGCGCGCCCCAGGTGCTGGTGTCGTCGGACGCGCTGCGCGCCCGCCAGACCGCGAGCCACATCGAAGAAGCCACCGGCACACCGGCCCACGTCCTCGACGGCCTGTACGAGGTGCAGGTGGGAGATCTGCACGGCCGCTCCGACCGGGAAGCACACGAACTCTTCCAGCAGATCTATCGCGGCTGGCACCTCGGCGAACTCGACGTCAGAGCCCCCGGCGGCGAATCCGGCCACGAAGTGCTGGCCCGCATCCTGCCCGTCCTCGGCGGCCTGCGCGAGGAATTCCTGACCCCCGACGCCGACGCCGACGTCGTGGTGGTGAACCACGGCGCCGCCATGCGCCTGATCGGCAAGGCGCTGGCCGGGGTGGCGCCGCCGTTCACGACGAACAACCACCTCGACAACACCGAGACCATCGAACTGCTCCCCACCGAAGACGGCGGCTGGGAATGCCTACGCTGGGGCAAATTCACCCCACCGTTCACCATCAAAGCCGACCCCTCGGCCGACGACCCCATGGGCTGAACGCTCCGGCTGCGCCTCCGGTTCGCGGTTGAGTTGTGGGGGCGTTTGGTGTTTGGGTGCGGTTCGGGGGGGCTTACGCCGGGTTAGTGGCTGCCGCGGTAGGGAATTCGGTGCGGATCGGTAGGGACTCGATGAGGTCGGCTACCGCGGTGCGTAGGCGGGCGTTGGTGCCGCTGGCGATGGACGACCATTTCACGCCGTCGTCGGCGACGCTGGCGGTGATGATGAACCTGCCTGCGCGCGTGTTGAATACGGCGATGTGGTTGTCCTGGATATCGCGGGTGCCGTCGCCGTAGGCCACGCCGACGATCTCGGCGTAGGAGTGGATCTCCACCAGCGCCGAGGCCAGTGCCTGCGCGTCGGTGGCCGGGTTGCCCACCTTTGTCAGGCGCTTCGTGGTGGCGGCCGCGTCACCGGTGTCGCCGAAGATCGGCGCCAATTGTTCGGTGGGAGCGTTCATCCCGTACAGCTCGAGCGCTTCGACCGGCCCGAGCGCCTGCAGCACCGCGCCGGGCAGATCGAGACCGGCGTCGTCGATGACGTAGGACTCCGGCCCGCGCAGGGCGACGACCGCGCGGTCGTCGCCCTGCGCCAGACAGAATCGGTTGACCTGGCCGGCCACCACCCACCGCAGCGCGATGATCCACTGCGGCCGGTAGAGCACCCGGAGCCGTTCGGCCAGCTCGGGTGCCACCTCCTGGCCGAACAGCAGCTCGCGTTCGGCCAGGGCGGCCTGCGCCACGTTCATGGCGGCGTCGTGCGCGGTGACGTTGTCATAGCGGCCCATGGCGTCGAGTACCACGGGCATCTCGTCGAATTCCAGTTTCTCCAGGAGGAACTGCATGTCGTCGAGCGAGAGCACGACGGCGCCGAGCAGCGAACCTCCGCTGCCCGTGCCGAGAACCGTCACTTGGCCGTTCCGGCGAGGTCGGCGCCGATCACACCTTCGGCCGCGTAGCGACCGTCGGTGAACTCGTCGGAACGCACGTAGTCGATGCCATCGTGCTCGTCGTCTTCCTCGCCCTTCTGCCGGTTGCCCATCAGCGGGTTGGCGCCGCTGTTGGTGTTGCGCACGGGTGCGCTCTCCACCCGGTTGACGACCGATTCCGAGACCGGCGCGCTCGCTGACGCGTTCGCGGCGGGCGCACCCCAGCCCTCGGGCAGCTTCAGCGATCCCGCGCTGACGCCACCGAGACCGGCCGAGGTGGTGGCCATGCCACCCACCGCGGCACCGGCAGCCCCGACACCCGCCATGACGGGCGCGGCGGCGGTGCCCGCGGGCACGGTGGCCGTGGCCGCCGAGATCGCGGAAGCGCCGATGTTGCCGACCGTGCTGACGCCGCTGGTGAGCACGCCACCCGCGGTGTTGGCCGCCTGGGTGGCCGCGCTGACCACACCGGGGTTGGAGACGAAGGCCTGCGCCGCGGCGACCGCGGTCTGCAGCGGATCGCCGCCACCGAAGTCGCCCTGCGAGGCGGAGCCCGCACCGCTGGCGATGGCGGGCGGCATGGTGAACTCGCTGGGCACGGCGACGGTGGCCGACGTGGCGGCCTCGTAGGTCTCCATCACCAGCGCGGCGCGGATGTCCATGGCGTGGCGCGCGACTTCGGCCACCTCGAAGGCGCCGGACACGACACCGGGCGGGTTGGCCGAAGCGGCCACCGCGGCGTTGGTACCGACGATCTCGGGCAGGCTCGGCATCGCGATCGAGGCGACGGTGTAGGCGGTGGCGTTGGCCGCGCACTTGCCGCTGATCGCCGCGGCCGCGATGCCCTGCTGGCTGGCCCAGCCCGCGAAGGGCGCCAGCCGGGCGAGCACGGCGATACCGTTGACACCCTGGAGGCCGACACCGACTTCGGCGATCACGCGGGTGATGGTGAAGGCGGCGTCGCCCCACGCGGCGGCCAGCGTGCCCCACGAGGTGGCGGCGGCGCTGATCGGGATCGCGTGTGCGCCCGCGTTGAGGGTGGTGGAGTTCATTTCGGCCATACGAGGCAGCCAGAACACCCCGGTGATCCCTGCGGTCATGCTTGTTTCTCCCCTGAGTAAATGATCGTCGACAGGATCGGTGTGCGACTACACCTGGACGGCGTTGATCGTCGCCGCGCGAGCCACGTCTTCCCCGATATGAGTGCTCAGCTGCGAGCGCAGGGTCGCGGCCGCGTGATGCAGCTCGAGGATCGCCTGGGCGACCGAACCGTCGTGCTTGCCTGCCGCGGTGTTGAAGTGGGTCGCCGCGAGCAGCGACACCTCTTCGGCGCCGGAGGGCAGCACATGCGTGGTCGGCCCGGCGAGCCCGGCCGCGACGGCGAGGCGCTCGGCGAGCAGATCCAGCTCCGCGGATGCGGCGAGGACGATTTCAGGTGCAACGAGAACGTGTCCAACCATGACCCGACTCCTTCTGGTGGCGGCTATCGGGAACCACGAGAATTCCCCCTACGAGTACTAGGACGCGAGAGCGGTTCATTCGGTTCCATCGATTCCCCACCCAGTTTCGCTAACCCCATCCCAGCTCATGCAACCGGTCGTCGTCAATCCCGAAATGGTGTGCTATTTCATGGATCACGGTGATCGCGACTTCTTCGACCACCTCGTCGTCGGTGTTGCAGATGTCGAGAATAGCCTCTCGATAGATCGTGATCGTATCCGGCAACGATCCGGCGTAGTAGCTGTCGCGCTCGGTGAGGGCGATGCCGTGGTACAGCCCGAGCAGCGACGGTTCCTCGTCGTTTCGGGCCTCTACCAGCACCACAACATTGTCTATGGCACTGGACAGCTCCGCCGGGATCTGGTCGAGGGCATCACTGACCAACTCCTCGAAACGCCGCTCCGGCATCCGCTCGGACAACGTCACCTCGGCTGGGGCTGCGGCGGCAGCGGCGCGGCACCCGGCAGCGGCGCCGGAGTGGACCGTCCGGTGTTCGGCGGGGGCACCGGGGCCTGTCCGTCGATCAGGATCTCGCCGCGGGCGGAGCCGACGATGGGCGCGAAACCCTCACGGTCGGCGCCCTTTCCGAGCCAGCAGTCCAATTTGTGGCTGCCCGCGAGCCAGCTGGCGGGCTCCAGATAGTCGAAGAACAGGGTGAGGGTCTTGTTGCGGATGGCATCGGGGCTACCGAGGTAGTCGCCCGAGAGCCGGTTGCACTCGGCCTCGACGAACTTGTCCTGATCGGCTTCCGACGGAGGTCCGCCGGTGAAGGCGGTAGCCAGGTCGACGGTGCCGACGATCTCCACCGAGTGCGGCTGGGCGCATTCCACCGGGTCGGTGGGCAGGTTCTGATTGATGCCGAGGCAGGTGCCGGTGGCATGGATCTTGGACTGATCGCTCTCGGCGAGGCTGCCGGTGGTGGCCGGGCTCGTGGCGGTGGCCGCGACCTGGACACCGCAGCGCAGCGTCCGGTCGCCGTGCTGCCAACCGGCCGGGCTCGGCGACATCACATTCACCATGAACTTGCCGCGCGGGTCGAACCGGCCGCCCAGGTATTTCTGGACGGCGCTCACGCAGTGCTCGTCGCGCAGCTCGGTCATGCGCAGGGAATCGGGGTGACGGGTGCCTTCGGCGAACTCACGCCCCGGGTAGGCGCTGAGGTCGATGACACCCGCCACCTCGAAGAGGTGCTTGTCGCCGCAGCCCACCTTCACGAGGTCGCTGCGATCGGGTCTGGACCAGGTCAGGCAGTCGCCCTGCGCGGCGCTGCTGAACTCTTTGTCGCGCACCACCGGTTCGGCGCCGGGCTGGTGCGCTTCCACCTTGTCGCTGTCGAAGCCTGTCACGGTCATCGTGACCATGGCCGCGATGATCGCCCCGAGGGCGCCTATCAGCAGCCCCCAGCGCAGTTTCGTCGCGGACAGGTGCAGGGCGCCGCCACGACTGGGCGCGACGGGTCCCTCGGCTGGGTTGCTCTGCTTCTTCGACATCGTCGACGAGTGTATTTGTCGCGGCGGTCTGCCGGGTCAGCCCCGCAGAGCTGACACGAAGATGCCCGGTATGCGACGCAGTTTGCCGTCGCCGTAGAAATCGGTCAGCTTGCGGCCGGTGGAGGTGCCGGTCTTGTTCGAGACGAACCACGGCGGCTTCGGGGTCAGGGCGAATTCACCGCGCAGAATCGAACGCGGAGCGGGGCGGAAGGGACCGCGGACCACGGTGCGTTCGACATCGTCGAGGAGGAAGGCGTTGTGTACGACGCCGATGCCGCTCTGGATGTCGTCGATGGTGTGGCCGGGGTAGGCGCCCCAGCTGGCGCGCGGCGTCAGGAACGCGAGACCGGTCCAGGCGTTGAGGGCGACGGTGCCGTAGCGCAGATTCTCGATCGCGGTGTCGAGTTTCGCGCCGAGCGTGGCGATGGTCGCGGGGTCGGCGATGATGTTGGCGCCCAGGGTGCCCATCAGCTCGTCATTGGCGAAATCGACCGCGTTGCCGAGGAAATCGGCCCCGGTGCCCGGCAGTTCGACCACGCCGAGCACCGGCGAGAAGTACTCGGTGCGCAGCAGCGGAGTGTCGTCGGCGGGCAGGTTCTCGACCAGGAGGCGGCCGTTGGCGCGGGCGGCGTCGGGGTAGCTCTCCAGCGCGCCCGCCACGCGGTTGTCGCTGCCCGGGTAGTAGGCGGTGCGCGCGGGAGCGCTGTCGATCGCGGCCCGCAGCTCGGTGAGGAACTGCTCCTTGAGCGGCCAGTCCGCGGCGAGCACCACGGTCTGCGCGGCGACACAGTTGTAGCCGCCGTTGTGCAGGCGCTGGGTGGCCACGTGCTCGGCCTGGAACTTCAGATCGGCGGCCGACCACTCGCCGGGTACCACGATGCACGGCGCGACGCCGCCGAGTTCACTGGTGATCGGCTTGTCCAGGATGGGCTCGCCGGTCTTGTCGGCGCCGGGGCCCCACACGATCGCGTCGTGGGTCGGCGCGCCGCCGGTCATGTGCACGTGCGCGACCAGCGGATGATTCACCAGGTAGCCGCCCTCGGGGGCCCCACCGGTGAGGATGCGCACCACGCCGAGCTCGATGAACGGCGCGAAGATCGCCTGGAACACCGGCAGCAGCGGATCGGTGATCGGGTTGAGCTTGAGCGCGACCACGCGGTTGTTGGCGTAGAGCTCGTAGAGGGTGTCCAGCGGGGCGATCGACATGATGTTGCCCGCGCCGAGCACCGCGCCGACACCGTTGGTCTTCGCGGGATCGCGCTGGGCCAGGCCCGCCTTGCGCCGCGCGGTCGCGGCATCGACGCCCGGCTTCAGCCACACATCGGCGCTGAACCCGCTCAGCAGCAGCTTGTCGTAGATGCCGTGCGGCAGCGCGGGCACGGCCACCCGGCCGCCGGGCGCGGTGGTGAATTCGACCCCCTCGATCGGGCTCGCGCCCTTCTCGAGCGCGGCCATCGACTCGCTCAGCGCCTGCGCGCCCGCGAGCATCGTCATCGGACCCGACATCCACTCCTCGCCGAGCAGCGGGCTGTCGGCGTCGAGCTTCTTGATGGTGCGGGCGGCGGCGACCCAGGCCTCGGCATCACGGGCGGTCAGCGCGTGCAGTTCGTCGAGCAGTTCGCGGCGGCGACGCAGGTCGGTCGCGGCCCAGGTCTTTTCCCCTTGGGTGAGATCAGCGAGCGCGGTATCGATGACAGCGGTGTCGAAAGAGGTACTCACACCGCAACTATGCCCCTGTGCTGCCCGATTGGCACTTCAACTAGGCTGTTTTCTCATGATCGACCTCCGATTCCTGCGCGAGAACCCGGAAGCCGTCCGTGCCTCGCAGCGGACCCGCGGTGAGGACCCCGCGCTCGTCGACGCCCTGCTCGAAGCCGACGCCGCGCGCCGGGCCGCCGTGGCCACCGCCGACAACCTGCGCGCCGAACACAAGGCCATGGGCAAGGTGATCGGCAAGGCGAGCAAAGAGGAGCGCCCCGCGCTGCTGGCCGCCGCCACCGACATGTCCGCCAAGGTCAAGGAGGCCGAACTCGCCGAGCACGCCGCCGACGCCGAACTCGACGCCGCGCAGCGAGCCATCTCCAACGTCGTGCAGGACGGCGCGCCCGCGGGCGGCGAGGACGACTACGTCGTGCTCGAAACCATCGGCACCCCACCGGTGTTCGACTTCGAGCCCAAGGATCACCTCGAGCTCGGCGAATCGCTGCACCTGTTCGATATGGAACGCGGCGCCAAGGTGTCGGGCTCGCGGTTCTACTTCATGACCGGCTACGGCGCGTTGCTGCAGATGGGTCTGCTGCAGCTGGCCGCGCAGAAAGCCGTGGCCAACGGGTTCACCATGATGATCCCGCCGGTGCTCGTGCGCCCGGAGATCATGGCGGGCACCGGTTTCCTCGGTCAGCACTCGGCCGAGGTCTACCACCTGGAAGAGGATGACCTCTATCTCGTCGGTACCTCGGAGGTGCCGCTGGCCGGCTACCACTCGGAGGAGATCCTCGATCTGAGCACCGGCCCGAAGCGCTACGCGGGTTGGTCGTCGTGCTTCCGTCGCGAGGCCGGGAGCTACGGCAAGGACACCCGCGGCATCATTCGGGTGCACCAGTTCGACAAGGTGGAGATGTTCGTCTACACCACCCCTGACCAGGCCGAAGCCGAGCACCAGCGGCTGCTGGCGTGGGAACGTCAGATGCTGGACTCGATCGATGTGCCCTACCGGGTAATCGACGTGGCGGGCGGCGATCTGGGTAGCTCGGCGGCGCGCAAGTTCGACTGCGAGGCTTGGGTGCCCACCCAGCAGACCTACCGCGAACTCACCTCCACGTCGAACTGCACCACCTTCCAGGCGCGCAGGCTCTCGGTCCGCTACCGGGACGAGAACGGGAAAGTACAGGTCGCGGCCACGTTGAACGGCACCTTGGCCACCACACGCTGGATCGTGGCGATCCTGGAGAACCATCAGCAGGCCGACGGTTCGGTGCGGGTGCCCGAGGCGCTGGTCCCGTTCGTGGGTACCGATATCCTGAAGCCGTAAGATGCTCAGTGTTTGCTGGCGACCCATTTGCCGGATGTGGCAAACACCCTGACCCATCAACATCTAGGCTGGTGCACGTGCGAGGAATCGGGGCGCGCGGCGATACCCGAACCCGGGTGCGGGCGGCATCGGCGTTGGCGACGGCAAAAGTCATGGCCAGGACAACGGGGGCGTTCTACGTTCTCGGTGGTGTCCTCGGCCTGATGATCACTGCCGTCGCACCGGGCGACGACGGCAATCGCGCCGTGGTCGGCACCGCGGCGGCGATCTCGGTGGTACTCGGTCTCACGCTGCTCGCGTGGGGCCCGCGGATGCCGCACCGCCTGCACCACGCCTACCTCGCCACCGCGGCGGTGCTCGTCGCGATCGCGGTCTACGACTTCCCCAACCTGGTCGGCGCCATCACGCTGGCCTCGTTCTTCGTCTTCGTCGCCTGTGACGCGGCGCTGTTCTTCGCCTGGACCCAGGCCGCCGCGCACATCGGTTTCGCGATGGTGCTGTGTCTGCTGGTGTTGCCCGCGCGCGGGCTGCCGTGGTGGTCCGGGCTGATCCCGGCCGGTGTCACCTTCGGCGCGGGCGTGGTGGTCGGCATCCTCACCAGGATGGCGTCCGAAGCGGATATCGACGTGCTCACCGGCCTGCTCAACCGGCGCGGTTTCGAGAAGCAGCTCAACCCGGCGATCGACGCGGCCGGTCGCGGCGGTCAGGGCATGGCCCTGGTGCTGGTCGACCTCGACCGATTCCAGAAGATCAACGACCACCTCGGCCACCGCGCGGGCGACGCCGTCCTGCAGCGGGTCGCCGATACCTGGCTCGACCTGCTCGCGCCCGGCCAGGTGCTGGCCCGTTTCGGCGGCGACGTGTTCGCGCTACTGTTGCCCGGGACCACCGAGCAGGCCGCGATCCTGCTCACCGAACAACTGCGGGCCGCGGTGACCATGGGCTGTTCGGCCGGTGTCACCTCCTGGCAGCCGGGCGAGTCCGGTTCGCTGCTGGTCAGCCGCGCCGACGTGGGCCTGTACCGGGCCAAGCAGGCCGGCCGCAACCGCACGGTGCTGGAATCGTCGCGTCAGCTTCCGCTGGCGGTGGAACTGCGCGAGGCGATCGACCGCGGTGCGCTCGACGTGCACTACCAGCCGATCGTCAGCCTCACCGAGGACGGTGGCCAGGCGGTCGGCGTCGAGGCGCTGCTGCGCTGGTCGTCGAGCGCGCAACCCGAGGTCACCACCGAGGGCTTGATCCGCGTCGCCGAGGAATACGACCTCATCTCCGATCTGGACGAGCTGGTCCTGCGTCGCGCCTGCGCCGACGCCGCCCGCCTGCAGGAGAGCTTCGCCTCGCTGAACCTCACGCTCAATGTGAACGTCTCCGGCCTCGAACTGGCCGAGACCGCGTACGCCGAGCGGGTCGCGACCATCCTGTCCGATACCGGCTGGCCCGCCGACCAGCTCGTCCTCGAGGTGACCGAGAGCGAACTCGCCGCCGAATCCCAGACCGCGATCACCAATCTGCACACCCTGCGCGACCGTGGCGTGCGCATCGCCATCGACGATTTCGGCACCGGCTACTCCTCGCTGAGCCGCCTGGCCACCATCCCCAGCGACATCCTCAAGGTCGACCAGTCCTTCGTCGCCGCCATCCGCTCCGATTCCCCGGCTCCGCCGCTGCTGAGCGTCATCGCCGCGCTCAGTAAATCGCTGGACCTGCAGGTCATCGCCGAGGGCGTGGAAACCGAATACCAGGCCGCCGTCCTCACCGAACTCGGGTTCGCCCTGGCCCAGGGCTACCACTACAGCGACTCGCACCCGGTCTCGGAACTCATCAACGATCTCAACGACGGCCGTCCGCTGGTGAGCAGCACCGACGAGGACGACGATTCCCTCGCCGCGAACGGCTGGATCCCGCTCGGATAATCGCTTGACCCGGCTGGTCGTGGCGCGAACGATGGAACCCATGCGGATGCTCGTCTACGGCTGTTGATCTTCCCCGCTCCGGCACGCGGTGGCCTGGTTGAGGCGTGAGCCGACCGGTGTCCGCGACCTCACGGTGCGCGCGGTCCTGTTCAAGGGCACCCGCGACCTGTTGCCGATCTATGCGCTCTACGGCGTTCTCTTTGCCGATCACGGGCTGAGTACCGCACAGATCTCGCTGCTGTTGGCGATCTGGTCGGTGACCGCGTTCCTGCTCGAGGTGCCTTCGGGTGCGTGGGCCGACACGGTGCCACGCCGACGTCTGCTCGTGCTGAGCTGTGTGTTGCAGGCCGCGTGTTTCGTGCTCTGGATGCTGGTGCCGTCGTTCGCCGGTTTCGCGCTCGGCTTCCTCGTCTGGGGTGTGGCGGGTGCACTGGAATCGGGAACTTTCGAGGCGTTGATCTACGACGATCTGGTCGCGCGTGGTGAACCGTCCGCCTATGCGCGAATCATGGGGTGGACGCGCGGTGCGCAGGAGAGCACCGTGCTCGTGGCGATCGTCGCCGCCGCACCGTTGTTCGCCCTCGGCGGTTATGGGCTGGTCGGCTGGGTCAGCGTCGGTGTCGGCCTTCTGCACACGCTGACCGCGCTGGCTCTGCCCAGCGCGCCCGTCGCCATCTCCGCCACCGCGGTCGACGATCTCGACGACGAGCCGGCACCAGGACCGGTCGGCCCGCACGTCAAACCGGGAGCGGTGCCCGCGGTGGCGCCACGGTCGAGTTCGCCCGGCTCCACCTCGTCGCGCTATCTCGCCATGCTCACCACCGGCCTCTCCGAGGCACTGCACGTCCGCCGGGTGCGTCGCGGCGTGCTGCTCGGCGCGCTCCTGTACGGCGTCACCGCCTTCGACGAATACTTCGGCCTGCTCGCGGTGTCCGGCGGCGCGTCGACCAGCACCTCGGCGCTGCTGGTCGGTGTCACCGTCGTGGGTTCGCTGATCGGTTCCCTGCTGGCGGGTCGTACCGAGGTCGTGTCGTCTCGCACGTTGGCCCTGGCGCTGTTCGTCGCCGGAATCCTGTTCATCGCGGGCGCGTTGGCGGTCGGGGTGGCGCAGGGTCCGGCGCTGGTCTGGGTGGGATTCATCGGTATCGGCATCGCCTACGGCATCGACTTCAATGCCGAGGTCATCGCGGGCGCGCGGCTTCAGGATGCGATCGAGGGCCCGGCCAGGGCCACCGTCACCTCGGTGTCCGGGTTGCTCTCCGAGATCGTCGCGCTGGGTGTGTTCGCGTTCGTCGCGGTCGCGACGCAGTGGCTCGCGATGTCCACGACTATCGCGCTTCTCGGGTCGGTGATGTTGGTCGCCGCCGCACTGACGCCTACCTGGCTGCCCCCGCGCCAGGGCATCGAGCGTGGTAGGACTGAGAACGCAACCCCTGATCACGGGGGAGAACCCGGGTAGCTCCCCCGCCCACCTCGCACCAAGGACGCCCATCACGTGACGCCGACTGCCAACCGTCGAGGTCCTGGGCGAGCGACGAGTTTCGCGGGACGGCGCAAGACCGTCGGGCTCGTGTTCGGGTTCGCTATCGGGGCGGGGGTCGCGGTACAGGGGCGGATCAACGGTGCGCTGGGTGTGCGGCTGGCCGACGGGATCGCGGCGGCCACCATCAGCTTCGGCACCGGGCTCATCGCTCTGCTGATCGCTTTCGCTGTCAGCCCCGCGCTGCGAGCGGGTGTCACCGAGGTGCGCGCGGCGGTGTCGGAGCGCAGGTTGGCGCCGTGGCAGTTGCTCGGCGGATTGTGCGGCGCGTTCTTCGTGGCGGCACAGGGACTCACCATCGCCGCGATCGGCGTCACCGCGTTCACTGTCGCGGTGGTCGCGGGCCAACTCCTGAGCAGCCTCGTCGTCGACCGACTCGGCCTCGCCCCGAACGGCCGAACCCCGATCACCCCGTGGCGCCTCGTCGCGGCCGCACTCGGCATCACCGGGGTCGTGCTCTCGGCCGGTGGCAGTTCCGGCCCGGGCACCGTCGCCACCGGCGTCCCGGACATCCCCGCCCTGCTCATCGTCCTGCCCGCCCTCGCGGGCATCGGCCTGGCCTGGCAACAGGCGGTCAACGGCCGGGTCGGCGCCACCGGAGGCCCCTTCACCGCCGCCCTGATCAACTTCGGAGTGGGCCTGACCGCGCTGCTCCTGCTCGACCTGTACACCCTCGCCACCACGGGCCTGCCCACCGAGTTCCCCACCGACCTCTTGCTCTACACCGGCGGGCTGATCGGCGTCGCCTTCATCGCCCTGGCCGCCGTGACGGTCGGCCTGATCGGCGTTCTGCTGCTCGGACTCACCTCGGTGGCGGGCCAGCTGGTCGCGGCGATGGTGCTCGACGCCGCCGACGGAAGACTGTCGCCCACCACCGTCGTGAGCTGTGCGATCGTGCTGGCCGCGGTGGTGGTGGCGAGCCGGAGCAGTCGCTGAGCCGGATGCCGAAATGCTAGGTTTCAGGCGAACTGCGGCTGGGATCTCGGCCGTTCCGTCCGGTGCGGCGGAGAGCGAGTTGGGGGAGTACCGAATTGATCGAGCCGCTGTCGACGAGTGACTCGCCGATGATCGGACGCTATCGGGTGCGCGGTGTGCTCGGTGCCGGTGGGATGGGTCGGGTGGTGCTGGCGACGGGGCCCGACGGCCGATTCGTCGCCATCAAACAGATTCATTCGCATCTACTCGACGATCGTGAATTCCGGGCCAGGTTCGAGCGTGAGGTCGCCATCTCCGCCCGGGTGTCGGGAGCGTTCACCGCCGCGGTGGTCGACTTCGACACCGCGAGCGAAACACCGTGGCTCGCTTCGGTGTTCATCGCGGGTGTGCCTCTGGACAAAGCGGTGCGGGAGCTCGGTCCCCTGCCGGTTCCGGCGCTGCGCACGCTGGCCTCCGGCATGGCCTCCGCACTGCACTCGATCCACAGCACCGGCCTGGTGCATCGAGATCTCAAGCCCGCCAACGTGATCCTGGCCGCCGACGGACCGCGCGTGATCGACTTCGGCATCGCGCAGGCGGTCGGCACCGGTGCGCAGCTCACCGAAGTGGGCGCCGTGGTCGGCTCGCCCGCGTACATGTCACCGGAACAGGCGAACAGCGAACCGATCACCTCCGCGAGCGACGTCTTCTCCCTCGGCTCGCTGCTGTGCATGGCCGCGACCGGAACGGCACCGTTCGCGGCGTCCTCCGCTCCCTACACCCTGTTCAACATCGTCCACAGCGAGCCGCGACTCGACCAGGTCCCCGCGCCGCTGCGCGACCTGATCGCGGGCTGTCTGCGCAAGGACCCGAGGGCAAGACCTACACCCGCTCAGATCCTGGACTACCTGGGTGTCCTGCCCGTTCAGTCGCAGCCGTGGCCCGCGCCGGTCCATGCCGAAATCGCCGCGCAGACGAGGAAGCTGGTCGCGCTGACCTCGGACCCCGAAGCAACGCAGATCATTCCGGCGCACACGCCGATCGCACCGCCGCCCGTAGCGGTGCCCGCCGAGAAGCGCCGGACCGCGTTTCGGCTGGGAATCGTCGCGGTCGCCGCGGTGGTGATCGCCGGCGCGCTCACGGCGGTTGTCCTGCGCGGCAACGAATCCACGACAACACCGCAGGACACGCCGCAGGCGATACCGACCGCGACTCTCCCCGGCCTGGACCAGCTGCGTGGCACCGATGCGTGCACCTGGGTGCCGCGGGCTCTCGGAGAGACGCTGCCCACCGAGGTCGCCGCGAAGGCATCGCCGGATGTCTCGTCCTGGCGCTGGCAGGCCACGTCGAGTTGGGGATGCGACGGCAACTCGGGCGGCGCGCGTGTCGCCGTCGAGATCGGTGCCGCGCTGGACGGCTTCGACTCCGGCAAGCAGGTGGTCAACGGCTACTCGATTGCCCGCCGCGGCGACGACTGCGCGTTCGCCATCGAGGGCGGCGAGCAGGCCGCGCGCTGGGGAATCATCGTCGACACCTTCTCGCGCACCGAATGCCGTCTCGCCGATCACGTCCTGGAAAGGCTCACCGCCTCGCTCGCAGAACTGCGTCCCGACATCGCGGCCCAGAAGTCATTGTCGTCGGTAGATCCCTGTGCGCTGGTGGACAATTCGGCGTTTCCCGCGCTCGGCCCCGCGGTCGCGAAATCCGCGCACAGCTGTGCGTGGGCGGGGGAGTCCACCGTGCGGATCACGTTGTCGCAGCCACGGCGACGAGCGACCTCGATGGAGGAGAAGGTGATCGATATCGGCGACGGTGTGCTGGTCGAGGATCTCGGCAGTGTCATGCTGGGGTCGAACGAATGCCGCCGGGTGTATCAGTTCCGCAAGGTCGGCGAGACCTTTCGCGAGGATGTCGAAGTGTCTGTCAGCAACCCGAACCAGCGCCAAGGGCAACTGTGCGCGATCGCCGATCCGCTTGTGAAGCAGGCGGTCGGCCGGTTGCCTGCGCGGTAGCGGCGCCGAACTCGCAGGTGATAGTTTCACGGCAGAGTTCGGGAGGGGCCCGGTGTTCGACGCCGCGGTCGGAGGGGAATGTACGTGCGTAATCGGTTGCGCTGGTCCGCGGCGTTGTTGTCGCTCACCCTGCTCACCGCGGCATGCGGTGACAACGCCGCACCCGATCACGGTGATTACGCCCTCGAACCGGTGGCGGGTGACTACGACGACGCGCCGAACACGGTGCGCGGAACGCTGGTCGAATCCGTGCGTATCGGCGAGCGGTTACTGCTCGCCGACCGCGTCGACCCGGAACTGACCGAGGGCGACGGCGGCGGACTGATCGTCGGGATACGCGGCGTCGACAATCTGCTCTCCGGCGTACAGCGGACCGCGCTCGGGCCGTTCGACGTGCTGGCCGGCTACGGCGCGATCGCGAGCAACGGCCAGTCGGACAACGAATCGAAACACAAGCTGCTGTCGATCGCGATCCTGTCGCTACCCGACGAGGTTCAGGCGAACGCGGCCGCGCAGGCGATGGCGGCCGCGGATTTCACCGCGAACACCGAGAACGCTCCCCTGCCACTCCCGGAATACCCTGCCGCGCTGTCACATTGGCGACCCGGTGTGCCGACGGTCGGGAGCTGGCTGGTGTGGAAGAACCTGGTGATCAGGCTGTACGCCAAGATCGTCGAGCCCAGTCCCGAACTGTTGACCGACCTGCTCACGCGGACCTACCGCGCACAGCTGGCCGAGCTCGCCGCCTTCGTTCCGACGCCCGCCGCCGACGTGCCGAAGCTGAAACTCGACAGCGACAAGTTGCTCACCCATGTGGTGAAGACCGGTGACTACTGGCCGGACAAGTGGGATTTCATGGTTTACGGGCCTCGCTCCTATGCCCTGTTGCGCGACGATCCGTCGGTCAACCTCCGTGAGTTCGAACAGAACTCGATCGACGCGATCGCGGTGTCGTACAACAAGTTCCTGTACCGCGCGCGAGACAGCGAAGCCGCGAACACCTACTTCGACACTGAGGAAAAACGCTCGCTGGCAGCTGATTACACACCGATCACGGGTCCGCCGGGCCTATCGGGTATTTCCTGCTACCGCGCGGCGAGGCCGGACAACAGGTCGGTAACCGCCCGCCGGTTCTCCTGCCTGGTGCGCCACAACGAGTTCGTGGTTCGCCTGTACAGCAACCAGGAAACCGATATTCGGCAGCAGGCGGTGGCGCAGCACGCGCTACTGAGCGGGTCGTGGTGAACACGGGAGGCGCGGCGATGAAACCGCTGGGTTCGCAGGATCCCGAACAGCTGGGCCGCTATCGTCTGCTGGCCGTGATCGGCCGGGGTGGCATGGGCCAGGTGCTGCTCGGCCAAGGCCAGGACGGCCGGTTGGTCGCGGTGAAGCAGATTCACCGCCAGTTCACCGGCAATCCGGAGTTCCGTGCCAGGTTCCGGCGGGAGGTACTGGCGTCACAGCAGGTCACCGGGGCCTATACCGCGGGTGTGGTCGACCACGACGCGGAATCCGAAACACCGTGGCTGGCTTCGGAATATATCGCGGGCCCCGGCTTGCAGGACATGATCGGTGAGTTCGGCCGCCTGAACCTGAACGGGTTGAAGCTGCTGGCCACCGGCTTGGCGATGGCACTGCTCGAGATCCACCGCACCGGCCTGGTGCACCGCGACCTCAAGCCGAGCAACATCCTGCTCACCAACGACGGTCCACGTGTGATCGACTTCGGCATCGCCAGGGCACTCGAGGACGACATCAACCTCACCGCCACCGGCGCGGTGATCGGCTCGCCCGCGTATATGTCACCCGAGCAGGCCGAATGCCGACCGCTCACCCCGGCTTCCGATGTCTTCGCCGTCGGCGCGGTCCTCGCGATGGCGGCCACCGGCGCGAGCCCGTTCGACGCGGCCTCCACCCCGCAGGTCCTCTACAACGTGCTCTACAGCTCCCCGGACACCACCGGAATTCCGGAGCCGATCCGCGTGCTGGTCGATGCCTGCCTCGCGAAGGACCCGTCGGCGCGACCGACCCCCGAGCAGTTGCTCGACGCGGCGAGCCGGATCGACGCCGAACCCGTCTGGCCGGTCCGGATTCGCAGACGCATCGCCGAATGCCAGGCGGAGGCTGGTCGCTGGGCTGACGGAACCGCATCTGCCGCAGCGTCGATCGCGCCCGAACCGCCGAAGCCGAAGTGGGCGAGGTTGGTTCCCGCGGCCGCCGCGGTATCGGCACTGGTGCTGGCGGCCATCGCGTTCTGGGGCGTCGGCGTCGAGGGCAACGCGGTGGCGATGGACGATCCGCCGCTGGCGCTGACCTACGACGAATCCCGCCGGCTCGACATCTGCGCGCTGCTGGATCCGTCGGTGCTCGGTGAACTGGGCACGGCGACAAGTGAAGTAGTCCCGAACAGCTTCGGCGGCTGCACTGTCGGGTATCGCGATCAGGCCGGTCGCACGATGTCTTTCAGCCTGGATACCAGCGAGAGTGTCGCCGACGTGCGCGATGACAAAGAGCCGATGGGTAGCACCATCAATTGGATGCCGGTGCTCGGACGCTACAAGGAGTCCGCCTCCTGTGACCGCATGGTGGTGACGCAGAGCGGCTTGCCGATGGTGCTGAAGATGGGTGCGAGCACCTTTCCGCCCGCGGGCGACCTGTGCCCGGAGTCCGAACGCGCACTCGCGGCGGTGGTCCGGCGGCTGTCGGTCAATCCGCCGCTGCGGACCTACCCGCAGGGCTCGCTGCTGCCGCTCGACCCGTGCTCTCTGGTCGACCTCGCGGCAATTCGTTCGTCGCTGGGCGACCTCGTGCGCTCATCGACTCCCCACGGTTGCGGGTTCACCGGCGCCAACGGCTACTTCGCGGTCGACATCGGCGAGAGCATCCGGCCGGACAATGTCACAGGCGGAAGGGTCCGGCAAACACGCGCGATCGGGGAGCGCACGGTCTATCTCGACGGCAGCGGTCCCACATACTGCACTTTCATCTTCATGGTGATGCCGACCAAGGACGATCAGGCCGAGCAACTGCGGGCCTCCTACTACCCGAACACCCCGCAGGCGGACGGTAACTGCGAGACCGTCTCCGATCTGTTCGAACCCGTACTCGAGAAGTTGCCCCCATCATGACGATCCATCCGCCCGGTCCCGGCGATCCACCCACCATCGGCCGCTACCGAGTGCTAGGCACACTCGAGTCCACGGCCGGTTTCCGGTCCGTGCTCGCTACCGGCCCCGATGACTCGTTGGTCGTCGTGCGGCAGGCGCTACCGGAACTTCTCGACGAGCCGGAGTTCCGAGTCAGAATGCGGCACAGCGCGATTGCCGCGATGCGTGTCTCCGGCTCCGCCAACACCACGGTGATCGATGTCGACGCCGACGCCGAGAAGCCTTGGGTCGCCTCGGCATTCGTACCGGGAGTGCGCCTCGACGCGGCGGTAGCCGAGCACGGGCCACTGCCTGTGCCTGCCGTTCGTGCCCTCGCCGCCGCCCTCGCCTCTGCGCTGCGGACCGTGCATGCCGCAGGCCTCGTGCATCAGCGCATCCGTGCCGACACGGTGCTGTTGGCCAGGGACAGTGGCCGTCTCGGTGAAGTCGGTATCACCCCGGCCGCCGGGTCCGCCACAACGACGGCCATGGGCACGCCGGATTTCCTGTCACCGGAGCAATCGCTCGGGTACGAGCTGACCCCGGCTTCGGACGTGTTCTCCCTCGGTTCCGTCCTCGCTTTCGCCGCCTCCGGCGTCGCACCGTTCGCCGCACCATCGGTGCCGTACACGCTGTTCAACATCGCCCAGCGCGAACCCGATCTGAGCCGCGTGCCGGAGCCGCTGTTCGAGATGCTGGCCGCGTGCCTGCGCAAGGATCCGGCGGCCCGCCCCACGCCGGGGCAGATCCTCGACTATCTCGGTGCCCAGCCGGGCGGTCCGCCACCGTGGCCCGCCCCCGTAATCGATGACATCGGGCGCCAGCAGCACGAGATCTCGGCGCTGCTCGCCGCCCTGCCCGCGATCTCCGCACCGGAACCCGTACCTGGACGGCCTTTTTCGGTGGCCATGGCCGACTCGGGTCGTGCGAGCGTCGAATACGGCAGGCGAGCACTGGAATCCGGGCGTCTTCGTTGGGGTGCGGCGAGTCCGAGGGCCCGGAGCGTCCTGGCAGGTGGACTGGCAGCACTGCTGGTGGCGCTCGTCGGGATCACGTACTTCGCGACACGCGAGGAACCTGAACCGGGGCCGGTGACCGGGCTGACGCTGGCACAGTTGCGGCAGATCGATGCCTGCCCCTGGCTGGCCTCGGCCCTCGGCGACTCGGTGCCGGTCGCGCCGGCACCACTGGGCGCGGATACCTGGGAGCTGAGTCCGTCCCCGAGCTGGGGGTGTACCGCCAGTTCCAACCGTTACGCCTTCTACCTGCATCTGGGGCAGGAGGACCAATACCTGACACCCAATAAAACAGTGGTGGAAGGGGTTCCGATCATCGATGGCAGCGCGGCAGCCTGCACGCGGGCTATCCCGAGCCCAGACACCGAGCACGAATCCGGCATCGTCATCGTCCTCAACAATCCGTCCGGGGTGAAGGAATGCGCGGGTCTCGACTACGTCGCGGCCAACCTCGCCCGTTCACTGACCACCGCGCCGCGCGCCGAGGGCAGGGAGTCCTCGCTTGCCCTGCTGGAACCGTGCGCGTTGCTCGACCGCGACGCTGTCGCCGAGAAGATCGGCGTCCTGCCACCCGAGCCCACGATCGCCGACGCGCACACCTGCCAGTGGGACGCGCGCGTGCGAGTCACCCTGGAGCTTGTCAGCACCAGTACCAGCACTTCGGGCAAGGACCTGGAGATCGTCACGGTCGACGGGGTCCAGATTCATCTCGGCAAGGGCGGTTCGAAGGCCATCTGCTCCCGCGCTTTCCTGCTGCCGGATGCCGGGAAGGAGACCATCGAGGTCTCGGTCCATGGAACCGAGGGATTCCGCGACGAGTATTGCGCGATCGCCTCATCCCTCCTGCGACAGGCGGTCGGGAATCTGCCCGAGCGCTGAGCCCGGCCCGGCTACGGTGAACACTGCGATTCCGCAGACCAGCACGAAGGGGCAGCCATGGACCAGCTCGCAGTTGCGGTAGTCGGATACGGCCTGGCCGGGTCGGTGTTCCACGCGCCGCTCATCGCCGCCGATCCGCGGATGCGAGTGGCCGCGGTGGTGACGTCATCGGAGGAGCGGGCCGCGCAGGCGCGGGCCGAGTATCCGGGGGTGCGGGTGTGGAAGTCGGCGCAGGAGATGTTCGTCGAGGACGAGGATGTCGATCTCGCGGTGATCGCCACGCCGAATCGCTCGCACGCGCCGCTGGCATTGCAGGCGCTGGCCGCCGGGCTGCCCGTGGTGGTGGACAAGCCGTTCGCGGTGACGGCAACCGATGCCGAGGAAGTGGTCGACGCTGCCGCGCGGGCCGATCTACCGTTGAGTGTTTTCCAGAATCGTCGCTGGGACAACGACTTTCTGACCGTGCGCGCGCTGATGGAGGCCGGTGAGCTGGGTGAGGTCCGGCGGTTCGAGTCCAGGTTCGAGCGGTGGCGGCCGGTTCCCAAGGGCGGTTGGCGTGAAGTGGGCGATGCCGAGGACGGCGCGGGCATCCTGTTCGATCTGGGCAGTCACCTGGTCGACCAGGCGCTGACATTGTTCGGCCCGGTCACCGAGGTCTACGCCGAACTCGACCGCCGCCGCCCGGACATCGGAGCCGACGACGACGCCTTCATCGCCCTCACCCACGCCAACGGCACCCGGTCGCAATTGTGGATGAGTGCCGTTGCGCCGCAGCTCGGTCCGCGAATGCGTGTCCTCGGCGCCACCAACGGCTACACCGTCTCCGGCCTCGACCCCCAGGAAGACGCACTGCGCGCAGGTCGCCGGCCGGACGACGGAAAGCCTTGGGGCACAGTCACACCCGACAGGTGGGGCACCTTCGGTGCGGGCGAGGAACTGCGCACCGTCCCCACCCTTCCCGGCGACTATCCCGCCTTCTACGCCGGGATGGCGGCCACGCTGCTCGACGGAGCCCCGGTCCCCGTCGACCCCCGCGACGCCGTGGAAACCTTGCGCATCCTCGAATACGCCCGCCGCGTGGCCGAGCCCGTCGATCTCGCGTAGGTCTGCTCGAACGGCAGGTTCAGAGCTTGCGGGAGCGCAGCTCGTGGCCCTTGGAGGTCTTGCAGCGTCCCGATTCCAGGTCCCACTGCCAGCCGTGCAGGTTGCAGGTGAGGTTGTTGCCTTCCACCACACCGAATTTGGAGAGGTCGGCCTTGAGGTGGGGGCAGCGGCGCTGGACTTCCCAGCCGTCGAGTTCGGTGACGGCGGAGTCGTCGTGTGCCTCGGAGAACCAGCCGTCGGCGTAGGCGATGCGCTCGTCGGTGAGGCACTTGAAGAAGGTGTAGAGGAACTCGTTGTAGCCGCCGATCCGCCACGCCTGGAAGCGGGTGGACAGGAAGATCGTGTTCACCCAGTCCGGCTCGTTGTCGCGCAGCACAGTACGGACCAGCTCGGGTGCGATCCGGAAGCCGTAGCGGTAGCGGCCCTCGCTCTCGAGCGGCTCGCGCACGGTGCGGTGCGGGAAGTCGAGCACCACGGTCTCGTCACCGATCACCAGGCCGACGGGGTAGCCGATGCCGTCGCTGATCAGCGCGCTCTGCTTCATGATCGGTTCGAAGAGCTCACGCAGCGGCTCGAGTAGCGAACCCTCGCCGGTCTCCCACGAGGCCTTCTCCGCGGCCAGCACCGGCGCGAAACGCTGCGCCATCTCCTCGATGTAGGCGGCTTTGTCGCCGTAGATCCGATCCGGGTCGAACGGGTGCGCGAGGTCGAGCTCTTTGCCGCGCACATCGGCGACCGAACCGGGGATCATCAGGATCCCGCCGGAGTTGCCGTGAATGTTCATCTGATCGAGGAAGACGATCTGATCGGGGAAGATGTTGCCTTCGTCGCCGCGATCGTCGTTGAGGTAGCGCAGCTCGGCGTCGAGGAACACCGGCGGACCGGCCGAGGGCACCACCCAGGTCGCGCCGACCTGTTCGATGTAGGAGCGCGCCCGATCCATGCCGCGCTGACGCTTCTGCTTGCCGAAGTTGGCCTTGGTCCGCGCCGGGATGTCGTACACGGCCGGGTACCAGATCGCGCCCGAGTACTGCAGCAGGTGGATGTCGATATCGCCGAACGCGTCGTGGATGACGTCCATATCCACCGGTCGGGCGTCGTTCATGTTGAAACAGGTGGTCTCACCGTCGGAGATGAGAATGCCGGAGTCACCGATCGGGCCGTCGGCGGGCGCGCGCAACGCGACGATCATGATGTCGACGGAGCCTTTCGGCCCGGTGATCGTGTGCTTGACCGAGTCCTCGGTCTCGAAGAACTTGGTGAAACCCAGCGCCTCGAGCTCACGGCGCAGGTCGAGCACCGGGTAGTCGGGCAGCAGGATCGTGGCGTCCTTGTTCACGTACTTCGCCAGGTGGGCGGCGTCGAAGTGGTCGCGGTGCAGGTGCGAGACGTACAGGTAGTCGACATCGCCGAGGGACTCCCAGTCGAGCTGGGAATTGTCCGGGAACGGGAACCACGACGCGAAGTACGCGGGGTTCACCCAGGGATCGCACAGGATCGTGCCGGCCTCGGTTCGGATATGGAAGCCGGCGTGTCCGACGCTGGTGATCTGCACGAGCTGTTTCCTCCTACCAGGATCTGATTCGCCGGATCGATGGCGAGCTACCGCCTCAGGGCCCCGGAGACTGCTTCGGCGTACCAGCCAACCAGGGTAGTGGCTAAATCGTTACGTCACCGA
The DNA here is from genome assembly GCF_042728755.1 of Nocardia sp. NPDC060249. Classification (NCBI taxonomy): domain Bacteria; kingdom Bacillati; phylum Actinomycetota; class Actinomycetes; order Mycobacteriales; family Nocardiaceae; genus Nocardia; species Nocardia sp. NPDC060249. Next base: position 434,217 of record NZ_JBHXAQ010000004.1, read on the forward strand.
TGCAATAGCCCTCCGCGGTCGCGACAACCGTGAAAGTGCGCGTCCGCGTGCCCCCGGGCGAGGTGGTCACAGGGACGTGAACTGCCAGGTAGTCGCCACGAACCTGCTCGGATCGTAGCTCCTCGCCGGTGTAGGAGGTGACATTGCCTACTTTGCCCGAGTCGCCTGCCAAGGGGGCTGCTACCGGGTTGCCGGTGCCCTCGGGATCCCAACTCGCGGGTGAGGCCTTGCAGGTCAGCGGATGGTCTGCTTCGATGTCGGCCGCGTCGAGTGGTTTGCCGGTGGCGCGGGCGAGGTAGCGGCGGACAGTGTGGCGTGCGTCGGCGTCGTCGTAACCGGGCTCGACGCCCGCCGCGGACACCCGCCCGCACGCATATCCGGAGGCCACCGACTCGCGGTCGACGGTGACGGTGACGTTGCGGTTACGCCAGGTCACGGTGTCGGCGGTCGCGGTGCCCGGGGCGGCGAGGGCGGCCAGTACCGACTGGGGGTCGGCGTACATCTCGGCGACGGTGGCAGGCGGGATGGTCCAGCAGTTGTCCTGGAGTTCCTTCACCTCGCCGGTCTGGAGGTCGGCGGCCCAGCGGCGCACGGCGGTGACGGCGTCGGCGTGGCCCGCGACCGCGCCGACCTGGGGCGCGTCGGCGGGCAGTGGGCTGTTCGGTGCCGGTTCACCGGGCGCGATGGCCTGAGTCGCGGTGGTCGCCGGGGCCGCGGCGGCCGTGGACGACGCGGTAGTGGTCGCCTCGACCGGATCGCCCGGGATTCCCGACACCGAATCGCACCCGGCGACCAGGGCCGCGGCGACGGTCAGTCCCGTGACCAGCGCGTAGGCGCGGTGCGGGCGGGTCAGGGCAAGCTGGGCGCGTTCCACTACGACGTTCCTCGATTCCTAGGTCGTGGCACCCGCCTGCGAAGACGGCGGGGAGTGACTGTCGGGGCGAGCGGACTCGCCGGGGTGTAGATCGGTGTGCGCGAAGCGGATTCGCTGCGCGGACGAACGCCGCGATTCTACGGTGGCGGCCCCCGGCGACGGCACCCCTGCCGACCGGGAGATCTACGACTACGCTTGCGTACTTGTGGAACCCCTCTACTTCTCGATCATCGGCGTGGCCCGAACCCTGTTCTTCCTCGAAGGTCTGAAGTTCACCGTCAAGGGGGCGGAGAACATCCCCGCCACCGGCGGCGCCGTGCTGGCGGTCAACCACACCGGCTATATGGACTTCACCTACGCGGGTCTGCCTGTGCGCACTCCCCGCCGCTACATCAGGTTCATGGCCAAGCAGGAGGTGTTCGACAACAACATCTCCGGCCCGATCATGCGCACCCTCAAGCACATTCCGGTCGACCGCACCGCGGGCGCCGACTCCTACCAATCGGCGGTGCAGTACCTGCGCGACGGTGAACTCGTCGGCGTGTACCCCGAGGCCACGATCAGCCGCAGCTTCGAGATCAAGGAATTCAAGTCCGGCGCGGCCCGCATGGCGCTGGAAGCCGATGTCCCGATCATTCCGATCACCATCTGGGGCGCCCAGCGCGTGTGGACCAAGGGGTTCCCCAAGCGCCTCGGCCGCACCAACACCCCCATCTCGATCGCCGTCGGCACCCCCATCCAGCCCTACGAACCCGCCGCCGACCTCACCGCCCAACTCCGCTCCACCATGCAGGAAATGCTCGCCGACCTGCAAGAATCCTACGAGCACGAGCCCGGCGCCTACTGGGTCCCGAAACGCCTCGGTGGCAGTGCCCCTTCCCTCGAAGAGGCCACCGCCCTCGACGAAGCCGAAGCGGCCGAACGTTTCGCCCGCAAGGCCGAGAAAACGCAGGAGACCGAGGACTGACATTCGGCGATCGGGGTGGTGACCGCGCCGCGGTGTGGTGGATGGTCGCCGAGGCCGATTCAGCGCGGCAACTGGCAACGCGTCGGGGTCGGTAGTTCGCCGCGTGTGTAGGCGGCGGGTGGGACGCCCATGAGGGTGCGGAAGTCGGCGGTGAGGTGGGACTGGTCGTAGTAGCCGGTGCTCGCCGCGAGGTGTGACCAGGGGATGTCGCCCGCGTGGGCGAGGACTCGGTGCAGACGTTGAATGCGGGCGAAATGCTTGGGGGACAGGCCGATTCCCGTGGTGAACAGATTGCGCAGCTGCCGTTCGCTGACGGCAAGGCGGGCGGTGAGTTCGGGGAGTGTGGGGGCGTTGTCGGCGGTGAGCGCCGAGATCGCCTGGCGCAGCACGATCCGGTGCGCCCGATCGGTATCGGACTCCGCGATGCTGTGCGGCAGTAGCTCTTCCAGGTGCGCTATCGCTCGAGTGGTGGGCAGGCTCGTCAGTTCCGACGCGAAACCGCCCAGCGGGCCGGGCAATTCGTCGAGGCGAAAGACGCGGTCGGTGAGTTCGCCCGCGGTGACGCCGAGCAGCTGACGGGTCACGCCCGGTTCCAGGCGCAGCCGCACGCATCCGGCAGGCTCCTCGGGCTTCGAGTAGGACGCCTTCGTCTGCGCGCCGACGACGAACGCGCCACCGCGACCGGACTTTTCGGTACGCAGAACCACCGTGGTGGTCGCGACGGGTGGATGCGCGAACGGCTGAGCGAGGTCGTCGAACAGTGGCGTGCTGGTGAGTTCGGTGAGCCAAGGACGCAACGATTCCGGTGTCGTCACGGGCGTCTCGATGTGCGCCGAGGTCAGGTACTCCACCTGGTCGACTGTAGGTGGCGCGGGCCGGGATGTCCGTGCCGATTTCTCCTATCTTCGCAGGCAGCTCGGCGGCCATCCTCGTTCCATGATCCTGATCACCGGTGCGACAGGCACCATCGGAAGCGATATCGTCGGGCAGCTGGCGGCCGAGGGCGTCGCCGTCCGGGCGGCGACCCGCGACCCGGAGCGGGCCGGGTTCCCCGCCGGGGTGGAGGTGGTGCGGGTCGACTACCGCGACCCGGGCACGTTCGCGCCCGCCATGACGGGCGTCGAGGCCGCGTTCCTCGTCGGCATCCCCGGCCCGGACGGCACCGGCACCGATGCCGAACTGGTGGCTGCCGCGCGCACGGCCGGTGTGCGGCGAGTGGTGAAGCTGTCCGCCGTCGGCACCGGCGACCCACGTCTGGGAGTGCCGGGTTCCTGGCATGTGCCAGGGGAGCAGGCCGTTCGCGACTCCGGCTTGGAGTGGACGATCCTGCGCCCCAACACTTTCGCGTCGAATACCTTCAGCTGGATCGAACCGCTGCACGCCGGCCACCCCGTCCCGAATCTCACGGGCGAGGGCCGCCAGCCCGTGGTCGACCCACGCGATGTGGCGGCGGTCGCCGTCGCGGCTTTGCGAGCCCCGGCGCACGTCGGCCGGACACTCACGCTCACCGGGCCCGAACTGCTGACCGGCCGCGAGCAGGCGGCCGTTCTCGCCGGCATCATCGGCCGCCCGATCGAGGTGACCGACATCGCCGAGGCCGACGCCCGCGCCTTCATGACCGCGGCCGGTCTGCCGCCTGCCTTCGTCGAAGGCGCCGCCGTGGGTCAGTCCTTCGTCCGGCACGGCCACAACGAGACGATCACCGATCACATCGAGCAGGCCCTGGGCCGGCCACCCCGCGGCTACGCCACCTGGGCGGCCGACCACCGTGCCGCCTTCGCCCCCGTCGTCGCAGGCGTCACGTCAGGGCCGAGCTGACCGGGTGGGGCCGGTGCGTGGCGGCGCACCGGCCCCTCGGCTCAGTTCATCGTCAGCACCCACGACCCGTTGCAACCCCGGCGGGAGTTCATGTTGCCGTCGTAGACCCAGCTGAACCGGATCGGCGGGTTCGTCCGCACGTTCCAATTCCCGGACGGCGAGGTCACCACCTTGCCGTTGCGCATCAGCACACCGACCTGATCGTGTTTGAACAGCCACTTTCCGCCGCTGGTCGGGTAGTTCAACCGAACCGTCACCTGCCCGCCCGTATGGTTCTGCACCACCAGACACGAGTTCGGGGCGGAACGGTTGACCGCGTACTCCCCGAACCCCTCGTCCTCCACGTTCTCCCCACTGTCGGTGTACTCCACCGGGTCGGTGAAGTCGGCCTGCGCCGGGCCGGCCCCCAGCACGGTCAGCGCCGTCATGGCAACGCCCGCCGCGATCATCCCCAGAGTCTTCATTCTGTTCCTCCCATGATTCCCGCGGTCGCGACCGCCCTGCGAAAAACCTTCCCCCGCAGCCTTTTCCGCATCCTTGTGGCCTGCTTAACGACGCCCGCCGACGCAGGGTCTCACCGCCGCCCAGGGTCGGGAGTGAGCCCGGATTTCGTAGTTCGGGAGTTTCGCGCTAAAGTTCGTACTCGCACGACGAAGTCACCGGCGGTCGCCGGATCGGTTTCGGAAGGCACGCGGATGTGGCGCAGTGGTAGCGCATCACCTTGCCAAGGTGAGGGTCGCGAGTTCGAATCTCGTCATCCGCTCAACGAAAAGCCCGGCCATCGTGCCGGGCTTTTCTCATTTCCGGTGCCGGTCGAGGCGTTCGTGACTCAGTGGGGGCAGGAACTCGCCGATCAGGGTTCGGCGCCACCAGATCCGTTCGCGGAACAGTTCGGCGGGCGTACTGAAGTGGTACTCGTACAGCCGGGCGCGCACGTAGCGCGGCGGCGCGTCGGGGAAGGGGCAGTGCCGAAGCAGGCGCAGGGTGTCGGGGTCGTTGTCGAGCAGCCGGGTCACCAGCGGCAGTGCCCATGACCGCGCGTAGGTGGGCGACAGGGCGGCGAACCACATCAACCAGTCCAGCCGCAGGTGATAGGGCGCCCACTGGCGCGGACGGTACCGGAGAGCGCCCGGCTTGCCCTTGAACTCGTATTCGCACCACACCGTGTCCGGCGTGAGGTGGGCGGCGTCGGTGCCCTCGAGCACTATCTCCTGGCGGACCCGGGTGATACTGCCGAACGCGCCATAGGTGTTGACCAGGTGCAACGGGTCGAACGAGGCATTCATCGCCTGCCGGGTGGAGAGGAGGTTGCGTACCGGTCCGACGCTGAGCACCACCACCATCGCGACGAAGGCGACCACCGCGCCGAGGAACCATCCGGGCGGTTCCGCCACCGGCGGCGCGTCCGGCAGGACCGGGTACGCGCTGACGGCGGTGGTGGCCAGGAGCAGGGTCACCCAGTTCAGCCAGGCGAAATTGCCCGAGAGCACCAGCCACAACTGCGTGACGATGATGATGCCCGCCGCGACGCTCGCCACCGGCTGCGGCGCGAACAGCCCGAACGGCACGATCAGTTGCGCGACATGATTGGCGGCGACCTCCACCCGGTGCAGTGGCCGGGGCAGATGGTGGAAGAACCAGCTCAGCGGGCCCGGCATCGGCTGGGTCTCGTGGTGGTAGTACAGGCAGGTCAGGTCCCGCCAGCACCGATCGCCGCGCATCTTGATCAGCCCGGCCCCGAACTCCACCCGGAACAGCAGCCAGCGCGCGGCGAACAACACCAGCAGCGGCGGCGCGACGGTGTCGTTGCCCAGGAAGATCGCCAGAAATCCCGCCTCGAGCAGCAGCGATTCCCAGCCGAACGAGTACCAGGCCTGCCCCACGTTGACAATCGACAGATACAGCGCCCACAGCAGCAGCCACAACGCCATGGCCGCCCACAACGGCACGAGATCGGCGACGCCCAGCGCGACCGCCACCGCGAGGACCGCACCGAACCAGGCGATGCCCGCGTAGAACCGGTCGGAGTAGCGCAGGTGGAACAGGCTGGGTGACCGGCGGAACGGCGTCCGGGCCAGGTACCGCGGGATGGGCAGCATCCCGCGCTCACCGAGGAGCGCGCGGAACTGCAGCGCCGCCGCCAGGAAGGCGAGAGCGTAGATCACCGCAAGGCCGCGCTGGAAGATCAGCCTGCCCTGCCAGTACTCCGGTGCCGTGAACCACTCCATGCGTGTGCTCCCGGTGGTCGACGTCGCGCACCCGGGGAGTACCCGCGATCGGCGCGACCAAAATCTAGGGCGGCTCGAGTCCGGTGCCCCCGAGCAGCGCGCCGCGCAGGTCGGCCTCGTTCCATCGCCCGGCGATCCCGGGCCGCACCCGCAGGTACTCGACGACGCGATCCAGATCCCAGCCGTGTGATTCGCGCAGCCCGGCGCCGATCATCGTCAGATAGCGGGCCGAGGGACGTTGCAGGACAACAGTTTCCGGGTCCCACGGCGAGGTGAAGGTGAGGACGGGAATCCCTTCGTGCGTCCCCGCGTGCACCACCGTCTCGTAGCGCCCCGGCCCGAGCCGCACCGCACCGTCGGCGAGGACCGGCGCCGGATCGAAGTCGGTCGCCGGGTTTCGATACATCTCCTGCGCCAGCAGATCACCGAACTGACCGACGGTCAGCAGATATCCGCGCGCCGCCGCACCGGCCGCCGGGCGCGCGGCATAGAACCCCACCCCACCCGTCCACACCGGGCTCTGCCAGGCGAAATACAGGCTCCCCGGCAGGGTGAGCGCGGCGACGGCGGCCGGTGCGGACCGGTCACGGAACCCCGGATAGGTGTGGTCGGTGCCGGGCGGGGTGCCGCCCTCGCGGTAGTAGGCGAACCGCCGCGCGAGCATGTTGGACCCGTACGCGGCGTACCAGACGCGCTGAGCTGTCGTCACGGGCTCACCTCGGGTGGGTCACGGTTCATGAGCGAAGGAAACGAATCCGCTCCTGCTGTCGATTCTTCCTTCGAATGGGGTCGGACATCGAGGGGAGAGATCATGAGATCAGTAATCGCGGTGGCCGCGCTGGCGGTGCTCGCCGGTGGGCTCGCCGCGTGCGACGGTGCGTCCACGCAATCGCGCGTGCCGGTGACCACCCAGCCCGCGGATCAGGGCAACGCTTCGACCGTCGCGCCTGCCTCCAACGAGCCACCCACCGCGCCCGGCGCCGGCCCGAGTCCGGCCGACCTGCCCACCCGTGACGACGCCACCGTCGACGCCCGCGACTACCAGCAGCGCAACAACTTCTACTTCCAGTCGCCCACCGGCAACATCCTGTGCGGCTTCGTCGAAGAGGGCACCCTCGGCGTCGGCTGCCAGCTGGCCGATACACACGTGATCCCGCCCGAACTTCCCACCTGCGACAACTCCCCGGCCCGCAAAGTCGCCGCCCACATCTACGGCGGCACAGCGGAATTCCTGTGCACCAACCAGGGCTTCTTCGTCGGCGAGCCGGTGGACGGCACCAACAAGGGCGGCGGAAAGACCCTGAACTACGGCGACACCATCATCGTCCGCGGCGCCGCCTGCACCTCCACCCAACAGGGCGTCCGCTGCGACGCCGACGGTCACGGCTTCTTCATCTCGGCAGACCGGCAGTACCTGTTCTGACAAGGCGAGGTCCGTAGATCTACGGACCTCGCCTCTGGCCGCCGGTCTACCGCGCGGTCGACTCGAACCGGCGCAGCCGCAGGCTGTTGCTCACCACGAAGACCGAGCTGAACGCCATCGCGGCGCCTGCCAGCATCGGGTTGAGCAGGCCCGCCATGGCCAGGGGGATGGCGGCCACGTTGTAGGCGAAGGCCCAGAACAGGTTGCCCTTGATCGTGGCCAGGGTGCGCCGCGAGAGCCGGATCGCGTCGGCGGCGGCGCGGAGGTCGCCGCGGACGAGGGTGAGGTCGCTGGCCTCGATGGCGACGTCGGTGCCGGTGCCCATCGACAGGCCGAGGTCGGCCTGGGCCAGGGCGGCGGCGTCGTTGACGCCGTCACCGACCATGGCGACGACCTTGCCCTCGGCCTGTAGCCGCTTGACGGTGTTGACCTTGTCCTGCGGCAGCACCTCGGCGATGACCTCGTCGATGCCGACTTCGTCGCCGATGGTGCGGGCCGCGCGGGCATTGTCACCGGTGAGCAGGATCGGCGTCAGCCCGAGCTCACGGAACTGGGCGATGGCCTGCGCCGAGCTCGGCTTCACCGCGTCGGCGACCACCAGCACGCCGCGCGCCTTGCCGTCCCAGCCGATCGCGACCGCGGTCCTGCCTGCCGTTTCCGCTTCCGCCAGTGCGGTTTCCAGCGTCTCGTCGAGCGGCTGTGACCAGTCGGCCAGCAGTCGCGCCCGGCCGACGATCACCGCGTGCCCGTCGACCACGCCCTGCACACCGAGGCCTTCGAGATTGGCGAAGCCCTCCACCGCCGGCAACGTGCCGAACTCGTCCCGTGCGCCCTTGGCGATCGCCTGTGCGATCGGGTGCTCCGACGAATCCTCCAGCGCACCAGCGATTTCCAGGACCTTGCTCCCCAGTTCACCCTCGGCGGGGATCACGTCGAGCAGCGTCATCTTGCCGGTGGTGACGGTGCCGGTCTTGTCCAGCACAATGGTGTCGACCTCGCGGGTCGATTCGAGCACCTCGGGTCCCTTGATCAGGATGCCCAGTTGCGCGCCGCGTCCGGTGCCGACCATCAGCGCGGTCGGGGTGGCCAGGCCGAGGGCGCAGGGGCAGGCGATGATCAGCACCGCCACGCCGGCCGTGAAGGCCGCGGCGATGGAACCGCCGGTGCCGAGCCAGAATCCGAGGGTGGCGACGGCGAGCGCGATGACGATCGGCACGAAGATGCCGGAGATCCTGTCGGCCAGCCGCTGAGCCTGCGCCTTGCCGGTCTGCGCGTCCTCGACGAGCTGTGCCATCTGGGCGAGCTGGGTGTCGGCGCCGATCCTGGTGGCGCGTACGACGAGTCGTCCGCCGACGTTCACGGTGGCACCGGTGACGCCATCGTCGACGCCGACCTCCACCGGCACCGACTCGCCGGTGAGCATGGACGCGTCGACCGCCGATGTGCCCTCGGTGATCACACCGTCGGTGGCGATCTTCTCGCCCGGCCGCACGATGAACTCGTCACCGACGACCAACTGCTCCACCGGAATGCGCGTCTCGACGCCGCCGCGAAGAATCGCGACATCCTTCGCGCCGAGCTCGAGCAGGGCCCTCAGCGCAGCGCCCGCCCGGCGCTTGGACCGTGCCTCGAAATACCTTCCGGCCAGGATGAACGTGGTCACGCCCGCCGCGGCTTCGAGGTAGATGCTGCCGGTGCCGTCCATCCGCGCGATGGTGAGCTCGAACGGGTGCTTCATTCCCGGCGTGCCCGCCGTGCCCCAGAACAGCGCGTACAGCGACCAGCCGAAGGCGGCGAGCGTGCCCATCGACACCAGGGTGTCCATGGTGGCGGTGCCGTGCTTCAGGTTGGTCCACGCGGCGGTGTGGAAGGGCAGCGCGCCCCAGATCACGACCGGTGCGGCCAGTGTGAGCGAGAGCCACTGCCAGTTGGTGAACTGCAGCGCCGGGATCATCGCCATCGCGATCACCGGCACGGCGAGCAGTGCCGACACGATCAGCCGGGTGCGCAGCGAGGCCGTCGGGTCCGCTTCGGCGGCCGGCGATTCGCCGGTCTCGGGCTTCTTCGGCGCGGGGAGCGCCGCGGTGTAGCCGGCCTGCTCGACGGTGGCGATCAGCGCCTCGGGGGAGACGTCACCGGTGAAGTCGACGCGCGCCTTCTCGGTCGCGTAGTTGACCGTGGCGGTGACCCCGTCGAGCTTGTTGAGCTTCTTCTCGATCCGGTTCGCGCAGGAAGCGCAGGTCATGCCACCGATCACCAGTTCTACCTGGCCGGTGCCCGGTGGGTGTGTCACGGCGGTCATGGGGTGCTCCTTCGTTCCTGATGCAATTCTTGCTGAGCGATCACGGGTGAACCAGGTGGGGTCAGTGGCCGTGGCCGGGGGTGCCGTGGTCGGCGGGCGCGCTGGTCGGGGCGGGGTTGCTCGCACCGGTGGCGTTCGGGGTGGCGACTCGCACCGTGAACTCGGCGGTGCGCACCACGCCCTGGTGCTGGAAGTCGAGGAACAGGCGATAGTCGCCGGCGCTCGGTGCGTTCACGATGAAGTCGATGCCGGGTCCGGCGGGGGTGACTCCGTCGCCGGGCCTGCCCTCGGGATGAACGTGCAGGTAGGCGAGGTCGGCGGCGCGCAGGGCTACCAGGTGACCGTAGGCCCCGAGGTAGGGCTGCAGGTCGGTGACCGGGGTGCCGTTGCGGCTGACCGACAGCGTCACCTTCGACGCGGTGCCGGGGGCGACCGTGCCGTTCAGCGCGACCGTGTACTCACCGACCTGCGCGGTGGCGGCGGGGGCGGGCAGTGCCTGCACGTCGTAGTTGCCCGCGACCCGCAGATCGGCGCCGAGCGTCAGGTTCGACCCGCCCTCGGGGGTGAAGTCGGCGTAGACGCGGTAGTCGCCGCCCCGGCTGAGGTTCAGCGGGACTGTCCAGGTTCCGGCCGGATCAAGGACCGGGTGGACGTGCTGGAAGCCCGCCATGTCGCGCCGGACCACGATCAGGTGCAGGTCTTTGTCGTGGCTGTTCACGTACTTCGTGACCGGTGCGCCGTTCGCGTCGAGGATGCGAAAACTTGTCGGCGACTGCGGTGCGGTGGTGGTGTTCGGCTTGTCCAAGGCGAGCGTGTAGCCCTGGTCGGTGGCGAGCAGCCCGCCGGGTAGATCGGCGGACGGTGCCGCCGCGGTCGAGTGCTCGCCGTGCCCGGCCGGTTCGGAGGGTTGCGGGCCGATCAGGGCGCCCGCGGCCAGAGCGATCCCGAAGACCGCCGCGAGGCCGAGGGTGAATCCGGCGAATTTGCCTGGTGCGTTCATCGGGATGCTCCGTTCCGGTTCAGTCTGCGAGGTGGCGGCTGTCGGTAATTACCATACCCCCCTAGGGTACTTTGTCAAACAGTCGCGTCGACCCTGTCCGCGACCGGGGTCCGCATGGTCGCGGCGGTGATGCCCGCGCCCGCCAGTGCCAGCACGCCTGCCCCCAGGAAGGCCGCGGAGTAGCCATCGGTCAGCGCCGAGACGTCACCGAGCTCGCTCGTGCCGAACGCGGCGGCCACCGCCGTCATCGCGGCCAAACCGAGCGCGGAACCCACCTGGTAACTGACGTTGACGATGCCCGAGGCCAGCCCGCCTTCCTCGGGTCGGGCCGCCGAGATGGCGGTGCCGAGCGAGGGAATGAAGGCCAGCGACATACCCCCGGCGGCTATCAGGGAGGCCGGCAGCACGTCGATCCAGAAGTTGCCGGTCGGCCGCACCAGCGACATGACCCCGAGGCCGAGACCCAGCACGATCAGACCGGTGACGATCATCGGCTTCGCGCCGAATCGCCGCATCGCCCTCGGGGCGAGCACCACCATGCCGAGCATGATCAGCGTGGTCATCGGCAGCAGCGCCGCACCCGAGGGGAACGCGCTGTACCCGAGCACCTGTTGCAGGTACAGGTTGAGGAAGAACCACATCGGCACCCACGCGGCGGCCAGCGCGAACTGGGCGAAGTTGGCGGCGGCCAGGTTCGGTGCGCGGAAGATGTTCAGCCGCATGAGTGGTTCGCTACGCCGGGACTGGATGGCGACGAAGCCCGCCAGCAGCGCGGCGGCCAGTGCCAGCACACTCCAGGTCTCACCCGAAGCCCAACCGACCTCCGGCGCCTGCACGATCGCGTACACCGCGGCGGCCAAGCCGGCTGTCACAGTGACAGATCCGGCGATATCGATGGATCCCTTCCGCGCCGGAGCGGCGGGCATCAGTAGCGGCACGGCGATCAGCGCGAGCACCGCGATCGGAACATTGATGTAGAAAACCCAAGGCCAGCTGATGTATTCGGTGATCACGCCACCCAGAAACACGCCCGCGGTACCACCGGCGGGCGCGGCCGCGCCGTACACGGCGAGCGCCTTGGTGAGCTCCTGCGGCGATCCGCCGAACAGCATCATCAGCAACGTGAGTGCCGAGGGCGCGATCAGCGCCGCACCACCACCTTGGATCGCCCGACCGGCCAGCTCGGCACCGACAGTGCCTGCCGCGCCGGCGATGACGGAGCCGGCACCGAGTACCACCCAGCCCGCGGCGAATACCCGGCGAGCGCCGAGCAGATCGGAGAGCCTGCCGCCGAGCAGCAGTAGACCGCCGAAGGCGACCACATAGGCGTTGAACACCCACGTCAGATTGCCCGGCGTGAATCCGAGCTCGGCCTGCATCTTCGGCAGCGCGATCCCGATGATCGAGGTGTCCATGATGACCATGAACTGCGCGGCGGCGATCACCGCCAGCGCCCACCACTTCCGGGTGGATTGCGATTGCGTAGTCACGACTTTCGTCCTTTCGAGCGGAGTGATCTCGTGCTCGGTACCATACCCCCCTAGGGTATTAAGGTGCAAGCAAAAACCCGGCTCGCGTGATGATGCGAGCCGGGTTTGAGTGCTGCTTCGGATCTAGGCGGCGTGGAGGTTTCGCGCCGTGGGAGAGGTCGGTGTCGTGGCCGGGTCGGGGGCGGTGCCGAGGAGGCGGTCGGCGGTGCCGGAGGTGGTCACGGTGAACCAGTAGTGCTCGTTCTTGTAGTGGTGGTGGCGGTGGTTGCGCCAAATCGCGCGGTACAGGGCATGTTTCGGCTTGTAGTCGGTGTGGATCAGGTAGTGCGTCCACTCGTAGAGCAGGCCCAGGGTGGTGATGGTCAGCAAGTAGGTGAGGCCGAGGCCGGTGCGGGGGAAGGCCAGTAGGGCGATCGCGACCAGGGCGACGATCGTCACTAGCAGCGACTTCGGCGGGATGAAGATCAGCGGGATGTCGCGCGGGTCGACGTGGTGCTCGCGGTGTTTGCGGGCCAGCTCGCTGTCGAGGGTCAGCGGGCCGAGGTGCCGTGGACGCCAGTGCAGCACGGTGACGTGGATGATCCACTCGACGAGCGGGAACGCGGCCAGAATCACCACGGGAACAAGGGCGTCGGTGAGGTGCCAGTCGCCGATGACGATGCGGGTACTCGCGGCGACCACGAAGACCGCGGCGATCATCCAGGGCGACGGATGCCGGAGGAATTCGCGAGCCGCCTCGCTCAGGGGCATGCTGCGCCGGATCGCCCGCGGCGAGCCGCGGTCGGGGGTTCGGTGGGGTTCGGTCGCACGGGTTTCTTCGGAGTCGCGCGACGTCGTTGTCGGACGGTGATCGGTCATGTCATTCCTCGGGTGGATCATGCCCCGTCGAGGGCATGGATCAGGGCGGTGGTCGCCGGCTCGAGCAGTGCTCGGGCGGTGTCGGCGGCCCGTTCCGGCTCGCCCGCGGCGATCGCGGCGGCCAGGTCTCGATAGGCGACGCCATTGCCCACCTCAGCGGACATGATCGGCGCCAGCGCGGCCAGGGCGGGTTCGTAGGCGGCGCGCAGCATGGAATACATCAGCCGGAAGGCGATCGAGTCGGCGAGGTCGAGGATGTGGTCCCAGAATTCGAGGGCGATCCGCTGCTGGGTGAGCGGATCCGATTCGGCGACAAGGGAATCGACGGATTTGCCCAACAGTGCCAATTCGCTCTCGACGCGCGGCTCGGCCGCACCGCGCGATCGAACCCGCGCCGCGGCGAGCTCGGCGATCTTCGGCCCGTTGTGCATCCGCGCCTCCAGAATGCTGCGCGCGACCGCGGGATCGATGGAATCCCCTCGAAGCAGCAGTCGCGGCAGCACTTCCAGCCCGGCGCTGCGCCGATAGTCGAGCACAGTCGTCGCCTCACCTTGCCGAACGGCGACCAGCCCCGCCGCGGCCAACCGCTGCAACGCCTCGCGCACCGCGGGCCGCGACACCCCCAGCGCCTCGGCCAACTGCCGCTCGCTCGGCAGCGTGCTGCCGGCTGCCAACTCTCCGCCCAGCACCTCGGCGGCGATCTGCTCGAACACATCACCGGAAACCGAGCGCTTCACCACGGGAGTCCATGCCATACCCCCGATACTGCGCCTTCAGAGGTAAGAGGTCAAGTGGTCAGACCAGTCCGGTCAAAGGAGAGCAGCCATGACTGCCTGGTGACCTAGCTGGGGTCGGAGCCCCGAATGGCGGAAAGCCACGTGAAGGTGGCGGCGGCGACCGTGGTGGTGGCGACGAACGCGCCGAGCCCGCCGTTCATGACATACACCCACAGCAGGCCGACCAGGGGAGCGCCGACCGCCTGCTGAACGTCGAGGATCAGGCGGCGGGCGATCCCGAACGCGGGTGGATCTGTGGCGCGGGACGGATTGTCGACGAGCTTGCCCGACGGCTCGGTGGTGCGAACACGACCAGAGGGAGAGAAACGGGTGTCGCCCGCAAGGATGGATCGGCCGGTCAGCTCCAGGTCGGTCGGGGTGAGTGTCGACAGCGCCGGTTCATAGAAGACCGGCTGCCACACCATCCGATCACCACTGCTCAGCTCCAGCCACGACCGGCTGACCAGCCGATACTGCTGCCGAACCCGCCTACCGCGCACGGTCCCTGTGGCAACCAGCCCGGTCGGGAAAACCCCGAAGGCAAGTCCGCCCTGATACGCGGTGTAGGCGAGTACGGCGAGCGCGACCACGGCGAGCCCACTCAGCTGATCGATATCGGCGAACGGCACCCACGCGGCGATCACCGCGAGGGTGCCGCCCGTGACGAGCAGCGGATAGGTGAGTGCGCGCGCCGGTCCCGAACTCACTTCAGGAAGCCGACCTTGGTGTAGTCGGCCGAGGCGAGGCCGAACGCGCCGAAGTTCGCCAGATTCGCGCGGGTCGCCACGGCTCCCGCGGACTGCACCAGCGGCAGCGAGAATCCCTCTTCGAAGATCATTCGGTCGGCCTTGTTGGCCAATTCGATCGCCTTCTGTGGATCGAGTTCCGCGATGGTCTCCTCGATGAGCGCGTTGAGCTCAGGGGAACCGATGCTGCCGTAGTTGCTCAGCTTGTTCGCCGGATCGTAGGCGTAGATCTGGGGCAGCGCACCGAGCGGGAAAATGCTCTTCTGCCACGCGAATTGGGCGATATCGAAGTTGCCGGGATCGATGATGTCGGTGAAAAAGGCTGTACCCGGATAGGTTTCGATAAGCACCTTCACCCCGATCTCCGCCAGGTTCTGCTGGGTGATCGTGGCGACCTGGACCTGTACATCGTTCTGGGCCATCACATCGCGGATCACCAGCTGACGGCCGTCCTTCTCGCGGACGTCGCCGTTGAGTTTCCAGCCCAGCTCGTCGAGCATGCGGGCGGCCGCGGCCGGGTCGAAGGACACCGACTCGGCGTTGTCCTGGAAACCCGTCTGGCCGACCAGGTACAGGTGGTTGTTCAGCGGCTTCGGGTCGGTGACCAGACCGTTCTGAATAGCGGTGGCGATCGCCTGCCGATTGATGCCCTTGGAGATCGCGATGCGCAGTTTCGGATCCGCGAGCAGGGCACCGGGCGCGCCGTTGAAAGTCGTGTGCATGAACCGATTTGCCGGGGCCCGGCGCACCTGGATGCCGGGTGTATTCGTCGCGGTCTTGATCTCGTCGATGGTGCTCAACGGATCGACGGCGTCGAGTTCGTTGTTCTGCAGCGCGCTGAGCTGGGCAGCGCTGTCGAGGATGCTGTAGGTGACAGTGGTGAGTTTGGGAGTCTCACCCCACCATCTCGGGTTGCGGCTGAGCACGATCCGCTGCTGGGCGCGGTCGATAGAGGTGACCATGAACGGTCCCGACGACAGCGGCATCTCGTTGCGATAGAAGTCGTCGAAGGTTTGCGGTGTGGCAGTGCTCTGCTGGGGATAGAGGGGATTGAACAGCCCCTTCCACTCCGCGTAGTGCTCGGCGAAGGTCACGATCGCCTGCCTGTCGTCGACGCCGCGCTCGACCTTCTCGACGCTGCTGTAGGCCTGGGTCGCCGAGACCTTGAAAGCCGGGTCACGACCGCTCAGCGCACCGACCTGGGACCGCAGGTCGTTCCAGGTGATCGGAGAGCCGTCGGACCACACCGCTTTCGGGTTGATCGTGTATTCGATCGTTTGCGGGTTGGTGTTCGTGAGCTCGATAGAGGTGAAGTAATTGGTATCGGTGGTGAGATTTCCGGCGGCGTCGGCGGTGATCGCTCCCGGAATGGTCCAGCCGGTCAGCTCGCTCACATAGCCGTCCGAATCGACATGGCTGCTGTTGAATATCGCGGGGAATCCGGGAATGGCCAGCCGAAGATTGCCGCCGTCCTGCACGGCATCGCGTGGCTGCGGATTGATGTCATTGACCGAGCCGATCGTGCTCGAACCCGATTGCACGTCCGAACCGGATCCACAACCGCCGAGCACCAACGTCAAGGCGAAAACAGGCACCGCGACGCGGAGACCGGCCCGGCGTAAACGCCTGGCGTGAGTTTCAGTGGTCATTTCGTGAATCCGATCTTTGTGTAGTCGTATGTTGCCAATCCAGGGGAGCCGATGTTGGCGAGGGTGGTGCGGGCGCCGAAGCTGCCGTCGGACTGCATCAGGGGGAGGGAGTGGCCTTCTTCGAATACCTCGCGGTCGACCTGGTTCGCGAGGTCGATGGACTTCTGGGGGTCCAGTTCGGTGAGGGTTTGTTCGATGAGGGCGTTGAGTTCGGGGGAGCCGATGCGGCCGTAGTTGGACTGGAGGTCGGTGGGGTCGTAGTAGTAGATCTGGCGGATGCTGCTCAGCGGGAAGGGGTCGCCCTCGTAGACGTACTGGGCGGCGTCGAAGTCGCCGGGCTGGATGACGTCGGTGAAAAGACCGGCGGCGGGCTTGGTGTCGATGTCGAGTTGCACGCCGATGGCAGCCAGGTTCTGCTGGATGATCTGGGCGATCTGGACCCAGGTCGGGTCGTTGTACATGACGTCACGGATCACCAGTTTGCGGCCGCCCTTCTCGCGCACCTCACCGTTGAGCTTCCAGCCCAGGTCGTCGAGTTGCTGGGCCGCGGCAGCGGGGTCGAAACCGAGACTGTTGTCCTGGTAGCCCTTTTGGCCCTGGAGGAAAATGTGGTTGTTCAGCGGTTTCGGGTCCTCGACCAGCCCGTTCTGCATGGCGTTGACGATCCCCTGGCGATCTATGGCCTTCGAGATGGCCACGCGCACGCCCTCTTCGGCCAGGATCGAGCCGGGTGCGCCGTTGAAAGTGATGTGGCGCCAGCGATTACCGGGCGCACGGCGCACCACGAGTCCCTCGGTGCCGCGCACCGTCTTCACGTCGTCGAGGGTGGTCAGGCGAATGAGGTCGAGTTCGTTGTTCTGCAACGCCTGGACCCACGATGTCGCGTCGAGCACGCTGTAGGTGATGGTGTCGAGAACGGGCTTGTCGCCCCACCATCTGGGGTTGCGGCCCAGGGTGATTCGGCCCTGGCCGCGGTCGGTGGCGCTGACGACGAACGGGCCCGCGGTGAGAGTGATCGCCTCGGCGAGACCGGTGTTGAAGGCCTCGGGCGTGCTGGTCACCGACTTCGGATAGAGGGCGGAGTTACCGGAGAACTGGCCGCGCCAGTCGGCGTAGGGCTTGCTGAAGGTGAGGACGGCCTGCTGGTCGTCGGCACCTCGCTCCACCCTGTCGACGAATTCGAAACCGTTGGTGATCGCGATCAGATAGCTCTTGTCGCGTCCGCTCAGCGCGTGTGCCTGGGCGGCCAGATCCTCCCAGGTGATCGGCGACCCGTCCGACCAGACCGCTTGCGGGTTGATCGAATACGTCACCTGCATCGGATCGGTGCCGGTCAGCTGGATATCGGTGAAGAAATCGGTGTCGATGCTGAGCTGACCCGCCGCGTCGATCTCGAAGGACCGCGGCAGCATCGCGCGCACGATGTAACCGATCTCGCCGTTGTTGCCGTCATTGGACAGGATGTTCCAGTTGGCGGGATAGTCGGTGGTCGCCAAGCGCAGATTGCCGCCCTCGCGCAGCTCGTCGACGCTCTTGGGATTGATGTCGCTGGTCGACCCGATCGCATCACTCAACCCGGTCGCCGACTCGTCGCCGCCCGCACAGCCCGCCACGATCATCCCGGCCGCCACCACCACGGCAGCACATCGCAGTCGGGCCCTGCGGCCTGCTCGCATTCGACGGGTTCTCATGACGCCTCCTCTTTCGGCTGGACCGACGTTCTCAGCCGCTGACGACGGGTTCCGGTACGGCCGCGATGAGCGAGCGCGTGTATTCGTGCTGAGGATCGGCGAAGATCTGCTCGGCCGGACCGGATTCGACGATCTTGCCCTGCAGCATCACCGCGATGTCGTGGGCGAGGTTGCGCACCACCGACAGGTCGTGGGAGACGAACAGGTAGGACAATCCGTGCTCGGCCTGTAGGTCGCGCAGCAGGTTGAGGACGCCGGCCTGGATCGACACGTCCAGCGACGAGACGGGTTCGTCGAGGACCAGCAACTGGGTGTCGAGGGCCAGTGCGCGGGCGATGCTGATGCGCTGCTTCTGGCCGCCGGAGAAGTCCGAGGGGTAGCGATCGGCGTGCTCGGGACGTAATCCGACCTGCCGCAACAACTCCGGCACCCGCCGGTTCACCTCGTCGCGAGACCGGCCGTCGATGCGCAGTGGCTCGGCGAGGACGTCGAAGATCGGCAGACGCGGGTCGAGGGAGGAGCTGGGGTCCTGGAAGACGATCTGCATCTTGCGGCGGATCTCGCGGGTGCGGGCCTTGGTGAGGGTGGCGACGTCGTTGCCGAGCACCTCGATGCTGCCCGACTGCGGGGGCGCCAGGTCCATGATCTGCGACAGGGTGGTCGACTTGCCCGAACCGGATTCGCCGACCAGCGCGAGGGTGCGGCCCGCGCGCACGGCGAAACTGATGCCGTCGACCGCGCGGACCTCGCCGGTGCGGCGGCGCAGCAGCACACCGGAGGTGAGGGGGAAGGTTTTCACCAGGTCGGTCACGCGCAGGACGATGTCGTCGTCGGTGCGGTCGGGGTACGCCGGGGCCGGGATCTCCTTGCGGTAGGACTCGAAGAGCTGGTGCGTGCCGACCTCGGCGGTGCGGATGCAGGCGACCGAGTGACCGGGGCTCACCTTCTCCAGCGGCGGTTCGGCGGCGGTGCAGTCGCCGATCGAGACCGGGCACCGTGGCGCGAACGAGCAACCCGGCGGCAGGGCGTGCATGGCGGGTGGGGCGCCGAGGATCGGGATCAGCGGCGTGCGTGGCGGGCCGTCCATGCGCGGGATGGAGCCGAGCAGTCCGACGGTGTAGGGCATACGCGGCGCGGTGAAAAGCTCGGTGACCGGCGCGGTTTCGACGATCTTGCCCGCATACATCACGGCCACACGGTCGGCGACGGTGGCCGCGATGCCCATGTCGTGGGTGATCATGATGACGCCCGCGCCGGTGATATCGCGCGCCTCGCGCAGCAACGCGAGGATCTGGGCCTGCACCGTCACGTCGAGCGCGGTGGTCGGTTCGTCGCAGATGATCAGTGCGGGATCGTTGGCGATGGCCATCGCGATCACCACGCGCTGGCGCATACCACCGGAGAATTCGTGCGGGAACGCCCTGGAACGGGCCCTGGCATCGGCGATGCCGACGAGTTCGAGCAGTTCGATGGCCCGCTCGCCCGCTTCCTTGCGGCTCATCTCGCCGTGCGCGAGCAGGGCTTCCGCGATCTGGTCACCGATCCGGTACACCGGCGTCAGCGCGGAGAGCGGATCCTGGAAGACCATGCTGATCGAGGAACCGCGCAGCTTCGACATCTGCTTGTCGCCGAGGCCGAGCAGTTCGCGACCGCGCAGGCGCACCGATCCCTGCACCCGGGCCTGGTCGGGCAGCAGACCGATCACCGCGAGCGAGGACACCGATTTTCCCGAACCGGACTCGCCGACGATGGCGAGCACCTCGCCGTCGGCGACGGTGTAGTTCACCCCGCGCACCGCCTCGACGCGGCCTTCCTCGCCGGGGAACGAGACCCGCAGATCGGTGACCTCGAGCAGGGGTGCGGTCGACGCGGTCATCGCTTCTCGGCTTTCCTCAACTCCACCTGCGCCTGATCCTTGTGCTCGGCGACCTCCTTGCGTGACTTGCGCGCCCCGCGGGCGCCGGGGTCGAACGCGTCACGCAGGCCGTCGCCGACCAGGTTGGCGGACAACACGATCGTGATCAGCAGGCCACCGGCGAACAGGAACAGCCACGGGTAGGTGAGCGCCGATTTGGTGCCCGCCGCGATCAGCGAACCCAGCGACACATCCGGTGGCTGCACGCCGAAACCGAGGAAGCTCAAACCGGTTTCGGCGCTGATCGCCGCACCGACGGCCAGCGTGGTGTCGATGATCAGGATCGAGGCGATGTTCGGGATGATGTGACTGAGGATCACGGTGCGGGTCGGCGCGCCCATATACCGCGCGGCGCGCACGAATTCACGGTCGCGCAAGCTCAGGGTGAGGCCCCGGATGATGCGAGCGGCGATCATCCAGCCGAAGACGCTCAGCAGCACGATCAGGATCACGATCGATCCGGAGCCCTTGGTGCGCGGCGCGAACAGCGCGATGATGATGAAACTGGGGACCACCAGCAGCAGATCGACGAACCACATGATCGCGCGGTCGGTCCAGCCGCCGAGCAGCCCGGCCACCGCGCCCGCTGTCGCGGCGATCACGCTGGAAAAGATCGCCACGCAGAAGCCGATGATCAGCGACTTCTGTAGCCCGCGCATGGTCTGGGCGAGGACGTCCTGACCGATCTGGGTGGTGCCGAACGGGTGCTCGAGGCTCGGCGGTTTCAGCAGCGCCTTGTAGTCCATCTGCTGGTAGTCCCACGGCAGCAGCGGTGGCAGCACGAAACTGGCCACGAACATCAGCACCAGGATCACCGCGCCGACCACGGCGGGCTTGTTGCGCAGAAAACGTCGCCAGACCAGTTTGCGGCGACCGGCCGCGGCGACCTCGGGCGCGCCGACGGCGATGAGTTCGGTTTCGGTCATGAGATACGCACCCTCGGGTCGAGCAGGGCCAGGACGACGTCGGAGAGCAACCCCGACACCAGCACCACCAGGCCGGCGAACGCCGTCACCGTCACCACCACATAGAGGTCCTGGGAATTGATCGAATCGATCAGCCATTCGCCGACACCGTGCCAGCCGAAGATCTTTTCGACGAAGGTGGCGCCGGTGATCAAGGCGCCCAGACTGTAGGCGAACAACGTCGCCATCGGGATCAGCGCGGTGCGCAGGCCGTGTTTGTAGAGCGCGTGATTGCGGGTCAGGCCCTTGGCTCTCGCTGTTCGGATGAAATCGCTGCCGAGCACATCGAGCATGGCGTTGCGCTGGTAGCGGCTGTATCCGGCCATGGCGACGAGCGCCAGCGCCAAGGTGGGCAGCACCAAATGCTGTGCGCGGTCGAGCATCTGGTTCCAGAACCCGTTGACCTGCGTGGCGGAGGTCTCGCCGGTGTACAGGAAGATCTGCGTCCCGGTCATCGTATTGATCTGCAGTGCACCGTATTTCAGCAGCGTCGCCAGCAAGAAGATCGGTGTCGAGATGATCAGCAGCGACAGCACCGTCGAGAAGTAGTCGCTGAACTTGTACTGCCGGATCGCGCCCGCCGCACCGATCAGCACGCCGAGCACGGTGCCGATGACCGAACCGAGGATCAGCAGCCGCAGACTCACCGCCACCCGCCTGCCCAGTTCCTCGCTCACCGGCTGCCCGGCCAGGGTGGTCCCGAAATCCCCTTGCACGACGCCGCCCAGCCAGGTGAGATAGCGCTGTGGGATCGGCTCGTCGAGATGCAACTGGTCGGCCTTCGCGTCGATCACCGACTGCGGCGGGCGCGGGTTGCGCTGCTCGAGACTCTCGAGCGGGTTGAACGTGAGTGACGCGAGGCTGAAAGTCAGAAATGATGCCAGCAGAAGGAGCACAACGTAGTTGAGTGTGCGCCGCAACAAGAAGCCGGTCATCAGTCCCCTCTGGATCGGGTGATCAGGCCCTGATCATAGGGACAGTCCGGCGTCCCCGTGTGGCGACGTGCGGCAGGATAGATGGGATGACGCACCTGCACCCGAAACCGCTGCTGGTGGCCAGCGATGTCGACGGCACCCTGATCGACGACTCCGACAAGATCTCGGCACGCACCAAGGCGGCCGTCGGGGCCCTCGTCGCCGACGGTGCCACCTTCGTGCTCGCCACCGGCCGCCCGCCGCGCTGGATCGACCCGGTCGTCAGCGAACTCGGGTACGCACCGCTGGCGATCTGCGGAAACGGTGCGGTCATCTACGACAGCGCGACCGATCGGGTGCTGTCGAGCCACACCCTCGATGTCGAGACCCTGAGCTGGCTGGCCGACATCGCCGAGCGCGCGTTGCCCGGTTGCGGCCTGGCCACCGAGCGGGTCGGGGCCAGCGCGCACGACGCCGTGACCCCGCAGTTCGTCAGCTCGCCGACCTACGAACACGCCTGGCTCAACCCCGACGACACCGTCGTCTCGCACGCCGAGGTGATCGACTCACCCGCGATCAAAATGCTCATCCGGCTCAGTTCGGCCCGCAGTTCCGACATGCGCGCGGCGCTGGCTCCGCTGATCGGCGACCGCGCCGAGATCACCTACTCCACCGAGAGCGGACTGATCGAGCTGGCGGTGCCGCGGGTGACGAAGGCGTCCGGGCTGGCCGAGGTCGCACGCCGGATCGGCGCCGAACATTCGTCGATCGTGGCCTTCGGCGACATGCCCAACGATGTACCGATGCTGGCGATGGCCGGGCACGGCGTCGCGATGGGCAACGCCCATCCGGAGGCTCGGGCGGCCGCCGACGAGGTGACCGGCAGCAATATCGACCACGGTGTGGCGATGGTCTTGGAACGTTGGTGGTACTAGCTCCAGCGCTCCAATAAACGGCCGGTGCCCCTCGTGCGGAGGGTGCACCGGCCGTTCTTCGCCGTGACCGGGGGTTAGCCGATCGGGGCGGGTTCGGGGGCCGGCGGGTCTGCCGGGACCTGTTCGGCGGGGGCCTGGTGCGCGGGTGCCGGTTCGGCAGGCGGGGCCTGCGGTTCGGCGGGGGGCTGCGGGTCGGTCGGGGCCGGCGCCGGAATCGCCAATCCGAGGGTCGGGGCGGTGGGGCCCTGACCCGGCTTCGGCTGACCGTTCATTTCCTGCTTGTAGGTCTCGTCGTAGGTCTTCCAGAACGTCGTGACGATGCCCGTGAGTTCGTTGAGCACCAGCGAACCGTGCTGGAAATCGGTGCGAAGACCGTTCGGGACGAGGTAGGAACTCGCGGTCGGCAGGCCGAGTACGCCCGAATCGGCGCCCAGGCTCAGATACCGGTCGAGAATCGCGCCGACCACCTCGAACACCTGGCCGCCCTCGCCCGAATAGACGAAACCGTTGGCGAACTTCGCGTACTGGCGGCCCTGCGCGCCCGAGATCAGGTCCGACTGCGGTGCCCCGAGCGGACCGTCGACCCCACCCTTGGCGACCCAGTGCTTGGCGATCGCGTTGTCGGCGGACAGGCCGAGGAACTTGTCCACCATCGCGCCCAGTTCGGCCATATTGCCCTGCGGCGCACGGGCTTGCTGGCTCGGCGGACGATTCACCGTCGGCGGCGAGGTGTAGGTGCCGGAATTGCCCGCCGCGATCCCGCGAATGCGATCCATCAGGTCGTAGGCGGCGTCGCCGGGGCAGTCGGTGTTGCCGACGTCGCGATGCGCGAACACCACCGGCAGGTCGACGGCTTCGTCGTACGCGTACGGCGTGAACTCGGTGCCCTCGGAGTACATCGTGGTCATACCCTTGGGATTGATCCCGGCGAGCTTGGCCCGCCAGCCGATGAACTTGCCGATCGCGTTGATCGACTCGTTGCTCGGTTCCTCGGTCTCGTAGTTGCCCATCAGCGCCACACCCACGGTGTTCTCGTTGAAACCGCCCGCGTGCGCGCCCTGGACCGCGCGGTCGAGGCCACCGTAGCGACCCTCGAAGATCTGGCCGTACTGGTCGACCAACGCGTTGTAGCCGACGTCGCACCAACCCAGCGTCTCGGCGTGATAGGCGTAGATCGCGCGGACGATGCCCGCGGACTCGGAGCGGCTGTAGTCGTTGCGACCGGCCGTGTGGTGCACGGTGATGCCGCCGACGCCGTCGTCGTAGGTGGGTTCCTGGCAGCGGATCGACTCGTCGGCACCCCACTGCGCGCGGGTGATGACCTTCGGTCCGCCACCGGGCAGCGCCGCGGCGACGTCGTTGAGCGCGGCATCGATCGCGGCCCGCCCCGGATTGATCAGGACGGCCTTGAGCGCGGCCTCGGTGAGGTGGGCCGGGTCGTGGTCCGGGCCCGCGGTGGGCTTGCGGGTGACCAGCATCTGCACCGCGGTGGTCTCGCCGACGTAGATCGGTTCGGTGCCGGTGGGCGCGTCGGCCGGGGTCTGATCGGTGGCCCTGGTGTCGACCGGATCGGCGTTGTACCAGGGGCCCCAGTTGCCGTCGAGCTGGCGAGCCCGCAGCTTGGTGGTGGTGTTCGCCATGTCGCGGGCGGTGACGGCGACCATGCTGAACGGCGTGTCCTGGGTGAGCTCCTTGACCTGCGCGCCCACCTGGTCGATGACGTCCGCGCCGACCGCGCCCGGTGCGAGGGCCGGGGTGTCGGGGGTGGTGCCGGGTTCGAGGTTTTCCGGGTCGGCGATGAATGCGGCTCCGCCGGAACGGCTCTGGGAGACGGGGGCGCCGGTCGCGGGTGCGGCCGGAGGCTGGGGGGCGGGCACCGGTGCGGCTGACGTCGGCGTAGCGCCGACGGGAGCGCCCGGAGCTGGTTGCGCTGGTACCGGAGCAGCCTGCGCTTGGTCCGGAGCGGGCGCGGCCGGAGCCGCGGGGGCCTGGGTAGCTGCTCCTTCCGGCGCCGGAGCTGCCGGAGCGGGCGCGCCCGGGACCGGGGTTTGGGCTCGGGGTGTCGCGGCCGGAGGAGCCGGCGGCGCGGTCGGGACCGATGTGCTCGGGACCGGCGGGCGCGCGGGCGGCGTCGCGGCACCGGGCGCCGCGGCACCCGGTGTGGCCTGCTGCGTCGGGGTCGGCTGCGGCTTCGTCGGCAGCTGCGGCAGCGGGATCTCGGTGGGCAGCGCCACGCCCGGGGGCATCGGCAATCCCGGGGGGATCGGGATCGAGCTCGGCAGCTGCAACATGCGCAGGTCCGAGAGGTGCAGGTCGGGCAGATCGAGGCCGGTCAGGTCACGCAGCGGGACCGTGATCTCGGGAACCGCGGCCAGCGCGACCTCGGCCAGCTGCGTCGGCACGGCCGCGACCTGGGAATCGTTCGCGCTGCGGTAATCGGTCGAGTCGCTGAGGGCGAACGCGCCGATCGGTGCGGCGACAACAAGGGTCGTGACGACCGGGAGCACGTAGGAACGTTTCGGCTTTCGGTATCGCACGTGCGACTCCTATCAGGGTCGAGCTCGTGTTTTTCCGCGCATGTGATGCTTGCTTCCTCTAACCTCACGCATCACACTAGTTAACATACGTCACACATCTCAACCTCTACTCGAGACTTATGTGATTGCTCGAATGTAGCCCTCGGATCCCGCCAGGCGACGACGACATGCCGACGCGAGCTCCGCCGGTCGAACCGCGAAACCGTGGGAGCGCAGTATGAGAGCGGACACCAAGATCACCCGCAGTACCGGCCGTGGCACCCGTCGCCGGGCCGTGCCGATG
The DNA here is from genome assembly GCF_042728755.1 of Nocardia sp. NPDC060249. Classification (NCBI taxonomy): domain Bacteria; kingdom Bacillati; phylum Actinomycetota; class Actinomycetes; order Mycobacteriales; family Nocardiaceae; genus Nocardia; species Nocardia sp. NPDC060249. Next base: position 459,588 of record NZ_JBHXAQ010000004.1, read on the forward strand.
ATCCGAACCGTCCCGCTGCCGGTGCTGGTCAGCACGACTGTGCTGGCGATGACCGGGGCGATCGGCCTGTGGCAGATCCTGCCGGGACAGATCACGCCGACCGTCGGCGCCGGACACGGTCGCGGCATGAGCCAGGTCGGGGCCTTCGACAACGCGCGGGCGGGCTGGACGGCCGAGGAGATTCTCGGCCACTACTACCCCGGGGCTGATCTCGGGCAAATCGGCCCGACAACGATCGGTGTCCGCCTCCAGGCGCAAGACGACGCCACCCTCGACACCTTCGCCGCCGCCGGCGCGCAGGTCGCCGGTCGCACGATCGGACCCGGCGACGCGGCCCATCTCACGCCGTTGCCCGACGGCGGGGCGAACGTGGTGGTGACCGCGGGCTGCGACGGTGAAGTGTTGTGGCAGGACGCGACCGACGATCCGTTCGTGTATCCGGTCGGCGCCGGTGCGGGCAGACCCGCCGACGAACATCTGACCCTCTGCGGCGGCACCGCCTATCGCGGCGCACTCGGAGTGGCGCTCGAAGGCGAGTCCTTCCGCACCGTCAACCAGGTGGACCTCGACGATTACCTCGCCGGTGTCCTGCCCGCGGAGATGCAGGCCAACTGGGCAGACCAGGGCGCTTTCGAAGCCTTACGCGCACAAGCGATCGCGGCCCGCTCCTACGCGCTCGCCGAGAGTCGTTACGCCTACGCGCAGACCTGCGACACCACCGACTGCCAGGCCTATCCCGGGACGGTGAAGGAGGATTCGCGCACCACCGACGCCGTCGCCGCCACCACGGGCACGGTGTTGCTGCGTGACGGGCAGATCCTGCGCTCGGAATACTCGGCCGCCCCGGACGGCGGTAGGCCCGCCGACATCCAGACCTTCGAAGTCGGACCGGCGCCCGACGAACTCGTCGAGTCCGTCCCCGCCCCGGCGGTTCCCGAGACACCGGCACAGCCGGATCTGACCATCGAGGCACTGGCGGGTGAGTCGGTGATCGACACCGAGTATCGGCGGATCGGCGGTGCGGGCAGCGCGGTGGGTGAGCCGATCGGTCCGGAAATGCTGCTGCCGCAACGGGCAGGCACGTATCGGCTGTACACGAATGGCGTGATCGTCGCGACGGAGACGCTCGGCGCGCAGGTCGTCGACTTCTCCACGCTGCTCCAGCTCGTTCCGGACGCGGGTGATCAGTTGCCCTCGACCGCATCGGGTAGGCCCAGGCTGAAGATGCCGGAAGGCAGTGTCCCCCAGATCGTTTCACCCGGTGATCCGCAGGGTGTGCAGTTCCCTTCGGTTGCCGAGGTGAGGGGCGAGCCGGTACACGGTCCGGTGAATCCCGCTGCTCCCGGCGCTCTGCACGGCGGATCGCAGGGCTCAGCCGGCGCACCCGGGGTTCACGACGGGGAGTAGGCGCTCGGCCTGCGCCGGTTCAGTCGAGCGTGGTGTCGTCCAGCGCGACGGCCAGGGTCCGCAACAGGTCGGCGAGCTGCTCGCGGTCCGCGGCGCCGAGGGCGGCGAGCAGGCGCTGCTCGTTGGCCACGTGCAGCGGCAGTAGCCGGTCGACGAGTTCGCGGCCCTCGGCGGTGAGCTGCACGAAGACCGAGCGGCGATCGTCGGGGGAGGGGACGCGCCGGACCAGGTTCTTCGCGGCCAGGCGGTCGATGCGATTGGTGATGGCCCCCGAGGTGACCATGGCGGCGCGGTTGAGCGCGCCCGCGGTGAGCCCGGTCTCGCCGCCGGAGCGGCGCAGCGTGGCCAGCACGTCGAACTCCCAGAATTCCAGGCCGTGACCGGCGAAGAAGCGTTTCAGATCCTGTTCGAGAACGCGCGAGAGCCGGGTGATCCGGCCGACGATCGCCATCGGTGACACGTCGACATCCGGGCGTTCGATGTTCCAGTGCTCGGTGATCAGGTCGACCGCGTCGCGCATCCCTTTTCCTCTCGATTGAAACTCTTAACGTTCATCTACTTGACGCAGAGATACCTTGCCGAGTAGATATTTCAATGTTGAGATTATCAATCAGGAGTGAACATGACGACCGCAACCCGCCCCACCGGTTACGCGGGCACCCTCGCGCTCACGGCTCTCACCCCGATCGTGTGGGGCTCCACCTACGCGGTGACCACCGAATTCCTGCCCCCGGACCGGCCGCTGTTCACCGCGCTCCTGCGCGCGCTCCCCGCCGGATTGATCTTGCTGGCGCTCACCAGGGTGCTGCCGCACGGCAGGTGGCTGGGCCGGGCCGCGGTACTGGGCGTGCTCAATATCGGCGCGTTCTTCCCGCTGCTGTTCCTGGCCGCGTACCGGCTGCCGGGCGGTGTCGCCGGGGTGCTCGGCGCGGTGGCGCCGATGTTCGCGCTCGGACTCGCCGCGGTGCTGCTGGCCGAAGCGCCGACGCGGCGCAAGGTGATCGCGGGCGTCGTCGGGGTGCTCGGCGTCTCGCTGGTCGTGCTGCGCGGCACCGTCGAACTCGATCTCCTCGGCGTGGTCGCCGGGCTCGCCGGTGCGGCCTCGATGGGCGCGGGAACCGTGCTCACCAAGAAGTGGGGGCGTCCCGACGGTGTCGGCCCACTGGCGATGACCGGTTGGCAGCTCACCGCGGGCGGGCTGTTCATCGTGCCGCTGGCCCTGCTGATCGAAGGCGCGCCGCCCGCGCTCGACGCGGAGGCCGTCGGCGGCTACCTGTACCTGGGCGTCATCGGCACCGCGCTGGCCTACTGGCTGTGGGTTCGCGGAATCTCGCGGGTACCGGCGACTTCGGTGTCGTTCCTCGGACTGCTGAGTCCGGTATCGGCCGCGGTCATCGGCTGGATCGCATTGGGTCAGGCGCTGACCGCTCTGCAGATCGTCGGCCTCGGTATCGCGCTCGCGGCCACCGTCGTCGGGCAGCTGCCGTCCAAGCCCGTAGCCGGCCCCGTCGGAGATGTTGCGGGAGAACAGGTGTCGCCTGTCGGTGCGGTGCCCGATCCGGCCGAACGGCGCAGCGACGCCGAGCCGACCGTGAACTCGGGTGCGCCGGAGTTGGTTTCGGTGCCGGTACGAGTTTGAGCGCTGTTTCGGTCAGCCGCGCATCGCCTGCATCAACTGGTCCTCGGTGAGGGCCGGAACCGGCAAGGGGTGCGCGGCTTTCGCGCGTAGGCCGTCGAAGATGAGGGCGAGATTGCGCCGCCAGAGGTCGGGGGCGACGGTGCTGGTGGCGGCGAGAACGCTGATGTGGGACCAGGTGATGAAGGCGATGTCCTCGAGGGTCCAGTCCGGGCGAAGGGCGCCGGCCTCCTGGGCGCGCACGATGATGCGGCGCATGAGGCTGTGGCCGTATTCGCGTGCGCGCTCGACGGCGGCGCTGGGGGGATTTCGCAGGGCGAGGTCGCCGAGAATGCGGTCGGACGCCTGGAGTTCGCAGATCTTCTCGACCAGAAAGACGAACGACTCCCACGGGTCGGTGAGTTCGAGTGCCTGTTCGGCGACCCGGCCGCCCGCTTCCAGCCGGTCGGCGACCGCGGCGGCGATCAGTGCGTCGCGGGTGGGGAAGCGGTTGTAGAGGGTGCCGATCGCGACGCCGGCGTGGGCGGCGATGTCTTTGAGCGGAGCGTCGAGGCCGCGTTCCTCGAAGATCTCGCGGGCTGCCGTCACCAGCGCGACGCGGTTGCGCTCGGCGTCGCTGCGCAACGGCTTGTCCTCGGGCATCCGCTGATCCTACAAATCCGGTCGCCGAAATATCTTGAGCATGGGTTCAACTTAGTGCTACGTTCGCCCGGTAACTTGAACCAACACTCAACTTAGGAGTATCTGATGAGTACACTCGCGATCTTCGGCTACGGACCAGGACTCGGCGCCGGGACGGCACGGCACTTCGGCCGCAACGGTTTTCGGATCGCGGTGATCGGACGCGACCCGGTCGAACGCGCCGCGGCCCTGCGCGCGGAGGGGATCGACGCCGAAGCGTTCATCGCCGACGTCACCGATTCCGCGCAGGTGCTCGACGTGATCGACCGGGTCGAGGCGAAGCTGGGACCGATCGACGTCGCGCTGCATTCGGCGGCCGCCGATATGTCGGTGCGCAGCGCCACGACCATCGACGTCGACCTGCCGTCCCTCGCGCTGCCGATCGCGCTCAAGGTGCACTCGCCGATCCTTCTCACCCGCGCCCTGCTGCCCGCGATGATCGCCCGCGGCAGCGGCACACTGCTGTTCACCTCCGGCGCCTCCGAGGAGTATTTGCAGCCCTACCTGGCAAATGTCGGCGTCGCGCTGGGGGCGCAGCGCGCCTACGTGCGGCAGCTGGCACGCGAAGTGGAAGGTACCGGCGTCTACGTCGGGCTGTTCGCCATCGGCTCGCTCATCGAGAACAGCGCGGTCCAGTCGGTGATCGACGCCGACCCCGGCCTCATACCCGCCGGGCTGGTGCTGCCGCGGATCGGCAATGCCGAGCTCGGCGCGCGGTTGTGGCAGATGTACACCGAGCGCGACACGGTGGAGGTCGAGGTCGGCTTCGCCTCTTGACCTTGACGTAGCGTCAACTTGCAAAGTGGAGGTACCGACGAGAAAGGAGCAGGTCATGGTGGGTGAATGGTCCATTCAGGACCTCGCGAAGGCCGCGGGAACCACCAGTCGTACGTTGCGGCACTACGGGCAGCTCGGGCTGCTGGAGCCGAGCCGGATCGGGGCCAACGGCTATCGCTACTACGACCAGACCTCTCTTGTTCGGCTGCAGCGAATTCTGCTGCTGCGCGAACTCGGCCTCGGCCTCCGGGTGATCGCCGAGGTCCTCGCCGGGGAACAGGACACCGCCGGTGCGCTGCGCACACATCTGGAACTGCTGCGACAGCTTCAGGATCGGGTGGCGCGGCAGATCGAATCGGTGTCGACCACTTTGCACAAGACGGAAAGAGGTGAACCACTCATGGCCGCAGAGGTTTTCGATGGTTTCGACCACACGCAGTACAAGGAAGAAGTCACCGAACGCTGGGGCAGACAAGCGTACGAGAGCGGTGATCGCTGGTGGCGTTCGCTGACCGACGCCGGGAAGAAGGGCTTCCTGCAGACCCAGCTCGACATCGCCGCCGATTTCGGAAAGGCCTTCACCGCAGGACTTCCCGTGGAAGGCGACGTCGTCCAGGCGATCGTCACCCGGCATCGCGACTGGCTCGGCGTCGGCACGCAGGGCAAGCCGGTATCGAACGAATACCTGCTCGGCCTCGGCGAGATGTACGTCGCCGATCCTCGCTTCCGGCGCAACTACGACGTGCACGGCGAAGGCGTGGCCGAGTACATCCTCGAAGCCTTCCGGGCTTACGCCGCGGCTCATCCCGCCTGAGCGGTCGGCGGACGCACGATCGGGTAGTGAGGTGAGGATCGCTCACACAGTGCTCGATCGGGCGTTGCGCCGTATAACTGACGGCGACGTCGACGAATTAGCGGGGGCAGTGGTGGAACAGGTGCGGCCGGAGCGGCCTTCGCGTGCGGTGACCGCGCTGATCGCGGGCTGGCTCGGGGTGCTGGTCGGCGCGGCGGGAATCTTCGTCGGCACGGCGACCGCCGTCCTGCGGGCCTTCGGGCGCGAGATCGACCTCGACTACGTGGGCGCGGGGATCGTCGGCGGGCTCGGGGTGGTGTACCTGCTCGGGGCGGTGCTGCTGTTGCGCAGGCGGATGCTCGGCAGGCGAGTGCTGCTCACCATGGCGGCGGTGATGGCGGGGGCGACGTTGCTGGTCATCGTGCTCAACGGGGCCAGTCACGGCTGGCGGTTCGGGCCGCTGGACGCGTGGCTGGCGCTCAATGTGGTGATCCTCGCGCTCAGCTTGAGTGAGCCGACGCGGCGCTGGACCATCACGCGTTAGGCCGAAGCGGTGGCGGCCGGCTCGACGCGCGTGGTTGTCGAACTCGGTACGCCGCGGCTGATGGCGCTACGGTCGGGGGATGGTCGTGCTGGAGACGAAGTCGAAGAGCGGTGAGGTGGCGGCGATCGTCGCCGTGTGCCTCGCGGGGGTCGCCGCCGCGGCGAATCTGGTGGGCGCGGTGGTTCTCGTGCGGTCGTTCCTGAGTGATCCCGGCGAACTCGACGACTCGCTCACGCTGTTCGCCACGATCGGCGCACTGGTGTCGATGTTCGCGTTCGCTTACGGCGGCCTGCTGCTGGCGCGCAGGGACGACGCCGGGCGCTGGGTGATCGTGGTCGCCGCCGGGGCGCAGCTCGCCCTCGGGGTACTCGGCCTGCTCGCCACGGTCGTGAACTACGACTCCGAGTACGGAATCCACTGGTTCGCCGACGAACCCGTTGTCCGCTCGATGCTGATCGGCTTCGGCGGGATACCCGGCGCGGTGACGGCGATCGTGAATCACAGCTGGGCGGCGGCACTTTCGAGCACGGTGCTCGGTGGGCTCGTGCTGTCGGCCGCGGCGCTGCCGTGGACCGCGGCCTACACCCTCGCTCGCCCGGACGATGTTGTCGGACCGAACGTATAGTTTCAGCAGGTCAGCATTGCGGCGGAGGGTGCTGCGAGGCCGGGAACGAGATAGCGGCTACAGGTACAGCTCGGCAGGAGGGGGAACACCATGGGGTATCCGTACGGTCCACAGCAGGGCCAAGACCCGTACGCGGGGCAGGGGTACGCGCAACCCGGCTACGGGCCCGACCCGTACGGCGGTCAACCGGGTTATGCGCAGCCGTATGGCGCACCCGTCCAAAACGGTTATGGCGCACCGGTTTACGGTGCCGCTCCCTATCCGTACGCGCCTGGCTACGGTGAGCCGCGAGCGGGTGGCGGCACGGCGATCACCGCCGCGGTGATCTCGCTGCTGCTGTCACTGCTCGGACTGGCCGGCATCGGTATCGCCGCGGCGTTCCTGTTCAGCGAGGACACCGGGGGCGCCACGGGGGACGAGGTTCGATCCGCGGCGACTGTCAGCCTGCTGATCGGGGCCGCGGTGGGCCTGCTGTGGTTGCTCGGCGCGATTCTGCTGTTCCGCCGCAAGACCGCGGGCCGGGTGATCCTCATCCTGCTGTCCGGGGCCGGCTTGGTGTTCTGCGTGCTCTCGACCGCCATCCCCCTGCTGGCCGGCAACGGCGCCGCAGGGGAGGAGGCGACGTTCGTGCTGCTCGGCGGCGCTGTGAGCGGCGCGGTGCCGCTACTGATCTTCCTGCTGACTGTCGCCCCGTCCACCGGCCGCTGGATCCGGGCCGGGCGGCAGGGCGGTTATCAGCAATACCCGCAGTACTGACGGTCAGCGCGATATTTCGGCAGCAGCGGCAATGCTGACGCACGGAACGGCAGGTGTCAGAACCGCCGTCACGAGAGGATTCGATGGGGTACCCGCACGGCCCACAGCAGGGCTACGACCCTTACGCCGGGCAGCCTCGACCCGGCGCCATGCCATACGGCAGCCAGCCCGGCTACGGTGCGCAGCCGTACGCGGGGCCTGAATACAGCGTCGGCGCACAGGCTTCCGGCGCCGCTCCCTACCCGGGCTATGCGACGTCAGGACCCGGCGGGCCGCGCGCGAATGGCGGCACCGCGATCACCGCCGCCGTGATCGCGTTGCTGGTGTCGCTGGGTGGGCTGACCATCATGGGGATCGCCGCGGCGGTCATTCTCTTCAGCGAACCGAGCAGCGCGTCCGAAGACGAGTTCCGGTCGACGCTGACGATCGTCATCGTGATCGGAGCGCTGCCCGCGCTGCTGTTGCTGATCGGCGCGTATCTGCTGTTCCGGCGCAAGACCGCGGGGCGGGTGATCCTCATCCTCGTTTCCTCGCTCACCCTGCTCTACATCGTGTTCAACGCCGTCACCAGTCCGATGGATGTCGAAGGTCAGGAAATAGCCTTCGCGCTGCTCGGCGTGGTCATCATCGGCTCCGTACCTTTGGTAATCCTGCTCCTGGCCGCCGCCCCATCCACGGGTCGCTGGATCCGGGCCGGGCGGCCGGGTGGACACCCGCCGCACGGGTACTGACGGTGGCCTCGGGGGCCGGTCTCTCCGCAGGGATGGATCAGCCCTGGTCAAGGCGTGGTCGGAGACTCCGCCGGGACAAACTGTGGTCTTCCGATACGCTGGGCACCCGTGACCGCCGCATCGTCCTCGGGTAACTCCGTCAACGCAGATTCCAATGCCCCGGCAAACCAGTACGACCTGATCGTGGTCGGCTCCGGTTTCTTCGGGCTGACCGTCGCCGAGCGTGCAGCGAACGTGCTGGGCAAGCGGGTATTGGTGATCGACCGCCGCTACCACCTGGGTGGCAACGCCTACTCGGAACCCGAACCGGAAACCGGTATCGAGATCCACAAGTACGGCGCGCACCTGTTCCACACGTCGAACAAGAAGGTCTGGGACTACGTCACCCAGTTCACCGAGTTCACCGGGTACCAGCACCGGGTGTTCGGGCTGCACAAGGGCCAGGCGTACCCGCTGCCGATGGGCCTCGGCATGATCTCGCAGTTCTTCGGCCGCTACTTCACCCCCGAAGAGGCTCGCAAACTGATCGCCGAGCAGGCCGCCGAGGTCGAATCCGCCGATGCGCAGAACCTCGAGGAGAAGGCGATCTCGCTGATCGGCCGCCCGCTCTACGAGGCGTTCATCCGCGATTACACCGCCAAGCAGTGGCAGACCGACCCGAAGGAACTGCCCGCGGGCAATATCACCCGCCTGCCCGTGCGCTACACCTTCGACAACCGCTACTTCAACGACACCTACGAGGGTCTGCCCAAGCAGGGCTACACGAAGTGGCTGGAGAACATGGCCGCCTCCGACCTCATCGAGGTCAGGGTGAACACCGACTGGTTCGACGTGCGGGACGAGATCGTCGCCGCCAACCCGGACGCCCCGGTCGTCTACACCGGCCCGCTGGACCACTACTTCGACTACGCCGAGGGCGAATTGGGCTGGCGCACCATCGACTTCGAGACCGAAGTCCTCGAGACCGGCGACTACCAGGGCACCAGCGTCATGAACTACAACGACGCCGACGTACCGTTCACCCGCATCATCGAGCCGCGCCACTTCCACCCCGAGCGCGACTACCCGACCGACAAGACGGTCATCATGCGTGAGTTCTCCCGCTTCGCGCAGACCGGCGACGAGCCGTACTACCCGATCAACACCCCCGAGGACCGCGCCAAGCTGCTGGCCTACCGCGAGCGGGCCAAGCAGGAGACCGCCGAGAAGAAGGTGCTGTTCGGCGGCCGGCTGGGCACCTACCAGTACCTGGACATGCACATGGCGATCGGTTCGGCGCTGAGCATGTTCGAGAACGTGCTGCGTCCGCACCTGGAATCCGGTGCGCAGCTGGTGGACGAGGCATGACCAAAGCCATGCTCGAAGACGTGACCACCGAAACTCGCGCCATCTCGCTGCTGCAGCGGGTCATCCTGCCGCGGCCGGGCGAGCCCCTCGACGTGCGGACCCTCTACCTGGAGGAGTCCACCACCAACGCCCGTCGCGCGCACGCCACCAGCCGCACCGCGCTGTCGATCGGCGCGGAGTCGGAGGTGTCGTTCTGCACCTACTTCAACGCGCTGCCCGCCAGCTACTGGCGTCGCTGGAGCGTGCTGAAGTCGGTGGTCCTTCGCCTGGAACTGGCCGGGCACGGCCGCGCCGACGTCTACCGGTCCAAGGCCGACGGTTCGCGTATTCACGTGCAGGGCAAGGAGTTCGCCGTCGCGCAGGGCGCGGACTCGGTGGTCGTGGAGTTCGAAACCGATCTCGGCCCGTTCGAAGACGGTGGCTGGATCTGGTTCGACATCACCACCGACACGGCCGTCACGCTGCTGTCCGGCGGTTGGTACGCACCGCAGGAAGCGCCCGGTACGGGCTCCATCGCGGTCGGTATGCCGACGTTCAACCGACCCACCGACGCGGTGAAAACCCTTGGTGCCCTTGGCTCCGACCCCCTCGTGCTGGAGAAGATCGCCGCGGTGATCATCCCCGACCAGGGCACCCGCAAGGTGGTCGACGAGCCCGGATTCGCCGAAGCCGCAAGCGTTCTCGGCGATCGTCTCGCCATCCACGACCAGCCCAACCTCGGTGGTTCCGGCGGCTACAGCCGGGTCATGTACGAGGCGCTGAAGTCGACCGATGCCGAATTCATCGCCTACATGGACGACGACATCGAGATCGAGCCCGACTCGATCTTGCGCGCACTGGCCTTCTCGCGGTTCGCGAAGTCGCCGCTGCTGACCGGCGGGCAGATGCTCAACCTGCAGGAACGTTCACACCTGCACGTGATGGGCGAGGTCATCGACCGCGGCATCTTCATGTGGGGTGCGGCGCCCAACGTCGAATACGACCACGATTTCTCGAAGTACCCGCTCAAGGATCGCGACAATTCCAAGCTGCTGCACCGGCGCATCGACGTCGACTTCAACGGCTGGTGGACGTGCCTGATCCCGCGTCAGGTCGCCGAGGAGATCGGCCAGCCGCTGCCGCTGTTCCTGAAGTGGGACGACGCCGAATACGGCCTGCGCGCCCGCGACGCCGGCTACCCGACGGTGACCCTGCCCGGCGCGGCGGTCTGGCACATGGCCTGGTCCGACAAGGACGACGCCATCGACTGGCAGGCCTACTTCCACCTGCGCAACCGCCTCGTCGTCGCCTCGATGTACCTGCCCGGCGACGGCAAGCCGATGATCGTCAACACGATCAAGGCCACGCTGAAACACCTTCTCTGCCTCGAGTATTCAACGGTCGCCATCCAGAACGAGGCGATTCGCGACTTCCTGGCCGGTCCGGAGGGTCTGTTCGACCTGCTCCCGACCGCGCTGGGCAAGATCCACGGCATGCGCAAGCAGTTCCCGGACGCGGTCGTCGTGCCCTCGTCCACCGAACTCCCGCTGGCCAACCGCCACGGCGTCGGCGCGGTCGGCGAACCGGGCAACCCCATCGCGAAGGTCGCGCGCCTGGCCAAGGGCGTGGTGCACAACTTCCGCAAGGCCGATCCGGCCGCGTACGAGACGCCGCAGCTCAACGTGCCCACCCTGGACGCGCGCTGGTACCTGCTCTCGCAGGTCGACGGTGTCACCGTGACCACCGCTGACGGCCGTGGCGTCGTCTACCGCAAGCGCGACCCGCGCCAGGCCCGCGACCTGCTCAAGGAAGCCATGCGCCTGCGCAAGGAACTCACCGCCCGCTTCCCGGAGATGCAGCAGCGTTACCGGGCCGCGCACGCCGAGCTCACCAGCACGGCGGCGTGGGAGAAGACCTTCGGCCTGAACGGAACCGCGAAGTGACCGACACCGAACTGCCCGAGCTCGAGCTGGCCGAGGAAGGCTGCTGCGGCGGCTGCGATTGCAGCGGCGACTACGTAGAGGTCCCGGTCGAGGTCGCGATCCTCAACGCCGTGCAGGGCACCATCGGCAGCAACCCGGCCGTCGTCTCCGCCGCGCGCGGCATGTCGCACTTCGGTGAGCACGCGCTCGGCTGGGTCGGTATCGCCGCCGCGGGCTGGCTGGTCGACAAGCCGCGCCGCCGCCAGTGGGCCGGTGTCGCGGTGGGGGCGGTGGGCGCGCACGCCGCGTCCATCGTGATCAAGCGGATCGTCCGGCGTCCGCGCCCCAACGATCCGTCGGTGCAGGTCAACGTGTCGACGCCGAGCAAGTTGAGCTTCCCGTCCTCGCACGCCACGTCCACCACGGCCGCGGCGGTGTTGCTCGGACGGCTGACCGGGCTACCCTTGCCAGCGGTGATCGTCCCACCGATGCTGCTGTCCCGAGTTGTGCTCGGGGTGCATTACCCTTCCGACGTGATCGCCGGTTCCGCTTTGGGGGCCGCGTCGGCTGCCGCCGTGCTAGCCGCCGAAAAGAGACTCCGACAGTGACCGCAACTGAAAGAACTTTGGCCCAGATGAGCGAAGAACCGTCCGCCGCCGTCCTTGACGAGGGTGCTGTGAAGGGCCCGCCGAAGACGCTGCTCGGCGGTGTCATCAAGGCCATGCGCCCACGTCAGTGGGTCAAGAACGTCCTGGTGCTCGCCGCGCCGCTCGCCGTCGGACCGGAAGCGGTCGGCGACGCGGGCGTGCTGGTGCATGTCGCGATCGCGTTCATCGTGTTCTGCATGGCGGCCTCCGGCATCTACCTGGTCAACGATTCGCTCGACGTCGACGCCGACCGGGCGCACCCGACCAAGCGGTTCCGGCCGATCGCGGCGGGCGTCGTTCCTGTCAACCTGGCTTACGCGCTGGCGGCGGTGCTGCTGATCGGTTCGATCGCCGGCTCGTTCCTGGCTTCGTGGCACCTGGCCGTGGTGATGGCGATCTACATCGGCATCCAGCTGGCGTACTGCCTCGGGCTCAAGCACCAGGCCGTGCTCGATATCTGCATCGTGTCCTCGGGATTCCTGCTGCGCGCCGTGGCCGGTGGCGCGGCGGCCGGCATCGCGCTGTCGCAGTGGTTCCTGCTGATCATGGCGTTCGGCTCGCTGTTCATGGCCGCGGGCAAGCGTTACGCCGAACTGGCGATCGCGCTCGACACCGGCGCCAAGATCCGCAAGTCGCTCGAGTACTACACCCCGACCTATCTGCGCTTCATCTGGACGCTCGCGGCCACCGCGGTCGTGGTCTTCTACGGCCTCTGGGCTTTCCAGCAGGACTCGGCTCGAGACACCCAGTGGTACTCGATCTCGATGATCCCGTTTACCATCGCAATCCTGCGTTACGCGGTCGACGTCGATGGTGGCGAGGCCGGTGAACCCGAAGAGATCGCGTTGGGGGACCGCATCCTGCAGTTCCTCGCTATTGCCTGGATCGGAGCGGTAGGTGTCGCTGTCTATCTCACCTGACGAGATGTTGGTAGCGGAGCAGGATTCAACCGAATACGAGCCTCTACGCGACGAGGAGTCCGCGCGTAGAGACCTGCGTAGGTCGGTTCTGTCCCGCGCCACCTTCGTCGGTGGGATCGTGCTCACCGCCGTGCTGTTCACGGTGGGTGCGTGGCAGCGGCGCTGGATCGCCGATGACGGTCTGATCGTGCTGCGCACGATCCGCAACCTGCTCGCGGGCAACGGCCCGGTCTTCAATGCCGACGAGCGGGTCGAGGCGAACACCAGCACCGCGTGGACCTACGTGGTCTGGTTCTTCTCCTGGCTCACCCAGGCCCGCCTCGAGTACGTGGTGCTCGGGGTGGCGCTGGTGGTCTCGGTGCTCGCGGTGGTGTTCGCGATGCTCGGCACCGCGCGGCTGTGGGGTGGAACCAGCGGTCGGCTGCTGATTCCGGCCGGTGTGCTGGTCTACATCGCGCTGCCGCCCGCGCGTGACTACGCGACCTCCGGGCTGGAGAGCGGCCTGGTGATCTGCTGGGTCGGGCTGCTGTGGTGGCTGATGATCCGCTGGAGTCAGGCCGCCGTCGTCCGGGTGCCGAGCCTGTTGGGCCTGGTGTTCCTGGCCGGGCTGGCGCCGCTGGTTCGTCCCGAGGCCACGCTGATCGGCGTGCTCGCGCTCGGGATGATCTTCCTGGCGCCGATGCCCGAGTTCCGGTTCGGGCCGACCGCGCTGCGTGCGCTGGTCGTGTTCGTCGCCGGGATCGTGCCGGTGGGGTACCAGATCTGGCGGATGGGCTACTACGGCCTGCCTTACCCGAACACCGCGGTCGCCAAGGACGCCGGCGGTGCCAAATGGGGTCAGGGCCTCACCTACCTGTGGGACATGGTCGGCCCGTACTACCTGTGGATTCCGCTGCTCGTGCTGCTGATCGCCGGTGTGGTCGCGGGGATCGCGCGTGGCTTCGCGCTGCCGCGGTTCTCGGTGGCGGGTCTGCGTGCGTGGCTGCGTTCGCCGAGCGCGGTCGTGGTGATGGTGCTCGGCAGCGGTCTGCTGCTCACCGTGTACGCGGTGCGCGTCGGCGGTGACTTCATGCACGGGCGGATGCTGCTCACCCAGCTGTTCCTGCTGCTGTTGCCGGTGGCCGTTGTGCCGATCCCGCTGCGATGGCGCACGAGCGACTGGTCGGTCGTCGTGCTGTTGGCCGCGCTGCTCGGCACGGCGGGCTGGTCGATGTTCGCGGCGAGCACGACCGCCATCACGACCGGCACCAAGATCCGCTCCTCCGGCATCGTCGACGAGCGCATCTACTACGTCCTCAACACCGGCCGCGACCACCCGATCCTGGCCGAGGACTACCTCGACTACCCGCGCATGCGGGCCATGGTCAACGACATCGCCGCCAATCCCAACGGCGGCCTGCTGCTGAACTCGCCCTCGTACACGTTCTGGTACCTCGACCCGCCTCCGCAGCCGATCCCCGAGGGCGGCGCCGGGCACACGGTCTACTTCCTGAACCTGGGCATGACGAGCATGAACGTGCCCCTCGATGTGCGCGTGATCGACCCGATGGGCCTGGCGTACCCGCTGGCCGCACACTCGGACCGGCTCGCCGACGGCCGCATCGGCCACGACAAGAGCCTCTACCCGGACTGGGTGGTGGTCGACTCGGGGATGGTCGACATCCACCCGTGGATGCCCTGGTACATGGACGAGGAATGGGTCACCCAGGCCCGCACGGCCATGTCGTGCCCGCAGACCCAGGCGCTGATGATCTCCACCCGCGATCCGATGACGTTCGACCGTTTCAAGCACAACCTGCGCAATGCGCTGACGTTCTCGAAGTACCGCATCGACCGGGTGCCGAAGTACGAAATCCAGCGGTGTGGACTCGTGGACCCCTTCCCGGAACCGCCCCGCTGAAACCCTCCGGCCAGGGTTTTCACAGTGGCGTTCGCCGCTAAATCACTTTTCGGTAACGCCAGGCTATCGATGTAGCGATATGGTCTCTGAAGAACGGCCCGTCGGCGCACTGGTGTGCCGGTAACTAGTCGGCGGTCATTGCAACCGCGGTTCCGCGCGAATCGCATGAGGAAAGGCCCATAACAGAATGCGTGGCGGACGTCTCAGAGCCCGGGGAGCCGGCTGGCTCAAACGATCGGTGCTTCTCTCCCTGGCTGTCGTGTTGCCGATCGGTGCCGCGGTGGCAGGCCCGACCGGTACCGCGTCGGCGGCCTTCGACCCCACGGGTTTCGACTTCTGGGTCGACTCGGAGATGGGCCCGATCAAGTCGCGTATCTTCCGCGCGGCCGATGGCAACACCAATCGGGTCGTGTACGCGCTCGACGGTATGCGGGCGGGCGACGACCTCAGCGGCTGGGAAAAAGACACCAATGTCGCCCGCGCGCTGATGAACGCCAACATCAACGTCGTGATGCCGGTCGGCGGCCAGTCCAGCTTCTACGCCGACTGGAACGCGCCGAGCAGCTTCTTCGGCCTCGACGCCGGTTCGGGTGGTAGCTCCACCGGTTCGGCGGCGACCGGTTCGGCGATGACCGGTTCGTCGGTCGCGCCCACCCAGGTGGCAGGCAAGAAGAACACCTACAAGTGGGAAACCTTCCTCACGAGCCACCTGCGCAACGCGCTGTCGGCGCGCTTGGGTTTCAACCCCAACAACAACGGCGTGTTCGGTCTGTCGATGGGCGGCTCCGCCGCGCTGACGCTGGCCGCCTACCACCCCGATCAGTTCAGCTTCGCGGGCTCGTTCTCCGGGTACCTGAACATCTCGGCGCCCGGTATGCGGGAAGCCATGCGCGTGGCGATGGTCTCGGCCGGCGCCTTCAACATCGACGCGATGGCGCCGCCGTGGGGCCAGCAGTGGTTCCACATGGACCCGTTCGTCTTCGCCCCGCGCCTGGTCGGCAACGGCACCCGCATCTGGGTCTCCGCGGCCAGCGGTATCCCCGGCGCCGGTGACGTGTCCAACCCGATGGAAATCGTCCAGGGCGTCCCGCTGGAGCTGCTCGCGATGGTGAACAGCCGCGCGTTCCAGGTCCGGATGGCCACCCTCGGCGGCGGCAACGCCCACTTCGACTTCCCGATCACCGGCGTGCACAACTGGCGCAACTGGGAGACCGAAGTCAACCGCATGATCCCGGATCTGTCCGCGAACATCGGCTAGTCACTCCAGCTCGACCCGAAAACCGTCCGGTGCCTCGTCAGCGCCGGGCGGTTTTCCTCGTTTTCGTCACGATCCGAGCCACAGGCGGTGACGAATCATGTGCGACAGATCACCGGGAGTTGTGCTCTGGGTCACTTTCCAGCAACATGTAGACCATTCGTCACCGATTTATTCACAGTGAGCATGCGTCGAGGTTGAATCGTCCGTTTTGCCCTGGATTGGTTTCTCTCGACGTCCGATGTGGCATCCGACTGCGTAGCTCGGAATTTGCGCGTTCGGTCTGCGAGAAAGGTCTAGTCGAATGCGAACACTGCGCCGCGAGCGTAGGCCCGTGAAGACCGCCGCCCCTGGCTCGTGGGCTCGGCGATGGGCCGCGGGCGTATCCATGGCTCTGCTCGTTCCGATCGCGACGGCCGTCACCGGAGGAATCTCCCCCGCCTCGGCCGGCTTCAACGGCAATGCCTTCGATTTCTGGGTCGACTCCGGGATGGGCCCGATCAAGTCGCGCGTGCTGCGCGCCGCCGACGGCAACACCCACCGCGTCGTCTATGTCCTCGACGGCATGCGCGCACCGGAGAATCTCAACGGCTGGGAGATCGAAACCGATATCCCCAACGCACTCGCCGCGGCGAATATCAATGTGGTGATGCCCGTCGGCGGTATGTCGAGCTTCTACGCCGACTGGAACGCGCCCAGCGATTTCTTCGGCATTGCCGGAAACGGCGCGCCGACCTCGGGCTCCGGCGCGGGCAACGCGCTGTCCGGCGGACCGGGCAAGAGCTACCGCTACCAGTGGGAGTCGTTCCTCACCGGCGAACTGCGCAACGCTCTCGCCGACCGCCTCGGTTTCAACCGCTTCCGCAACGGCGTGTTCGGCCTGTCGATGGGTGGCTCGGCCGCGCTGACGCTGGCCGCCTACCACCCGGACCAGTTCTCCTTCGCCGGCGCGTATTCGGGGTACCTGAACATCTCGGCCCCCGGCATGCGCGAGGCCATCCGGCTCGCGATGCTCGACGCGGGCGGCTACAACGTGGACTCCATGGCACCGCCGTGGGGCCCACAGTGGCTGCGGATGGATCCGTTCGTGTTCGCCCCCAACTTGGTGGGCAACAACACCCGGCTGTGGATAGCGGCGGGATCGGGCTTGCCGACCAGTACCGACGGCCCGAACATGGGCACCGTCAACGGGATGGCGCTGGAAGCCCTGGCGCTGGCCAACACTCGGGCTTTCGAAGTCAGGATGGCGACGCTCGGCGCCCGTAACGTCACCTACTCTTTCCCGGCCTTCGGCATCCATGCCTGGAACAACTGGAATGACGAAGCACTGCGAATGATTCCGGATTTGTCCGCCAACATCGGGTGAACATCACTAACCGGCACCGCGAAATACGCGGTGCCGGTTGTCTGTCCGGACCACCGGAAATCCAGCCGCGCCTGCCACGAATGTCCCTGCCCTTGCGGTTGATTCGCGGGTCGAATATCCTCCAGCGAGCGTAAGTGTGACCAGATCGTTGTTTCATCCGTCTGATCGACCGTGCTGTCGGGGCCGCGTCGAGGACGGCAGACGAGCCTGGCATGCCATAACAGCAGAAAGAGAGCGGAATTCACATGCGTTTCGGCAAGGCCGTCGCGCCGGCATCTCGTGGTTGGCGTAATCGAATTCTAGCTGTCGGCGCTGCAGCCCTTGTGCTGCCGATCGCCGCGGGAGCGGCCCCGACCGCGCTTGCCGCACCGTCGGTGTCGGCACCCGTGCTGCGCGCACCGGCCGGTGGCTACGAAGAACTCATGGTGCCCTCGAAGATGGGCCCGGTGAAGGTCCAGGTGCAGTGGGCGCGCAACGGCGGCAACGCCGCGCTCTACCTGCTCGACGGTCTTCGCGCCCGTGACGACCGCAACGCCTGGTCGTTCGAGACCAACGCGATGCAGCAGTTCAGCAACGACAACGTCACCCTGGTGATGCCGGTCGGTGGCCAGTCCAGCTGGTACGCCGACTGGACCGCGGCCAGCAACACCAACGGCCAGAAGACCACCTACAAGTGGGAGACCTTCCTGACCGAAGAGCTCCCCGCCTTCCTCGAGGGCTACGGCGTGTCCCGCTCGAACAACGCGGTGCTCGGCCTGTCGATGTCGGGTCCGGCCGCGCTGCGTCTCGCCGCGCTGAACCGCGATCAGTTCAAGCACGCGTCCTCGCTCTCGGGCCCGCTGAACTGGGGCGCCCCCGGCATGCGTGAGGCCATCCGCGTGATGATGCTCGACGCGGGCCGGTTCAACGTCGACGCCATGGCCGCGCCGTGGAGCTCGGCGTGGCTGCGGATGGACCCGATGGTGTTCGCCCCCGAGCTGCGCGGCCTGCCGCTGTTCATCTCCTCGGCCAACGGCCTGCCCGCCCAGCACGACAAGCCGGCCGGTCTCGGCGGTGCCTACAACACCGCCAACGCGATGGGCATCGAGGCCATCTCGTTCGTGAGCACGCTCGCGTTCCAGCGTCGCCTCAACACCCTCGGCATCAACGCCGTCTACGACGTCGGCGCCGCCGGTACTCACTCGTGGAAGTACTGGGAAGACGAGCTGTGGAAGGCGCGTCCGCACATCCTGAATGCGCTGGGCGCCTAGTAGTTTCCGCTCAGCAACACCTCGAAGACCGGCTCACCCCCAGGGTGGGCCGGTCTTTTTGCTGTGCCTACGGCTCGCGTGTCCTCCCCAGTTATCGCTCATTACTGCGGTACAACCGACGGTGATGCTGTGTCCCAATTCCGGGATGAGGAGGATCGCGTGTGATGAAACATCGTGTCTCGGTTCATAGTGTTTCAGCGCCGATGCGGCGAATCCTCGGCATCGCGGCCTTGGCGGCGGCGCTGCTCGCGCCTACTGTCACCGTGCCCGCGCAGGCGCAGCCCGCGGTGTCGGCGGTGCAGCGGGTGGACTGGCTCTCGGATCGGCGGGTGGCGCTGTGGGTGTACTCGGCCGCGATGAAGACCCCGATCCAGGTGCAGATGCTGTTGGCGCGGGACTGGAATGCGCGTCCCGACGCGAAGTTCCCGATGATGCTCATGCTCGACGGCCTGCGCGCGCAGGACGACGAGAACGGCTGGACCAAGGATGCCGACGCCGAGGGCTTCTACGCCGACAAGAACGTCAACGTGGTGCTGCCGGTGGGTGGTCAGTCGAGCTGGTACTCCGACTGGCTCGCGCCCGACAACGGCTTCACCTACAAATGGGAGACCTTCCTGACCAAGGAACTCCCGCCGATCCTGGAACGTGATTGGCGAACCACGAATGTGCGTGGCGTACAGGGACTTTCGATGGGCGGAACGGCGGCGATGAACCTCGCTGGCCGCAATCCGGGGCTGATGAAATACGTGGCCTCGTACTCGGGCCTGCTCACCACGACCACACTCGGGATGCCGCAGGCGATCACCTTCGCCAACAAGGACGCGGGCGGTTTCGACGCGGGCGCGATGTGGGGCCCGCCCGGCGGCCCCGAGTGGGAGGCGCACGACCCGTACCTGCTGGCCGACAAGCTCGAGGGCGTGAGCATGTACGTCTCCAGCGGCAGCGGCCTGGCCGGCTCGCACGATCAGCTCGGCGAGGTGCCGTTGATGAGCGAGAACTGGGCGGGCACCGGCCTGGAGATCCTCTCGCGCCTGTCGACCCAGAATTTCGTCGCCAAGCTGGAGAAGCTGGCGATCCCGGTGCAGGCGAACTACCGGCCCGCGGGCACGCATACCTGGCCCTACTGGGATTTCGAGATGCGCCAGTCGTGGTCGCAGGCCGCCGCGGCGCTCGGAACCGATCCCGGCGGTGCCACCTGCACGCTGGGCGGGGCGATCGCCGGGGTCGCGCAGGCGGCGAACTGGCTGGGCAACTGCCTCACCGCCGAATACCCGGCGGGCACCGGAATGGTGCAGGACTTCCCGAACGGCCGGGTGTTCCATTCCGCCGCGGCGGGCACGCACGCGGTGGCCGGGCGGATCGGCGGCACCTATGCCGGTATCGGTGGCGCGTCCTCACCGCTCGGCATGCCCACCGGCGACGAGCACGGCCTGCCCGACGGGCGTGGGCGCATGCAGACCTTCGAAGGCGGCTCGATCTACTGGACCCCGCAGACCGGCGCGCAGGTGATGCGCGGCGCGTTCCTCGAGGAGTGGGGCAAGCAGGGTTTCGAAGGTGGTCCGGCCGGTTATCCGGTGGCCGCCGAGGCGCGTACACCCAGCCGTGACGGCTCGGTACAGGCCTTCGAACACGGTCCGATGTTCTACAGCCCGGCCACCGGCGCACACCGGGTACAGGGCTTCATCCTGGACAAGTACAGCCAGCTCGGCTTCGAGAACAGCCCGCTCGGTTTCCCGGTCGCCGGGGAGGCGCCGCTGAAGGATCTCGGCCGCTACAGCCGGTTCGAGGGCGGCAACATCTATTGGAGCCCGCTCTCGGGCGCCTGGTCGGTGCGCAACGGCGCGCTCGCCGAGGCCTGGGGCGCGCAGGGGTTCGAGAACGGCAGGCTCGGGTACCCGGTGAGCGACGAGTTCACAGTTCCCGGCGGAATCCAGCAGAACTTTCAGACCGGGTTCATCGTGGTGCGGGACGGCAAATCCGAGGTTCACGGGGTGTGATCTCGGGCTGAGAACTCTCTGAGCTTCGCCGAGCGGTGCCCGGCGGGGCCGACTGTCCGGCTAGCCTGGTCTGCGACCGCTTCCCTGACGAACGATCGAGGAAAGACATCTTCATGCATCGGATCCCTGGCACGGTAGCCGGAACGGTCGCGGCCCTGGCTGCCGTCGCCCTGTTGTCCGCCTGCGGCGGCAACGACTCGACCGCGTCGCAGACGCCCACCCTGTCCACCAGCGCGGCCGCGAAGTCGACGACGACGCCGCCCGTGGTCATCGAACCGCCGGCCGAGGCCCCGTCGAGCACCGCGCCGGAGCCCAGTGCGCCCGCCGAGGAGCCGACACCGCTCCCGCAGACCAGCGCCGCCGCGCCCGCCACCGGCAAGGACAAGGCGTTCCTCGACGAGCTGGCGAAGAACGGGATCACCCCGGGCGACCAGACGACCGCGCTGACCACCGCGACCTACATCTGCTCCACCAAGGGCACCGGTGCCAGTGACGCCGACGTCGCCACCTTCGTCGCCGCGATGGCGGGCACCGACCCGGCCTTCGACGCGTCGAAGATGGACGTCAACAAGGCAGCACAGATCTACATCGCTGCCGCGAACTCCACCTACTGCTAGTGACGCCCCGACCGACGCGACGCTCCCGCGGGTTCTGGCCCGCGGGGTGCTTCACCGTGCTGGCGCTGCTCGTGCTGGCGATCATCGTCATCGTGCTGCTCTGGTACCTGCTCGCGGGCCGGTTGAAGGAGCCGGGGCCGACGCCGCCCGGACCGCCGCCGCCGACGTCCCAGTCGGCCGATTGCCCCGATGTGATGCTGCTCTCGATTCCCGGCACCTGGGAGTCGTCGAGCGCCGACGATCCGTACAACCCGCAAGCGAACCCGATCTCGTTGATGCTCAGCGTCTCCGGGCCGCTGCGCGCGCAGTTCCCGGACAACCGGCTCGAGGTGTACACGGTTCCGTACGTGGCCCAGTTCTCGAACCCGATCGCGTTCCCGCCCGACGGCCAGGCTTCCTACAACAACAGCCGCACCGAAGGCACCGCGCGCGCTACCGACGTGCTGGCCCAGCGCCACCGGGAATGCCCATTGACGAACTTCGTCATCTCGGGCTTCTCCCAGGGTGCGGTGATCGCCGGTGACGTGGCCGCTCAGATCGGCGCGGGCAACGGCCCGATCCCGGAGGCCAACGTGCTCGGCGTGACAGTGATCGCCGACGGTCGCCGCACCGCGACCGGTCCCGGGCAGCCCACCGAGATCGGGGACCCGCCGCCCGCAGGCGAGGGCGCCGAGGTGGCGCTCAAGGGCGTCAACGTGCCCGGCATCAGCATGACCGGTCCGCGGCCCGGCGGTTTCGGCACGCTGGCGCCGAAGGTGAACTCGATCTGCGCGCCCGGCGACATGATCTGCGACGCGCCGCGCCAGGCGCTCAATCCGGCCAACGCGCTGGGCAGTCTCGCGGCGCTGATTCGCTCGGCGGGCAATCCGGTGCACGCGCTGTACGCCTCGAACACGGTGGACGGCAACGGCACCACGGCCACGCAATGGACGGTGAATTGGGCGGCCGGGCTCATCGAGAACGCGCCACATCCGCCCCATTCCTGACGGAGTTGTCACAGTCACAGTGGGGGCGTGATTGCCATGGATCATGCCTCGCTGTGACATCCGCACGCCGGATCGCTCACACGCTGTAAAGTGCGCTGGGAATTGCGCCCGAGTACACACCAGCCAGGAGCGAAGAGTTCATGACCGAAGCTGCCGCACCCGTCGGTGAGTTGACCGCGCTGGGTACGCCGCTGCGTCCGTTCCGCTTCGGAGCGGCCGGAGAGGGCAACAAGCAGGAAGGTGGCGCGCGCAAGTTCGTTCAGACGGCGCAGGAAGCCGAAGAGATGGGTTACGACACCTTCTTCGTTCCTGATCACCTGGGCGATCAGGTCGGCCCGATCGCCGCGCTGGGCGCACTCACCCAAGCCACCTCCAAGATCCGCCTCGGCACCTCGGTGCTGGCCAACGGTTTACGCCATCCGGTCGTGGTCGCCAAGGAATTGGCCACCCTCGACGTCCTGTCCAAGGGGCGCCTCGAGGTCGGCGTCGGCGCGGGCTGGATCAAGGAAGAGTTCGACAACGCCGGCATCGCGTTCGAGCGTCCCGGCATCCGGCTGGAGAAGCTCGACGAGTCGCTGACCATCCTGGACACGCTGCTGCGCGGTCAGGAGTGCAATTTCGAGGGCAAGCACTATCAGGTGCGTGGCATCAAGGGCACGCCGCGCCCCCGGCAGGGCCCGCGCCCGCCGCTGTGTACCGGTGGCGGCGGTCCGAAGATGCTGGCGCTGGCGGCCAAGCACGCCGACATCGTCTCGGTCGTTCCGCAGACCACGAAGAACGGCAAGGGTCTGCTCTCGGGCATCACGCTCGAGAAGACGATCGAGAAGGTCAATATCGTCAAGGCCGCTGCCGGTGACCGGTTCGCCGATATCGAACTGAACTGGGCCATCACCGCCATCGTCATCACCGACGACCGGGAGAAGACCGCCGAGATGGCGCTGCGCGCGATCGAACGCGGCCTGCACCCCGACCTCGAAGTCGACGTCGAACTGACCGTCGAGGAGATTCTGAGCTCGCCCTACATCGCGATCGGCACGTTCGAGGAAATCGCCGAACAGGTCAAGCGTGTGCGCCAACTCACTTCGATGTCGTATGTGGGCATCTTCCCCACCCAGATGGACGCTTTCGCGCCTGTCATTCCGCTGCTGCGGGAGGACTGAGCGGGGGTTCTCTGTAACATGACTCTGGTTTGAGAACATCTAGCCGATAGCGGTCACCGCGCAGACCGCTCGAAAATCCGCAGGCTGTCGACGCACGTTCGTGTGAGCTCGACTGCCGGTGGCGATATAGCGAGTCGAGGCCGCAGAGCTTGTCATCGCGTCCTCGCAAGGAGAAGAAGGAATGGAAGAGACTTTCGACGACTACCTGGACGAAACCGGGAATATCAACATTCCCGAGGGTCGGACCCTGGTCGATCACGTCGAGAAGCACACCCGTAACGATGCGAATACGCTCGCGTACCGCTACATCGACTATTCGCGGGAACGCGACGGCGAGGTGCACGAGCTGACCTGGCAGGAGTTCGGAGTACGGCTGCGCGCGGTGGCTGCTCGCCTGCAACAGGTGACCAACCCGGGCGACCGGGTCGCGATTCTCGCGCCGCAGGGCCTGGATTACGTGATCTCCTTCTTCGCGGCGATCTACGCGGGCACCATCTCGGTGCCGCTGTTCGATCCCGACGAGCCGGGTCACACCGACCGCCTGCACGCCGTCCTCGGTGACTGTGAGCCCTCGGCGATCCTCACCGCGACCTCCTCGGCCGCCGGTGTGCGCCAGTTCTTCCGCTCGCTGCCCGCCGCGCAGCGCCCGCGCATCATCGCCGTCGACGCCATCCCGGACACCCTCGGTGACTCCTGGGTGCGCCCCGACACCGCGATCGACGACATCGCCTACCTGCAGTACACCTCGGGTTCCACCCGGGTACCGGCCGGTGTGGAGATCACCCACCGCGCGGTCGGCACCAACCTGCTGCAGATGATCAACTCGCTGAACATGAACGAGAACTCGCGCGGTGTCACCTGGCTCCCGCTGTTCCACGACATGGGCCTGCTCACGGTGATCCTGCCCGCGGTCGGCGGCAAGTTCATCACCATCATGTCGCCGAGCGCGTTCGTGCGCCGTCCGTCGCGCTGGATCAACGAGCTGGCCGCGGTCTCCGACGGTGCCGGCACGTTCGCGGCCGCGCCGAACTTCGCGTTCGAGCACGCCGCGGCGCGTGGTGTGCCCAAGGCGGGCGAGTCGCTCGACCTGTCGAACGTGATCGGCCTGATCAACGGGTCCGAGCCGGTGACGGTCTCCTCGATGAAGAAGTTCAACGAGGCGTTCGCGCCGTACGGTCTGCCCAAGACCGCGATCAAGCCCTGCTACGGCATGGCGGAGGCCACGCTGTTCGTCTCGGCCACCCGTGCCGAGGACGAGGCCAAGTACGTCTACGTCGATCGCAACGAGCTCAACGCGGGCCGCATGGTGCGCGTCGACCAGTCCGACGAGACCGCCATCGCGCAGGTGTCGTGTGGTTACGTCGGGCTGTCGCAGTGGGCCGCGATCATCGATCCCGAATCGGCGGACACCGCGCAGGGTCGCGAGCTGCCCGACGGTCAGGTCGGCGAGATCTGGCTGCACGGCAACAACATGGGCATCGGTTACTGGGGTCGCCCCGCCGAGTCCACCAAGGCGTTCCGCAACAAGGTCACCGAGCCCGTCGAGGGTGGGCACACCGACGGCACCGATCCCGATGCCGACTGGATGCGCACCGGCGACTTCGGCGTGTACTTCGAGGGCGAGCTCTACATCACCGGTCGCGTCAAGGACCTGGTGATCGTCGACGGACGCAACCACTACCCGCAGGATCTGGAGTTCTCCGCGCAGGAGGCATCCAAGTCGCTGCGGCCCGGTTTCGTCGCGGCCTTCGCGGTGCCTGCCAACCAGCTGCCCGCCGAGGTCTTCGCCGCCGACAGCCATTCCGGCCTGAAGTTCG
This sequence comes from Nocardia sp. NPDC060249, assembly GCF_042728755.1. Taxonomy (NCBI): domain Bacteria; kingdom Bacillati; phylum Actinomycetota; class Actinomycetes; order Mycobacteriales; family Nocardiaceae; genus Nocardia; species Nocardia sp. NPDC060249. The sequence continues at coordinate 484,701 of NZ_JBHXAQ010000004.1, forward strand.
ACGTCGACGACGCGTCGGAGCAGCTGGTGGTCGTGGCCGAACGTGGCCCCGGCGCCGGTAAGGCCGACCCGGCCCCGATCGCCGACGCGGTGCGTGCCGCGGTCTCGATGCGTCACGGTGTGACCGCTCGTGACATCCTGCTGGTGCCCGCGGGTTCCATCCCGCGTACGTCCAGCGGCAAGATCGCCCGGCGCGCCTGCAAGGCCGCCTACCTCGAGGGAACGCTGCGCGGTGGTTACACCCAGCAGGCTTTCCCCGATGCACCGGAAGAGTAATTGGCTCGACACGGAGACGACGCCCGGCGTGCCCTGCGCATGCCGGGCGTCGAGTTCCACGGCGCGCCCTGCACACAGACAGGTAGCTTGAGGACTGATGGTTCATAACGATGGCTCCCAGAACAGTGATCGTCCCAGGACGACCGCTTCCGGTGACAACGATGGCGCCCAGAATGAAGACCGTGCGATGACTCCCTCCGGTGACAACGCGACCCCACCGACGAGCGGTGAGCTTTCGGTAGCCGAGCTGCGCGAATGGCTGCGCCGCTGGGTCGCCGACGCGACCGGGCAGTCGGTCGACGCGATCACCGTCGACCGGCCGATGGAGGAGTTCGGGCTCGCCTCGCGCGATGCGCTCGCCCTCGGTGGTGACATCGAGGACCTCACCGGTGTGGTGCTGACCCCGACGGTGGTCTACCAGCACCCGACGATCGCCTCGCTGGCCGAGGTCATCGTGCACGGTGAGCCGGAGCCGCCTGCCGAGGACTCCTCGGAGTACACCGCCGCGTTCGCGCCGTCCGAGGCGCACGATGTCGCGGTGGTCGGCCTGTCCACGCGTCTGCCGGGTGCGGGCACCACGCCCGAGTCGACCTGGGAGTTCATCATCGGGCGCGGTGACGCGATCCGTGAGCTGCCCGAAGGTCGCTGGTCGGAGTTCCTGGCCGATCCGTCGGTGGCCAAGTCCATCGACCAGGCCAACACTCTCGGCGGCTACCTGGACCAGGACGTCATCAAGGGCTTCGACGCCGAGTTCTTCGCGATGTCGCCGATCGAGGTCGAGCAGGTCGACCCGCAGCAGCGCCTGATGATGGAGCTCACCTGGGAAGCGCTCGAGCACGCGCGCATCCCGGCCAGTGACCTCAAGGGCGGTCAGGTCGGCGTGTTCGTCGGCTCGTCCACCAACGATTTCCAGATGGTCGCCTCGCTCGGTCTCGGCGACACCGATCCCGATGCGCCTGCCTCCTCGCGCGGATACGCGCTGCTCGGCGGCTCGACCGGCATCATCGCCAACCGCGTCTCCTACTTCTACGACTTCCGTGGCCCGTCGGTCACCGTCGACACCGCCTGCTCGTCGACCATCGTGGCCGTGCACCAGGCCGTGCGCGCGCTGCGCACCGGTGAGGCCGAGGTGGCGCTCGCCGGTGGCGTGAACATGATCCTGGCCCCGGTCATCACCCTCGGTTTCGACCAGAACGGCGCCGTCGCCAAGGACGGGCACATCAAGGCGTTCTCCTCCGACGCCGACGGCATGGTCCGCTCCGAAGGCGCGGGCATGGTCGTGCTCAAGCGCCTGGCCGACGCCGAGCGTGACGGCGACAACATCCTGGGCGTCATCAAGGGTTCCGCGGTGAATTCCGACGGCCGCTCCAACGGCCTGTTCGCGCCCAACCCCGACGCACAGGCCGATGTTCTGCGCGCCGCCTACCGCGACGCGGGCATCGTCCCCAACACCGTCGACTACATCGAGGCGCACGGCACCGGCACCCCCATCGGCGATCCGATCGAAGCCGAGGCGCTGGCCCGCGTGATCGGTCGCGGCCGTGACGCCGACAAGCCCGCCCTGCTCGGTTCGGCCAAGACCAACTTCGGTCACCTCGAATCGGGCGCGGGCGTGGCGAGTCTCGCGAAGGTGCTGATGTCGTTCCAGCACAACGTGATTCCGCCGAGCATCAACTACGCGGGCCCGAGTCCGTACATCCCGTTCGAGCAGGCCAATCTCAAGGTCGTCGACGAAGCGACCGAGTACCCGCGCTACAGCGGCGTCGCGACCGTCGGCATCTCCGGCTTCGGATTCGGTGGCACCAACGCGCACGTGGTGCTGCAGGAGTACGTGCCGACGGCCCCGGTCGTCGAGGACGTCACCCCGGAGCAGGTCGCCGCCGAGGAGATCGAGGGCGAGGAGACCACCGATGTGGTCGCCGAGGCCGTCGCGATCACCGAGGCCGCTGTCGAGCCGGTACCGCCGTTCGTCGAATGGGACGGCGAGCGCGACGAGCCGCTGCCCGTGGTCCTGGCCGTTTCGGCCTACCTGCCCTCGCGTCGCAAGCGCGCCGCCGCCGAGCTGGCCGACTGGCTGGAAGGCGCGGGCAAGGATGTGCCGCTGACCGATGTCGCCCGCTCGCTGGCCAAGCGCAGCCACCAGCGTTCGCGCGGTGTGGTGGTGGCCAAGACCCGCGAAGAGGCCGTCGCCGGCCTGCGCGCCATCGCCGAGGGCAAGCCGGGCGCCGGTGTGTTCACCGCCGATGCGCCCGCGTCCAACGGTCCGATCTGGGTGTTCTCCGGGTTCGGCTCCCAGCATCGCAAGATGGCCAAGCAGCTCTACGGTGAGAACGCGATCTTCCGCAAGACCGTCGACGAGGTCGACGAGCTGGTGCAGGACGAGGCGGGCTACTCGATCCGCGAGATGTTCCTCGACGACGAGCAGGACTACGACGTCGGCACCTGCCAGGTCGGCATCTTCACCATCCAGCTCGGCCTCGCCGCGTTGCTGCGCGCCCACGGCGCGCAACCGTCCGCGGTGGTCGGTCATTCGATGGGTGAGGTGGCCGGCTCCTACATTGCCGGTGGCCTGTCGATCGAAGACGCGGTGCGCGTGATCTGCGCCCGCTCGCGCCTGATGGGCGAAGGCGAGCAGATGCTCACCGACGACGAAGTGCGCAATATGGCACTGGTCGAACTCAGCGCCCACGATGTGGCGCAGCTGCTGCCGAAGTACCCCGATGTGGAGTGCGCGGTGTACGCCGCGCCGACCAACACCGTCATCGGCGGACCGCGTGACCAGGTCGAGCAGATCGTCGCCGAGGTCGAGGCGATGGGCAAGTTCGCCCGCATCCTGCCGACCCGCGGTGCGGGCCACACCTCCCAGATGGATCCGCTGCTGGGCGAACTCGCCGCCGAGCTGGCGGGCATCGAGCCGACCTCGTTGAAGGTGGGCCTGTACTCGACGGTGCACGAGGGCCTGTACTTCAAGCCCGGTTCCGATCCGATCCACGACGAGCCCTACTGGGTGAAGAACCTGCGCCACAGCGTGTGGTTCACCAACGCGGTGAAGGCCGCCGTCGACTCCGGGCACACCACGTTCCTCGAACTGGCGCCCAATTCCGTTGCGCTGATGCAGGTTCTGGGCACCACGTTCGCGGCGGGGGTGCACGACGCGCAGCTCATTCCCACGCTCAAGCGCAAGGAAGACGAGTCCGCCGGTGTGATCGGCGCCCTCGCCCAGCTCTACGTGCACGGCCATGCTGTGAACCTGAGTTCGCTGCTGCCCGAAGGCGATTACGCCGATGTGCCGCGCACCGCGTTCGTGCGCAAGGAGTACTGGCCCAAGGTGTCGATCTCCTCGGGCGGCGGGAGCACCCGGGTGCCCGGCGCGCACGTGGCGATGCCGGACGGCCGCCACGCCTGGGAGATCCAGGCGTCCTCGGTGAGTGACCTCGCGGTGCTGGTGACATCCGCTGCCGCACAGGTCTTTTCCACTGTCTCGGTCTCTGTTTCACATGCGCATGCCGCGCTGCCCACCGCGGGCACGCTGACCACCACGCTGACTCCCCACCTCGGTGGTGCGTCGGTCCAGGTGCACGCCAAGTCCGGCGCCGGGTTCTCCCTGCTGTTCGACGCGGTCGTCACCTCCGGTGCTCCGTTGCCCGAACCGGTTGCCGCCGTTGCGGTTCCGGCTGCGGCAGCAGAGCCCACCGCCGCCGAGATCGCCATCGCCACCGGCGACCGCTGGAGCGCCGACAGCGGCGAGACCATCGAGCAGCGGCTGTGCGTCATCGTCGCCGAATCGATGGGTTACGCCGTCGAGGACCTCCCGATGGAGATCCCGCTGATGGAGCTCGGCCTCGATTCGCTGATGGCCATGCGCATCAAGAACCGCGTCGAATACGAATTCGACATCCCGCAGCTGCAGATCTCCGCGGTGCGCGACGCCAGCCTCCACGAGGTGTCGAAGGTGCTGCGCTACGCGATCGAGCATCGCGACGAGGTCGCGGCGATGGCGGAGAAGCAGGCTGCCGCCAAGGCCGCCGGTGAAGATGTCGAGCTGGGTGTCGACGCCAACTTCGTCGAGGCGGCTCGGGCCGCGATCGCCGCGGGTGAGGATCCGTTGGCGGTGGCGAAGAAGGCCGAAGCCGAGCTGTCGCCGGAAGCTGCTGCTGCTCCGGTGGCTGCCGCCGACGTAGTGACTGCGGGCGAGCCGGCTTCGGAGCAGACTGCTGCCGAGCCGGTGGTTGCCGATATCGACTACTTCGCCGATGCCGCCGCCGGTGACGAGGACAACGTTCCGCCACGTGACGCGCCTGAGCGCCTGACCTACGCCACCTGGGCCGTCGTCACCGGTGCTTCGCCCGGTGGCATCTTCAACACTCTGCCGATCCTCGAGGAGGAGGTCGCCGAGAAGATGGCGGCCCGCCTCACCGAGCGAGTCGGTGCCGAGATCACCGTCGACGACGTGCTCGACTGCGAAACCATCGAGCAGCTCGCCGATGTCGTGCGCAACCTGCAAGACAGCGGTGCCGACGTGGAGGGCTTCATTCGCCCGCTGCGTGCCCGTCCCGAGGGTTCCGACACCGTCCCGCTGTTCGTCTTCCACCCCGCCGGTGGCAACACCCTGGTCTACGAGCCGCTGATGAAGCGACTGCCCGCCGACACCCCGGTCTACGGCTTCGAACGGGTCGAGGGTTCTATCGAAGACCGTGCGCGCGAGTACCTTCCGGAGCTGCGCAAGATCCAGGGCAACGGTCCGTACGTGCTGTACGGCTGGTCGCTGGGTGCTGTGCTGGCCATGCAGGTCGGCCAGCTGCTGCGCGAGGAAGGTGCCGACGTGCGCCACGTCGGCCTGATCGACCTCGCGATGACGGTCGAGGGCGAGGACAACAGCCCCGAGGAGCGCGTGCGTCGCCTCGAGCGGTACCAGGCCTTCGCCAAGAAGACCTACAACGTTCCCAGCACCCTCGACCGGGAGCAGATCGAGGAACTGGCGGCGGTGTCCGATGCCGAGCAGTTCTCGATGATCAGCGACCTGATCAAGCTCTCCGGTGCGAAGATCCCCGGCGGTGTGCTCGAGCACCAGCGCACGTCGTGGCTTGAGAACCGGGCCCTGCTCGCAGTGGAGCCCCGGCAGTACGACGGTGATGTGGTGCTCTACCTGGCCGATCGTTACCACGACGGCGCGATCGAGCTCGAGCCCCGCTTCGCTGATCGTCGGCCGAACGGCGGCTGGGACGAGTACGTTCCGAACCTGGAGGTCGTCCACATCCCGGGCGACCACCTGCAGATTGTCGACGAACCGCGGATCGGCCAGATCGGTGCCGACCTCGCCGCCAAGCTGGCCGCGATTTCCGCTGAGGGAGAATAAGTAAGTGAGCACGACCGCCGAAAAGCTTGCCGATCTACACGAGCGGCTCGAGCTCGCCAAAGAGCCCGCTGGCGAGAAGGGCATCGCGAAGCGGGCGCACAAGGGCATCCCCAGCGCCCGCGACCGGATCAACCAGCTGCTCGATCCCGGCACCTTCGTCGAGATCGGCGCGCTGGTGCGCAAGCCCGGCGACCCGACCGCCCTCTACGGTGACGGTGTCGTCGTCGGCCACGGCAAGGTCGAGGGTCGGCCGGTGGCGGTGTTCTCCCATGATCAGACCGTGTACGGCGGTTCGGTCGGTGAGGCGTTCGGTCGCAAGCTGTGCGGGCTGATGCAGTACGCGTCGAAGGTCGGCATCCCGCTGGTCGGCATCAACGATTCCGGTGGCGCGCGGGTGCAGGAAGCGATCAGCTCGCTGGCCTGGTACGCCTGGATGGCGACCAACCTCGAGCCGCTCTCCGGCATGGTTCCGCTGGTGTCGGTGATCCTCGGTAACTGCGCCGGTGGCGCGGTGTACGAGCCGATCTGCACCGATGTGGTGGTCGCGACCGAGTCCGCGCACATGTTCGTCACCGGCCCGAAGATCATCAAAGAGGTCACCGGCGAGGACGTGAGCCTCGAGGAGCTGGGCGGTGCGCGCACGCAGGCGCAGTACGGCAACATCCACCACGTCGCCAAGGACGAGGAAGCGGCCTTCACCTGGGTGCGCGAGTACCTGGGCTACATGCCGAGCAGCTGCCAGGAACTGCCGCCGGTGGTGAACCCCGGTCTGGAACCGGAGATCACCGACTCCGACCGCGAGCTGAACACGTTCATGCCGGATTCCGACAACGCCGGCTACGACATGTACGACATCCTGCTGCGCATCTTCGACGACGGTGAGTTCAAGGAGATCAGCGCCGACACCGGCCAGAACATCATCACCGGTTACGCCCGCATCGACGGCCGCACCGTCGGCGTCGTCGCCAACCAGCCGATGGCCGCGGCGGGCGCGCTCGACGCCCGTGCCTCCGACAAGGCCTCGCACTTCGTCCGCCTGTGCGACGCCTTCGAGATCCCACTGGTCTTCGTGGTGGACACCCCCGGCTTCCTGCCCGGCGTGGAACAGGAAAAGGTCGGCGTCATCAAGCGTGGTGGCCGCTTCCTGTTCTCCTACGTCGAGGCCTCGGTCCCCAAGATCACCCTGGTGGTCCGTAAGTCCTACGGCGGCGGCTACGCGGTGATGGGCTCCAAGCAGCTCGGCGCCGACATCAACCTCGCCTGGCCCACGGCCCGCATCGCCGTCATGGGCGCCGAGGGCGCCGTCAGCCTCCTCGGCGCCGCCCAGATCGCCGCCGCCCCTGAAGACCAGCGCGACGCGATCCGCCAGAACCTGATCAACTTCTACAACGAAAACGTCGCCACCCCGTGGGTTGCCGCCGAACGAGGCTTCATCGACGCCATCATCGAACCGGCCAACACCCGCCTCGAACTCCGCCGAGCCCTGAAACTGCTCCAGGACAAGAAGATCCAGCGCAACCCGCGCAAGCACCACGTGTTGCCGCTGTAACCAGAACCCCGAAAGGGCCGCCCCGGACACCGTCCGAGGCGGCCCTTTCGCGTATGCGTGGATCAGATCTTGCCGAGATCGATCTCCATGGGGGAAGAGCGCCGACACCTCGACTGGGGGATTCGCGTTCGCAACGAATCCGGATCGGCGTATGGCGGCGGGCAGTTTTCGTCAGCGCTTGCTGACCCGTTACCGCCGGTAGTTCGGGTGTGGGTTGTACCCGGCGCCCGGGTGCGGCGCCTGCGGTTGATTCTGGGCGTGCGGCGCGTAGGCGGGTGCGCCGTAGCCGGGAGCTCCCTGCGGCCACTGGCCCTGGGCTTGTGGCGCGCCATACGGAGCAGGTGCGGCCTGTTGCCACTGCGGCTGCCCATTGGGTGCGGGCATCGGCCCACCGACGGGCGGGTAGCCCTGCGGTGCGGTGGCGGCGCGGCGGGCCCGGCGCGACCGGAGATTGCTTCGCAGCCAGAACGCGGAGCCGACGCTCATCAGCGCGCCGCCGCCGATCAGCATCCACCCGGTGCGCTCGTTCTGGGCTTGTTGCCCGGCGGCATCCCGCTCCACCGATGAGCCCTTGCTGCTCGTCACGCAGGTCTCGCCCGCCGACATGCTCTTGCCGCCGCAATCGGCGCCGCTGTTGAGTGTGGCGATTCCGCCGAAAACGAGGAAGGCGCCGAATACAACGCCCAGCACCGAGTAAAGAAGGTCTTTCACGTATTCCCCCAAGAACTTTGATCAGTCGAGACACCGTACCCCGTGCCCCGCGACACCTTCACGATCGCATCGGCGACGACTCGACAGCCGGAGTCGCATTCCGGGAGCCGATCGAAAAACGGGCCGCCACCGATGAATTCGGTGACGGCCCGGCACACTACGTCGAAGAATTAAGCGACGGTGGCGGATTCGATGATGACGTCGTCGACGGGGACGTCCTGGTGGGGGCCCGCGCTGCCGGTGGTGACGGCGGCGATCTTGTCGACTACCTCGGTGCCGTCGGTGACCTTGCCGAAGACGGCGTAGCCCCAGCCCTGGCCCTGGGGGGCGGTGTGGTTGAGGAAGGCGTTGTCGGAGATGTTGATGAAGAACTGGGCGGTGGCCGAGTGCGGGTCGTTGGTGCGGGCCATCGCCACGGTGTACTTGTCGTTCTTCAGGCCGTTGGTGGCCTCGTTCTGGATCGGCGCCTGGGTCGGCTTCTGCTTCAGGCCGGGTTCGAAGCCGCCGCCCTGCACCATGAAACCGGGGATGACGCGGTGGAACACGGTGCCGGCGTAATGGCCCGAGTTCACGTAGTTCACGAAGTTGGCGACCGTGTTCGGCGCGGCCTGGTCGTCCAACTCGAGCACGATCGGTCCGTAATTGGTTTCGAGATTCACCTTGGTCATGGAGTCGAGTCTAGGGAAGTACACCGCTGAGGCGTGCGACCCCTCACAAGTACCGGGGGACAGCTAGCATGTCGAACCGTGCCAGACGCCGCAACAGCTGTTCTCTCCAAGCCTCCTGCCGAACCGGTGGCCTCCGCGAAGGACTTCCGGACCGCGCGATGGATCGCGATGGTCGCCGGAATTCTCGGTGCCCTGTTCGCGGTGGCGACGCCGTTCCTGCCGGTCACTCAGACGACCGCGCAATTGAACTGGCCACAGAACGGTTCGCTCGGCAATGTGCAGGCGCCGCTGATGTCGCAGGTGCCGATCGATCTGAATGTGTCGATTCCGTGTAGTGCCGTGTCGACGCTGCCCGAGCAGGGCGGGATGCTGCTGGCGACCGCGCCCCCGCAGGGCGATCGGGCGGCCTTGGAGGCGCTGTTCGTGCGCGTCTCCGATACCGCGGTCGATGTGGTGGACCGCAACGCGGTGGTCGCGTCGGCGGAGCGGTCGGCGATGGACGGGTGCTCGGCGATCCTGATCAAGTCCGATCAGGACCGCACGACCGCGGAGTTCGTGGGGCTCACCAAGCAGGTCGAGCGGCCGATCGCCGGTCAGCCGGGTGCGGTGGAAACCGTGCAGGTGCCCGTGCAGGGGCAGCTCGCCGGTGACCTGCGGCCGCAGATCGTGGGCGTGTTCACCGATCTGAAGGGTGAGGTGCCGCAGGGTCTTTCACTCACCTCGACGATCGACACCCGTTTCTCGTCGAGCCCGTCGCTGATCAAGCTGGTCGCGATCGTCGCGGCTGTGCTGTGCACCCTGCTGGCGCTGGCCGCGCTCGGCCGTCTCGACGGTAGTGACGGGCGCGGGCACCGCCGGTTCCTGCCGCGCAACTGGCTCAAGCCCACCTGGGCCGACGGCGCCGTGATCGGCACGCTGCTGGTGTGGCATTTCGTCGGCGCCAACACCTCCGACGACGGCTACATCCTGTCGATGGTGCGCGTGGCCCCCGACGCGGGCTACATGGCCAACTACTTCCGCTGGTACGGCGTCCCCGAGGCCCCGTTCGGCTGGTACTACTACGTCATCCAGGTGTTCGCGGAGATCTCCACGGCCAGCCCGTGGGTGCGCGTGCCCGCGCTGATCTGCGCGATCCTGTGCTGGATGGTGATCAGCCGCGAGGTGGTGCCGCGCCTGGGCAATGCCGTGAAGCGCTCTCAGGTGGCGCTGTGGACCGGTGGACTGGTGTTCCTGGCGTTCTGGCTGCCGTTCGACAACGGCCTGCGCTCGGAGCCCATCGTCGCCCTGGGCGCACTGCTCACCTGGGTTTCCATCGAACGCGCCATCGCCACCGGTCGCCTGCTGCCCGCGGGCATCGCGGTGCTGATCGCCGCGTTCACCCTCGCCGCGGCGCCGACCGGCTTGATGTGTGTGGCCGCGCTGCTGGCCGGTATCCGGCCGCTGGTGCGGATCATCGTGCGCCGTCATCGCCAGTTCGGCACGCTCCCGCTGCTGGCTCCGATCGCCTCGGCGGGCGTGCTCGTGCTCACGGTGGTCTACGGCGACCAGACCTTCGCCGGCATCCAGGAAGCCAACCGGGTCCGGCAGGCCACCGGCCCGAACCTGGCCTGGTACGAGGACTACCTGCGCTACTACTACATGTTCGTCGAGACCGTCGACGGCTCGCTGGCCCGCCGGTTCGCCTTCCTGGTGATGCTGCTGTGCCTGTTCACGACGCTGCTGGTGCTGCTGCGCCGCCGTCAGGTGCCGGGGATCGCGTCGGGTCCGACGTGGCGGCTGATGGGGATCGTCTTCGGCACGATCTTCTTCATGATGTTCAACCCCACCAAGTGGACCCACCACTTCGGCGCCTACGCCGGTATCGCGGGTGGGCTCGCGGCGGTGACAGCGGTGGCGGTCTCGCAGAGCGCGCTGCGCTCACGCAAGAACCGGGCGATCTTCCTGGCCGGTTTGCTGTTCGTGCTGGCGCTGTCGTTCTCGGGCATCAACGGCTACTGGTACGTGTCCAGCTACGGCGTGCCGTGGTTCGACAAGACCATCTCGCTGCGCGGCGTCCACTCGAACACGGTGATGCTCATCCTGTTCGGCCTGGCCTTGGCCCTGGTGGGCTGGTACGCGCTGCGCGAGGACTATGTGAAGCCGGTGCCGTCGGCGAAGACCAAGCGCGGCAACAGGATTCGCAAGTTCGCCGCCATTCCGCTGACCATCGTGGTCGGCCTGATGGTGCTGTTCGAAGTGCTCTCGCTGGTCAAGGGCGCGACCCAGCAGTACCCCGGCTACTCGCTCGGCCGCTCCAACATCGACGCGCTGAGCAACAACTCGTGTGGCCTGGCCAACGACGTGCTGGTCGAACCCGATCCGAACGGCGGCAGGCTCGACCCCATCATCGACCCGGCCCGGCCGTTCACCGACCCCAACGACCCGCTCGCGGGCACCGGCTCGGTCGGGTTCACCCCCAACGGCGTCCCGGGCGACCTGTCGGCCGACGCGGTCGAGGTGAAGCCGGGCACCGGCAACACCAGCAACCAGTCGGTCGGCGCGGCCTTCGCCGAAGGCGAGAGCGCGGGCACCGGCGGTGGTGAGGGCGCGCTCGGCGTCAACGGCTCCACGGTGGCGCTGCCGTTCGGCCTCGACCCCGCGCAGACCCCGATTCTCGGCTCCTACCAGGAGGGCATGCAGCAGCCCGCCCACCTGGAATCGGCCTGGTACGGTCTGCCCGCCCGCTCGGACGACTCGCCGCTGGTCGTGATCAGCGCGGCCGGTCGCATCGCCTCCAAGGACGACTCCGGCTCCGACAAGTACGGTCAGGCGCTGTTCGTCGAATACGGCACCCGCAACCCCGACGGCAGTGTCACCACGCTCGGGGCCTACCAGCCGCGCGATATCGGTCCCGCCCCGTCGTGGCGCAACCTGCGCGTGCCGCTGGCCGACCTTCCGGCCGAGGTGAACGCGGTGCGCGTGATGGTCAACGACCCGATCCTGATCGGCGACCAGTGGCTGGCGTTCACCCCGCCGCGCGTGCCGAAGCTGCAGACCCTCGACACCTTCATCGGCCGGGACCAGCCGGTCCTGCTCGACTGGGCCGTCGGCCTGCAGTTCCCGTGCCAGCGCCCGTTCGCGCACAAGAACGGCGTGGCCGAGGTGCCGAACTACCGGATCCTGCCGGACCGCCCGCTGGCGATCTCCTCGACCGACACCTGGCAGGCGCAGGAGTTCGGTGGTCCGCTCGGCATGACGCAAATGCTGGCGGCCCGGGTCACCATCCCGACCTACCTGAAGGACGACTGGGCCCGCGACTGGGGCTCGCTGGAACGCTACGACCAGTACGCGCAGGCCACGCCCGCACAGCTGGCGACCGACACGGCCTCGCGCAACGGGCTGTGGAGCCCGGGACCGCTGCGGGTGTTCTGACCTCGGCCGGACAGTAAAAGGCGCGGATCACGTTTATGTGGTCCGCGCCTTTTCGGTTGGATGGGGGACAGGAGTCAGACGTTGAGCATGCGACGGTTCAGGTCGCGGCGTAATACCTCTTGTGAAGGCAGTCTTTCCAGTACCCGCATTACGGCCGGTCGTAGTTCTTGCTTCTCGTCGTTGCTGAGCAACTCGACGAGATCTCGTAGATCCATGTCATCGAAGGCTCCTGTCATACCCACCAGGGTACGTGCTCAAACGTGCAGGCACAGGACCTTTACGCTGTCATTTACAGGTGTTTCATCTAACCGAAACCCTAACGGACACTGAGGGTTTCGTTAGCGACATGGGCAAGTGCCCGGTCACTGCCCTTACGCTGCCAGAGTCTCTACGCCGTTCTACTGCGCCCGAATTGCCGGTTCTTTCGCTCGACCTGACTGATCGATCACAGTCACCCCGATCTTCGCGGGCGGCGCGGGCTGATACGGCGTGAACCGCTCCAGCGAGCCCCAGTCGCGACCGAGATCGTGGTCGAGATACGTGGGCACAGTCTCGGCCTTCAGGAGCAGATTTGTCCACCCCAGCGGGCCGCCGCCGATGTCGTCCTGCCAGGCGTTGGACGCGTCCGAGCCGACCCGGTCGGGCAGAATCCGCCACTGCGGAGCCTCCGCGACGCCGTCGTGGTGCTCGAACGGGCGCTGGCAGGGGAACGCGAGGCCGACGTGCCAGTCGAGCAGCACCGGGGCGGTCCGGCCGACCACCGAGTCCAGGGTGACCAGTTTCGGCAGTCGCGGCGGCGTCACCGCGAGCCACTGCTTGCCGGTGATGTCGTTGTCGGCGGCGACCAGGCGCACCGCGTTCACGCCGACGGGCAGCTGATCGATCGGCACGCGCAGGTTGCGCCACGACGGGGCCGGACCGATATCCATCGGCGCGACCGAGCCCGTCACCTCGACGGAACCGTCGGCGGCACGGGTGCCGTATTCCAGGCGCAGGTCCTGGCCGTAGTGCACGACGCCGTCGGTGTCGACGTAGCGGATCCGCCCGGCCGCGGTGACCACGAGGGCCTGATACGCGGGATCGTCGCGCACGCCGAGGTCGACGCGATACCACTGTGAGGTGAGCTTCGCCTGCTGCTGCACGCCGTCCTGGAAGGAGCCGAGGACCGGAGTGCGGGCGGGGTCGAGACCGAACGGCAGGGCGACGGTGCTGCCGTTGATGCCGGGTTCGGCGCTGGTGCCGCCGCCGGTGCCGGCGCCGGTGGTCTTGGTGGTCTTGTTGGCGGAATCGGTGTCGACCGAGTTGGCGCCGCCGACCACGGTCTCGTCGGCGTCGGCGGTGAGGTCGTCGGCCACGCCGTCCGGGGTGAAGCCGGTGGATTCGGCGTTCAGGCCGTCGGCGGGGGCGCCGGTGTAGGGGCTGAGCAGGGAATCGGCCGTATTCGATTCCACCAGAACATCATTGGCCAGGCCGCACGTATTACCTTGCAGCGAATTGAAATTCGACTTCGCGATGGAGTAGGCGGGGTACTGGGTGATGGCGCCCTTGGCCATCGACGCCACCTCGAACAGCACGAGCAACGCCGCCGCGATGGTGAGCGGCATGGTCGCGAACCGGTCGAAACGCCCTGTGTCGCCGGGTGTTCTATACGGGGCACGCAGATGGAAATACAAGGCGACCAGCAGCGCGAGGATGCTGAGACCGAGGAACAGCGTCGAAACGCCCTTGCCCGCCACCATCGGCGCCTTGTCCCAGAACGGCACGCCGTAGCTGGAGACGTACCACCAGCCGTTGGAGCCGGTGAAGGTCATCGCGAGCAAGAACAGCACCGCCGCGGCGAACAGCGCTCGATTGCGTGGGGCCTTGATGCCGTTGGTGCCCACCGCGACCGCCGCCAGCGCCGCCAGCGAACCCGCCAGGCCCGCGTAGACACCGAAGTGGTGGGTCCACTTGGTCGGCGTCCACATCATCAGCAGCAGCGCGGCGAAGACGATGCCCAGGATGCGCACCGAGGGGCCGCGCGAGGTGCCGGGGATGCGGCCCTTGCGCAGCACCTGCAGGATGCAGACGAGCAGGCACAGCAGCATCACCAGGACGCCGAAACGGCGGGCCAGCGAGCCGTCGGGAGACAGCATGAACAGCGAGTCCCAGCGGGTGCGTTCGTCGAACCAGGCGACATTCGGGCCGACGAGTGTGCGGACCCGGGTGGCCTCCATGACGGTGGCCAGCGTCTGGTCGGCGAAGACGATGATGAGCACCAGCGTGCCCGCGGCGATGCCGGGAGCCAGCAGTGCCGCGTAGCGGAAGATCTTGGCGCCCAAGGAGAGCCGGTCCGACGAGCCTGCCGTGTTGTCCGGGCTTGCCTGGCTGTTCGAGTCAGGCGCGTCGACGGTCTTCGCATCGGTCGCCGGTTGGTCATCGGCGGCGTCGAACGCGCTGTCGGCGGCGATCCGGCGCGGGCGCAGACCCTGGGCGCGCTTGATGATGACCTGCATGACCGGGCGGGTGCCCGCGATCAGGGCGGCGATGCAGATCAGGCCGGTCGGGCCCGCCGCCAGCGAGAACGCGGCGATGAGGATCGCCAAGGCGGCAGGCAGCAGCCGCGCGGTGGCGATGGCACGTTCGATGAGGCACCAGGTGAGCAGCGCACCCGCCGCGATCAGCGGCTCGGGGCGAAGGCCGTTGTCGTAGGGGAGCCAGAAGGCGAGGAACACCAGGCCCGCCGTCCACAGCGCCACCTTGTCGCGGCGCACACGAGCACCGAGGCGGGGCAGCACCTCTCGGCTGATCACCGCCCAGCAGAGGAGTCCGGCGGCGAGCGCGGGCAGACGCATCCACGGGCTGGCGTCGGAGATCTTCGTCATCCAGGCGAGCAGTTCGTAGGACCAGCCGAACGGCGCCTCCGGCACCCCGAACCAGCGGTAGTAATTCGCCATGTAGCCCGACGGGCCCGACGCGCGCGCCATATTGAGGATGTAGCCGTCGTCGGAGGTGTTGGCGCCGATCACATGCCAGCCGAGCAAGGTCACGACCACCACCACGTCGGTCGGGGTGATGCGCCACCAGTGCCGGGGCAGGAAGCGGCGGGCGCGGCGGCCGTCGGCGGTGTCGAGCAGGTGCAGTGCGATCAGCGCGAGCAGGGTGAAGACCCCGGCGCCGATCATCGTCGCCAATTTCAGTGTCGTCGGCGTTGAGGTGAAGCGCGAGTCGATATCGGCGTGCAGCCGGGCGCCGGTGAGGGCGGCCGAGTCGAGGTCGGTGTAGACGCCGACGATCTGCGGGCGCTTGTCCACGGTGACGGTGTTGCGGAACGGTGTCCCGTCCTGGCGCGCCGCCCCGGCGAACTCGACGGTCGTGGCCTCGATGGTCGAGACGATGCTGATCCGCTCGCACCCGGCGATCTCGGCGATCGGCGCCGACAGCATCGGCACATCCCGCGCCTGCACCCCCAGCACGCCGTCGCGCACGGTGACGCTCAGCCCGCGGTCGGCTTTGCCCGAGGCGACCGGAATCGTCGTCAGCAGGGTGGTCGTGGTGGGGGTCTCCGCCCCGGGACCCGGCAGCCCGTCGAGCATCGTGCACGGCAGCTGCGCGTCGAGTCGCTGCGGCACATACGACACCAGCGGTGCCTCGATGCTGGTGGCGCCCGCTTGCGGCCAGTCCAGGCTCGCGCGGTCCTGGCGCACCGGTAACAGCGGTGTGAGCAGGGCAAGCACGAACCCGAGCAGCCCACAGACGAGGGCGATCAGGCGGTATCGGGTGAACGCTCGTTCAGATCGGTCCGGTCGCACGGGGTCTGATGCTAGCCATCGAACCTGTGCGCGGGTCGGCGCCGCTCCTAATGGGCGAAGGTGGGCCTCACCCGGTGCGGCGGTCCGCCCAGTCGAGTTGGGTCCGGGCCCAGTCGGGGATCTCGGCGTCGGGGCGCGGGAAGGCGGTGAATTCGGCGCGCAGGTCGTCGGCTGTGACCTCGGGCATCCAGTCGGCGACCGAGCCAGTGGAGTAGTTGGTCTTGTACCGGGTGGGACCGGCGATGAAGATCTCGGCGCTGAGCCAGGCCCCGGTGTCCGGGTCGTAGGACATGCGCTTGTGATCGGTGAGGTATTCGAGCACCTCGGTGAGCGGCATCAGGTTGGTGACCGTTCCGTCACGCTCTTTGATCTGCACTCCGGCGACGGCCTGCTCGCCGACCTGCAGCGACCACAGCAGGGCGAATTTCTGGCCGGGTGCGAGCAGGGCGATGGTGGCGTCGATGACGACCCGCTCGATCGCGGCGAGCGAGCCGAGCTGCTCGCGCGGTTCCGGTTCACGGCCGATACGTTGCGGCCGTGACAACAAAAGATCGATCCGCTCCGGTCGGTTGAGCGTCATAGCTATACCTCTGCATCCGTACCGATCAGCGCTACCAAAACCTGATTTCGGTCGGCCGAACTTCCAACATTTCGCAGCGTACCCGCCCCGCGACACCGACCGCGCGGTTTGTTGACACTGACCGCACATATTGTGGTCTATCGCTCCTCCGCACACCAGTGGCTAACGGGTGTCGATCGACACAGGCCCGCGATCACGCCGCCGACGCGCGCAGGGCGAACCAGCCGTCGCGGGGGTCGGCGAAGCCGTGATACACCAACGGTATGCGCTGGTCGATCGCGAAATACCGGTAGACGGCCTCCATCGCCTGACGGACCGAATGCGCCTGGAAATCGTCGATGCGGCGCACTCCGATGCGCCGCTCGGGCAGCATCGCCAGCCGGGTCAGTTCCGCGGGGTCGTCCACATCCAGTCCCCATGGCGCGGGTTCCTCGATGAGATGGTCGTGCAGCACCTCCCGCGCGACCGGCGGATCGTGGCGCGGACCGGCGAACGCGACCTGCTGTGCGCGCGCGAGTCCCCGGGTGTCCAGCGGCGTCCGCACAGCCTGGATCAGGTCGATCAGTTCGGCGTCCGGGGTGGGTTGGGGTATTCGCCCGGCGAGTGGCGCCTGTTCCAGTAGGTGCATCATCTGGCCGCCGAGAACCAGCGGTTCCGGCACCAGGAAAACGCTGATGCTCGGGCAGGAACAGTTCAGGCCGGTGAGGCACACCCTCGTGTGCAACGGATCGGACATACGTCCTCCTCCGGTAGCGGGTCGCCGGGACCCGTGACGTGCAGGATCTGATTCCAACGCCAGCCGCCGGGGGGTTCGACTCCGCCGGCGACGACCGTGCCGCACCCGTCAGTGTAGTGCCGTCGAGCGGGATGAACACGGGGTTCCGGCACGGATCGGACACGATCCGCCGCGGCTACCCGGCGACCGATTCGGTATAGCGACGGGCCAGGGTGCGCAGGTGCGCGACCAGTTCGGGCGGGCCGTCGACGCGGAAATCCATCATCAACATGCTGAGGTAGATCGCGATCGTCTCCATCGCGTCGGCACCGGTGAGCAGCACGCAACTGTGCTCGTCGATCGGCTCGACCACGCCGACCGCCGGGTTGATCCTGGCGATGACGGTCTCCGCGGATTCGAGCACGGTGACGCGGGCGTGGACGCGCCAGCCGGTGGAGGCGATATGCCGCATGACGAAGGCGACCAGGTCGTCGTGCGGGAGCGTGCGCGGGGCGAACACGCGCGCACCGGTCTTCGCCCGGGTGATCCCGGCGGCAGGCAGCGCCGTCCAGTCATGGGTGCTCGTGCTGTAGGCGACCAGGTACCAGCGACGTTGCCAATTGATCAGGCGGTAGGGCTCGAGTTCCGCTGTGCCGCCGGAGGTTTCGATGGTGACGGCGGTGGTGCGGCGGACCGCGTCGGCGAGGGTGGTGAGGATGCCCGCGGCGACCGGCGCGTCCGGTTCGCGGGAACCGGTGGTGGCGGGGCCGATCTCGGTGGCGTCGCGCAATGCGGAAACCTTGCGCTGCAAGCGTTTCGGGAGGATCTGTTCGATCTTGCGCAGTGCCCGGGTGAGCTGGTCGCCGATGTCGGAGACGGCGAGCGACCCGTCGTGGGCCACGGCGATGGACAGCGCGACCGCCACCGCTTCCTCGTCATCGAGGAGCAGCGGCGGCATGGTCGCGCCGCGGCCGAGGCGGTACCCGCCGATCGCGCCTCGTTCCGCATGGACGGGATAGCCGAGTTCGCGCAGCCGTGCGATGTCGTTGCGCACGGTGCGTTCGGTGATCTCGAGGCGGTCGGCGAGCTCGCGTCCGGTGTAGGCGCGGTCTTGCAGCAGAGCGAGCAGACGCAGTACGCGCGGGGTTGTCGCGGCCATTTCTCACCTCGTCGAAAATTAGGAAAGAAACCAGCCTAATAGGTTTCTAGGCTGGAGTCATCACCGAAACGAAAGGCACCATCATGAACAGCACCGCAGCCCTCGACACCGTCTGGCGCGACGTGGTCGCCACCTCCTACCGGGCCCTCGGCGACGTCGTGGCCGGTATCGCCGAGGACCAGTGGAACCTGCCCACCCCCTGCTCGGACTGGACCGTCACCCAGGTCGTCCAGCACGCCGCGGGCGACCAACTCGCCTACGCCGCTGCCCTGGGAGTCGGCCCCGGCCCGTCCTACAACCCCTTCGACCCCTCCGGCGAGATCGACGGCTCCGCCGCCGCCCTGGTCCGCGAAGCCGTCGACCAGACCGCCGCGGCCTGGGCCACGGTCTCCGACGACACCGCCACCGTCCCGACCCCGCTCCCGCACGGCGACCTCCCGACCCCCGTCGCGGCAACCCTCGCCGCCCTCGACGCGGCAGTCCACGCCTGGGACATCGCGATCGCCACCGGCCAGCCGTCGCCCCTCACCGACGACCTGTCAGCCCACCTCCTGACCGCCGCCCGCACCCTCCACCCGGCCCCCGGCTCCGGCGCCGCCGCCGAGATCACCGAACCCCTCCGCCAGTGGGGCGCCTACGCCCCCATCATCGAAGCAGCGGCCAACGGCGCCACCGACGAACTCCTCCACTACCTCGGCCGAACTACGGCTTGACCGCGCTATCCTTACTTTTACATCTAGGTAAGGAGATCGACATGGACGCGCTGGCTCGGCTGACATCCAAGGGGCAGCTCACAGTGCCCAAGGCGGTACGCGAGGCGTTGGAGTTACATACGGGCGACAACGTGCACTTCCGAGTGGAGGGCAACGTCGTCGTGCTCGCCAAAACGCCCGACCTGCTCGACCTCGCCGGAAGTGTGCCGGTTCCGCCGCAGGTTCGAGGTCGCTCGTGGGAAGAAATCCAAGAAACTGCCTGGACGCAGCAGTGGCGGGAGGATCAGGAGGCGTGACTGTCTATTTGGATACCAACATCCTGGTCAGGCATTTCACGCAGGATCCGCCCGACATGGGAAGGCGTGCGACCGCCATGCTCGGACGGTCCGAGGAGTTCTACCTGCCGGACTTGATCGTGGCGGAAACGGTGTACGTGCTGCAGAGTGTCTACCGAGTGCCGAGACCTGAGGTGGCCGCGTTGACGCGGGCGATCATCGGCTCCCGCAATATCTCTACCGACGATCCCGCAGTGCTGATCAGGGCCGTCGACGTCTACGAGCATCATCGGCTGTCATTCGCCGATGCCTACCTTGTTGCGCTCGCTGAAGCTGATCCCGGTTCGTCGATCGGCTCGTTCGACAAGGGGATCAGCAAGGTGGGGACAGTGCGGCGCATCGAGCCGGGGGAAGACGGGGACTTCCGCGTGGACTCCGAGGATGGTTCCTGATCGACGCGTCCGCTGTCAGCGGCGCACTGTGATCAGAGTGAAGGGGCCGATTTCGGTGGTGGTGAAGGCGGGGTCGGTGAAGAGGGACTTGGGGAACGAGACCGTGTAGCGCTTGACGTTCGGGTCGTTGGGGTAGACGTCCTCGGCCAGGCGCAGGGTGTAGTTGTCGCCGTCGTTGCGGAAGAGGAAGGCGTCGGGGGCGCGCCAGGGGGATTTCGCGAGGGCGTCGACGAGGGCGGGGGAGTCGGGGAGCTTGCTCCAGCCGGCGATAGTGGCGGCGCGAGCTTTGAAGTCGGACAGGGGGTTCGCGTAGTGGGAGGTGAGGGCCTGGAAGCCCCAGTAGGGGTAGAAGGCCAGGAAGGTGGTGTCCGCGGTGAGGACGACGGATTCGTCTCGGGGGCGGCCGGTGTGGGCCAGGATGGCCTCGTCGACCGCGTGGTAGTACGCCACCGCTGAGGGCTTGCGTTTGTCCGCGCGTTCCCCGAAGGTGCCATCGGCGTTCGGCACGTCGGTGGGGACGGTGTCGGTGTAGGCGGTGTCGATTTCGTGGGTGAGGACGGTGGGGATCATCTGGGCGAAGGCGAGAGCGCCGAGCACGGCGATCGCCGCCGCCGCGGTTCGCAGGGGGGCGGGTTCGTTCAACGCCTGGTAGACAGCGGTCGCGCCTTCGACGAAACCGAAAACCCCCGCGGCGGCGAGCAACGCGAGCAGGACCGGCTCGAGCCGGAAGGACAGCAGGGTCGTGCCCGCCGCGGTCGCCGTCATCGAGAGCAGCGTCCACAGGTAGATCGAGACGACGCCGATGCCCAAGGCCTGTGCGCGCCTGGATGATCCGGCCCGAATCACCAGCCACAGCACGCCGAGCAGGCAGAACGCTCCGCGCAGGGAGAACTCGAGCATCGGGAACGCGAGCTGGGCACCGGATTCGGGCAGATAGTGGAATGCGTTGCCGGACGGCATCTTCGCGCCGGACAGCATCTTCAGCAGATACGGCGTCCACACGACGAGGGCGAGCACGATGGCGATACCGCCGATCGCCGCCAGTTTGGTCAGCGGCGCGATCGCGGCACGCCAGGCGGGCGACGCGCTCGCCGAGGCAGCGCCGGCTGGTGCCGAGGCGGCGCCGCCCACCCGGCGGGCCCGCTGCCCGGCCGCCCGTGTCGCGTAGATCGCGGACCCGGCCGCCACCACCGCCATGATCACCACGGTGAACGCCGCGATCGCCAGGTACAACGTGTAGAAGCACGCCGCCACCCCGAGGAACAGTCCCGTCCCGAGCACCGCGCCCCACCCACCGGATCGCCGATGCAACGCACCCCACGCCAGCACGAGCACCGGCGGAATGAACACCACGAGCACCGCGCCATAAGCCTCCGGCGAGGCGTACGCCAAGGTCATCGCCGTGACAGCGGCGGCCGCGCCCACCGCCATGTCGGCCCGCACCAACTGCATCCACAACACCAGCGCCACCGCGGCGGCGATGGCGAGCAGCCCGATCGCGTACGGCTTGAACACTTCCCAGCCGTCCATCCCGAGCACGGTGCCCACGCGCCCGCCGATCCAGAACCACCCGGCCGGATAGAAAGGCGGCAGATCCACATACGTCATATCGCGCAGCGCGGCGCTGTCGGTGAGCCGGGTCAGGTATTCGGTCCGGAATTCCTGATCCACCGAGACACCGAACAGGTACAGCTTCGTCGCGGCCAGTGGCATCCCCAGCGTGACGGTGACAAAGCTCGAGATTCCCACCCAGGACAGCAGTTTCGCCACCACGGGCCACTTGCGCAGCCGGATCAACAGCACCGAGGCCACCAGCAGCGCGACCGCGGCAAACTGTCCGACCGTGGTCAGCGCACGAGTCACATTGGAGGAGTTGAACGCGGGCCACTGCACCGCGGAGAACGCGAACAGTCCCACCACGGCTACGACGAGCGCCACACCCGCGGCGGCAGCACCCTCGCCGACTCCGCTCCAGATCTTGCGCACCGCCCGCACCTCGTCATTGGTCGTCATCGGCGCGCAATCCTCCGGCTCCACTGTGCTCCACGGTCCGGGCCAGCCTAGTGGAGCCGAAAAGCAGAACTGCCGCACCATCCGGGGATGATGCGGCAGTCCTAGACGCAGTCGATCAGATCGGGAGCTTGCGGAAGATCGGACGCGGCACATGGCGCAGAGCCGACATCAGGAAGCGGGCCTCGCCCGGCGCCCAGACGATCTCGGTGCCCTTCTCCGACGCGGCGACGGCGAGCTTGGCGACGTCTTCCGGGTCGACGGTGAGCGGGGCTTCCTTGGAGCCGGTGGCTTCCCAGTGGGCCTTGGTCGCCGAGGTGCGCACCTGCATCGGCCGGATGACGGTGACGCGCGGCCCGAAGGGACGCAGCGCCTCGCCGAGGCCGAGGTAGAAACCGTCGAGGCCGGCCTTGGTGGAGCCGTAGACGAAGTTGGAGCGGCGAACGCGTTCACCGGCCACCGAGGACATCACGATGATCCGGCCGTGGCCCTGGGCCTTGAACTTCTCGCCCACCAGAACGCCCACCGACACACCGGCGGTGTAGTTGATGCCGACGGTGATGACCGCCTTGCGCTGGTTCTGCCACAGCTCCTCGGCATCGCCGAGCACACCGAACGCCACGATCGCGACGTCGACGTCACCCGCGGCGAACGCGGATTCGACGACCTTGGGGTGCGACTCGGTGTCGAGCGCGTCGAAGTCGATGACGTCGACCTGGGTCGCGCCCGCGGCCTTCACCTGGGTGACGGCGTTCTCGAGCAGCGGGTCGCCGGGCAGGTTCGCCAGGATGACCCGGGCCGGGCTCTTGGCCAGGTACTCGGCCACGATCGCGAGACCGATCTCGGAGGTGCCGCCGAAGAGCAGGATGGTCTGCGGGTTGCCAACTGCGTTGATCACTGGAGCTCCAGCCTCCTGGCCATATCGGACATGAACACGCCGTTCGGGTCGACGCTGCGGCGGACCTTGATCCACTCGTCGATCCGCGGGTACATCTTGTGGAAGGTCTCCGCGGAGGTGCGCGAATCCTTCGCGGTGTAGAGGCGCCCGCCGAACTCGAGCACGCGCCGGTCGAGCTCGGTGACGAACTCGTTGAGCCCACGCGAGATCGGGAAGTCGACGCAGATGTTCCAGCCGGCCAACGGGAAGCTCAGCGGGGCCTGGTTGCCCTCGCCGAACAGCTTGAACACGTTGAGGAACGAGTAGAAACCCGAGCTCTGGATGTCGATGATGATGCGCTTGAACTCTTCGACCGACTCCGGCGGAACCACGAACTGGTACTGCAGGAAGCCGTTGGAGCCGTAACCGCGGTTCCATTCGCCCATCATGTCGAGCGGGTGATAGAAGGCGGTCAGGCTCTGCGCCTTGCCCCGGTAGGTGCCCGACTTGCGGTACCAGATCTCACCGATCGGCCCGAAGGTGTACTTGTTGGCCAGCCCGTTGGGGAACACGTCGGGCAGCGTGAAGAAGGTTTTGCCGTTGAAGCGCAGCGGGTCTTTCTGCAGCTTCTTCGGCAGCTGGTCGACCTTGGCCAGGTTGCCGCGCGAGATGGCCGCGCGTCCCAGGTTGGGCAGCGGGCTGATGGCGTCGAACCAGGCCGAGCTGTATTCGTACTTGTCCTCGGACCCGTCGCTGTGGAAGGCGATGGTCTCGTCGAGGGTGCTGGTCACGTCGCCGTCGGCGATGAAGTACGCCGTTTCGGTCGGGGTCATCTCGACGGTGGCCCGCAGGATGATGCCGGTCAGGCCGCAGCCGCCGATGGTCGCCCAGAACAGTTCCGGATCGGACGCGGCGGTGATCGTGCGGACGACACCGTCGGCGGTGAGCAGATCCATCGAGCGCACGTGGTTGCCGAAGCTCCCGGCGCTGTGGTGGTTCTTGCCGTGGATATCGGAGCCGATGGCGCCGCCGACGGTGACCTGACGGGTGCCGGGTAGCACCGGAACCCAGAGGCCGAACGGTAGCGCTGCCTTCATCAGCTGGTCGAGGTCGACACCGCCGTCCACGTCGACGAGGCGGGTGGCCGCGTCGATGCTGTGGATCTTGTTCAGCGCGGGCATGTCGATGACGAGGCCGCCCGCGTTCTGCGAGTTGTCCCCGTACGAGCGGCCGAGGCCACGCGCGATCACGCCGCGTCGCAGATGCGCCGGCTTCGAGTCGTTGTCCTGCGCCACCATGCTCACGGCCTTGGCGATCAATTCCGGATCGCTGGTCGAGAGCACTTCGGCGGAGGTGGGTGCGGTGCGACCCCAACCGGTGAGCTTGCGGGTGCGCGTAGGGAGCGCGAACGCCTCATCGTTGGTGGTCGAAATGTTCTCAGACATCGGCTAAGAGGCTACATGCATGGCGGGTATACGTGGCAGGACAGTGCGCCGGTCTCGTACGCTGCTCACGTGCAAGCCCAACCGCATCTGCCGCTTCCCGCCGAAATTCCCCTGGTCGACGAGCCCGGCGGGACCGATGTCGACCTCAAGACGCAGATCGTGCGCTTCACGCTGACGGGTGGTTTGTCGGCGATCGTCGACTACGGCATCTACAGCCTGCTGCTGAATCTGCTCGGGTTGCCCGTGAGCCTGGCGAAGGCGATCAGTTTCGTCGCGGGCACCACGACGGCGTACCTGATCAATCGGCGCTGGACGTTCAAGGCCGAGCCGAGCCGGGCCAGGTTCTTCGCGGTGGTCGCGCTCTACGCGGTGACGTTCGCGGTGCAGGTGGGGATCAACGCGGCGCTCTACTTCGCGCTGCCCGACGAGTGGTGGCGCCAGCCCCTCGCGTTCGTGATCGCGCAGGGCACCGCAACCGTCATCAACTTCGTCGTGCAGCGTGTGGTGATCTTCAAGATCGAGTAGGTCAGCTGGCCTCGGCGATCGCCGGTGCCTGCTTGCCTGCCTTGACGCCGAAGTAGTCGCCGCCCTTGGCGCGCGCGTTGTCGGTGCCCCATTCGCGCTGATCCCGCGCGACCGGCACCATCTGTGGGATGTGCTTGCGGCAGTGGATATAGGCCTCTTCGACATCGACGACGACCCATACCTGCGAGGTCTTTCCCCGCTCGGCGGCGGGCAGATCGGTGACGGTGTCGCGCAGCTCGCTGTCGGCGACCATGCGGGCTTTTCCGTTGATGTGCAGGCCGATGAGGTCGCGAACGAAGTCGACCATCAGGATGCCGACGTGCGGGTTCTCGAGGATATTGCCCAGACTGGCCATCACCCCGTTACCCCGATACTCAGGGTACGCAATCGTGCGATCGTCGATCACGTGCAGAAATCCGGGGGTTCCCGCCCGGAAGCTGGAGTCACATTCGCCGTGGGAATCGGAGGTGGCGATGAAGGCCATGTCCATCCGGGCGACGAAATCGACCATCGTGGGATTCAGGTAGTCGATCACCTGGTCGTCGTAGAAGCGCTCGGCTCTGTCCGAGGTGCCCAACGTGTCCTGTAGCTCGTGTTCTCCGTCGCTGCCGACGAATTTTTCGGGCATCGGGCCCCCTCTGCTAGCCGTACCGGTTGATGCGGGCTTCCAGACGAAACCCCCGTTGTGACCGCAATCTCACCCAGTCTAGGGGAGTCTCACTGTCGGTGGGGCGTGTCCATTGTTGCGAATGATATGAAAGCCGAGTTTGCGCAACGGTTTCCGGGCCCGGACTGATCAGGCCGGATTTACCGTAACCGGTACCCCGTTGAACACGGCGGTTCCGGACACCACGTCGACCACCGAATCATCGGTCAGCACATTGGCGTTCACGCCCGCGTGCGCCAGCGCGACCGACTGGGTGGTGCTCGCGCCGTGGCCCCAGCCGTGCGGCAGGCTCACCACGCCGCGCATGATCGCCGGCGTGAGCTCGACCTGCACCGTCAACGAGCCCGCCGCCGAGGTGATCTCGGCCTGCTCGCCGAGACCGAGGCGGGTCGCGTCATCGGGGTGGACCTGCAGGGTGCAGCGGTTGGAGCCGCCGACCAGGCCCGCGACGTTGTGCATCCAGCTGTTGTTGGAGCGCAGCTGCCGTCGTCCGATCAGCACCATCGCGGGCGCGGTGCTCGCGAGTCCGGCGCGCAGGCGCTCCACGTCCGCGAGCAGTCGCGGCGGTGCCAGTTCGACCCTCTTCGACGCGGTGCGCAGCACACCGGGCAGCCGAGGACGCAGTGGGCCGAGGTCGATGCCGTGCGGGTTGTCCAGGAGGGTTTTCAGGCTCAGGTCGCCGCCGTTCCACGCGCCGTACGGGCCGAGCTTGAGCATCAGGTCGAGGCGCTGTTCGGTGGTGTCCGAGCCGGTCAGCTCGTCGCGGCGTTCGCTCATGTCGGCCTTGTGCAGGGTGCCCGCGATCACGAGCTCGTCGACCATCGCGATCGGGCTGGCCGCGCCCGTCCCGGCATGCGGCTGGCCACTCACCGCGGCCGCGAGCCGGGCCACCACGGCCGATTCCGAGGGCCGCTCGCCCAGCGGAACCAGCGGAGGCGAGTAGCGCGCGTAATTGCGCACCGCGAACTGCAGCAGCGCGAAATCGAAGTGCGGTGACTGCACCGAACGCGGCGGCGGCAGGATCACGTTCGCGTGTCTCGTCGTCTCGTTGACGTACCGATCCACACTGACCATGAACTCCAGCCCGGCCAGGCCACGGTCGAGTCGCGCGCCGCTCGGCGCGGACAGCACGGGATTGCCCGCCACCGTCACCAGCGCCCTGATCTGCCCCTCACCCGGCGTTTCGATCTCGTCGGCGAGGGTGGCGACGGGCAGTTCGCCCATGGCCTCCGGCAGCTCGCGGACCCGGCTGGTCCAGCGACCGAGCCGGAACGGCCTGCTGCGCTGCACCCCGCCCGCCGCCGCGTCGGCGAACATGGCGCCGCCGGGGGAGTCCAGGTTGCCGGTGAGGGTGTTGACGGCGTCGACCAGCCACTGGGTGAGCGTGCCGAACTCGGCGGTGCAGGTACCGATCCGCGCGTAGACGGCCGAGGTGGGCGCGGCCGCGAGTTCGCGGGCCAGCGCGCGGATGGTGCCCGCGGGGATGCCGGTGCGCTCGGCCACCGCCTCCGGTGGGAAGTCGAGGGCGGCCGCACGCAGGTCGTCGAGCCCGGCCACGTCGACGCGCACGTTCGTCAAACCCTCGTCGAACAGCGTGTGCACGACCCCGAACAGCAGATACGCGTCCGAACCCGGCCGGATGAACAGGTGCTGGTCGGCGAGCGCCGCGGTTCTGGTCTCGCGCGGATCCACCACCACCAGCTTGCCCCCGCGCGCCCGCAACGCCTTCAACCGCCCGGGGAAGTCGGGCGCGGTGCACAGCGACCCATTGGATTCGAGCGGATTGGCGCCGAGCATCAACAGGAAGTCGGTCCGGTCGAGGTCGGGGACCGGCACCGTCAGCGGGTCGCCGAACATGAGTCCGGCCGCGACCTGCTTGGGCATCTGATCGGCCGAGCTCGCGGTATAGATGTGGCGAGTGCTCAGCGCCCGGATCAGGACGGGTAGGTACAGCGCGCCCGCGACGGTGTGCGCGTTGGGATTGCCCAGGTACACCGCGGACGAGCCATGGGGGATCTCGGCGAACGCGGCCGCGATCAGGTCGAATGCCTCGTCCCAGCCCGCGGCGCGGAACCCGTCGCCGTCGCGGATCAGCGGGGTGGTGACGAGGTCGGGATCGCTGTCGAGCTTGCCGAAGCTGGCGCCTTTCGGGCACAGGAAGCCCTTGCTGAACGGGTCGTCGCGGTCGCCGCGGACCGACAGCACCTGGTCGGCGTCGTCGAGGGTGACCGTGAGACCGCACACGGCCTCACACAGCGGGCAGGTGCGCAGTAGCGAACGTGGAGCCATACCCCATGCTTACGCCCACCGGGGCGGGCGATGGCTGGAAACGCCGAAAACCCGCGATCTGCGACGTCGGGGAGGCGTCGCGGATCGCGGGTTCGGGCTGGTTCAGATCAGCTGGCCAGGGTCAGCGCCGGGCGCTTGCCCGTCTGCTTGCCGGACTGCCTGCGCGCCATCGCCGAGCGCACGGCCGCACCGAGGGCGACGACCGGCGGGATCCAGCGAGCCTCGGTGGGCGCGACGCCCCAGGAGGCGCTGCCCGCGGCGAGCTGGGTCGGCGGCAGCGGGATGCTGGCACCGTCGGTGTGCACGATGACGCCTGCCTCACGCATGGCCTCGATCGCCATGGCGGCCTTGCGGATACCGGTGACCAGGTGGATCTCGCGACGCTCCTGGCCCGGGATCTCGATCACGGGGCCGGACAGGTTGTTGGCGCGCAGGAAGCGGCGAACGTCGCCCGCGATCTCACCGGTGATCTCGATGGCCGAGACCTCGTCGTCGGTGATCAAGCACAGGCCGTTGGTTGTTTCGGCAACCGTCCATCCACGCGCGGCGTACTCCTGCGCGGCGGCACCTTTGTCGGCGGCCGTAGTGGTGGTCGGAAACGTCGTGCGCACTGTGTTCTCCATTCCCCGAAGAGCTCTGTTCCTGCGTTCATGGGCGTATCGGCGGGAGGTGGCCGACTCGTTACGCCGTTACCGAAAAATATTCGAGAGTGTCTGCTTCGTCTCAGTCCGGTAACCTTCGCTATCGCAGGCAAGGTGCGGCAGAGGTTGGCGTCGGGGTGGAAACCGGGCAGGATTCGGAGCATGACCGAAGCGCCTGGCACCCCCGAGTCGAACGACGAGGATGTCGAGGAATTCGACGCCGAATCCCGTTGGCTGTCTTGGAAAGAGGCCGATGGCAAGCGGCCCGATCATGCCGGTGAAGTCTCCTACGACGCCGATCTGGCGCGCGACGCGGGGTTCGAAGAGCCGTTCCGCAGTACCGGTTCCGCCAAACAGTGGGCCGCCGAAGCCGCCCGTTCCCTGCTGGATGTGCAGTTCCGCAGGCCCGCGACCAGGACATTGCTGCCGCTGGCCTACGTGCTCGGTGTCGCGTCCTTCGGTGTCGGCCTGCCGATCGCCTTCACCGTGCTGATGTGGAAGGCCTCGGCTGTGCTGGGGGTGCTCGCCGCGCTGGTGTCGATCCCGTTGGGGCTGACCATCGCGGCCTCGGTCCGCCTGATGCTCGAATTCGCCGACAACGCCGCCCGGTTGGCAGGCCGCGTCGAACACATCAGTGACCTGGCCGACGGCCTGTTCCAGGCGCTGTCCGATGTCGCCGAGCCGGTGAGTCAGCTCTCCGAAGATGTTCGTGCGGTGCAGTTCTGGCGCTTCCGCAAGAAAAAATAGGTCTTGCGCGGTGTCCGATTCATTGTGAAACAATCCGTACGCAGATCCGACGAGATGTCGGCTGCGTAGGGCGGTCCCCGAAAGTTCTGTCCGGGGACCGGAGTTCGGATACAGGGGGGAAGTATGGCTTCACCACAGGGCGTCACCGGTTCCACGATGCCGCGCAGGCAGCTGGGCAGGCACTTACGTGACCTGCGCAATCGTGCGCGGATGACAACGAGAACCGCGGCGGCGCAACTGGAGTGGTCGGAAGCGAAGATCTGGCGGATCGAAACGGGGCAGACGTCGTTGCGCAGCCTCGACGTCGAGGCCATGTGCAAGGTGTACGGCGCGCCGGCCGATCTGGTCGAACCGCTGGCCGCCTTGGCTCGCGAAACCAAAGCCAGGGGTTGGTGGACGAGCTACGGCGACGTGATCGCGGAGGGATTCGAG
This sequence comes from Nocardia sp. NPDC060249, assembly GCF_042728755.1. Classification (NCBI taxonomy): domain Bacteria; kingdom Bacillati; phylum Actinomycetota; class Actinomycetes; order Mycobacteriales; family Nocardiaceae; genus Nocardia; species Nocardia sp. NPDC060249. Next base: position 513,989 of record NZ_JBHXAQ010000004.1, read on the forward strand.
GTCTACATCGGCCTCGAGGAAGCCGCGTCGGGGCTCGCGCTCTACGAGGACGGCCTCGTCCCTGCCCTGTTGCAGACCGAGGACTACGCGAAAGCGCTGCTCGAGCAGACGATCCCCGGGCTGACCGAGGCGGAGCTCGTCCGCCGGTTGCGGGTGATGGCGGCCAGGCAGGCCCTGGTTACCAGGGCCGATGCCCCGTTGCGGCTGGACGTGGTGCTGGCCGAGTCGGTGCTCACCCGTGTCATCGGCGACGACCGCGTGCGCGCGGGCCAGCTCGCGCGGTTGCGGGAGCTGGCCGAGCGCGAAACGGTGCGGATCCAGGTGGTTCCCGGCGATTCCGGCTACCACGCCGGTCTCGAATCGGGCCGTTTCGTGATCCTCGATTTCGGGGTCGACGATTCGGTGGATCGACCGGAGCCGCCCGTGGTCTACGTGGAGACCTTCGCGGGCAGCACCTATCTGGACAAACCTGCCGAATGCGACCGTTACCGGCGTGCTTTCACCGAGATCGCCGCGGCGGCTACGGGCACGTTGTAGGGCTGTCCCACGAACCGGCGAGCACCGAACGGTGGGTGGGCAGGGCTCGGTCGTAGACCGCCCTGCCCTTGTCGGTGAGCTGGACGAAGATGGCGCGACGGTCGAGATCGCACATGCTCCGTTCGACCAGGCCGTCGCGTTCCAGTCTGGCCACCGCGCGCGACAGCGCGCTCTGGCTCAGGTAGATGTCCTGGGCCAGTTCCGTCATGCGGTACTTCTGACACGCCGCGTCGACCAGTCGGTCCAGCGTTTCGAATTCGCTGAGGCCGATCTCGTGGTCCCTTTGGAGCGCCTTCTCCAGGGCGCAACTCACGGCGGCATGCCTGCCGAGTAGTTCGCGCCACTGACCGACCAGCTCGGTGGGCGCTTCTGGGCGCCGAGCTGACGTTACGGCCGGGTTCATGGCCCCATCTTAGTGGTTCGCGCATGTTCATGCAACGGCATTTTATGTGTTGGCAATTAATGCACACGCATGTAATGTCCTCCGCATGACTTCGCCAGCAACGCTTTCGGCCGCAGATCAGGCGACCGATCCCACCAGGTGGCCCCTCCGGCTCTGGGGCATGCTGATCACTCTGTGCATCGTTCTGTTCCTCGATGGGCTCGACGTCTCGATGATCGGCGTCGCGCTGCCGTCCATCGGCGCCGAACTCGATCTGTCCACCTCCACCCTGCAGTGGCTCGTCAGCGGCTACATCCTCGGCTACGGCGGCCTGCTGCTGCTGGGCGGACGCACCGCCGACCTGCTCGGCCGCCGCAAGGTCTTCCTCATCGCCCTCGCGGTGTTCGCTGTCGCCTCACTCGTCGGTGGCCTGGTGAGCGACCCCGCCCTGCTGATCGCCACCCGCTTCATCAAGGGCCTGGCCGCCGCGTTCACCGCGCCGACCGGTCTGTCGATCATCACCACCACCTTCGCCGAAGGAAAAGCGCGCAACAAGGCGCTGTCGATCTACACCGTCTTCGGTGCGGGCGGCTACTCCATGGGCCTGCTGTTCGGCGGCCTGATGACCGGCGTCGGCTGGCGCTGGACCTTCCTGCTGCCCGTCCCGATCGCCGTCGCCGCGCTGGTCGCCGCGTTCGTGCTGGTGCCCAAGGACGGTAAGGCCGAGGAAGGCGGACACGATCTACTCGGTGCGCTCCTGTCGACGGCAGGCATGTTGTTGCTGGTCTACACCGTGGTCACCGCGCCGGAAGTCGGTTGGGCCTCGGGCCGCACCATCGGTTCGTTCCTCGCCGTGATCGCCCTGTTCGCCGCGTTCGTCGTCACCGAACAGCGCGTGAAGCACCCGCTGGTCCGCCTCGGCATCCTGCGCAAGGCCTCGCTCGTGCGAGCCAGCCTGGCCATCATCGCGGTCGCCGGTTCCTACTTCTCCTGGCAGTTCATCGTGACCCTGTACATGCAGGACACCCTGGAGTGGTCGGCGCTGAAGCTGGCGATGGCCCTGCTGCCGGTCGGCATCCTGGTCGTCGGGTCGGCGTTCTTCTCGGAGAAGCTGATCGACCGCTTCGGCACCGGACCGGTCATCGCGGTCACCATGAGCGTGATGGCGATCGGCTACCTGCTGTTCCTGCGGATCGACACGGCACCCGGCTACTTCACCGTGCTGCTGCCCGCGATTCTGCTGATCGGCATCGGCTGGGTCGGGTTCCCTGCCATCAATGTGCAGGCCACCAGCGGTATCGACGACGACGAGCAGGGTCTCGCGGCAGGCGTGCTGCAGACCTCGATGCAGGTCGGCGCGGCCATCGTGCTGGCGGTGACCACCGCCATCGTCACCTCCGGTGGGCACGCAACGAGTGCCACCCCGCAGCAGATGCTCGACACCTACCGGCCGGGCCTCGAGTTCGCGGCGGGCGTCACCATCGTCGGCGCGCTGCTCGCCTTGACGGTCTTCCTGCCCCGGTTCCGCAAGCCGGTCGAGGTCGCCCCGGTCGAGGCGAAGGTTCTCGAACCGGTCGCCTGATCGGAAAACGCTGAACGGCACCACCTCCGGCAGGTGGTGCCGTTCGTCGTTTCACGTGAATCAGTCGGAAAACTTCGGCGCTGCTTCGTCTTTCGCCGAGCGAACATAGGTCAGCGGACGACCGTCGCGGCCCTCGGTCGGCCAGGCGATGCCCAGGCGCGAATCGAAGGCGTCCAGGTCCCGGTCGTATTCGGGGGAGTACTCGAGCGAGCACAGGTAGGTCACCGTCGAGCGGTTCTCCAGCGAGAGGATGGCGTGGCCAAGTCCCTCGGACAGGAACACCGAGCGGCGGGCCACGTCGTCGAGCAGCACGCTGTCCCACCGGCCGTAGGTCGGTGAGCCGGGCCGCAGGTCGACCACCACGTCGAGGAACGCACCGCGCACACAGGTCACATACTTGGCCTGACCGGGCGGATCGTCGGTGTAGTGGATCCCGCGCAGCACCCCGGCCGCCGAGACGGAGGTGTTCACCTGGTGCAGCTCGAACGGGCGCCCGGTGGCCTTCTCGAACTCCGAGGCCTTGAACGACTCACAGAACATGCCGCGGTCGTCGCCGAGCAGTCGTGGAGTCACCACCCAGGCACCGGGGATCGCCAGTTCACGAAATTCCATGCGCTACCAGTCTTTTCCGCGGTCGATCAGATCCAGCAGATAGCGGCCGTAACCCGAACGCACCATCGGTTCGGCGAGCTTACACAGCTGCTCGTCGGAGATGAGGCCGCGTCGCCACGCCACTTCTTCGGGCACGCCGATCTTGAGGCCCTGCCGTTCCTCGATCGTGCGCACGTAATTGGCCGCGTCGAGCAGGGAATCGAAGGTGCCGGTGTCGAGCCAGGCGGTGCCGCGGGCGAGCACGTCGACGCTGAGCCGGTTCTGCTCGAGGTAGGCGCGGTTGATGTCGGTGATCTCGTACTCCCCGCGCGCCGACGGCTTCAGCTCCCGCGCGATCTCGACCACGTCGTTGTCGTAGAAGTAGAGGCCGGGGATGGCGTAGTTCGAGCGCGGGACCTTCGGCTTCTCCTCGATGGAGACCGCGCGGCCCTGATCGAACTCCACCACGCCGTAGGCGGTCGGGTCCTTCACCCAGTAGGCGAACACCGCCCCGCCGTCGATGTCGTGGAAGCGTTCCAGGCTGGTGCCGAGGCCGGGCCCGTGGAAGATGTTGTCGCCGAGGACCAGCGCCGCCGGTTCGTTGCCGATGTGATCGGCCCCGAGGACGAAGGCGCGCGCGAGACCGTCGGGTTCGGGCTGCACCACATAGCTGATCGCGACGCCGAACTGGCTGCCGTCGCCCAGTAGCCGGGAAAACGCGTCGGCGTCCTCCGGCGTGGTGATCACCAGAATGTCGTCGATCCCTGCCAGCATGAGGGTGGACAGCGGGTAGTAGACCATGGGCTTGTCGTAGACCGGGACGAGCTGCTTGCTCACCCCGCGCGTGATCGGGTGCAACCGTGAACCGGTGCCGCCCGCCAAGATGATTCCGCGCATAGGTGGCAAGTCTGCCAGTCCCGTCCGCCCCGGAGTCGGGGAGGTTCCGACACGTCGACGAATTGGTCACGAACGTTTCGTGACCGGGTGTGTCGGGCGATAACTGAGACAGACAAGACGTTCATCTGATTATGTGAGCGTCGATGTGTGAAACATCACTGTGTTAGATGTCAGCGCCGACATCCGATCCGGGGGTTTACGCCTGGTCAGGGGTCGACGCGCCAGCTGTAGAGGTAGGTGCGCGATGGTAGCCACAAAGATCACCGGCGTGATGGGCGGGCTCGCGCCCGTGGCCCCGATCAGCACCACCGAGAGGCCGGACCCGGGCATCATCGTCAACTCCGGCCGGACCAGTACCTCCTCACGCGTCCTCATGGGCGCCTGCCTCGGCCTCATCGGACCGCTGCTGCGCACCGTGCCCATCAACCGGGCCACCATTCCGGTCGGCGCCGTCGCGGTCGACCTGCTGTCGCGGCTGCGGCCCGAACCCCACGGCATCGAACGCGAGCAGATCCAGCTCGAGGGCTTCAAGATGGAAATGGTGCGGCCCGCGGGCGGCTCCCGCGCGCTGCGCCACGGCGCGTTGCTGTACCTGCACGGCGGCGGCTTCGCGGTCTGCGGATTGCAGACACACCGCGCGATCGTGGCCGGACTGGCCAGGCGCACCGGACTGCCCGTCCTCAATGTCGAATACCGGCAACTGCCCGGTTCGATCGACGCCTCGATCGACGACTGCGTGCTCGCCTACCGCTGGCTGCTGCGCCACGGCGCCGATCCGGCGCGGATCGTGTTCGCCGGCGACTCGGCGGGTGGGTTCCTGACCTTCGCGACCGCCATCCGCTCGCGCGAGATCGGCCTGCCGCTGCCCGCCGCCCTCGTCGGCCTCAGCCCGCTGCTCGATCTGGACTACCGGGCCAAAGAGGGGTACGTCAATGTCAGCCGGGATGCCTACATTCCGCTGAAGGGCCTCGAGGCGGTCGTCCACCTGGGCGCCGAGCACGCGGGTCCGCTCGACCCCGCGCTGTCGCCGGTCAACGCCGAACTCGCCGGGATGCCGCCGGTGCTGCTCATCGCCGCCGAGGACGAACTGCTGCGCTACGACTGTGAACTGATGGCCCACCGGCTCACCGCCGCGGGCGTGCCCAACACCCTGGAGCTGTGGCGTGGACAGGTGCACGCGTTCATGAGCATCCTGCCGAGCATGCCGGAGAGCCGTTCGGCGCTGGGCCGGGTGGCGAAGTTCGTCCGCACCGCGGTGGAGCCGGCCCAGCGGGCTCGGACAGCCTGAGAACGGCTCGGGCGGTCCTGATCACGATCGGCCCGACCGAGCCACCCTCCGACACAAAAGAAGCGGCCCCCGCTCGGATTTCTCCGGGCCGGGGCCGCTGTCCTTCTGTACTACGGCGAAATTACTTGGCCGGAGCGACGAAGGGCTGGTTGATCGTGGTGAAGTACTGGATCGCAGCACCGATCGCGACCGGAGCGGTCACGAAGATCTGGCCCAGGATGACGCCGAGGGCGCCGATGGTGGTGGCGCCGACAACGCAACCCGCGATCGGGCCCGCGCCGAAGAGGGCGAGCAGCACACCGGTAGCGACCAGGCCGGCCGCGGCACCCGCGATGCAGCCGATGGTCGCGCCGCCGAGGCCGCCGGCCAGGGTGCCGATGGTGGCGCCCATGGAGATGGTGGAGGTCAGACGGCTCCAGGCAGCCTGCTCACGCTCGTACTCGGTCTTCCAGGGAGCCTTGTCCTCGTAAGGCAGGGCGACCGGCTTGTAGACGGCCTTGGCCGGGTCCAGCTGCGGGGTCAGGGTCGCGGTGTTGCCCGAGATCTCGGCCGCGATCGGCAGCTCGAAGTCATCGAGGCGGAAGCTCAGGGGGGTACCGGCGACGACGGTGCCGTTGGCGGCCTTGATCTTGAAGACGCCGTCCTCTTCGACCAGCGAGCCGGCATCGGTGGTGATGACGGACTTGGAACCGTCGACGACCTCGGCGGAGTAGTTGATCGCGGCGGCTTCTTCGGCCGGCGCGGCGTTCACGGTGCCGGCGGTGACGCCCATGGCGGCGATCAGCAGCGCCGACGTGGCGGCGAATTTCCTCATCAGCATTTTTGTTGAACCTCAAAGTTGGAGCGTGCGGAGGGGACTGGTAGATCAAAAGCTCCCGCAGCTAACCAGAGGTGAACCTGCTGTGACTGTTAGTTCAAGTTTTGTTCACCACTGATACTCCGATGCCGGTGCGCTGCTAGAAACCTGAGCGTTGACCGGGGTTTTTCTCAGGAAAACCAACTCCGAGTCTTAACCTACTTCCAGGTAATGTGACGGAGATCACTGTGTAAATATATGCCGGGTCACAGGTCAGGGACGATCCAGCAACACAGAGCGGTGCCGCCTTTCGTCACGAGCGTCCGCGGAATGCACGTATCGTTGTCCGAGTGCGAGTGCTCGTAACCGGCGGGGCCGGGTTCATCGGTGCGAATTTCGTCCAGCAGACCGTGGCCACGCGCCCGGATGTCCAAGTGACCGTGCTCGACGCACTCACTTACGCGGGCAACCGGGCATCGCTGGATCCGGTCGCGGATCGGATCGAATTCGTACACGGCGATATCGCCGATCTCGATCTTGTCGACAATCTGGTCAGCGGGGTGGACGCGGTCGTGCATTTCGCGGCCGAATCCCACAACGACAACTCCCTGGCCGAACCGTGGCCGTTCGTGCAGACCAATATCGTCGGCACCTACTCGCTGTTGCAGGCGGTGCGCCGGCACGAGGTGCGCTACCATCACGTCTCCACCGACGAGGTGTACGGCGACCTCACTCCCGACGAGCCGGGTTTCACCGAATCCACCGCCTACAACCCGTCGAGCCCGTATTCGGCGACCAAAGCGGGCAGCGACATGCTGGTACGCGCCTGGACCAGGTCTTTCGGTGTCCGCGCGACCCTGTCGAACTGCTCCAACAATTACGGCCCGTACCAGCACGTGGAGAAATTCATCCCGCGCCAGATCACCAATCTGATCGACGGTGTGCGCCCCCGCCTGTACGGCGCGGGCCATCAGGTGCGCGACTGGATCCACGTCGAGGACCACAATCGCGCGGTCTGGGACATTCTCGAGCGTGGCCGGACCGGCAAGACCTATCTGATCGGCGCCGAGGGCGAACTCGACAACCTCACGGTCGTCCAGCTCATTCTGCAAGCGTTCGATCGAGAGCCCACCGACTTCGACCACGTGACGGACCGCCCCGGCCACGACCAGCGCTACGCCATCGACGCGAGCCTGCTGCGCGAGGAGCTCGGCTGGTCACCGCGCTACGCGGACTTCCGCGCCGGTCTGGCCGACACCGTCGCCTGGTACCGCGACAACGAGAACTGGTGGCGACCGAAAAAGGCCGATACCGAACGCGCCTACGCGGCAGCGGGCGAAAAGACGCTGTAATCCTCACCGTCGTCCGGGGAATTATCCCCAGACGACGGTGTAATACGTTGCGGCGGTGGCGACCAGCGCGAAAGTAGACGCACAGGCGACGGTGATCGCGGTCCCACGGGTCGGAATCACGCCATCGGAATTCGTGAGTCGCAGTGGCACCACGCGAGCCAGCACAGCCAATCCCATGATCGCCAGCGGCACGAAATACCGGCCCTGCACACCGTCGATGAGATAGAAATCGACTGGCGTGAACGACATATACAGCGTCACATAGATCATCGCCACACTCGCGAGCACCGTGAGCGCCACGATCAGCGTGCGACGGACAGTGGCGGTGGTGGTACTCATCCGGTCGACGATGCCGAAACTCACCGCGAAAGCGAGCAGGCACGCCAGCATCGAAATCGCGGGCACGTCCACATAGGCGAAACCGAGTTCACCGAAGAACTGGTTGAACCAGCGATGGTCGCGCAGCGCGATGCTCTCGCCGAAGGTGTGCACGAATTGCACCGGGTCGCTGAGGATTCCCTTCAGCTGATCGCCCGGTCGCACCTGCCCCCACTGATGGGGAGGGCGCATCAAGCCCATGCCGTCGCCGGTGGGCGCCGCGATCTTGGTCCAGGCGAGGAAAAGGACTCCGCCCGTCACCGCGAATGCCCACGGGACGAATTTCAGCTTCCCTGCCAAACCGAGCCGGTCGGCGGGCACCACCACAACGAGCATCGCCAGCAGCACATAGGTCGGTTTACTCAGCGGCAGCGCGATAGTGGCGGCGAGCAGCGCGGCGGTTTCCGCTCGATGTAGCCGATCGCCGACGAACAGCGCTTTCAGCAACAGCGCCGACACCATGATGGCGAGCGCGTTGGTGAGCGTGTCCGCGGTGACGGTGCCCGCCTGGAAAAGCGCGATCGGCAGCACCGCGACGGTGAACACCAGCCACTGACTGCGCCGCTCGCGCAGCGCGTAGAGCCCGAATCCGACAACCGCGAGATAGGCGAGCAGCCCGGCGAAGCGGGTCAGCAAATACAACCCGCCCACGTCGAGGCCGAGCGCCTCGCCCAGCCGAATGCCGACGGCGGCGGGCACATACGGCACCGGCGAATAGGCGGCGGTATTGGTGAACCACATCTGCCGGGTCGTCGAGGAGACCTCGGCCGCGCCGAGCCGGTCGTAGGCGCCGGGGTCGGCCACCATCGCGTCGGGCTCTTCGGGATTGTCGTTGTAGTCCTTGAAGGCGTAGCCCATCAGCTCGTCGACGCTGATCGGGATCTGCCCGCCGTAGGCCACCCCGCGATCGTCGGCGATGCGCTGGGGGAACACGCCGCCGTGGGCGACCTGGTAGGCGCGGCCGAACTGGGTGATCTCGTCGTGGCCCCAGAACGCGGGCGTGAGCACGGCGAACACGGCGCCGAACACGGTCGCGATCATCGCGAAGGCAACCGTCGCGGCGCCGAACCGCTGGGTCACGGTCCGGATCGGCGCCAGCGCCCGATCTTTGCCTGCGGGGGTCTTGCTGGGTTCTACCGTCGTCTCGGGCTCGGTGGACGTGGTCACCGACGGTCTCCGGCCGCGACGTCCTCGCTCACCCCGGCGGCCGAATAACGCAGGTAGACCAGCCGTGCCGTCTCGTGGCGCGAGCGGCGGATGCCGTCCAGGATCAATCCCGCGGTCCAGGCGAGGCTGCCGAGCAGCAGCAACGTGAAGGCGAGGAACAGCGTCGGGAACCGCGCCACCTGGTGGGTGTTGTAGAAGTCGATCACGATCGGCACGGTCAGGATGACCGAGATCAGCCAGGCGATGGTGCCGAACAGGCCGTAGAACGCCACGGGACGTTCGTGGCGGGCCAGGCCCAGGATCAGCGCCAGGATCTTGGTGCCGTCGCGGTAGGTGCGCAGCTTGGATTCGCTGCCCGCGGGACGGTCACGGAAACCGACCGGCACCGAGGTCTGCGGCACGCGCAGGTGCAGCGAATGCACGGTCAGCTCGGTCTCGATCTCGAATTCCCGCGACACCGCGGGGAAGCTCTTCACGAACCGGCGCGAGAACACCCGGAAGCCGCTCAGCATGTCTTCGACGTTCTCGCCGAACACCTTGCCGACTACGCCGTTGAGCACCTTGTTGCCGGTCTCGTGACCGCTGCGGTAGGCGCTGGCATCGGCGGCGTCCTGCTTGCGCACGCCGAGGATGTGGTCGTAGGGGCCCTCGAGCAGCGTCTTGATCATCAGCGGAGCGGCCGACGCCTCGTAGGTGTCGTCGCCGTCGATCATCAGATAGACGTCGGCGTCGATATCGGCGAAGGCGCGGCGCACCACATTGCCCTTGCCCTTGGTGTTCTCGAAGCGCACGATCGCCCCGGCCTCACGGGCGCATTCGGCGGTGCGGTCGGTGCTCAGGTTGTCGTAGACATAGACGACGATCCCCGGCACAGCGGCTTTGAGGTCGGTCACGACCTTGGCGACCGCGGCCTCTTCATTGTGGCAGGGGACCACGGCGGCAATGCGAAGCTCGGTGGAGTCCACCCGGGTCAATCCTCGGAGTTAGGCAGCAGTGGGACACCGGGAGGCTACAGGATTATTGGCGGCGCGGGCGCCGCGTGTCCGCGGCCCTGAGGGGCCGCCGGGGCGGGCGCCCGGGGTTAGGGGGTGGCAGCCACACAAACCCCCCCCGGCCCGCCCCCCGCCCCCCGCCCGCCCCCGACCGGGC
>NZ_JBHXAQ010000005.1:0-4410 GCF_042728755.1 Nocardia sp. NPDC060249
TCGTTGTGCGATTACGTGAGTAGGTCATGGGTGAAGGGTTCACCAGGGTGGTGGTTATTAAACCGTGATCGGTCGATTGGGGTTGACAGAGCGATCTTTTCGGACTTGTATGTTTAGTCCGCCGCTGGAGGGGGAAGAATAATCTCACGGTGCGCACGCGCGAATCACAAGCGAGTCTGCTCTACGCCCAACAAGAGAGCTCGGCGCAACCGCGCTGGTACCGTATGTGCTCCCCTGCAACACCTTTCAATCGTCACCACCACATCTGGATCCGCCACGTTCATGGGGGCGGGTGGAGATATCGGAAGCCGAGAAAGCCTGTGACGACCGCCGCCTGATAGGCCGCCAAAACATAATTCGCTCTTTCATGCGCGGAGTGCAACTGTGCCACTCTGGAATGGCTCGCTGAAGAAATTCGGTGTCTCGCCAGGTGAAACCTCTAATAGCGCTTGCGCTGCGCACGGTCCCCGGCTTCACGCTGATAGCGCAGGAAATATCCTGGCTCGTGCCAGGCGCACCCGGGGACCGCATATGACCAGCCTTCAACCTCGATGTCGGGGTTCGGTCCACGTGCCACCGCGTCGAACAGTCCTCGCGGACAATCGCGTTCAGCACCGGCGACGCCTCGTGCGGACACCTGAACCAGTCGCCACCGCTGCGCGGCCAGGACTCTCGGCTACGCAGGACACCACTACCTCGGCGAGCTCGCTGGATCGCGGGATCAGCCTGTCGCTATCGGTCACCTGCCAGTAGCGTGCGCCGACCAGGTTGTCGGGAGACAGGTCGAGGGCCTCGTCTGATCCAGCCGCGATACCGATGCCGGGCGCGGGCATCGCGCACGGGCAGGGGTCGTCGGCGCAATCGGATAGCATCCTTGGTACTACTTTCGGTCCAGCAACCGGCCGGCGGAGTCAGTTCGCGCAAAGGGCGCCTGTGATCGGAGGCTTTCGTGCACACCCTGGGTTTTGTGCTGTCCGGGTGGGGAGGGGCAGGTCTGATGCGGTGCGGCCTGGCAACTCTCGGCTGTGCCGGCGGTGGTCGTGGTGCGCAGCAGTGACGCGGTGAGCGCCGATCTCTTCGCGGGCGGGCCCGGATCGCGGCGTCAACTCCACATACTGCTGGTCGAGGACGACCCCGGCGACGCCTTGCTGGTGGAGGAGATGGTCGCCGACCTGTCCCCGCGCCCGCACCTGGAGTGGGTACGCACCCTGACCGAGGCCGGCGATCGCCTGCATACCGGCATCCCCGATTGCGTGCTGCTCGATCTGCATCTGCCCGATGCGCACGGACTCGAGGCACTGGCGGGGATCCGCGATCGCAACGACCAGGTCCCCGTCGTGGTGATGACCGGGCTCGACCAAGAGCACACCGGGCTGTTCGCGTTGGCGTCCGGCGCACAGGACTACCTGGTCAAGGGCCGGGTGGACCCGGAATTGTTCGGGCGCGCAGTGCGCTACGCGATCCAGCGCAAGCAGGCCGAACTCACCAGCGCGGCCCTGCAGGCCAGTCAGATGCGGGCGCAGGAGAACTCCCGGCTGGAACGCGGACTGTTGCCGACCCCGCTGTTGGGTGCCGACCCCGCGGTCGAGGTGGTGTCGCGCTATCGACCCGGTCGTGACCACTCACTGCTCGGCGGTGACTTCTACGACGTGGTTCAGGACCCGACCGGCATCGTGCACGCCGTCATCGGTGATGTCTCCGGCCACGGTCCCGACGCCGCGGCGATCGGGGTCGCCTTGCGGCTGGCGTGGCGAACGCTGGTGCTCAGCGGCGTCACCGGCGCCAGGCAACTGAACCTGCTCGAGGAAGTGCTGCTCGCTGAACGCGCCGACCAGCAAACGTTCGCCACCGCGACCAGCTTGGTCCTCGACCCGGCGACCCGACTGGTATCGGTACGCCGTGCGGGCCACCCCGGCATGCTGCGGTGCACCGGCGCGGGACCGAGCTGGGTCGAGGTGCCGGGCGGCCCGGCCCTCGGTTTCGTCCCGGGCTACGCGCAGTGGCCCGCGCACGAGGTGGCGTTGGCGGACGACGCGGGGCTGATGCTGTTCACCGATGGGCTGTTCGAAGGGCGCGTCGGCGACGGCAGCACTCGGCTCGGCGAGGACGGACTGTTCGAACTGGCGCAGACACTGTCCGCCGAGCAGCCCGAGTCCTTCGTCGACGCGCTGATCGGGCAGGTCGCGGAGCTGTCGTCGGCGTCGGGCGGTTTGGATGACGACGTGGCCATTCTGTATTTGCGGTGGAGTGATGCGATGAGGCGGATGACGTGACGAGCAGTGCACCGGCCCGGTCGGGGCCGATTCGCAGAATGACAGCACAGGGCTGGTTCCAGCTCGTGTTCGCGCTGATGATCCTGGTGGTGATCGTCGGTGCCGTGGCGGGCGCGCAGGTCATCGCCCACACCGGCCGGCTCACCGATCGTCTGCTCACCGAGACTCTGCCCGCGGCCACCGAAGCCCATCGGCTGCAGGGTGCGCTGCTCAATCAGGAGACCGGCATCCGCGGCTACGCCATCACCGGCGACCCGCAGTTCCTCGAGCCCTACGACCAAGGGCGGCAGGAACAGACGCGCGCCGCGGACCGCTTGCGCGAGCTGCTCGCCGGCCATCCGGGATTGCTCGCCGACCTCGCCGCGGTCGACCTCGCCGCCCAGCGGTGGCGGGCCGACTTCACCGATCCGGTGACCGGGTCGGTGTCGTCTCGCGCGGGCATCGGACCCGACGCCGCCACCGGAGCGCTGCGCAGAAAGGCGCTCTTCGACGCTGTGCGCGATACCTTCACGGTGCAGAACGACCGTCTCGCCGCGGTCGTCGACGGTGATTCCGCTGAGCTGGCGAGCGCACGCACCACGCGCAACATCGTGCTGTCGGGCATCGTCGCGGTCTTCCTGCTGACCGGGGTGCTGCTCACTGTTCTGATGCGGCAACTGGTGGTGCGGCCGTTGGGCTATCTCACCGAGTCGTCGCGGCGAGTGGCCGCGGGGGAGTTCGACGCGCACATCGACGCAGTCGGCCCTTCCGATATCGCGTTGGTCTGCGAAGCGGTGGAGAACATGCGCCACCACATCGTCGCCGAGCTCGACTCCGCGCGCGTCCAGGAGACGGCGCTGCTGCGGCAGAAGCAGGATCTCGACATCCAGGCCGAGGAACTGCGCCGATCCAACACCGAACTGGAGCAGTTCGCCTACGTCGCGTCGCATGATCTGCAGGAGCCGCTGCGCAAGGTGGCCTCGTTCTGTCAGTTGCTCGAAAAGCGCTACGGCGACCAACTCGACGAGCGCGGCAAGCAGTACATCGATTTCGCCGTCGACGGCGCCAAACGCATGCAGGTGCTGATCAACGACCTGCTCACCTTCTCCCGCGTCGGCCGGATGTCGGACGGCACCGAGCCGGTGGGCCTCGATCAGACCCTGGACGAGGCGGTGGCCGCCTTGTCGGCGACCATCGAGGAATCCGGGGCCGTGATCGAGCGCCCGGCGGCGCTGCCGGAGCTCATCGGGGAACCGACCCTGTTGATCATGCTGTGGCAGAACCTCATCGGCAACGCGATCAAATTCCGTACGCCCGGCCTGACCCCCGTGGTCCGGGTGGCGTGCGCACCCGACGCCGACGATGCCGAGGAATGGCAGTTCTCGGTATCGGACAACGGCATCGGCGTCGCGGCCGAATTCGCGGAAAAGGTCTTCGTCATCTTCCAGCGCCTGCACCCGCGAGACGCCTACGGCGGCACCGGGATCGGGCTGGCAGTGTGCAAGAAGATCGTGGAGTTCCACGGCGGGCGGATCTGGCTCGACACCGACTATCGTGACGGCACCCGCCTGTGCTTCACCCTGCGGGCGGCAGCGCCCGCGACCACCGCCGCATCCATCGAGAACGAGGTATTCGCATGACCGAACCCGGCCAGCCGGTCGACATCCTGCTCGTCGAAGACGACCCCGGCGACGAGCTGATGACGCGGGAAGCCTTCGAGGACAACAAGATCGGCAACACGCTGCACGTGGTCAGGGACGGTCAGGAAGCGCTGGACTTCATCTATCGCACCGGCGCGCACGCCGACGCTCCACGGCCGGATCTGATCCTGCTGGATCTGAACCTGCCCAAATACGACGGCAGGCAGGTACTGGAGAAGATCAAGGCCGACCCGGAGCTGTCCCACATCCCCGTGGTCGTGCTCACCACCTCGGCGGCCGAGGAAGACATTCTGCGCAGCTACAAACTGCACGCCAACGCCTACGTCACCAAGCCGGTGGATCTCGACCAGTTCATCGCCGCGATCAGGCAGATCGATGAGTTCTTCGTGCAGGTCGTGGGGGGGCCCCGCGGGGGGGGGGGGGGGGGGTGCCCCCCCCCCCCCACCGCTCGCCTGACGCGAGAGTAATCATGACATCAGCGGCTTCGCTCGGTGTGA
>NZ_JBHXAQ010000005.1:4420-477855 GCF_042728755.1 Nocardia sp. NPDC060249
CAACCACGCGGTTTTTTCTCCACTTTTTAAGCGCCGCTACCTGTCATTTGTTTTTTTTTTTGGTGTTGGGCGGGGGGCGCCGGGGGGGGGGGCCCCCGCGACCTCGGATCTAGTGTGCGTTCGGCTCCGCGGCGATCGCCGCCTCGAGGGTGCCGTAGACCGCGAGCAGCTTGTCCAGCCCGGTCAGTTCGATCGGCCGTGCCACCTCACGGGAGGCGACCACGCGCAGCTGGTGCGGCGCTGCCTTGGACACGACGAGCAACGCGCTGAGCCCGGCCGAGCCGAGGAAGCCGACCTGGGTCATGTCGACCACCAAGGTCTTGCCGCCCTGCTGTGCCTTTTCCAGCGCCGCTTGCAGCTGGGGCGCCGAGGCCATATCCACTTCACCGCGCACGGTGAGAATTTCGAATTCGTCCTGTGCTCGTGTCTGCACCTCGAGGTCGCGGAAGCCGCCTTCTACACTCACCGAAGGTCTCCTCGGTTGCGATTCGCCACTTTTCTACCTCTTGCCTCTAGCTTCGCCGAGTCGGCGAATGTGCGAGCGATTCTTGCCCCAGCAACCTACCGCATCCGCTCGGACCGCAAACCGTTGCGCGGCACCGGGTACCCTGGCTCGGACGCATCCGCCGGGCCACGGCGAGAGGGCCTTCTCACGCCCGGAAGCGGCATATCCGTGTACTGCGCGGGTACTGCCAATGGCGCGGGGTTCCTCGCGGATTCGTTTGGACGTCGAGATGAAGAGGGAGGCATCAGGTGACGACGCACCCATCTCGGCAGCAGAGCGCCGTGAAGCCGTTCGAGATCGAGTTCTCGGCCGACGCCGCGCGGCTGGCTGAAGTCCGTCACGCGCTGCAGGCCTGGCTGGCGGAGGTGCCGGTCGACCCGAACGCGGCTTACGACATAGCGCTCGCTGTCGGCGAGGCGTGTACCAACGCCGTCGAGCACGGTCACCGTGGCGACGGCGGCACAGTACGCATCACTGCCGTGCTCACCGAGACTCACGTCCACACCGTCGTGACCGACAAGGGGCGCTGGACGGCACCCGATCCGGACAGCGATCAGTCACGAGGGCGTGGGATGGACATCATGCGCGCGCTGAGCAGCGAATTCGAGGTGAGCACGTCGGCGGCGGGCACCGTGGTGGACATGCGGTTCGCCAGGCCGTGAGACGGCGCTGACGTATCCGGTCGCGTGGGCTCGGACCTCGTTTGCGGCACCTGCGGGGTGGGGCCGTTCGGTCATCATTCGCGCAGTGTCTGATTCGGTGGCTGACCGTAGCGGTGGCGGTAGGCCGTGGCGAAGCGGCCGGGATGGGTGAAGCCCCATCGGTAGGCGATGGTCGCGACGGTCTGGCCGTCACCCGGCACCGCGGCGCTGAGTTGTTCGTGTGCCGCGGCGAGGCGCAGTCGTCGCAGGTACTCGAGCGGCGTCGTGTTCAGATGACGGCGAAAGGCCAGTTGCAAGGCGCGGGGCGTAACAAAGGTCGCCGCTGCGACGTCGGTGATCGCGATTCTGTCGCCCAGATGCGACTCCAGATAGGCGATGGCGCGGCGCACGGTGTGGGGGTGAGCGTCGTGACGATCGGTGGCGTTCGGCTCGTGCTCGGCCGTCGTCGGCATGGTGGCCAGCACTGTCGCGGCGAGATAGTCGGAGGCCGTCGTGACGGTGAGCGGGCTGTTCGCTGCGTCGGGGTCCGCGGCGATCTGCTGCAGATGGATGATCACCCGCCGCAGCCGCTGCCCGGCCGCGACCGTGACGGGCCGGTGCCCGGCTACGCGCACTCGGCCCCCGCCCGCGGGGGTGGCCATACGGTTCAGGATCGCGGGGTCGAACATGGTGATGTCGTAGCGACTGCTTCGGATGACCCCCGAGTAGGGCAGGTCGTCCGGGGTGAGCAGACCTGTCTGACCGGGGGTGAAAGTGTCGGGGCCGCAATCGTGATAGTTCTCCTCGATCCGACCGCTGTGCACGGTGACCAGGCAGACCCGACCGAGCGGATCGGCGTCGTAGGCCATGTCGAAACCCATGTCGAGCTGGTCGAAGTTGATCGAACCGAGCACCTCGCGACGGATCCGGGTGCGTACCTGGTGCGGGCCGTGGTTGCCGATCTGCACCCGGGTGTAGGCGGTGTTGAGGAACTCCTCGGTCACGGCCAAGTCGTCGCTCTCGAATTCCAGCCTCTGCACGACCCTCCCTCCGTGGACACGCGATCACGGGCACGGCGGGAGTGGCTGGGCGCCGGACAACCGCGCCCGTACAGTTTTCCGCTCCATGTTACCGGCTCGACAACAGACGACGCACCCGCTGTTCTGCCCTCAGCGCATCGCGTGTCGCGGCTGCGCGCCCGGGCCACAGCGACGAAATGCGAAAGCGGTGCACCGCGAATCAGGACAGAAAGCGAACAACTGGGCGTCGCCGCGGTGACGGAGCAGGGCAGTTGCCAGGCCGCGTGCTGGAATAGGGAGCCAGCCCGATCTCGAGCACACGGGACAGTTGGCAACGCGCCGCTCTCTGGTGCTGAAGAATCGAGTCCGTTGAACAATCGTCCTGACGAAACCCGCTCGCCCGCAGCCGACGACCCGGCCGCCGATCTCTGCCGCCGCTTGGGTGCCGTCGTGGAATCCGCGGGGCAGGTCACCGTGCTGCGTGCCCGCGGGGAGATCGACGCGTATACGCTCCCACGCTGGCGGAGCCTGCTCGGGTCCGCTGTCCCCGCGTCCGCCGTCGACGGTCACCTCGTGGTCGATCTGGACGAGGTCACGTTCCTGTCGGTACGCGCCATCATGGCCCTCGCCGACCTGGCCGAGCAGCTGGACCGACGCGGCATCGGGATGCATCTCGCCGACGGACGGACCGGCGCGAGCATCGCGCGGGTGGTCGACCTCGCCGGAATGAGCGAGTGGATCTCGATCCACCGGGACCTCGCGACGGCTCTCGCCGCTACCGCCGGCCCGCGCTCCGACGCCTGACGCCGCTGAGCATGTGTAGCGTTGGCACGGAGAGAACGAATGTGCCCGATGCTGGCCGTCCGTGGCTGGGCGCCTTCCGTGTGGTCCGCGCGAGTTGATCAGCACCGAAAGGATTCACGATGGCCGCTTCTCTGCGAGCTCTCGCTCTGATTTGCACGCTCAAGCCCTCGCCGTCCGCGTCGAGCAGCGTCCTCATCGCCGATCAGGTGCTGGCCGAGCTGGCCACCCACGGCGTGGACGGTGATTCGGTCCGGGTCGCCGATTTCGACATCCGCCCCGGTGTCAGCGCCGATGAGGGTGATGGAGATCAGTGGCCTCAGATCCGGCGCCGGGTCCTCGACGCCGATATCGTCTTACTGGCGACCCCGACCTGGCTGGGTCATCTGTCCTCGATCGCGCAGCGAGTGCTCGAACGCCTCGACGCCGAACTGTCCAACACCGACGACGCGGGCAGACCCGCGATGTTCGGCAAGGTGGGCATCGCCGCGATCGTCGGTAACGAGGACGGTGCGCACAAGATCGCCGCCGACACCTTCCAAGCGCTCGACGATATCGGCTTCACCATTCCCGCCCAGGGGTGCACCTATTGGAACGGCGAGGCGATGGGCAGCATCGACTACAACGATCTACCCGGCACCCCCGACGCCGTCCGCGAAACCACCCGCACCATGGCACGCAACGCCGCTCACCTGGCCGGATTGCTCCGCGCACAGAACTATCCCACGGACTGACTACCCGATCCACATCGCCCGCTCGGGTACCTGATGACACGCGCCCAGAGGGAGTGTTAGGTTAGGCATACTTAACTATTGGGAGTGAGGTCTGTTCGTGCGCGTGGTCATTCTCTTCGGATCGGAGCTGGGTACGTCCGAATCGGTGGCGGACTGTCTGGCCGACGAGCTGTCGAGCCATGAAGTCTCGGTCTACGACATGATCGATGTCGACCCGGGTGATCTGGACGCCGCGGACTTCCACATCGTCGTCTGCTCGACCTACGGCGACGGCGATCTGCCCACCGGCGCCGAACCGTTCTTCGACACTCTCGACGCCACCCGCCCTGATCTCACCGGTCTGCGCTTCGCGGTCTTCGGCCTCGGCGACAGCGTCTACGGCGACACCTTCAACCGGGGCGGGGAGATCGCCGCCGAGAAGCTGACCGAGCGCGGTGCGCTACAGGTCGGCGAACACGCCCGTCACGATGCCTCGACCGAGATCAAGCCCAAGGACATGGCCAGGCAATGGGCGGCGACACTCCCGCTGCACAGCTACGTCGCCGCCGTATGATCCACGGCGCCAGGCTCCGTCGCCGGTCGCCTTTGAGGCTTCAGAACTGAAATCTATCGCTCAGGCCCGAATTGGCCTTTAGGGTCAAGTTATCGGGGAATTTCGCGGTACTGTTATTGCCGCAGCGGACTATGTTATCGCAGCGCCGTATTTCACTGATCGTTCAGAATTTGGATACCTGAGGCCTTTGTCATAGAGCGATGACATCGTCCACATCGGGCCTGACGTTGCATCAGCGGCCGGCCGAGGTCGCGACCGCGAATCCGCAGGTCCGCACCACGTTCTGGTCATTGTCGCAATCGACGCTCACCTACGCCGAACTCCGGGAACGCTCCGTCGCGGCCGCCGCGGCGCTGGTCGCGCGCGGCATCGGGCGCGGTGAGCCGGTTGGCCTGCTGTGCCCGAACGCGCCGGAATTCCTCATCGGCCTGTTCGCGACCACGACCGCGGGCGGGGCGGCCACCCCGCTGCCGCTGCCTGCTGGGGCCCGCCAATTAGCTTCCTACCCAGCGCGTTTGGCGGGAATACAGCACCGACCTCCGTCGACTGGATCTGATCTGAGCGAGGCAGCCGCATGAGCGCCACACCGAATGCCCTGACCCGGTCTTGCTGAGCAGGCTTCACCGGTCCGGCGTGGCCGTCGCGCCAGTCGGATCGCTCAGTCCAGCAGCTGTGGGTCCCGTCGGCAGTAGGTGATGAACGGGTCGATGACGATCACGTCGGTGACGGTCAGCAGCTCGGTGGGCACCTGGCCCTCGAGGTGTGCGAACGTGGGGCACAGCACCACATCGACGGCGAGCTCGGTGACGAGGAACCGTAGCCGGGCCAGCGGTGTCCCCGCGAGCACCAGAGTCCCGAGCAACTCGTAGCCGTGATCGATCGCGGTGGTACGGATCAGCGATTCGCACTGCGGTCGGCTCGGTCCGGTCAGGTCGGCACGCACGTAGCCGATCGCGGTCTTGACGGCCGTACGCCGATGCCGACGGGCGAACCCGATGTCTGCTGGTGCGCGGGTGAACCAGCGCGCACCGGCCGGGGCCGAGATCTGTTTGTTCATCGGATGTCCTGCCTTCGGTCGGTGCCATGTCTGCGGCACGGCACGGATGGGGAAGGTGATGGCGAGATCGCACCAGGCCGTGACGATCTGGCGCGGTGAGCTCTCGGAGTGGAGCGTCTGACGGGCCAACCTCACCACAGTTACTGCCGGGCAAATAGAGTAGAAAGTCCCTCTAAAAAGAGTTGTCGGCGACCTGTGTAACCGTCGGCGACGTGCTCGCTGCTCGGGACCGTTCGACCGTTCCGGTCCCTTCGGATCCGACTGTGCCCGCGCGAGGAGCGGAGAATGGAGACATGAATCGCCCGACCCGAATGCATGACGGCGAGGTTGTTCACCTGGCCCGTATCGTCACAATGACGAGTACATCGGCTTGCTCACATCGATGCCGTGAAAGGAGTTCGTGATGGATCTCGCCCTCTCCACCAGCCTGCACACCACGTTCGACGACGCGATCGAACGCACTCGCGAGGCGCTCGCGGCGCAGGGATTCGGCATCCTCAGCGATATCGACATGCGCGCCACGATGAAGGCCAAATTAGGTGAGGAGATGGAGGACTACCGAATCCTCGGCGCCTGCAATCCGCATCTGGCGCACCGCGCGGTCGACATCGACCGGCAGATCGGCCTGCTGTTGCCCTGCAATGTAGTGGTGCGCCGCGACCGCTCCACCGACGACACGATCGTTGTCGAGGCCATGAATCCCGAACTGATGTCCCAGGTCACCGGCGAGCCCGCGCTCGCACCGGTCGTCGCCGATGCCACGGCGCGTTTGCGTGCGGCGATCGACGCACTCGCCGCCGCCTGAGCGCCCTGTTCGTCCCGGAATAGTCGCGACGGGACCCGTGTTGCCTCCGGCATGACCAATAGTGATCTCGGCAAATTCGGTGTGTGGCGCCACTACAAGGGGTTCGCCCCCGCGGCAGCCCGCGAGGTCGAAGAACTGGGGTACGGCGCGTTGTGGCTCGGCGGATCGCCGCCTGCCGATCTGTCAGTGGCCGAATCGCTGCTGGAGGCAACGGAGTCGCTGACTGTCGGCACCAGCATCGTGAATATCTGGACGGCGCCCGCAGGGGCAGTAGCGGAGTCCTTTCACCGCATCGACCAGCGATTTCCTGGCCGCTTCCTGCTCGGTGTCGGAGTGGGTCATCGGGAGGCCAACGGCGCGGGGGCCGTCAAGCCGTACGACGCGCTGGTGGCCTATCTGGACGAACTCGACGCGGCGGGTGTACCGAAGGAGCGCAGGGCGTTAGCGGCGCTCGGCCCGCGCGTATTGGAACTCGCTCGGGAGCGGACCGCGGGCGCGCTGCCCTACCTCGCCCCACCCGAGCACACCAGAACTGCCCGCGAAACGCTTGGCGCGGACGCGCTTCTGGTCGCGGAGCAGAAGGTCGTTCTGGATGATGATGTGGCGCGGGCGCGCGAGCTCGCCCGGGGTACGGTTTCCCTGTATCTGGGGCTGGTGAATTACCTGAGTAACCTGCGCCGCGTGGGCTTCTCAGAGGAAGACATCGCCAAGCCGGGAAGCGATCGGCTGATCGATACCCTGGCCGTCAACGGCACGCCCGCCGCAGTCGCCGCCGGATTGGTGGCGCACCTGGACGCGGGCGCCGACCATGTCGCGATCCAGCCGTTGAACGAGGACTACCTCGAGGCACTACGCGTGTTGGCCGCGGTTCTGCCGTTTACTCGGTAAAGGCCGGCTACGCCACGGGCTTCGCGCGGACGAACTCGAGCTGAGCGAGAGGTCAGCCGAACCCGCGCCGACGAATCCACTTCGAAACGCGGGCACTGACATTCATCGGAAAAGCCACTGACATAAAATTGTACGAAGCCATCGCTGTTCGAAGTCGTGCGCAATGATTGCTTGCGGGTTCAGCTGCGGCTGAACAGAATTGCCGATTATCGGTGTGAGCCCGAATATCTGTGTAGCACAGGCCGTTCAGCAGGTTGTCGGCAAACGTTTGCCGACAACCTGTTCGGGTTCGATCTTCACCGCGGCTCGTGGTCGCGCTCGGCGACCACGCGGACGGCTTCGGCGATGGTGGGGTAGTCCTTGCGCAGGATGCTGCCGTGGTTGCTGGGGACTTTCGCGTGGATATCGATGTTGGGATTGCGTTCGACGACCTTGGACAGGCTGGCGCGGATGCGTTCCTGGTGGTCGCCCTTGCTGCCGAGTGAGGACCCCGAAGCATTCACGTAGCGCGTCGGGACGCTGATGTTGTCCATCACCGGGCCCAGCACTCGTTCGCGGGCGATCTCGCCGGCCTCGATGTTGCTGTCGGCCATCTGTTCTGCGGTCATCCGTGCGCCCCGGCCCGTCAGGCGCATCAGCGGCATCAACCAGCCCAGGCGCCGCCACAGTGTCCGCATGCCCTCGATATCGACCTCGTCGATCCAGTCGTGCGGTTGTGCGCCCTCGACCAGCACCGCGCCC
Source organism: Nocardia sp. NPDC060249 (assembly GCF_042728755.1). NCBI lineage: Bacteria > Bacillati > Actinomycetota > Actinomycetes > Mycobacteriales > Nocardiaceae > Nocardia > Nocardia sp. NPDC060249. Next base: position 12,165 of record NZ_JBHXAQ010000005.1, read on the forward strand.
ATGGTCCGGGCGGGGTTGCGGCTGGCCCAGTGCGCCGCGACGAAGGCGCCGTAGGACCAGCCGATCACCAGCGCCCGCTGCACACCTCTGGCGGCGAGCACGGTGTCGATATCGGCGACGTTGGTTTCGAACGAGTAGTCCGCCGAGGTCCCCGACTTGCCGCGGGCCCGCATGTCGTAGGTGATGTGGCGCCACTGCGGGCCCAGTTCGGTGATGACATGCCGCCAGTACTTCTGAGTGGCGACGTGGCCGTTGACGTAGAGCACCGGGATGCCGGATCCGCCAGTGTCGGTGACGGCCAAGGATGTGTCATCGACAGTCACCATCCCGGTCCAGGTCGAATCGGTAGAGGCAACGCTGGTGGTTCGCATGTGTTTTCTCCTGGCCTTGCTGGATGAATCACTCTTTCCTGACACTGGAAACGCTACGTAGCTTTCCTGACTTGAGCAATCAAATTGATGGCGGAATGTCGATATATGGGCTGTTCAGAGCGCAAATATTGTTGCGACCACCTTGAAGATAACGCAACGCCAGGAGGTCGGTTTCGTTGCGATGACTGAGCCCGATTCGCTACAGTTAGGGCATCGCGAACGAAGGAGCCCGTCATGTCGGGAGGCAGACTCACCCAGGCCGAACGCAGGCAGATCGCCCTGGGGCTGGCCGACAACCTCCCCTACGCGGTGATCGCCCGGCGTCTGGATCGTCCGACCTCGACGATCACGCGCGAGGTCATGCGCAACGGCGGCCCCGCGTCCTACCGTTCCGACCTCGCTCAACGCGCCACCGAACGCCGCGCCCTGCGGCGCGCGCAGCCGAGGCCCCGGGATCGGCCATCCCCGGCACCCGGCCGGGGTCGCGACGACGAGTCCGTGCGCGACTACGAAGAAACGTTCACCACGATGCTCATGCAACAGGGCATGCCCAGAACAACTGCCCGGGTGCTGACCTGCCTTTTCACTGCGGACACCGGTAGTCTCACCGCATCGGAGGTCGTCGGGCGACTCCAGATCAGCCCGCCGTCGGTCTCGAAGGCGATCAAAATCCTCGAACTCCAAGGCCTCGTCCGCCGCGAAACCGATGAACGCCGCCGCGTGCGCTACATCGTCGACGACAACGTCTGGTATCAGGCGACGATCGACAGCGCCCGCGGCATGGCCGAAGTCGCCGAGATCACCCGCCAAGGCGTCGAGATCTTCGGCCACGGCACTCCGACCGCCACCCGGCTGGCGAACATGGCCCGCTTCAGCGACTTCATCAGCGACAGCATCCTGCGAGCCGCGGCGCAGAGCCGTGAGGTCCTCTACCCGAATACCGAGACGAGTCCGAAGGCTACGGAGACGAGATAGATGTTCGGGCCGGTGGTCGTCGGATTCGGCGCGCAGGCGCATAGTCGATGGTAATGCTCACAAATTCACTGATAGTAGCTGCATATTAGCCCCAGGGTTCCGGGTAACTCTTCGTTTTCCGCAAATGTTCGGTACGGTGACGTCACGACGGACCGAACATAACAGGGGGACTCATGGGTGCGGATATCAACTTTTTCCCGCGAACGCCAGACGGTGAAGGCGGGGATCACGAACACGGGGACTTAGGGTGGACCGCTGGTCTCGGTCCCGAGCCATGCGACAGCGACACCGTTCATCTGCACGATGTCGTGGATCAATTGGAATACACGGTACAAATCTGTTCACAGGAGAGTATTCCCCTTCCTTTCGTGCTGAACGAAGTCGAATCAGCCCTCGGCGTCGCCCTCGATGACAGCTCCGCTGACTGGCGTTCCGCCCTGCATCTACACCTTGTCGATTATGTAACCTCGGCGTTCGCGAAGCACCACCTGCAGCGGCCTCCTGCGTGACGACGAGTTGCACCGATTGCTCTGGTGCAGTGTGACTCGGTGGCGCGCTCGAGGCCATGGCGTCTGAGTGCTCGTGAAATATGTTGAAAAGCAATGTATCTGGCAATGGCGCGCTAGATTCCGGGGGTGTTGGCTGCGTATTCGCTGCAATCGGTGACGGCCGTGAAGGGGTCCTGGGACCGAGGCACACCGACCGAATTGTGGCCAATTGCAGAGCACCGCAACTGAACTCGATCTCGAACACTTCACACCGGAGCTGGTTGACGAACGTGCCGCATTGGGACGCTGTGGTCGTCGAGCCGCAGGGGTCCTAGCCGACCCTGGAGCCCCTCCGGCGAAGCCCGGCTCGGCAATCGGCGCTCGGCCGGTCGGAGTCGGGTGTGGTTGGATGTTGGGCGTGTTCAGCGGTCCGGCGGTCAATTCGGCGGTCGACCGTATCTTCACCATGGCGACGGTGGAGGAGTCTCGGTCATTGGATGGGTTGGTGGAGGCGGTTTCTCGCTTCCGCGGGCGGCCGTTACAGGTGATCGAGAACTCGGCACTGCCGGCGGGGGTCTTCGGGCAGTGGGTCCACTACCGGGATCACGATGAGGTCAGCGTTGCCTCCTGGGTGCAGACTCGGGACCGGACTCTTGCCCACGAACTGGGGCATATCGTGCTGGGACATCAGGGACGGCCGGTACTCGAGCTGGCCCAGGCGGTGCTGCCGGCCGGGGTACACGAGTTGGCCGCGCTGATGTTGCGCCGAGAGTGCGGCAATGCGGGTGCGGCCGACGAGGAATCGGCCGCCGAGCAGTTCGCGAGCGTGCTGTTGAACCGCTTGCAGCGCATCGGTCGCAAAGAGCCGCGGCTGCGGTCCCGCTGGGGCGAGGCACTGGGGTGAACGCCACCGTTCTGGCGCCCCTGATGTGGATCGCCGTGGTGAGCCGGGCGTGGCGGTGGTGGTGGACGCGCGGCTGGGTGCTGGGGAGCATGGTGGTGGCGTTGGGTGTTGTCGCCGTGCATTTGAGTGTGAACATCCCGGCGGTGGAGACGTCGGTGCAGGCTGTCGTGCCGATTGCCAATTTCTCGACCGGATTGCGCATAGTGCTGTTCAACCTGATGGCGGCCGCCTCGGGTGTGCTGGCCTTGGCCGTCACGACCGATCCGGAGAGGGTGGCGCGCGGGGCGCGGGTACTCGGCCTGATCGCGGTGGTCGGTTCGGTGGTGGCGATGGCGATTTTCGCCTGCGCGCCGACGGTTCCGCAGGCGGCAGGCGGATTCGAGTTCGACATCTCTACAGCCATCTGCCCGGGTATGCCGAGGCGGGCATCGCCGGTGCGCTGTTCCCGGCGCTGCTGTGCCCCGCGCTGATGGTGATGACCGCTCGTGCCGCGGATGTGCGCAGTCTGACCGGGTGGAGTTTGACCCTGCTGTCGGCGGGTCTGGCCGCGGCGACGGTGTGGGCGTGGATTCGGCTGAGCTACTTCGTGGCGGTGCGCTATCTCGATGCGCCCCAGCTGCCCGTGGTCTTCGAGGTCACCCGGGCGGTATCCGCGGTGGGCGTGCTGGTGATCTTCGTCGGCATGATGTTGTCGCCGGTCGTGTCGTGGGTGCGTGCGAAGCGAGTCCTGTGGGCGATCGGCCCGCTACATCGAGAGTTGACGACGCGCTGGCCCGGCGTTCGCCGGGCGTCCCGGTGGGGCAGTAGCACCGATGAGCGAGCCGATGACCGGGTCACCGAATTGCTCGATGCCTTGAGCATGGAAGCTGAGAACGCCCCACAACCTGACGCTTCCGTGGCAGGCATGTCGGAAGTAGCTGCGGCAGTAGCAGAGTGGCTGTTGCGGGGGCGAGCATCGACGGCGTTCAGTAGTGCCGGTATTCGGTCGGCTGCCCTGGCGGCAGACCTCGATCGCACGTGGGCAATGACTTTGGGACGGAAGTACCGGGATGAACAGCGAGAGGTTTCGGCGTGACGGAAACGATGGTGCCGCAAGCACGTGCGGCTCGGGTGATCACCGAGCTCGGGGCGCCCTGGGTGATCAATATCGTGACCGGGACGATCGCCGGGTTCGCTGTGGGTGCTCCAGGATGGGGGCTTTTCGTCGCAGCGATCACCGGCGGCATCCCGATGATCATCATCCTGGCCGGTGTGCGGCGCGGCATTGCCAGCGATCACCATGTGACCGATATCGACGGTCGGCGCTGGGTGATTCCGGCGATTCTGGGCATCGTGGGCGTGGGCCTGATCGTCGAGATCGTGCGGGGCGCCCCGCGCGCTCTGATCGCATGGACGGTGGCCGGGCTGGTCGTCCTGTTCGGCATCGGCATCGTGACCGTGATCGGCAAATGGAAGGTGAGTGTCCATACCGCCGTGAGTGCGGGAACAACGGTCCTGCTGGCGCTGATCGCCTCACCGTGGTTTCTTGCCGCGCTGCCGCTGACCGTCGTCAATGGATGGTCGCGAGTGTGGCTGGGTGATCACACCCGCGGACAGGTCGTCGTCGGCTCCGTTGTGGGAGCGGCGCTCGCGGCCTGCGCCTATCTGCTCGCGTCCTGAATCAGTTGTCCGCGTCGGCCGCGTCGGTGCTGCGGCGCAGCTCCCGGAACCCGACTTCGAACACCTCGGCAGGGTTGTAGGTACGGGCGGCGACCTGTTCGGCACCCGAATCACGGATCGTACTGATCCAAGCGATGTGGCGCCGGATCTCCGCAGAGGACTCCGGCGACCCGAAATAGTCGATCGGGACGCGGAATACGGTGGCGATGTCGGTCACGGTCGGCAACGTGGGTGAACGGCGTTTCCCCGACAGCAGTTGTGACATGTAGCCGGTGGTCATCCTGCCCCCGTTGGCCCTGATGATGTCGACCACCTCGGTCTGACTGTACGGACCCCGACCGCGCGGATACACCGTCTCGAAGAGAAACCGCAGGCGATCGGCGAACGTCGATCCGTCTTCGGATTCTATTGGTGTGTCATCATTTTCGAGGTTCGACATGCCCCGACCTCCTTCTCCATGCGCACCCGCCCGGCACAACTGCAGCTACCTTATCCACCCACCACAAAACTTGCTCTTGCAACTTGCACTAGCAAGCTGGCCATCTTAGGCTCACGATAGCCGTCCTGAGCGGTCGGTTGGGTACGGACCCTCCAGTTCGGCGAGTCCCGGTTCGCTCGTGAAGGGGGCAAGCGAACCGCCCGCGGTTCGCAGCTACCGCAGAATGCACAATGGCGTGCATCCTGCGGTTTCTGCTTCGGCCAGGACACCGCCCAGGAGCGCAGCCACAGCACGGCGTTCACGCTGTCGCTCATGAGGGTGCTGATCAGGGAGACCAGGCCAACGGCGAATGCAATGGTCGTGCTCGTTCGGCCCGCGCAAGGAGTCATATGTCGCACAGCTTGGAGACGCTGTACAGGCAGCTCGTAGGACAGTTCGCCGACCAGGTCTCCCACAGCGACTCCGTCACAAGGGAACTCGCTTTCCGCAACGGAGTCGCGTTGAGATTGTGGGTCGAGAACGACAATGTCCATGCCGAACTCGATTCGCTGCAGGGTGGTCCGGAGTTGTGGATTCTCCTTCCTGGCAGCGATGACATCGACGACTTCGTCGATGCGGTCGCTGACGCCGTCGGCTGCTGAATCGACCCTGTAGCAGACGAATCGGTGACTGTTTCAGTCAGGTGATACCCGAGCCACGACACGTCGGCCACCCGCAGTGCGGTACGCAAAAGCGTTGTCCCACAGAGAGTTAGATCGGATCACGAACAAATGGAAGGCGCCTGATCGCGAAGTCGTTACGCCGAAGCGGCACCCGCCGCACCGATGCCGGCGCCATGGCATAAGCTGTGCCCCCGGCACCGCGATATCCGTGCCTGGTTCTGTGCTCGACGGAGATGCCCGCAGTTTTGATCTAGATCTCTCGGGTCGAACATCACGCTTTCTGCTCACGATCCGCTGACAAGCGGTGTTGCGCTCCATCCGTGGCGATTGCGCTGTTCGGTTCGATAGCTGCCCTGGACGGACAACCTCGCACGAAGGATCGGTATGAAGAGCGGAAAACGCGCGTGGATCGCAGCACTTATGGGGACCCTCATGGTCGTCGGCGCCGGAGTCGCGGCCACCCCGACGGTAGGCGCCCAGCCGCAGATGCAGGTGGCGGGAGGTGACATTGTCCGTGCCGAAGGTTCGGCGACGGCGATCACGATTCCCGGCCCGGCCGGGCCGATACCGGCACGATCCACCCGCCTCGTCTACACCAGCAACGACACCCACGGCGCGCCGAACACGGTGGTCGGCACCTATCTCGAGCCGACTCAGCCCTGGACCGGCCCGGGCCCGCGACCACTGGTGGCCTACGCGGGCGGCGCACAGGGGCAGAACGCCGATTGCTCGCCGTCGGCGATGCTGGGGCAGGTGATCCGGTACCAGCCGCCCGCCGACGTGATCTTCGAATACGACATCATCGCGATCTACCAACTGCTGTCGAGCGGGATGGCAGTGGTGATGACCGATTACCACGACTTCGGGGTACCGGGAGTACACGACTTTCTGAACCGCAGGACGCAGGCACACGCGGTGCTGGATTCCGCGCGGGCAGCGCTGCGGCTGCCCGGTTCGGGGTTCGGCCCGGACACACCGGTCATCATCTACGGCTACTCCCAGGGCGCGATGGCCTCTGCTGCCGCCGCCGAACTGCAGGCCGAGTATGCACCTGACCTCAACGTGCGCGGGGTGCACGTGGGCGGGCCGGTGGTGGGGCCGCAGGATTTCATCGCGCGCAGTGACGGCAACCCCGGCGTCGCGCCTGCCATCGCGTGGGTGCTCAACGGAATTGCCGCCGACTACCCCGAGACACGCCCGGTACTCGATGCCGAGCTCAACGAGACCGGTAAAGCGATCCTGCACGACTCCGCCGGGACGTGCGGGGGCGGTCTCTCCGAGACTCTCGTCCAGCCCCAGGACACGTCGCGGTGGACGACCAGCGGACGGCCGATCACGGCCGTGATCGACGGTTCCCCCGAGTTGAAGCGGGTATTCGACGAGCAGCGGCTCGGCGGGTCCGCTCCGGCGGCGCCGGTGCGCGTCTACTCGGCCAGGTACGACGAGAAGGCCACCTATCCCGCCGCGCGCGATCTGGCCGCGCGATGGTGTGGCGGCGGCGCGGCGGTACTGCTGGATGCGGACAGCTCGGTGCCCGCGATGTCGGGCTTCTTGGGCACCCACAATATGGCCTTCTTCCCGTCGCTGACGAGTTCGCAGCCCTGGATGGTCGATCGCCTCGCCGGCGTGCCCGCTCCGGTGAACTGCGCGGCGCTGCCCTAGCCGCGCCGATCTCCATCGATTCTCGGGACCACGCCAGTCGACCGCATCGCCCCACGAGCAACTCCGGTAACATCGGTGGCTGCGATGCGGTCAGGCGAGAATGCGGTGAGTACCACTTATCAAGGCAAAGCACCGCGCGAGTGATCCCGGATTCGGCCGCGCCGAGGTGGGCGCGGCGCGGCTCGGGGGGCGAGGACGTCGCTGTGCGCGGCGCGCTGGTGCCACTGAATTGCCAGGAAGGACAACCTCCGTGGAGTTCGACGTCACCATCGAGATCCCGCAGGGATCACGCAACAAGTACGAGAACATCCTGTGCGTGCTCGCACACGACCCGCACTGGGATCACCTCCGGGATCTCGACGACGCACCCGCCGTCGACCCGGTGTCGTTCTTCCCTGCGTTAGCGCCGCAGCAGCGGATGACCGACAGCCTCGGAGGTCAGCCCGTACCGACGAACTGCGCGAGGCTGCCGTGACCCCAACGTTTCGATGAGGATGTCGAGGCGGGAGCCACGGACGCGGCACCTGCTCGAGCGGTACTTGGCGCCGACGGCAGATCCGAAACGGTATCTCTGGGTATTCGGATTGGTCGCGCCGGTGTGCGCGTTGCTGCCCTCACAGCTGGTGATGCGTACCGGGTTGACGGTCTTCTGGTGGATCGAACCGATTGTCGTGCTGTGCGTGATTCCGGTGCTGGATCGACTTGTCGGTGAAGACGGCCATAATCCCAGCGACGAGGATTACGAAGAACTCGGTGCCAACCGCTATTACCGGTGGTGTACCTACCTGTTCCTGCCGGTGCAGGCCGTTGCCCTGGTGATCGCGTGCCACCTGTGGGCCGATTCGCAGCTTCGATTCGTCGACAAGCTGGGGCTGGCCGTGACTGTCGGTTTCTTGGCGGGTATCGGTATCAACGCCGCGCACGAACTCGGTCACCGGGTCGAGCGGCTCGAGCGGTGGCTGGCGAAGGCGGCGCTGGCCCAATCCGGGTACGGGCATTTCTACGTCGAGCACAACAGGGGCCATCATGCTCGGGTTGCGACGCCGCAGGACCCGGCCAGCGCTCGGTTCGGTGAGTCGTTGTGGGAATTCCTGCCCCGCAGCGTGATCGGGGGGTTTCGGTCAGCGCTCGAACTGGAGCGGGACCGGCTGCGACGCCAGCACCGTTCGTGGTGGTGCCCGCACAACAATATTCTGCAGTCGTGGGCGATGACAGTGGTGTTGTTCGGCGGGCTCGTCGCGACGTTCGGGCCCGGTGTCCTGCCCTATCTCGCCGTTCAGGCGGTGGTAGGCGTCTGGCTGCTCGAGACGGTGAACTATGTCGAGCACTACGGCCTGCTGCGACGTCGATTGCCGAACGGTCGCTGGGCGCGCTGCTCGCCGGCCGACAGCTGGAACTCCGACCGCCTTGTCACCAACATCTTCCTGTTTCACCTGCAGCGGCACAGTGATCATCACGCCAATCCCGGGCGCCGGTATCAGACCCTGCGCACCGCGTCCGAGGCGCCGCAGCTGCCCGCGGGCTATGCCACGATGATCGTCTTGGCGTCGGTGCCGGTGCTGTGGCGGCGCACTATGGACCACCGGGTCCTGGCGCATTACGACGGCGACCTCACCCGCGTCAATACGATGCCTGGCCGTGTTGGGCGTGCGAGTCGCGGGTCGAACTGATCGTGAGGCAGCTGGGCGCGGATTCACCGGCCGAAAGTGGCATCCCTCGGGGTGCCGGCCTGCCTCGCTCGTCTCGCCGGACGCGGAGCCGTCCGACTGCACCGACTGTCAGGGTGCTCGGTTCACCACGGCTAGTGCGAGTTCGGTGCACAGGGCAGCTACTTCGGTGGTCGGCCGACGGGGGTCGCTCAGCCAGGTTGCTACGAGCTGGTTGATCCCGCCGACGACGAACAGGGCTTCCTGACGCCGGATCTCCGGATTTGCGGGGGTGTCGAGGAATTCCGCGCTGTACTGCATCACGAGGTCGGTCACGATGCCGACGGCACGGGAGCGCAACTCTTCGAGCCCCGCGACGCTGTGGGTATCGCTGGTGAGGATGCGGTGGATGCTGGGGTCGTCGGCGATCGTGTCGAGGTAGGTCGTCAATGCCCGCAGGAGTTTGCGTTTCAGGCTGCCGGGCTCGGCCTGGCTCGCGTCGACGAGGGTGGTGAACAGCTCCTCGTTCACCTGCTCGGCGACGGCGAGTATCAGTGCGTCTCGGGTGGCGAAATGTTCGTAGAAATAGCGCGGCGTCAACCCCGACGCGGCGCACACGCGGCGCACGGTGACCTCGCTCGGGCCGGCCTCGCCCCAGATCTGGCGACCCGCGGCGAGGAGTTTGTCGCCGCGTTCGTCACGTCGATTCGCCGCGCTGATTCCTCGGTAGGACCGGACCACCTCTGCGCGCGCCATTGACAGGACTTTAGCAGTCGACCTACTTTGGATATCAGTTGTTATCCAAAATGAAGCGCTCAACGAGGAGTGTCGATGACCACCGTTCCCACCCGTCACCCGGATCGTCCCCACCGCGTCCCGCCCCTCGTCGGCGGCTTCGCGGCGATGCTGGGGGTGCACAGCCCCGACTCGGAGCAATGGCAGCATCTCGGCGAGGGCCTGCTCGTCGGTGACGACGCGATGGATCGGCTGGTGGACTGGATGGTCGCCACGGGCTCGAAGCAGATGCGTCCGCTGTTCGATCGAGCGCTCACCGACGGCATCGCCGCGGTGCCGCAGGCGCCGGATGCGCTGCGTGAGTTCTTCACCGCGGTCGAGACTGTTCCGGCGTGGGTCGATCACGACAAACTCGTGCACGGGGCCAAGGTCCTGCTCACCAGCGGTTCCGACGGCATGTACATCGCGCGCGACGTCGCCATGCTCGGCGGCTACCAGTTCTCCGGCTTCAACAAGACCCTGTTGCGCACAGGAGCGCTGGAAAAGGGCTCCAATCAGCGGTGGGCCGAGACGATGCAGTGGGCGATGGACGTCCTGTCCGACGACGGATTGTCCCCGCGGGGTCTGGGATACCAGTCCACGATCCGGGTGCGACTCATCCATGCCTTCGTCCGCAGGCACGTGGCTGCCATGCCGGATTGGCGGACCGAGGACTGGGGCCTGCCCATCAACCAGACGGACATGGCGGCCACCCTCGTCGGCGCCTTCATCGCACCGGCGATCGGTGGGATGGGCCTGGGTCTGTTGCTCACCCCCGCCGAAACCGACGCTGTCGCGCACCTGGTCCGCTACGTCGGCTGGCTGCTCGGTGTCGAGGAACAGTGGCTGCCGCACTCCTTCCGCGACGGTGTGCGCGTCCTGGTGCACACGCTGTCTGCCTTGGCCGACCCCGACGAGTCGACCCGTCAACTCGCAGTGCCGATGTCACGAGACCCGTTGTCGTGGAACTACGACCGGCTGCCCACGATCCGGCGCCGTCTGGCCTATGCCCAGCATCTGTCGGTGACGGGGACCTTCCTCGGCCGCCACACGATGCGTGCGCTCGGGCTGCCGACGGCGATCGTTCCGTGGTACCCGGCGATCCGCATCCCCGTCAATGTCGCGCGTTCGGTCACCCGGCTGTTGCCCGGCGGGCTCGACCGTGCGGCGACTCGCGGTGCGCGAGAACAGGATCGGTTCATGGGGACGCTGGTCAGCGCCGGACCGACTGTCGGCGCGGCGGCCGCGCGACTCACCCACGCGGCCTAGCGCTGCAACGGATCCGGACAACATGCGTTGTCCGGGGCAAACCGCCGTCCTGATGGGCGAGGAAGGCAGCACGCGGCAGGTGGCAGCCGGTGTCAGGTCGCGTCCGGCTCGATGGAGCTCAGGTGACGCGACCAGCCGGCCTCGCGGGCAGCGGTGTGCAGCGCGTCCAGCCCGAACGCGTCGACCGGGCCGAGCGCGCCGGAGCCCAGGAGACCGCCGCCCAGCGCCGTGTCGGCGGCCCAAGCCAGAATCGCGGCGGTGAAATCGTAGGGATCGCCGCCCTTCAAGGTGACGGTGGCCAATGTCTTGCCTGCCGCGTCCTGAGCTTCGGCGACCACCCAGCTGCGGGTGCGGCGGCGGGCTTCGGCGTCGGGGCCACCGGTTGATCCCTTGACGGTTCGAGCCAAAGCCTCGTCGAGTCCGCGCTTCAGGACAGGCACCTGTGCGACGACCGAGGTCAGTCGCGAGCCGACGTGCAGCCCCTGTGCCGCGATCGGCGGCAAGCCGAGGTACACCTCGACTTCTCGCAGGTGTGGATGGGAGCGAGTCAGCGCGAAATGCTCCGACCCGGGAATCGATACTCCCGGACGGCTTTTCCCGGCGACATCGAAGGAACGCAGACGCGCGCCGGTGCGCTCGGTGACCACCTGTCCGGAGCGGAGCGCGAAGCCGGGTTCGAACAACATCCCCGCCATGGACGCGCGGGTACCACCGCTGGTACCGGGACTTTCCATGAAGTAGCCGATTTCGGCACGCACCGCGGTGGGAGCCTCGCGCAAGGCCAGCCCGGCCGCGAGATTGCCCGGTACGTAGTCGAACCCGAACGCGGTGAGCAGCCCCGCGCCGGCGGCACGAGCGTGATCGTCGTGCTCGAACACGGTGCGGATGAAGGGGCCTTCGCCGGTGGAGTCGATATAGTGCGCGCCCGCGGCGATCGCCGCGGCCAGTGCGGGGTGCCCATGGCGCAGGAACGGCCCGACAGTCGTCACCAGGACATCGCCGCGCCCCAGCAGGGCCCGCACCGACGCGGGATCGGTGACATCGGCGACGGCGGTCCGGCAGCCGCCGAGCTCGTCGGCGAGCTTCGCGAGGGCAGCCCCGTTGCGTCCCGCGAGCACGGGCGAAGCGCCGCGTGCGGTGAGGACTTCGGCCGTCAGGCGTCCGGTGTAGCCGGTTGCCCCGAACAATACAATTTTCGGCATCGCCGTCGTCTCCTCATAGTTGGCCACTTGCCAACGTTACCGGCGCGGGCCGTGATCGAAACAGACTGCGGCGCGGGTCGCCATCCCCTGGCCGTAGCGAGGCCTCGGCACAGTGACCCATTCTTGCCGTCGCGTATCCGCGGCGACATCCATCGGGGCGCCAACACCACCCCGAAACCGTCGAAGGAGTGCCGCAGGTTCTCACTCGCCCCGACGGTCAGGCAGTTCATGGCGGTGCCGGGAGAGGTGACGGAGCCGAGGTTGAACGCGGGGTTCTTCCAGTCCAACGCTTGTTCGACTGCCCGGAACACCAACTTCGCTTGGGCGGCCAGGCCGCGCGGCGAAAATGATGCCCGACTCGACGAGCCCACATCGGCGCTGCCGCTCCCGCTACTGCGACCGTTGTTCAAGACTGTCTTGAACGTTCGTGGCGCCTTCCTCCACTACACCGTCGAGGAGTTTCGCGCCGATCGGGCGGCGGACGACATATGGGCGGATGGCCTGCCCGACCAGGTCGACGGCCCGCCACCCAGGTGGGTGACAGCGTTGCGAGAACCGTAGCCAGCTGCGCCTCGATCTCGGGAGCGATGACCTCGAGAAGCGGTCGGGATGGGGTAGCCGACTCCCCGAGGGCCGTTGTTGGCAACCCGTCGCGGGCATCGACCAGCATCTGGTTCATGAGCGAATCCATCGTGAACAGTCGCCGAATCCCGGACGCGCCCGCCTATGGTCGAGACCTCTCAGAAGCTCGCGGTGCTTCTGATCGTCACAGCCAGTTCGCGTTTCGCTGTGGATGGTGCGCTTTCAGCTGACCAGAATCGGTGCCCCGTCGGACGGCACATGCGTGATGTTGCGGATCCGGCCCCGCGTCGTCGCGGCCGCGGGCAGGGAAAGGACGTGGCGGCGCAAGATCTCCTGGAGCACCGCCGCACCCTCCATCAGCGCGAAACCCGCTCCGATGCACCGGCGTACCCCGCCGCCGAACGGCAGCCAGGTATTCGGCGCCACGCTGCCGTCGAGGAAGCGGCCGGGCCGGAACACCGCGTCCGGGAAGGCCTCGGGCCGCTTGTGTGCGAGCAGGATGGAGGTCGCGACGACGGTTTCAGCGGGCAGGTCGTGGCCGCCGATCGTCATATCGCGGGTGAGTTTTCGCACGACACCTCCGATGACCCAGTGGTAGCGCAGTGCTTCCTTCATCACCGCTTCGAGGTACACGGTGTCGCCGTCGAGCGCGGCCTGGCGGGCGAGGTCCTGCTGGGCGGGGTCGGCGGCCAGTTCGCGTAGCGCCCATGACAGTGCGGCCGAGGTCGTCTCGTGCCCGGCGGCGAGCAAGGTGACCAACTGATCGCGGAGTTCGTCTGGGGTGAGCGGGGTGTCGTTGCCGGCGCCCGGTGCCATCAGTCGCGACAGCACGTCTGCGCCCGTGCCGTCGCTGCCGGTGCGGCGCTGCTCGATCTCGGCGTAGAGGTGGGCGTCCAGACCGGCCCGGTCGTGGTGGAACCGCTTCCAGGGTCCGCGGGTTTGCAGGGCCGGGTATCGGGAACCGAGCAGGGTGAGTGGCGCGATATCGGTAATGCGGCGCATGGGTGGCCCGAGTAGTTCGCGGCGGCGCGGATCGGCGACACCGAGCACCACCTCACCGATGACATCGAGGGTGATCCCGGTCATCGCGTCCAGGCTGCGGACCGTCGACCCGGCCCGCCAGGTTTCCACGTGGGTGGCGGCGATCTGCTCGATCGTCTTGCGGTAACCGGTCAGAGCGGACCCGGTGAAGGCGGGCATCAGCAGGCGGCGGGCACGAGCGTGCTCGGCCTCGTCGGTGATGAGCACCGAATGATCGCCGAGCAGCGGACGCAGGATGCCGTTGCTCTCGCCGGCGTGCAGGTCGGTGGGGGAGGCGGCGAAGATCTCGCGGACGTGTTCGGGGCGGGTGAACACGACCAGATGCCGGGCGTACGGCGGCACCATGCGCAAGGTGAAGGTGTCGCCGTAACGGCGAGCGGTGGCGGTCATGAACCGTTCCCGCGCTTGCACATACCGCATCGTCTGCGCGATCGCGGGTAGTCGGGGGCCGGGCGGGTACATGGCGACGGTCCTTTCCTGGACACCTCACTCCACAGTAACCCCGGATGCTCGGCCGGGCGTCGATCTGGGAGTCCACGTGTTCGCTGCCGCGCGGGCAGCGCGGCGGAATGGCGTTTTGTCCGAATTGTTAGTCTGCGTAGGTGATTTCAGCACGGAAAGGCTTTCCGGCGCTGGCGGGGGCCGCGTTGATTTGTTCGATGGTGGCGTGTTCCAGCGAGAACACCGCCACGACCTCGCCCAGCGCGCCGCGCACCAGCACGACGGCCGGACCGACGCAGACTGACGGCACATTGCCCGATGGAACCGACACCTACGGCTACCGTGATTCGTTCGCCCGATGTCAGGGCACCGAACGGCTGGTGCTGCTGGTCAGTCAGACCACTGGGCACCCGGTGACCACCTTTCAGGGCAGCCGAGTGGGCGGGGACCAGCGATTCGTCGTGTGCGAGGACCGGACCGGCACCCGGATCATGCGGGCTGCGGCACCGGCGCTGCGGCCGGACCCCTTCGAAGGAGCATTCTTCACTTTCACCGCCAATAGTCAGCAGTTCGTGGCCGATGGCATGAAGATCGACCTGGCACGCGCGACGATCACCGTGACCGACGATCCGAAACATCCCGAATTCCGTGCGGTGACATGGACGGTGAACGAATACTGGGCTGCTGTCTACTGATTCGGCCGCTCGGTACCGACCCGGTTGTCATGGGGAACGTCGTCGCCGGGTCAGCGGCTTGACGATCGAGTCTGTTATCGGGGGCCGGACACGGTCGATGCTGACGGCAGGGCCCTTGCCGATACGCCGTCCGACAGTCTCAGCCGAACGCGAACATTGTGGCGGGAGTGCGACATCGGCTGGCAGGGTGAGGCGCATGGAGAACTTACGGGACGCTGAGCGGCGGTTGCAGGCCGCCCAACTCGCAGGGGATGTACAGGCGCTGGATCGTCTGCTGGATGACCGGTTGATCTTCACCTTCGGCGGCGACGTATACACCAAGTCCGATGACCTGGAGCTTCACCGCACCCGGACGCAGGTGATGACAGCCTTGGTCGAAGAAGAACTGAGCGTACTCACCGATGGGCGTGCCGGGGTGACCTGGTTTCTCGGGACCGTCGAGGGGACCGTCAACGGCGAGCCTTTCGGAGCGAGGATGCGGTACACGCGTTCCTGGTTGCACGACGATACGCATGGCTGGCGGATTATCGCAGCACACGCCAGCACGACGGAGTGATGATCCCTGCCGCCCGAATTCGACAGATGAAGCGTGCAGCACCCAGCAGCGATTGACAGTGAATTCATCCTCGACTCGGACCGAAACGTGTGGCATGAGCTTTCTGCAGGAGCCTGCTTTCGCCCGCGATACGCGCGATGCGCTCGTTGGTCGGTCGGAGCGGTGAGTTCTGGCGGTGCGAAGGCTTTGTTCGAAGCTACAGAGAAACTTCGCTCGCCATTGCCTTTTTCACAAGTGAACATCGGGAGATTATCTATATGTCACGGTAGATTGAGGTCTTGCTCAGTGATGTGAGCGGGAAGGATCAATTATGGTTGTCGTGAAATCCATCGCGCCGTTCTTGACCGCTACGGGCCGTCCGGTATCTACCCCGTTGAGGGATGTACGCACGATCTCCCGTCAGATGGTGGGGCATTTCATCGAAAACGTCGTGCCGTGTGCGACATTGCCAGGTGAGGTACTGGACGGTGATGTCACCACCGTGACGCGAGTGTGCTTGGAGTTGACCCGGAGCATGCTCGATGGGCGGGACCTTCCTGGCCGTGTGGAGAGGATTCAGGACGCTGCCGCCGGTTGGGCGCGGGAAGGGATCCCGATCGACACGATCCACAACGCCGTGCAGGAAGGTTTCAGGCTCGGCTTCGATCTCGTCATCACCGATGTCACCAGCCACGATCACGACACGACTATCAAGGTAGCCCGACGGTTGTCCGAAGCTCAGAACATGATCACCTCGGTTGTGTCCGCAGCCTATGTTCGTGAACTGCGGTCCGTTGTCAGTGAGCATCATACTGCTGTCCACTCGCTGACCTCGGCCTTGCTGGGCGGTCAGAGCACCTCGACGATGGCCAGAGAATGCGGTATCAAGATCGCCGACCGATATCACGTCCTCGCGGTCGCGCTTCCGGCGCATCCGGATGAATTCGATCCCGCTCTTGACAGCACAGTGGTTGCCCGACGTAAATTGCGGCGCGTGCAGGCTGAGCTCGCGAACCGGTGCGCGGGCAAGGTGCTGTCGTTGTTGAGCGTCGATGGTGGCACGCTTCTTTTGCCTACATCGGAATTCTCTGAATCGGCTCTCGACGGATTGATCGCCGGGCTGTCCGTTGCTGCTCGTGTACCGGTGCGAGCTGTGGTGATGTCAGCACTCCCTGGGGAGATCCCTCGGGCTGCAGAACGGGTCCATGATCTGGTCGAAATCGTTCACCGGCTCGGCGGCCCGAGCAGAGTGTATCGCCCGCACGAATTGGCGTTCGAATATCAACTCACCCGGCAAGGGGCGGCCCGCGATCACCTGAGTTCGGTCGTCGATGTACTGGAAGCGCATCCGGAATTGCTCCGCACGCTCGAGGTGTATATGTCGACTAACTTGCAGCGTTCCGTTACCGCCCGAGAATTATTTGTCCATACGAATACGGTGGACTACCGATTGAAACGGATAGGTCAGTTGACCGGGTTCGATGTGAGCTCGGTCTCGGGAATATGTCACCTTCGGGCTGCCCTGATAATTCGTAAACATCAGGAAGGTAGTCAGGCGGATGTCCTTAGAGCTGAGGAGGAGTCCAGCTCTTGCGTCGGATGATATCCGTTCAGGGCCAACCAGGGGCGCGGTGTTTGCGGTTCTGTTTTTAGGTTTGACAAAGTCCTGTCTATCGGAACGGCCGAGAGATCGATGAAAGTTCTCGAAGTATTGGAAAACTCCGTACGTTTCCATGAAGTTGTGAATCGGCGAGACTCTGTGTTGATGGTCCTGTTCCATCGGCACCGGGACCCGAATTCGGCAAAGACCAGGCTCGCATATGAGAAAATTGCCGAAACCTGCTGTGTAGCTATGAAGTTCGCAATGATGGAGTTCGATGACTGGTCGAGGGTTGTCGAAGAATTCAGGGTAACGGCCCTGCCGACGATCTTGATCTTTGTTCACGGCGTCGAAACAGGAAGGATCCTCGGATCCCGAACTGAGGCAGAACTGCGCGCAGACCTCGGCCGGGGTGGTCCCCGACTCGGTATCACACTGGACTTCTAGACTCGGCCGTTGTGCGGCGGAGGCGAATGCGCAGCCGAGGGGATGCGCGGAAGTCGTCACAACGGGCAGCCCGCTGGCGGTTCGAGACGATGGCCGACACCAGCTACTGAGGCTGTTTCCGCAGCACCTCGGTCACCTGCTCGCCGATCGCCGGGGTCAACCTGCCTGTCAGCTCGAAGCCGAGCTGGTTGGCGACATCGCGGGCGTACAGGTCGATCGAGGCTTCCACGAGATCCGCGTAAACCCCCACCGCGCGGCGGATTCGACGGCGCGACACCAGCAAAGCCCACGCTCCCGGCACGAGTGCGGGCCACCAGTACACACCGACCGCCAGATAAGCCAAGCCCCACACCGGGGTGCGGGCGGCGGAGGCACACCGTTCCTGGACCGTCGTCACCTCGGTTCGCGCCGCGTCGGGCAGTACCAGCCACAATCGCGGCCACGTTGTGGTCAGGTCGAGTCCTGTGCCACGGCTGACGCGGTCGCCCACGCTCCGTAGCCGGTCGCCGGCCCACGTGGGGCAAGCCGGCTCGATCTCGGAGATCGCGTTGCGTCGCAGCACAGCTCGCTGCGCCTTGCCCTTCGCCCGGCGGTCCGATCGGTCGGCCAGCACCACCTTGACCGCGGCGTCCGCCTTGACCGTCGCACGCCGCCAACGACGGTGGCGCACTGCGGCGAACGGTCTGCCGACACCGGTGTCTGTGGCCGCCCACGCGGCGATCACGATGCCGCCGAGCGCGGTAACCGTCAACCCCACTACTGCGGTGGCGGCGAGGAACGCCGCGGCGGCCCACACCAGCGCGGGACCGGTCGACACCGTCGTCACCCGGGTCCACAACATGGTGAAGTCGAGTGCGTGCGAGGGCCCGAGCGCGACCGCCACCACCACGACTGCCACGAACACTGCGGCGGGCAGCGCGAGCGCGGCAGCCCAGCGGGTAGCCAGGTTCTTGCCGAGCTCGGTGAGAAACGCGTTCACAGAACGATCCTGCGCATCGGCTGCCCGGTGAGCCCGCACCGCGGGCCTTCGTCGATCCCGGCCCGGGTGCACGCACTCGTGGGGCACACCCACGCCGTGACCGCGACATCGCGCGGTCCCCTCCATGGCTCGAAGCCGCGGTGCGCCCGCGTCAGGCTGTCGATGCCGTGTTGGGCGAAGGCGCTGTCGAGCAGGTCGAGGTCAGTTGCGGACACCTCGCCCTGCTCGGCCGCCGCGACGATTCTGGCCAGTACGTCCGCGACGCCGTAGCGGGAAGCGCGTTCGGCGAGCGCCGCTCCGGCTTGCTCGCACAGAACTTCGACTCGGGGACCGGTCGTAGGTGCCATGCCGAATTCGAACCTCCTGCTTAGGGATTCGGATCACGCTACCGTGGACCGAAGGGATCGGGGGCTCCACATGTACGACGACGTTCGGTTGGTGGTCGAGAACTTCAAGTACAGCGGCGACGTCGGCGCGCTGCTCGCCGCCGGCCTGCCGCCACCGCCACACTGTCCCACGCACCTGCTACCGCACCTTGCTCGAGCGCACTGGCACCGGTTCCAGGCGCAGAGCGGGTTCGCCGGGCTGGTCGACCGGGAGATCGCGGCCGCCATCGCGGGCACGCCCGGTGATCTCGCGGTCGCGAGCGTCATCGCCATGCCGGAATACCGGGCGCTGAACGGGGCACGCGACCAGTTCGAGGTCTACCAGGATCGCGACTCGCTGGTGCTGTTCGCGAACGCTTGTACGACGGTGATGAACGCACTCGACGACGAGCGAATGAAAGCCGCGCTCACCGCCGATCACGCCACATTGCTGCTCCTGCTCGACGAGCACGACGGCACCGACACCTACCGCGAGACTGTCGTCAACGGGCTGAACTGGACGATCGCGCACACACCTGGCGACGATCCGCAACGCGCGCGCAGACTGGTCGATCGAGCCCGAGCACAGGACAACGCGGGCCTGCCACCGGGCAAGATCGTCGCCGACTACCGGGCCGCTGCCCGGCTGGCGTTGCGGGAACGCCCGGTGTGGCGCGACGTTGTGCTCGAGCTCGCCCAGTACGAGTTCGATCTCTACACCGACGGTGGAGCGCCCATCCACCTGGCCGGTGCGCTGGTCGCATGCCGTGACCTCGCCGACGCGTTGGAGCGGGACTACGGCGACACAGCCAAGGTGTCCGCGCTCGCGCAGCTCGAGCAAGAGGCCAGCAGGGAGATCGGTCCCGATACAGCGCGATTCCTGATGACCTGCCATCGCGATCCGCGCACTCTGCAGGCGCAGTACGACCTGGTCGAGAGTCTGCGGCGGCAGCCGGTCACCCGGGATGTGCTGGTGCGGCGACGTGACGAGGCGTGGGTGCTCGCTGTCGGCCTGCCGCTGGACCACCCGGACAGGCCGGCTGCGCTGCTGGATCTCTACTTCGCGCACAACGACCTCTGGGATATCGGCGGCGACACCGACGCGATCACGCTCGCCTACGACGCGGTGACCGAAGCGCTGCTCACCACCTCGCCGGACGACGCGCTCCGAGCCCGGCTGCTGAAGGCGCTCGCCCACTGCGCAACGACCGCCGCAATGCGGACCGGCTCCCGCGACGAAGCGAAGCTGGCGGTCGACGCCGCCCGCGCCGCGCTGAACTTACCTGCCGCAGACGACAACCAGCGCGCGCTCCGGCTCTCCGCGCTCGCGTCCGCGCTGATCATGCAATGCAAAGTCGGCGGCAATCCCGCAGCGGGCCGGGAGGCTGTCACCGTCGCAGAGCAGGCCCTCGCGCTGACCCCGCCCGGCGACCCGAATCTCTCGCTGCGCTGGTCGACCCTGTCCAGTGCGGCCGAGAAGGTCGCCGAGGCCGGTGACCACGCCATGTTCACCACAGCTGTCGACGCGGCGGCCTCTGCGGTGTCCACCATTCCGGCGGACGACGTACGCCGGATCGGCATGCTCTACAACTATGCCGGTGCTGTGCAGATGCAGGCAGTCAGCACCGATGTTACGCACGCGGAACCGTTCCATGAGGCCGAACGCGCTTACCGGGCCGCCCTCGCGCTCGTGAGTCCTGAGCACCCCGACGTGCCGCGCATCGAGAGCACCATCGCCGGCGTGCTGTACCACCGGTACCGGCAGTGCGGCGATCTCGGCGCGCTGGACGACTCGCTCGAGCTCGCGGAGAAAGCCGTCGGTCAGACACCTCGAGACCACCACTGGTGGCCGTTGCGTGCCTTCGCGCTCGCGCGCTCGGCTCGTGCGCTCGCCACCTTCGGCGGGCCGGGTGCCGACCGGCTGCGCGAGCTCGCGATCACCCACTACCGGGCAGTTTCCGGCCACCCGGCCACCAGCGCGCAGCATCGGATGATCTGCGAACAGGCCCAAGCCGCGATGTTCGCCGAGACAAACCCGGCAACATGGCTGGACGCGCAGGAACGGGTGATCACCGCCATTCCCGCCACGGTCAGCCGAGGGCTGTCATGGGTCCACAGGGTGCAGGCGGCGCGGCAGCTGCACGGCCTCGCAGACCGGGTGGTGGACGCCGGTGTGCGGGCGGGTCAGCTCGACAGAGCGCTGGAACTGGTCGAACGGTGCCGCGGCGTGCTGTTCGGCGACGCGTGGGGTATCCGCCGGGGCTGGGCACGACTGCGCCGGACACAACCCTCGCTGGCCGAGGAGCTCAGCGAGGTCGAGCGCGAGCTGGCTAAGGCCGACGGGTACGCCGACCTGACGTTTCACATCGAGGTGGAGTTCAAGGGCCGGATCTCCTCCCGGGACTGGGACCCGCGACCACAGGCCGTCGAACAGATCCGGCAGCTCTCGATGCGGCGGGACCGGTTGCTCGCGGAAGCGCGGACGTTGCCGGGGTTCGAGGATCTACTGGTGCCGCCGAATCTCGAAGTCCTGCGCACGCGCACAGCCGGGCACACCGTGGTGATCGTCAGCGCCCAGGGCACCGCGCTCGTGGTCCCCGCCGACCATCGGGAGCCCGTCGAGGCCGTGCCGCTCCGGCAGATCACCGAGACCACCGCCCACTCCCAGGTCAGGCGGTTGCGAGCAGCGCTCGCCGATGTGAAGGACCCGGCGTGCTCGTTCGATCGCCGTGAGCAGGCACAGCTGGATGTGCACGCCGTGCTGGAATGGCTGTGGAACACCACGGCCGGGCCGGTGCTGGACCGAGTCACGGCGACGCGGCTGTGGTGGTGCCCGATCGGCATCATGGCCCAGTTGCCACTGCACGCGGCGGGCAGACACCGCGACGGGGCGGGGCAGACCGTGTTCGACCGGGCCGTCTGCTCGTACACGCCGTCGCTGACCGCACTCGCCGACACGTTGAGCACACCCCGGCCGCACCATGTCCGGCACAGTGCGCTCATCGTCGGCGTCGGCGAGGGCAACGGCGAATCAGTGCTGCCGGGAGCCCGCGCCGAGGCTGAGGCGGTGGCGCGCCTGTTGCCCGGCTCCACGGTGCTCATCGACGCCGCCGCTGACTTCGATGCGATCAAGCAGGGCCTGCACGAGCACGCGATCGCCCATTTCGCCTGCCACGGCCGGGCGGTCAGCTCGGCGAAGCATCCCGACCAGGGTGGACTGGTCCTCAGTGACGGGATGTTCGTGCCCTCGTTCGTGCACGACCTGCGCACCACGCGAGCGCAGCTGGCGTTCCTGTCGGCCTGCGACACCGCGGGCCCCGACCCCGCCCTGCTCGACGAGCCGCTGAACCTGGCGTCGGCGTTCCACCTCGCGGGTTTCCGCGGCGTCATCGGCACGCTGTGGCATACCGCGGACAGCTCCCAGACCGCCGAGGCGATCTACGCCGCGCTTACCGCGCAGGGCACCCGGTCGCCCGACACGGCCGCGGCGGCCACCGCGCTCACCGAGACATTGCGCAGCATGCGGAACGCCTATCCAGCCGTGCCGACCCGGTGGGCCGCACACGTCCACGTCGGCGACTGAGTTACCCGCAGTGGCGGTGGCTGTTCTGGGAAGTCAGCCAGTCGCCGCGCCGAGGATCGCCAGCGCGTAGGGCTGGGGCCCTTGCGCGACGTTCGAGCCGATGACATCGATCCTCCACGTACCCACTGCGGGTGAACCGGCTTCGACGACCTCGACGTTGTTGGCCGAGTCCATCGTGAACCCGGCGCCCTGCCCGCCGTTTCCGGCCCTGGGCGCTCCGTCCGGGCCCCGGACAACGAGATTGAGGTTGTTGACCAACGTCTCACCGGGAAAGTCGCTGTAGGCGAGCACGACCCGCAGCGGAACAGCTGCCGAGGTCACCTCGATCTCGAGGGTATGGAGTTGTCCCGTCGAGATCTTCCTGCCTTGGCGCACCAGCAGCGTGGACGGTGCTGTCGGGGCGACGACCCCGGTGACGTCGACGCATCCGAAGCCCTGGTGGTTGTCGGCCACGGTGGTCGCGGATGCCGTGCCCGGGAGGCGGCGAGCACCGGCGATCACGACGGCCTTGAGGAGGGCACCCGACGGCGTTGCGATGCCCTGGTCGCGGCGAAGGTGCTGGCGCAGGAGCGCGAGTGCGCCCGCGGTCAGCGGCGTGGCCATGCTTGTGCCGCCCATATAGAAGTACTTCGAGGATCCCGGGAACGGCTTCCAGCCTGTCGCGGTGGGGCTGAGCATCGTCGACTTCGTCGACAGGATCCAGGTGCCCGGGGCAACGACGTCGGGTTTGATGCGCCCGTCCGCGGTCGGGCCACGGCTGGAGAAGGCGACGACGTGGTCGGGGTCATCGGCCATCGGAGCGCTGTTGTACGGCGGTGCCGGGTAGTCGTCCGGCCACCAGCTGCCGTAGCGCTCGCTGTCGAAGGAGCGTCGCAGATTCTCACTGGCCCCGACGGTCAGGCAGTTCTTGGCGGTGCCGGGCGAGGTGACGGAGCCGAGGTTGATCTCGCCGTCGCCGTCGGAGTCGCTGCCGTCGTTACCCGCGGCGAACAGGATGCAGAACGATGGGTGCTCCCACATGAACTTGTCGACGGCACGGCACTGGTCGTCGTAGACCCCGGGGTCGCCGCCGCCCCACGAATTGGTGTGGATGCGTGCGCCTTTGTTGTACGCGGGTGTGAACAGGTCGGCGAGGTCGACCGGAATTCCCGCGAGCAGGTAGCGACCGTACTTCGCGACGAACGCCGGGTTCTTCCAGTCCAAGGCTTGCTCGACGGCCTGGAACACCAACTTTGCTTTGGTGGCCAGACCGCGGATCGCCGGTTGCCCCGGCACCGCGCTACTCGCGGCGCCGTCGCCGAGCACCGATCCGGTGACGTGGGTGCCGTGGCCGGAGTCGAGGTCGGACGCTCCGTCGTCGCCGCCGGCGTTGTTGATGTAGGGAGCGAATTCCGAGGTGATCGGAAAGCTCATGACTGCTTTGACGCGACCGGCGAAGTCGGGGTGTACGGGGGAGGTAGTGCCGGTGTCGAACCCGGTGTCGCACACGGCGATCGTCTCGCCGTCGCCGTCGAGAGCAGCGACCCCACTCAGCGTTGCCGGGGTCCCGCGCATGATTGTCGCGGCGACGTCGTTGCTGATGCGATTGATCGGCCGGTTGCGCACCATGCGCACACCATGGACAGCCGACAGGTCGGCCAGTTGCTTTCGCCGAGCCGCATCGGTGCCTTCGGGCAGTTCGACGATAAGCGTCTCCGGGCCGTCTCCGATGATCTTCAGTCCGAGTTTGCGGATCTTCGCCTTGGCGGCGCGTGCCGTGGACGGTGTGAAGAACTCGACCGTGAGGACGTCGGGGAGCAACTTCGTGCGGGGCAGCACGGGCTCGGTGGTCACGTCCAGGCGTGCGCGGTCGGGCAGATGACCGGCCCAGCGCACCTGCGGCAACGCGGCGATCGCCGCGACTTGCTCGGCCGTCGCGCGCACAACCAGCGTGAAACCAGAGCGGGCATCGACGATCGAGGCACCTGCCTTCTCGACCTCTGAGCGCCATTGCGGCTTGATCGGACCGACGAACTGGACGAGGTAGTGGTGCGGTCCGGCGTCCAGGCGCCGGGTGCGCGTGTAGGCGGGGTGGGCAGAAGGCCGGGCTGCGCCGGTTATCCGAGGCAGAGTGGTGTCGATCGAGTCTGTCGTGGCCGGTCCGAGTGGGATCTCGTACTGGGCGGTGATGTCCTCGACGAGGTAGCGCTGACTCAACTCTCGAGCTTCGGCCTCGTTGACCTGTACCAGCGCGAAGGCGTCGTAGTTGGCTGTCACGGTGTGGTCCTGCGCGAGCGCGGCCTGCTCAGGTTTGCTCGCGATCACTTTGAGTGTGCGGTCCATGTCCGACTCCCTCCACGAATGTTTGTTCAAAGCCGAATGACGCTCCCGCTACGCCACTTTCCCGAGGGAACAGTGCGGCCGACTCGGCTGGCCTCTGTCGCGGCCGGTCCGTACTCCTGCCTCCTGAGGCCCTGCCAACTCAACGCCAGTTTGCTCCTCTCGTCCACCGGGGGAGACCGAATCCTCTGCCTGACAAGGTCACACCTCGATGGTGGTCCGAGTGCCTGCTGTGCGCGCGAGTACCCGACTACTCGGATCCTGTGCAACCGCGCCAATGCGCTCCGCGCGCTGTCAGCCGTCCTCGTCGCTGGAGACGAGGTAACGAAATCAGCCAGTTGACGCAGCGGATGGACCCTGCATCTACTGACCGAGGAGCAGGATGCCGGCTGTGAGGAGCGCGAGGACCTTCACGGTTTCCAACCCGATGTAGAGGTGATGTGCGTGTGAACGGGGGACATCCTCACCGGCCAGGACACGGTCGGAACGCCGCGTCAGCCGGGGGCGAACACCTGCCAATTGCACGATAAGCGCCGCGACCGCGGTCAGCGAGGCGGCTACTGCCGCTGCCCGCGTATCGCCGGCGATGACAGCGAGGACCAGTGTTGCGGCCCAGACGATCTCGATGCGGTTCAGGGCACGGAAGACGAGCCGCCCGATTCCAAGCCCGATGCGCACTGTCACGCCGGGTGCCCGGAATTTGAGTGGCGCCTCCAGGAACGAGATGGCCAACACCATTCCCAGCCAGAGGAAGGTCACGGCGATCGCGACCGCGCGCATGGTTGCCATGGGGGACCTTTCCGAGAGTCGGTGGTGTGCTCACGCCGGGGCAGCTGCCCAACTGTCCGGGCCGAAGACCTCGTAGTGGATGTTCTCGGGCGCCACGTCTTTGGCAAGCAGCGCCTCCCGCATGCCGAGCATGAACGGCAGAGGACCGCACAAGTACGCGCGGGTGCCGGGTGCGATGGTGACCTCACCGAGGTCGGCGCGGCCCTGCCGGAGGCTGCCTTCGGGGCGGCGGACGCCGAGGTCTTCGTACCAGCGGTGCATGACCGCGAACGGCAGACGTTCCACCAGTTCGGTCAACTCCGCACGGTGTGCGTGATTGCTGGGGGAGCGGTCGGCGTGCAGTACCGTGACCGGACGGGAGTCGTCGGTGTCGGCGAGATGGCTGAGCATGCCCATCATCGGCGTGCAGCCGATACCGGCGGAGACAAGCAGCAACGGCGCGTCGTCGTCCTGGAGCACCAGGTCACCGAATGGCGTGGTCACGTTCAGCATGTCGCCTTCGAAGACATTGTGGAACAGGAAGTTCGACACCTCGCCGGCGGGGATGACCGACCGGTCCGCCAGGATCTGGGCGTCGACGCGCTTGACGGTAATGCGCCAGTCGTCGCGCGACGGCGCAGAGGACAGACTGTACTGACGGATCTGGCGCGCACCATCGGGAAGATGCACACCGACCGACAGATACTGCCCCGGAGCAAAGGACGGCAGGGATGCACCGTCTGCCGAGGTGAGCACGAAGGAGACCGTGTCGGCCGACTCGTGGCGGCGGTCGCGCACACGCACCTGGCGCCAAACATCGCCCACCGCGACACCGGCAGCCTGGTAGAGCCCGGCTTCCATCGAGATCAGTGTCTGTGCCATGAGCCAGTACACCTCGTCCCAGGCGGCGGCGACCTCGGGGGTGACGGCGTCACCGAGCACCTCGACGATGGCCTCGAACAGGTGCGTGTGCACGATCGCATACTGTGCGGGCTCGATTCCCAGCGACGCGTGCTTGTTGGCGATTCTGGACAGGATCAGATCGACACGGGCCTGATCGGGCTCCAATTGAAGAGCCGCGAAGGCGGCGATGGCCCCGGCGAGAGCCTTCTGCTGGCCGCCCTGCTGCTGGTTTCCGCGGTTGAACAGGTCGCGTTCGAGCTCGGGATGGGCGGCGAACATCTTGCGGTAGAACAGCGTCGTGATGTCCTCGATGGCAGCACCGACCGCGGGCAGCGTGGCACGGATCATCTCGGTCGCAGTGGGCGAGAGCATGTCATTCTCCGATCGTTGACGAAACGTGGGGGACTGCCGGCGATGGGGGCAGGGCGAGCAGGATTGTTCGGGTGGGGGCGTGGGTGAGGTCCTCGATGGTGAGAGTGTCCAGTGACTCGAAGAAGGCTTCCTGGGCGCGGCGCAGCGCGGACCGCAGCAAGCAACCCGACCGCAGCGGGCACGGATTGGCGCCGTCGCATTCGACCACTTCCGTCTCACCTTCCAGGCGCCGCGCGAGCCATCCCACCGAGGCGGTGTGACCGAGTTCGGTGATGGCCAGGCCACCTCCGCGTCCGCGTCGTGCATCCACGATGCCGAGCTCGGAGAGCCGGGTGATCACTTTCGCCGCATGGGCATAGGACACCGACAATTCGTCGGCGATGTCCCGGCTTCCGGGGCGGTCACCGTCGGCCGCCACGGCGAGTCGCATGACGATCCGTAGTCCCAGGTCGGTGAACCGGGTGAGCTGCATGGCCCGACCGTACTTTAATTCGCATATGAGATACCAATTATGTGATCGGTGTTACGCGGGCGCTGCGGCGCAGCGAGTGTGTCAACAGACCGGCAGTGGGAACGCGCACGGTAACTCGAACCGAAGGAGCCCTCGTGACCAGTCGCCCCGACCTCCCCGCGCCCGAACAGGGTCTGATCCTCACCCACTTCCTGACCGTGCGCGATGTGGTCCGCTCGCGCGATTTCTACGCCGATGTCCTCGGCGGCCAAGTCGTTCTCGCGGAAAATCCGGCCATCGTCAAGGTCGCCAACAGCTGGATCATCATGAATCCCGGCGGCGGACCCACCCCGGACAAGCCCGACATCACGCTGGCACCGCCGACGGCCGGCGAGGTGGTGTCGTCGTTTCTCAACGTGCGGGTCGCCGACATCGCCGCTTTCTATGCCGACGTCACCGCCAAAGGCGCGCAGTTCTTGACCGAGCCGCTGGACCGCAAAGCCGAACTACGGTGCTACCTGCGCGACCCTGACGGCTACCTGATCGAGGTCGGTCAGGCCACCGGGATGCTGAAAGGCATCTTCGCCGACTGACCGACCCGCTACCGTCGCTCGGTCGCGACGAACCCGCCGCGCTCCAGCGACTCGAGTGATCGAACAGTCACACCGAAAGAGACCGCACGGGTGAATCGAACTCCGGCTAGGACCCGGGACGGTTCGGCGGAGACGTGCGTGGTGATGTCGGCGTACGCGACAGTTCGGCTCGCAGCTGCAGGAATCGGAATAGTCCTGGCCGGCCGACGACGGCTTCGTAGCGGTCGACGACCTCGTCGATGAAAGCGGAGATGGCGGTGGCGGGAATGCGGGCCGTCCAGTCCGCGAACCCGACCGTGCACCACCGGGCGAAGGCCTCGCGTGAGCCGAAGTCCCATTCCCGGTCGGTCACGGAGTGTGCGGTGACCTCGAGGTCGGCACTCGCCGCGATCGAGGGCAGCGTGTCGGGGTCGATGTGCACGAAGGGGCCCGCGAACCCGGCGAACGCTGTCGACCAGCGCACATCGCCGGTGACAGCCATCGCGACGTTCTCGATGCTCGGGCGAGGCCCGCCGCAGACATACTGTACGAGCACCCGCCCGCTGGGTGCGAGTGCCCCGGCGATGTGCCGGTAGGCCGTCTCCTGGTCGAGCACCCAGTGCAGTGCGTTGAACGAGACAACGAGGTCGAAATCGCGGGGGAAGGTCATGGTCGTGACATCGCCGACTCCGAAGTCGATGTTCGTGAGCTGGTCGTCGGCCGTACGGGCGGCCTCGATCATTCGCGGCGACGGGTCGATGCCGAGCACGGACCCAGTGGGCACCCGCGCTGCGATCAGGCGTGTCACGTAGCCGTCGCCACAACCCACGTCGAGGATGTGCTCGGCACCCGCGAGCGAGAGGGACTCCACAGCGTTCGTCGCCATCGCGCGCTGGAGCCCACTGATGTGGGCGTAGCCCGCGCCGTCCCAGTCGGCCATCTACGACCCGCCCTGCGAGGGAACATCCCGCTTGACCGGCGGGGCGTCGTCCGGGGCGAGGTACGCGCCGATCTTGCGGAACAGCGCGTCACCGCCATTCGAGTAGCCGCCCGACGCGCTGAACGCTTCGGGCTGGTAGGTGACAGCAACCGCGATCGCGATCTTCTCCGACGGCAGGTAGGCGTTGACCGCGGCAGAGCCGTAGAACAGGGGGTTCTGGTAGGACCAGTCGCCGGTGAGCCACAGGCCCAGACCATAGGTCTGGAAATCGTCGAGCGCCCGGCAGTTGACGCAACCGGGGACTGCTGTCGTCTTCCCTCGCAGGTCCGTCGTCGTCATCGCCCGATACGACTCCCCGGACAGCAATTCGCCGCTGCCGATCGCGACGGCACTTCGTTCCAGGTCGTAGATGTCGCTCGTCTGGACAGCACCGTGGCTGAGCGTCCACGAGGGATTCCAGTAGGTCGATTCCTCGTAGAACGGAACGTCGGGCGCCAATTCGAAGAAATCGCGCCGTTCCGAGGTGAAGGAGTGCAGGACCGGCTCGGGGATGTAGGGCGTGAGGTTCGGCTCGGTGTTCTTCAGGTCGAGTGGGCCGAGAACCTTCTCCTGCAGGGCATCCGCGAGCGACTTACCCGTGACCTTCTCCAGCACCAGGCCGAGGAGTACATAGTTGGTGTGGGCGTAGGCCCAGTTGGTTCCGGGCTCGAACCACAGGGGGTCGTCGATTGCCAGAGCGAGTTGTTCCTGGGTGGTCCACGCCTTGTACGGATCCGCGTAGGCGATCTCCGCGAATTTCGTGTTACCGAGGACGAAATCGTGATAGCCCGAGGTCATCTGGGCTAATTGGCGCAGATTCACCCGGTCCGCGTTGGGAATGGCGGGCAGGTATTTCGAGAGCTTGTCGTCGAGGTTCAGTTTCCGCTCGTCGGCCAGGATCAACAATAGGGTCGACACGTAGGAGATCGCGACGGCACCGTTGCGGAAATGCATCGCGGTGGTGGCCGGCACACCCGTCATGGACTCGCCCCTGGCTGCGGTGACGATTTCTTTCCCGTCGACTGTCACCCGCACGATCACCGACTTCAGGTGCGCCTCCGCCATATAATCGTCGACGATCTTCATGATGGCCGCGGCTTGCACCGGCGAGGTCGATCGGGAATCCTGCGCAGTCTCGTTCGATGAACAGGCCGCCAGCAGACCCATAGTGCAGACGAACACCAGAACGTTCCGAGAAACGGACATTGGTCACCTTCCTGGTTACCGTCCTCCGAAATGTGAATCGACCGAGTAGCCGATTCTATGCTCCGGTGACCCCGAAATGACCGCGCAGCACACGAACAGCGCCGACGACCCGACGAATATCGTCACCGCGATCGGATCGGGTGGGACCGCGGCCGGCCGATCCGCGAGCCCGTCCGTTCAGTTCGATGTCACTGCGACTTGTCGCGCTCGAACTGCGCGCGCTTGTAGTCGCCGAAGGGTTCGTCGCGTTCGCGCACAGCCTCACGAAAACCCACTGTGGCGGAGCGCATCTGGAACGCGTAGCCCTCCCGGGTGTGGCGGGAGATGCCGTCGAAGACGGTGCTGACCATGCCGGAAGTGGCGACGCCCTGGGCGAGAAGTGCCGAGTTCAGCGCGAGCTTGGCCATCATGAGCTGGTTGACCGGCATGCGGGCGATCCGCTCGACGAGTGCCTCGGTGCGCTCGTCGAGTTCCTCGGCTGGGCAGGACTCGATGGCCAGCCCCCATTCCTCGGCTTGTTTGCCGCTGATGCTGTCGCCGGTGAAGAGCAGACGTTTGGCGCGGGCGTCACCGATGCGGTGTGCCCACATTCCGGCAGCCGGGATACCCCAGGTGCGGCTGGGCGGGTAGCCGATCTTGGTGTCGTCGGCGCAGATGATCTGATCGGAGTAGAGGGCGATGTCGGTGCCGCCCGCGATGGCGAACCCGTGCAGCTTGGCGACGGTGGGCTTGTCGGCATGCAACAGGCTGGCGAAGCCACGGTTGAAGCGGCTCATCATGGCGTAGTCGATCATCGGATCCCAGGTGCCCCAAGGGTTGTGGTTTGCGGCGTTGACGGCCGGGTCGAGCACCGTGCCGGTGATCTCGTCCGTTCGGTCATCCGTGTCGGAGATCCGCTCGGCGAACATGTCCAGGTCGTAGCCGCCACAGAAACCTTTGCCGCGCCCGGATACCAGGATCACGTGCACTCGGGGGTCGAGATCGGCTCGCTCGACCGCGTGGCTGAGATCGAGGGGAGTGTCCGGGGTGATCGTGTTGCCCTTGTCGGGGCGGTTGAAGGTGATTCGGGCGATTCGTCCGTCACGCTCGTAGGTGAGTGTCGAATACTCGCGGTGGTAGTCGGGGTCGGGTCGGTGGTGCCAGGGGGAGTCCGGAGCCTCGGTCCAGTTCTCATACCAGGCTGCGGGGCGTTCGCCGGAGTGTGATGGATTCTCGGACAAGGGATTTCCCCTCTCGGTGGGCGGGAATTCGGCCGGATTCGGGCGCAGGTCGCTGCGCTGGGTTCCGCTGCAGCTTGACCTATGGAGTCGTTGACAGTCAATGGTGACT
The DNA here is from genome assembly GCF_042728755.1 of Nocardia sp. NPDC060249. Lineage (NCBI taxonomy): Bacteria > Bacillati > Actinomycetota > Actinomycetes > Mycobacteriales > Nocardiaceae > Nocardia > Nocardia sp. NPDC060249. The sequence goes on from NZ_JBHXAQ010000005.1 coordinate 43,383, forward strand.
GTGAAATTGTCGGGTGCATCGTCGGATCGAGGGAACGGAGGATCCAGCGGTGAGTACACGCGCGGAACAGAAGCAGGCGACGCGTGCCCGGATCCTCGACGCGGCGACTGCCTTACTGGCCGAACGCGGATATTCGGCGCTGACCACCGTTGCCGTGCAGCGATCGGCACGGATCAGCCGTGGTGCTCTCCTGCACCATTTCCCCACGTTGCGCGATCTTTCCCAAGCGCTGGTCGCCAACCTCGTCGCCATGAACGAGGTGGCGACCCAGGCCGCTGCCACGCGGATCGGCGAGAGCGCGGATCCGATCGAACGGGCTCTGGCTTCGCTGTACGAGTCGATGTCGCAACCGCCGGCCCAGGCGGAGTTCGAACTGTGGTCGGCGGCGCGCACCGATCCCGACTTGGCCGCGGCGTTACGCATCGCCGAACGTGCCGCCGGTCGTGATCTGCACCGGGTCATCGATGCCCTGTTCGGGCCGCAGATCGCCGCTCACCCACGGTATCCGGCTGTCCGGGACCTGAGCGTTGCCATGCTGCGCGGTCTGGCGGCGTCGCGGGCGCTGCAGTCTTCGGAGAAGGCCGATCGCGCAGCACTCGCACAGTGGGCCGACATCATTCGAACCCTGCTGACCCCGGAGACAACATCCGAGGGCGCCGTGGCGCACGCCAGAATCGCGATACCGACGAAGCCGTAGTCCTTGTGAACAGCCAGCAGAGCGCCAAGGATCGCGCCGGCGAAGGTTCCGAGGAGATCGCCGATTTCCTGTGTGGGTGCGGGCAGGCGCCTTTCGGCGCAGGTCGGGACGACTCATGGCTGTTTGCCTTCTGTAAAGGCGGGTAGGTGTACCTCATGAATCAGTCGTTGGTGACGATGTGCCGTGCAGGTCATGATCGGTGAGATCGACAGGGTCGTCGTCGTGGTTCCGGCGCGAAACGAGGAACGGCTGCTTCCTCGATGTCTTGCGGCTCTGGACCGTGCCGTGAGCCGATTGGACGTTCCGGTTCGTGTCCAGCTCGTGCTCGATGCCTGCACCGATGGCTCAGCGAAGGTCGTTTCGACAGTCGAGGTCCTGACGGTCAGCGAGCGCAACGTCGGGGCCGCGCGGCGGCGAGGATTCGAGCACGCGGGGGCCGCGTGTGATGCCAGAACCTGGTTTGCGACCACCGACGCCGACTCCGAGGTCGAAGAATCCTGGTTGTCCGCCCAGCTCGAATACGCGCGAAGGGGTTTCGAGGTGGTGGCGGGCATGGTGGCGGTGCGTCAATGGGACGGGCACTCGGCACAGACTCGACGGATGTACGAGCGTCAGTACCGCAGCCACGGGCCGGAGGGTCACGGTCATCTCCATGGCGCCGCGCTCGGCTTCCGGGCCGACGCGTACTGGGGAATCGGCGGTTTCCGCGCGCTGCGCACCGGCGAGGACGTGGATCTGGTCGTTCGGATGCTGGCCGGCGGGGCCCGGATCGCTTGGGCAGAGGACGTTCGAGTAACCACCTCTGCCCGGCGAAGAGGTCGGGCCCCACACGGATTCGCCGAGCATCTACGCAAGCTGGGACGTGACGAGCCGCAGGAGGTCTCGTGACCTTTGTGGACGGTACTGTCGTCGGCGCACACGTGGCAGCCGCGCCGCGGATCACGGCGGCGATGAATTCGCTCGCGAGCTCGGGACGGTTGGATCTCCCGTTGCCGGGCTCGGGACGAACCCTCGAGCGATGGCGTGCCATGGCCGAAATAGCCTATGAGGACACAGTTCTCGGCCGACTGGCGGAGGCACACGCCGACGCCGTAGCGATCATCGCTGAGCTCGGTGATGGTCGCGTGGATGCCACGGACCGTCCGGTGGCAGCGCCCGGCGAGATCTGGGGCGTATGGGCCGCGGAAGCGCCTTCCTCTGTGCTGCGAGCGCGCGAGGTCTCCGGTGGTTGGCTGCTGGACGGGCGCAAGCTGTGGTGCTCAGGGGCGAGCATATGCACGCACGCGCTGGTCACGGCCCTCGCGGGCGAGCAGAGAGCCTTGTTCGCGGTGCCGCTCGACCGTGCAGTCGCCCACCCGGTTCCCGGAACCTGGTCTGCGGTCGGGATGAGCGAATCCGACTCCGGTGCTGTCGATTTCGACAACGCCCCAGCGAGGATGCTCGGAATCCCCGGCGAGTACCTGAGCCGTCCCGGATTCTGGCACGGTGCCATCGGCGTCGCCGCTTGCTGGTACGGGAGCGCGTGCGCGGTCGCCGAAGCGCTGCATCGGTACGCGGCCGCCGGGCAGGCAGACGACCACGCGCTTGCCCACCTCGGCGCGGTCACCGCGGCGTTGTCCACCGGTTACGCCAGCCTCTCTGTCGCCGCCCATGCGGTCGATGCCGATCCACGTGATGCTGCCGGGATGGCTCGAGTCCGCGCCCGCAGCGTGCGTGCGGTGATCGAACAGGCGGCGACCGAGACCTTGGACAGGGTCGGGCGCGCGCTCGGCGCGGGGCCGCTGTGCGGCGACAGCGTCCATGCTCGCCGTGTCGCCGACCTGACCGTGTACCTGCGCCAGAGCCATGCTGAACGTGATCTGGCCGCCCTCGGCCGTGACCAGGCGGAAAAGGAGTTCTCGTGGTTGCCCAGCCGCTGATCGACACGGGATGTCCCGGAGCAAGCGAGGGTGTCTGGGCGAGGTGGCGGGCGAGCCGGCCCGAACTTCGGATCGACGACTGGCGGCACCTCGTAGTCGTCGCGCCGCATCCCGACGACGAGGTACTCGGAGCGGGCGGGCTCATCGCGCGGCTGCGGTCTGCCGACATCCCGGTCACGCTGATCGCGGTCACCGATGGTGAAGCCTCGCATCCGGGCTCACCCACCCATACCCCTGGTGAGCTGGCAGCGCTGCGAATCCAGGAATCGCACAACGCAGCCTACGAACTCGCCATCGGAGCGCCGATGCGGCTCGGTATGTCCGATGGAGGTATCGCGGAGCAGGAGGCGGAGCTCACCGATCTGCTCACCTACGTCCTGGCCCGCCTCGGTGGGCCAGGAGTGCGGTGCGCGGCCACCTGGCGCCACGACGGTCACCCCGACCACGAAGCCGTCGGCCGCGCGGCCGCCGCTGCCTGTGCGAACACCGTCACCGCGCTGGTCGAGTACCCGGTGTGGATGTGGCACTGGGGCAATCCGGAGCATCCGAGAGTGAGCCCGGAGAGCGCCTTCGCGTTGCCGCTGTTGCCGTCGGCGGTCGCGGCCAAGGCGCGGGCGATGGCGCAACATCGCACCCAGATCCGCCCGCTGTCGGATCATCCGGCCGACCGTCCTGTCCTGCCCGCGCATGTCCTTCAGCGGTTCACCACACCGGACGAGGTCTTCTTCCAGTGAACGAAAAGCCCATGCCGCCGGGCTATTTCGATCGGATGTATGCCCACGACGAGGACCCATGGCGCTTCACCACCCGCTGGTACGAGCGGCGCAAACGCGCGTTGACGACCGCTATGTTGCCGCGGGCGCACTACCGAAGGGGGTTCGAACCCGGCTGCTCCATCGGTGTGCTCACCGAGGAGCTGACCGAGCGCTGCGATCACCTGGTAAGTACCGATATCGCAGAGCGCGCCCTCATCGCCGCGCGGTCGCGCCTCGGCGACGCACCGGTGGAGTTCCGGCTGTGGGGTCTGGGCCAGCCTTGGCAGACAGAGCGTTTCGACCTCATCGTATTGAGCGAAGTCTGCTACTACCTCGATACAACAGGTCTGCGGGACGTCTTCGAACAAGTCGTGGCGCACCTCGAACCAGGAGGCACACTGCTGTGCGCGCACTGGCGCCACATCGTGGAGGACTACCCGCTGACCGGCGACGAAGTCCACGCACTCGCCCAGCAGACCGTCGGCCTGTCGGCCTCGGCTCATTACCACGACGAAGACTTGCTCATCGACGTGTTCGCGGCGTCGAAGCGAGTTCCCCCGTCGGTGGCCGAGGTCGAGGGCCTCGTCTGAGATTCCGCGGGGCGCTTCAGCGCAGATGAGCTGTGCCGTACACGGATTCGCCCACGGCGCCCCCGGGGCAGTGGACCAGTCGGTCGTTGGCCGCCCTTCACTACGCCCGCGGTTCGCCGGCCTTACCGGTTTCGTCATTGCTCCCAGGGCGACGACTCGAAGCGGTTGTCGCTTCAGCTGATTGGCTGTGCCAAGCCGGGGTATGCCGCGATGGGACGGGCGCACCGGGTGCTCGTCAGCACAGTGAGATGATGGGAGAAGGCCATGCTCGGTCTCGGTATTCTCGGATGGATCATCATCGGCGGACTCGCCGGATGGATCGCCAGCAAGATCATGAAAACCGACGCCCAGCAAGGAATCCTGCTCAACGTCGTCGTCGGTGTCATCGGCGGTCTGCTCGGGGGATTCCTGCTCACACTGCTCGGGGTGGACGTCGAAGGCGGTGGACTGTGGTTCAGCTTCTTCACCTGCATCGGCGGCTCGGTCGTTCTGTTGTTCCTCGTCAATCTGGTCACTGGCCGTCGTGGAGTCTCGCGATAACCTTTCCCGACCCCGATATCGGCCGCGCGCGGCCCGAAGCCTGTGAGCTTCGGGCCGTTTTCGGTTGTCGTGGGCGCGCAGTCAACCCGAACGATCGGCGTCGCGGTCTCCCAGCACAGCGTTGGTGGGAGGGTCAGTGGGCTTGAACGCGCCCAGCTCCAGGGTCGCGACACCCCGGGTTGATCAACCCACCATCCGGGCGCGGGCACTCAGGCCGGGCAGGACCAGCGTGAGCCAGCGTTCGCGTGCGGCGGGGGACTGGTCGATCGGAGCGGTGGAGAACAGCAGGTAGATATCGCCGACGGTGACGTCGGGGTGGACATTGCCGTCGGCTTGCCCGGCGCGGATGAGCGTGGCCAGTGCGGCGCCGGCGCGCTGTTCGTCGGCCTGTACTCGGAGATCGGCGCCGAGGGTCTGTGCCGCTGCCTTGGCAGCGTGATTGGTGGCCGAGACGTCCACGACCCGTCGCAAGAACGCCGTGATCTCGTGCGTCGCGTCCGCGCCGCCCGCGACACGTTCGCACGCCGCTTCGGCGTCATCGGCTACCTGGGCCACATATTCGGCCACGATGGCGGTGACCAGGTCGGCCTTGGTCGGGAAATGACGGTAGAGGGTGCCGACGGCGACCCCGGCCGCGGTCGCGATCTCGTTCATTCCCACGTCGGGTCCGTGCGCGGTGATCTGCTCACGGGCGGCGGACACGATCTTGCCGCGGTTGCGGATCGCGTCGGCGCGCTGCGGTCTGGCCTCGGTCATGAACTTCTCCCACAGGGTCCTTGCATGAAGATGAATACTAGTTCATGATAGAACATGAATTACTGTTCATCTTACCGACAGGAGCCGACATGACCGACAAGACCGCACTCGTCACCGGAGCCTCCTCCGGCATCGGCGAAGCCACCGCCCGCAAACTCGCCACCCTCGGCTACACCGTCTACGGCGCTGCCCGCCGCGCCGACCGGCTACAGAAACTGGCCGCCGACGGGATCCGCCCACTGGCCATGGACGTCACCGACGACGCCTCCGTGCGCGCCGGCATCGAACACATCGTCGCCGAGACCGGCCGCATCGACGTGCTGGTCAACAACGCCGGATACGGCTCCTACGGCGCGATCGAGGACGTACCGCTCGACGAGGCCCGCTACCAGTTCGAGGTCAACGTCTTCGGTGCCGCGCGACTGGCCCAGCTGGCGCTGCCGCACATGCGTGAACAGCGCAGCGGCACCATCGTCAACATCACCTCCATGGGCGGCAAGATCTACACCCCGCTCGGCGGCTGGTACCACGGCACCAAATTCGCCCTCGAAGGCCTCAGCGACTGCCTGCGGCTCGAGGCCGAGCCCTTCGGCGTCGACGTTGTCGTCATCGAGCCCGGCGGTATCCGCACCGAGTGGGGCGGCATCGCCGCCGACCACCTGCGCAAGGTCTCCGGCGACGGCGCCTACGCGGCCCAGGCCGAAGCGGTGGCCGCCTCATTGGGCCCCGAGGCCACCGTCGCCCGCCTCAGTTCCCCGCCGGAGGTGATCGCGGACGCGATCGGCAAGGCCGTCACCGCCCGCCGACCCAAGACCCGCTACCGGGTCGGGTTCGGTTCCCGGCCGCTGATCTTCCTGAAGTGGTTGCTGCCCGACCGTGCCTTCGACGCACTGATCAAGCGCGCCACCGGTACCCGGCACTGAATGCGAGCCGTCGCCGAGATCGCGGCCGGGATCAACAGGCCGTGCTGTGCAGCGACGGCCGGATTCGCCGATGAGCGGCGTCGACATTCACCAGCACAACCACCACTGCCAGCAGCGCGCGAGCCAGGAGAATGACAGGTAGGTCAGTCGGGTGGTTCTTGTGTGTCGTCCGGCTCGCTCAATTCCGGGGATACTTCGCGTGTTGCCATCCCACCTCGGCGACCCTGATCGGTCGGTCCGGGTCTCCCACCTTTCGGCTCGTCGGCTTCGTCATCGGTGTCGTCAGTTCTCGGCATGAGAATCCTCCTTTGTCGTCGTTGCGCTATATCTGTTTCGGTCTGTCTCGATCACACCATTTCGGCGGGCACGGATCGCGTTCCCCAGGGCGAGCACGGCTCCGAATCCGACGAGCACGAGTCCGCGCACCCACACCTCACCGTCGATCCGGGTGAACAGAAACAGGCACGAGGCCAAGCCGAGCCACGGAAAAATGACCGGAATTCGGAAGTGGTCGGATTCGCCGTTGTCTCGGCGCAAGACCAGCACTGCCGCGTTGACGCCGGCGAAGACGAACAGCAGCAACAGCACCAATGTGGCGGCCAGGGAGTCGACTTCGCCGGTCGACGCCAGGATCAGCGACACGGCCGACGTCGCGAGAATCGCCACCCACGGCGTGCGCCTGCCCGCCAGGATCCGGCCAAGAACCGGTGGAAGCAGCCCGTCTTCGGCCATCCCGTAGGCCAACCGTGACGACATGATGCCGGTGAGCAGCGCACCGTTGGCGACGGCGACGAGTGCGATCACGCTGAACAGCCAGTCGGGGATGTCACCGGTGGCGCGAACGACCTCGAGCAGCGGCCCGCTGGACTGGGCCAACTGATCGGTGGGTACGCAAGCACTGGCGACCACACCGACCAGCACGTACACCACCCCCGCGGTGAGCAATGCCCCGAACAGTGCGGTGGGATAGGACCGCCGCGGATCTTTGACCTCCTCGGCCAGGTTCACGGAGGTCTCGAACCCGACGAACGAGTAGAACGCCAGCACCGAACCCGCCAGCACCGCCCCGATGGCGCCGTGGTCGGCGGTGCCCACCTGGGTGAGCCGGTCCAGATCCGCGTCACCGCGCAGCATCAGCCAGGCGCCCAAGGCGATGATCAGCAGCAGACCGCCGATTTCCACCAGAGTGGCCACCACGTTCGCCGCGAGCGACTCCTTGATGCCGCGGATATTGAGTGCGGCGAGCAGTGCGAGGAAGACGACTACGACCATGAAAGTCGGCAGCGAGATCAACGATTGCAAGTAGTCTCCGGCGAACGCCCTGGCCAGCGCACCCACCGAGACGATGCCCGCAGCGAGCATGCAGAAACCGGCGAACGAACCAGCGGCGGGACCGAACGCGATGGTGACGTAGTGGGCCGATCCGCCTGCTCGCGGGTACTTGGTGGCCAGCTCGGCGTAGGAGCCCGCGGTGAGCGTGGCCAGCACGAGTGCGGTCAACAGCGGCAGCCAGACCGCGCCACCGGACTCACGGGCGACCGATCCGACCAACACATAGACGCCCGCGCCGAGAACGTCGCCGAGGATGAAGAAGTACAGCAGCGGGGTGGTGACCGCCCGCTTCAGCGAGTCAGGCATGAGAAGGCCATACCCCGTTGTTTCCGGCCCAAGCACGCGGAGGCAGCAGTCGCGCGCGGGCCGTTGGTCAAGGCCGAAATTCCTGAGCTTTGCTTTTCACTCCTTGGACCAGCAGGTGCCATGCGCTCGGGTCACCTCGGAGAACAGCACGGCCCATGTCCTTGATCTGCTCGGTGGTCGCGTGGGGCGGTATCGGGGGGACCTCGGGATCGCAGTGGATGTCGAGCAGTATCGGGCGGTCTGCGGCCAGCGCGCGATCCCAGGCGGCTCCGATGTTCCCGGAGTTGTCGACGGTGATCGCCTCGATGCCGGTGCACCGAGCGATGTCGGCGTAGGAGACATCCGGAAGTGTCTGCGACTCTTCGAATTTCGGCGCGCCGCCCATGCCGCGCAACTCCCAGGTGACCTGATTGAGGTCATTGTTGTGGAAGACGCACACGACCAGTCGCCGGTCAGCCCACAGGTGCTGGTAGCGATGGATCGTGATCAGCTCGTTGAGGCCGTTCATCTGCATCGCGCCGTCGCCGACCAGCGCGATCACCGGGCGATCGGGGTGTGCGAACTTCGCGCCGATGGCATAGGGGACCCCGGCGCCCATGCTGGCCAGGGTGCCCGACAACGAGCCGCGCATGGTGGCGCGCATGCGCAGGCAGCGGGCATACCAGTTGGTGGACGAGCCCGAATCCGCGGTGATGATCGCGTTGTCCGGAACGCGCTGCGACAGTTCCCACACCACCCGCATCGGGTTGGCCGGGTCGGCGTCGAGCATGCTTTGGCGTTCCAGCGTCTGCCACCAGTGCCGCACGTTCTGTTCGACGGTCTCGCGCCAGGAGCGGTCGTCTTGGTGTTCGATCAGCGGGATCATCTCGCGCAGTGTGGCTTTCGCGTCTCCTACGAGGTTCACCTCGGTGGGGTAGCGCATCCCGATCGACGCGCCGTCCCGGTCGATCTGTACCGCCCGGGCCTGGTCCAGTTCGGGTAGGAACTGGCTGTAGGGGAAGTTCGAACCGACGATCAGCAGGGTGTCGCAGTCACGCATCAGCTCATAGCTCGCGCGCGTTCCGAGCAGGCCGATCGAGCCGGTGACGAAGGGCAGGTCATCGGAGAGCACGTCCTTGCCCAGTAGCGCCTTCGCAATGCCCGCACCGGTCAGCTCGGCGACCTCGAGCAGCTCCTCGGCCGCGCCGCGCGCACCCTGGCCGATGAGCACGGCCAGCTTGGTTCCGGCGTTGATCACCTCTGCCGCGCGCTCTACCTCCGTGCGCGCCGGGACGGCGGTGCTCGATGAAATGCTGGGCGGGCTGGACGGCACCTCTTTGAAAGCATGCGCCGGCGGCTCGTAGGGTTGCTCTTGCAGATCGGCCGGGATGATCACCGCGGTCGGCGCGCGGCGGGTCAGCGCGGTGCGGATGGCTCGATCGAGCGCGTTGGGCAGCTGGTTGGCGACATTGACCTCGACGAGGTAGTCCGAGGCCACGTCCTTGAACAGTGCCTGCAGGTCCACCTCCTGCTGGTAGCTGCCGCCCATCGCGCTGCGGGCGGTCTGGCCGATGATGGCCACCACCGGTACGTGATCGAGCTTGGCGTCGTAGAGGCCGTTGAGCAGGTGGATCGCGCCTGGCCCCGAGGTGGCCATGCACACGCCGACGGTGCCGCTGAACTTCGCGTAGCCGGTGGCCTGGAAGGCCGACATCTCTTCGTGCCTGCTCTGCACGAACCGCGGCGCGTTGTCGGCTCGCCCGAATGCGGCGACCAGGCCGTTGATGCCGTCACCGGGATAGGCGAAAACCTGCCCGACATCCCATTCCCGCAGCCGCGCAAGGACGTAATCCGCTACCTGCATCGACATGGTTCTCCCTTTCCGGGCCGAGATGGTCGGTGGGCCGGCTACCGGTGTATCTTCACTTCCCGCTGTCGGCAGCCCACTGTGGTGCTACCGCGCGAACCAGTTCCTAAACAACCCGTGCGTGGAATCAGAAACCGACGAGCCCCGATGCCAGATCGACAGTGTTGATGATCCGTGTGACCTGCTCGCGTGCGTTGGGGCACTGGTCGCGGGTGGTCGCGTCGATGGCGTCGCGGTGGCGGGCGACGGCGATGTTGATCGCGCCGTTGCGCAGCGCCCAGGTGTGGACGACGCCGTTGAATTTCACGCGGGCAATGGCGCTGCCCTGTTGGCGCCAATCATCGAGATCGGCCCACATCGTCTCGCACAACTTCGCACCCGCGGCGGGACCGATCATCGGTGCGTCGGCGGAGCCGGCTTCCCCACCGGGGCCTTGCGACTCGGTAGTCGTCGCGCAGGCGACAACACCGGCCGAGATGAGAGCGCCCAATAACGCGAGGCGGCCCATGTGGTGGACGCGTCGGCGCGTTCGTCTCAAAAACATTGGGCTCTCCTTCGATCGGGAACACGACGGTTCACTGTTCGAATGCCCGCGGCTTTGTGACCGAATCAGAATTTCGGGCCGAAATCAGTTGCGGTGACAGCGATTACAGGACTATCGCTCGCTCACCAGGCGTGTAGTCGATCACGCGGCGATCTCATGCTGCGCAAGTTATGTATCGCCGTTGGGCTCGATTCGTTCGTGGCCGGTCAAGAGCAGGTGGTCGAACATCGTTGCAGCCGTTGGACGTGGGTCCGTACCACGGACTGCGGTGCCCCGGCCACAGTGGTCAGTTGCTGATGGCGGGGGCTGCGTTGATGTAGGTGTCGTCGTCGACTTGCGCCGCGGTGAAGGCGGCGATGTCAGCGCGGCTGACGGCGAATCCGATCCGGTCAGTGCCGTAGAACCCGACCCGCAGCTTCCCGGTCTGCAGCCTGTCCTTGGGAGCGGTGAACCGGATGATCGTCCAGTTCACGCCGCTGCCTGTGATCAGTTCGCTCATTCCGAGCAATTGGCACCCAGGTCCCACCCCTGCCGTCCGCACCCGAACCTCGCGCCCTGTACCGCGCGATGGTCCGGTTCGCCCGGCCGATCCGCGAGCCCGGCAGCGCAACAGACGGGTTCGCCGCACCCTGATCCGGCCGAGATCTCCGCACACCGCCCCCGCGTACATGGCGCAGGACGGGCGTGCTTGCTGGACCGCTCAGCACGGCGAATACCCGCTACGGTGCCGCTTGGTGTCTACCGACCGCGATATCAGCGAGCCGGGACAGTGATTCCCGGTTGCGCGGCGTGAGTACCAGCGTTTGGACAGCGTGAGGTAGTAGCCGTCCGGGACCACGGACAGCCCGTTCGCTCATCACAACCTCGCATGCGGCGGGTCCGGTCGCGCGCAGTTCCAGCCGGACGACGGCCGCACCGAACGGCCACAGCCGGGCATCGAGCTCGATGCCGAAAGGAGGGTCGACTGCGCGGACCGCGGTGGTGTCCTGGATGGTCAGCGGCCATGGCCCGACGCTGTGATGTATCCGCGCGCCGACCTGTGGCCACTCGTCGTCGACTCCGCGAATATGGGAGGCACCGACCACCCAGCTCGCATACAACCAGCCGTCGGCGAGCACCGCGAATACCTCCTCTACCGGAGCCTGGATCCTGAGTGTGACCTGGACCATGACGACCTCATCTCCTCGGTCTCGAACTGTCACCGGGGTACTACTTTCCGTGTTCTCGTCGGCCTGTCTCGAGCGATCGTGCAGTGCTCCCAGCTTCCTGCAGGCCGCTCGAGGTCATGTCCGCTACCGTCGACCGGGCCGGGCAGGACTGATGTCGGTCCTACGGCGCGTACCCGGTCCCGTGAGCTCGAATCTGCTTTGTTGCCTGTCTGCGCCTCCGGCCGTGGGTCGTTGCCGAGATTCGCTCGGTGCGCGAAGCGACCTCGTTATCTGGGTCGAGCCCACATGTACGGCTGGGTACAACGCCTCCGTTGTCATGTACTGATCCACCCTCGAGATGACATTCAGTCGGTTTTACCTGGGCAAACGGCCACAGGTAGGTCACGGTCATGCCCGGCGGGACGTGTTGTGTGGTGGGATGGTGGTACCGGTCGTTCTCGAGCAGTGCAGGAGCGGCGGGGCGGTAGCAGATCTGCCGGTGCCGAGGAATCGAGTACTCGATGAACATCACTCGCAGCACGCATCACTGGTCGAACGCCATCACCGCCGAAGCTCGCGACGCGACGCAACGCCTGCGTGCCGAGGTCGAGCCCTGCGGCACCACCACCATCCTGCGAGTGCTGGGCATCGTCGATGCCTTCACCCTCACCCGCTGGCAGCGGGTGCTGGAATCAGCGATCGGCACAACCGCGCTCGGGGGCGGCCGACACGTGATCGTCGACCTCACCAAGGTCGAGTTCCTATCCCTGCGCGCGATCTTCGCCATAACCGAACTCACCCGGCACGGCCGGCGGCACGGCGTAGGGATCAGCGTGGTCGAAGCGAGACCGTACGCGGTGACCGGCCGAGTCGTCGAGGTCACCGGCTTGACCGACTGGCTACCGGTCTACCCCGAACTCGTCGATGCCCTGGCCGGGGCTCAGTCCGAGCTCCCCCCGACGACTACCGGAAGTCCTCGTGCGGCGTAACGGGCAAGTCCGGACCCGAGTACAGCAGCGACCGTGCACACCGTCGCGACCACTCGTTCCCGAAGTCCTGCGCATCCCGCGGGATTGCTACTGCAATCGAGATCTCATGACGCATCGGATCGACCGCTCACCCCTACCGCCTATCGATACCGCGATCGTGTCCTGGCCGGACCCCAGCCCGCTGCAACCGTGGTGGGAACAGGTCGTGCACGAGCACCTCGTCCCGCCCACGCCCGGGCGCCGCAGCGGCCAGAAAGCCCCGGATCGTCGGCGACCGGACACTGACGCGGTGACCTGAACGCCACCGTAACCCTGGTTTCAGCCTGGCTCAGCGCTTGAGCGTGAAGGTGAAGTCGCCGGAGAGTTTGCCGCTCAGCCGGACTGCCGAAATCAGGTTCCCCTCGGTGAGGAGTCTCTCGACCTCGGCCCGCGAAAGACCGAAACCTTCAGCGATCAGGCGCACCGGCCGCACCGGGATCCGGGCCACGAAACGGACTGAGACGTCAACCACCTCGCAGTCCAGGTGGTCCGATTCTCCGGTATCGAGCCGCCAGGCATTGGCCCAGTCGAGGGCGATGCCATTGCGACGCTGCACGACTGGGTCCTGGAGCAGCTCAGCGGTCAAGCCGGGGTCATTGTTGTGTAGCCGGTCCAGCAGCTCAGGTCGTATCGAGCGCACGTTCACTCGCTCCACGACCGTGAGCTTGGTGGTTTCCCCGCAACCGGCACACAGCGCGAGGAGCCAAGCGTCGATGAGTTTGTGGTGTGCGTTGACGCGGAATTTTCCGTTTGCCCGGAAGCGCTCGGACGCGCACGCGTGGCAACGTCGGACAACGAGCGGCAGGCAGGTGGGCACGACAACCCAGATCTCGAGCATAGAAGTACACCCGTTTCGGTGAGAAATTCGCAGCAGGAAGGAGCGCGTCGCACATGCGCGACGCGCGACGAATCAGCGCTGGGGAGGTCTCACCGGATGTACAGCGGAAGGTCCTTAACTAGACGTCATAGTTGGGCAGCATGGTACTGGCACATAACACCGCTGTTCCAACGGTTTTCGGTGCTCATCGCCAAGCGCGGCAGGGGACCTAGATCAAGGCCGGGTGCAGGCGTGGTCACCAGTGAACGAGCCGGCGCTTCCGGTGCCGGTGGGGAGGTTGCGGGTGGCGTCTGCGTATGCCTCCCCGTGGGTCGCCCCTTTACCGAAACCCACGATCGGGAACCCCGCGACGATCGCGAGCGGACTCGTCACGACCGCGCCGCAGCCGTTCGCGAACGTCACCACCATCCGGCAGTCGATGATGCCTTGACCCTTGCACGCTCGGTCGGCGGCTCGAATGGCGTCGGCTTCCGTCGGGTGATTGACCGAAAACGCGTAGACGTTGCCCCACACGCTGAGGGAAGCGGCGCCCCAGTTGACCGGGTCGGCGGCGGCGGGCGGTGCCGCGAGGACGGCAGCGGCGCTCATCGAGAGCGCGGCGGCCGCAAAGGTCTTGTTGAACATGTGGTGTGTGCTTCCTCTGCTTGCCGACCAGGGTGCGGCGATCGCATGGAAGATACCGCAGCGCATGGACGCGAGGACGCCCCAAAAGTCTTGGGGTCATGGCAGATCCAGTCGTCCTCGACCATCACCGGCGAGCTCAGGTGATGGTGACGCCGCCGTCGACAGCGATGGTCTGACCCGTGACGTAGCCGCCGGCCGCAGAGGCGAGCCATACCGCGGTGGCCGCGATTTCCTCGCCGTGGCCGTACCGTCCGAGAACGACCCGGGGCATCAGGGACGCGGCATAGCCGTCGTCGTAGGTGTCGGTCATCTCGCTACGGAAGAACCCCGGGGCCAGCGCGTTGACGCGAATTCCCTTGCGGGATCCCCATTGCTGGGCCAGATCGCGTGTCAGTCCGATGATGGCGGCCTTGCTGGCGCTGTAGGCGGCCTGTGGCAAGCCCGCGGTGGTGAGTCCGAGAATGCTCGAGATGTTGATGATCGAGCCGCCGGCCGGCATGACGCGGCCGCAGGCTTGCGCCATCCAGTAGGAGCCGTGGAGATTGACGTCGATGACCGCGCGGAACTGGTCGGGGGTCTCCCGGGTCGCCGGGTGGGCGGAGGCGACGCCGGCGTTGTTGATCAGGACATCGACACGCCCGAACTCCGCGATGGCCGCGTCGACGACTGCCTGGCACTGTTCGGGTACCGAGACGTCGGCGGGAACGACGACAGCTCGTCGACCGGCTGCGCGCACGGATTCCGCAGTCTCGGTGAGCTTGTCGACACGGCGGGCCGCGAGCACGAGGTCGGCGCCTGCCTCGGCGAACCCCTGAGCGAACGACACTCCGAGTCCGGACGATGCGCCCGTGACGATGACGACCTTGCCGGTCATGTCGAACATTTCGAGTAGGGGCATCGAGTTCTCCTGAAACGTAGTCGAGGTGGTGCGGTGAACGAGGCTCACAGCCAGGTCGGGTCGGTATCGAGGGTGGTTCGGTCGAGCTGAGCCAGCAGTGTCAGCTGCGCGGCGACCTTGGGCAGTTCATACCGGAAGAAGTACTGCGTCGCGACGCGTTTGCCGTCGTAGAAGGCACCGTCCAGGTTGCCGACGGCGAGCAGCTGGTCGAGCCAGATCCAGGCGATCACGATGTGCCCGGCGGCTTCGAGGTAGATGCTCGCGTTGGCCAGCGAGGCGGCGCGGTCGTCGACCGACCAGATCTGTGCGGTGACCGCGACCAATTGGTTCAGCGCCGTGCCCAGATCATCGGCGTAGGTGGCCAGCGCCGGCACGGTGGAGGCTCGGTCGATGGTGTCGCTGATGGTTTCCGAGAGTAGGGCCAGACCCGCACCGTCGTGCATCGTGACCTTGCGGCCCAGCAGATCCAGGCCCTGGATGCCGTGCGTCCCTTCGTGAATGGGATTCAGCCGGTTGTCGCGGTAGTACTGCTCGACATCGAACTCTGTGGTGTAGCCGTAGCCGCCGTGGACCTGGATCGCGAGACTGTTCGCTTCCAGGCACCACTGTGACGGCCAGCTCTTCGCGATGGGAGTGAGGACATCGAGCAGAAGGTTCGCTCGATCGCGCTCGGGCCCGGTCGTTGTAGCGGCTTCGTCGACGAGTTTGCTGCAGTAGAGCCCGAGCGCCAGTGCGCCTTCGACGTAGGACTTCTGGGCCAAGAGCATCCGTTTGACGTCGGCGTGTTCGATGATGGCGACGGGCTTGCTGTCCGCGGCCGAGGCAGCGTCATCGATCGCTCGACCCTGGACGCGAGTGCGGGCGTACTCCAGGGAGGCGAGGTAGCCGGCGTACCCCAGCGCTGTGGCCAGCAGTCCCACACCGATGCGGGCTTCGTTCATCATGTGGAACATGTAGGACAACCCACGGTGCTCGGTGCCGACGAGGTAGCCGACCGCGCCGGGTTCCGGAGTGGGATCGAAGGTTCCGTCTCCGAAGTTGAGCAGTGCGTTCGTGGTGGCGCGGTTGCCCATCTTGTGGTTGAGGCCGACCAGCGCAACGTCGTTGCGCGTTCCATCGGGGAGATACTTGGGCACGATGAACAGCGAAATGCCCTTCACCCCAGCGCCGCCACCGGGGACTTTGGCCAAGACCAGGTGAACGATGTTGTCGGTCAGCTCGTGGTCACCGCCCGAGATCCACATCTTGGTGCCGGTGATCCGATAGGTGCCATCCGGCGCCGCGACGGCCTTGGTGGTGATGTCGGCCAGAGACGACCCGGCCTGGGGCTCGGACAGACACATCGTGCCGGTGAAACGACCGTCGAGCATCGGCCGGACCCAGGTATCGATTTGCTCGGCGGTCCCGTACTCCGCCAGCAGACCGGCATTGCCGGCAGTGAGGAAATAGTAGGAGGACATCGCCGCGTTGGCGGCTTGGAACCAGGTCATCGCCGCGCGGTTGACGACAGTCGGCAACTGCATGCCGCCCAAAGCTTCGTCGAACGACCCCGCAATGAGCCCTGCGCTGCGGAACTGCTCGAGGCCGTCGCTGATCTCGCTCGGCAGTACCACCTGGCCCGCTGCACCGATGTACGGCGCGTTCCTGTCGCCCTTCTTGTTGACCGGCGCGAAGCATTTCTGGGCGATGTTCGCGCTCAAATCCAGTACCGCGTCGAACGTCTCGCGTGAGTGGTCGGCGAAGCGTTCGCGACTGGTCAGTGCGTCGACCTCGAGCCACTCGTAGAGCAGGAACTCCAGATCGCGGCGGGACATAGGTGTGGACATGACATTTCCTCAGGGTGTGCCGGACGGGACAGGGTGAGGTCACCTAGTCGCGGTGCTGTGCGATGAAGCAAACGATCGGCTATGCGATTGCATAGTTTCTATACGATCGCATATCCTGCGTGGAGGAGGGTGACATGTCAACCCCATGGACCGAGAGGAGGAGTCCTGTGGACGTATCACGATCGGCGGTTCGCGATGAACTAGGTACCTCCAAGGCGGCTGCGCGGATACGCGCCGCGGCCATCGAGGTCTTCGCTGCCAAGGGATACGGTGCGGCCGGTACCCGCGAGATCGCCGCCAGTATCGGCATGAGTCCCGGCGCGGTATACCCGCACTACAAGACCAAAGAAGCGCTTCTCTACGCCATCAGCCTGGAAGGGCACAGTTCTGTCCTGGAGGCGGTCACTGCCGCCGACCACGCCGGGGCTTCAGCAACCGATCGGCTGATATCGACGGTGAACGCCTACGTCATGTGGCACGCCGACAACCACACCGGCGCGCGCGTTGCACAATACGAACTACGCTCGCTGTCGCCCGAGCACTTCACCGTCATCGCTGAAATCCGCCGGTCGACGTCTCGAATATTCTCAGAGATCATCGAAACCGGCGCTGCGGCAGGCGAGTTCGATCCCGTCGATGTCGGGGTTGCAACGTTGGCAATCACCTCACTCGGGGTCGATGTCAGCCGATGGTTTCCTTCCAAGACCTACTCCGACGCGGATGTCATCGCTGCGGGATATGTCGAACTCGCCCTCCGCATGGTCGGAGCGCGGAGGTCGTGACGCCGCTCCAGGCGTTTGCCCGAGCGGTAATGGGGCGCGGTGTTGGCAAGCGCCGCTGACCTTTTCAGTCCTCAGCGACAACTTCCTGCGGTGCAGCCGAAATGGCGGCCCGCAACGGGTCGTGCCGGGCACCTAGCCGGTGTTCGGGAGCGTCTCGGTCAGAACCGTAGAGGGCGACCTGTCCTACTCGGAGGTGGTCGGGTTCCCACCGGTAGCGGGGGATGACGTGGCCGTGCAGGTGCGGCCACAAGTTGCCCAGCACCTCGTAGTTGATGCGCAGAAATTCCGGGTCCGCGGCACGGCATGCGCGTTCGACCGCTTCGCCGAGCAGGACCATGTCGTGCACGAACGTGACGCGGTCGGCCCGTCGAGGATCCGATCGGTGCCGCCCGTCGAGGCACCAATCCGACCGTGATCGGCCGGCTGCGCAGTGGGTGGGCTGTCATCGGCAGCGCACAGCACCTGCCCGGGTACTGGGTGCTCATCCACGACGGAAACGCTGACCAACTCACCGAACTGCCGCTGCTCGCCCAAGTGCCACTGCGGGAAAACCGCAGGTCCGCAGGTGAACCGGGACCAGCAAATTCGCTGGTGGGGGGCGTTAGCCTTGTTGTCATGGCACGGGATGAGCGCGGAGTTACCGCCCAGAGCGAAGATTTCTCCAGCTGGTACAACGAGGTTGTCTTGAAGGCTGCCCTCGTCGACCGCGGACCGGCCAAAGGCACCATGGTCATTCGACCGTACGGGTACAGGATCTGGGAGCTGTTACAGGCCGAGCTCGATCGGCGTGTCAAGGAGACCGGTCACGAGAACGCCTACTTTCCGCTCCTGATTCCCCAGTCCTACCTCGAACGCGAAGCCGACCATGTCGAGGGGTTCTCGCCTGAGCTCGCGGTGGTCACGCACGCGGGCGGTAAGGAGCTCGAAGAACCGCTCGTCGTGCGGCCCACCAGCGAGACGATCATCGGCGAGATGATGGCGAAGTGGATCAGCTCCCATCGCGATCTGCCGATGTTGCTCAATCAGTGGGCCAATGTTGTTCGATGGGAGATGCGCCCGCGAATGTTCTTGCGCACCACGGAATTCCTGTGGCAGGAAGGCCATACCGCGCACGCTGACGAGGCGGAGGCTCGTGCCGAGATGGAGTTGGCGCTCGAGATCTACGAGACCGTCGCCCGGGAGCTGGCGGCGATGCCGGTCGTGCCGGGTGAGAAGACCCCCGGTGAACGCTTCGCGGGCGCTCTCGAGACGATCACGATCGAGTCGATGATGCGGGACGGCAAAGCGTTGCAGGCCGGGACCTCGCACTACATGGGCACCAACTTCGCGCAAGCATTCGGAATCCGGTACGCCGCCTCCGATGGGCGAGACACCTTCTGCCACACGACATCCTGGGGAATGAGCACCCGGATGCTCGGCGGCGTCGTGATGACCCATGGCGATGACCGCGGCCTGGTGCTGCCGCCGCGCCTGGCGCCGCACCAGGTCGTCATCGTGCCGATCATGCGCGGCGATACCGCGGCCGCCGTCGTCGCGGCCGCCGATGAACTGGCAGGCAAACTCCGGTCCACCGGAGTCCGCGTGTACGTCGACGATCGGGACCAGACGCCGGGCTGGAAGTTCAACGAGTGGGAGATGCGCGGTGTCCCTGTGCGCGTCGAGCTCGGGCCGCGCGACCTCGCTCCCGGGACAGCGGTCATGGTTCGGCGCTTGGGGGAGGAGGGCAAGCAGACAGTCGACATGGCGACCCTGCCCGACCTCATGCCCGGGATCCTCGACGATTTCCAGGCGTATCTACTCGCTCGCGCGACCGCGTTCCGCGAGGAGAACACCAGCGCTGTCGACGATTGGGCGGCGTTCGAGGCGGCCGTCGCGACGGGTTGGGCGTTGACCCTGCACTGCGGTAAACCACAGTGTGAGCTTGACATCAAGGCTCTCACGGCGGCGACGCCGCGGTGTGTGCCGCTGGCCGGAGACGCCGAAAGCGGCCAGTGCGTTCGTTGTGACGCACCGGCTTCCTACGGCAAACGGGTGATCTTCTCCCGGGCCTACTGAACCCCCTCGGGGATGGCGCCGGCCTGTTCCGCTGCCGAGGCGCACCGGGCGACCCGGCGCAACGGCGGTGGGGTCTGTGGAGGTGAGGTCGTCACCGGCAGGAGGGTCCGGTGCAGGTGGTCAGTTCACCGAGGCGGTGGTCGAGGTCGGTGACGATGTCGGCGTGGGCCGCGCGGCCTTGGGGGGTTTTGATGAGGTTGGTGAGTTGGTAGGGGTCGGCCTGCAGGTCGTAGAGTTCGTATTCGCGCTGGTCGAGGGGGCGTTCTCGGTCGTACCAGCGTACGTAGAGGTACCGGCGGTTGCGCACGGCGCTCCAGGACGGCATGTCGAGTACGTACATGACGGGGGTGTCGGTGCCGGGGATTTGTTCCTGGGCGATTCCGTTGCGGCCGTTGTCGCCGTTGCCGCCGTATTCGGCGGCGAAATCGGTGCGCCAGCCGAGGGTGTCGCCGGACAGTACGGGGGTCAGGGACCGGCCGTCGATCTGGTCAGCGATGGGGATGTCCGCCCAGTCGTAGAGGGTGGGTGCGAGGTCGATCGACAAAGCCATGGCGTCGCTGCGTCCGGGCCGGATGCCGGGGCCGCTGATCGCGAGGGGCACTCGCAGGGATTCTTCGTAGGGGGCCATTTTCTGGGTGAGGCGGTGGGCGCCGAGGCTGTAGCCGTTATCGGAGGTGAAGATCAGGTAGGTGTTGTCGAGTTCGCCGGTTCGTTCGAGGGTTTCGACGATTCCGGCGACCATGTCGTCGAGTGATTTGAGAGCGCCGAGGCGGTTGGTGTAGTCGATGTCGTTGGTCGCGGCGATGGTCGCGGACCTCGCGTCGGCGGTGTCGATCAGCCATGTGGGTTTGTCGGACACGTCGGGTTCTTGATAGTTCGGTGACCGCGGGGCGAGGGTGGGTTGGGTGCTGGGCAGGTGGCGGGGTGCGGGCGGGATGGGGAAGTGGGGGGAGGTGGAGGCGGCGTACCAGAAGAACGGCTGCCCGGAGGCGGCGGCGTCGGTGAGGAACCGCTCGGACTTGGCGCGGATCACGTCGGTTTGGTAATCGGCCGGTGCCACACCGTATTTCACGCGGGTCCCGTTTTCGTTGAGGGTGTAGTTGTAGCCGGAGTACAGGAAGTTGTCGACTCCGGCGTTCCAGTCGTCCCAGCCGGGTGGGATGTGGCCGGGGTCGTGTTCGAGGCCGTTGAGGTACTTCCCTGCCATGCCGGTGCGGTATCCGGCGTCGTGCAGGGTGGTGGCGATGGTGTGGGATTCGTTGCCGCGCGCGCGGAAGGTGTCGAAGCCACCGACCTCGCCGGCGTTGGTGAGGACACCGGTGTTGTGCCCGTATTCGCCGGTGAGGATGGACGCGCGGGCCGCGCAGCAGATCGGCATCGGTGCGAAGCTGTCGGTGAACTCCACACCGCGGTCACGGATCAGTGCCGCGGTGCGCGGCATCGCCTGCCACACCGGGGTGGTTGCCGCGTCCAGGTCGTCGGCCAGGATCATCACCACGTTCGGCCGCCGGTCTCCGGTTACCGGCGATGCCGACGCCGTAAAGACACACCCGGTCACCGTGAGCAGGACCGCGGCCGCCGCGGTCAGGAAACGACGAGACAAGCGAGGTGCGCGCATTGAGTTTCTCCTCGAGAGGGGCAACGGGGTGTTGGTTTTCTTCGCGTCCGCGCGGTGGTTCACCGACGAGATTAAGCCACCGCGCGGATCTGTTCGTGGAGCGGTGGAGTACTACAGCCGGTTTCGCCCCGCTTACTCCGAGCCATGAAGCGAGTACTCGTGCGCGCCGCGCCCGCATGGCGAATTCTCGGCTCAATGGCTCCGGCTGTGCGGGTTCGGCTCGGCCAGCCGCGGCGACCGCGTCGAAGTTGCCCCACCATCGATTTGCACCTGACCGGCTTGATCACAACCACTGAAATCTGCACCGTCGCAGCGGTGTCGCACACAAGGGAGCGCCGACCGATCGCCGGTCGAGACGGGTCGCACGACCCACCAGACGATCGCGGTCCATATTGAGGACAGCAGGATCGAGCCGATGATGTCGGTGGGGTGGTGGGCTCCGGTATAGAGTCGCTGCGCCGCTACCAGCGCCGGAATCAGGAGTGCCGCGGCGGCGAAGACCCGGTACTGCCATCGGCGTGTGGTGGCCCACACCAGCGCGGCGGTGCCGGCGTAGAGCGTCAGTGCGGCGGCGACGTGCCCGGAAGGGAAACTGGCCGTGGGGGGAAGGTCGGGATTGAGGTGTGCGACCCGGGGCCGGTCCCGATCGACGATCGCAGCGGTGGTGAGGAATAGCGTGATCTCGCCCAGTAGCGCGGTGCCGAGGAACAACACCGGTCGCCAGCTGCGCGCGATGCCCACCGCGAGTGCGGCGACGATCAGAGCGACCGTGATGATCGCGATGGTATTCCCGATCTCGCCGAACACATCGAGGATCGACGTGAGCGTGGGATTACGGTGCTCGGCGAGCATCGCCACGACGCGGTGATCCCACCCCAGGACAGCGGTGTCGGTGGCCAGGGTGCGCACCAGTATGCCGATTCCCACCAGCCCACCGACGAGCAGCACCCACGCGACCGCGAGCTCGCCGATCCCTTGCCATGGGTGCGGCAGCGTGGGCGGATGCTGAACCGGGACCGGTCGCAAGTCGTCTTCCTCGGCCGGGGCGACGTCGCCGGGTAGGGGGCCTGTGCTGTCGATCCGGGCGTCGCGACGCCATCGGTGAAAGGCGGCAGTTGCCAGTACGAGCCACAATGTGCCGAGCAACCAGCCGCCGAGGACATCGGTGAGGTAGTGCACGCCGAGCGCTATCCGGCTCACCCCGATGGCGATCACGATCCCCACCGCGAACACGGTCGCCGCGCGGCGTGCGCCCGCCTGCCAGGTAGGCGTGAAGACCAACAGCACAACGCCGTAACACACCAGTGAACTCATCGCGTGTCCGCTGGGAAAGCTCCAACCGTCCGTGGTGTAGACGGGCTCGTCCACCACCGGACGTAACCGTGCGACGAGCTCTTTGACGACCGGGTTGAGGATCAGGCCGCCCGCGGCGGTGAGCACCACGTAGACGGCGAGTCGGGGGAGACGACGCAGCAGCAGCCAGATCGTGGCGACGGTCAGCACCACAACCAGCGTGCTGGTCGCTCCGAGTTTGGTGATGCCGGTGACTATGTTTTGCAGGGCCTTGTTATCCGCCACCACGGCGACCAGGTGGTCGGTGACCGTTTGATCTGCGGTCTGCATCGGTTCCCACCGCGTCCGGACCAGTGCGGTGAGCACCCCGAACCCGATACCGATGCCCATAGCGCCGAGTAACGCCGCGGCACTGCGGACAGCGAATCGTTCGGCGGCCTCGGCCTCGCTGTGATGCGCGACGACGGAGCTGTCAGCGCCCGTCGCGACATCCCCGTCGCGTTGGTCGACAGACAATGCAACACCTCCTGCGATCATGCGGCGTCGCCGACCAGCGAGAACCGCGACAGGCCACCAGTGAACTCCGGTTGCCGGAAATCGTTGTTGTTCACGGTTTCCCGTTACAGGCGGTCGCAATCAATCGAGAAATCACTGGCGCGATCCCCGCGATCCCCGCGGTCGTGGGTACTTTGAGATGCGCACCGTCGACTACATGACGGGGCGATCCTGAGACCGAGCGCAAGATGGGAGAACCTATGACTGTCGAGTTCCCGCATCTCGACCTGTCCGCTGACGAGGTACTGACCACGACCCGGTCGGTGCGCAAACGTCTCGACCTGGATCGGCCGGTGCCGCTGGAGGTGGTCACCGACGCATTGGAGGTGGCGCTCCAGGCGCCGTCGGGCAGTAACCTGCAAGGCTGGCATTGGATCGTGCTGACCGATCCCGAGCCCAAGAAGATCGTGGCGGAGTACTACCGCAAGTCCTACACCGCCTACGCTGCGGCGGGTGCGGCCGTGCGGCAGGCGAAGCCGCCGAAGGACGCCGATACCGCGGAGAAGGTAGCTTCGAGTGCGACCTATCTGGCGGAGGTGATGGAGCAGGTACCGGTGCTGGTGATCGGTGCGATCCACGTTCCGGGTGGGCAGCTGCCGGAGGGAAACCAGGCCGGTCTGTGGGGTTCGCTGCTCCCCGCCGCCTGGAGCTTCGCGCTCGCACTGCGTGAGCGCGGCCTCGGGTCTGCGTGGACCTCACTGCATCTGGAGTACGAACGAGAGGTCGCCGAGGCGCTGGGAGTTCCCCCGAGTATTCGGCAGGGCGTGCTCTTGCCTGTTGCCTACACGAAGGGCACCGACTTCAAGCTTGCCAAACGCGCCCCGCTCGACACAGTACTGCACGTCAACAAATGGTAGTGCTGAGCCGATTCGCCCACAGCTTCGTCTACGCCGGCGGTCGAGAAGCTCTACTTGGCAGCGCGGGTAGAGCAGAGTCCGGTGGCCGAAGCCGACGCTGAAAATTGGAGAGAGGTCGCCACCGTGCCGGGCCGCAGTCAGCTACTTCGGCGGCGTTGACCTCGACGCTGTTGACGTCGGTGGCGGGGCCCGAGCCAGGCTACGGCCCCGTAGGCTCGATCGGTCCACGCCCCTCGACCTCTGCGACGCCGCATGCTCAGCGCTCCTCGGATACGCAGTAGCCGCCCGCGCGCATGACCGGACATCGAGAAGGCGCGACCGCGGGGTAACCGACGGCGCCCATCACGCGAAGCGTGCGGCCGAATTCGACCCTGGTTGGTTCGGAGGAGTCGGGGTATGCCGGAAGCGACAGTTCATCCTTGCGACGAGAGGTCAAACTATGCCCGAGCACGGTAACGGAGTTCGCGAAGGCGTCGAAGGCGTCGTCGAAGACGTCAAAGGCAAGGCCAAAGAAGCCGCCGGTGCGCTCACCGGCGACGACAACCTCAAAGAAGAGGGTCAGGCCCAGCAGGACAAGGCCGAGTCCCAGCGCGAGGCTGCCGGCAAGGAAGCCGCTGCGGAGAAAGCACGTGCTGAAGCCGACATCGATGAGGCGCGCCAAGCAGCGCATCAGCGCGACCGCTGATTTGGGCTGCTGACACGGTGGGAGGGGCTCGGACGAATTCGTCCGAGTCCCTCCCACTCTTGTATGCGTGTCCTGTCGAGAGTAGTGACGGGGCATTCATCTTCCCGAATGGTCTACGCTAGCAGCCTCATTCGGGGTCAGAATGTCAGAGCTGCGCCGGTCATGGGGGTGGCGAGTCTGGGGGTCGGTGCCTGGAGTCGTGGCTGCGGCGGTCGCGGTAGGCGCAGTGGCGGGGTGTCCGATACCGCTAGTCGAGCGGTGGCCGATGCCTATCGGAAAACTGAACGATCTGGTTTCGAGCCATGTTGGTCCATCGAGTATGGAATCGCCAGAGCACCAACTCAATTCGACCGCCCATGTGCTGTGCTACTCGAGGATTCACAGTACGTAGGCGCCGAGAGTGATCAGGGGTTGCTGGCCGCTGCACAGACGTAGCTCGCGGTCGTGCGTGCGCGGTGTAGCCAGCACGGAGCATCCCAATCGGGGCATACTGGACTCCCATCCCCAAGAGACGGCTCGCGGGGCACCGCAGTTACCGGCGCCCCGCGAGTACGACCTTCACGGTGGCTGTCAGTGTCCGGGAACGGATGTCGATCGCGTGGACGCTACCGGTCTCGCGGTTGGCCACGCAGGCAATGTGTCGGTGGGTGCCGATGACGATTCCGTGCGGTCGGGTCAGTGTGTCACGGCGTCGGCGGAGCGGTCACCGAAGGGGTGTCGCCAGGTGCGGCGTGCGCTCGCACTACGCGGTGTCTTCGCGAGCACGGTCCCCTTCTCCTTCGGTTCGACCGAAGGACGGAAGGTCCGCCCGCTCGTGCCGGTGCGACGGGCGAGCCGAAGATCGGCCTTGGTCTGACGCAGGCGCAGCGACGAACGGTGCGCGCCGGCGGTGAGCAGGACCAGGCCGAGCATGCCGAGGGCTCCGAGCACGACTGCCCACAGGAACAACGTGCCCGACGTTGCGGTGATGTGGTAGCCGAGCAGGCTGAAGTCGTTGCTGAGCGTGTGGGCGGGTCCGCTGTTGCTCAGCACACCCGCCGTGCCGATCACCACCGCGGCGATGAGCAGGACCAGGCCGACGAAAACAATCATGACAGTCTCCGAATCCGGTTACACCGGTATACATGTGGTGCCGCCCGCCCGCCGGCTGCGTGCGAGTCGTGCCGATGAGCGGACCGACGATCGTGATACCACGGTGCACAGCGACCCGGCGTCACCGCCCTTCACTCCGTGGAATACCCCGATCCGAGCGGGCGACACAGTTGTCGGCGCGCGATCGTCGAGATGTCACCGCTGGCGATCGGAAGGCCGGTCCCCGAAAGCCTCACCGCGGGTCCGTGATTCGGGGTGGTACCGGCAGAGTGGGGTCGTCGAACCGCCGCAGCACGAGTACCGCGAAGAACCCGTTCGGCTCGAGCCCCTCGCCGGCCGCCCCGCCAGATCTTCCGTGGTGGCCTTCCCGACCAGGGAGCACCGGGCCGGCAAGTCCGCCCTGAACCAGCTGATGCTCAGCTTCGCCGCGCGTCACGGCGACGACCCGCGCACGTTGCTGCTCGTCGCACCGGGCTGGGTGAAGACCGATCTAGGCGGCCCCAGCGCACGCCTGAACACCGACGAGTCCATGCCACGCCATGGGCGCGCTCTGAAAGCGCCCACAGAAACCCCACACCTTTGACCGGAATCAACGCGAATCCATGGGAATCGTTGAGAACGCTCGTTTCGTGAAAGAGCCCGGTACTGAGCACTACTGGGCCATTTCGGGGAGCGTCTGGACAACTGGAATCCGCGCCGACGGTTCCGATCGTCTGAACCGTGCCCGATGCTTCCCGAATCTGCTGGTAACAAGCATCTTTCACGTGGGCGACCGCGCTGGACGGTTCTCATCATTCCTCCTCGACGACAGCGATGCGGACGATCCGGTAGGCAGTGCTTGCCCGAGGCGATCGCTACGCGTCCCGCACGGTCGTGCGTTGCCTTCCGAGATCGATGGCGCCGTCATCGGTGGCGACTGTCGCTTCGATGACGTCACCGTCGCGCAGGTACTTCGGGTTCTTGGTCTGGCGGTCGAAGAACAGCTTCCACTTGATCTCGGGTGGCAGCATCGCGCCGATGATCTCCACCGGCTTGGGTGGGGCGCTGATCGCGGTTCCCACCGGAGTTCCGGTGAGCAGCAGATCGCCGGCCTCCATCCGCTGGAACCGGGACAGCGCCCGCACGGTCTCGAGCGGTTGGTAGATCATGTCCGCCACGGTCATGTCCTGGCGCTTCTCGCCATTGACCCACAGCCGTAGCCGCAGGTCGACGAACCGGTCGAGTTCGCCCGCTTCCAGGAGAACCAGCGCCGGTCCCGTCGGGGTGAAGGTCGGGTACGACTTGCCCTCGTAGTACTGGGTCTGCGGCAATTGTACGTCGCGCGCGGAGATGTCGTTGGTGACGACGAGTCCCGCGATGTAGTCGCCGAGATTGCCGGAGTCGATCTCGGTACCGACGGGCATTTCCCTGCCGAACACCAACCCGATTTCGACTTCGTAGTCCAGGAGTCGCACGTGGCTCGGACGGACGACCTCGTCGTGGGGGCCACTGATCGATCCCGATGCCTTCCTGAAGAAGGTGAGCGGGACCGATCCGGGATCTCCGCCGGAATCCTTCACATGGGAAGCGAAGTTCGTCATCTGGGCGACCACCCGGCACGGGGCCGTGACCGGGGAGAGCAACGAGAGTTCGTGCACCGGGACCAGATCGGTGTTTCGCGCCGCCCGGGTGATCGCGGAGCGGTCCGCGAGGAGGGCGGCGGTCGTGGTGGCGTCGGTCGCGATCCGGGCCGCGCCCGCGGAGGTCAGCAGCCACCAGCCGTCGATCGCGCGGAGAACGGTGTGTGCCATGAACGCTACTTCCTTCTGCCGATCAGCTGCTCATATACTGACGATATCATCACTTGAGACGTATGCATCAGTTGGGATCATCTGGAGGATAACATCAACTATGAGATAGTGGTCATTTGTGCGATCGGGAATCGACTGGCTCGGTGTGGAGGGCACGATGGATGACACTGGCGGCACCAATCGGCTGGAGCGGCGGAAAGCCCGGACTCGGGCAGCGCTCGTCGCGGCGGCGCAGGTCTTCATCGCGCAGGGCAGGCTCAACGTGCCCATTCTGGAGATCACCCAGGCCGCGGACGTCGGAATGGGGTCGTTCTACAACCATTTCTCGAGCCGGGAGCAACTCCTGCAGGTGGCCGTCGGGGAGGTGCTCGACCGGCTCGGTGGTGCGCTGGACGAACTGACGGCGGACATCGATGACCCGGCGCACGTCTTCGCGCAGAGCTTCCGTTTGGTGGGTAGGGTGCATCGGCGTGAACCCACCGCCAGCAAGGTTCTGCTCGCGGAGGGACTGGTCTACGCCGGGTCGGACAGGGGCGTGGCCGCACGAGCACGCCGGGATATCGAGATGGGTATGCGCGCCGGCCGGTTCCGGGTGCGCGATGTCGAACTCGCGCTGGTGATCGTGTCGGGCGCCGCGCTGCGCCTGGGTCAGTTGTTGCACGAACAGATGAACCGCGACGACGCCGCGGCCGTCGACCAGGTGACCGAAGACCTCCTGCGCATGCTCGGACTCGGCGCGGAAGAGGCCCATGACATCAGTCGACGTGCGTTGCCGGAGATCTGACGTTCGGGTCGGGCCGGGCGCGTGGGGAGTCACCGCGCCCGGCCGGACGGTGGAGATCAGCCCGCGTTGATCGCCGCGGCCAGGCGGGGGAGCTGGCGCAGCGGGGCGTGGTGCTCGACTTCCATGCGCTGTTCGGCGTCGAAGATCTCGCTGAGTCCCGGGGCGGGGTCGTGGGTGCCGGACTGCGGCAGAGTGGTCGCGCTGAAGGGCCAGTCCGAACCGAAGACGATGTGGTCTCGGCTCGTCACGGCCGACACCGCCGACATCGCGGCGCTGGATCCGCTCAGCGCGGTGTCGTAGAAGAAGCGCGAGATCTGCGTCTTCGCGTCGAGCAGGGACGGCTTGTCCAGGCCTTCGGGCCAGTTCTCGCCGACTGCGGTCTCGGAGGCGACGCCGACGCGCCAGGACAGGAACGGCAGGGTGCCGCCCGCGTGGGAGAGCTGGAACCGGATGTTGGGGTAGCGCTTGGTGACACCGGTCAGCATCATCATCGTCGCGGCCCGGGTCGTGTCGAAGGTGTACTCGATGAGGAAGTCGGGCAGCGGCAGGCTGGGCTTGGCGTCGTCCGCGATCGCGGCGGGGTGCACGAAGACGTAGGCGTTGCGCTGGTTTAGCGCCATCATCAACGGCTCGTAGCGTGGGTCGCCCAGGTAGACGCCCTGGTAGGCGGACAACAGCACGATGCCGTCGGCATGCAGGACGTCCAGGGCGTAGATCGCCTCGGCGACCGAGGCGGCGATGTCGGGCATGGGCAGCACCGCGAACGAGCCGAAGCGCGTGGGGTACTGCCTGGTGAGCCCGGCGACGTACTCGTTGCAGTAGCGAGCCATGTCGTTGGCTTCCTTGCCCGGGGCGAGAAACCCGACACCAGGGTCAGAGACCGACAGAGCCTGGGCCTGGATGCCGTAGTAGTCCATGAACTCCATCGCGGACTCGGGCGACCACTCGGGTGTGGGGTAGCCGCCGACGGTGTAGTGCCCGTGCGACAGCAGCGCCGCGCGGTAATCCGGCGGCAGCACGTGCGTGTGCAGGTCGATGCGGTATGTGCCGGTGGGCGCGGCGTACTCGGCGCGGGCGGTTCCGGCCGCGCCGACCCGGGTCGAGCTACCGAGGGGGAGAGCTGTGGCCGCGGCGACACCGAGCGTGCCTGCGACAGCTCCTCCCAGCATGCGGCGGCGGCTCACACCGGCGCGCGACGGAGTATCGGATTCGTTCACGAGATGTCCTTTCCTTCGGTTGTTTCAGTTGCATCGCGAAAGCCCGGTCGGCGCGGTCGGAGTCCGCTCGAACGGGGAGGGGCTGCGGGGGTGGAGAGTGCTCGATCGAACTGATCGAGCGAAGCGATGCGCGAATCGCTGATGAAAGTATCAGATGCGATCTGATAGTTGGCTGAACCGGGTGTTCCTGAACCGAGGTCGTCATGCCGGATGGCCTGGGCAGGAGCGCGACCGACATCATCGGCGGAAGCGCTCACTGCTGGTATAGACCGTCATGTATGACGGCTTGATCAGTCAATTGCTGCCAGAGAACTCTCAGGCGATCCCCAGACCTCCAACAGGAAACGCGTGGGCGACGTCACGCATAGTAGACGCTTAGATCAGATATGATTATTTCGTCACTATCAGTGTGTGAGTGCAGCACATCGTGCCCCGGAGCATCTCCCGGGTCCGTCAGGGGGGATCTGGAGGAGAACCTATGAAGCTTCAAGAGCTGGATCCCGTCGACGATGGCACCGTGCCCGGTCGGCGGGTGCGGCGACGAATCGCGCGCGGTGTCACTCTCGGACTCGTTGTCGCGCTCGTGCTTGCGACGCTCGGGATCGTGTCCGCCGAGCTGTATCTGAGGAACCGAATCGAGGGCTGCCTCGCCGCCGGTCTGCGAGACGACCTCGGCTCCTCGGTGGACGTGGATCTCGGTCCGCGACCTGTCGTGTTCAGTCTGATCGACCGGCAGATCTCCGAGCTGACCGTGCATGGCGACGACGCGCAGTTCGGTCCGGCGGCGGGCATGGCGGTCCATGCCACGCTGCATCAGGTCTCGATGGCGGAGGGTGGGGGTTCGGCCACCGTGGGTAGCTCCGAGGCGCGCGTCGACTGGAGCACCGACGCGATCGAGCGAACGCTGCACGGTCTGGCCGGTGATGTGCGAATGTCGGCCGCCGACGGCACGGTCGATGTCACCGGGGTCATCGGCGTGGTGTCGGTGCGGCTGCGCCCCTACGTCGAAGACGGGGTGATTCGCGTCGAGATCCTCTCGTCTCGCGGGGTTCCGCCACAACTGGCGGACGAGATCGCGGGCCTACTGACGCAGAGTCTGCGTGACTATCCGCTGGGTCTTCGGCCGGACTCCGTGACCGTGACCGATTCGGGACTTCAGGTCGAACTCCGTGGTGGCAGTGTCGATCTCCCGGCATCCGGCAACACATGCTGATTCTTTCATCAAGAATAGCTTGACCTGCTAAGAGTCGGTCCTCGATGATCGACGTGGTGGGTAGCGACGAAATTGCCGGGCTGGCGGAAAAGGAGTGGTTCCATGGCGATCACCGGTAGGAATCTGGCGAAATGGCTGCGCCCCGGTGCTGTTGTCGCGGTGCTCGCGGCACTGCTGGCGACCATGTATCTGGGATACATCGTCGACCCGGAGAAGAACATGCACGACTTCCCGATCGGACTGGTCAACCTCGATGTCGGCGACACCATCGGAGGTGAGCAGGTCAACGTCGGCGATCAGATCGCGGCCTCGATGGTTGCGCAGATCCCCGCCGACAAGGTCGAGCTGCGTGAGCTGGGCCTGCCGGAGCTGCATCGGGCCATGCTCAACGGCGAGATCTACGGGGCGATCGTCATCCCGAGCGACTTCACCAAGCGGGTGTCGATCCTGGGCGCGGCCGGTGTCGTGCCCGGCGATGTCGATTGGCCCGTCATCACCGTCGAAACAAATCCGGCAGCGGGTGCGTACGCCACGCAGATCATGCTGCGCATCACCACCCAGGCGACAGACGCGGCGAACAAGGCGGTGGGCGCGCAACTGCTCGAGCGGGTACAGAACCAGCTCCAGCCGACATCGGACGCACCCGCTACCGAGCTCTCCGGCGTGAGCCGCCTCGCCCTGGCCGAGCCCGTCTCGGTGGTGGTCGTGCCGTTCCGTGAGCTCCCCGACGGCGCCGGTGGAGGACTGTCGGCGTTCTTCTACACACTGTTGTTGCTGCTGGCCGGGTTCACCGGCGCGATGATCATCCACGCGATGGTGGACTCGGCACTGGGCTTCGCGCCGACCGAATACGGGCCCTGGTACGTCCACTACCCGGCGACACCGATCTCGCGTGTGCGGACGCTGCTGCTCAAATGGGGCATTCTGGTGGTCGTCGCGCCGGTGGTGTCCGGGATCTACCTGGCCGTCGCGACACTGCTGGGGATGTCGATCGAGCGAGCTCCGATGCTGTTCCTCTACGGGGTGCTCGCGATCGTGGCGGTCGGGGTCACCGCGCTGTCCATCCTGGCGATCTTCGGTGCGGCCGGTTTGCTCGTGAATCTCATCGTGTTCATCGTCCTCGGCCTGCCCTCCGCGGGCGGAACAGTCCCGATCGAGGCGACGCCGCAGGCCATGGCGTGGCTGTCGACGTTCGAACCGATGCACCAGATCTTCATCGCGGTGCGAGCGATCCTCTACTACGACGCCCGGGCGAGTTCGGGCCTGGCGCACGGGGTCGGGATGGCGCTGCTCGGTCTGCTGATCGGACTGGTCATCGGCCTGGCCGCGACGATCTTCTACGACCGGAAGGGGCTGGAACGCCGAGCTGTCCCAGCGGCCGGAAAGCAGTGAGTTCTGCGCGGACCGGCGCCGACCAGGACATGGTGGGCGCCGGTCCCGCGTTCAGAAGGCGGCCTCGTCGAGGTCCATGATCGCGGAATCGATATCCGCGATCACGGCACGATCGGTACTGAGTCGGGGCAGCACGGTGCGGAGGAAGAAGGACGCCACCGCGATCTTGCCCGCGTAGAAGTCGCGGTCCGAGCCGGCGGACGGCAGTGCGGCCGAGGCGATTTCCGCGGCTACCAGCAGTCGCCACCCGATCAGCAGATCGCCGACCGCCAGCAGGAAACGGACCGATTCGAGCCCGACCTTGTACAGCTCCCGACTGTCGTTCGCGGCCGCGAGCAGGTGCTGGGTCAGGGTGGCGGTCATGGCCTGCACGTCGTCGAGCGCGGTCAGCAGGAGTGCGCGTTCGACCTTGAACTCGGGTGTGCCGGATTCGGGCTGGGCGGTCGCCCGGACCTGGTCGGCGATG
This sequence comes from Nocardia sp. NPDC060249, assembly GCF_042728755.1. Classification (NCBI taxonomy): domain Bacteria; kingdom Bacillati; phylum Actinomycetota; class Actinomycetes; order Mycobacteriales; family Nocardiaceae; genus Nocardia; species Nocardia sp. NPDC060249. The sequence goes on from NZ_JBHXAQ010000005.1 coordinate 75,752, forward strand.
TGGGCCAGGGCCACGCCGCGGTCGCGGGCGATCTTGCGGAAGAAGAAGTCCTGCGCCTGGATAGCGGTGGTGCCCTCGTAGAGGGAGTCGATCTTGGCGTCGCGTATGTACTGCTCGATCGGGTAGTCCTGCAGGAAGCCGGAGCCTCCGAAGGTCTGCAGCGAATCGGTCAGGTACTGGTAGGCGCGTTCGGAGCCGACACCCTTGACGATCGGCAGCAGCAGATCGTTGACCCGCGCGGCCAGCTCGGCATCCGCGCCCGAGACATGCTGGGCGACTGCGGGATCCTGGAGGGCGGCGGTGTAGAGGTAGATCGCGCGCAGGCCCTCCGCGTAGGCCTTCTGCATCATCAGCGACCGCCGAACATCCGGGTGGTGGCTGATGGTCACCTTCGGTGCGGTCTTGTCGGCGATCTTCGTCAGGTCGGTGCCCTGGACGCGGGTCTTGGCGTACTCCAGCGCGTTCAGGTAGCCGGTCGACAGGGTCGCGATGGCCTTGGTGCCGACCATCATCCGCGCTTCCTCGATGACCCGGAACATCTGGGCGATGCCGTTGTGGACGTCGCCGACGAGCCAGCCCTTGGCGGGCACGCCGTGGCCGCCGAAGGTGAGTTCACAGGTGGCCGAGGCCTTGAGCCCCATCTTGTGCTCGACATTGGTGACGAACACACCGTTGCGGTCACCGAGTTCGCCGGTCTCGGAGTCGAAGTGGAACTTCGGCACCAGGAACAGGCTCAACCCCTTGGTGCCGGGGCCCGCGCCCTCGGGGCGGGCCAGGACCTGGTGGATGATGTTGTCGGACAGATCGTCGGCATCGGCCGCGGTGATGAACCTCTTGACGCCCTCGATATGCCAGGAGCCGTCCTCCTGCTGGACCGCCTTGGTGCGGCCCGCGCCGACGTCGGAGCCCGCGTCGGGCTCCGTCAGGACCATGGTCGCGCCCCAGCTCTTCTCGACGGCGATCCTGGCCCAGCGGCGCTGGTCCTCGGTGCCGATGCGGTCGATGATATCCGACATACCGGGCCCGGTCAGGTACATGTACGCCGCCGGCTGGGCGCCCAGAATGAGCTCGCTGATCGCCCAGGCGAGCATGCGAGGCGCCGGAATACCACCGATGGCCTCGGATTTCGCGATGCGCCACCATTCACCGTCCTGCCACGCCCGGACCGAGCGCTTGAACGCCTCGGGTAGTCGCACGGTGTGGGTCGCGGGATCGAATTCCGGCGGGTTGCGGTCGGTGTCGGCGAACGATTCCGCGACCGGCCCCTCGGCGATCCGCGCTGCTTCGACCAGCATCGTGCGCACGGTGTCGCCGTCGAGGTCGCTGAACGTGCCGCTGCCCAGCACGCCCTCCAAGTCGAAGACCTCGAGCAGATTGAACTCGAGATCCCGGACATTGCTCTTGTAGTGGCCCACGGCCGAGTCCCTTCGACAGGCCGGTCGAGACGACCGGGAGTGAGGTGGAATGCGCGAATCCGATGCGCGCCGTGGGCCATTGTGGGTACGCGCCGAAGCGCTACGCAACCGTAAGTTATTTTCGGCTAAGTAGATTCAATCTGAGAGCCGCTGGTACCAGACCATTAGATCGTCGTTCTCGCATTAAGTTGACCGCTGCTAACCTTATGAGCGAGTCAGTCGTGCAGCGCGATCCTGTCACCGATGGCGATCAACGCTCCCGGGAGATTCCGGTGGCCGAGGGCGCGCGGGTTGCGCACGGCGTCGATCACGACAGTGCCGATCGCCTGGACGAGGATGCGGGCCTCCGGGAGTGGCAGTTCGGCATGGGCCGTCTGCAACAGCCGGGCCCAGTTCAGGATGCCGTCGCGATGGATCCGGCGGTAGCGCGTGGCCTGCGGTTCCGGCAGATGTCCGACCTCGCTGACGGTGGTACCGAGCAGGTCCGGCTGCTGGAGCGCGAATCCCACGAACGATTCCATCAGCAGATGTACCGCCTCGCGCGCGTCCCGGCCCTCGGCCAGCGCGCGGGAGGTGTAGAGGCCGATCCACTGTTCGTTGCGCACGATGATCTCGTTGAGCAGGTCGGCCTTGCTCGCGAAGTGGTGATACAGCGCGGGTCCGCTCACGCCGACGGCGGCGCCGATGTCTTCGATGCCGACCGCGGCATAGCCGCGCGTGTTGAACAGGCGCGCCGCCGCGCCGATGAGGCGCTCGGGCCGGGCGATTCGTTCGAACTCGGGGGACAGCGGTGGCGCCGCCGGACGCGACGTGCGGGGCGAGGTCCCGCCCGGAGGCAATTCGGTGGCGAGGAGCCGCACGATCGCGGCGTCGAGCACCGAGGTGAAGGTCGTCGGCGGCAGCTGCTGGCGGTGGTACGACGGGCTGACCGCCACCGAGAGAACGCACCAGCTCAGCAGCTCGACATCATGGTCGGATAGCTCTGGGCGCCGCATGCGCACCGCCCGGCGCAGGTAGCCGGTCAATCGAACCGCCCGGATCAACACCGAAGAGCGGTGCGTGGCGGTGAGGTTGCGGAACTCGAGCTGCCACAGCCTCGGCAGCCCACGCAGCTCGAGCGCGATGGCGACGAGTTCCTCGAAGACCCGATGCCCGCCCGCGTCCTGGACCGCGGCGGCCTCGAGCCGGGACACCGTCGCGTCCATGCCGGACATCAGGCAGTGGCCGAGCAACTCCTGCTTGTTGCGGAAATGGCGGTACAACGCCGCCGAGGAGATCCCGACGGCGGTGGCGATCTCGGCCATGGACGTGCCGTGGTAACCCGCCCGCGCGAAGGCGTCGGCGGCCGCGGTGAGGATGGTGGCGCGGCGGTCGCGTGGACGTCGGCGAATCGCGTGGTCGCCCGGGGTGCTGGTGCTCATCGTCCCCCAGTCTCGCGTACCGGGGGCTGCGCCGTCGGGGGTGGCCACTGCATGGCCTCGTCGTCCGATGGCGTGCGCGACGGGCCCCAGTGGGTGAACTCACAGTCGTATGAATGAGTCGATCAAATATGATCAAATCATCAATGTTGCGATCATTGATAGGAGTGCTGTCCGGTGTTCGTGTCACAGCGCGGCGACAAGCGCGGAAAGTGAGAAGTAGTGCCTGACAGTGGTGTTCAGCCGCTTCACGATGAGCCGTTCGACGACGCGCCGCAGGGTGGGAAGGGGGTCGAATCCGCGCGGGCGCCAGCTGTCGTGAGGATTCTGCTCGGGGCGTTCCGGTGGTATCACCGCCACGAAGTGGGGGGCGTGCTCGAACCGGCGCCGGGGCCGTCGTTGTTCGTGGCCAACCACGGCTTCGGCGGTGTCTTCGATCTGAATGTACTGGCCGCGCGATCGGCGTATGTCCGCATCGGGGATCCGCGACGGGCGGTCGTCCTGACGCATCACATGGCCTGGGCGATGGGGCTCGGCCCGTTGCTCGCCAAGATGGGGGCCGAGCCCGCGACCGGTGAGAACGCCCTGGCGGCCCTCGCACGCGGCGAGCATGTCCTCGTGTTTCCCGGGGGTGATGTCGACGCGTTCAAGTCGTGGAGCGAGCGCAACCGGATCATCTTCGACGGGCGGACCGGCTTCGCGCGGCTGGCGATCCAGGCGGGGGTGCCGATCGTTCCGGTGGTCACGTCGGGAGCGGGGGAGTCGCTGATCTGCCTGTCCGATGGTCGTGCGCTGGCGCGCTTGCTTCGCCTCGACAAGGCGCTGCGACTCAAGCGGCTCCCGATCACGCTGTCGTTGCCGTGGGGGCTCACCGTCGGAATCGCGGGGTTGTTCCCCTGCATCCCGCTGCCGACCAAGGTCCGGACCGCGGTGCTGCCTGCGATGGGGCCGGAAGGTAGGGAGTCGCCGGGGGAGTTCGCCGACCGGGTGCGTCGGGTGATGCAGGACGAGATGGATCGTCAGACCGCGAACCGTGTCCTGCTGCTCGGATGAGAACCGGTCAAACCACCAGTTCTGAGTATTTCATCAGAAACACTTGACGTGGATTCGATCGAAGGTGATGATATTATCAACTTCACTGGGAGGTACATCGTGACAAGCATCGACAAGGGAGTCGACACCGGGCGCACGGTCCAGGTCGGCAACCGCGAGATCTACTTCACCGAGTTCGGGTCCGGCCCCGCGGTCGTGCTGCTGCACGGCGGTGGCCCCGGCGCGACCGGGCTGTCGAACTACTCGCGCAACATCGAGGCGCTGGCGGAGCATTTCCGGGTGCTCGTGCTGGACATGCCGGGCTACGGCCGGTCGTCGAAGTACATCGACCAATCCGATCCCTTCGGCTACCTGGCACGCGTGCTCGGCGAGTTCCTCGACGCCTTGCAGATCGATTCGGCACACCTGATCGGCAACTCCTACGGCGGGGCGGCGGCACTGCGGCTGGCGATGGACCGCCCCGACAAGGTCGGCCGCCTGATCCTGATGGGACCCGGCGGCGTCGGTTCCACGCGTGCCCTGCCGACCAAGGGGCTGCAGGAGCTCCTCGCGTATTACCCCGGCAGTGGCCCGAGCCGCGAGAAGATCATCCGCTTCATCCGTGAGTTCCTGGTGTACGACGGTGCGACGGTGCCGGACGAAGTGATCGAGGAGCGCTACCGGGCCAGCATCGACCCCGAGGTCGTCGCCAGCCCGCCGCTGCGCCGGCCCTCGGGCCTGTTCGCCCTGCGCACGCTCTGGCGGATGGACTTCACCCGGGATGCGCGCCTGAGCGAGGTGGCGCACCCCACGCTGGTGGTGTGGGGCGAGGACGACAAGGTCAACCGGCCGTCCGGGGGCAGGATGCTCGCCGAGACCATGCCCAACTGCGACCTCTACCTGGTCGCGCGCACCGGGCACTGGGCGCAGTGGGAGCGGGCCGAACTGTTCAACACCCTCGCGATCGCGTACCTGAGGGCCGAGCGATGAGCGGCCTCGTACCCGGCGACGGGTCGGTCTTCGGGGCGGTGCACCTGGGCTACGTCGTCGTGGAGTCGGCGCGGCTGGGCGAGTGGCGTCGCTTCGGCGTCGACGCGATCGGCATGCACGCTGACGACGTCGACAGCTCCACGCTGCGGTTCCGCCTCGACGATCACGCGTGCCGGTTCCTGGTGGAGCAGGGTCCGCAGGAGGACGTGACGGCCGTCGGCTGGCAGGTCGACGATCACGAAACCTTCGACCGGATCATCGCGCGGGTGTCCGATCGCGGCGTGCCGATCTCCGAAGGCAGTGCCGAGGACGCGGCCCGCCGCGGTGTGGAGCGTCTGTGGCGGTTCCCCGGCCCCAAGGGGATCCGGCAGGAGATCTTCACCGTCCCGGTGACCACGCCCGAGCCGCTGCGCATGCTCAGCTCCGGGTGGGTGACCGGCGAAGCCGGCATGGGACATGTCGCGATCGTGTCGAGGGAACCGGAATCACTGCGGGGCTACTACGAGACGGTCTTCGACTCCCGGCTCAGCGACTACATCGACGAGAACGTCTCCGGCCTCAAGCTCAAGATCCGGTTCCTGCGGGTGAACGAGCGGCACCACTCGATCGCGATCGCCAACATCCGCGGCGTGAAGATCGACCCGGTCCGAACTCGGGTGCAGCACATCAATATTCAGTCGGGCTCGCTCGATGACGTGCTGGCCGCCTACGGGCGGGTCACCGATCTCGGCTTCCGGATGGCCTGGTCGGTCGGCCAGCACACCAATGATCGTGAGCTGTCCTTCTACTGCGTCACCCCGTCCGGATTCGAACTCGAGGTCGGCTGGAATCCGATCGTGTTCGGCCCCGAACGCGAATCGACGTGGGAGCCGACCAGCTACCAGGGCATCAGCATCTGGGGTCACACCCCGGTCGGCGAGACCGTGCTGGACAAGTTCACGCAGTTCCGGCAGGTCGTTCGGACCCTGCGAACCCCTGAGATCACTGTTCCCCAACTCACCGGAGGCATGGCGCGATGACATCGTTCGACTACGACGTGGTAGTCGTCGGACTGGGGCCCACCGGGCTGACCCTGGCGAACCTGCTAGGCCGTCGCGGCGTGCGGGTCCTGGTACTCGAGCGCGAGCCGGAGTTCTACGGCTTGGCGCGGGCGGTGTACACCGACGACGAAGGCATGCGGATCTTCCAGACCGCCGGTGTCGCCGACGAAGCCTCGGCGCAGATGAACCTCGACTGCACCGTGCAGTGGGTGCGCCGCGACGGCTCGGTGCTCGCCCAGTTCAACCAGGCCTCGCGCCCGCTGGGCTGGCCGGTGGCCAACTTCCTGTACCAGCCCTACCTGGAGAACACGCTCGAGAACGCCCTCGACCGCTACCCGCACGTGACGGTTCGTCGCGGCCGGGAGGTCCTCGGCTTCGATCAGGACGCCGACGGTGTGCTCGTGCGGCATGCCGAATGCCGGGGCACCGGGTACGGCAAACACGCCGCGGACACCGATGCGGCCACCTCGGAAGAGGTACGGGCGAAGTTCCTCGTCGGCTGCGACGGCGGCCGCAGTGTAGTACGCACGCAACTGGGAATCGATATGACCGGAACGAGCTTCCCCGAACGCTGGCTCGTGATCGATCTGCTCGCCAACGACGGTGTCGACGCGTTCCGGCATCTGCCGTACTTCAATTTCGTCTGTGACCCCGAGCTGCCGACGGTGTCGTGTCCGCAACCCGGTGGACACCACCGATTCGAGTTCATGCTCGACGATGAGCAGAGCAAAGAGGAGATGGAGGACCCCGAACGGGTCCGCAGTCTCATTGCCCACTACGTCGATCCCGACGAAGTGCAGGTTCTGCGCAAACTGGTCTACACCTTCAACGCCGTGGTCGCCGACCAGTGGCGTGAGGGACGCGTCCTGCTCGCCGGCGACGCCGCGCACATGACGCCCCAATTCATCGGCCAGGGCATGAACGCCGGTGTCCGCGACGCCGACAACCTGTCCTGGAAGCTCGGCGCCATCATCCAGCACGGTGCGAGTCTCGATCTCCTCGACACCTACGAGACCGAGCGGCGGCCCCACGCCAAGGCGATGATCGATCTGTCGGTGCTGAACAAGAGCCTCGTCTCGATCGACAACAAGCTCGCCGCGGGTGCCCGCGATGTCGCCCTGGCCACCGCGCTGAAGGTCCCCGGACTCAACACCTGGATCCGGGAGGCGAAGATGAAGCCGTCCCCGCGGTTCAAGCGCGGTGCCTACTTCGGGCTCCCGCGCAAGTGGGCGCGCGGCGTCGAAGGCACGCTGGCACCACAGCCGGAGATCCGCACCTTCGACGGCCGCCACCAGCGCCTCGACGAAGCGCTCGGCCTCGGCTTCGCCGTCGTCGGCTACGGTGTCGATCCGCGCGAGGGACTCAGTGTCGCCCAGCGCAATGCCTTGCAGATACTCGGCACGCAGTTCGTGACCGTGTACGCGACCGGTGGCCGTCCGCAGGGCGAGCCAGGCGACGCCCGGGTCGCCGCCACCGACTACGCCGACGTCGAGGATTACACCGGGGACATGGCCCGGTGGTTCGCCAAAGCCGTTGTCGCCCAGGGTGGCACGGTCCTGCTCCGCCCGGACCGATACGTGTTCGGGATCAGCGCGAAATCCGACGCGAGCGAGCTGGTCACCGCACTGCTGGCCCGCCTCGCCGTCACGCCCGCGATGTTGACCGCGAACCACAGCCCCCTGCGCATCGTGGCGTCCGCCGCGCCGAGCCCCCTGGAGCAAGCCCGATGACCACGACCATCAGCGAACTGCCCGCCGTCCTCGCCGCCGCCGAACGACTGGCGACCGCGACGCAGCTGGGCGTGCCCGTGGCCGCGGTGCGCGACCTGATCGGCGCCGACGACGTGGACCTGGCCTACGCGGTGCAGAGGCTGGGCACTCGCCGACGGATCGACGAGGGCGCCCGCGTCGTCGGGCACAAGATCGGATTGACCTCCACGGCGGTGCAACGTCAGCTCGGTGTCGACCAGCCCGACTTCGGCGTGCTCTTCCACGACATGGACGCGGGCACGACGCCACTGTCGCAGCGGCCGAGACTGCTGCAGCCCAAGATCGAGGCCGAACTCGCCTTCGTCCTCGGCGCCGACCTGACCGGTGACGACCTCGATCCCATCTCGGTGCGCGGCGCGGTCGACTACGCCGCACCCGCACTCGAGATCGTGGACAGCCGGATCGCTGGCTGGGACATCACCTTCGGTGACACCGTGGCCGACAACGCCTCGAGCGGCTGGTTCGTGCTGGGCGAACAGCGGCTCTGTCTCGATGACTTCGAACCGCGTGAGATCACGATGGCCATGCGCATCGATGGCGAGATCGTCTCGCGCGGAAAAGGCGCGGACTGCCTCGGCGACCCCCTGCTGGCGCTGGCTTGGCTCGCGCGCACCGCCCAGGCGCTGGGAGATCCGCTGCGCGCGGGCGAGATCGTGCTGTCCGGCGCGCTGGGTCCGATGGCGCCGCTGGTGCCCGGCGCGCGGGTCCACGCCGAACTGACACAGCGTTCGGGGCCGCTCGGCACCGTCGACTTCACCCTGGAGGAACAGCGATGAGCCGCACCAAAGTCGCCGTCATCGGATCGGGCAATATCGGCACCGACCTGATGATCAAAGTCTTGCGCCTGTCCGAAACACTCGAGATGGCCGCCATGGTCGGCATCGACCCGGACTCCGACGGGCTCGCCCGCGCCGGCCGGTTGGGTGTGCAGACCACCTACGATGGTGTCGAGGGTCTGATCGGGCTACCGGATTTCGATGACATCGAGATCGTTTTCGACGCCACCTCGGCGGGCGCGCACAAGGCCAACGCCGCCGCCCTCGCCTCCTTCGGCAAACGCCTGATCGATCTGACTCCCGCCGCGATCGGCCCGTTCGTCGTTCCGGCGGTGAACCTCGACGAGCACGTGACGGCCGACAACGTCAACATGGTCACCTGCGGTGGTCAGGCCACCATTCCGGTGGTCGCGGCCATCGCCCGGGTCACCGCGGTGCCCTACGCCGAGATCGTCGCCTCGATCGCGTCGAAGTCAGCCGGCCCCGGTACCCGAGCCAATATCGACGAGTTCACCGAGACCACCTCGACCGCGATCGCCGCGGTGGGCGGCGCCCAGCGCGGACGCGCGATCATCGTGCTCAACCCCGCGGAACCGCCGCTGATCATGCGCGACACCGTGTTGGCGCTCATCGACACCGCCGACACTGAGGTCCACGCGCAGATCAAGGAGTCGATCCTGGCCATGGTGGCCGACGTCGCCGCGTATGTGCCGGGCTACCGGTTGAAGCAGGGTGTGCAGATCACGCCCGTCGAAGCCGGAGCGTCCCTGCGCACCCTCGTCGGAGACACTCCGGTCACCCACCAGGTCAGCGTCTTCCTCGAGGTCGAGGGTGCCGCGCACTACCTGCCGGCCTATGCCGGAAATCTCGACATCATGACCTCGGCCGCCGTGCGCGTCGCGGAGCGGATCGCGGCATCCACGAAGGAGAGCGTCCGATGAGCCCCGAAATCTTCCTGCAGGACGTCACCCTGCGCGATGGGATGCACGCACTGCGGCACCGCATCGATCCCGCCACGGTGGCCCGGATCGCCGCCGCGCTCGATGCCGCGGGCGTGGACGCGATCGAGGTCGCCCACGGTGACGGGCTGCACGGCGGCAGCCTCAACTACGGGCCGGGCAGCCACACCGACTGGGAATGGCTCGAAGCCGCCGCGGGCGCGGTGCAGTACGCCCGGCTGACGACCCTGCTCCTGCCCGGCATCGGCACCATCGAGGACCTGCGCCGAGCGTTCGATCTCGGCGTGCGCTCGGTCCGGGTGGCCACCCACTGCACCGAGGCCGACATCTCCGCCCAGCACATCGCCTACGCGCGCGAACTCGGCATGGACGTGTCCGGCTTCTTGATGATGAGTCACATGAACAGCCCGGAGGGTTTGGCCGACCAGGCGAAACTCATGGAAACCTATGGCGCGCACTGCGTCTACGTCACCGACTCCGGCGGGCGGCTCACCATGAATGGTGTCCGCGACCGCGTCCGGGCCTATCGGAACGTGCTCGAAACCGGCACCGAGATCGGCATCCACGCCCACCAGAACCTCTCGCTGTCGGTGGCGAACAGTGTCGTCGCCGTGGAGGAGGGGGTGACCCGTGTCGACGCGTCCCTGGCCGGACTCGGCGCCGGGGCGGGCAACACTCCGCTCGAAGCGTTCGTCGCGGTCGCCGACCTGACCGGCTGGGAACACGGCGCGAATCTCGATCAGCTGACCGACGCGGCCGACGACTTGGTGCGTCCGCTGATGGATCGGCCCGTCCAGGTCGACCGCGAGACGCTGACGCTCGGCTACGCGGGTGTCTACTCGAGCTTCCTGCGCCACGCGGAGAACGCCTCGGCCACCTACGGCGTGGACGTGCGCACGCTGCTCACCGTCGCCGGTCGGCGAGGGCTTGTCGGCGGACAGGAAGACATGATCGCCGATATCGCGCTCGACCTGGTCGGTGATCACTGAGACTTCCGGCTCGCGCGGACCGGAAGGTGACGCGGTCCCGGCCTTTGTCACAGGAGGCCGGGACCGCCGTCCCCACGAGTCGGAACACGGGTGTGCCACGACCGCCGCCGATGTCAGGCGGTACGGCGGCCAGACCATCGCGACGCGCAAGGCGCGACGACGGCGTCAGTTCCTCGACGCGGCCACCCGCGTCTGCGCGGAGCGCGGCTGTTTCGGCTGCTCGCTCAGCGATATCTGTGCGTCGGCGTCGCTGTCGAAGCGGCAGTTCTACGAGGAATTCCACACTCTCGACGAGGTGCTCGTCGCGGCCTATGCCCAGATCCAGGACAGGGCGGCCGTCGCGGTGGCACGCGCGCTCGCGGACCAGACCGGACCCGTCGAACCGGTCGTCGCACTGCGCGCCGCTCTGATCGCCTATTTCGCCGCGATCGAGAGTGAGCCGTACGGCGCCAGGTTCGCCCTGCTCGAGGTGAGTGGTGTCGGTGAACTCGCGCAACAGCAGTGCCGCGCGCACGCCCACCGATGGGCGGGACACATCGGGAGTTTCCTGACGGCGAGAGGTTCACATCCGGCCGACGACACCGTCGGGCTGCTGACCGCGACGGTCAACGCTGTCGCGCGCGAAGGCCTGTCGTGCGTCCCCGAGCTGCCGCCGTCGAGCCTGATCGAGCTCCTGACGAACATGGCAATGCTGGTGGTTACCCGAGGGGCTTCGGCAGATCACGGGGCAGCGGATTCGTAGCCAGCCTCTCGGCGGCCTCCTTGGACATCCCGAACATGCGCAGCACCCGGCTGGTCACCTGATCGGTCAGCTCCCCGGCATCGGCGTCGGGCGTGCGATCCAGTAGCTGGAGTAGCCCGAGGAGCGCCCCACCAGCAGCCATCATGGCCATCTCGATATCCATCGGGTCGAACCTGCCCGCCTGCTGCGCGGCCGCGATATCGCGTCGCGCCCGGGGAGCGAGGCCCTCGTCGCGAACGAGGATCGATGTGCCCGAGTGCAGGATCACGCGGACGCCTTCGGGAAAGTCGCGCTGCATGCGGCCCGTCATCCGGAAACTCACCGCGAACACCTCCGCCGGATCCGCGTATGCCGCGACCACGCCATCGCGCAGCACGCCGTAGGTATTCAGCACCGCGCGGACGGCTTCCTCGAACAGCTCGTCCTTCGAGGAGAAATGGTTGTAGAACGACCCGAATCCGACATCGGCGGCATCGGTGATCTCCTGGATGCTGACAGCGGTCCGCCCCCCGGCCAGCAGTGCGGTCGCCGCGGCCAGCAGCGCGTTGCGCGTGCGTGCCCGTCGACGGTCGACCCGATTCCGGGTAGTGGGTTCGGCTGTCATCGAACCTTCCTCCGGGCTACGCTCGTGGACCGATCGCCCGTGCGATGCCACGGAAGGCTTGGCGCCGAATCGTGCTCCGAATCCGGTTCAGCACCGGCGTCGACGGTGCGATGGCCGGGGCGGCACCGAAACGGGGGAACAGGGTGAGTGCGTTGACGCGCTCGACGGCACGGCGCTGGGTGTCGTCGAGACCCGCGTAGGCGTCGAGGCCGCCGCCGAAGTAGAGCACCGCCGGATCAGGGGCGAACGGCCAGTCGCTGCCGTAGAGGACGTGGCCCGGCCGGGCGAACGACAGCAGGCTCGGCAGCGCCGACGCGCTCGAGGACAACGCGGTGTCGAAGTGGAACCCGGCGAACTCGTCGATCGGGTCGGCCGGGCTCACGCCGGTTTCGCTGAAAATGGTGAGCGCCAGACGGTGGGCCGCGTAGGGCACGAAACCACCACCGTGCGACAGGATGAACTTGATGTTCGGGTACCGACGTCGAATCCCGTTGCGCACCAACAGGTAGGCGGCCCGGGTCGTGTCGAGGAGGAAGTCCGCGGCAAAGGGCAGGATTCCGGGAACCGACTCGCCGGGAAGATCCGCCGGGTGTACCAGAACGACCGCGCAACGGTCGTCGAGCGCGCGGAAGAGTTCGTCCTGGCCCTCGGCGCCGAGATAAACCCCGGCGGAGTTCCCGAGCAGCACCACTCCGTCGGCGCCGAGAGCATCGAGGGCTCGTTCGGCTTCCAGCCGGGACGCTCGCACGTCGGGCATGGGCAAGGTGGCCATGAATCCGAGCTGTCCCGGGTGGGCGGCCGAGATCTCGGAGGAGTAGTCGTTGAGGGCCTGGGCGAGCGTCGTAGCCTCGGCGGGATCGGTAAGGAAGGTGGTTCCGGGTGTCGACACCGACAGAATCGCCGAGCCGATCCTCGCAGTCGTCATCAGGCTCAGAGCCGAGTCCGGCGACCAGTCCGGCAGATCCCGGCCACCCGGGGCGGTGATGCCGTGGCGGCGCAGCGCGTCGCGATAGACCGGCGGGATCATGTGCTGATGCACGTCGATTCGGTCCGCGTTCATCGGGTCCTTCCGTTCATGGTGGAGAGATCTGCGGCCACACCATCGGCACTTATGTGATGATAGTATCAGTTACGACGACATTCTATCTATAGTGATGAAAATGTCAGCAGCTTCGCGCCGGGTGCGGGCTACTTCGTCAGCCCCAGCAGGGCGGCCGTGAGTCCGTAGTCGGGACCGAAGTCCTGCATGTTGCCGGTGCGGCAGCCGTCCGCGCGCATCTGGATCCGCTCGCAGAAGACGCTGATGATCTCGCCCGACAGGGCGGTTCCGATCAGCACGTTCTGGCGGAAGTACCTTCCGTCTTTGTCCATCGTGCGGTCGATGTTCTCCATGAGCAGCGGAGTGAGGTCAACGATCTCGGTGAGCGCGCCGGAGTTCGCGCGTAGTTGGTTGGTGACATTGGTCAAACCGGCGAGTGAGGCGGCGAGCTCGTCCTGGTGCCCGGCGAATGCGATGCTGGTGTTGGCCAGGAAGGCGTTGAGCTGGTCCAGTGTTGCCTGCAGGCCGGGCGCCTGCTCGGCTAGTAGCCCCGACATGGCGGTCATCCGGTCGCTGAAGTCGCGCACCGACTGGTCGTTGTCGGCCAGCATCGTCGTGAGCTCGTTGAGCTTGATGATGATGTTGGCGATGGCGTCCTTGTTGTCGACACCGACCTTCAAAGCACCTGAGAGCGCGTCGAGGGTTTCGCGGATCTTCTGGCCGTTGCCGTTGAGCACCGGGTAGAGCGCCCGGCCTGAGAGCGGGCCGAGACCCTCCTGGCCTTCCTCGGGCTCGAGCGAGGCTGCGAACTGGTCGATGGTCTTGATCATCGTGTCCAGCTCGACCGGGGTCCTGGTCCGCGCGAGCGGCAGGTGATCGCCGGATTCGAGGGTGTCGCCGCCGGTGTAGGGCGGGGTGATCTCGATGTGGCGGTCGGTGACGATCGATGGCGAGATGATCGCCGCGATGGCGTCTTTCGGGATCTCGATGCCTGCGTCAACGGTCATGTGGACCTCGACGTAGGTGCCCTTGGGGACGATCTTGTCAACCTTGCCGACCGCGAGGCCGAGGACCATGATCTCGTTGCCCTCGTACATGCCCGCGATGTTCTCGAAATCCGCGGTGATCTTGGTGGGAGGCGTCGATGTCGGCAGGGCGGAGCAACCGCCGAGGGTGAGGGCGGCTGCTCCGCCCGCGACGCACAGCCAGTGGAACCCGGCCTTCTTTCTGCCCAGCATGAACGGGTCCCTTCGCGCTACGAGAAATGATGATGCGATCACAAATGATAGAAGCATCGCAATAATCTGGTGATGAAATCATCAAATACACCCGGAGCGTCGGGCTCGGATCGGGATGACTCCCGTCACTCTCGGTGCGGCGTCGTTGCAGTTTATAGAACTGACCATCATTATTGATGAAACAGTCATAAGCTATCGCCCGGTCGGCGCGCTGCTCCATGTCCCGCACCGGGCAGAAGGGACCGGGTCGAGATGTCGAACCTGCAGCGCGTAGCGCCCTGCCTGTGATCGGAGTCATGTGCTACGCGTCACTGTTGATCTCCGGGTGTGGAATCGGCGTACCGGGAGGATCGCAGGAGTCCGGTGCGAGCTCCACGGTCGCGACGTCGCCCCGGACGACGAGTCCCATCGCGGCGGAGGTGGTCACCCCGGACGATGCCGGTCATCGGTGGGCGGCCGCCGGTTCGGCTGTCCTGACCCCCGGGATCCAAGCGAACACGCACGGAGGCGGGCAGTGCACGACGAACTACGTGTTCGTCGACGACAGCGGCCGGGTCTATCTCGGCCAGTCCGCGCACTGCGCCGGAACGGGCGGATCCACCGAAACCGACGGATGTACGGCCACCAGTCAGCCGCTGGGCACCGCGGTCGAATTCACCCGCCGTGGCTCACTCCGGTCCGAGGGCACCACCATCGGCACCGGTCGGCTGGCCTACAGCAGCTGGCTGACGATGCGGCAACTCGGCGAAGCGGACCCGAATGCCTGCGCGTACAACGACTTCGCGCTGATCGAGATCGACCCCGGCCTCGTCGATCAGGTCAATCCGAGCGTGCCGTACTGGGGCGGTCCCACCGGTCTCAACGCCACCGGCACACCCGAGGGGGAACACGTCTACAGCTATGGCAACTCGAGACTCCGGGGTGGCCTCCCCGGCCTGTCGCCGCAGCGAGGGGAGAGCTTGGCCGATGACAGCTCACTCGACGGTTGGACTCACGCCCTGAAATCGCCGACCCCCGGCATCCCGGGTGACAGCGGAAGCGCGTTCCTCGACGCCGAAGGACGGGCGGTGGGCACGCTCTCGACATTGGGGCTCGGGTTGCCCATCATCAACAATGTCGGCGACATCAACCGCGAGCTCGCTTATGCGCGAGCGCATTCCGGGATTTCCGGACTGCGCCTCGTGCTCGGAACCGAAGAGTTCGACCCGAACCGGTGACACCTGTCCGTATCCGTCCCAGCCAGGTGTGGGTCTACTCGCCTGCCCCGAGGGGCAGATCGGGGTCGGCGGGCAGCTGGGGGAGTGGTCCGGAGCTGAGGCGCTGCGCGGTTCGCTTGTTCACGCCGAACATGCGCAGGGCTCGATACGCCATGTCGTCGGCGAGTGCCGCCGCGTCCACATCCGGATCGGCGTCGAGCAGTTGCAGCAGTCCCAGCAACGTTCCGCCCGCTGCCATGACGGCCAGATCGGGATCCATCGGTTCGAAGCGCCCCGCCTCCTGCGCGGCCACGATGTCCTGACGGGCACGGGGCGCGAGCCCCTCGTCGCGCAGCATGACCCCCATGCCGGAATGCAGGACGACGCGCACCATCTCGGGAAGCCGGCGCTGTAGCCGTCCGGTCAGCCGGAAGCTGACCGCGAAGACCTCGGCCGGGTCGTCGTAGCGAGCCACGACCTGGTCGCGCAACGTGCTGTAGACGTTCAGCGCGGACCGCACGGCCTCGTCGAAGAGCTGTTCTTTGGAGTCGAAGTGGTTGTAGAAGGAGCCGAAACCGACGTCCGCGGCGTCGGTGATCTCCTTGATGCTGACCGATGACTTGCCCTCGGACAAGAACTTCCGCGCAGCGCCGAGCAGCGCATTGCGCGTGCGTTCCCGGCGACGATCGGTCCGCGTGGGTGTGGTCTGCTCGGCTGTCATCTGCCCTCCACCTCGAGTTGCCGCGGCAATCATAACTGATCGGATATTCAGTACCGATGCTTGTACGGCTCGTGGCGTGGGGTGGCGGCGCGAAGGGCCGGCTCAGCCGATGGCGCCGGACAGGACGGGCAGCATCTTCACGACCTGGGCTTCCCAATACGTCCAGGCGTGGATACCCGAGGAGGGGAAGTCGTAGGTCACGGTGGTGGCGCCCAGTGATTTCATGCGTGTCTGGAACGACCGCGAGTTGGTCAGGGACAGCGTCTCGAGTGCCGAGCCTTCCGCGGCCTGCTTGCTGGGCTCCCCGGCCTCGGACGGCACGCCGTTGGCGGCCGACACCCACAGCTCGGTCCCGTTCCGGATGAGAGCGGGGGCGAGGAACATGGGATCCATCCACTGCCATTTGTCGGAGGTCGGCGAGCTGATCATGCACGAGATGTTGTACCCACCAGCCTTGACCATGGCGGCCGAGATCGCTGCGCGCATGCCCGGAGCCGACGGGTTCAGATATCCGGACAGGGACGCGGCATAGCTGAACTGGGCGGGATGATGAGCGGCGAGCGCGAACGCGGCGCTACCACCCAT
The DNA here is from genome assembly GCF_042728755.1 of Nocardia sp. NPDC060249. Classification (NCBI taxonomy): domain Bacteria; kingdom Bacillati; phylum Actinomycetota; class Actinomycetes; order Mycobacteriales; family Nocardiaceae; genus Nocardia; species Nocardia sp. NPDC060249. The sequence goes on from NZ_JBHXAQ010000005.1 coordinate 92,265, forward strand.
CGAGAGTCCGATGACACCGTTGCGGGTCGGGGACAGGCCGAGCCGTTCGTGCAGGGCGGCGGGCAGGATCCGGGTCAACAGTGTCTCCCAGGTGTAGGTGTAGGACTTTCCCGGCCCGGCGTCGGGTGCGGAATCACCAGCGATTTCGGATACGGCGCCCTCCGGAAGGTACGACGGGCGGTCCCAATCCATATAGAAACTGGATTGTCCGCCGACCGGCAGCACGACATTGATGTTGTTCTCGGTCAGTGTCCTGGCGACCTCGGTTTCGATCTCCCAGCCGTTGAGGTCCTCACGTGCCCACATTCCGTCGAGGGCGTAGACCACGCGCTGGGTGTTTCCGTCGGCCGCGCGGAATACGCGGGTTTTGACGCGGCCCATATCGGAGTCGACCCAGAAGTCGACGCCGGCCGGATCGAACGCGGCGTTCGACCGAGGTGTCGCTACGAGCAGAAACGCGAGCAAGGAGAACAGGGCAAGCCACAATGTCATTCGGGAGAGCGCTATCAACGCTTCATCTCTTTTCATGGGTTGTCGGAGGCAGTTCGATACTGGTCACCGGGCGGAGGCTCAGCTCGAAGTGGAAGGCCACGGGCGCGCGGGGCCCACCGCGCGCCCGGCTTTCCGACCGCTACTTCGCCTGCTGCTGGCTCTGCACCGATGGCTGGTTGATCGTGGTGTAGTACTGGGCCGCGGCGTAGATCGCCACGGGTGCGGCGATGAGCAACTGCCCCGCCAGCACGCCGAGGAAACCACCGGCCGCCACACCCGCGATGCAGCCCTGCACCTCGGACGGGAGTCCACTGAACATGGTCGCGAGCGCGCCGGTCAGTGTCGCGCCGGTCGCGCCGCCGATGACGCAACCGACCGCCGCGCCGCCGATTCCGCCGACCATGGCGCCGATCGAGGCGCCGAGTCCGATCGTGCTCGTCATGCGGGCCCAGGCGTCCCGCTCACGGTCGTAGTCGTTCTTCCAGGTGGCCTGCTCCTCGTAGGGCAGGGCGACCGGCTCATAGTGGGCCTTGTCCAGGGTGAACTGCGGAGTGAGCGTCGCAGTCCGCTCGTTGATCTCAGCTCCGATGGGGAAGACGAATTCGTCGACGCGGAACTTCAGTTCGGTTCCGGCGAGGACCTTGCCGTCCGGGGCCTTCACCTTCAGGGCGCCGTCCTCGACGACCAGCGAACCCGCGTCGATCTGGACGAGCGTGGACGTGTCGGTCGTGGTCGTCGTGTAGTTCACGACGCCCAGGTCGTCGGCCGGGCCGGCGTAGGCCGTCCCGGTGCCGGCGGCCAGCGCGCCGATCAGGATCGCTGATACGGCGGTGAGGTGTTCGATGCGCATTTGTGTTCCTTCTTCGTGGCGGAGATTTCCCGGGGAGGGTCTTGTGTGTCGGATCAGCCGAGCGCGGACAGCCAGTCGTGCAGCCAGGTGACGGCGGTGTGCCGGCCGTCGACGGGGTAGCTGCCGTAGGACATGTGCGTTCCGGATCCGTAGAAGTGCGCGAGTTGACGCGCGCGTTCGTCGCGGGCCTGTTCGGTGAGCTCGCCCTGGTCGTCGGCGGATCGCAGGGCGGTCAGCATTTCCGCTGCTCTGCTGCGGTAGCGGGGCAGATCGTCGGGGTGGTCGGCGGAGACTCCGGCCAGGGCGCCGGCGATGGCGATGACGAAGTCCTCGTCGTCGGTCGAGCAGTACAGATCGCCGACGGCGCAGATCGTGCGGACTCGAGCCGTGATCGAGCCGAACCCGTCGGGACGTGGCCCCCGGACGCCGACGCCGCGGGCGGGCGGGCCGACCTGGGCATCGGTCCGCGACCGCTGGGGATCGGAGAGCAGGCCGACGGCTCGCACGCGATCCGGTGACACGACCCCGCCGCCCCTGCCGATCTCCGCCGCCAGATCACCGGCGGCGTCGGCACCCTGGCTGTAGCCGACCAGAGCGAAATCGGTGCCGGAGCAGCGGTCGGCGATGGTACGCATCATCTCGCGCGCGGTGTCGACGGCGACCCGCTGCGAGGCGCCGTAGACCTTGCCCTCCCAGGGGAAGGCCGTCGCGGGATAGTCGACATAGGCGACCTGTTGGCTCGCGGGGAGGCCATCGGTGACGCCGGCGAGCATGCCGGGGCCTGGGGTGTGCCGGGCTTCGCCGGTTTCCCAGGTGCCAGGGATCGCGATGACCGTGAGACCGGGGCAGCCCGGATCCGCGGCGGCGCTGCCCGGCACCGTGCCGGGCACGGTCGTGAGCGCGATGGCCGCACCGGCCGCCAACGCGATGGCCGCGGTATGCATGTTCGTCCGCACCGGTCTAGCTCCGTTCGTCTCTGGGAGGTCGGCAGGAGCGTGACCGGCGTCATCGGCGGAACTGCGCCCTGGTGGTATAAAACGTCACAGATGATCAACTGATCAGTCAATCGTCGACAGAGAACTCTCAAGCAATCGGTAAACCTCCGACAGGAAGCGTTTCGACCGGCAGAGGAAGTGAATTCAGGTGCACGTAGCAACCACGGCGCGAACGGTGCGGCCGCGCGCCGTGGACGCCCGCGAGGGTTCCGCCGCCCCGGGTGCGAGCGGGCTGGTGCTAGTCGTCGACGACGACGCCGACGTTCGTGAATCGCTGGAACGTGGTCTGCGTCTCAACGGCTTCGCGGTGTGTACCGCGGCCGACGGCGCGGCCGCGCTGGCGGTGACCCGCGAGCAGACGCCCGACGTGGTGGTGCTCGATATCGAGATGCCGGGACTGGACGGGTTGGCCTTCATCACCGCGCTGCGAGCACTCGGCAACGGCGTGCCCATCTGTGTGGTGAGCGCTCGCACGCGGGTATCGGACCGGATCGAAGGGCTCGAGCTGGGCGCCGACGACTACCTGACCAAGCCGTTCGACTTCGTCGAATTGACCGCGCGGTTGCGAGCGCTGCTGCGCCGCCGCGGCAGTGGCTGGAGCACCGCGCAGGACTCGGTGACCATCGGGGTGTTGCGGGTCGAGTTCGCGGCGCTGCGGGTGACGGTCCGTGGCCGCGAGATTCCGCTGACACGGCGGGAATTCGAGCTGATCAGTGTCCTGGCCACCCATCACGGGGAGGTCGTGACCCGCGACCGGCTGCTGGAGACGGTGTGGGGCTACGACTTTCGGCCGCAGACCAATGTCGTGGATGTCGTCGTGGGGCACATTCGCCGCAAACTCGAAGACGACGGCGTGCCCCGCCTCCTGCACACGGTGCGCGCGGTCGGCTTCGTCCTCCGGGAGGAAGGGCCGTGAGGGGGAATCTCTCGCTGCGAACGCGGGTCGCGGTGGCGGCGGCGACGGGAACGACGCTCGTCGTCGGCGCGCTCGCCGTCTTCCTGTTCGTCGCGATCGAGCGGAACAACATCAGGCACGTCGACGAGCAACTGGACATCATCACCGGCCTGGTCGAAGCGAATGTCGGTACCGCGCAACTGTTCATCGGCAGCGTGCGCGACGGCGGCTTCGCCGCCATCACCTTGCACCAGGACGGCGCCGTTCTCGCCAGCACGTCCACGCGACTGCCGGAGCTGCCCGAGGGGCACCAGACCCTGGTGCTCGACGATGCCGGTTACCGCGTCAAGACCATGACGGTGGAGCAGTCGCCGATCGGCCCGCACCTCGTGTCCGTTGCCGCGCCACTGTCCGCGGCGGAATCGGTGACCCGGGAGCAGCGGCAGCACGTCCTGCTCGCCGGGGCGGCGGCGATCGCGGTGGCATCGGGATTGGGCTGGCTACTCGGCGGCCGGGCGATCCGGCCACTCATCGACCTGACCCGCCGGATCGATGCCGGTGACGAATTGCCTGAGGCGAGAGGATGGTTCCGTGTGCGGGAAGCCGATCGACTCGCCGGCTCGGTCCGGTCGATGCTCGCGCGGATCGACTCCGCGCAGCAGCGCACGATCTCGGCTCTCGAGACGGCGCGCACGTTCGCGAACACGGCCGCCCATGAGCTCCGAACCCCGCTAACCGCCATCCGCATGGACATCGAGATCGCGCGGGATGTCGAACTGGTGCCCACCGAGCGCGCGCAGATCCTCGACGACGCGCTGCGAAAACACGGCCGGGTCGAATCGACGCTCGTGGCGCTGGAACTGCTCGCCGCCGGTGAACTGACATCGCGCCACATCAGTGAACCGTCCGACTTGGTCGAGCTGGCCTACTCGGCCGTCGCGGACGCGGCACGGACCCATCCGGAACTCCACCTGGTCGTCTCCGGCGAGCAACGAGCGGACTGCCACTGTTCCCCGGCCGGGATCCGCCTGATTCTCGACAACGCGATCACGAACGCGGTCCGCCACGGCCGCGCCACCCGAATCGAGATCTCCGTCCACCGAACCGGTGACGGATTCCTGCTGGCGGTCGACGACAACGGCACCGGGTTGCCCGAGAACGAACGCGACGTGGTGTTCGGTCGATTCCGGCGGGGCTCCGGCGCGGCCCGCGAAGGATCGGGGCTCGGCCTCGCCCTGGTCGCGCAGCAGGCCGAACTACACGGCGGACGGGCGGAACTGATCACGAGCCCACTCGGCGGCCTACGGCTCGCCGTCGTCCTCGCCTGCCCCGATCCCCGAGGTGCCGACGGAGCTGAGATCTCCGACCAACCCACGGACCTGCGACCCGGGACGCAGGCATGACACTCTCACGACGCCACTTGACTGATGTTTGCATCGCATGTGATTCTCTCATCAACTGATGGGAGTGGGCAATGAAAGACCAGCTGGAACGGAAGGAATCCAACGCGCGACGAGCTAGCGCCGCCCGCTTCCGACGCACACGGGGTGGTCGGACCCACACTCCGATCCGCCACGACCCTCCCGCGCGCCCGGCGAAATCGAATCCGCTGACAGGAATTCGCGCACGGGTGATGGCCATCGTGCTCATCCCGAGCATCGTGTTCGCTACTGCGGTGATCGCGGTAGGCGTGCACCTCGTCGAGGAGAACCGACAGAACCGGGCGTGGGCCGAACTCATCCTCCTAGTGGCGCCGCATGCGGTGGACTTCAGTGAAGCCATGCTGCAGGAACGTCGATTCGCGATGGTTCGCGTCGCACAGCCGGAACTCGGCTCCGACGAGCTCAACGCCCAGCGCCTTCGCGTCGACGCCGCCGGCACGGCACTACTGGAGGCCGCATCATCACTCAGCGAACTCACCACCGGAGCGTTCGACGATTCCGCTCACCAGCTGCGTGACACGGTCCGCCGACTCGGCGCCGTGCGCGCGCGCACCGTCAGCGGTACCTCGACAGTCGACGAGGTGTACCAGGCATACAGCCTGCTCACCGCGACCGGGACGCTCGCGGTCGAGGCGTTGGTCCCCAGAGCTCCCGACGTAAACAGCGCTATCGCTTTGACCACGACCGCGACATTGCTGCGCACAGCTGACGCCATCTCCGCGGTGCACGCACTCGTCGCGGCCGCAGACGCGGAGACCGCACTCGATCAGGCCGCCTTGCAAGCATTCGCCACCAGGGTCGGCGCCTACCACGCCGACCTGGACTCACTGGCACACAAGGACGATCCCACCATCCGGCAGAGGCTCGTGCAACTGACCTCCAGCCCACAGTGGAGACAATTGGTCGAATTCGAGAACGCCGTCGTGGCCAGAGGCGCTGCCCCCGCCCCGTCGGACCGCGACGACCCCACCGAACCGCTGCCCACCGATTCCGCGGTGGCACAGCAGATTCTGGGACTGATGGTGAACGGCCTGTTGACGCTGTGGCGCACCAACTTCGCCGGTGTCCAACAGCGAGCGACAGACATCGCGGACAACGCCGTGCGCACCTCCGCCCTGACCGTGCTCGCAGCGCTGATCATCGCCGCCGTGACTTTCGTTCTGACCTCATGGTTGGCGAGCGGACTCGTTCGACGACTCCGACGCCTACGACTGCACACGTTGGCCGTCGCGGACACCGAGCTGCCTGCGATCATGTCCCGGATCAGTGCTGGTGAGGCGATCGATCTGACCTCGGCTCTACCTCTATCCGACTTCGGTGACGATGAAATCGGGCAGTTGGCACAGGCTTTCGACACCGCACAGCGCGCGGCGGTGTCCGCGGCGATGGCCGAAGCCCGGACCCGCGGCGCGGTGAACGCGATCTTCTTGAACCTCGCACACCGCAGCCAAGCCATGGCGTCTCGCCAGCTGGAAGTTCTGGACGCCGCGGAAGCTCACGAGGAGGACCCGGACAAGATGGAGCTGCTGTTCAAACTCGACCATCTGGCCACTCGCGAACGCCGCAACGCCGAGAACCTGATCATTCTCGGCGGTGAACGTCCCGGACGGCAGTGGCGATATCCGGTGCCGCTCAGCGACGTCGTGCAGGGGGCGATCACCGAGTCCAAGGACTACACGCGCGTCACAGTCAACCGTTTCCCTGATGTCTCGGTCAACGGCGGCGTCGTCGCCGACATCATCCACTTGCTTGCCGAGCTGGTCGAGAACGCCACCTACTTCTCATCCACGACCGCACCCGTCACGGTCTCGGGCGGACTTGTCGAAGGTGGCGCCGTCGTCGAGGTCGCCGACCAAGGGCGGGGACTGTCCCGGCGGGAACTGAACCGAATCAATCGAATTCTCGACAGCGCACCGGATTTCGGCATCATGCACCTTTCCAGCGATGCGCGCATGGGGTTGATCGTGGTCTCGATCCTCGCCGGCCGCAACGAGATCAAGGTTCGACTCACCGAGTCGGACAACGGCGGAGTCACAGCGCTCGTGTTCTTACCTCTCACCTTGCTTGATGACAGATCGCCTTCGGAGCCCGCCGGCGCCGGTGGTGCACGCCCGCTGCTCCGGTAGGCAGCACAGGCGCGCACGTGCGAGATGTGCCGACGGCTCGGTCCTGCACGGATCCGGGACACGCCGACGCGCAGCCCCCGAGGCGCAGGAAGAGTGCCGCGGTCGATCGATTGCCGCAAGCGACGTTGTTGACCGGGTTGGTGTCGAGGACGTTGGGTAGGACGGCGATGTCGCGCATGGCTTCGGCGAGCTTGTTGTCGGGTGGACGTTGGCCGTATCCGGATTCGTGGGGCAAATGACTGGGCGCCGATGGTGGGAGTGCCTTGCCGCGGCCTCCGGTGGCGCCGGTCGGATCCGCATAGATGGCAATCATGTGCGACCGACTTTTATCCAATCGTGCTGAGCCCCAACATATACAGGCCACGGCGCCGGCCACGGGCGTTGTGCCGTGATAGACGACTCCGTCGAGATCGATCAGCGCGCTCGCGAAGCGCTGCGCCAACGGCAGTCTCGTCCAGGCCGGCTGCTGCTCTTGTGGCATGGACCCCCAATCAAAACCCTTGTACCTCAACACATTACGTGGCGTCCGCAGCTACCTTCGCCTGCTCGGTTGCATCCGCTCGGGTGGCGCGACCCTGCCGATAATTGTTGACGACCTCTTTCAGGATGGCCAACTTCGTCGGCACCGGATTGCCCGGGTGCCAGGCGATGCCGAAGGTGCATTCGGTGAGGTCTTCGACATCGAGGTAGCGCAGGTCGGGTCGGGGGTAGAGATCGGCGGCGACTGCTGGAACGAAGGCGACCGTGCCGCCGAGCGAGACGGTGGACAGCAGCGACTCGAAGCTCGAGCCCGGGTGTGCGGCATAGCGGACCTGGGAGCCGTCCGGGCGCGGATTCACCGACCAGAAGTCGTGGCCTGCTCGGAACGTCGGTGATACCAGGCTGATCACCCGATGCTCGGCGAGATCGGTCAGCTCTAGTGACGAACGCTCGGTCAGCGGATCGGAGCTCGCGATGCACGCCAGACGTGGTTCGACAGCAAGTGGTTCGCAGTGCAGGTCGTTGGGCACCGGAAAATGAGCGAAGGCCGCGTCGATCTCACCCGATTGCAAGGCCAGGAGTTGATCGCTGAATCGATCCAGCACTCGAACGTCCGGACCGAGATCGGGGTGCAGTTCGGTCAGCGCCGCGATGATGCTGCGGGTCGAATCCAGCGCGGTGAAGCTCTCGCACACCCCGAGCCGAAGACGTTCGGAGCCAGAGGTCATGCGACGTGCGATATTGCGCAGCTCATCGGCGGCATCCACCGCGCTGCGGGCCGCGGGCAACACAGCGCGCCCAGCGGCGGTCAGTTCGACCCGGCGGCTGGAACGATGGAACAGTGCGACGCCGAGGCGCTCCTCGAGGGAGCGGATCTGCTGACTGAGGGCGGGTTGGGTCAGATACAGCCGACGCGCGGCGCGACCGAAGTGAAGTTCCTCGGCAAGGGTCAGCAGCAGTCGCAGCTGATGAGCGGTCGGATCGTCGATGCTGGCCAGACGGAGCTCGGATTGATCAATAATCGACACATTATCAAATTACACCGATTCTAATCGTTGCGCCATTGCTGGTCGGTGTGCCCGCCTGGCAGGCTGTTGATACGGAAGGTCGGACATCATGAGATGCCGACCACCGGATCGAACGCAGGCTGTGCGGTAAGCGGTTCGAATCGGGTCAACGGGGACCGAGAATCACAGGTATCTCCCGGCGTACTGGGGGGGATTTTGAGTTTGGAGAGTGGCTGCTGCCATGTCTGTGGAGACCGACATTTCGCGCAACGAGCCCATTCATTTTGTGATACCAGCGTTTCCGGCGAAGTCGCCGAATCGGAGTAAGGTGCTGGGGTCGACTCCGGATCTGGGGGAGAACATAGCACTCGGATTCTTACAGTCGCTGTGTGACTACGTCGGCCACTTCTATTCGCCGGGAGCACGTATCACTATTTGTTCGGACGGTCATGTATTCGGCGACGTGGTCGGTGTATCCGACATTCTTGTGACCGAATATCGCGATGAAATCGAGAAGCTTGTCGCCACTGCGGGGTGGATGTCGCTGGATATGTTCGGATTGGACGATGCTTTTGGTAGCCAGGACTACCCGAAGCTGCGCGACGTGCTCGAGTGTGACTACTCCGACTCGCTCGAAGAATTGAAGGAAAGCATTCGCACCGACGCTGCTACGCGCGCACTCTTCGATGGTATTCATCGCTTCATGTTCGAGGATGCGATGAGTGCGTGCGAGGGCGATGTCTCGAAAACGAAGATTCGCAATCAATCGAAGGCAAGTGCCTATCAGACCATTCGGCGTAGTAATGCATGGAGTCGCGTGGTGTCGGAACACTTCCCCGATGCGCTCCGGTTGTCGATTCACCCGCAGCCGCCGCATTCGGAGAAGTTCGGGCTGCACCTGGTGGGAACAAGCGACAGTTGGCTCACCCCGTGGCACGGTGTCGTGCTCGATGACGGCGTCCACCGCTGACTCGTAAAGCGTTGGAAAGCAGAAGAACTCGGGGCGACCATGGTCTCGCGGCACAACCGCCCGAGTCATTTCGTCGCACCGCAGATCGCTGCGGATCCCAAGGAGGAACTTTCGGCATGAAGGTCTCACACAACCCTCTGCGACCATTCGGTCGCGTGATCGAGGCATCCGGTGACGCGCAGATCTCCGACATTCCGGTCGAGACCTTGGCCCGATGGGCCGTGGAGTCGCGTGTGCTGGTGCTACGCGGCTTCTCGTTGCTGGAAACACAGGAATTCGCCGACTACTTCCGACGTTGGGGCGATGTGCTCGAATGGGAGGTCGGCGAAGTCGTCGACCTCGTCGTTCAGGACGACCCGAAGAACTATCTCTTCGCAAGCGGCGATGTGCCGTTCCATTGGGACGGCGCCTTCGTGGAATCGGATCCACGATGGTTCTTCTTCCAGTGTCTGGATGCGACTCCAGATGCCGGTGGTGAAACCGTATTCTGCGACACCACCGCCGTGTATCGAGATGTCGACGATGCGACTCGAAACGTGTGGTCGAAGATCAGCCTGACCTACTCGACAGAGAAGCTGGCACATTACGGGGGCGAGGTCACCGAGCACCTTGTCTCGCAGCATCCGGCGACCGGCCTTCCGGTGCTTCGTTTCGCTGAACCGCTGGATGGGAACGTCTATAAGAACCCAGTCTCGGTCACCGTGGACGGTGTCGAGAATGATGCGCAGGAGCTCTTCGTGAAGGAGCTGTCCGAGCGCTTGCACCGCCGCGAATACTGCTACGACCACGCCTGGCAGAAAGGCGATATCCTCATCGCCGACAACTTCTCGCTCGTGCACGGACGAAACGCGTTCAGTGGGCCGACGAATCGGCACCTGCAACGTGTCGAAGTGATCTGATATGGGTAGGTCGATCGGAATTGTCGGGGCAGGCATATCCGGTCTGCATCTCATGCTCAGGCTGCAACAACTCGAAATCGAAGCGACCCTGTATGCACGCCAGAATCCGGACGAGATCCGAAGCGGCCCGCCGCTGAATTTCGTCACCCGCTTCGGATCCACCAGGGAACGGGAAAATTCGCTCGGCATCACTGATTGGTCGTCGAGCGAATTCGACAACGCGTGGATGCACATGCGAATCGACGCTGAACAATCACTTGCCCTTCGGGGCGCGTTGCCGCGACCGGCCAGCTCCGTCGACTTCCGGATGTATCTGGCCGGGCTGCTCGAATCGGTGATCGGGCGCGGCCGGACCGTGATGCAGAGCCGACCGGCCGACGGCCGCGATCTCGCCGACCTCGCCGCGAACCACGACCTGCTGATCGTCGCGGCGGGGCGCGGTGAGCTGCAGCAGGTGTTTCCCCGTGATCCGGCGCGTTCGCCGTTCCGGGTGGCGCCCATCCCAGCGCCGATGCCCTAGCGCCGGGTCGTTGTCCATCGACCAATTCCTACTCGGACAGAGAAGAGAATCATGCGGTTGAGTCTCGCATCACTTGTATTGTGCGTCTTCGGCATCACCACCGGTGAGTTCGTCATCGCGGGGATCCTGCCCGATGTCGCCTCCGATCTGGACGTGTCCATCCCGGCCGCGGGACTCCTTGTCACGGCCTACGCCATCGGAATGATCATCGGTGGGCCGACGCTGACCGCGCTCACCACGCGGTTTCCCCGCAAGCCCCTGATGGTGACACTGCTGGTGGTCGCCGTGGTGGGCAATATCGCCTCCGCGCTCGCACCCGCCTACGAGGCCCTGTTCGCAGCCCGGATCCTCACCGCGCTGGTGACATCGACCTTCTTCGCCAACGCGATCGTCACCGCGGTGTCGACAGCGCCGGAAGGCAAGCAGGCCTCGACGGTGTCGAAGCTGGTCTTCGGCATGAACATGGCGATGATCCTTGGCGCGCCACTGGGCACTTTCATCGGATCCCAGTACGGATGGCGTGCCACCTTCGCCGCGGTCGCCGCGGTCTGCGCGCTCGGATTACTGCTGGTGGTCCGGCTGGTCCCCGCGGTGGCGAACGCAGGCGAGTCCGCAGTGGCCGAGATGCGGGTATTCCGCAGTCGTGATGTGCAATTGGCGATCGCGATCACCGCGATCGCCAATGCCGGAGTGCTGATGGTGTTCACCTATTTCTCGCCGCTGCTGACCGATGTCAGCGGCTTCACCGGTGGCTCGGTCGCCGGCTGGCTGCTGGTCTACGGTGTCGGCGCGACCGTGGGCAATCTCATCGGCGGCCGCCTGTCGGACCGGGCCCTGATGCCGTCGCAGATCGGGTTGCTGACCCTGTTGACCGCAGCGCTCGTTCTCATGTGGCTGGTCAGCACCAACGTTGTGCTCATCGCGGTGATGGTGTTCGTCCTCGGCGCTCTGGGCTTCTCGGTGATTCCCGGGATGCAGTCACGGGTGCTGAGCACCGCGGCGGCGGCGCCGACCCTGGCCATGGCGGTGAACGCGTCGGCCTACCAGCTCGCGGCCGCCTTCGCGGGCTGGCTCGGCGGGCGGGTCATCGACAGCAGCGGTCTTCGATCGGTGTATCTGGTCGCAGCGGCCGTCACCGTCGCCGGAATCGCCCTGAGCGGAGTGGCGTGGTACCGCGATCGCCTGGCCACCGACGTCGACGACTCGAAAGTGGCTGTGGCATGAGCGGATCATCGAAGGTCAGTGGGCGCGCAACCGTGCTGGTGAGTGGCGCCTGGGCCGAGGACAATCTCGGCACACCCGGTCTGGTGTTCATCGAAACCGGCAACGAGCAGGCTGACTATCTGCACGGCCACGTGCCGGGGGCGGTATGGATCGGTTGGTCAGAGTTTCAGGATGATCTGACGCTGGGCCTGATCGGCCCGCGCGAATTCGCTGACTTGCTGTCCGCGAAAGGGATCAGCAACGACGACACCGTTGTCATCTATTCCGTGGCCTCCAATCTGCTGGCGGCGCTGGTCTATTGGTACTTCACCCACTACCGACACCGGTCGGTGAAGCTCCTCGACGGCGGTCGCCGCAAGTGGGAGTTGGAGAAACGCCCGCTGGCCACGGACACGTTCGCACCTCACCCAGCGGTCTATCAGGTGCCGACGCCGGACTCGTCTGTGCGTGCCGGACGCGACGACGTCCTCGCCGCGATCGGTGCGACGAGCATCGTCGACGTCCGAACACCGGACGAGTACAGCGGCCTGCTGTTCGCGCCCGCCTTCGCCGGACCTGCCTTCGCCCCGGGCAACAGCCCGCACGAGGTCGCCCAACGGTCGGGACATATTCCGGGAGCGATCAATCTGCCATGGGACATGGTCGTGAATCCCGACGACACCTTCAAATCCGACGACGAACTGGCCGCGCAGTTCGCCGCGCTCGACGTCGAGGCCGGCGTGATCACCTACTGCTGGGTCGGTGCTCGCTCAGCCCACACCTGGTTCGTACTCCGGGAATTGCTCGGCCACGACAACATCAAGAACTACGACGGATCGTGGGCCGAGTACGGATCGTTGCTCGGCGTTCCGGTCGAGCGCCCGATACAGAAAGGAAGCCAATGACCGTAGGCAATCTCCACGGCAAGGTCGCTCTGGTGACCGGAGCCAACTCGGGTATCGGTGAAGCTGCGGCGAATATCCTCGCCGCGCGCGGAGCCGGCGTCGTGCTGGCGGCCCGGCGAATCGACCAGCTGGACAGGGTTTGTGCCGAAATCGCCGAACTCGGCGGTAAGGCTGTCAGCATCGCTACCGACGTCACAGTGGACAGCGATCTGGAAAATGCTGTCGCCACTGCGGTAGACCAGTTCGGCGGGCTGGATATCGCGTTCAACAACGCGGGGGCACTCGGCACGATGGGATTTGTCGCCGAGCAGAACCCCAGCACATGGACTGCCGACGTCAACACCGTGCTGACCAGCACCTTCCTGTCGATGCGCCACGAGATCATCGCCATGCAGCGACGTGGCGGCGGCGTCATCATCAATAACGCCTCACAGCTGGGCGTCGTGGGATTCGGCGCAGGTATCAGCGCCTACGTCGCGGGCAAACACGGCGTGATCGGGCTGACGAAGGCCGCGGCTCTCGAATATGCCACGCAGAATATCCGGATCAACGCGGTGGCGTTCGCGTCGGTGGATACGCCGATGTACCGGTCCTCGGTCGGAGCGGACGAGGACACTGCGGCGATGTTCCGTTCACTACATCCACTGGGCCGTATCGCCACTGCCGAGGAAGCGGCCTCCTCGGTCGCCTACCTCGCGACAAAGGAAGCGGGATTCTTCACCGGCTCGGTGCTGGTGATGGACGGCGGTTGGACTGCCAGTGACAGTCGGCCCGTCCCAGCACGAGTCCCGGTTCGGAGTCATGCTGTATCCGGACGAGACTTTTCCCGTTCTGCTCGAACGGATCCGCTGGCTCGAAGAGTTGGGATTCGATCAGGTCTTCCTGCCCGACCACAGCGGCGATCTACGGGATCGCCGGGGACGGTGGTTCGACAGCTGGGCGGTGCTGGCTGCCGCAGCGGTGAGCACCCGGCGAATCCGCCTCGGGATGCTTGTCGCGAACCAGATCCTGCGCCCACCGTCACAACTGGCCCAACAAGCCATCACGATCGACCACGCCTCCCACGGTCGCTTCGAACTAGGGGTCGGCGCTGGGCTGTTCGCGTGGGACCACCACAGCGTGGGCGAACATCCTTGGCCGCCCGGGTAGCGGATGCGCCGGTTCACCGACTATGTGGCGATCGTCGACGGCCTGCTGTACGCGCGCGAGGAGACGTTCAGCTACACCGGAGACGAGCTCTGGGCACAAGAGGTCCCCACAGCTCCTGGTTCGTGGCAGTCACCGCGGTTGCCGCTCATCGTGGGAGGTCAGTCACCCACGGTGCTCCGGGTGGCAGCAGCGACCGCGGACGTGTGGAACACCCATGGTCCGCCCGGCGCCTCCGATATCCAGACCCTGCAGGCTACGGCGGAGCAGACCCACAGAATCGACCACCTCGCCGAAGCAGCCGGCCGCGATCCGGCGATGATCCGCCGGTCATACACGATTTTCGGGCCGTGGGATCCGCGCTGGGGTCGACACACCTACGAGGAGATCTTCGACCGTTTCGGCGCGGTAGGGATGACAGATTTCGTCCTGGACTGGCCGGTCCGTTCACAACTCGACGAGTTCGAACGCATCGCGCGGGAGGTGCTGCCCGACCGCCGGACTCGTGGCTGACGGCGACGACTGCATTCGCCACTGCTCGGCCCGGACCTATCGTTTGTCGAGGTCCTGCCGGGCCTTGCGCAGCGCCCGCCGATCCATCGAATGGTTGCCTTTCACCATAGTGCCGACAGTGCCGCGGCGGGGGTATGCCCCCGATCGTCCGATTCCTGAACCTGCCGGTCACGTCCGCGTCGCCGGAGTGACGATAACTAACTGATCAGACGGGGGCACGACCCGACGCGGCGTCCGCGCGCGGGCATCCGTGCGATCCCATGCGGTCCTTGTCTGGCTGCGCCGGTCGTTCAATCGACCCGGACAGGGTGCGATGGCTCACGGACCGTTTCGCCGGGCTTGCAGCACAATCGAACTGCCGATAGGCCATCTCGCAGACGATGCAAACCCCGCCGACGCGCCTCAGGGCGTAACTTTGTCGCTGCGCGGATCGATCAGGATCTTGGCGTGGTGGTCCGGGGACCCCAGCGCGGCGAAGGCCGCGTCGACGCCGTTGAGCCCGACCGTTCCGGTGATCAGCGGGCTGGGATCGACGGTGCCGTCGGCGATCATGTGCAGGGTGTCGCGGAATTCGCCGGGGTCGTAGCCGAGGACGAACCGCAGCTCGATCTCCTTGTTGATGGCGTTGGCGGGGTGGAACACGTCCTGCTGCATGCACACCCCCACGACCACGACACGGGTCGACGGCGGTGCCGCGGTGAGGATCTGGTCGATGATGCCGGGTACTCCGACGCATTCGAAGACGACCGGGCCGGCCGGGCCACGATCGAGCGTGTGTGCGGCGCGAAACAGGTACCACCACGGGACTTTGGGGATGCGGCGCACGCGTTCCATGACGTCGAAGCCCAGGTTCAGCAAATCTGCGGCGCCGGTGATGCGGGGCGGCCTCGGCGCCGCGTCCCAGGCGGATTGGGTGGTCGGGTCGACCACGACGTCGGCGCCGCATGCGCGGGCCAGTTCCCGGCGGCGCGGCGAGAAATCGCTCGCGACCACGGTGCGCACAGCCGCGGCCTTCAGCATGGTGATGACGGCCAGCCCGATGGGCCCGCAGCCGATGACGAACGCGGTCTGTCCCTTGTCGATCCGGCTCTTGCGGACGGCGTGCCACCCGACTGCCATCGGTTCGGTGAGTGCGGCGAGCTCCGGCGCGAGTCCGTTGGGGACCTCGAAGGTCACCGACTCCTGCGTCAGCACCTGCTCTGCGTACCCGCCGGGGGCGTTCGCGGACAGCCCTGTGAGCTCTGGTTCGCGATCCTTGCGCAGAATCGGCATCGCGACCACCGGTGTGCCCGGCTTCCAGCGCCGGTGGGTGCGCGGGCCGTACTCGGCGATCTCGCCGGTGAATTCGTGCCCGAGGACGATCCGCTGGTCCGAACGCATGAAGCCGCTGTAGCCGGTGGCGCCGGCCAGGTCGGCGAGTTCGTCGCAGTGCAACCGCGCGTGCAGATCCGAGCCACAGATGCCGCAGCGGGTC
The DNA here is from genome assembly GCF_042728755.1 of Nocardia sp. NPDC060249. NCBI lineage: Bacteria > Bacillati > Actinomycetota > Actinomycetes > Mycobacteriales > Nocardiaceae > Nocardia > Nocardia sp. NPDC060249. The sequence goes on from NZ_JBHXAQ010000005.1 coordinate 108,182, forward strand.
ACGGAGACGAGCACCTGCCCCGGCCCGGGTTCCGGCGCGGGCAGGTCCTCGACCCGGAATTCGCCCTTGCTGACCACCGTCGCACGCATAAGTACCTCCTGAGCTGTGCCGACTTGTCGCCCCGGCGGACCGAGCGTGCGTTCCCTCGGCAGATGTCGAGTCACAGGTCTGCGGTCGTCATCGTAGCTCTGCGAGGTCAGCCGAGGCAGGTGATCGCCCCGGCTGACCTCGAAGAACTCGCGGATGTCCGCCTCGGCCGCGGTCTGTCCGGGCGCCAGGACGACCACCGCGTGCACGCGTTCGTCCCAGTCGTGGTCGGAATGCCGATCACGGCGACCTGGGCGACGGCCGGGTGTTTGGCCACGGCGTTCTCGACCTCGACGGAAAGGGCTCTACGGTTGCAGCGATTCTGCAGAATCCGCGCTGCACGGGCTGCGCGATCTTCGGGCGTTGGAGCAAACGCGAAGAGTTGTTGGATCCCGACGACGTCGCCGCAGGGCATGCCGTCCGGTTCAAACGCTCGCCCTCCGAACGCATCGTCAGGTCCCGCTCATCCGGCGATCGTCTCGGTCGAGACCCTCACTGAGGCAACGCTTCTGCGCCGCAAGCGGGCAGGGATGAGTAACCGTGCCCGCAGCCAGCTCGAGCGGGCCAGGCCAATTCGTTCCGGTGGTATCTACCTGTTGCGCGGGCGGATCTACTGCAGTGCCTGCGGCCGCAAGATGCAGGCCGAAGTGCTGCGGGGAGCCGTCTACTATCGTTGCCGCGCACGGAGTTCGGCTCCTGGCAGTGCGACTCAGCACGAGCATTCCCGGACGGTGAATCTGCGTGAGTCGCACCCCTTCGAACCTCTCGACGGCTGGCTCGCGACCCTGTTCGATCGGAAGAATCTGGACACTACCGTTGCGGTATTCGTGGATGCTCCGAACGACGACGGCATCGATACTCGCCGTCAGCGCCAACGCATCGGACATGCGCAGATGAAGATCGGGCGTCATCTCGCGGCGATCGAAGTCGGGGTCGATCCTCAGGCGGTCGTTGAGGTGCTGAATTCGGCTCAGGCGGAAAAGGCGGCCGCGGAGGTTGAGCTGAACAACCTTCCGAAGATCGAGAGGCTGACCGACATTGAACTCCGCAAACTAATCGAGTCCTTGGCCGACGTCCGCGCGATCCTCGCTGCAGGTGCACCAGATCACAAGATAGAGCGCTATAACGCGTTTGAACTCCATGTGCGCTTTGCGCGCCTGGAGCATCATGCAACTGTTAGTGCATCCCTATGTGGGGATAGCACTGGTATCCGAAGGGCGATTCGACCATTACGCACACCAACTAACCCAGCAGACGTTTGGTGGTGAGGTGACGCATCCGGTGGGGGAGGCCTGACACGGTCGGTTCCCATGACGGTGGCCGTGCCGATACGCGGTGAACTGATTATCCGCCCAATACGAGCTCGAAGCAGTTCGCCGACCACTGCACGGCGCAGCGTCGGTCGCAAAGCGTCGTCTTCCGAACGTTGGGGTATGCGTGTTTAATGGAGTTACCTGGCAGCGTTCTCGCTCCAGGTTCTGTGAAATGAGGTACGACCATGATCGTGCTCGGATTGATATTGTTGTTAATCGGCTTCCTGACCGGGATCTCGATCCTCTGGACGATCGGAATCGTCCTTATCGTCATCGGAGTGATCCTCTTCGTGCTCGGTAGAACCGGGCGTATGGTCGGCGGCCGGAAGTATTGGTACTAGCGGTACGCGGATCACGACCTGCAGGGTGATCAACGAGGGCACCCTGCAGGTTGAGTGTGTCTGCCGACTCGCCAGATCGAGACCAACTCAGCGGTGTGAGAATCCGAAACGGTGTTGCTGGCTTGTGCGATAGATCGTCCCTGCACCCTGTTCACCCGCCGTGGTGTACGCGCTGTCGGCAGGCAACACGATCAGCCTGCTCGCGAAGCCAGTCAGTACCAGGGGTGGCCACCTCACTCTGTGATCGTGGTCCTGCACTTCGGGCTCGGTGTCGGCAGGTCGGTCCGAGCCGCTGAGGACAACGCACCGCGGCGTTGGTTGCGGGAGAGAACCTCGATGTCGTTTCGGACCGCGTCGACCGGGTAGATCCGGGTTATCTCCGAATAATAGGTAACTTGCGTGATGATGCAGCTACAACGATGACCACTTTCAATATCGAACGCCTATACCTTGCAGCCGGAATCGCACTGCTGTTGGCTGCGACGCTTCCTCGCCTCTTCAAAGATCGGGCAATCACGGCGCCGATGCTCATGTTGGGAGTCGGAGCTATCGGTGGACTCGTGATCGGACCCAGCGGCCTGCGAGCGGTGTCGCCCTTGTCTCATCCCGCCGTGATCGAGCATCTCGCGGAGCTGTGTGTGATCGTGGCCTTGATGGGAGTCGGGCTCGCGATCGACCGGCCCCTACAGTGGCGCACCTGGGGCTCGACCTGGCGCCTGCTGCTGATCACCATGCCGTTGTGCATCGCAGCGGTTGCGGTGTTCGGATGGTGGGCGGCAGCGCTGACTCCTGCCGCGGCAGCTCTGCTGGCAGCTGCGCTGGCACCCACAGACCCGGTGCTTGCCTCGGATCTGCAGGTCGAGGGCCCGACGCCCGGCGGTGCCGACTCAGCCGAGGAGGACGACGAAGTCCGTTTCGCGCTCACTTCGGAAGCGGGCATCAATGACGCCCTGGCCTTCCCGTTCGTTTATCTGGCGATATTTCTCGCGACCAAAGGCTCGGTCCAGACCTGGATCGTCGGCTGGTTCACCTGGGAACTCATCGGTAAGATCGCCGTCGGTGCCCTCGTCGGCGGAATCGTCGGAAGTTTGCTCGGTCGTGGTTTGTTCCGATTCCCCATCAAGGACGCACGCCTCGCCGATCGCGGGGAACCGATCGTCGCCTTGGCCGCGGTGTTCGCCGTCTACGGGCTCACCGAACTCGTCGGCGGCTATGGATTTCTCGCGGTGTTCGCGTGCGCGATCGCTATTCGACGTATCGAGCGCGGCAGCGAATACCACGAACAGATGCACAGTCTGGTCGAACAGTTGGAACACGTTCTCACCCTGGTCGTACTACTGCTGCTCGGAGCAGCACTCACCACGGGCCTGCTCGCCGCTCTTTCATGGCAGGGAGCCGCGGTCGGTATGCTCCTGGTCTTCGTTGTTCGGCCTGTCGCAGGGTGGCTTGCACTGCAGCGATGTGCCGAGATGAGGCCCAGGGAGCGCGTCATCACGGCCTTGTTCGGCGTCCGTGGAATCGGTTCGATCTACTATCTCGCCTACGGCCTGACCCAGGCGGACCTCCGCTCGGAAGCTGGTGCGCTCTGGGCGATCGCAGCGTTCACGATCGTTCTGTCCGTGATCGTCCACGGCGCCAGCGCAGGCTGGGTGATGCAGTACCTGGAGAACGCACGTGAAAGTAGGTCACCGATATAGCCGAACTCGGAACGCACGTCGAGTCAGGCAATTCGTTCCGGCCACTGCACTGGTGTTGGAGGCCGGTCGAGATCTTCCGCGCGAGCAGGTGTCGGGCCCCGGCTCGTCGTGTGTGGATGCCCGCGAACATGCCGCGAATCACCAGGTCGAAACCGTGACGAAACCGTACCAAAAATGCACTCCGGATCGCTTGACGAAGCACTGCCGCCGGAGGCCTACTGAGTGGGACGGCTGTCATCACAAGATCGATATCCGTTGCAGGACAACCCTTTTCACTCTCTTCGACTTGGAGTCGAAACATGGCAGCAGTACTCACCACCCTCACACCCAATACCGGCCCAGCGACGACTTTCAGTACTGTGGTGATCACCGGATCCGGGTTCGCCAATGTCGGTCCTCTGACTGTTCGGTTCGGTACGACGGCGACCACATTCACCATCGACTCCGACACCCAGATCACGGCCATCTCCCCGACGGGTACAGGCACGGTGGATGTCACCGTCAAAGTGGAGCTGAACGGTACCAGCAACGCACTGCCCTTCACCTACGTCTGACCGCGGTTGTGGCGCGGTCCGTCGGCGGGTAACTGCCCGCTGGCGGACCGAGCCATATTGCGGTCGCAGGTGGAACGGGCAGCAGGCGTGGGACGTGACGCACAGCGGTCAGCGGCGGGGTGCGCATCGTCTACATCAGGGTCTCGACCGTGGACCAGAACATTATTCGTCGACTCGACGAGATCGACGTCGAACACATCTTCACCGGCAAGGCTTCCGACAAGGACGCAACCGACCCGCTCTCGAGGAGATGGCCAACTGGGTGCTGCTTTCGACGAACTCGACGCGCACGCTCTTGCGGTTGAATGTGGACGAAACCGCGAAGATTGTCGAGGCTGCGGGGGAGGCGATCCATGGAGTGTCGAGGTCGTCGAGGCTCAACCCTCCACTCGCCGCGGCGGGCGCCGAGGTAGTGGTGTCCGACCTCGACGAACCCGCCGCGCTGGCGGTGTCGGAGCAGATCAATGCCGAACACCCCGGCGCTGCTGTCGGCGTCGGCGCCGCCGTTATGCCGCCGACGGCACCTGGGATCGGGTGTTGGTCGTGTTGACCGCGCAGGCTTCGGACCGCGGGCACTCCGTACGCCATTAGGTGAACAGAAAATCCGTCACCGGATGGGCGGTGCCCGCCACACGCCGCTCGCGATACTGCCCGACCAACCCGTCGAGCCGCTCCAGGTGCGCACGCGTTGCGGCCTGCCACTCGACCACACCAGGGCATGCTCCCGCACCGGCCTGCGGTGGCTGGTTCGCCCTGAACCCGGGTCCGAAACGGCGACTTGGATGTGGCTTCTCGATCGGGAAGCCGCGTTCCCGATGTTGCTCGGGGATGTCTCGAAAGTGAATACAGAATCCATGATGTTGCCTGTCGGGAGCGCCTCCGGTGGTGGCGCTCCCGCCGATACGCGGCGAGCCCGCAGCTACCGTGGAGGCTATGCCAACTCCTGTGCACCCCGCAGATCTCGTCATCACCCGGGCCACGCCGGACGAGTGGGCCACCGTCGTCGAGTGGGCCGCGGCCGAAGGATGGAATCCGGGGGAGGCTGATCGCGGCGCGTTCTTCGCCCAGGATCCGCACGGATTCTTCCTCGGGCGGGTGGACGGGGAGCCCGCCACGGCGATCTCGGTGGTGAACTACGGCGACACCTATGCCTTCCTCGGCTTCTACCTGGTCCGACCCGATCTGCGCGGACGTGGCTTCGGGATTGCCACGTGGCGAAAGGGGCTCACCCACGCGGGTGGCCGTGTGGTCGGGCTCGACGGGGTCGTGGACCAGCAGAACAACTATCGCCGCAGCGGATTCGAACTCGCCTATCGTAGTGCGCGTTTCGGCGGTGTCGCGACCTTGCCCGCACCGGACGGGGCCGTTCGCGTCCTGCTCCCCGATGAGGTGGGTGATGTGCTGGCCTACGATGCGCGTTGCGTTCCCGCGGCCCGGCCCATGTTTCTGGCGCGTTGGCTGACCGAGCCGACACACCGCACCTTCCTGCGGATCGTCGACGCGACCCTCACTGGATTCTGCACTGTCCGCCCCGCCCGCGACGGTTGGCGGGTCGGCCCGCTGTTCGCCGACACGGTCGACGACGCGCGGCAATTGCTCGCTGCGTGCGCGCGAGCCTCGGATGGCGCGTCACTGGCGGTTGATGTGCCACTGGGTAACGAACCGGCGGTGCTACTGGCCGAGACGGCAGGCCTGACACCCACGTTCGAGACTGCGCGCATGTACACCGGTGGCGTCCGAAACCATCTCCAGGACAGGGTTTTCGGTGTCACTTCCCTCGAACTCGGGTGAGGCCACAGGACACATCCTGATCTACGCGAGGCCGTCCGCGCGCCTGTGTGGCGCGCCGCAACGGCGATTTCTAGGTGTATGAGGCCGTGACGTTGGTGACGCCATGCTGGACACTGGCCGCCGGGGGCTGGCCGCCAACGGCACCGTGGGGCCGGTGGTAGTTGTAGTGGATATTCCACACTGCCAGGGCGTCGGCGCGTTGCTTCTCTGATGTCCAGGTGCGGGCGTAGAGGAACTCTTCAGAGATGATCCTGTTGTATCTCTCGACCTTGCCGTTATGGCGCGGCGTATAGGGCGCGATTCGCTGGTGCCGTGATCCGAGAAGTGCACGGGCGAAGGCGCCTGCGCGGTAGCACGCTCCGTTGTCGGTGACGACGCGCTCGATTCGTGTGATTCCGTGTGCGGCGAACCAGATTCGTGCCCGATGAAGGAACGCAACCGCCGTGACCGCTTTCTCGTTGTCGAGTGCTTCGGTGTAGGCGAGGCGGGTGTGTCCATCTACGGCGGAGTGGAGATAGACGTAGCCACCCCGACCTTTCGTTCGCTTGTGCCGGTTGGCATCTTTCGCCTCTTCGCTGCCGCGCCCATGGGCTCGCCAACCTCCGCCGTCGCGGATTCGCCCCACCTTCTTCACGTCGACGTGGATCATGTGGCCGGGGCGTCGGGCAACGATCCTGCGGGGTTGCCGGTTAGCCGCGCCATCGGGATCGATGAACCGTCGGCGATTCAGGCCCAAGGCGGCAAGGTGCCGCGACACTGTCCGGCGACTTATAGCGATGCCTTCGACCTGTAGCTCGAAAGCGATCCTGGCGGCCGCCCACTTGAATGTGCGGCGGAGATCCTCGATCCTGACGACGACCGCAGCATCGGTGGCTGTGGGCTGCCGATGGGGAGTCGAAGACCGATCGAACAGGCCGAGATCGCCATGCCGCCGGTGGCGGTTGACCCACTTCGAAGCACAGGCGCGCGAGATCCCCATCTCTGCCGCGACGTGCGCGATCGGGCGGTTCTGGCAGCGTTGGACCAGACGCCGACGGCCCTCGACCGATAGCGGCGCGTTGCGATGTGTCATCTCGTCACTGCCCCGAGTCGGCGTCAGGCGCCGGCGGGTTGGGCGAAGGTGGTGCGTCAGCAACGGCATTGAGGGCATCGAGGATCGTGTGCTCCTCGAACGCGAAGTGTTCGCGCAGGCGGGCGTCGAGGCCGTGTAGCTCGACTCGCAGCTCCCGCGGGTCACTGGTTCCGGGCGTATAGCCCGCGAGCAGCTCACGGATCAACGCGTTGATCTCGGCTACCACGACATGCTCGGCCCTGAGTTTTTCCAGCGTCGGTGCCAGTGCCGGAAAGGCTTCCGCCACCATCGGAAATGCGCCGAAGTCCTCTCCCATGTGGTGTCGTTCGAGCGCACCGCATAAGGTAACGCAACGCTCGAGCATCTCGGCATGCAACGTTCTCGGCGGCAACGTCATTGGTGTGACGACGTCGGCAGTTGCGATTATCGCGTCGACCTGGGCGATGACGAGATCTATTTCGGCGGACAGCCATTGGTGTACCTCGTGCATGAAGTCGCCCATCCCGCGCACGCGGTCGAGTCCCTGACGAGACGGGAGGGGAAGGATCTCCACCAGGGGGATGACCCGAGCTGTCATCTGCTGGTAGGTGCCGTAACCGCCATGCTTGCGCACTACCGCCTCCCAGAAGCGGTCACGCACCGCACCAGTCAATTCGGAGGTGGTCGCTGGGTAGGTTTCGGAACCGACCTCGACCCTCACCACTGGATGGGTCCGAAGATTGTGCAGCCAGGCTGGATTACGGTCTGCACCGCCGGCAGAGGCGACGACCAGGCGTTTGCCGTCGATGTCGAGGTAGCCCAGTGGAGTGGTGTGGCGGCGACGGGAACGTGCGCCGACAGTAGTCAGCAGAAGCAGAGGCGAGCCTTGAAAGGGACCACCAACGACGCCGGCGTTCGAACGGAACTCATCGATGACGCGATGTTGGAAGTCGTGGACAGCTGAGGATGACTCGGATTCGTGCATGGAAGATCCTTTGTCCGCTCGCGCTGGACATCACACCGCCAAGCCCGTGACCAGCCTGATGTCAGGCTGCGGTTGGGTTGGCCGACGCGTACCAGCGGCGAATGAGAGCAGGGCGACAACGCCGTCGACTTCCTCAGCGGACAAAGGTAGGCCTGAGGTATCGATCTCGCGCGGCGGGTGTCTGGTTCCTCGTCCGCCCTCAAACTCGGACTCACTGCATATGGCAGGGACACGAACACCCGTGTCAGCATCCTGCCACCGATGGCAGGGCGAGATCAACAGATGTCAACAACGTCCTGACCCGCAACATCTAGGGGTCGTCGCAACACGTGGTCAGTTGTTCAGGCCGCGAGTAGTTTATGCAAACGCTCGGCTGGGGTTTTCCAGCTGAGCGTTTTGCGTGGTCGCCCGTTGAGCTGGCGCCTCCAAACACGCGGTCATCGGGTTCACCGAATCGGTGCGTGACGAACTCACGGGCACCGGTGTGACCGTGACCGCGGTCCTGCCCTCGGTCGTGCGCATCGATCTGGTCGCCGGTGTGCAGCTCGGCGGGGTGCTGCCAACCGTAAGCCCGAACGCGTCGTCGAAGCCATGGTCGCGTCTTGTCGCCACCGGCGCACCCTGGTCGCGGTGCCGGGTTGGATGCGCGTCTACGAATTGGCCGCCGCGGTCTTGCTCGACCGGGTTGCGGCGGTCGTGCGCGGTCACCTCACCCGTGACCGGGTGCTGCACAGCCTCGGCACCGGCGCCCGTGCCGACTACGACGCCCGCGTACGCCGCGACGCCGACCCTGCTCTCTGACCTGACAAGGAAGTCAGCTGCGACACACACTCATCGGCGCGCTGAGCACCGCCCTGCTCGTCTGCCCCGGCCTGCTCACCGTGCTCCCCGCGCGAGCGGGGATGAGCCCGTCGACCGGACGTTCAGCGGCTGCCTCCACAGAAACCCCACAGTTTGACCGGAATTAATGGGAATTCATGCGATTCGTTGAGAAGAGTCGTTTCTCGGAAACCCTTGGTACTGGGCACTATTCGGAACTGATGAGTAGGTTCTGGACAACTGGAACTCGCCCCAGGTGGTCGCAGGTTCAAATCCTGTGAGTCTGGTAGGCCAGCACTTCTGTCTGGGTCCGGGCTGTTGTCCAGTTCTGCAACGCTGCTGAGCGTCACCAGTTCGAACCTGCTGGTGTGAGGTCGGCGATGCCTCGCGCGGGTGGGCGACGAAGATCTGTGCGGTTGCGGGCAGTGCATCGGCGCCCAGAAGCGGGGGACTTGTCGGCTGGGGTTCGAGCGGTCCGGTCGTTGTCGGCGGTCGGGCGTCTCGCACAACCGAGATCCGCGCGGCCTCTCGCCGATGCATTTTGCAGACGAAGAAGGCTCCGATCAAATGATCGGAGCCTTCTTTGCGTGTCCGGAGGGGGATACATTCGCTATCCACAGTGGTCGACCTGCGTAAGCGCTGAGTGTCGAGCCCCCACTGCGCCAGAGGCTGAGCAGTGGGCTCGTCTCCTTTTCCGGCTGTCCCCCGAACTCGTTACGAGCGAGGGGCTTTCGACGTTGAGTGGGGCGATATCAGGTCAGGAGGAGCCTTGGTAGATCGAATGCGCATTAGTGTCAGCAGTCGACACGGCCCCCGATAAGAACTCCTTGCGGGCGGCTATGCGGAGTCGAGTGAGCACTTCCGAAGTCTCGGCGATTATCAGTGCGAACGTGCCTCTGGATCGGGTTGTCGCTCAATTCTGTGACCCTCAGCGGATACGCATGGGTTCAGGGGAGTTTATGATTGCTGGGTTCGACCGCGCGCGAATGCGGGCGCTTATGGTGACGATCGTCAGCACCGTGTGACGGGGCTCGCAGGCCGACTGTGGTGGCGGCGCCAGGGCTCCAAACGGACTGCGTGAGGCACGGTGAAAGTGCAAGCGTCTCAACGGCTTTCCGGCAGGGGTCGGGTAGTCGCGAAGTCGCCGACGTTATGCTGGATGCCGATCATGGGCAGGCCGGTTTCCGCGCGGACGCCCCGCGTCAGAGCCGCGGCAACCGATTCTCCGGGTTCCACGGTGGCGCCGGGGAGCTTGCGGGTAAGCCGCACCTGCCCGGTTCTGTTCGCTTCCAGTAGCAATATCTCTCCGCCGCGGTCGATGATCGCACCGACCCGTAGCCTGAATCCGTCTCGTTCGCCGTGGGGCAGGATCTCGTCATGCATCGGTGTCGACATCGGTGGATTCACAAACCTTCGTTAGGCGGAGTGAGCGCGTGCGGTCTCCATACCATCAGTGGTGACCGCATACTTCATTGTTCCCGGTGCAGGTTCATTCGGACATGTTCGGCGCCACATAGTTTCGTGCGAACGCAATGAGTTCCTGCGTGACGCTGAGCCCTGCAGCGGGGGGTGACTGTCGGGCTGGTTCAGCACCACTTCTCAAGTCCAAGGACGGCCTGCGCACCGCGGTGGCGTAAGGGATGTCCCGAAAGTCTGGGGCGGTGACGGCGAGCGGTCCGCCAGCCAGGAATCAGTAGACGTGGGCAAGGTTGGCCAGAGTCGCCACCCCAGCCATCGCGACACTCACCCCATCACCGCGTAGACGGCCCTCGCGCAGGATCTTCCGGGTCTTCATCCGGGCGAAAGCGTGTTCGACACGGGCACCGACCTTGCGGTGAAACTTGTTGTGGGCCTGTTTCCATTCCGGCAGCTCGACGCCAGGTGACCGACGGTGCGGGCTGATCAGACCGGTGCCCTGGTAGCCGCCATCAGCGATCACCACCGCGTTGCGGCAGGAATCGGCGGCACCGGACTCAGCCCATGCTCGGCAGTCGTTACGGTTGCCCGGCAACGGTTTTCCGAGCGCGACGATGAGTTCGGTGTCGGTGTCGGTGTCGGCGTCGATGACGACCTGGTGGTTGGTGGAGTACCGGTAGTTGTTACTCGGAACGGCGAGCGTGTGATCGTGAGTCGGGACCAGGGTTCGGTCCACGATCAACACCGCACCCCGAGGGAACCGCGCCCGAGGGCGTAGCGCCAACACCGGTCCCAGGTCCTCGATCACCCGGGCCGCGGCCGACTTCGGCACCCCGAACACAGCCGCGAGTTGACCCATCGTGTGGTTGGCCCGTCAGTAGGTGGCCACCAGCAACACCCGGTCTTCGAAACGCAATCCCCAGGGTCGGCTGCGTAGCGGCCGATCAGCGCCCGCGCGCCGCAACTGTGTGATCAGACGGGCGAACGTGGGTGGCCGCAGCCCGGAGAACAACTCCGCCATCACCGGGTCAGCCGCCGAGATCACCACTGACGACACGATACCCGTTGCCGCTCAACGGCTTACGGAAGTTCCCTTAGACACGGTCGGCATAGCTGTCTGCCTGCAGCCGGTACATCCGCGCGTAGTGTCCGTCGCGTGCAAGCAGTTCGTCGTGGGTTCCGCGCTCGGTGATGCCGCCATCCGCCAAGACAATGATCTGATCGGCTGCGCGTACGGTGGAAAATCGGTGTGACACTAGGACTGTCACCGTCCCCGATCGGTGAGATAGTTCCCGGGCCAATCCGAGCTGGCGTTCATAGACGAGGTGTTCGCTGCGGGCGTCGAGCGATGCGGTCGGTTCGTCGAGAACACACAGGAGCGGGTCGGTCCGCATGTACGCGCGACTCAGCGCTAGGCGCTGCCACTGGCCGCGCGAAAGGTCGGCTCCGCCGAACTCGGTCCCTAGCTGGGTGTCCAGTTTCTCAGGTAGCGTCCGGACGACGGCAGCGGCATCACCATATTCCAGTGCTAGTTCAATGCGCTTGTCGTCGTGCAGGTTCGGTAGATCGCCGACCCCGACGGACTCTCTGACCGTGAACGCAAAGCGCGCGAAGTCCTGGAACCCTCCGGTGACCCGCTCGCGCCAAGCTCGGCGGGATTTCTCGTGCAGTGCCACGTCGTCGACGGTGATCACGCCGTGGATTGGCTCGTACAGGCCACAGAGCAGCTTGACCAACGTGGTTTTCCCGACGCCGTGTTCGCCGACGATCGCCAGTGTCGTTCCGGCTGGGATCGCTAGGTCGATCGACGAGAATACCACAGATTCGGCGCCTCGATAGCGAAATCCAACCCCCTGCAGCAGGATTCCGCGCCGCAATCGGTCCGTCAAGTGCCCGTTGATGTCTGGCTGGACCGTTTCGCGGCGGATCAGCCACAGGTAGACATCGATCAGATGGTTCGATTCGACGATGCTGCGGATCCTCCACACTGTGATCTCGGCGTCCTTGCGCAAGATTGTCAACAGGGTGACTGTCAACATGGCATCGCCCACTCCCGTGGTGGTGACCACCCGAAGCAGGACAAAGGTGTAGCCCACTGCGAACACCGTCCATCCGACTGTTGTGATTCGCGCAGCGAGTCGATGCGCCCGGGTCTGGATCTGCGTGGCGCGCGCCCACGTTTGCCGCTGTCGCTCCCGGAGCGCGTCACCGGCACCAGCGATCCGGACTTCCATGCCCGACGACGGCTGGGTGAGCATCGTGAACAGATGCTCTGCCAGCCGGGTGTCCTGGGCAGTGTCCATTGTCGACTTCCGGATATGTGTCTGGCCGCGGCGCTGGCACCATATAGCGACAGCCAACGGCACCAGCAGCGCTGCGAGCCACACGGCCACCAGCGCGAGTACGGTCACGATCACCACCATCCGTAAGGCGATCGCGACACTCTCGAGCACCTGCCACGCCGAACGTCCTAGCGCGTCCCCGCCGCGCCGCAGTACATCGACTCGGTTGGCGTAGTCCGGGTCTTCCAGAATCGTGAGGTCGTCGACTCCGCCGACGAGGTGCAGGATCTCGCTGTTGAGATCGATGCTCACAGTCTCAGCGAGCAGAAAGCCGAGATTAGCGCGTAGCAACGTACTCGCGGACGCGACCGCCCAACAAGCCCCCGCTGTCACGGCAGCTACCGCTGCCGCTGCGGTGTGGTGATGTAATCCGCTGTCGATGAATGTGCGTAGAGCCAGGCCGAACGCTGCGATGCTCGCGACATCCAACGCGATCAACCCCACATAGGACGACGCGGCGATGGGCCGTTTACGGTAGCCGATCCGGTAGAACGTTCGCAGCGTGGACAGCCGACTCACAATACCTCCTCGGTGTCGGTGAAACGATCGGCCTGCAGCCGGTACATGTGCGCGTAGGTGCCCTCGGCTTCCATCAGCTGCTGATGCGTACCGGCTTCGGTGATACGTCCGTCGTCCAATACGACGATCCGGTCAGCGTGTCGGACGGTGGCGAGCCGGTGCGAGATCAGCAGGACGCCTGCACCGCGCGCTGTTCGCAGGACGCGGTCGAGGACATCCCGTTCGGCGGCGACATCGAGATGGGCTGTCGGTTCGTCCAATACGAGCAGCCGAGCACCGGCGGCCACCGCGTATGCCGCGCGGGCCAGGGCGATGCGCTGCCATTGGCCGCCCGACAATTCCACTCCGCCGTGGTAGGTGCTGGCTAGAGTTGTGTCCCAACCCCTGGCTACGAGGTCTTCGATGCCGGCCTCCGCAGCTACCTGGGCGAGTTCGTGCGGGTCGGGCGTCGCGTGGCCTGCTCCCAGTGCGATGTTGTCGCACAGTGGCAGTTCGTATCGGTTGAATTCCTGGAACACCACACTGATCATGTGACGCCAGTAGGCGGGATCCAGCGATCGAAGATCGACACCGTCGACGGTGATTCGGCCCCGCGTCGGCTCGTACAGGCTGCCGAGCAGTTTCGTGAGTGTGGTCTTACCGGCTCCGTTGATCCCCACCAGCGCGACGAGTTTGCCCGGACCGATCTCTAGGTCGACATCGCGCAGCGCTGGACGCGTTGCAGTCGGGTAGGTGAAACCGACCGATTCGAAGCGCACACGCGGTGGAGCTGACGGCAGCGTCGTTGCTTTCGGTGTGTGTGTCGGCACTACCGAGGTGTGCCTGGTCAGCCTTTCCATGGAGGCAAGGGCTGGAATCCCGGCGAATTCGACGTCGAAGGATTCGTTGTCCCGGCGACTACTAGCCAGCACTACCAAGAAGGTTGCCAGGCAGATGGCCAGCACGCCGGCATCAACACGACCGGTCAGGATCGCGTGGGCCAGCAGCGACATTCCCGTTGCCGCCGTGACGATCAGCGCGACAGAGATCGCCACCAGGCGATGTAAGATCAGCAACCGCACCTGAGCGAGTCGATCGGTTCGCGATCCCACGACGCCGCGATATCGCGTCACGACCCAGTCGATCAAACCGAATAGCCGCAGTTCCTTCGCCGCCCACTGCGAGGTGGCGATATCGGCCCAATAGTCCGCGTGGCGGGCAACCGGCGCCAGCTCACGCACAATGGCGTGCTGCACCAGCCAGGCGCGCTGAGTCAGTATGCGCAGAACTTGTGCGCAGACGAGTGCGCCGACCGCCACAGGCCAGGAGAAACAGGCCAGTACGATCGCTGCCAGGATCGCCCCGATTATGCGCCCGACGATCACGAGCTGGCCGACAACACCACTTCCCAGGGTATAGCTGATCCAGCCGGGTAGTCCCTTCATCAGCCCGATGGCAAGCTCATCCTGGACATCGGGCCGCTCGAGCACATCGATGCCGACCGGGCGAGACACCAGCCAGGCCAGATGATCGCGATGCCATGCGTCGATCTGACGAGACACGGAGTGCCGTTCGGCAGACACAATGGACTCGCTTACCTCGGATGCCCACATCAGCACCCCGACCAGCAGCACACTCACAGCAACCGCTGTGCTGTCCGGTCGGGAGGCCAACCCGGAGACCATCCAACCGGTAGCGATACCGGTCGCGGCGGGTAGCGCTGCTTGTACGAGACAGACGACGATCAGCACGCTGACCGATGATGGACTCGCCACACGCAGCAACCGCAGTAACTGCAGGCGCGCTCGCAACCCGTCCAGAAACGAGGCACCGACGTTGTTGGGTCTCACGCTTCTTGCCGGTTCTCGTCTCGCGGGTTCAAAGATCTGACATCGATATCCACACCGGCGATGCCCGACGAATCCAGGGCGGATCCGGAGGTCGAAAGCGTGCGCCCCTCCACCGCACCTGTGCGGCCGGAACGTGCGAGGAGATCGTTGATCGTCTCGGACGCGACGGCGCCCTCCCTGACGATCATCGGCACCGACGTGCAGTCCACCACTGTCAGGCCCTGGTTCACAGGGCAATCACCGCCGTCGATAAAGAGTTCCACCGACAGCGATGTCAGGGCTATGAAACGTTCTACATCGTCGGCACTCAGCGCCGGCTGCCGGTCAGTCGAGGTCGGCGCGGTGCTTCGGCTGACCACTGTGGTGGCAATCGTATTTCGAGTGTCGGCAGCCAGCCTGCCCAGGATCCCAGGGTCGCGGGTGACCATCGCGTGATGGGAGCCCAGCCACCATCGCCCGCTGGCTTCTCGGTGGTTCCGCCATGAGAGGAGGAGCGCCATGTTGCCAGGCCACAACCTCTCGCTGAGTCGACGGGCCGGTTCGGACAGATAGAAACGCGCTTCGACGGATTGGTTCGTCGGCATCACCAGGGCGAGCGGCTTTGCGGCGTCTCGCCCTTTACCGACGAACAGCGCGCTACAGGCCGCGCCGTCGGTGGAGTCTGCGCACAGCATGTACCACCGTTCGGTGGGAACGATGATGATCTTGCCGTTGTCGAGCGCCTCCACACATGCCGCGTATCGCGACGGATCCTCAGCGACGAGGGACAACTCGACTCGCCTCATTCTCCGACACCCAGGCGAGCTGGATCGGCAGCACGGTCCAGTTTCCAGCGGCAGTAGGCGAGGTGGTAGGCCAGGCCCGCGAACCGCATCACACTGTCGTTTGCCAAATGCTGGAACGGGTCGGCTTCCAGCACACCGAGCCAATGCTCGTCCAGGAACGCGGGATTCTCCCTTGCCGCGGATTCGTACAGCTCGACCGCAGCGTGATATTCGCCGGCGGCCTGTGCTACCAGGCCCTGGTTGATCAGGGTATGGGTGAGGCGTTCGTCGAGAAGACGAGCGTGTTCGAGAGCCTTCCGAGCGGAAGGAAGGTTGCCGATCGACAACTCCGCGATACCGACCATATTCCATGCTTGGGCGTTGTCCGGGCTACTCGCGACGACTCGGCGATAGAGTTCGAGCGCCTCGCCGGGCTGGTCGAGCATGCGCAGCACGTGCGCTCGCGCGGACTGGGCATCAGCTGAGTCGGGGGACAATTCCAATGCCTCGTAGCTCAGCTCGTCTGCCTCGGCCATTCGCCCCACCTTCTTCAGAGTCAAAGCTAAACGCCAACGTAACTCCGAGCTGCCCGGATCTTCGGCCAGACGAGCGGTCAGCAACTCGACGTACCAATCGGACTTCATGCGACGAACAGCCGGGGAACGCCAGTTCCCGATGTGGTTGATCACAGTGGCGGAACGCGTGATTTCGCTCCCGGCCTCTGTGACAGCGGGGACTACCGATTCGGCGACGCGGTTTCGGTAGCGGATGTGTTCTCGGTTCCTGAATATTCGAACGACGTTGTCCGCGTAGAAACTCCCGCTCGAGATGAAGTTGTATCGCAGTGTGCTCAATGCCTCCACGTGTGCACCGGCCGCGCCGAGTACAGCTGTCAGCGCTGGGCCTGTGGCCTGGGACAATCTTTCGTCGGCGTCGAGGTAGAGCACCCAAGGGGTGCGTACGTGGTCCAGCGCCACGTTGCGCGGCCCGGAGAAGTCATCGTCGATCCTCGTGTGGAAGATCTTGTCGGTATACCGCGCAGCGATATCGATCGTGGCGTCGGTCGATCCGGTATCGACCACGATCAACTCGTCACAGAACGGTAAGGCAGATTGGATGCATTCCTCGAGGAACGATTCTTCGTTCTTGGTCATCACACACAGGGTGATGTCAGGCAGTGGCAAGCGGATCACTCCTGTTGATCGTGTCGAAGGTGTACCGGACGCGACGGCCGATGCGGCGGGCCTCTCGCACGAGCTCGCGTTCCCACTCTGTCCATAGGCCCAGGACACGGGTTGTCAGAACGACATCTGTGACGCAGCGATCCGGTAAACCGGTGTGCAATCCGAGGGAATGCAGGGTCGGTACCGATCTGCGCTGACTCAGAGCTGCGACGACAGCAGCATCGAAGTCGATAGCCGACGCCGCCGTGAGATACCCCGGCAGGTCGGTTCCGGAGCCGATGACGACAACAGACTCGGCGGAGGCTAAGCCGTCCACGGCGTCCAGTTCTCGGCGAACGTCGAATCCGGTGACCGCGTGTTGCCAGTCGAGTACCCGCGCGCATGCGTCGTTGACGCGATTGGGTCCCGTCGCCGCGAAAAGTTCGACATGTGGATGCGGGTGCTTTCGCAGAAAGATCTCCATATTCCGGTTGTGGCTTGCAACGTTGGCGTCGGTGGTGCGTCGGTGCGGCAGTTCGACCGACCAGCTGTCGCGGGATACCGTGAATGTGGTTCCTGCTCGATGTAGCCGGTAACCGAGCTCGATGTCCTCCGCCCCCCAGCTGGTGAAATCTTCATCGAATCCGCCTACGCGCCAGAAAGATTCGGCGGACAGCGAGATGTTGGCCGAGAAGAACAGCGACCACGGGGCGATCAGCGTGTCGATCGCCCACCCCGCCGCCGCGAAAGTGGGATGGCGCATATCGGTCGCCCACGACTGCCGTGCCATGAGGTTCCCGGCGGCGCTGGGCCCGAGAGTGGTGATGAGCTCACTCACGTGCGGTTGTTCCTTGAAAGGCTGATAGCCGTGGATGTATCCGATGGTCGCGACATCATTTGCCACTCGATGAGAGGCATGATGTGACGCGACGAAGGACGGCCCGGCGAAGGTGCCTGCGTCGAGAAAACAGAGGAGAGGCGCCGAAGCTAGCGCGGCACCCGCGTTGCGCGCGGCGCTAGCCCGGAACCCGAGATCAGGCTGGAAGTGGTAGGTGAGTGCGAGTTGCTCGGCGTACCGGCTGACGATTGCTCGTGTGTCATCGGTTGATCCGTCGTCGCTGACGATCACCTCGAACGGGACGGGCGAATGCTGGCAGTTCAGCGAGTCGAGCGTCCGGGCCAGTAGAGCTGCCCGGTTGTACGTCGGAATGATGACCGACAAAACAGCGGCATTGTCATGTCTACTCATTGTCGAGTCCTGCCAAGAACCGACCGAATGTTGCGCCGAAGTCGGCTAGTGCGTCCGGGTCCAGCTTTCTGGGGTCTGCCGACAGCGTCAGGTGTACTTCCGTTGGGCTGGTAGCGATGGTCACATCGAGCGCGGTGAATCGAGGTGCAGTCGTGTTCGGCTCGCTGGGGTGATCGACCGGCAAAAGTACTCCCGGGAGTGCCGAATGATCGCTCACATGGTTGATGAGTACCTGGTCGGGCCACGATCGTGTCTCGAGAGCGGCGAGGCGTTCCGTATCCGGTCCCAGCCATCGGGCAATGCTGTATTCCGGACCGGACAGTGCGGACGGGGGATTGTGACCCCCGAATTCCGACAGGTAGCGGCGCGGGGTTCGGGTGCGGGAGTTCTTCGGGAACAGCGCAATTCCGCTCGTGGCCAGACGCCCCACCGTGCGTGTCGCATCGAGGTCGCCGGTGGGCACCGCCAGCCGTCCGTGGTGGACGACCTTTGCCACGTTGGGTGTGCCCGTCAGGGCGGTGAGGGAGTACCCCGTAGCTGCCAGCAGGAGCGCGTGGCCCCCACCGTCGACCCCTTGTTTTCGCGCCACGTCCTTGATCGACAAAGGAATTCGGCGTCGGTGCACCGCACGTTCGGTGTCCGGTGTGCCGGCCCGCTCGGGTAGCAAGCCGAGGGATGTCCAATCCCATCCCATCCATGCGTCGACACGTGCTCGCGTCGCTTCCGACGCCGCGTAGGCGCGCAACGCGGTGCTGTAGGCAGCGAGCGTGGTGTCCGGCTTCGGGCCGTCACCGACGCTTTGGGCGCGCAATTGTTGAAAGTGCACGAGATCTGCCCAGATCACTTGCAGTGACAGAAGATCACAGACCAGATGGTGCGTTGTAAGCACCACGTACCGTGGTGTGTGCCCGGACCTGTCGGTGACGATCACTAGGCTCGCCAATGGGCCGTCGTGAATGTCCAGCGTCTCCTCCGCTTCGCCTACGACGCGTTGGAGTGTGTGGCTGTCGGATTCGTCGACGCATCGGTCGAGTGTCACCGCCATGTCATCGGCCGCCAGCAGGTATTGGTGCCACTGAGTGCCGCGCACTGCGAAGCGTGCGCGCAGTGCCGGATGTCGCGTGTAGAGATCGTGGGCGGCGGCAACGGTGGCAGCGGTTGTCCAATCATGGGGGACGGCCACGATCCTTGTCATCACCCCCCATGCTTGGGGCCGCGCTAGCTGAGGTATGGCATCCTGGAGAAACCACTCCTGATCAGCCAGTGTCCTTGGGGCGACGTCGATTCCGGTGAGTTCTTCTTCCAGCGTCACTGTGTCCGCGGCCAGGATCGATTCGATCTCCCGTGTCAACTCCTCGACCGATGGCATCCCGCCCATGATTGTTCGCAACGCCGGAATATTGCGTGTCCCCGGGAATCGTTCCTGAATCAGGAACATAATATTCATCGCGGCGATGGAATCGCCACCGAGTTCCTGTAGGTCAAGAGCAGGGTCGACATTCGAGCGCAATGCCGAAGAATAGACATCATGGATGAATCTCCCGACCTCTTCGTGTGCATCGGAGCGTTCTTTTGATGTCATCGAGACTCTCGTGCCTGCGATTCGCCGGAGATATCGGCGCGCCATCGTGTCGGAAGGGATGCGGTGGTCACGGCGCCGTTATGCCGAGCCAATGGGGCGTAATCCGAACCTATGCGTTTCAAGATTTGTGACGGTGATCGATGCGGTGGCCATTCGGCACCATCCAGCATATTCCATTCCGCAAGTGCCCGCAGCAGTATCGGGTCGACGGCAATCCATCTACCATCGACAAGAAACTCGACCCATTGGTGCGGACTTGAAAATGGTGGCGATAAAAGAAATCCGAACGCCGGACGTGCCGGGATGTCGCTCTCTTGTGCGCGGCCTACGAGAACAGCGGCTGCGGCCCGGCAATCTGCAACCCCGGACGATACGGCGAAGGATATATCCCCCCTCAGTATCTCCGGAAGATGGAAGAATGTTAATTCGTTGGCTACCCCCGAAACGATCCGAATAATATTCTCCGGCAACTCCGTATCGGGCGGAATGCTCGAGTGAAGCCACCGTGCATCTGAGCCTGTTCCTGCTTGCGTCCACCCGGCCGCACCCCATGTGTCGAAATGGCACGGTCCTGGATGGCCGAGGTCGGGACATGACGGTACGATTTCGACCTCGAACTCGCCCGCTGACGATGACTCCATCAAAGCCATTGCACGGCAGCGCATTCCGAGGGTGACGGGTGTCGGCAATCGTTGATACAGGCTGATATTTGCGATATCGATTTCATCGAAGTAGCGATTTCCCTCTCGGTAGTCCGAAGGCAGTCCTGCGGAGATGAGGTCATCTAGTAGGTCGAGCGGAATTCTCGACTGCGCGGAGAGCGTTTCGGCATCCACTGTGAACCGCCGCAGGGCATCCGGAATCTTCTTGAGTAGGTACTGAATATCCGCAGGCACGTCGTCCCCCATTCGGCTCTCACATTCTCTTCCAGGCGGATGCGATCCTAAGAGGAGGTTGCTTGAAGCTGCAACGTTTGCGCGCGCGATGATTTCAACCATTCGATGCGCTGACCAGCTGTGTCTATAACTGCACCATGACACATGGTCCTCGATACGGCCCGTTGAGTTGGCCGCAGAGTGATTATTTCTCGACATGGCGACTTCGTCAGCCAGCTGGAGTAACGGGCGCCGGTATCAATGTGAACACAACCGTGGCGACTCACGGCCTGACTATCGACGGCGCGGTCGAGTCCCTCCGTCTGCTTGTCAGCAGACACGAGGCATTGCGAACCCGCTTCGCATTGTCCGGAGCCGATACTGTAGAACAGCATGTAGATGCGGCACCGAGTACGCCTGCTGAGCTGGAAAAAGTGATCGAGGTGACTACCCCCGCGCGTGCTGCGGCAGATTTCGCGGAAGCGAAGCGCACAGTCTTCGATCTTGACAGGCATTGGCCGTTCAAGGCGATCTTCTCAGAAGCCAACGGTAGTGTTCGCGAAATCGGACTGGTGGCCGATCACGCCGCTCTGGACGACTGGGGTGTCAAGGTCGCCCGTGAGGATCTCGAGCTGATCACGCAGTACGGCAGCGTAGACAAGTTGGCATCGCAAGTAAGTCAACCCCTGGACGAGGTGGCCTGGCAACAGTCGGATGCCGGGGGTCGTCACCTCGAGCAAGCGCTCCAGTACTGGACTGGCCAGCTGCGGCAGTTGAACGATGCTCTCGGTGTGCCACGACAACTCGTCGCCCCATCATCGCGCCAGCTCGATTCGCGTCCGTTCCTTTCGGCGTTTATCGCGTCGGCTCGGCTGCCCGATACCGCAGAGCGAGTCGCCGCCGCACTGCGGGTGCCCGTATCGTCGGTGTTCCTCGCGGCATTCGCGATCGCCGTGTCCAGGGTGACGGCATCGGCAGCAGTGGGAGTGCACGCTCATGTTGTCAATCGACTTCGTGGACCTCAACAAGCCTCTGCGAGCAACATGTTCATGCGTGCTCCCGTGGTCGTGAAAGATGCTCCCCTCTCCCGATTCCGGGATGTCGCGGCCGCAGCCTTTGCGCAGCAGATCCGCGGAAGCAACTACTCGAATCTCGAACGCGGTGCCCTCGAACGAGTTCGAGAGATCGAGCTCTCCGATGAACACTCACTCGTTCTATCCGAGGCCTGGTTCAACTTCCAGAACGCCACTGTCTTCGGGACCGATGAAATTCCATCGGGGCAGCTGTCCGGATCAGGTGAAATTCCACTGGATCGTGTGCATTATCGCCCCGGACATTCTCAGGGGCGGTCGTTCATGCTGAAGGTAAAGCACTGGCGTGAGCGGGTCGTGCTCGACATCAGCTGGCGCGCAGACCTACTCGAGAACGCTGCTGCGACGGAAGTCCTGACCGAGACGGTTCGGATAGTGAACGACGTCGACCGAGCGTTGTGAAACCGGCTGGGCCTCAACGCCATCTCAGGAGTCATTGATGACACACGACCAGAACTTCGAGACAATTCTGCAGGAATCGCTTCAGCGGTTCGGACTGGGTGAGAACCTGGACTCCGAGACCGATCTCTTCGCTCTTGGCTTGAATTCGCTCGATATCGTCAACCTACTAGTTACGCTGGAGTCCGCGTATGCGGTGCGATTTCCTATCACCTCGCTGGATCCGCTGAGCTTCAGAACGCCGGCCTCCATCTGGAGGGTTCTGACGGAGCTGAGCGCGAAACAGTGATGAGGCAAGGGAGGGGAGCCGCGCCACCTGAGGGGTGGCGACGACATTCGGGGGATCGGACAGGCCCAACGCCGGGTGGCGACATGTACGCGACGCGCGGATCGGGATACACCGTGCACCGCGCACCCGATCCAACGGTCGAACGTCTGGTGAGGCGTGCGCTGGGCGATGCGCGCACCGTCGTCAACGTCGGTGCCGGCTCAGGATCCTATGAGCCGTCCGACCGCGTGGTGGTGGCAGTAGAGCCTTCGTTGACGATGATCCGGCAGCGGTCTCCGTTGTCGGCATCGGTGGTACGCGCTCGCGCAGAGGACTTGCCGATACCGGACAAGGCATTCGACGTTGCGATGGCGACGATGACGGTTCATCTCTGGGGCGACGCGGAGCGAGGGCTCGCCGAGCTGCGCAGGGTGTCGAACCGTCAGGTCGTTCTGACTTGGGATCAGTCGGTCATGAACCGATTCTGGCTTGTCCGTGACTATTTTCCTGATATCGCTGTGCGCGAAAGCGGGCTGGCGGCGTCATCGTTCATAGAATCGGCGCTAAATAATATGGGGGCCGATGTTCGATCCACCGTTGTCCCGGTTCCCTCGAACTGCACAGACGGTTTTCTCGGTGCGTACTGGCGACGTCCCCGCGCGTATCTGGACGACAGTGTCAGGAGATCGATATCGATCTTTCACGCGCTGGACGGCGGTGTTATCGCCGCAGGCGTCGAAAAGTTGGATGACGATCTTCGCAGCGGACGATGGACCGAGGACCAGCGGAACCTACTCGGTCTCAGGGATCTCGACCTCGGTTATCGCCTGCTCTGTACGTAGCCGACCGACCGTTCGAAACGTGACTGCTTCGGTCAGGTGTTGGGGTTGAACAGTCGCACGGGCCGCACCGACTGTCTTGCTGAGTGCACGTATTACAGACAGCCGTCGAATCGTGGGCGCCGAAGTTCTCGGAGCGGCTGCGAAATACATAGCAATGCAACGGAAATGAAGGAGGGGTAGCTATGCTGAAGAGTACAGCCCACGCGGATCGGTTAGCCAGCGAGTGGGGAATCGGTGCCGAGGACATCGTGCTGATCGCGTTGAACGCGTGCGGGCTCGATGCCGATATCGACGTGTCGCGGTTGAGGTTCCGGCTGCGGCTGCGGTCGCGGCCGGACGTACAGCTGTACATGATTCTCTCGCTGGGGCGTCGCCGATCGCCATTTCGCCTGGATGGCAAGCGGATACTTCTAGACGGCGACCCCATAGCCGATATCGACGCCGACGAAGCCGACGACGCCGTGTTGGGATACTGGCGCAACGCCGGTCGCGTTCTCACGCTGAACTCGAACGCGCGGAGCGCCTGTACTGGGTGCGTGTTCTGCCCGAACACGCTCGAGGAAGCCAACGACCCGCCACTGGGGTTCGATGATCTGGCCACCTACTTCGCGACGCTGGCCGCCGAGCGTGGAGAGCCTGACCTGGCCGGCGTCGAGAAGATCACCGTGTGTACCGGCTGCTTCCGGTATGAGGACATCGCACTGAAGCATCTGAGGCAGGTACGCGAGGCGATGAGCGCGCACAACTGCGGCGGTGATCTGCATTTTCTGTCGAGTGTGCTGACAAGCAGCGCGGGCATCGCCGAGGCCGCGCGACTCGGCCCATTCCAGCTGACGATCACCGCTGAGGCGTTCACGAAGCGCAATCTGATCCTGAAGGATTCGAAAGCCTCGGTGTTGCCCGCAGACATGGTGCGCGCGCTCGGTGACGGAGTGACGGCGGGGCTGCGCACCGACTTCACCTACATCGTGGGCCTGGATCCGCTGGACGTGATGGAACGCTGGCTGCGCGAATTCGTGCCCGTGTGCACGGAGTTCCCGAATTTCCAGGTATTTCAGGCCCATACGGCGCTGATGGACGTCTACGTTGCCGATGGCGCACGCGACATCGAGTACTACCTGGCAGCGCGGCGCACGATCGAGGAACTGTTCGGACCGACCGGACTGCGACCGTTGCCGTGGGAGAACTACCGGCCGCTGTGGTATCTCAGCTTCGCCGACGAGCCGTTGGTCGGGGAGCGGATCTGATGGGCGGCCCGACGATCGCCACGGTGACCACGCGGTCGCTCCCACCGGGACCGGAGCAGGCTTCCGAATACGATGTGCTGCCCGACTGGGCCACACCGGCACGACGATCACCGGCCGGACGAACATGGCCGGAGCACATGGTGCGGTACGCGGTCGAAGTGGTCGATACCAGTGGCGCGACCGGGTGGTTCGGGCCCGTGTCCGCCAGCGTCGCGACCGTGGTGCGTGATCAGGTCGCCCCCGCCGTCCACGGCTGTGACGCCGACGCTTGGCGGGTGCTGGCATCGCCGGTGCTGTCCGGGCGGCACGTCAGTGGTGCGCTGGTGCGACTGGCGGTGTCGGCGGTCGAGCTGGCGACGTGGGACCTGCGCAGCCGCCGCACCGGTATCGCCGTCGGGGCGCTCGTCGGCGGACAGCGCCGAGCTCTCGTCCCGGTCTACGCATCGGCGCTGGGCATCGACATCGATCACCCGCTGGCACCGGATATCGCCCGCTGGGTCGCCGACACCGGATTCTGGGCATCGAAATGGTCGCTGCCCGGCGTGGATCGAGATGAGCCGCCGCAGGCGGACGCTCAGCGATTGCGCCGGTTGCGCGAGGCTGTCGGTGAACGTCCACGGCTGTGTGTGGATGTCGGCGGACGGTGGCCGCGAGACTACGCACGGCAGATGCTGCCGGTGTTGGCCGAGGTCGGCGTGAGCTGGGTGGAGGAGCCCGGCGACATCCCGACCTCGGAGCTCGCGGCCCACGGTGTGGCACGGGCAGGCGGCGAGCACGATTACGACCCAGTCGATCAACTGCGTGCGCTATCGGGCGAGGTGCAGATATGGCAACCGGACCCCACTTGGTGTGGCGGCCTCGCACACACGCTGTCGATGGTGGAATTAGCTGGGCTGCAAGGTATCCGCACCCTGCCTCACGGTGCCGGAACGGCGGTCGCGCTCGCCGTCGCCGAGGCCACCACCGCGCAGCTAGTCCCTGCGATCGAATACCACCTGACGCTCGAGCCGCTTCGTCAGGCAATTCATCTCGATCCGCTGATTCCGGTGTCCGGTGCGCTGGTACCTCGCACAGCACCGGGCCTGACCGGCGGGTACCGGTTCACTGCGACCGAGGTCGGTGCCAATGTATGAGCAGGTCCGCGCCGTATGTTTCGACATCGGGGGGGTGCTCGTGCGGCTGCCACGCGGCGCACTCGCCACAGAGCTTGCTGCGCTGCTGGGCAGCGACCTCGAGCGCATCCGCGATCTGCTGATCGAGCACGGTAAAAAGCGCCGCACGTCGGTGCCCCGCCTCGCGCAGATCCTGACAGAGGGCAGCTCGGCTCCCGAGGCCACGGCAACAGTACAAGCGGTGCTGCGGCAGCGGCTGGCCGACATGGCCAGCCCTCCACTGTTTCCGGACGCGTTGCCCACCCTCACCGCCGTCGCGAACCGCGGGTATCGGATCTGCCTGCTGTCCAACGCGATCGGCCCCGACCCGGATGCTCCGACGCCGACCTGGGGCGCCGTCAAGCACGTCGAGCAGGTCCTGCAGAGCTGGCAGATCGGTGCGTGCAAGCCCGCGCACGCGGCATTCCTCGCGGTAGAGAAGGCGATGGATCTCGCACCGTCGGAGCTGGTCATGGTCGGCGACAGCGCCCGATTCGATATCGATGGTGCACTGTCGGCGGGTTGGTCGGCGATTCACCTCGTGCGCGATCCCGCAGCCCCAGCCCACTCCGGCGTGCCCAGGATCGGTGCGCTGATCGACCTGATCCCCCTTCTCACCAACGAGGAAGTGCCATGCCTGTGATGCCTTTCGACGAAGTGCCGTGCCGGGCCGATTGGTTGACCGTAACCCGGTACGACCCGGCGACCGGGTTAGTCGCGTTCCCCGACCTGTACCCGGTCGCTCTGGCCGAGGCCCTCCACACCGCAGCCGCCACGAGCAAGGCGCTGGGCGTGGCCATCGGTGACGTCGATGACCTCAGCGTGCACATGGAACGGGTAAACGCGAGTGACCCCGACAGCTTCGGCCATCTGGCGGGCGCTACGGTCATGGCCCAGCTCGGGCAGGTAGCTCGTGCCTGGTTTGCCGAAGCTGTCCCGTCCGGATGTGTGGCGACCTTCGGCGGAGACGAAGTCATCGTGGTCGCCACCGGCCTCACCCACCAACGGTTCACCGACGCGATCAACGACCTACGTGACCGCTGTACCGCAGAACTGCCGTGCACCGTGTCGTTCGCGACCGCCGTGGTGGAGCCGGATCTGCTGTGGCCCACCAGGGATCCGGTCAGACAGGGCAAACTGCTTTTGGCCCGGCTCGATAGGGCTCTGTTCGACGCGAAGGCCGCCCGGCACGCGGTCGGCGGGCCGGGCGGCAGTGTGGTACAGGTGGACTCGAACGAGGTGGTCTGTGATGCTGCCTGAGCTGCCCACCGGCTCGATCACCACAGTCGGGGTCGTATGTGAGAGTCATGGCCGAACCGTGGTGGTACTCGACTATGCGGCTCCCCGGGGACCTCGTCGTGGAAGTCGGTATCGCGTCGACCCTGTCGATACTGAATCCGGAGCCTCCAACGGATGCACCCGTGTGGTGCTCAATCTCGGTGGCCGCGCTGCCTTGCGGCCACCGCCGTGGTCCCCGCAGCGAGGGGAAGTGAGATTGCGGTTGCGGGCTTTGCCCACCCGGAGCACACACCGGATGCCCGCAGACCTGACCGCTGCGCTGCAGATCGCCCAGCTGAGCACTGACCACCTCAGCGGACCAGAACTCGAGCAGATGGTGGAGATGATCGTGGAAGCCCGTGTTCCTGCTGTGCGATCAGCGCGTGTCGAAGCGGTGGTCGCTGCGATCGCCGCGGCCATCGACCCCACGGAAGCGCACCGATGAGCGACTGGGCACACCGCATCGCCGATATCGCAGCCGCGGTGGCCACCGACGAGGTCGACGTTGCGCGCCGCGCACTGGACTATCTATGCCTAGCGCAGCTATATCTTGCCGACAACATCACTCTCTCCGACGCGCTATCACCCGAGCACGTCAAAGCCTCACCGGCCGGGCACTGGGGTGTGTGCCCCCCGGTAAACGCCGTCCTTGCCGCGCTGGGTCCCTACCGGCAGCTGTCCGGCACCGACGTGCGGGTGGTGCACGGCGGCGGGCACGCGGGTCCATCCGCGTTGGCGCAGGCGTGGATTGCCGGTTTACTCGACACCGGTCCGGATGGTTTCGGCCACAGCGCAGATGGGCTGCGCCGACTGTGTGCGCAGTTCCCGCGCACCCGGTTCGGGTCGGAAATCACCCCGCTGATCCCTGGTCATGATCACGTCGGCGGACAACTCGGACCCGCCTTGGCGATCTCGCACGGGATGGCCCTCGACAGCCCGGACCGGCTAGTAGTGACGCTGATCGGCGATGGTGAATGCGAAACCGGTGCTACCGCAGCTGCCTGGCTTGGTGCTCACGCGCTGATCGGTACCGGGGGGCATGGTCGGGTCCTTCCGGTGGTGCTGGCCAACGGCCTGCGGATGGGAGGCACCTCGCTACTGGCGGGACTCGGCGCCGAGGCACTCGAACAGTATCTCGGTGCGCTGGGTTATCGGGTGATCACCGCGGGCCAGGACAGCGGTGAGATCATCACGGCCATGGCCTCTGCTCTGGCTGGTCTCGCCCCGCTGCAGCACGGCCCTTCGACAGTGCTGGTTGTCACCGTCGACAAGGGGCACGGAGTCCCCGAAACCGTCGGCGGGACGCCAGTCGCCAAGACACCGCGGGTACACAAGGTCCCGCTGCGCGACCCGGCAGGCAACGCCGCGGAGTTCGCCGCGTTGCAGCAGTGGCTTGCCGGGTACCGGCCCGGCGATTTGTTCACCGCCGACGCGGCGCCGAGCTACGCCGTCGCCAAGATTCTGACCCCGGCCCGGCGCGCCGCGCCGACGGCGGTTACCGCGCCACGGCGCTGTCTAGCCGCCTCTCGGACGGCCGCCGAACGGGTTGCCGGACAGGATTTCGGGGCCGGAATCACCCGCACCCTGCGGGATCTGAACTCCGCGTATGGGTTGCGCGTGTTCTCTCCCGATGAGCTGACTTCCAACCGGCTCGACTTGGCCTCGCCCTCCGACGCCGAATGGATCGTCGAGGTGCTCAACGAGGAGCTATGCCATGCCTGGGCACAGGGCTATCAGATGGTCGGCCACCGCGCGTTGGTCGCCGGGTATGAGGCTTTCGCCCCGATCACCGCCTCGCTGTTGGCCCAACAAATGATCACGCATCGGCTTGCCGTTGCGGCAGGGCACCAGCCGACTCCTGGCCCTACCTACCTTCTGACAAGCTTGGGCTGGCACAACACAATCAGCCACGCCAACCCCAGCATGGTCGACGTCGCGATCGGGCTCGCCGACCCCACCGTCCATGTGTACATGCCCGCCGACGCACCACGCGCAGCGGCCGCGTGTACCTTCGCGGTCCGCAAACTCGGTCGCGCGAGCCTGATCATCGCCTCGAAACACCCTATGCCAGAGCAGCCGCGCGAAACCCTCGACGCTGAACTGGCCGATGGATACGCGATCTGGCCGCACATTGCCGACGACCCGCACCCAGACCTCGTGCTGGTTTCCATCGGGGACCTCGCGGCTCGCGAACTGTGTCTGGTTGCGGCCGAGCTGCTCGTCGAACGCCCCGGCGCGCGCGTACGCTATGTGCACGTACACGACTTGAGCTGCCTGGGTGCGCCCGGACAGCGTGACGCTGCCATCGACGCCGACACCTTCGATCTGGTGTTCCCGACCGACACTCCGATTCTGGTGGCTGCTATCTGCCGCTCGGCGCCGGTGCACGCCCTTTTCGGTGAGCGCGGTGCGTCCCGCACGATAACGGTGCGCGGCTGGGTGGATCCGCCGTACCCGATGAATCCTACTGAGCTTCTTGAACACACCGGTGTGGCTGCAGCTTCGCTGGGCCGCACCGCGCGCAAACTTCTCGACCACTACGACAGACAAGGAGTCCGCTGACATGCCCTACAACCCTCGCGGCCTTTTCACCGGCACCGCAGCCTATTACGCGGAATATCGGCCTGGTTACCCGCGCCAGATGTTTTCCACCCTGGAGCAGCGCCTCGGGCTCGACAACACCCAGCAGGTTCTCGACCTCGGATGCGGCACCGGCCAGATCGCGATTCCTTTGGCGCCGAGGGTCGCCCATGTTCATGCCGTCGACCCAGACCCGGACATGCTTGTCGAAGGTGCCACACGCGCGGCCGGAATCGCCAATATCAGCTGGCGAGATGGCGATTCCACCCGCGTGCACGACCTCGGCCTTCCGCTCCTGGATGTGGTCACTATGGGCTCGAGTTTTCACTGGACCGACCGTGAAGCACTGCTGGGCACTCTCGGCGAGATATTGCCGCGCACCGGTGTGGTGGTGATCGCCGGCGGCGGACGACCCGGCACGACGCCACCGCCGCCGTGGGACGACGTCGTCACCGAGGTACGCACCAGGTATCTCGGTGCTGCCCGCCGCGCCGGTTCCGGCACCTATCGGCACCCCGAACGCGACCACACCGAAGTCTTGGCCGACTCGGCGTTCTCCGCTATCGAGACCCAGTCCTGGAGATGGTCGGTGCAGCGAACCATCGACTCGATTATTGGGCTGCAGCTGTCGTTCTCTTATAGCGCGCCCACGCTTTTCGGCAGTGCAGACCGGTATACAGCGTTCGAAGCCGACCTTAGAGCCGCGCTGGAGCAGGAGTTCGGTGCGGACGCAGTTCTCACCGAACATTTGAACACCACGCTGATGGTCGCGGCCCGTCCGGGAGCTGTGTCCTCATAACTCGTATCCCGCTCACGAGCCGCATCAATCGATGTGGCAGATGGCATAGTCTCCCGGTGGATTTGAAACCTCGCTGGTCCTGAGCTTGTCGGGTTGAACGCGAAGCTGATGCAGGTGTCGGAATCGTATGTGCGGCAAGTGATCCACGACTTCAACGCCCATGGATTCGAGGCACTCGACCCAAAATGCGGCGGGGGCAGGCCGGCGACGACCGATGAAGCGACACGTGATCGGATCACTCAGATCGCCCGGTGCTGCCTCTGTGACCTGGGCTGGCCGTTCAGTGCGTGGAGCCTGTCGAAGCTGGTGGAAGTGTTGCGACTCAACGGGATCGCTGATATCAGCCGGGAGACGCTGCGCGTGATCCTGAAGGCTGGCGGGGTGTCGTGGCAGTCCACGAAAACGTGGAAGTCCAGCAACGACCCGGAATTCGTCGCCAAGATGAGCCGGGTGCTGGACCTCTACGACAATCCGTACGAAGACGGGCGGGTGATCTGCGTAGACGAGTTCGGGCCGTTGAATCTGCTGCCCCGAGCCGGGCGTGGCTGGTTCGCCGCTGGTCGGCCGAAACGCTTGCGGGCGACCTTCCACCGCACCCAGGGTGTCCGGCACATGTTCGGTGCCCTGGACCTGCGTAGTGGCCAGTTGTACTACCGGATCCGGGACCGGAAACGATGGATGGAGTTCCTGTCGTTTCTGAAGTCGTTGCGGGCCCGCTGGCCGGGCGAGCAAGTGTATCTGATCTGCGACAACTACTCGGTCCGCAAGCGAGCCGAGGTCCAGGCGTGGTGCGCGCGACAACGACGTCGATTTGGTGTTCCTGCCGACGTATTCGTCGTGGCTGAACCGCATCGAGTGCGAGTTCCCCGCGCTGCGGTACTTCGCGCTGAACGGGACCGACCACCGCAGCCACGCCGGGCAGGACGCTGCGATCGGTGACTACATCCGCTGGCGTAACCAGCACGCCGGACCTGTCCGCGACTTCGCGGTCGGCCCGAAGATCCGGCCTCCGGACTGATTACCCAACGTTGCTTGACGCGGCACTAGAAATCACCCCACAGAAACCCCGCAGTTTTGACGGGAATCGACGTGAATTCATGCGAAACGTTGAGAAGAGTAGTTTCTCGAAAGACCTTGGTGCTGAGCATTATTGAGCACTTATGGGAATGGTCTGGACAACTGGAACCCGGGCCAGGTTGTCGCAGGTTCAAATCCTGTGAGTCTGATAGGCCAACACTTCTGTCAGGGTCAGGGCTGTTGTCTACCACTGTGCTGTACTGCACGCTGCTGTTCGCCATCGGTCTGAACCTGCCGGGGTGAGGTCGGCGATTCCTCGCGCGGGGTGGCGACGAAGATCTGTGCGGTTGCGGGCAGTGCATCGGCGACGAGAAGCGGGAGACTCGCCGGCTGCGATCCGTTGGTTGTCGACGGGCAGCTGGTTGGGTGTCTCGCACAACCGATCCGCGTGGCCTCTCGCTGGTACATCTTGCAGACGAAGAAGGCCCCGATCTGATGATCGGGGCCTTCTTTGCGTGTCCGGAGAGCGACTTGAACCGCTACGTTCGCCCTGCTCACGGCCCGCCACCTTGGGATTCCTTGGGGGAGTTCGGGATTCCTTGGGATTGTTAGGGCCGAGGATAGCCCCGTTTGTGGACCGCGTCCACAGCCGGAATCCAGCTCTACGCGGTGACGCCGAGCAGATTCGCCAGCGCCCGCGAGTCCCGCTCGACCATCTTCCCGCCGTGCGTGACGAGCTCCCCCGCGATGGACCGCGCGAGCGGATGGCACCGCATCGACTCCTCGGACACCGAGGCACCAGTGCGCAGTGCGCCGAGCGTGCCGAACCAATCGCGCTGCTGCGCGTATGCCCGGGACAGCTCGAGCCACAGCCGTGCTCGTCGGTCGACGCTCGGCACCGCGTCGGGGTCAACGATGCTCGCCGCGTCGAGTGCACCGCCCGACTTGCGCAACTCGACTTGCACCGACACCGCAGAGATCTCCGTGTTCGCGATGCCGAACAACGTCCACGGGTGCGCCGACCCAGCGGGCAGCGCGCGCGCCATCCCCATCGCCTGGTCGATCCCGCGCAGCGCGTCACCTTCTCGGCCGAGCTTCGCCGCGGTGATCGCGCCGTGCAGGTGGCACGCGCCCCACAATGCTTGCGCCTCCTGGTCGCCGTCGAGGCGTGGCTCGAGCAGCGCGACGGCATCGGTTGCGAGCCGGTATGCGTCGTCCTCGCGGTCGGTCGCGCGCCAGACGTTGCCGAGCACCCAGCTCGCCGCGGCGAGCGTCACGGGGTCGTCTGCGTCCTCGGCCGCCGACATGCATCGGTCCGCGGCGAGCCACAGCAGCGGCGCGTCAGCGACCCACGCGAGCACCTGCTCGGACAGCGCGTAGGCGCCCGACAGTGCGGCAGCGGCGGCGCGACGCTCCTGCCCGTCGAGGGTGCGCACCGCGCGGCGGCCGTCGCGGATGAGCGCGGGCAGCATCGAGCCGGCATCAGCGCGCGGCGTAGTCGAGGTGTGCCACAGTCGCCAGGCGCGCTCGACACGCGCGCGCAGCTCGGCCGGGGTGACCGGCGACTGCGTCGGGGTGAGGTAGACGGTTTCGATCGCTTCGCGGATCGCCGGGACAACGGGGTGCCCGGCACGGCGAGCAACGCCGACGAGCAGCTCGTGATCGCCGGTGATCTCGGTCAGGTCGCGCACGCCGAGAGCTTGCCCGACGCGTAGCAGCATGTCGAGCGGCGGCGGGTTCTTGAGCCTGCCCTTTTCTACGTCGCGTAGCCAGTCGGCAGACCGGCCGACGAGACCGGCCACGACTTCGCGGGACTTGCCCGTGCGCTCGCGGATGTTCTGGATGCGCTCGCCGATCGCCTTCACAGCGAGCTCGTCTGGGGTCGGCATATCTGCCTGCCTTCGCGGGGTCGACTCCTTCGCGGATACCCCCGGCCCGTCGGCCGGGGGCGATGTCCTCCGCGAAGAGGTTCCCCCAGGATAGATGCGTTGTGCCCGTGGGGATGTGGCAATCGTCGAGGTGGGGAGATTCTCCCTACCTGCAAGGTGGGGCGCGGCCACCCGCTGCGACGTTCGCCGACGCGCACGATTCACCTACGCCGCGGCGCCAGTTCCGAGCACCGACTCGCTGGCGCCGGGGCGAATCACTTCGCCTACTGGGAGCATCCATGATTGAGGCTCACGCCCGCACGCTTTCCGCGCTCGCCGATGGCGCGCTCACTGCCGCGCAGATCTCCGAGCGCACCGGGGTGTCGCACACACAGGTCGGCGAGCATCTACGTCATCTCGCCGCCGACGGAATGGTCGCCGGGACCACTGCACGGCCGCGCCTGTGGGGAATGACCGGGCAGGCCCGCGGGTGGGCGCAAACGAGCATCGGACGATCAGCTCTCGGAGCATAGGCATGATCTCGCATGAACTCGCGCAGCACCTCGTCGCCGTCGAGGCCTTCCTCGACCGCGAGGTCCTGGTCGAGGATCACACCGAGCCCGCCTCCCCATTCACTCTCGCGGGCGCGCATCGCGCCTGGCAGCGACACAGGTCGTGCGACCTCGACGCATGCGCGTGCAAACGGGTGGCAATGCGAGTGCTCGCCGACGCAAAGAAGCTCGTGCCCGATCCTCGGATCGAGGGCAAACTGTGAGCGCCCATCGCGCCGAGCTCGACGCACTCGAGGCCGAAGTGAACGCCGCGCTGTCCGCCGTGCCACCGCCGCCGCTGTACAGCCTCGCCGCCCGCCACGCCCTCGAGATCGCCGAGCGTATCGCTCGCGACGACGGGCGACAGCAAGTCGAGCTCGCCGACCTACGTCGCGCGCTCGATCACCCGACCGTCAACCCGGCCGCTCGCCGAGGAGGTGAATCGCCCGGCGACCGCAGGCAGTAGCCAATCAGCTCCGCCCCGCGCGATCATTGACTCACTCACCAGTCCAACCGCCGAGGGAGACCCATGGAAGCCGCGACAGTGTGGCGCTGGAATCCGACCAACGGCACCGGCGTACTCGAAACCGACAGCGGCCGGTACGTGTGGTTTCACGTCAGCGATCTCGACGGCCTCGCTTTCCGCGATGTGCACGAGGGTCTGAGGGTCGACGTCGTGATCGACGAGACACCACAGGACAAATTCGAATGTCGAGCAGCACACGTACGCCCATCGTCACAGCTCTCACAGCACTAGTCGCGACACTCCTCCTCACTGGCACGTCAAGCGCGCAGGTTCCGGAGATCGTCACCTTCACCCACAGCAATCAGTCCGCCACTTTCAAGAAGCACGGCACTTGGACCGGGGACGTTGCTTACGCGTCCGACACCGGATTCAGTAACCGGATGTTCTGGACGCTCGTCCTCGCTCCCGAAGTGCAAGCGATCATCACCGGAAACACGATGGCCTGCACTGCAAGCGTCGACGGGGTATCGAACTATCACGACAATCACTCGCCAGTGCCAGCCGATTACAAATGGCACAGCACGGTGAAGGATCTCGCACTCGATACGCCGTACACGTGGCGTGCAATGTGTGCGTTCGGCACGGCCGAGGGGCCCGGCGAAGTGAAGTTCGCCGTGTCTTTCGTGATGAAGTCCTGACGATTGAGGGCCTCGCCGTTGGGGATTCGGTGAGGTCCTCGCGCGTCATACGCTAACGGCCGGGCATCACCGACCGATCGAACGGTGTACCCACGCCGATCGAGGGGGAAACCTTGAACCAGCCGCCACCGCCGCCTTACCGGCCCGGACCGGGTCAGCCGTACCCGGTGTATCCCCCTCGGCCGCCTAAGAAAAGCAACACGGGCACATGGATACTTCTCATCCTGCTCGGGCTCGTGCTGCTGCTCTGCGGAAGCTGCGCCGTGACGATGCTCGGCGCGTCCGACGATCGAGACTCGACGACCAGGACAACGGCCGCGGTCGCCGCGCCGCCGCCGGTAACCGCGCGCGCTACGACCGTGCGCCCGGCCACGACGACACCGAACGTTTTCACCGACGAGGAGATCTCAGATCTCGCGTTCACGATGGCGCTTGACAAGCAGAACATTCGGTACTCGTCGAAGGAGGCCGCGATCAACCTCGGGCACACGGTGTGTGACGGCCGCGAGAAGGGCGTGAGCGCAACGGCAATCGCGCTGACGATCGCGGAAAAGGGCGGGTACTCTGCCGCCGATTCTGGATACATCGTCGGCGCGGCACAGTCCGCGTACTGCCCCGAGTACAAGTAGGCCAAACGACGAAACGCGCCCCGCCGGATTGGCGGGGCGCGTTCGTGTTTCGGTCGGCCTACAGATCGAATGCCTCGATCGAGTTGACGGCGGGTGACCGAAATTCGGCGTTGAATATCGGGTAGTTGCCCTCGACGAGGAAGCCCCACCGACGGTTCGTCGAGCCGGTCGAGACCAGATTGCAGGTGTCGGTCCAGGTCAGGAAAGACACCCCGTTTCGTAACAGTGTGAACACATTCCCGTTCCGGCGGAACTCGAACAGGTCGGTCGCGACGCCACTGTTAGCAGTGACGGCGCGTTGTGTCTGACCTGGTCCTGTGCGCGGCGGAATCGCCGTACCGCACACTGAATCCGGGCCGATCGGAAACCGGCAGTGACCTGCGGTGAACTCCATTTCATTGCACCTGATACGAAGTGAAATCGCGGTCACGCAGCGTCGGAGAGCAGCGCGCCGGCCTCGTGCTGGGCGATGTGGTTGACCGCGATGTCGTAGGTGTCGAACACCTGCGAGTCCACGAGCCCGCGCGCGTCCATCCAGATCGCCTCGAAACCGCCGGGTACGCGCTCGATCTCGCCGAGTTTCCCGAGCCGAACGAGCCGTCGGCGCCGCGCCTGTTCCAAGTCGAGGACGTGGGCACGCAACCGCGGCAACCTGCCCGCGATAGCCTCGGCGCTCGCCGCGCTCGCCGCTGCCGAGATGTGCCCGTAGCGTGCGTCGGTGATCGCGATCGACGAGTGCCCCGCATCGCGTGACACCACCCAGATCGGCTCGCCGTCCTGTAGGCGCCACGAAATCCCCGTGTGGCGGCTCGTGTACGGCGTCAGCTTCTTGCCCGCCAAGCGCTTCGCCAGGTCCCCGTACCGGGCCCGCAGGATGTCGAAAGACAGCTCGTCCCAGCTGGATCGGCCGGTGAACGGAGTCGGATCGCCAGCGGCGAGCGCGCAACCTCACCATCATCGGCGCCCACCCTTCATCCCAGAACCGAATCGAGGTCACAGGCCGCCCGGTGTGTGACACGAACAGCTGCTCGCTGACGTCGCGATCGAGGTCGAGACGCGCGATCGTTTCCAACGGAATGAACGTCGTGCGGATACCGCGCGCCGACTTCGGATCACCGAGCTTGAGCTTGCCGTTCGCCCACTTCCACGCCTTCGTGATGGACACCGCGCCCGTGTGCCGATTGATGTCGCCGACCTCGCGCGCCTTGCTCGCCCAGTCGGGCCATCGACATCACGCCGAACTCCCACCATGTTCGCCAGAACTCCGTGAGCAGTGCGTCGACGAGCTCGAACTCGTCCTTGTTGAGGTGATCAACCTCGCGTGCGATCCGCTTGGGCAACTTGGTTTCCGCGCAAGGGTTCCACGGGATCAACGGCGCCGGACGATGACGGGCCGCGGAGCCTGTCGCCTCGCACAACAAGCCGTGTATATTGGCGATCGTCTTCGGGGCGTTGCCGAGCTCGTTCGCGAGCCACTCGACCCATGCGACATCCATGTCGGGCGTGACCGCGTCGACCGGCAGGTGCTCGCCGTTGAAGAACGGGGTTATATCGTGGTCGATCATGCGCCGGTATTTGCGCTTGGTCTCCTCCTCGACGCTTTCGCCGAGCAAGTCGACGTGACGGCGAAGCCACGGCGTCAGCATGATCACGTCCGGCGCCGCGGCGAGCTGGGCGGCGAGTACGCGCTCGGCCTCGACGGGGCCGACGCGGTCGAGCAGCTTGGCCCAGCGGATCGCGGCGGCATGGTCGTCGAAACTCTGGGAGGTTGCGACCGGCTCGGGGAGTCCTGGGCGGGGATCCGGTAGCGCACTTGGCTCACGGTCGAGCCGTCCTCGCGAACGCGAATGCGGGGAGTGGTCTTGCGAGGCGTGCCATCGGCGTGGTCCTTCTACTAAGGCCGAATCCCCTCAGATTCCTTAGTTTGTGGATCGCAATGTGCACGCAGAAGGGGCGCAATCTCTCGATTGCGCCCCTGACCTGCTATTTTACTGTGTCCGGAGGGGGACTTGAACCCCCACGCCCTAATACGGGCACTAGCACCTCAAGCTAGCGCGTCTGCCATTCCGCCACCCGGACTTGCTGGTGTGCCAAAAGATTATCCGACGCGCCGTCGGAAACCAAATCGCCTAGCTGACCTGCTGTTTGTTCGGGTTCTGCGCTTGTCGCTGGGATGGGACGGGCGCGGGTTCGAGTGGTCCGCAGTCGGCGCCGTCCACGTGCAAACTGGAGCGCCCGTGGAGCCATCCCATCGCGGTAGCCCGGGTCGGGGAGGGTGAGGGATAACGTTCGGACGCTCTTGACGGCCCGTAGTCCCGCGCGTAATTTACCAATCAGTCACTTCTACCCGTGACTAACGGTTACACACAAGTGGCCTCCATCGGCAGGCGCGAGTCCGGCCGTCCAGCGAAGGAGCAATGGCGCTCATGGAACACCCCACGGCACTTCCTCAGGCAACCGACCGCCGATCGCGCATACTCGATCGCCTCGCACGCCCGATCGTGGAAGCAGTCCTGCCGCGTATCGACTCGCGCGTCGTCGACTCGACCAGGCCGTTCAGGGCGCCGGAGATGATGCGACCGCATGCCGAGTCCCGGCGATGGGCATGGACGCACTACGGGGTGTTCCTCCCTGCGCTACCCGGCCCCCACCGATACCTGAACACGATGACCTTCATCGGCGCGACCGGTGCACTGGCTTTCGACAACGACTATCTCGCCGCCGATGACGCCCGCGACACGGCCACCGTACTGTCGTCCACTGCCGCCGAGGGGCATCACCACTACCGCGCCTACGACACCGGACGCGACTGCTCTTTCGCCGACGACGGCTCCCGCCTCGACTGGGGCCGCGACCTCAGCATCACCGGGGCCTATCCACACTTCCACGTCCGCGGTCAGTACGACGATTTCGATGTGAGCCTCGATATCCGAGCGACGGACCAGGTTTCGTGGTTCGTCCGCACACCCTTCTACGACCACCTCAGCCTGTTCGCGACCGCCACCGGAACCCTGACCGACAAGACCGGGACTGTTGCCATCGATCAGACGCTGTGCACGTTCGAATACGCCCGTTGTATGTCACCGCAAGCGATGACGGCACAGGCGCTCCCGACACAGCGCAAGCTTCCCGTCGACTTCTTCACCTACCAGATCGTCAACCTCGACAGCTCGACGCAGGTGCTGCTGACCGAGGTTCGCGCCGCCGGCGCGGTCGCATGCCTACTGGCACATGTGCGGTGCCTCGACGGGACAACGCGCGTGTACGACGACGTCTCCATGACGGTCCTGTCCTATCAGCCGGAACCGCTGGTCGATCCTCGCGGCCGCCCGATGCGGGTCCCGCAACAACTGCGCTGGCGGGTGCGCGATGCGGCGGGTGCGCAGATCCTGACATTCGATGCCGAAGTCGACAGCCCGCTCCGCTACGGACACGGCCGCGGCTACGTCGGCGCCTATACCTATCGAGGAACGTGGCAGGGCCATCGCTCGGTCACGGGAAGTGGCTACCTGGAGTGGATCGACTGCGAATCGGGGCAGTGACCTCGGCGCAAGCCACGCGATTCGGCATCCACGGCGTTACTCGACGCCGTGGAGCTGTCCGCTCCGTCAGGGCGCATCCAACACACTTGCCGGGACCCCATAGGGCAGAAACCGCACCCGTCGGCGATCGTCGGTGTTGTCGCGATGCGCGCGCAATGCCTCGAGTTCGGTGGGAAAAACCTGGTCGACGCTGGCCTGGCCGGTGTCGTCGATGCTGAAGATCGCCCACACCCCGCTGCCGGTGTCACCGGTGGTCTCGCCCTCGGGCATCGGTGGACGGGGCCGCTCCGGCTGGAAGAACTGACCGAACAGCGACGTCAGCGAACCGACATCGGCACGATCTACGCGGTTCAGATAATCACCGGCTTTTCCGAGCAGGTCGCGAAGTTCGGTCCCTGCCTCGCGCAGTGCGCGTTCGAAATCTTGCGGATCGATGCCGAAAGGTTCATTGGTAGCCATCGCTCTGCTCCTGGGGACGAGTTGGGTGCTACGTCCTCAGTGTCCTCGCGAAACGACGACTTCGCCACGACGATGGTCGGCCTCGTCGCGCGGCGCCCCGACAGCGAAGCTCCGAGTGCAGGGCCCGGCCCAAGGGATTGGCGGCCAGCGCGTAGGTTCCGTGTACGGTCACGAACGGGGCCTTGCCTTCTTGAGCAGCTCGTAGATGGCGAAGTAGTTGTGGCTGCCATGCCCCTCGGTGACGGCGAGTTCCTTCATCAGCCGCGGATGGTCGGAGTGGACGCCCTGTTCTTCGCTGGCGCGGGTGATGTGTTCCAGCGCATTCAGATTCATCGCCAGGGTACCCAGGTCACCTGGGTAGTCGGCGGCGTCCAGATCGGGCGCCTGCTCGGCCAGGGATGCGTAATCGACCACGGTCGGCATGAACCAGCCGAGGGCGAGCTCGGCGAACTTCTGCGCCGAGACGTTCGCGGAATCGAGTAAAGCGGTGGCATGGAGCCAGCCGTTGATGGTCGCGTACATCATTTCGAGCAGGGCGGTGTTGTAGAGCACCGCCAGCCCGATATCGGCACCGAGATAGCGCGGGTCGCCCATGCCTGCCAACGTCGTTCGGTGCCGATCGAAGACGCCTTGGTCGCCGCTGTACAGAATCACCGCGCCGGGTTCGCCCACCAGTGGTGGCGGGACCATGATGGCGCCCTCGAGATAGTCGATGCCGCGCTCGGCCGACCAGGCGAGGGCCGCACGCGCTTCGGACGGCGTGCCGGAGCTGAGGTTCACCAGGACCTTGCCTTCGAGCTCCGCGGCAGCGCGGTCCAGGAACCGATACATGGTCGTGTAGTCGTTGAGGCACACGATGGTGATCGTGCTCGCGGTCGCCGCCTCGGCCACGGTTCGCGCCTGCTGCGCGCCCTGCGCGACCAGTTCGTCGGCCTTGTCGGGTGTGCGGTTCCAGACGGTGAGGCAATGCC
Organism: Nocardia sp. NPDC060249; assembly: GCF_042728755.1. Taxonomy (NCBI): domain Bacteria; kingdom Bacillati; phylum Actinomycetota; class Actinomycetes; order Mycobacteriales; family Nocardiaceae; genus Nocardia; species Nocardia sp. NPDC060249. Next base: position 148,415 of record NZ_JBHXAQ010000005.1, read on the forward strand.
TCTGCTTCAACAATGCTCCGCCCAGCGCCAGACCCATGGGGCCCAGCCCGACGAGGCTGACGCGGTTGTCCTGCACGGTGTTCGAGGAATGTGTCATGCCGGGTAGGTTAAAGTCTCACATCAATGTGAGAGTCAACTCGGAACTGGGTGGTGATCCGGAAATGCGCATCGGAGCGCTTTCTCGCCGAACCGGCGTCAGCATTCGCCTGTTGCGTTATTACGAGGAGCAAGGCCTGTTACAGCCCGCGCGCGAGCCCAGCGGGTATCGCGAGTACCGCGAAGACGACGTCGGGACGGTACGCAACATCCGTACGCTGCTGGCGGCAGGCCTCAGCACCCACACGATCGCCGAGATGCTGCCCTGCATGGTCGACGACGAACGAGGCCTGGCCCCCGGGTGCCAGGAAATGCTTCCCGACCTTCATCGTCAGCAGAAACGGATCGCCGAGGCGGTAGCCGATCTGCTGGCCGCACGCTCTGTCCTGGACAGCATCGTGGCAGCGGCACTACCGGCTGAGTCCGCCGAGACTGACGGGTGCCGCGCGGCCGAGAACATCGCACCGTGAACCACACCGACCTCGGTCTCGACGGGCGACAGCCAGGACGCTGGATTCACCGCCGAGTGGTTCGGTGACCGACACACCTAGTCCCTGTCGATGGCGGTCTGGCACCGATCCTGATCACAGCCGGAATCCTCGGTGGCGGAACCATGCCGGCCGACTTGTCGTGCCCCGAGCCGAGCGGTTTCGCACGATCGGAGTCGGTGTGGTCGGCGGTCGGCGTGCGGGTGCCACCGCGGTCATGGCAGCTTGGACTGGAGATTTAGGCTCTGCTCATGACCGTGGTGCGCTCGATCCTGCTGTTCGTTCTCGCTGCGATCGCCGAGATCGGTGGGGCCTGGCTGGTTTGGCAGGGAGTGCGTGAGCACCGCGGCTGGGCCTGGATCGGCGCCGGGGTCATCGCGCTGGGGATCTATGGATTTGTCGCGACGTTGCAGCCCGACGCCAACTTCGGGCGCATCCTCGCCGCCTACGGTGGTGTGTTCGTCGCCGGATCGCTGGTGTGGGGGATGGCGCTGGACGGGTTCCGCCCTGACCGGTGGGACGTGATCGGCGCGGTGATCTGCCTGGTCGGTGTCGCGATCATCATGTACGCGCCGCGCCCCGCTTGACCGGGTAGCCGGTCGCCAGACACACGTCGGCCTCACACGGTGGCGACGATTTTGCCGGTGTGGTGGCCCTGTTCCAGGTAGTGGTGGGCGGCGACGATGTCGTCGAGGGTGAACACGGTGTCGATGATGGGGCGCAGTGCGCCGGTGTGGATGCCGGCGGTCAGGAATGCGGTGATGCGGTGCACGGCCGCCGGGTCGAGGGTGTGTTCGAAGCTCATGTACCGGATCATGGTGATCGGGCTTGCCGGATAGGGTGCGGGCCGGGGGTCGAGCCAGCCGACGGTGATCAGCCTGCCGCTGAATCGTTTGGCCGCGTTGGCGAGTTCGGCCAGACCGGGACCCATGACCGAGTCCAGGACGATGTCGGCGCCGGTGCCGTTGGTGTATCGGTGCGTGGCCTCGACGACATCGTCGCGGTCGGTGACGATGACAGCGGCGGCACCGGCTGCCAGCAGGGCGTGTTCCTTCGTGGCGCTCCGGGTGACGGCGAGGGGGATGGCGCCGATCTGGTTGGCGATCTGGATCGCGGCCAGGCCGACACCGCTGGAGGCGGCGGTGATCAGGACATGGTCGCCGGGCAGCATCGCGGCCTTTTCGACGAGCGCGCCGTAGGTGGTGGAGTACGCCACCCACAACGCCGCTGCGCTGGTGGCGTCCAGGCCGGCGGGCCTGGCGACGACCCGATCGGCGGGCAGGACAAGGTGTTCCGTGTAGGTGCCGTTGGTGTCCATGTCGGGCACGGCCGTGACGATGATCGCGTCACCGGTGGCCCATCCGTCGACTCCGGAGCCGAGGGCATCGATCGTGCCGGTGGCTTCGATGCCGAGGCGGGCGTGTGGCAGGCGGATCGGTCGCGGTGACATGCCCACGCGGATCATCTGATCGAGCCGATTGATACCGACGGCTTCGACCTTGATCCGCACCTCGCCGGGGCCGGGGGCGCCGACCGGTTCGTCGACGATATGCAGGACTTCGGGGGCGCCGGTCTCATCGAAGACGACGACTCGTGACATGGGGGGCTCCTGACCGCTCATCTATTTCTCGTACAGTCGTTCTATTAATATAGATAGTACAGTCGTTCTAGGAATGTCAATCGGGGCGTATCGGGAGGCAAGTGATGGCAGGACGTCCGGTCGACTATCAGCGCAGAGACGAATTGCTCGACGCGGTAGTGGATTACATGGTCGAGCACGGGCTCTCCGAGCTGTCGTGGCGGCCGGTCGCCGCCGGCCTCGGCGTCTCGCCGACCACGCTGGTGCACCACTTCGGGACCAAGGAGCAGATGCTTCAGGTCGTCCTCGAGCGGTTACGGCGGCGCATGTTCGCCGCCACCAGCGATGCGACGGGTCCGCATCCCGACCTGGCGACGGCAGCGCGCGCGGTCTGGACGCGAACCTCCGACCCGCGCATGCAGGCGGAGTTCCGGTTGTTCTTCGCCGCCTACGGACGCGCCCTGCAAGCCCCCCAGCAGTTCGCGGACTTTCTCGACCATGTCGTCACCGATTGGATGTCCTCGTTGCGCGACGCTCAGATGCCGGACACCGACCCGGAGAACGCTACCCGGACAGCCACATTGGTGATCGCGACGATTCGTGGACTGCTGCTCGACCTTCTCACCACCGGCGACCGTAACCGGGTTCAGGATGCCGCCGACAGCTTTCTGAGCGCCCTCGAACGCCGACCATAACCCTCGCTGACCCCTGCGAAATGGTCGGACATCAGGTGGCGCGCAGACTGGGGCGGGCGGGTTGGGTTGGTCGATGCCGCGGACTTGTGCGTTGCCGCCGCGGTGGACGAACTGTTCGTCGAGATCGACCGCGACGGGCCGAAGCACGAACTGATCACGTGGATCTCGCCAGAGGGCATGCAGACGGTCCAACTGCCCTCGCGTCGATCCGGCGAGCACGGCACTTCGGTGTCGAGATCGATACCGAAGTGCCGTCGTGGTCGGCCGGGCCGCGATTCGGATCGGCGCTGTCGGGACTGAACTCAGTGCACGGCAGCGACTTCCGGCGCGGAAACCAGGCTGAGCAGAGCGTCGACCAGGGTGTCGATCAACGTGTCGGCGCGTTCGGGCGACAGTAGTCCGTCGATGTAGCCGAGGTTCAACGACAACGCGTCGGTACCGTGGCCGACGGTCAGCATCATCAGGCCGCTGATCGACATGCCGGAGACGACTTCGGCGCCGGCGACCTCCCAGTCGCCGATACGGGCGGGGAAGTCGCGCGTGTCCACGACGGTCATGCACAGATTTCCCGGCCCTCGGGCGTCCAGCAGGCCGACCACCTTGTCCGGTTGTGCCGGTGTCTTGGGCAGCATGAAACCGATTCCACCCAGGTTGGCCAGGTGCTGGCGCTGTTCGATTCGGCTCGCGAAGTCGGTGGCGAACGCGGTTGCCGTCTGCCACAGCGGCTGTCCCGCCGGTGTCGGGAGGGCGATCATCGCCTGGTAGGCGCCGGTGTGGGTGGCGTCGAGCGGTCGCTCGAGCTGCTCGCGGAACAGTACCGAGACACCGACCGGGAAGTGGGCCCCCGGTGCGCCGGCATCGTTTCCGGCCGCGCGGGCCAGGGCGGCGGCGACCACACTCGACAGCGGTACGCCGTGTTCGGCGCAGGCGGCGAGGAGCCCTCGATACTCGGTACCGTCCACGACCCGCCGCGTCAGCTTGGTGAAACGCCGCGCGGGCGCGACGTCGCTGCCCGCACTGACTCGCACCGGCTTGACCCGCAGATCGCGCACCCCATCGGCCGCCAGCCGGGCGATGGCCTTCCGCTTGCCCCGCCAGCCCTGGAAAGGCCGGGGGAACAACGCTTCCGGCGCGGGTGGCGCGGGCACCTCGGCCACCCAGCCGCCGGTCTCGGCGGCGAGTTCGAGCACCTGCCGGGCGAACGACAGCACCGTCACCGCGTCGGCGATGGTGTAGGTGGAGGTCAGCACGAGGTCGTGGACGCCCGGTGCGGCGGTGATCAAGGTGGCGCGCAGCAGCGGTGCCCCGGCATCGAATCGTGTCCGCAATTCGGTGTCGATCTCGGCGGTCCAGTCCTCGGATGTCACCTCGCGCAACGGAATCGGCGCCATCGCGACCGGAACGAAGCGTGGATCGCGGCCGTTGTCGCTGCGCACCTCGGCATGCAGCATCGGATGCCGCCGAGTCAGCGCGGCCAGACCGGCACGGACCGTATCGGCGCCGAGATCGCCGGTGACGCGCACGCGCGACACGATGTGCAGCGGCGCGACCTGATCCACGGTCCAGTGCCAGCGTTCCAGCGTGGACAACGGCCGCGGCAGCGCGGCGAGCGGCTCGAGATCTCCCAGCCCGGGCCACGTCATCGGTTCGGCCAGACTGGCCTGCAGTTTCGCCTCGCTGCCCTTGGCGATGAAACCGTCGCGGACGACGATCAGCGCACGATTGCGGGTCTGTTCGAGGCGGCCCAGCTTGCGGGATCCGTCCACGAGCATCGTGGTGCGCGGAATCCGGCGCTGTTCGTAGACCCGCAGCGCGGTCACGGCGTCGTCGTGGGTGGCCAGCGCGTGCGCGAGCACCACCGCGTCCTCGATCGCCGAGTTCGCGCCTTGGCCCAGGCTGGGCAGCATCGGGTGGGCGGCGTCGCCGAGCAGGGTCACCCGGCCGCTGCCCCACTCGGTCAGCGGCGGCCGGTCCTGCGCGGGCAGCGCGAGAATATCCGATTCCGGGGTGGCGGTGATGATGTCGGTGATCTCGGGCGCCCAGCTCGCGAATCTGCTGAGCAGATCGTCTTTGCCGTGTGGCCAGTCCGCGGCCTGTTCGGCGGTGGTGGTCAGGGTGGCCCACCAGTAGACATTGCCGTGCCCGATGTCGTGGATGCCGAAGCGCATGCCCCGGCCCCAGTAGTGGATCGAGGCGCCGGGCTCGATCGCCGGGTGCGCGAACGGCACCAACGCCAGCCAGCACACGAACTTGCCCGGTCGCGGCGCCTCGGTGCCGTGCAGCTGGGCGCGAATCGCGGAGTTGATACCGTCCGCGCCGATCAGCACATCGGCGCTCAGGGTGCGGCCGTCGGCGAACTCGACCCGCACCGCGTCGGCGGTCTCGGCGAACGCGACCGCCTCGGCGCCGAGTTCGACCCGCAGATCGTCGCCGCAGGCTGCCAGCAGTACGTCGTGGAGGTCTTTGCGCGCGAGTGCGACCGCGGGAGCGCCCAATTCGGCGTCGATCCCGGACACGTCGACCCGCCGCATGTCCGAACCGCCGGGCCGGCGGAAGGTGAACGAGCGAGCTCGGGCGCCCGCTCGGAGCAGCTCCTCGTCGATGCCGAGATCGAGCGTGCGCAGGGCGTTCATCGCGTTCGACTGCACCGACAGACCGAATCCGGCCGCGCGCAGTTCGGGGCCGCGCTCGCACAGCACGACATCGATTCCGGCCCGGCGCAGGGCCGCCGCAGCGGTGAGACCGCCGATACCTGCGCCGACCACCAGTGCCGACTTGACGGGAGAGTTCACTGAATTTCCTTGCTGTGTAGCGGGATTCGACAGAGTCATGATGCGGTCGCGGCCGCTTGTTCGAGCAATCGAGCGAGTCGGGCGGCCACTTCGCCGACATGCGGGGCCTGGATCAAGGTGAGGTGGTCGCCCGGTACCTCGACGACTTCGAGATGTCCTGCCGCGTAGGCGTCCCAGCCGTTGGTCGGGTCTCGGTGCAGGGTGCCGGCCCGGTCATGGGCGGGACGAAGCACTTGCGGCAGCGGCAGTGCCGCGCGCAACAGGGTGATGTCGCCGTCGTAGGCCTGGGGCCGGTAGGCATCGATCGCACGCCACCCTGCCACGAACACCTCGAACAACCGCCGCACCAGCGCACGGGAACCGGTCGGCGGCAGCACGCCCGCCTCGATCGCGGTGGCGAGGATGAAGTCGAAGACGGCGTCGTCGGTGTCCAGCTCCTGCGGGATCTCGATCACCGCGGTGTCGGCGCCACGCGCCAGCCACAGCAGTTCCCACAGGAAGAACTCGTAGAGGGCGTGTTCGGCCACCGGCATGCCGTCGCCGTGGCGCACCGTCATTGTGTCGATCAGAGCCAGGGTGCCCACCTCGTGACCGGCTTCGGACAGTTGGCGCGCCATCTCGAAGGCGACCATCCCGCCCAGTGACCAGCCGCCCAGATGATAGGGCCCCGACGGTTGGACGCGGCGCAGCGCGGTGATGTAGTTGCTCGCCATCTCCGGGATGGACCCGGCCGGCGTGGTGCCTGTCTCGAGTCCCGCGGCTTGGAGTCCGTACAGCGGCTGCCCATCGGGCAGGTACTGGCTCAATTCGAGGTAGCAGAGCACATTTCCGCCGATCGGGTGCACGAGGAACAGTGGTGTCCCGGTACCCGGTCGCAGGAGCACCAGCGGATCGAAACCCGCCTCGGCACGTTCGTCGAGCCGCGCGGCCAGGGCGGCGACCGTGGGGCCGGTGGCCAGGGCGGAGACCGGCAGCGACACCCCGTAGCGCTGTTCGATGGACACGATCAGCCGCATCGCGGTGAGGGAAGTACCGCCGAGAGCGAAGAAGTCGTCGTGCACGCCGATCTCGGGCAAGCCGAGTGCCTCGGCCATCAGCGCCGCCAGCCCTGATTCCACGGGGGTGCGCGGGCGAACCCGGCCCGCCGAGGTGGCGGCGGGCAGTGCCATCCCGGCCAGGACGGCGTCGGCCCGCTTGCCGCTCGGGGTCAACGGCATCGCGTCGAGCCAGACCAGACGACTGGGAATCATGTAGTCCGGCAACCACTCCCGCAGTGCGGCGGCGATCTGCGCCTCGTCGACCTCGGCCCGGGAGCCGACCAGGAACGCCACCAGTACGGTGTGGGCGCTGGAAGCCCCCGCCGCCCTGGTGTGCGCCACCACGGCGACTTCGCTGACGCCGGGCAACTCCGCGGTGACGCGGTGCAGCGCCAGCTCGACTTCCATCGGCTCCACTCGGTGGCCACGGATCTTGACCTGTCCGCCGCGTCGTCCGTCGCTGACCACCTCGCCACCGGGGAGCCGGCGTCCGATATCGCCGGTTCGGTACAGCCGGCGCCGCGGTGCGAACGGGTGCGGAACGAAGGCCGCTTCGGTGAGCTCGGGCCGGTGCTCGTAGCCGTCGGCGAGGGCGGCGCCGCCGAGGTAGATCTCGCCGGGCACGTGGTCGGGTACCGGGCGCAGCCGGTCGTCGAGGACGAGGATCTCCACGCCGTCGATGGCGGTGCCGATCGGTGGCAGCACCGGGAACAGCGCGGGGTCGCCGGTCATGGTGTATCGGGTGGCGACATGGGTTTCGGTGGGACCGTACTGGTTCTCCAGCAACACCTCGGTGCCCGCCGCGCACAGCGCCCGGATCTCGTCGGTGACGCGGAGTTGCTCGCCGGAGGAGATGATCACCCGCAGCCCGGCCGGTGCTGTGCCGAGCCGGATCGCGGCCTCGGCCAGTTGCTGCAAGGCCACATAGGGCAGGAAGATCCGTTCGGCGCCGGTGCTCGTGAGCACGCGGGCCAGGGCGGGCAGATCGCGGCGCTGCTCCTCGCTCAGCAGGATGAGCCGACCTCCGCCGCACAGCGTCGAATAGATTTCCTGGAACGACACATCGAACGACAACGGGGCGAATTGTGTTGTCGCCGGGGCACGTTCGACACCGGGCAGTAGTCCGCCGGTGGCCGAGAGTTGCCAGCGGATCAGATTGGCCAGCGCACGATGCGGCATGGCCACACCCTTCGGCGTCCCGGTGGAGCCCGACGTGAACAACACGTACGCGGTGGCCGCGAGATCGCCCGCAGGCAGTACGGCAGTGGTTTCCGAAGTGATCAGTTCATCGAGGGTGAGTCGCGAATACCGGGGAGGCACCAGAGTCTCGTGGCCGGCACCGGTGATCACCGCGAACGGCTGTGCCTGTTCGAGCATCGCGTGCAGACGCGAGGCCGGATAGGTGACATCGAGCGGCACGCAGGCCGCGCCCGCCTTGGCGATTGCCAGGACGGTCGCGATCTGTTCGGGTGATCGGTCCAGGGCCACCGCGATGCGGTCGCCCTGGCGTGCCCCGCGTGTCACCAGTGCCGCCGCGACGCGGTTGGACAGCGCGAGCAATTCCGCGTAAGTCACTGCGCGGCTGCCGAATTCGATGGCCACCGCATCAGGTGTGCGGGCCGCGCGGGCATCGAAGAGGTCGATCACCGTGCCGGATGCCGGCGCGGCGACCAGTGGTTGCGCGGCGGGGGCCAGCGAGCCGAAGTCCACCGTGGCCGAGGGATCGCCGGTGAGCAGGTCGAGGACCCGCAGGTAGGTTTCGCCGATGGTGACCAGCTGGTCGCGGGTGTACGTCGTGGGGTCCCCGTCGACGCGCAGTGCCAGCGTTCCGTCGAGCGGGTTGCGGATCGCGTTGACCAGCAGCGCGAAGTTGGTGTCCTCGCGAATGTCGATGCCGAGCAGGGTCACGTCCAGTGCTTCCATGGCCGCTCCCGCGGCATGGAAGTGCACATAGTTGAACGCGGTGTCGAGAACCACGCCCACTTCGCGCTGGATGTCGGTGAGCGGGAACCGCTTGTGCTGGGCGCTGTTGCGCTCCCGCTCGAAGACACCTGTGAGAACCTCGCGCCCACTGCGGCCGCTGAAGTTCAGCCGCAGTGGCATCGTGTTCAGGAACAGTCCGGCCATGCGCTCGGCGTCGATGCGCTCGGGCCGCCCGTGGGTGACGACGCCGGTGGTCACATCCGTGCGCCCGGACAGCAGGCCGATGGTGCCCAGGTGTGCGGCCAGCAGGACTGCTTTGACCGGGATATGCGTGGCGGTGGCCACTTCGTCGGCGCGGGCCAGCAGCTCGGCGCCGACCGGTACCGAGACCGAGACACGCGCCTGCGGTGGACCGGCGATCGGTGTCGGATCGGCGGGAACATGGGGGCGCAGTCCGGGGATGCGGATCGTCTCCGCACCGTCCAATTCCCTGACCCAGTAGTCCCGATCGGCCGGGTCATCGAGCGAATCACGCTCGGCACGAACATATTCGGCGAAGGAGGGGAGCGCGGTGGGGGACTCGCCCGCGCCCCGGTAGTCCGCCAGCAGTTCCGAGATCAGTGTCGCCACGCTCCAGCCGTCGAGGATGGCGTGGTGGAACGACAGCACCAGCTCGATCCGGTCGGCGAGCCGGAACACCGCGAGATCGAAAAGGCCCGGCTGCTCGAAGACGTACCGGCGCAGGCGTCGTTGCTCGATATGGTCGCCGATCACGGCGCCGGCCTCGTCGGCTCCAGTGGTACGCAGGTCGATGATCGTCAGTGGGGGATCGAGGTGGGCGTGCACGAGTTGCAGCGGCTCGGAATAGCCGGCGAGCTCGAAGGAGGTACGCAGCATCGGGTGCCGGGCGATCGATCGCATCGTCGCGGCGCGGAGTGCGGCCTCATCCCAGGGCATCCGCAGTGAGTACCGGAAAACATCGTGGTAGAGCGAGGATTCGGCACGTTCGCGGCTGTGGAACAGCATGCCGAGCTGCAACCTGGTCAAGGGGTACGCGTCCACCACATGGCGAAGGCGCGCCCGGTCGATCCCGGCCACCAGCTCGAAGGGTGCGAGGGCGACAGCGACGACAGCACCGGTACCGGCCCGCTCGGCCAGTTCGGCGATGGTGGGGCATTCGGCGATGTCACGAGCACTGATCACCAGGCCCCTGGCCTCTGCCCTGGCTCGCACCCGCAGCAGCAGAATCGAGTCGCCACCGAGGTCGTAGAAGTTGTCGAAGACCGACACCGACTCGCGGTCGAGCACCTCACGCCAGATGAGCGCCAACTGCGCCTCGACCGGCGTGCGGGGTGCGGTGTGCCCGACGGTCGGATTCTCGGCGGTGATCGCGGCGAGCGCGGCGCGGTCGGCCTTTCCGCTCGGGGTCAGCGGAATCGCGTCGACGCGAACGAACAGCGACGGAATCATGAACTCCGGCAACGTCTTCGACAACGCGGCACGCAGTGCGGCGGGCTCCGGTGCGGAGGCCGCCACGCAGTAGGCGGCCAGATAGGTGGCGCGGTCGGGCGCGGTCCGGTCGATGACCGTGGCGGCGGTGATGCCGGGCAGTGCGGCCAGCGCGTTCTCCACCTCGCCCAGTTCGACCCGGTTGCCCCGGATCTTCACCTGCCGGTCGATGCGTCCCAGATACTCCAGTTCGCCGTCGGCGAGGCGGCGAGCCAGATCACCGGTGCGATACATCCGCTCGCCCGGATGGAACGGGTCGGCGACGAATTTCTCCGCGGTCAATTCCGGGCGGTCGCGGTAGCCGCGCGCCAGACCGGCTCCGGCAATGCACAATTCGCCCGCGACGCCGATCGGTTGGGGCTGGTCGGCGGGGCCGAGCACGTACAGGCGGGTGTTGTCGATCGGTCGGCCGATCGGCACCCGGGTCACCGTCTGGGCGGGGTCGACCGGGCAGTCGTAGTAGGACACGTCCACGGTGGCCTCGGTCGGGCCGTACAGGTTGACCAGACGTGGCGCGGCGGCGCTGAGCCCGGCGAAGGTCTGATTCCACCGATTGACCTGATGCGGCAGCAGCGCTTCTCCACTGCAGAACACCGTCCGCAGGCCGGCGGCCTTGTTCACGGCGGTCGGGTCGGACTCGAGCAGATCCAGGAAGGGCGTCAGCATCGACGGCACGAAATGCATGACCGTGACGCCGAAATCGGCGACGGCGGCGAGCAGTTCGCGGGGATCCTTCTCCCCACCCGGCCGCAGCAGTGCCACCTGGGCGCCCTCGAGCGCCCACCAGAACAGCTCCCACACCGACACGTCGAACGAGGACGGCGTCTTCTGCAGGATCACATCGGTGGGGTCCAGCGGATACCGCCGCTGCATCCAGTCGATCCGGTTGAGCACCGAATGATGCTCGACCACAACGCCTTTGGGGCGGCCGGTGGAGCCGGACGTGTAGATCACGTAGGCCGGGTCGGTGCCGGTCGGGAGCGGAGCCCGTGCCGGTGCGTTCGTCGACCAGTTCTCGGGCGAGAGCACGACTGCGCCGGATATCTCGGTGTCGGTCAGCACCACCTCGGCGGCGCTGTCGGCCAGCAGGTAGGCGATTCGGTCGGCGGGGTAGCCAGGGTCGATCGGGACATAGGCGGCTCCGGCGTGCAGGGCGGCCAGGATCGCGACGAGCATGTCCGGGCCGCGCTCGAGCAGCACCGCGACCAGATCGCCCGCCTCGACCCCGGAATCGCGGAGCACACCGGACAGGGCGGCGGCGCGGTCGGTGAGCTCGCGGTAGGTGATCGAGTCGCCGGTCGCGGTGTGGACGGCGACCGCCTCCGGCGTGCGCTCGGCCTGGGCCATGATGCGGGCGATGACGGTGGTCTGGTCCGCAGCGGGACGCGCCGTCGCGCGAGCGCGATCGACGAGCAGGTCGTGCTCGGTCGAGGACAACATCGGCAGCAGCGACGGATCGGTGTCGATGGCGTCGATTCCGGCATGCAGCAACGCGATCAGGTGATCGGCGACGGACTCGATCGGGTAGTCGGCATCGAAGATATCGGCGGCGTGATCGAGGCGGATCAGCAGCGGACCGTTGTCATCGATCTCCGAGATCGTCCAGGCCATGGCCAGCGGGCTGTACCCCTGCGAGGGTTGCTGCACCTCCTCCAGCCCGTCGATCAGGCCGGCGGCCGAGGGCAGGCGCGGATAGGCGACCGTCACGTCGAACAGCTGTCTCGCGGGGTTGCCGAGGCGGCGCAACTCACCCATGAGGTCGCCGAGCGGATAACGCTCGTGCTGCTTCATCCGTCGCACATCGGCTTTCACCGTGGACACCAATTCGCGCACAGTGCGAGTGCCCGCTGTCCGGATGGGCAGCGGCAGCGTGTTGGCGAAGTGGCCGATGGTGGCCTGCTCGGTGGGGTTGCCGCGATTGCCGAAAGGGATGCCGATGGCGACCTCGTCGGTGCGCAGGACGCGCGACAGGTAGAGGCCGAGCATCGCACAGAAATACGGGTACAGCGACAGCCCCGCATCGCGAATCCGGTTGACCAGCAGGCGATCCAGTGTGAACTCGTAGGCCGTGACCGGTGCCAGCCCCTCGGTGGCGCGGGGCCTGTCGAACAGTGCGGGAGTGCTGGTGGTCAGCCCGGCGACCAGAGCGTCGCGGTCGAGCAGGTACTGATCGCCGGCCCGATAGTCACGCTCGAACGGCAGGCACTCCAGAAACGACGACCCCGGCAGCTCGATCGGATTTCCCGCCATCGTCGTGGCGTAGTCGGTGAGGACCTGGGCGCCGATGTGGAACAGCCCGGTCGCGTCGGCGGCGACGTGATGGGTGGTCAAGACCAGGTAGGAGGACTGCGCGCCGGCGCGGATGATGTGGGCCCGGAAGGGCACCGCCCCGGTGAGGTCGATCGCCGAACCGGTCAGCACTTCGATCCGGCGCTGCGCTTCGGCCTGCGGATCGGGGGCGGCGCCGACATCGATCACCTGCACCGGCGGCATCGGGTCCGACGAGAGCTCCTGGTAGGGAACACCGTCGAGGACGCGGTAGCGCAGCCGCAGGCCGTCGTTGCGTGCCCAGGTCCGCTCGATCGCGGCGACCATCGCGGCGACATCGACGGCGAGGGAGAAGCGGCCGACCACGGTGGAGAGATAGCTGGGCAGACCGGGAAAATGTTCCACGATCGTCCAGATGTCGCGCTGATAGGCAGTCAGTGGATGGCGCATGGAAACGGACATGGATATACCCCTGAGGTGAAGAGCTGAAATGTGCTCGATCGCGCGGCGCTGCTGCGATCCGAATTCCGTCCGGTGGCGGTCGTCGCCCGGCTGATCGGGCGATTTCACGAGTGGTCCGTGCGCCCAAACGGCGCTCGTTTCACTGTGTCATTCGGGCTGGGCGATAGCCAATGTTGTTGTGCCGTAACAGAAGTCACTTACATCGCAAATAGGCCGACGTAATGCCGAATTGTCCGGATATTTGGTCCTGTGAGACGAATGCGGAGACGAAGAATTGCACCGGGAGCCAAACCGTCGCGCAGGCTATCGGTCAGTGCTCACGCACCGCGATGTGACGGTGGACTCTTCGCAGAAAAGGCGGTGCCCACCAGTTCGCGGCGCCCAGCAGGCGCATGAAGGCGGGTACCAACACACCCCGGACCACGGTCGCGTCCATCAACACCGCCAGCGTCAAGCCCACACCCATCAGCTTGGTGAACGCGACCTGTGAAAACGCGAGCCCCACACAGACAATCGCCATCAGCGCGGCCGCCGCGGTGACGATGCGGCCGGTGCGCTCCAGTCCGTAGGCGACCGCGTCAGCCGTCACACCGCGCGTCCGGTACTCCTCGGCGATCCGTGACAGCAGGAACACCTCGTAGTCCATCGACAACCCGAAGGCCAAGCAGAAGACGAGCACCGGCACCGGGGCAGCCAGATGGCCGATCTCGGTGAAATCACCGACCAGCCATTTCAGATGCCCGTCCTGGAAGATGTAGACCATCGCGCCGAAGGTCGCCGACAAGCTCAACGTGTTGAGCAGCACCGCCTTCAGCGGGATCACCACGCTGCCGGTGAACGCGAACAGCAACATGAGCATCGCGGCCGCGATGAGTGCGACGACCAAGGGCAGGCGTCCCGCCAATCCGGATTTGGTATCGGTGTTCTCGGCCGTGGCGCCGCCGACCAGCAGCGGCGAGGGCGTGTCGGTCCGGCGGATGTCGTCGAGCAAGGTTTCGGCGGCCTGCGAATACGGGTCGACATCGGGGACCACCGTCAGATGCGCGCCCTCGGGACCGGGCAGGCTGCTCACCAGCCGCACATGCGTCAGGTGTTGTATGCGCTGGGTCAGCTCGGTCAGCTCGGTCGTGCTGATCGGCCCGTCGACGACCACATCGAACCGGCCTGCCGAGGTCGCCGGGAATTCGGCGCGGAGAACGTCACCGACCTGACGGCTTTCCACTGTCACCGGCAATGCCCGATCGTCGGTCAGTCCCAATCGCAACCCGGCGAACGGCACGCCCAGCAGGATCACCACCAGCAACGCGGCACCACCGAATACCCAGGGGCGCGCGGTGACTCGCCGTGCGATGCGATACCAGAATCCGTCTTCCGGCGGCGCGGGTGCCGGGTCAGGGCGCCCGCGCAGCCGTCGTAGGCCTCGACGCAGGTCGAGAGTGTCGATGCGATGCCCGAACAGCATGAGTAGCGCCGGCAGCAATGTCACCGTGGCGAGCGCGGCCAAGAGTGCCACCGACAGGCAGGCCGCGGCCAGTGAACGCAGGAACGGCATCGGGAACAGCAGCATCGCCAGCATCGCGACGACGATCGTCGCGGCGGAGAACAGCACGGTGCGTCCGGCGGTCAGCACGGTGACCCGCACCGCGGCCGCCACGTCGCGGCCGCCGTGGCGTTCTTCCCTGAATCGGCTGACCAGAAACAGGCTGTAGTCGATGCCGAGACCGAGCCCGAGGACCGTGGTCAGATTCAGCGCATAGCTGGAAACCTGGGTGAACTCGGTGAGCAGACGCAGGATTCCGAACGTTCCGATGATCGAGACCACGCCGAGTACCAGTGGCAGACCCGCGGCGACCAGACTGCCGAAGATCAGCACCAGCAGCACCAACAGGATCGGAATCGTCACCGCCTCACTGACTTTCATGTCGTGTGTCAGTTGTTCGGTGACATCGTGATAGCTCACCGCAGCGCCACCCAGCCGCAGACGGAGCTCGCCGTAGTCTCGATCCCGGTAGCTGTCGATCAAGCGGGACACCACGGTGTCCACCACGATCTCGTCACCGGGAACATCTACGGCGATCAACGCCTTGCCGCGATCGGTGGTGCGAAGGAACTCCGGTGATCCGGTGGACCAGTACGAGCTCACCGAACGCACGCCGGCCACCGCGGCCAGTTCGGTGGTCAGCCGTAGTCCGGTGGTCGCGATCCCGGGCGAATCGACGGTGCCTACATCTGACGGAACGTCTACCAGCACAATGACATTCGGTGTTCCGGTGGTGTACTTCTCCGCCAGGACCCGGGCGGCGCGCGCGGATTCGGCGTCCGCGTTCCAGAACCCGCCGCCGGACAATCGCTGTTGCAGCGAGGCGCCACCCGCGCCCGCGAGAAGGAGTACCAGCGCGATCACCGCGATCACGGTTTTGGGTCGACCAACAGCCATCCGCGCGAGTACTCGCACTGTCCCTCATCTCATCGCGGGCACCGCACGTGAACTCCGGCGCCGTCTTCATCGCGACGGTCATCACCACCACCGCCACGGCTCGGGCAGATAGGGGCGGCGCCGGTGCCATCCCGCGACCCGGGTCGGAAGCAAGTATCGATGTGGCGAACAGGCCCTGTCACTGCATCCTCCGGAGAATTTCCGCCGGAGAACTTTGTCGCGACGACAGGATTGCGAGCTGGAGTTGGCGGGGTCCGGCCCGACCGGATCGGGCCGGACCCCGGGCCACGGCTCAGGCCGGGGCGTACTCGGCCGCCACGTCGAGAATCCAGGTGATACCGAAGCGATCACTCAACATCCCGAAAGCGGGCGCCCACTGAGCCGGGCCGAATGCCTCGATCACCGTCGCGCCCTCGGCGAGGCGTTCCCACAGCGCGCCGACCTCGTCGACGGTCTCGCCGCGCACCGAAAGGAAGAACCGCTCCTCGGTGATGGTGGTGCCGTTGGCACGGTGGGTCGTGGGCGCGGCCACCGCGGCAGGGGAGTCCTGGCCCGGCACGTCGTAGGCCATGACGCGGAACCCGTTGTCGGCGATGACCTGCCCGAAGACCACCTTGGCGGCGCCGGGCAGTTCGGTCGGCATGCCGAAGTCTGCGTAGGTGGCGAGGGTCAGTTGGCCTCCGAACACGGACTGGTAGAACTCCAGTGCCGCACGGGCCTGGCCGTGGAAATTCAGGTGGGCAACAGTGTTGACCGTCATGTCTGATCGATGTCCTTTCGAGTGGTGTGTGCCGCCGGCGGGCGACGAATTCCACACTCTCACCGGTAGAGGACAGAGAATGTCCTCTACTCCTGGCAGTCTGGAACCATGCCGACATCGACTTCGACGGCGACCTCCCGGCGCCTGCTCTCGCTGCTGTCCCTGCTGCAGGTCCGCAGGGACTGGCCAGGAGGTCTACTGGCCGAGCGGCTTGCTGTCAGCGGACGCACGGTGCGCCGCGACGTCGATCGCCTGCGCGAGCTCGGCTATCCCATCCAGGCGATCAAGGGCCCCGAGGGCGGCTACCGGCTGGAGGCAGGCAGTGAACTGCCGCCGCTGTTGTTCGACGACGAGCAGGCGGTCGCGCTCGCCGTGGCGTTGCGAATCGCGGTCGGGACGGGAGCGGGCATCGAGGAAAGCGCCGCGCGAGCCCTCGCGACCGTGCGACAGGTGCTCCCGTCGCGATTGCGGGCGCGAGTCGACGCGCTGGAGCTCGCCGCGAGCGGTGCCGACATCCAAGTCGACACGCGAGTTCTGGTGGAACTGAGCACCGCTGTTCGGTCCGCGCAGGAGGTGCGGTTCGACTATCAGGGGTCGGCGCACGGGCCCGAATCGCGCGCGCCGCGCCGCGTCCAACCCCATCACCTCGTGGTCCGGAACGGACGGTGGTACCTGATCGGCTGGGACCCCGACCGCGAGGACTGGCGCAGCTTTCGCGTCGATCGGATGAGTCTGCGCGTCCCCAACGGCCCACGCTTCGCAGCTCGGGAAGTGCCGGGTGGAGACGTCGTCGCTTTTCTCTCCGCGCGTTTCAAAGGCTCTGCGAGTGCAGATGTCTGGCCGTGCAACGGCGAGGTAATCCTCGATGTTCCCGCCGCCCAGGTCGCGCCGTTCACCGGTGACGCGGTCGTGGAAGCGCTGGGCGACGGGCGAACCAGGCTGTTGATCGGTTCGTGGTCATGGGTGGCGCTCGCCGCGGCAGTGACGCGTTTCGACACCGATATCGAGGTCATCGGCCCCCCAGCGCTGCGCGATGCCTTCGCGACGCTGTCCCGTCGCGCGGACCGGGCTGCGCGGGGCGTTCGATGATCGGGCCACCGAGTTGGCGGCGGCGAGATCTTAGGATGGCGCGTGGGCCCGCGATGGTGGGCTCGGACGAGATCGATGAGGAGCCGGTTGTGTCGGACACGTTTGTCGTTGCTGCTCGAATTCCCATGGGGCGAGAGGCATTCGAGCAGTGGCTGGCGACGCCGGCGCCAGGGCCGGAGACCATCGAGAATCACGGCGCGATGTATGACGGGTGGTTCTGGGACGGCAAGGCGCCGGATTGGCGGCAAGCTGAGAATGGGGTGACGCCTCGGGAGTATTTCGCCGACTGTTTCGGCGAGGACACCGGTGGGCTGACCTATGTGCTGAGGTACCGGGAGGGTGCGCTCGAGGCGTATTTGATGCACTTCGGGTTCTGCGAGTCGAACATCTATACCGCGCTGGTGATGCTCGCCGCCGCGGGGCGGTTGAGCTGCGAGGCGGTGCCGAGCGTGGTGTTGTTCTGGGCCGAGACCAGCGGGTCGATGTTCGCGCCGAATTCGGATGGATGGCTGGCGACGCTGCAGGTGGGTGTCGACCGGGCGCGGTTCGCCGCCGATGTCGATCTCACGGCGACAATCGCGGAGTTGCGCCCGGCCGAGGCGAGTTACTTCGAATTGCTCGTCCGGTTGGCCGAGGTGCAGGAATCGGTCGGCGCCGACGGTGGGTCGAGATTCGCCGCGATCGCCCGTGATCCACGGTATGTGGATGCCGCGGTCCTCGCCGCGATCTGAGCGGGGGATGGTGTGTGACCCGGACGCTGGACTGTGCCCGGGTCACCTCGGCCCCGAGAATCAGATCGGGCTCCGAACACTGCGGGGTATCGGTCCTGCTTTATGCAGAGGCTGCGTCATATGCGGCGATAATCTCCGCGGAGATCCGTCCGCGGGTCGACACCGGGTGGCCCTCGGCGGCGGCCCAAGCCCGAATGGCCGTGAGATCGTTGCGTCGAATCGGTGCGCTCGCAGAAGTTTTCGCGGCGAGTCGACCGGTGGAAGTCTTGGCGCGGCCGATTCGGCGGGCGTAGGGCAGCCACTGGTCGAACGTGTCACGCAGTTTGGTGGCGTTGGTGTCGGACAGGTCGATTTCGTAGGCGACTCCGTCGATGGCGAACGTGACGGTCTCGTCGGCTTCGGAAGTGCCGTCGAAGTCGTCGATAAGGCTGACAATGACTTTGCGCGCCATGGGAATCCTTTTCATTCGGGTGCGGAGGTGTCCACGGATCGTAATAGCCGAATGGGTGTCGAGCGCGCCCAGTGCCAGCGCACAGGCAGCAGAAAGGCCGCCGAAACCGGCGATGGTCACATGTTCTTCGCGGACAGAAGCGAGCCCGCCGCGTGGACGACATCCAGGTGCTGAATCGTCGGCTCTCCTGGACGAGTACCCGCGAAGGCAGCGTGGACGGCAGCGCGTTTCCGCGACTGGCTGGTCGATGCCTGGATCCGGCTGCTGCTGCGCGATCCGCATATCGTGCGCTGGTGACGCACCGGAAGGCGCCTTTGCCGGGGTCCGAACCTGCGTGTTCCGGGCCGGTAGCGTGCTGTGGTCGCTATCGTGCAGGGCGTAGGCAAGGCTCGAACGGGAGTGAGTGCCGTGAACCAACTGACCAGGTCGCGCGATTCGGAGCTGTTGACGCTGCCGACATTCGGCAGCTTCTTACGGTGGTTGCGTGACGATCGCCGAATGTCGCGCGAACGATTGGCCGTGTCGGCAGGCGTCAGCGCCAGCTATGTCACTCACCTGGAGTGGGGCGATCGGGATCATCCCGCGCGTGCGGTCGTCGAATCCCTGGTCGACTGCCTGGACCGAGTCCGCGCGTTGACGACGACCGAGCGACGGCACCTGTTCGACCTGGCCGGACTGCCGATCACGTCGACCCCCACGGTTGACCAATTGCGCGCCGGTATCAGCGATGACGCGCTGCGCATACTCGATGCACATCGTGGAGGTGTGGCGGGTTATTTCGACGCCCGCGGCAATATCCTGGCGCTCAACAACGCCGCACAATCGATGTTGCCCGGCCTGAGCGTCGGGGAAAACGGTCTGCATTGGCTGTTCGGGAGCGAGACTGCCCGGCAGGTCTTCGTCGACTGGGATGACATCGCACGCGCGACGGTGAGCGGATTGCGTGGCCGAATCGGCACCTTCGGCCACGCCGACTGGCCCGAACAGCTTCTCGACGAGCTCGGTGTCTACCCCGAATTCTGCTCGATATGGAACGCCGGAGAAGTGACTTTTACCTCGGAGCTGCCGCCGATCCGACTCCGCGAGTCCGACGCGGCACGACCGGTCGGTCTCACCGTGCAGGTGTTCGACGTCGATGTCGTGGATTATCCGGGCTGGTTACGCGCCTTTGTCGGGACTCGCCGCGACGATCCCGTGGCACGGATGACGATCATGTAGCGACCTGACATGCTCGCGCATTCTTGTGATTGTGCTCTGTCCAGTGGTTGTACCGAACGGGGCCAGCACGGTTGACCCGTGTTCAGCTCACATGTCGGTGTCGATTGCCCGAATTCCGTTTCGTGGTATCACCGGGTCGTATAGTTCAGACCACTGAACGAATCCCGGACCAGGCCTTGTGTCGGCCTGAGCACACGACAGGGCTGCGCCGGGTTCGGCAGTGTATTGCGCGCACCGGTGGATCGTTGGCCGAATCACAGGGGAACAAATGAATCCACGCGTAGACATTTCCGACGTCGAGTCGGCCGGTGAGCAGCACAACGATGCCGCGATGCCGGACGGCCGGGGATTCCATTTCGGCGGCGCGGTGGGGGCATTGGTGTTGGTGTGGTTGTCGCTGACGCCCTCACTGCTGCCCAGAGGACCGCTGTTCCAGGGAATCGTCGCCGGTGCCGCCGCTGCCTTCGGATACGGCCTCGGCATCGCAGTCGCCGCCCTGGTGCGGTGGATGTTGCACCGCAGGCGCGGGCCTGCGCCGGCGGTGGCATGGTGGGCGCTGGGGGTCGTGGCCTGCCTCGGATCGGTCGCCGTGCTGGCTTGGTATGGCGACTGGCAGAGCGATCTGCGTTCGCTCATGGGGGTGAGCGGACTTCCCTGGCACGCCTATCCGATCATCGTGGCGATCGCCGCCGTCGTGTTCGCGGTGTTGATCGCGGTATCGCGGTTGTGCTGGGCGCTGGCGCGAGGGGTCGGTGGGCTCTTGGCGCGGGTGATGCCGCCGCGCGTCGCGGCGGTGCTCGGCGGTGTGGTGGTGGTCGTCGTGGCTGTCGCCGCGGTCAACGGGGTGGTCGCGGACGTGGCGATGTCGATGCTCAACGAGACATTCAAGGCCGTGAACGACGAGAGCTCACCTGATACCGAGGAGCCCGTTCTCGCCGAGCGTTCCGGTGGTCCCGGCTCGCTGGTGAGCTGGGACTCCCTGGGCAGGCAGGGGCGAATCTTCGTGTCCAATGGTCCCACCGCGAGCGAATTGACCGCATTCAGCGGTGAGCCCGCACGCGAGCCGATTCGCGTCTACACCGGCCTCGACTCCGCGGAGTCCATCAGAGCCGAAGCCGATCTCGCGGTGGCCGAATTGCGGCGGGCCGGTGGATTCGAACGAGCGGTCCTCGGGATCGCGACCACCACCGGAACCGGGTGGATCAACGAGTCGACTGCCTCGGCGCTGGAGTATCTGGCCGGCGGTGACAGTGCGCTGGTGAGTATGCAGTACTCGTACCTGCCGAGTTGGCTGTCTTTTGTCGTCGACCAGGAACGCGCTCGACAGGCCGGTCAAGCATTGTTCGAGGCGGTGCATGCCGAGTGGGACCTCCTGCCGGTCGATCGTCGGCCGAAGCTGGTGGTGTTCGGGGAGAGCCTCGGATCCTTCGGTGGTGAGGCGGCGTTCTCCGGCATCCAGGACATGGCGGCCCGTACCGACGGCGTCCTGTTCGTCGGCCCCACCGCCACCAATCCGGTGTGGCGCGATGCCACCGCACGACGCGACCCGGGTTCGCCGCAGTGGCTGCCGATCTACCGTGACGGGCGCACGGTGCGTTTCGTCGCCGACACACCGGATCTCGCCCGCCCCGAGGCCGTGTGGGTGGCGCCCAAAGTGGTGTATCTGCAGCACGCCTCCGACCCGATCACCTGGTGGACACCGCGACTGCTGTTCCAGAAACCCGACTGGCTCACCGAGGAACGCGGTCGCGATGTCTTGCCGAGCACCCGCTGGATTCCGGTGGTGACGTTTCTGCAGGTCTCGGCGGACATGGCTGTCGCGGTCGATGTGCCGGACGGGCACGGCCACACTTTCCAGGCCGACATCGCCGACGCCTGGGCCGCGATCCTGTCACCGGCCGACTGGACCGTCGCCGACACCGAGCGTTTACGAGAGATCCTGCGTGGCGCCGAGTGAACGCCACCCCGTCGAAAGGAGGACTCTGATGAACGATTCCGCCGGTAAGCGGTCGCTGCTGAGGCGCGTCTCACCGACCCAATGGGTCGCCATCGCGTTGAGCATCTTGGCCGTCGTGTTCGTGCTGGAGAACAGAGGAAAGGTCTCTGTCGAAATCCTGTTGATCACGGTCAGTTCCCCGATGTGGCTGATCCTGTTGGCGATGTTCATCGTCGGCTGGATCACCGGAGTTCTCACCACCCGTCGCGCCCGCAAATAACGCTCGACGGCGCCGAGGCCGGCTCGGCTATCGAACCGAGTCCGCGGCCTCGGCGATGGTGTCGGCGACGGCGATCGGCTGGGAGACCAACGAGGCATGCGAGGAGCTGATCTCGCGGGTGGTGGCCGCGGCGCGTCCGGCCATGAACCGTTGCGCGGTTGCGGGAATGACGCGGTCCTCACCCGAGACCAGGTACCAGTTGGGTGTGCTCGCCCACGAGGGTGCGCCGGAGGGTTCCAGATTGGCGTTCAGCGCCGCCGAGTGCTGGTGGGCGTACATGTTCGCGGCGGTGTCGGTGCTGACGTCCTGGGCGAAGATACTGTGAAAGTACGGTGCCGCGATGTAGCCGTCGACATTCTTGCCGGCGATGCCGGTGGCGTCGTCCACGACCCGCACCTGCAGCGCGGGCGGGAGCAGTTGGCTGCCGGGGAACCGGATCGGATCGAGCAGTCCCAGCACGAACTCGCCCTGCGCCGGGGCGAATGCCGCGATGTAGACGTTGGCTTTGACCTTGGGGTCGTGGGTGTTGGTGATGACCGACCCGCCGTAGGAGTGCCCGACGAGGACAACCGGACCGTCGATGGAATCGAGCACGCCCTGCAGCGCCTGCGCGTCGTTGCGGGGTCCGCGCAGCGGGTTGTCCACCGCGACAACACGATAGCCGCGTCCGCGCAGCTCGGCGGCGACGCCATCCCAGCTGGTGGCGTCGGCGAAGGCGCCGTGCACCAGCACCAGCGTGGGTTCGCCCGCGTCGGCAGTCGCGAGTACGGGGACGAACGGGCCGAGCGCGACAACCGCCGCTGCTACGACGCTCAGCAACCGGCGTCGGCGCGGACTCGAAACGTTGGTTGACGAGGACATGATCGGTTCACCCTTACTTTCGCTGAATGGGTCGCGCTCGCCGATGGGCTCCTTGCTCGAGTCCCGAAAATACACCGAGTCACCCGGCATCCGGACCGCGACATGCGACGGCGCGGAGGAACACGCGCACATGTCGGAGGTCGTTTCTACACTTTCGGCGTGACGCTCACCCTCGCCGACCTCGTCGGCTACACCGACCGTGGCCTCGATGCCGATCTCGCCCGCTGGTTCGGTGACGGCGAACCTGTCGAAGTTTGCGCCGAAACTCGTTCGGTGGCACCGTTTCTCGCACGACTGCCCGCTGCCGGCGCCGCCGCACTCGCGGCCTTCGACCGCCGGGTCCGTTCCGGTCGGCTGCCGCAGTTCCTCGACATCTTCGACTGGTCCTACGCTTTCGACTTCGCCGGCAACGACTGCGGGATTCTCGATGCCGACTACACGACCGAACTGACCGACGACGACGTATTCTCTCTCGGAGCCGACGGCGGTGGCAACCTCTACGTGGTGCTCACCACCGGTCAGGTCGCGGTCTGGTTTCACGAGGAAGAGGTCCTCGAGGGCGGCACCCGCTTCGACAACATCGACGTCTTCCTCTGGTCGTATGTGCGATATCGAGCCGTCCGCGCGGGCAAGCTCGCCCTGTCCGAGGTCGAGGCCGACTTCACCGCGCTCGGCCAGGACGGTGCGCTGGCCGAGGACCTCGGGTTGCTGAGTCTGATGAAACCCCCGTCGTGACAGATGTCATGTCTCATCCGTGAGGTTGTCATTCGAAAAGGTGTTGGCGCGCACTGGTTTCCGGCGCTCGCGGCGACGAACGTGAGAGCTGTTCCTCGCACGACACCTTTTCGCGCAACAGCTTGGAGAGATCGATGATGCAGCCTGGATCCCACCGCGATGTCGACGAGTCCGCCGCCTCGCGGGCATCGAAGACCGATCCCACACAGAGACTGGTCGACCAACTCGGCGGCACCACGGGAATGATCTACACGGCGATACCGATCATCGCCTTCGTCGTGGCGAATGCGCTGGTGGCACTGCCGATTGCCATCGGGTCCGCCGTCGCCGTGGCGGTAGCGATCATGGGATTTCGGATCGTTCGCGGTGAGCCGGCCGTCCAAGCGAGCGGCGGGCTCGTCGGGGTCGTCGTCGCCGGTGGCGTCGCCGCGTGGACCGGCTCGGCGGGCGGATTCTTCCTGGTCGGCATCTGGGCAAGTCTGGCCGGCGCCCTGGTCGCGCTCATCTCGCTGCTGGCCCGTCGACCGCTGACCGGGGTGCTGTGGAACATGCTGCACGGCAACGAGTTCGCCTGGCGGCAGGACCGCCCGTCACTGCGCGGGCACGACATCGCCACCCTCGCCCTTGCCGCGGTGTTCGCCGCACGCTACTTCGTCCAGGACTGGCTCTACGACATCGACGCCGCCGGGTGGCTGGCCACCGCCAAGATCGTCATGGGAACCCCACTGCTGGCGCTGGCGCTAGTGGTCGTCGTCTGGGCGTTTCGTCGCTCGACCAAGCGACTGCTCGCGTGAGCGACGCGACTCCTCGTGCAGGATCGCGAGCAGTTCTTCTTCCAGCGCCACGAATTCGGGGGCGGTGATCAGGGACAGACCGCGCGGGCGCGGCAGATCGATGCGCAGTTCGCGGCGCACGGTGGCCGGGCGCGCCGACAGGACGATCACACGGTCCGACAGGTACACCGCCTCCCGGACATCGTGGGTGATCATCAGGACCATCCACCGGTAGCGCTGCCAGACCTCTTGCAACCACGACTGCATCTCGGTGCGAGTCAGCGAGTCGAGCGCGCCGAAGGGTTCGTCGAGCAGCAGCAGTTCGCGCTCCTGGACGACCGTGCGCAGCAGTGCCGCCCGCTGTCGCATCCCGCCCGACAACTGCGACGGGCGGGCGTTCTCGAAACCGGACAGGCCGAATACCGGGAACAGTTCGCGGGCGCGGCGTCTGGCCTCTGTTGTGGGGACACCCTGGACGCGCAAACCGAGGATGGTGTTGTCGAGGATGGTTCGCCACGGGAACAGCAGGTCCTTCTGCGGCATGTAGGCGCAGTGCGACGCGGTGTCCTCGCCGTCGGCCGCGCGGAAGCCGACGCTGCCGGAGTCGGGGGATTCGAGTCCGGCCAGCATGTTGAACACGGTGCTCTTGCCGCACCCGCTGGGCCCGATGACCGTGACGAACTCGCCCGATCGGACCGTGAACGACACTCCGCCCAGCACCGCGAGGTCGGGGCTGCGACGACCGGGCTGGGGGAAAGATTTGGTGAGGTGGTCGACGACGATCCGGTCGCCTTCGGCGTCAGTCACGTCGGCTCCTGTTCTCCGTGCGCGCCCACGGCGCGACGAGGCGCTCGACCGCGAACGTCGTCAGGTAGAGCGCGATACTCAGCAGCGCGGTCACCACAACCGCCGCCAACACCAGATCGGTGCGGAACGAGTTCTTCTGCAGACTCATGTAGATGCCGAGACCCACACTGGCGCCGACATATTCGGCGAACACCGCACCGACGACCGCGTAGGTGATCGCGATCCGCAACGAGGTGAAGAATCGCGGAAGCGCGGACGGTAGCCGCACATACCGGAACTCCTGCACCCGGGAGGCGCCCATGCTGCGCAGCAGCGCGCCCGCGTCGCGGTCGGCCGCGGCGAACCCTTCGATCAGGCCGATGGCCATCGGGAAGAAGGTGACCAGTGCGACCACCAGGATCTTCGGCAGCAGGCCGAACCCGAACCAGATGATCATCAACGGCGCGATCGCGACGATCGGCACGGTCTGCGACGCCACGAACAGCGGCACCAACGCGCGCCGCAGCCAGGGCGAGAAGTCGACGATCACCGCCAGTACCCACGCCGCGCTCAGCGAGACCGCGAAGCCGATCAGCGTCACCTGCAGGGTGGCGGCCGCGTGGGTGGCGATCTCGTCGCGGTGCGCCCAGCCCTGCTCGACCACGCGCACCGGTGAGGGCAGCACCTGCGGACGCACACCGCTGGTGATGACATAGAGCTGCCACGCGGCCACGAGCACCGCCACCGTGACGATCGACGGCACCGCCCACCGGATCCCCGCCCAGCGACCGGTCCGGTCGCTGGGCAGGACTCGCGCGTCTACGGACCGGTCACGGGTTGGCAAGGTAGTCATCGGTGAAATACGTCGACCAGTCGGGTTCGGTGGTCAATGGTTTGCCATCGGGACCGTTGAGCAGGCCACTGCGGTACAGGAACCGCGAATTCGCTGACCACTGCTCCACGGTCTGGGTGCCGACTCGGCCGTTCGGGTCTTTCATGAACTGGTCGGCCAGCATTCGCTGACTGTCGAAGACCAGCTTCTCGTCGTTGAACGCGCCCGGGTTGGCGTCGATGAGGTCCTGGGCCGCCGCGTCCGGGTTGTCCGCGGCGAACTGGTAGCCGCGTTGCAAGGCCTGGACGAACTTCTTCGCGCGGTCGGGGTTCTCGGCGAGCCAGCCTTCGTTGGCGTCGATCACGATGGCGTAGGAGTCCGGGAATCCGAAATCGGTGTAGCGGAAGTACTTCATCGGGGTGCCGTGGTGTTCGGCCTCGATACCCTCCCACGCCAGATACGAGACGGTGAAGTCCGCTTTTCCGGAGTAGACGGCCTCGTAGGCCGACGATCCCAGCACGACGGAGGTGAATTCGCCGGTGCCGCCGTCGTTGCGGATGACCTGCGCGAGTGACTCCTTCTCACCCGGGTCACCGAAACCGGCGTAGGTCTTGCCGTCCAGATTCTTCGGGCTCGCGAGGTCGGTTCGGTCGGCGCGCACGCCGATCCCGGTCGCCCAGTGCTGCAGCGGTGCGAGCACCGACTGGATTCGCGCACCCGACGCGCGGGCGAACGTCGACGAATTGTGAGTACTGATCCCGAATTCCGCGTTCCCGGCATCGACCACCGTGTCGACCGAGGTGTTGTTGTACGGCAGCACCTGCACATCCAGACCGGCGTCGGCGAAGTAGCCGCGCTGCAGGGCGACATACAGTCCGGAGTGATTGGTGTTGGGCGTCCAGTCCAGCGCGAAGCGGATGGACTGATCGGAGCCGCCGCCCGAACCACAGGCGGTGACCAGCGACAGGGTCGCGACGGTGGTTGCCATGACCGCGAGTGCGCGGCGAAGACGCCCGTTCATGCGGCAGGCCAGGGCTGCGGATGCAGGGCGGTGTCCCAGAACATCAGCTCGTAGCGCACGGCGAGGACGAACGCCTTCTCCATCGCCGCCCGCTCACGCTCGCTCGCCGACTCGGCCGCGGCGTCGACCAGCGATCGCGCCGTGGCCGCGGACTGCTGGAACTCTTCCGCGCCGTAGGTGGTGACCCACTGGGCGTACGGGTGGGTGGCGTCGGCGGCGATCACCTTCGCGGCACTCGCGGCCAAGCCACGCCCCACCTCGGCATAGATCCAGAAACAGGGCAGCGCGGCTGCCGCGGCGACGGCGTAGGACTCGGTCGCGGCAACGGCGATCAGGTAGGAGACATAGGCCAGGCAGGTCTGGGAATGCTCCGGCTCGCCCTGCCGCGGGGGCAGCGCCCCACCGGTGAGCATCTGCTCGTGCATGGCCGACTCGACAGCGGCGGCATTCGCGGACGAGGTCGCCCAGAAGGCCGCGGTCTGCGGGTCCGGCGACTTGGCGGCGAGCATCGCCAGCGCCTTCGAGTACCCGGTCAGATACAGCGAATCCTGTTCGATGTAGGTGCGGAACACCTCGAGCGGCAAGGTGCCCTCGCCGAGGTGCCGCAAAAATTCCAGCTCATCGATCGCGCTCCGCAGAACCTTGGTCCGGTCCCAGAGGTGATCGGTGAACAGGCCGGTATTCGTGGTGTGGGCGTGCAACACCGTGACATCCCTTCGTCAGCATTACCTGAACAGGTTCAGCGGGTCTGTTCTCAGCCTCGCGGTCGCGAGACACCCCGTGTCAGAACTCGACCGACACTAGCAGCGACCGCCGACACGCGGGCTCGGCCCGGTTCGCCGTGTAGCCCCGGTCACGGTGGTAGGTGTTCGGCGGCGGACCGGCACCCAGTAACTTGCCTGCCAAGGAGTTCGTCTTCCACACCCATCGAACCGCCGAACGAAGAGAGCTGATCAATGTCGACCTCTACCGCGCGTGCACACATCGGTGTCACCGGCCTGGCAGTGATGGGCAGCAACATCGCCCGCAACTTCGCCAAGCACGGCTACACCGTCGCGCTGCACAACCGATCCGTCGCCAAGACCGACGCGCTGCTGGCCGAGCACGGCGGTGACGGCGATTTCGTCCGCACCGAAACCGTGGAGGAGTTCGTCGCGGCGCTGGAGAAGCCGCGGCGGGTGCTGATCATGGTCAAGGCGGGCGAGGCGACCGACACCGTCATCGAGGAGCTGGCTGCCGTGATGGAGCCGGGCGACATCATCATCGACGGTGGCAACGCCCTCTACACCGACACGATTCGCCGTGAGGCCGCCATGGCCGAACGCGGTCTCAATTTCGTCGGGGCAGGTATCTCGGGCGGTGAGGAAGGTGCGCTCAACGGTCCCGCGATCATGCCGGGCGGGCCGAAGGAGTCCTACGAATCGCTCGGCCCGCTGCTCGAGTCGATCGCGGCGCAGGTCGACGGCACCCCGTGCTGCACCCACATCGGGCCCGACGGTTCCGGACACTTCGTCAAGATGGTGCACAACGGCATCGAATACGCCGATATGCAGTTGATCGGCGAGGCTTACCACCTGTTCCGTGACGCACTCGGTTTCGATGCCGGGAGGATCGCGGATGTGTTCACGCAGTGGAACTCCGGGGACCTGGAGAGCTATCTGGTGGAGATCACCGCGCAGGTGCTCGCGCAGGTCGACGCGAAGACCGGCAAGCCGTTGGTCGACGTCATCGTCGATGCCGCCGAGCAGAAGGGCACCGGCCGCTGGACGGTCAAGTCCGCGCTCGATCTCGGTGTGCCGGTGACCGGCATCGCCGAGGCGGTCTTCGCCAGGGCGCTGTCGGGTTCGCGTGCGCAGCGCAAAGCCGCGGTGGGTCTCGCGTCGGGCACGCTCGCCGACAAGCCCACCGACGTCGAGCAGTTCACCGAGGACATCCGGCAGGCGCTCTACGCGTCCAAGGTCGTTGCCTACGCACAGGGCTTCGACCAGATCGCCGCGGGTAGCGCCGAGTACGGCTGGGATCTGCGCCCCGGTGACCTGGCCACGATCTGGCGCGGTGGCTGCATCATCCGGGCTCGGTTCCTGAACCGGATCAAGGACGCCTACGAGCAGGACCCCGCCCTGCCGAGCCTGATCCTCGCGCCGTACT
This sequence comes from Nocardia sp. NPDC060249, assembly GCF_042728755.1. Lineage (NCBI taxonomy): Bacteria > Bacillati > Actinomycetota > Actinomycetes > Mycobacteriales > Nocardiaceae > Nocardia > Nocardia sp. NPDC060249. The sequence continues at coordinate 177,322 of NZ_JBHXAQ010000005.1, forward strand.
TCCGCGAGGCCATCGAGACCGCGATCGACAGCTGGCGGCGCGTGGTGTCCACCGCCATCCTGCTCGGCATCCCGGTCCCGGCGTTCGCGTCCTCGCTGTCCTACTACGACGCACTGCGCGCAGAGCGGCTGCCCGCCGCGCTGACCCAGGGTCAGCGTGATTTCTTCGGCGCGCATACCTACGAGCGCGTCGACGCGGAGGGCAAATTCCACACGCTGTGGAGCGGTGACCGCAGCGAGGTCGTCGCGGACTGAGCGCTGGCTGCCGGTGTGGTGAATGCGGGGTCGGCCAGGGGGAGCTGAGGATTGACCCGCCGGTGGTGTGTCGCTGATGATGGGCGTGAGCCCAGGGCGGCAACCCGCCTCGCGTCGCCGACGCGTTCCGAATCGGGACGCAGGACGCGGGGCGGGTGTCGACCCGGCTGTCGAAGTGACGGAACGTCATTCCCGAAGTTCGCCGAGGAGTGTCATGAATGCCACCGATCCTGCTGTGCGCAAGGACAATGGCGGTCTCGATTTCCGGCGATCGGTTCGCTCGTGACCGACGTGCGCATCACTCTGGGTGATGTCACCCTGCGGGGCACCGTGACCGGCGAGGGACCGACGGTTCTGTTGCTCCACGCGGGAGGCGAGCGTCGCGGTGTGTGGGTTCCCGTCGCGGCGCGGATCGCCGCAGCCGGATTCCGGGCGGTGGCCTTCGATCTACGTGGACACGGTGAGAGCACGGGAGAGGCGACGGTCCTTCGGGCGCTGGCTGATGACGTTGCCGGCATGGTGCGGCGCGAGCCGGCGCCGCTCGTTGTGGTGGGCGCCTCCATCGGCGGGCTCGCTGCCGTCGCCGCCCTCGGCGAACCGGATATCGCGCGTCGTGTGGCCGGTCTGATCCTGGTGGACGTGGTACCGAATCCCGATCCGGATCGGGTGCGCGCCTGGCTGAGCGAGGCAGGGCTTCGCGGTCGACGCACCGAACTGGTGGAAGACGGCCTCGCGGCGGGCCCTGCGCTGCATGCGACGGCCGTCGGTTCGGAGGTGCCGATGCTGCTCGTGCGCGGCGGACGGTCGCCGCTCACCGACGCCGAAGTGGATCGGTTCCGCGCCGATCGTCGTGTCGCGGTGACCTGTGTGCCGGATGCCGGCCATCTCGTCGCCCGTGAGGCCCCTGATGAGCTCGCGCGGATCGTGTCGGAACACGCCGGCACCTGGCTCTCCACCGCCCAGGCCGTTCAGAGTGCGTTCGACCTATAGCGGTTCTCGATGTCGCACGCCACGGGCAGTTGCCGCTATCCGTGCTGAGGGGGTTCCGCAGTCTTGTCGCCGCGCCGGTGAGCTATGGACCACCGAGTTCGGATGCGGTCAGGGCCGTCGGTAGGCAGCAAGGAAAAGATCTATCGCTGCGTCGGGGGTGTTCGCGGATGCTGCTGTGGCATCGAGCATTCGGGCATTCAGCGGCGCGCCCACGACCAGCCAGGTGAGCTGTTCGGCAGCGGCCTGGGGGTCGGGGATCGCCAGCAGGCCGCGCGCGTCGAGCACCTGCAGGGTGGTGGCGAGAGCACCGATATTGCGGACCCAGCTCTGGTGCAGATACGTTGCCCCGACCTCGGGCAGGCGGGCCGCCTCGGCGGTGACCAGTCGACGCATCTCCACCACGGTCGGCGAGAGGACACCGGCCAGCAGGGCCCGTGCCCAGGCGAGTAAGCCCTCGCCGACATCCTCGGCGGTCTCGAGTGCGGTGAGGGCGGGTCGCATGGCATCACGGCCGGCGGCGGTCCAGTGCTCCACGACCGCGGCGAACAAACCCTCTTTCGACGGATGTTCGCGATACAGCGAGGTTTTGGAGATCCCGGCGCGTGCGGCGATCTCGTCCATCGTCGATCCCGCGAACCCGCGCTCGAGAAACACCTCGCGGGCGACGGTGAGTAGTTCGGCGCCGGTCTTCCCGGGTGGCCGGCCGCGGCGCCGAAGGGGAGGGGTCATGCTCCCTACATTAGTACTTGACAGTACTTATTCACTCTTCTAAATTAAGTACAGTGTCGTACTCAAGGAGTTGGCCATGATAATTGCCGGTGTCGTCCTCGCGGCGGTCCTCTCGTTCGTCCTCAGCGCGGCGCTGTACGCGACACCTCCGATCGCCGCGCTGGTGTCGCGAACGAGTACCCCGCGTCCCGGAATCAGCATGCCGATCCAGATGCTGTTCGTGGTGCTGCGTGGCCTGTTGGCAGCGGCGGTGCTGGCGACCCTGCTCGTAGCCGGTGATCGGCATGGCGTGGCCGCCGGAGCGGCGGTAGGTGCGATCGTGGCGGTGGTCCCGGTGACCATCCTCGCCGGCGCTGTCGTCCACGAAAACGTGCCGATACCGACCGCTGCGGTGCATATGACCGACTGGGTCCTCAAGCTGGTCGTCAGCGGTGTCGTACTCGGCCTGTTCGTCTGAATCCCATACCTCGACAGGAGCTCTCATGAACACCGCACCGGGACCGATCGACATCACCTTTACCGCCGTCCTCGGAAAAGTCAGGGAGGGTGACACGTGGACATGCGTGCAACTGCCCGACTCGGCACGAATTTTCGGCACCCGGGGCCTGGTCAAGGTGAAAGGAACGGTGGACGGTGTCCCGTTCGCCTCGTCGTTCATGGCACTCGGAGACGGCACGCACAAGCTTCCCGTCGCCGCCGCGATCCGGCGCCGTATCGGAAAGGCCGATGGTGATGAAGTCACCGTCGAGTTGACCGAACGATTGAGCTGACCGAGTAACTCCTTCACGTCATCGAGCACCGAGCACGGCGTGCGGCACCACGGCTATGCTGATTGTTTGCTGACGGTGTCCATGGGATCGATCAGGTGATGGCGAGGTCTGCATGACCGGATTGCCGCACTATGCCGCGATGCTGGCAATGGCGGGCGCACTGCCTGCCGACGATGACCGCTGGGCCTACGAAGTGAAATATGACGGAGTCCGGGCCATCGCCTATATCGATGACGAATTGCGGCTCGAGTCGCGCAACGGCAATGACATCACCGTCGCCTGGCCCGAACTGTCCGGGCTCGCGCCGGCCGAGCCCGGGTTCGTGATCGACGGCGAGATCGTGATCGAACACGCGGGCCGATCCTCGTTTCAGGCGTTGGCGCCACGGATGCATCAACGCAACCCAGCCACCATCCGCGCCCTCGCGCACACGACTCCGGCCACTTACGTGATCTTCGACCTGCTCCACATCGGAGACCGGTCGCTGATCGAGTTGCCGTATGCCCAGCGACGCGAGCTTCTCGAGCAGGTCGGGTTGACCGGCCCGCACTGGAGGGTCCCCCACTTGCTGCCCGGACCCGCCGCGGACGCCCTGACGGTCTCGCGGGAACTCGGGCTGGAGGGCATAATCTGCAAGCGGCGCAACAGCTGGTACCTGCCCGGCCAGCGCAGTCCGGCCTGGACCAAGGTCAAAAATGTCAACCACCAAGAAGTCGTGCTGATCGGCTGGAAGAAGGGCGCCGGTCGCCGCGCCGGACAGATCGGATCCTTGCTGGTCGCCGTGCCCGATGATCGTGGCAGCCTGGAATACGCCGGCAGCGTGGGCACCGGGTTCACGGCCGCGATGCTCGCTGACCTCTCCGAACAGCTCGCGCCGCTGCAACGCCCCGATTCACCGATATCCGGCATCGGTCCCACTCCGGACGGGGTGACATGGGTCGAGCCGAAACTGGTCGGGGAAGTGGCGTTCACGGAATGGACCGGCGACGGCCGGTTGCGCCATCCGAGTTGGCGAGGACTTCGTTTCGACAAGGACGTGGACGAGGTCGAAACCCCGACCGGGCGCGCATGACCCACCGCGCACCCATCGCGGCGGTGGTATTTCCCTTACTTTCCGATCATTTGTTCGCAGCGGTTGTTCAGTGCCGTTCTTCCAGGGTCGACGCCGATGTTCATGTCCGGCTGCTATCGCTGCGGCGGGTGATTGGATTGTTTTCGGGGTGCGCTGACGGGCAAGGGCACAGCAAGCGCCGTGAGCTGGTGGAGGCGGGGAGTCCGCTGCCAGAAGCAGAGATTCGAGTGTTCGTGAATGATAATTCGCGCTGCGAGGGCCAGGGGATTCGGATGCCGGCTCCCGGCGCGAAGATAATCGCGTACGGCCGGCGCAGGGAAGTCGCTGTCGTGCCCTCGATCGTCACGATTGCATAAACTACGTCGATGAAATTCCTGCCTGTTCGATGCGTAGGGCGCCCTCTCGCCCCGCGTAGCCCCATATTGGGAAAACGGGAAATTGTCACGCAATAATAACGGCCTCGTCGATAGATGAGTGGGTTGCTGTTTCTGCTCCCATCGACTTCGGCAATCTGGCACTCTGAGTGACACCGAGCACGCGGCGTTGAACGCAACGACCGTAATTCTCGGCTGGGCTGGCTTTCGTTACAGGGGGAATGTACGGGCACAGAACAAGTGGTCCGGCTGGGGTAGCCGGGTGGGAGGATACATGGTCTACGTCAGAACTCACTTCGACAATCGATTCGTGCTACAGGACCGTGGCAATGGTCCGCACCGCCGCATATCGGACGAACGTGGCGATGAGCTGGCGCCGTTGGCGCCACTTGCCGCCATTGTGTCGTTCGCGCTGGTGGCAACGGGATGCATCGCGACCCCAGCAATGGGGGAGTGGACCCGCGACTATGGAGAAGAGCTCGTCGTCATTGCCTTTTGCCTGTACATGTTTCTTTCCGCTCTGTTGGGTTCGTGGGGTTTGCGCGAGTGGCTGCACACCGCGCGGTTCGCGAGTCGGATCGAGCGCCGGTCTTTGCGCGACTGAGTCATATCCGCCCTCAGTGCTATCGCGCTGGGAAATTCGCGGCAGCCCGCCTGGGTGCCAATAGTGGGAGGTGTTGTGAGTAAGGCCCCTGAAGTACCGATCCTGTCCCGGCGCGTCACCGAAGGCGGCCAGGTTGTGGTCATCGAGGTGAGCCGACCGCGACCTGTCAACGGGAACGCGGAGTGCACCTACCGGCTGGCGGACACGCGGCGCACCTCCCAGGGCCCCGATGAGCTGGCGGCGCTCTACAGGGCTCTCCTGGAGATCGGGGACCTGCTCGCGCGGGCGAATCGTGGAGCGTCGGCACGGTTTGTCGTCCCGGCGAACTACGGCTTTCCGGTACCACCCGCCTGCGATCGGCCCGCTGCCGTGGACGCCCCCGATGTGGTGGCGACGCAGACGATCACCCACGCCGGCGACCGTCACACGATCGCCGTCTGCAGACCTGTCCAGTCTGTCGGCGGGGACGGGATGCTGTGCCTGTTTCGGGTCGACGGCGAAGCGTTCGCGATCGCCAGAGGGTGGGACGGCATCGACGCGGTGCTGAACGCGGTAGCGATGATCGGCGCGAGGTTTCGCCTGCCCGCGGATTGGCCGATGTCACCGGCCGGGGGTGTATTCGCGCCAGATGTGGCGACCATGGCCGCAACATCCCGGACCGGCGCTCGAACGGCGATGTAGATCCGGAGCCCGGCACAGCCGAGTGATCCGCCTGTCGCCTCAGGCCTCGTGTCCCGGTGGCAGGTCGGCGACCGCGCGAAAACGCAGAGCCGTGACGGTGTCCGGTTCCGGCGGCCCGGAACCGGACACCGGCTCGAGGACGAGACCGAGGTGATCGCCGAGGTCGAGCCGTTCGACGATGCTCGCGGCAAACCACCCTGTCGCCGCGCTCAGGATCGGAAGCTCGTGCGGGCCGGTCCACCACGCGCATCGAGTGAACTTGTCGATCCGATCGCCGGAAGTAGTGGCGAACAACCGCGCCACCGCGAAGTGCTCGTCGGTCAGGAGATGGACCGCGAGATAGGTGGCGCCATCAGCGATTTCGCGGGTGTGATTGTTCTTCGACAGCGCCACCAGGAATCTGCGCGGGACGATGCTGACCTGGGTGGCGAAGCCGACCAGGCACCCGGCACGTCGGCCGCCGGCGACGGTGGTGATCACCCACACGGGACTGTCCGCGGCGGCGATCACCGCGTCGAAGGCGTCCTCACGGTCGGCCGACGGTGGCGAGGTCAATGCCCGCGAGCATCTGTGAGGCCGAGTCCTTCCTTGGCCTTGACCCGTCGATGCTCGATCAACAGCCACCCGACGCCTGCTCCCGCGAGCGTTACCGCGGCGATGGCACCGATCGTGGCCCAGCCGGCGAATCCGTATCCGGTGGCGGTCAGGCACAGACCCAGCGCGATGATTCCCAGCGCGCACAGGATGATGCCGGGGAAGTTGTAGCCGTCCTCGAGGCCCTCGCCCGCATGGCTTCGAGTGGTGCGAGCGTGATCGGGAAACTCACCGCCGGTGCGCTCTGCTGCAGAGTCATCGTGCTGATTCGAGTACGCCATCAGTATTCCCTCCGTCGAGCGGGTTCGGGCCGCCGCGCTGGTCCCGGCAACCGCCCGCCGACCGGTCAGGAGTTCGAACATCCTGTCCCCGGCGGCGGTCTCTGGTTTACAACGGGCGATACCCTGGCGTGTCGTGTCGAAACAGGGAAACCGAGCAGATCTCTACATAGCCGCGGCCGGCCAGCTGATACTGGGCCACGACTTCGGCAGATTGACCGAACCGTCCAGCACCGACCGCACCAGATCCTCGTACCCCTCCCGCATCTCGGCCAGATGGTGCCAGGCACGATGCCGCTGGTCGTCCTCGGCGTTGTGTAACGCCCAGTGGGCATAGGTGGCGGCTTCGGCGACCCGGCCGATCACCCCGCCCACCGTGTCGATTCCTCGCGGAGCGCCGGGACGTGGCCGCGGAAGCTGAGCGGTGATCCACACGTCGATGGTGTGCGCGACCTCCGCGATCTGGCGACCGACCCACACGGCGGACGGTTCGGCCAGCCAGTCCCGATACAACGACCCGAGGGTGCGAGCCCAGCGCGCCAGCGGCTGATCACAATCGACGCCCCCGTTGATCGCGGCCAGCAATTGCTGCGGCGAAAGGAACGGACCGTGCTGAGCCGGCACCGGATACCACGAATCGGGTGCGCTCACCTGCGCGCACCGGGCAGGGCCGCCCCGGGGAAACGCTGCTGTGAAATTGCGGGATTCAGATTTCTTGCACCGGGCACAGCGAACTCCTGATCAAGCACACATCCGCGGGAATGGGTCGATCCAGCGGGCAAAGCAAGGTTTCGATCCTGCGCACGGTCCCGCACCGGCGCCGCGTGGGTCTTCGCAGAATCCGATATTCGTCTGCGTCAAGCTATCAGGCGGCAGACGTGGTGGTGGCAGCCGGCGCACTCTCTCAAGAAACATTTAACAACATGCTTGCGCGGTACCCGGCGAGGTGGACGCAAGCGCGACGAGCCCCGGTCGACCTCTCGGTCGGCCGGGGCTCGCGAGACAGGTCAGCGCAGGTCGAACCGATCGTTGTCGACCACCTTGACCCAGGCGTCGACGAAATCGTTCACGAACTTCGCTCCCGCGGTGTTCTGCGCATATACCTCGGCCACCGCGCGAAGCACCGAGTGCGAGCCGAAGAGGAGATCGTTGGCGGTGGCGGTCCATCGCTTCTCGCCGGTCCGCCCGTCGACACCGTCGTAGACGTTCTCCGCCGACTCCGAGGCCTTCCACTCCGTGCTCTGATCGAGCAGATTCACGAAGAAGTCGTTCGACAGCACGCCGGGCCGGTCGGTGAAGACACCGTGCGTGCTGCCACCGTAGTTGGCGCCGAGCGCGCGCAGGCCGCCGATCAGCACCGTCAGCTGCGGTGCGGTCACGTCGAGCATGTACGCGCGGTCGAGGAGCAGACGCTCGAGCGGAGCCTTCTCGCCGGGACGCACGTAGTTGCGGAACCCATCGGCCCGGGGCTCGAGCACATCGAAGGTGTCGACATCGGTGTCCTCCTGCGTGGCGTCGGTGCGCCCCGGCGAGAACGGCACGGTGATCTGCTGACCGGCGTCGCCTGCGGCCTTCTCGATCGCCGCCGAACCGCCCAGGATGATCAGGTCGGCCAGCGACACCGCCTTGCCGCCGGTAGCAGCGGCGTTGAAATCTTGCTGGATCTGCTCGAGAACCGGCAACACCTTGGCCAGCTCGGCGGGTTCGTTGACGTCCCAGTCACGCTGGGGTTCGAGCCGGATCCGGGCGCCGTTCGCGCCGCCGCGCTTGTCGGTGCTGCGGAAACTCGCGGCCGAGGCCCATGCCGTCTTGACCAGTTGCGCGACCGACAGACCGGACGCGAGCACCGTGTTCTTCAGCGCGGCGATGTCCTGTTCGTCGATCAGCGCGTGGTCGACGGCGGGAACGGGATCCTGCCAGAGCTGTGCCTCGGGCACCCACGGGCCGAGATAGCGGCTGAGCGGACCCATATCGCGGTGCAGGAGTTTGTACCACGCCTTCGCGAACGCCTCGGACAACTCCTCGGGATGCTCGAGCCAGCGACGGGTGATCTCCCGGTACACGGGGTCTTCGCGCAGGGAGAGGTCGGTGGTCAGCATTGTCGGGGTGCGCGCGGGCCCACCGAACGGATCAGGGATGAGGCCTTCGCCCGCACCGTCTTTCGGCTTCCACTGCCAGGCGCCGGCCGGACTCTTGGTGAGTTCCCATTCGAAGCCGTAGAGGTTCTGCAAGAAGCCGTTGCTCCACTGGGTCGGGGTGGCCGTCCACACCACCTCCAGCCCGCTGGTGATGGCGTCTTTGCCCTTGCCGGTGCCGTGCGTGCTCTTCCAGCCGAGACCTTGCTGCTCGAGCGGCGCGGCCTCGGGCTCGGGGCCGACCAGGCTCGCATCGCCCGCACCGTGGGTCTTGCCGAAGCTGTGACCACCGACGATCAGGGCGGCGGTCTCCTCGTCGTTCATCGCCATGCGCGCGAAGGTCTCGCGGATGTCGCGTGCGGCGGCGACCGGATCAGGCCTGCCGTTGGGTCCTTCCGGGTTCACATAGATCAGGCCCATCTGGACCGCGCCCAGGGGGCCCGACAGCTCCCGGTCGCCGCTGTAGCGTTCGTCGCCGAGCCAGGTGTCCTCCGGTCCCCAGAACACTTCCTCGGGCTCCCAGATATCGGGTCGGCCGAAGCCGAAGCCGAAGGTCTGGAACCCCATGGATTCGAGGGCGACGTTGCCGGTGAACACGAGCAGGTCGGCCCAGGAGATGCTGTCGCCGTACTTCTGTTTGACCGGCCACAGCAGCCGGCGAGCCTTGTCGAGGTTGGCGTTGTCGGGCCAGCTGTTGAGCGGGGCGAAGCGTTGCGCGCCCTGACCACCGCCACCGCGTCCGTCGGCGATGCGGTAGGTGCCTGCCGCGTGCCAGCTCATCCGGATGAACAGGCCACCGTAATTGCCGTAGTCGGCGGGCCACCAGTCCTGCGAATCGGTCAGTACCGCGGCGATATCGGCTTTGAGGGCGTCGACGTCGAGCTCGGCGAACGCTGCCGCGTAGTCGAAGTCCTCGCCCAGCGGGTTGGACTTGGACGAGTGCGCGTGCAGGACCGAGACGTCGATCTGTTCCGGCCACCAGTCCTTGTTGGAGTGGGGTCGGCGGTCGGTGTGCGCGGTGGGCGAGGGGATCGCCGGGTTCTCGCTCTCGCTGTTGCTGAGAGTTTCGGCGTCAGGAGCGGGCGGGCGGCTATCGGAGGTCACGATATTCCTTCCTGGACGGGTCTTACGGGCTGGGAGCGCAGTGGTGTTCGCTGGGCGCGCAAGCGGGGCACAGGCCCCAGTAGATGACTTCGGCTTCGTCGATCACGAAGCCGAGGTCGTCGGAGGCAGTCAGACAGGGTGCTTCGCCGACCGCGCAGTCGACATCGGCGATCGCGCCACACGTTCGGCAGATCAGATGATGGTGATTGTCACCGACGCGCGCCTCGTAACGGGCCAGCAGGCCGCGCGGCTGGATGCATCGGAGCAGACCGGCTGTGGTGAGCGTGCGCAAGGTGTCGTAGACGGCCTGATGCGAGACCGCCGACAGACGGGATCGAACGGCACGGATGATCGAATCCGTGTCGGAGTGCGGGTGGGCGTGTACGGCGCTCAGCACCGCTACGCGCGGTGCTGTCACTCGCACAGAAACCCCCCGCAGCATCTGCTGGAACTCCGCGTCCGTGGGCACACCCGCAGTTTTGCGCGTTTTCTGGAATCAGTCAAGTATTGCTGGCCGTCGTGTCTTCGCGCTGACCGCGTCGGTGGGCGCTCGGCACCCGGCACGGGTGTCCGCCGCCCGGCGTCGCCGCTGTCGTTGTGACTGTGGCGTTCGGCCGGTGCGGTGGCGGACACTGCTCGCGCACGAGGCGCGGCGGCGGTGCTCAACGGGGTGGTCCACGCGCCGGAAAAATAGCCCGAAGTTTGCGATTCGGGTCGATTTCTGGCTGTTTGATGTTGTCGGAGAAGGGAATTCCGTGTGCACCCCCAACAGAAGAACTTTCGCCGCGCCGGTGGCCCTGCCGTGCGGGACACGAGGAGACCGCTTATGCCGATTTCTGGTCCAGCTCAGCAGCTCGACAAAACTCCTGAAAATGGTGATACCGAGACCGTCGCGGCGATCGTGTCGCACGACAACCAGCTTGTCGTCCACCTCCAAGACCTGGGTCTGCGCAGGCTGTGTACGTGCGCCGCCGGATTATCCAGCCGGGCTCAGTGGCGGCTCGAAGCGGTAGCCGAAGCATTGCGGAACACCGAAGAGCTCTGATTCCTGTGGGTCACTGACCGCTGCGGAGCATCGCGGTAGTCCTTACCTGAACTCGAAGTCGACGAATGCGCCCGAACCTTCTGAGCTCGGGCTCGCGCCTAATCGCCGGGCCAGGTTCCGGTCAGGGACTTGTAGCCTGTTGCGCCCGCACGGTCCACGGACGCTTTGACCAGACCGAAGATCGCACCCTGCAGTGCGGCGGCGAGCAGGACCTCACGCCAGGTGTGGTCGCGGGCAGTGGCCGACGGCGGTTCCTCGCCTCCAGCGACCACACCCCAGACACGGTTGAACACCGCGCCGGCGGCGATACCGCCCAGCACCCCGACGATCATGCCGAGCGGACGGTAGAGCGTCTTCATGACCGCTGTCTCCGTGCGAGCCACCAGATCAGTGCCGCTGCGGATATCGCGCCGGCAGCTATGGGTACCGGGTTCCGGCGCGCCACCTCAGCTGCCTGCTTGCCTCGTTCGGCCAGCGGTTCGGGAACGGCGGACTCCACCTTCTCAGCCGCCTGCAGGGTCTTCTCCTTGGCAACGGCTTGCGCCTGTTCTGCCTTGTCCCGCGCCTGGTCACCGGCTGCCAGCGTCTGATATTTCGCGGCGGTGACCCGCTCTTTGGCCGCCTCGGCCGTCTCGTGCGCCTTGTCCTTCGCGCGTGCGGGCACGTCCAGCTTGTCGGCGAGCTCGGCGACGGTCTCGCTGAGCTCCTGACGTGCCTGTTCGCGGTCGTTGCGTAGCGCCTTCGGGTCGTTGGGCTCACTCATCGTCTACTCCCGTCCTTCACGATCTCGATGTCTTCTTTGACGCCTTGCACCGCTTCTCGCGGGACCGGTGGCGCGGCGTCGGTGACATTCTTTTTGCCGAGCAGTCCCAGACCCGCGCCGACCAGGAGCAGCGTCGCACCGACGATCAGCGCGGCGGCCCAGTTCGGCAGGACGAGCGCCACAGCGAGGACAGCGGCTGCGGTGAGGGCGATGCCGCCGTAGAAGGCGAGCAATCCGCCGACACCGGCAATGCCGGCACCGCGAGCGATTCCTTTTGTGCGGCCCTGCATCTCCGCGCGGGCGAGCTGGATCTCATCGCGAACCAGCCGGGTGATCTGCTGGGTGGCGTCGTCGACCAGCTCGGCCACCGGGCGGCTGGATGAGGTGGCGGGTGGTCCGGGTTGTGCGGTCGCCATAGCGTGACCTCCTAATTCGGGGGTGTCTCTCGGGGGAAGAACGGGTTCGCTTGCTGCCGTGCTCGCCGACGACGAGCACGGCAGGGAGGCGGTGGTTGTCGACGTGACTTTGTTGGCCCGCTACTACGAGCGGTCGCCGATTACACGGTGGAAGTCGGCGGCCGGACGATCTTCGCGGCTACCGGTCGTACCCCCGAGGAGCGCGCGGCAGCCCAACACAGAGGCCTGTAATGCTCCACCGGAAAGCGTCGCGGTTCAGATCCCAGCGTCGGGGCGCGGGATATCGCCACGCCAAGCTCCGGTTGCGCGGCCCTCGCTCTCGATGAACTGCTTGAAGCGTTTCATGTCGCCGTTCACTCGGTGTTCGAGCACGCCCAGCTTGTCGGCGGCGGTTTCGACGAAACCCTCCGGGTCGACATCCATTTGCGCGGTGATCCGGGTATGGGTGTCGTCGAGACGGTGGAATGTGACCACCCCGGCGTGGTTGGGTCCATCGTCGGACCTCCACGCGACCCGCTCGTCCGGGTGCTGTTCGGTGATGGTGGCGTCGAATTCCCGTGTCGACGGTCCGACATGGATGCGCCAGTGAGTGTGTCGGTCGTCGACTTGGCTGACCTGTTCGACTCCTTCCATGAACTGCGGAAAGGTCTCGAACTGCGTCCACTGGTTGTAGGCGGTACGGATCGGGACGTCTACATCGACAGTTGCGGCTACTGTGCTCACGAGTACTCCGTTCCCCAGCCTGCCTGCGTCGCCGCCACAGACTGGATTCGTTCGCAGCTGCACGCCTTCGAGGCGCTGCAACTCGTACAGTGGCGGCCTACCCGGGGCCCGAAAGTGCAAACAGGAGTGCGGCACCCGGATTTCGGGGTGGCAATTGACCGAATCCGGTGTATTCGTGATCATGGCGGTGTGAGTTCCCACGCCGATCAACAGCGCAAACGCCCTCAGCAGGATCGCGCGAAGGAGACCAAGGCGCGGATTCTCGAGGTGGCCGCTCAGCTCTTCGGTGACCGAGGTATCGGTAACACCTCGACGAACCGGATCGCCGCCGAAGCCGGCATGAGCATCGGCACGCTGTACCGGTATTTCACCGACCGGGAAGAGATCGTCAAGGAACTCACCGACAGCCTGTTCGTGCAGGCCGAGGAACAATACGCTCGGTTGCTCACCAAGTCGGTCGCCGACAAACCTCGGCGCGACACGGTTGCCGAGATCATCCGTGTCGGGGTCGAAATCCTCGTAGCAAACGGCCCCCTCGTGCGCGCCCTGGTGGCCGACCTACAGTTCTACGGCAGCGGGATCCCCGAATTCGAACCGCGGTTGCGAATGCTCATCAAGCTCTACCTGATCCAGTCGCTGGGCCCGACCCACGGCCTCGACGTCGACACCATGGCCTACATCGTGCTCAACGCGGGCTTCTCCACCGCGCTGCGCTCGGTCAAGATGGACGAAGAGGGCATGGACCGCGACGCGGTGATCGATCAGACCGCCGACATGATCGGACTCTGGATAACCTCAGTGGCACAGGCTGATTCGCCCACATAGGGGGCCGAAGACGCTGACGCGTAGCGCATTCGAAGCTGTTCTCGCGTCGTACTCGATTCGCGCGAGCAGTCGGGCGCTAGCATCGGTGCCCGACCGCACAGAACATGATCGCTGACCGATCGACGGTGGGAGGCCACGACAAATGAGTGCGAGCGACCTCAGTGATCGCTATCGAACCTACATAAGTCACTGCAACGCACGCCGATTCGACGAACTCCACGAATTCGTCGCGCGTGATGTCATCGCCTCCGAGACTGCCGAAGGCATCGACAACTACATCGCGGGGATCGAGGCGGTCGTGACCGGATTCGCCGACTACCGGTGGGACCTGCGGCATCTGCTCATAGACGGCGCATGGATCGCCGCGCGGCTGCTCGGTGTCGGAACCCATACGGGCCCGTTCCGGGGACTTGCCGCGACCGGCCGTGTGATCCGCGTCCAGGAACTGGCGATGTACCGCACCGAAGGAGGATTGATCACACGGTGTTGGGGAGACCTCGGCGCAACGCTGCGCGACGAACTGGTCTCCGGCGCTACGAGTTGATGGAAGAGGCGGAATCCGCAGTCAGTCGGTGCAGCGGTCCGTCGCTGCTCATCCAGCCGCCGAGACCAGCGGTCCCGGCGGCCCTCGGTCGGCGAAGACGACCGATCCCTTTACGGACCCGCCCACCAGCTGTCAGGACGTAGTCGGGGTGACGCCCGAGCTGATGCGCCGATACCCCCGCGGTTCTGGTCGCGATCTGCGGAGGTGTGCAAGGCGATCGCTTCCCAACTCCATCACTGCTCTCGCCGAACGCGCGAACATGTCCGCACGCACCTTTTCGCGCCGGTTCACCGAGGAGACCGCAGTTCTGCCAGGAGAGTTGGCAACTAGACGGTGACGCAGCACCAATTGCGGTACGCGCGCCTTCATTCCGCTGGTAAGTCGTCCTTGCTGTGGCGAGGGAATGTTGTTGCTGGGCCGGCGAATCAGGCGATGCCCAGAACACTTTCGGGGACAGGGGCGAAGGTCGACTCGAAATGTCGAATGAGCTCGTCTGGGGCGGCGGGGGAGGTGGCACAGCCGAGGTAACCGTCGGGGCGGACGACGTAGGCCGCGCCCGCCGAGCAGCGATATTGCCGGGCGAAGTCGCCGTCGCTGTCACGGATGACCGGGAGGATCGTCGGGTCGACGGTAGCGCCCGGGCTCACGACGAGGTAAACGTCGAGGTGGCCGTCGGTCACTTTCCGAAGCAGGTCGACGTGGCGTTCGATGTCGGTGAGAGTTGGTGTGTCGCACGTGTTGCCGACGAACCAGAGCAGCGTGTGGTCGGGGCCGGCGAGCAGGGTGAAGAGCCGGAAAGGCGACGCCACTGCGTCCCGGGTGAGCCCGATCGCGTCCGGAGCGCGGCTGCCCGCGAGGGGAGGCACTGCGCCGGTGGGGGATTCGGTGACGATGGGGCTGTCGTGATAGTCGATCAGGAGTTGCGCCTCGCGGAGCAGAACGCGTTCGGGGTCCGATTCGCCGGCGCCGATCCCGTCGCGGGCGTCGCGGACGGTGCGGCCGACCACTTCTTCGCCGATCGGCCTGCGTTCGGCGTCGTAGCTGGCCAGCAATGTCGGCGCCGCAACCTCCGCGACGGCCAGCGCGAGCTTCCACGCGAGGTTGTGCGCGTCCTGGATGCCGGTGTTCATGCCCTGCGCGCCCGTGGGCGGGTGGATGTGGGCAGCATCGCCCGCGACGAAAACTCTGCCCCGGCTGTAGGAGTCGACGATGCGATGGCTGATCCGGAACACCGAGGACCAGCGCAGATGTGAGGCGGTCGTCGGTTCGGGCGCGAGCCGGTCGAGCACCGCCTGGAGATCGGCCAGTGCCGGGCCGGGCCCGGTGCCGAGTCCGTGCTCGACCTTGTCGCCGCCGACGGAGGTGTCGGACGCCAGTTCCTGGGGAACCCGCATCGACACCCGGTAACGACGGTGGCCGGGTAGCGGGACACAGACCAGCACGTCGTCGGTGACACCGTTGGTCTGGTGCATGGACCGCACGGTATAGCCGTGCGGTTGCGACCAGTCCAGTTCGACGTCGCCGAGCATGTACTGCTCGGCGAAGGCAGCGCCCTCGAACGTCAGGCCCAGCGTCTTGCGGACGGTGCTGTGCGCACCGTCGCAGCCGACCAGATACCGTGCCCGCACCCTGTGCTCGCCCTCGGGTCCGGCGAGCACGGCATCGACGCCGTCGCCGTCCTGGGTGAACCCGACGAGCCGGACCCCGCGCTCGACCCGCGTCCCCAGGGTCTCGAGGTGCTGGCGCAGGATCCGCTCGGTCTCGTACTGGGGAAGTCCGAGAAACCCGAAAGGAATGTCGGCGGGCAGCGCCAGATCCATGCGGTCGGCCTCGGCGCCGTTGATGTACACGATCTGGCCGCGCAACAGGATCCCGGCGTCGAGCACTTCGCGCAGGATGCCCATCGCCTCGAACAGTTCCAGCGTGCGAGGCTGGATGCCCACCGCTTTCGCGTATTGCGGCGGGTCGGATTGCGCGTCGATGATCCGGCACCGTACCCCGTGCCGGACCACCTCTACGGCGGCGGCCGAGCCCACCGGACCTGCGCCGACGATCAGAACATCGGTATCGAACATGCGACATCACCTCGCGCTGGAAGCCCCCGCCTCATGCTGTTCGCTGATCGTACGCCCGGCACCGACCGGCGCTGTCGTGCCACGCGACGGGCTTCGCCGCGTGCCGGCCACTGTCTGTCGTGCTCGGTTGCGAGACGCGACGGTCCCCCCGAGAGATGTTGCGACCGTGTCGAATCCGATGTCGACCGGCGCGGCCACTCGAACAGGACTCGTATGCGGCATTTGCCCAGTTCTGATATGCGCCTGTTGCGCGATACCCGAGGTGGTCGGCCCATGCCGGAACCCCGCGCCGATCCGGCGAGACCGCGACTGCGAATCACTGATGCTCGGTGGCTGACTGCGCAGCGTCCGAGTGGCATGCCGGTCGGCGTGGCCGAGCGACGCTGTGCCGCTCGTGCCACGTCGACCTGGCAACAGCGGGCCTCGGCTGAGCAGACCCACCAGGCGGGGGCGCATAGAAATTGTTGTGCCGGTGGGGGAATGGCGGCGTGCTACGGAACGTAGACGATGCGGTCGTCCGTCTCCGCGCTCCACGTCTCGCTGATCTGGGCGAGAGGTAGGGCACGCGCCTGCACGTCGATCGTGCCTGCGTGCACCGCGGCGGCGATCTCCGGCAGCTCTGCGAGGAAGCCGCGGGGCGAGACCGAGCCGATGCCGCTGCCGCAGATCTGCAGCTGGGACGCGCGCAGGAGAGCGGACTGCAGGGGCATCGTCTGACCGGCGATGGATCCGATCTGGATCCAGTCCAGCGGGGCGCCGCGGTCGCGGCGAGCGCTGATCATCGCGGCCATCGCCTGCGCGGACGGCTCTCCCCACACGTAGTCGAGGACGACGTCGACGTCGGCCGCGCGGTGGGCCAGGTCGAACGTCACCGTTTCATCCGCGCCCAGCTCGTGCAGTGCGGCGAGCCGGGAGGTGTTGCGGCCGGCGGCGATCACGGAGGAGGCACCGAACTGCTTGGCTATCTGCACGGCCATGCGCCCGGCGCTCCCGGTGGCACCGAGGACGAGGACGCGCTGACCTTTTTGGAACGCGATGCGGCGGCGCAGCGCGACCCAGGACGACATCGCCGGGTTCATCGCGGCGGCGATCCGTACCGGGTCGATGTCATCGGGCAGCACCACGCTGCGACGGGGATCGATCACCGTCTGGTCGGCGAACGTGCCGAGGACGGTGTCGTCCAGAGCCACGTACCTGAGTGTCCCGTGCTGGTCGCGCACGACACCGTCGACGCCGGGAACGAACGGGAACGTCTCTGTGCTGCTGTAGTGGGTGCCGTTCGCCCGAGCCCTGACCAGGTGATGCAGGCCGGCCGCGAGGACGTCGACGACCATCTCGTTTTCGTTTTCCTCCGCGGCGACAGGTGCGGGGTACTCGGCGTACCGGGGTGGAGTGTCGAAACTGGTGACGACAGCGGCGTGCACGGCGACTCCTAGACATAGTTTGTATTACCAACTACATCTACTTTGGTTGGTAATACAAACTATGTCAAGTACGATCTCCGCATGGAACCTGATGGCGCGCTCGAGGATGCCCTGGTCCGGACGTCCTTCCGGGTGATGGCCGTGCTCACTCGGATCGGTTCGGAACACGACCTGTCCCTCACGCAACTGCGGCTACTCGGGCTCCTGCGGGACCGGCGCCCGCGCATGACCGATCTGGCAACGTTCCTCGGGCTGGACAAGTCCACGTTGTCGGGACTCGTCGAGCGAGCCGAGCGCCGTGGTCTGGTGACACGAGGCAAATCGCCGGAGGATCGCCGGGTTGTCGACGTGTTCATCACTCCGGCCGGCCAGGAACTGGTGGAGCGGCTACAAGAACAGATTCACGTGGCTCTCGCTCCCTACACCGATCCACTGCATGCCGACGAACGCCACGCACTCACGCACCTGCTCGATTCCGTTTCCCGCGGCCCGGCGGGCGACGCGGGAAAGAACGCGCTGTAAGTGGCGGCACCGACCAGCGCAGCCGGGCAAGGCCGTTGCAGGCTGACGTGACCAGAACTCTGACCGAACACGCTGGTCAGGTCGCGGGCTGAGCGCCGTCGTCGGTGCGGCCGCGACGGCTTCCGGTGTAGGCGCTTTCGCGCAGCCAGTTCACCACTCGCGGCATCAAGGCGACGTCGGCGGGATGGTTGAGGATCGGATCGAAGAAGTCGGTGCGGTATTCGCCCGGCGCGGCTCGCCGGAGGTCGAGTTCGCCGACTGTCTCGGGTGGGCGGCCGATTCCATCGGCGATGATCGAGAACCGGATCACCTGATCGTCGAGGTGATCGTCGAGAGCTCGCAGAGACGCCGTATTCGGCAGGTCATCGGTGTCGAGCGGTTCGGCGAAGAGCCAGACCGGCGAGGCGTCGGCGAATCGGTAGGGCAGCAGCGTGCCGAAACGGGCTGTGGCCCACGCGCGAGCGGGGGTGATGACGAACCGGCCCATCGCACTGCGACCGGTCGTCGCGAGCGTGAAGTCCCAGGGGTGTTCGTCGCGATCGAGTACCCGGAATGCCAGCCCGAGTACGTCGGGCACGCCGCCGGGGCTGCCGATGCCTTTCGACTGCCGGGCGATGACCGCTCGGTCGCCGGGACCGAACCAGGGCTCGTAGGCGCTGGTGGCACGGAATCGGCCCGCGAGACGAACGCCGCGTGGGTGGAACACCCGTGCGTGCCGCAGCCGAGCCCCGGTCTGGAAGGTGGTGCGGACGACGGTGTTCGGTAGTTCGGTGACACGGTGCATATCGATCATCGGCGCTGGTCTCCTGTCACGATTGTGGTGGCGGTCTTCGTCCTGCTGTGGCGTGTGTGCGATTCGCGCCACGAGGAACTGCTCAGGGTTCGCCTACCCGCGCCGACAGCGCCCAATCGCTGTTTGCCGGGTGGAAGTAACCGATCGGGCAACCACCGACCTGCCGCGTTTCCGAACTCCAAATCGCTCAGGTGTCAGCTGCCGCAATTCCCCACACGAGGCAGAACGGATGACCTGCGGGATCGCGAAATACCCGGAAGCGGTCTTCGTCGACAGCATCGGTGACGCGGGTGGCGCCGAGACCCAGCACATGTCGCTGCGCCGGCTCGATATCGCCGACTTCGATGTCGAGGTGGAACTGCTGGGATCCCCGTGGGTCCGGGAATTGCGGAGGCTCGTGTTCGGGTGCGAGCTGGAAGGCCAGCCGCCGCCCCTGCGGCTCGGTCAGGACAACCCAGGTCTCATCTGTGTCCTCGATGGTGCCGCCGATCAGTTCACGGTAGAAACGCGCCAGTTCGGCCGGATATCTGCAGTCGAGCACCACGGAACGAAGGTTTCCGATCATGCACTCCGAGTTACCGTCGTAGGCCGGGCTAAACCCGGCCGAAAGCGAGCGATCCGTCTGCTTGAATGGATATATGTGCAGATGGATGGCCTACGCGGGGGAGCCGATTCTCGCGGAAGAACTGTTGTTCACCCCGCGGCACTCGTTGATCGACCAGAGTTTGCATTCCCGGCTCGGAGCCACGACGACCAATGGTGACGGGTTCGGTATCGGCTGGTATGGGGAGGGTGCGGAACCCGCGGTGTTCAAGAGCATCGAACCGGCGTGGAACGACCGAAATCTGCGTGAGGTCGCCGGTCAGATCCGCACGCCGTTGTTGTTTGCCCATATTCGCGCGTCGACCGGGACGGCGGTACAGCGCAGTAACGCTGCCATCCGTTCCGGCACGGGCGGTGGTTGTGGATGCACAACGGAGCACTGCGTGGCTTTCGTGAGGTCCGGCGCGACCTGGTCACCGCGATCGACCCGGGGTTGTTTCCCGACCTCGAGGGATCGACGGATTCGGAAACTCTGTTCTATCTGGCGCTGACCTTCGGTCTCACCGACGATCCGCTCGGTGCGGTAGCTCGCGCGGTCGGATTCGTCGAAGATGTCGGTCGCGCGCACCAGGTGGAGAATCCGGTCCAGATGACCGTAGCGACGACCGATGGCCGATCACTGTGGGTCTTCCGCTATTCGAGCGAACGTCAGTCGAGATCGCTGTTCTTCTCGTCGAAGATCGCTCCCCTGCGGGCTCTGCACCCCGAAGTGGAGGTATTGCACCGCCTCGGCGACAACACCCGTTTCGTGGTATCCGAACCGCTGCGTGACCTGCCCGGCGCGTGGAACGAAGTTCCCGAATCGTTCGCCGGAATCGTGCGGGCCGGGGCGGATGAACTCGTGAGATTCGAGCCTGTTTCACCGGTCTGAGTCGTCGTGTCGAGATCTGTCACAACCTAGATCGTGGCCATCGTCTGGGCGCTGTGCGGGCCCTCGCCGGTGACCGCTATCGGGGAGATACCGACAGCTTGCCGGGCGGCTTTCTCGACGAGTAGCGGAACGAAATCGCGGACACGGGCGTCGGCGAATCGCTCATGAATACGGCGAACCAGGAGCTCGACCGCTGCCGGTGATTCCGCCGGGAAACGGACGACCAGACGTTCGATCACCTGATCGATCTGCACGGATTCGTTGTTGTCGCGCATCATCCACCGCCTCGCCTCATCACTCCCCGGTCGGGTCATCTGGTCCGCTGGGAATTGTCCGCCTCGCACCCTTCGACGGTCAGTCGCGAGAGCTCGGCGATGACGTTCGCCGGGCCACCGGCCAGCAGGGCGCCGCGTTGCCGGACGGCGCCGTTGCCGCTGGCGAGTACGGTCGCCAACGCGTCGCGGGTGAATTCGTAGTCACCGGATTCCTCCAGGGCGGGACGGACGTGGCAGAGCAATTGGGCCAGGGCACGGCGGCTGTCGCGGCGACCCGCCATGGCTGTGGGGAATCGAGTGCCGGAAAGCCCGTATCGGGCAGCGTTGCGGCAGGCTGAGCGCAAGTGCGTGCGGCCGATCGCAACGGCGAGGTGCCCACGGCCGATGGCGGTGACCGAGGTGATGACGAGGGCCCGCACCAGGCTCGCCAACAGGGTGGTTTCCACGACGGTCGCGGGCACGTCGCTGATCCGGATCTCGATTGTCGGCAGGTGATCGGACAATCGCACATCCCAATAGACCATCGCGGTGTCGAGAATCTGTCCGTCTTCGGCGAGTCCCGCGACGGTGTCGTCGTAGTGCGCGGCCGACCGGAAGAACGGTGGTGGGCCCGCACTGGGCCATCGCGCCCACATCACGCGCCGCCAACTGGCGTACCCGGTATCGATGCCCTCGGCGATCGGGGAGTTCGCTGTCAACGCCAAGAGTGCGGGCAGCCAACGGCGCAGGTGATTGCTGACCTGCACCGCGAGGTCGCGGTCGGGGACGCAGACATGGACATGGCAACCGCAGGTCACCTGGTCGGCCAATGCCCCGAAGCGGTCGGCCATCCGCCGGTATCTGGGTGTGTCGGTGATGGAACCGGCGGGCGGCCCCCAGATCGGTACTCCCACCGCCAGCGGCCGCGAGCCGGTCCGAGCCGCGGCGTCGACGATCGCGACCCTGGCCCGCCGAACCTCGCGATGTACCGCGTCGATACTCGCGCAGACGGGGGTGCAGGTTTCGATCTGGCATCGCGAGAGTTCCAGCTGCAATTCGCTGTCGGTCTCGGCCTCCGCGACGGTGGTGCTGGTCAGGCAAGGACGGCCGGTGGCCGGGTCGATCAGCACGAACTCTTCCTCGACGCCGACGGTGTAGGCGCGAAGGTCGTTGCGGTGCAACCGATCGCGCTGGTCGATCGACAGGGACGCCATCGTTCCTCCTGGTCGGCGCCTCGCCCTGCGGCGGACGAGCTGTCGAGGAGACATCCGACGAGGACTCAGCGTTCGGGTCGCCAGGTGGAGACCGCCCAGATGATCACGACACTCAAGGCGATGATCACGATGGACCATGCCGGGTAGTACGGCAGGGACATGAAGTTCGCGACGATGACCAGCGCGGCGATTCCCATCGCGCCGTACCGGCCCCACGCCGACCCGATCGCGAGTCCGACGCCACAGATCAGCGCGAGGGCGCCCAGCACGACGTGAATCCAGCCCCACGTCGTGGTGTCGAACTCGTAGACGTATTCGATTCCGGCGACATACACCTTGTCGTCCGCGATCGCGGAGATACCCTGCAGAATGGAGACCGCCGCCAAGATGATGAGCATGAACGCGGCCGCGATGGATATTCCCTCGGCGACGGCCTCCCGCTGGAAGGGCTCGGCCTCGGGGACATTGGGTACCGGTGACGGGTTGCCGGTCATGGTCGACTCCTCGGTGATGCTGAGGACCGCCCACTCGACACCAGGCAATCCGCCGTTGAATGGATGCAGGTCCTGTCGGAAACTTCTACTTGTCGAAAGGGCGATGGTTCCTTTTTGGTGCGCGACGGTTGGCTCGGTGTCGCGGTGCATCATCGAGAATCGATTGCCCAGCGAAATTGTCTGCGGGGGTTCAGTATCCGCATTCGTGGGTTGCTCAGAGTTTACCGGAGTGTATTCCTATTAACAAGATGCGCGGTTGCGGCAACACGCGAGTAGGGGCCATGGTGCTCACGGCATTCGCGCTGAGTATTTGCTGTCGATGACGAACAGGCTGATCAGCAGCGCCGTCGCGGTGAAGATCACCGCAGCGATCACGGCGCTGGACAGGCCGTGCGCGAGGATGTCTTCGGGTCCGGTGTTTTCCCGGGCCCGTTCGGCGCGGGCCGACTGATAGATGGTGGTCAGAATGGCCACACCGAGCGAAAGCCCGATCTGCTGGGTCGCTTGGAGCAGTCCGGACGCGGCGCCCGTATCGCGAGGCTCGAGTCCGCCGAGCACAGTCATGTTCAACGTGACGAAGGCCAGGCTCAGACCGGCGCCGAGCAGAATGAAGGGTCCGAGAACGCCGGTGAAATAGGTCGTCGCCTCATGGGTGGTGGTCAGCCAGATCGCTTCCAGCATCATCAGCACCACCCCGGCGAGCAATACCTGTTTGCGGCCGAATCGAGCGATCAGTCCCGGCGCCGACTTCGCCACGGCGAACTGGACCGAAGCCATGGGCAGAAAGGCGATTCCGGCGATCAGCGGGCTGAAACCGAGCGCTTCCTGGATGTAGAGCGAGAGCAGAATGTAGGTGCCCGCCATGGCCGCCATCAGCAGGGCGAATGTCAGGTAGGCACCGGCCCGTACCGGATCTCCGAACAGCCGCAACGGCATGATCGGGTGATCAGCGCGCCGTTCGACGTAGACGAACACCGCGATGAGCACGATGCCGACGACGATCGGCACCACGGTGCCCGGCTCGGTCCAACCGTCGGACCCGTGGGTCAGCCCGTAGACCACGCCGACCATGCCGAGGGTGGACAGGATCGCCCCGAGTAGATCGAATGTGCCTGTGTGGCGTTCGGTTTCGGTCAGGTAGCGCAGTGCGACAACGATGGTCAGCACGCCGATCGGCACGTTGATGAAGAACACCAGACGCCAGCTCAGGGTGGTGAGTATGCCGCCGAGGATCAGGCCGAGCGTGATACCGAATCCGGTGACCATGGAGAACACTGCGAGCGCGTGGGTGCGTGGGGGACCATCGGCGAAGGTGACGGCGATCATCGACAGGGCCGCGGGGCCCGCGAAGGCGAAGCCGACGCCTTGCAGCGCACGCGCGGCGATCAGCAAGCTCTCGTCGGGTGCGACGCCGCCGAGGATCGACGCGGCGACGACCACGCCGAGTCCCCAGATGAAGGTCCGGCGTCTGCCGAGGAGGTCGCAAGCACGGCCGCCGAGAAGCAGCAGGCCGCCGTAGGCCAGCGAACAGGCACTGAACACCCAGGCGAGGGCTGGTCCGGACATGCCGAGTCCGGCCCGGATTTCGGGTAGCGCGATGGTGACGACATTGCTGTCGACCGCGACCATGAGCTGGCAGGTCACGATGATGCCCAACACCAGCGACAGGCGGCGGTTGTGCTTGCCCGTGGTCGGCGCGTTCTCGTCGTGAGTTCGGTTGGCGGGCTCGGTGTCTCGGCTGGTCATCGACATCCGTTCGAAGAATTCGGGGAGAGGTCGAGCTGCTGCGCGGCGCTGCGCGTCTGCTCTACGCTTGTAGACTGAAACCAGCATAGGTACGCCCACCCATTTCGTCTACAGATGTTGAGCGAGGTTGCGATGACAGGGCACGAACTCGACGCGGCGGCCGCACCCGTCAGCCGGGCCGAGCGGCGCGGCCACACCCGGCAGCTGATCCTGGACGCGGCGCGCGAGCTCTTCGCCGAGCGCGGTTACCTCGAGACCACGATTCGGGCCATCGCGCAGCGCGCCGAGGTCGATCCGGCGCTGGTGATGCAGCATTTCGGCGCCAAGAGCGCGCTGTTCGACGAGGTGTCGGGTATTCCGATCACCCTCGACGACGCGTTGGAAGGCCCAGCGGAGGAACTCGGTGAACGCCTGCTTCGACATGCCTTGGCGGAGGTGGACCGCAAGGACGACCGGACGATGCCGGTGCTGCGGTCGATGCTCACCCATCCGGGGGCGGCCCATGCCGTGCGCTGCGCGATCATGAATCCGGAAACGAGTCCGTGGACCCGAGTGCTGGTCGGCCCAGATGCTGAGCGGCGGTCCGCGTTGATCGGCACGCTGGTACTCGGCGTGCTGGTCGCGCGCTACATGGTGCACCTTCCCGGGGTGTCCGACGCGCCGGCCGAGCGGTTGGTCGAGTTGGTCGGGCCGTGCCTGCGCCCGCTGGTGATGGATGGTTTGCCGCCGGAGCCGAAAGAACCGTGCACGGCCCTGGCGGCCCTGGGTGAAGCGGATGCGGCGCGCCGGGCCGCTGCTGAACGCGTCGACGAGTGCGCCAGAATCGCGCTTGCCGACGGCGCGTCCTACGGCGATGTGGGCCGACTGCTCGGGATCAGTCGGCAGGCAGCCCGCAAACGGTGGCCGAACGCGATTGCAAATGACAACTAAGGTTGTCGATATGCGGTCTCCGTGGTAGAAGCTCAGTCCTCTCCCTGTTGACAATATGAGTTGTCATCGATGCCCCTGACGGACAACGATGGTATCGATGGCAGGACGACTCCCGCGTCAGGCTGGGGTCACAGGCAGGGAGAGCTATGACCGCGATAGCCAGGTTCGGTGCGATTGCCCTCGACAGCCGGGACGCCCGGCACCTCGCCCAGTTCTACCGAGCGTTGCTGGACTTCGAAATCCGGTACGAGTCCGATGATGTGGTGGTCCTGCGCGGATCGGGGGTGACGTTGACGATCGAACGCGTGGAGGACCACATACCGCCGGAGTGGCCGGGCAATCGGGTGCCCAAGCAGATGCACCTGGACCTGTTCGTCACTGACCTCGATGTCTCCGAGGCCGCAGCGATCGGCTGCGGTGCGGTCAAGGCGCAATTCCAGCCCGCACCGGATCGCTGGCGCGTGCTTCTCGACCCCTCGGGACATCCGTTCTGCCTCACGATGCCGCCCAGTCCGGACTGAGCCCACCGGCCTGTCCCGCCCCCGCGTGTTCTCGTCCGTCAAGTCGAACAGACCGGCACACGAACAGCACCTGTCGCGCCCTACAGGTGCCGACCGAGCCCGGTATCAGTCGGTGCGGAGTCGGGCGTGGAGGTGCATGTCGTGGCGGCCGTCGGTGTGGCGGCCGGCCCCACGCAATGTGCCCTCGAACATGAATCCGCATTTGGCCGCGACCCGGCACGAGGGCAGATTGTGGACCGAGTGGGTGAGCTCGATCCGGTCGAATCCGACGTCGTGAAAAGCCCACCGGGTCAGCATGGTTGATGCGCGAGGCGCGATAGCGTGTCCGCGCCACGCCGGCAGGGTCCAGTAGGCGAGCTCGGTGACGCCCTCGGTGAGGTCCGATTGCCGCAACCCGATACGTCCGGCGACTTCTCCGTTGCTGGTGACAGCCCACTGACCGTTGCCGCTGGACCACGCTGAGCGCCATCGGCAAATCCATTGGCTAACCTGCTCGATGGACTCGGCGGTCCGAACATGCCAATGCTGGATCGCGGGGTCTTGGAATCCCTCGTAGACGGTGGGCGCATCGGCGTCGGTCCAGGGCCGCAGTGTCAGCCCGTCGACTGCGGTGAGCGTGGGCTGGTCGGTGGCGAACGCGACGGGATCGACTACTGCCGTCATCAACTCGGGCATTCCAGCATTGTCCCCCCGCGGCCAACGAAGATGGACAGGAACCAGCCATGCCGAGGCACGGCCTGCATCCGGCCAAAGGCGCCGCGGGCGGGCTGTGGCGCTGCGAGACCGTCGTCGTCTTCGATGCCGCCGGACGCTTGGATGCCGCCCGAATTCCTCGAGGGGATAAGGCTTCCAGCTGAAGACTGGTCAGAAGTTTCATTGTCGGGTACGAGTGTTTCCGCACGCTGGAGGCACGAGTTGGTCGTGCGATCTCGGCGCGTGTAGTCATCGGTAGTAGTGCCAGCACCACCGGGTATTGGGGGGCCGACAGGCTTCTTGTGGAAGGGCGATCTCCTTAGTTTCATGGGATGCGGATGAAACTTGCGATGCTGGGGATGGCGGTTTTGATAACGACGTCGTGCGGGGTGGACACCTCGCACGATGCGACGGAAGCGGGCCGGGAAGAGATCGCTGCCGCGCTGAACAATGCGGTGCGCCAAGGGTATCCGGGAGCTCAGGCGGTGATCACCGATGGCGGCCATACCTGGACGGTCACCGCAGGGGTAGCCGACCTGGCTACCGGCAGGCCGTTCTCCGACGGCGATCGGCTTCGGATTGCCAGCAACACCAAGCCATTCGTCGCTACCGTGATGCTGCAATTGGTGGCGGAGGGCAAGGTCGAGTTGGATGCGCCGGTGGAACGGTATCTGCCGGGAGTGGTGCGCGGGCCGGGTATCGACGGAAATCGGATCACGATCCGGAACCTGTTGCAGCACACCAGTGGACTGCCCGAATACGCGGCCGAGTTCGGGACGCCGCCCAAGCCCGGTCAAGTCGCCGGCCTCACCGAGCAAGTACGATGGGGGACAGCGGATATCACCGAAGTGGTCCGGAACGCGCTCACTGCGCCCGCCGACTTCGAGCCCGGTGTGCAGTGGGCATACTCCAACACGAACTACGCCGTCGCCGGGATGGTGATCGAGAAGGTCACCGGAAATCTGGTAGGCGCTGAGGTCACCCATCGGATCATCGAGCCACTCGGCTTGCGCAACACCTACTACCCGAGTCCTGAGGAAGTCGACATCCGTGGCTCACATCCGAAGGGCTACACCGAAATCGATGGCGTCCAGGTCGACTACACCAGCCAGAACGTTTCGTGGGCAGGCGCGGCAGGCGCGATGGTCGCCTCCGGTGCGGACCTGAACCATTTCTTCATCGCCCTGCTGGACGGAAAGCTGCTCCCGCCCGTGCTCTTGGCGGAGATGAAGAATGTCCGGCCGGTCGGAGTGGACAGCAAATGGGCCTACGGTCTCGGCCTGGCACGCATCACGATGTCGTGCGGCACCGAGCTCTGGGGCCACACCGGCGGTCTCTCGGGCACGGTGACCTATGACGGCGTGGTCCTCACTACCGGTCGCGCCATAACCATTGCCCTCAACCAGGACCTGATGGATGACCGCTACCAGGAAGGATCGCGCGCTTTGGACGCTGCCGCCTGCTCGGCGCCCTGAAGGGTCTGCCGTTGTGCGAATGAGCTACGGCAAAGCCGCAGCCGCCGGTCGCTTGCTCGTGGCCGTGCCGGGCGATCGCGGGGAGACGGGCGCGGACAGTGTCGCTCCGCGCACCAGAATTACCCAGTAGCCCACGAGGACAGCGCAGTAGAGCGAGTGTGTCACGGCGGCGGTGACGCTGCTGTGGGGTGGCAACTCCACGGTGAAGGACACCGGGAAGACCGGCACCGCGAGCGCGATGGCGGTGATCTCGCCGCGGCCCAGTGTGATCAGTACGAGCACCCCCGGCCACAGCAGCATCAGGTAGTTGTGCCACGCGAGGGGCGAGAACAGCAGGGCCGCGGCGAGTACCGCCCACAGAGCGGTGCCGCCCGGGTCGATGCGGTCGCGGTGGTGCCCACACCACCACAGCGTGCCTGCCAGTACCGCTAGCCCGAGTACCGTTCCGATCGCGGACGGCAGTCCGAAGCGCACCGCGAGCCCCGGCAGCGATGCGTTGTCCACCCAGCCCGACACCGGCTCGGACAAGGCGATACGCAGCCAGCCCGCCGCGCTCGACGGCCCGGCGACGAGCACCCCGATCAGCGAGGCGACAGCCGCGCCGGCGATTCCGGCCTTGAACGGCAACCACTGCCGCTGCACGGCCGCGAGCAGCAATATCGGTGCCAGCGACGGTTTGAGCGCCACCACGATGCCGAACAGAACAGATGCGAGCACCGGCCGCCCCCGCCGCTGCGCGATCCACCCGGCAACGAGCCCGACCAGCAGCAGCGGGTAGATCTGGCCGAGCATCAGCGTTCCGAACAGTGGTGAGGACGCGAGCACAGCCAGCGTGGCCAGCGCAGTGACAGCCGGGCGCAGCCGCAGTTCCGAGCACACCGCCAACACCGAGCCCAGCATCATGAGCAGTGTCAGCACCGAGAAGATGCGGTAGGCCGTGACCGCATCCAGCGTGGCCAGCGGTGTGAGCAGCATCGTGAGCAGCGGCGGGTTGAGATTGCTCAGCTTCGCCGGAGTCTCGTAGATGTCGGTGCCGTGGGTGAGGGCCACGGCCGAGCTCCAGAAGGTGTCGAAGTCGACGTGCACCCCGAACATATCGTCGGACAACAGCTGCGCCACCCGCGGGTAGGGGCTCAACACGCGCAGCGCCACTTCGACGATGGTCGCGAGCACGAGCAGACCTGCCACCACCCGTATGGCGGCGGTGAGACGGCTGGGCTGCGCTACATATTCTGGTGACACGGCTCCGGACGCTATCGGTACTTGTCCGGTTTTATGGAATCGCTCTATCCGCCGCGGCGTCCGGATGCACGATGCCGTAGTGCACATGCGCCGTGTGCCGCGCTGGAGTTCGTCGTTCCTTACGCCGCAGGCGGCCACTGCTGCGAGGCACTAGGAGAACGCGGCCGATCGGTGACGACGCGGCCGGGTACGGGGCGGCCTGCTGTGGGCATCCGCACGAGATGCCCACAGCAGCACCACTACTCAGGCGTCGACAGCGACAGTGGCCGATCGTAGGTCGGGCAGACCGAGGTTGTCTCGCAGGGTGGTTCCGGTGTACTCGGTGCGGAGGGCGCCGCGGTCTTGGAGCAGGGGAACCACGCGGTCGACGAACTCGTCCAGGCCGGTCGGGACGAGATGAGAACCGAGGATGAAACCGTCGGAGCCATCGCTGTTGACGAAATCGTCGATCTTCTCCGCGACCCGGGCCGGTGTTCCGACGATCGGGCCGCGCTCGAACTGGTCGATCACCGTTTCGCGCAGGGTCAGCTTCTTGGCCTCGGAGACCTCGCGCAAACGTGTGACCGTGGCAAAGCGGTCCTGGTGCAGGAAAGCACGGCCCTGGATGAACGGTGCCGCGTCGGGATCGGGCTCGATGTCGGGGATCGGGCCCTCGGGGTCGTAGCCGGACAGGTCCCGATTCCAGATCTGTTCGAGCAGGATGAGCGCGGTCTGCCCGGTGACCTGTTCGTTGCGGATGGCGTGGTACTTCTCGATCGCCTCGTTTTCGGTGTCGCCGAGCACGAAACTCGCCGACGGCAGGATCTTGATGTCATCGGCCGAGCGCCCGGCCGCCACGGCGCGAGCCTTGATGTCGCGATAGAAGTCCGCGGCCTCGGGCAGCTTGCCGTAGGGGGAGAAGATGGCGTCGGCGTTGGCCGCCGCGAAATCGCGACCCTGAGGTGAGACACCGGCTTGCAGGATCACCGGTCTGCCCTGCGGGCTGCGAGGCACGGTGAACCGGCCGGAGATGTCGAACTGTCGACCACGGAACTTGAACGCACCGGCGTCGGGACGGGCCAGGAATCGCCCGCTGTCCTTGTCGGCGACGATGTCGTCGACATTCCACGAATCCCAGAGGGCGCGTACAGCGTTGAGTGTCTCCTCGGCCCGCACATACCGGTCGGCCGGGTCGAGGAAGCCGCCGCGGCGGAAGTTCTGCCCGGTGAAGGCGTCGAAGGAGGTGACCACGTTCCAGGCGGCGCGCCCGCCGGAGAGGTGATCGAGGGTGGCGAACTGGCGGGCGAGTTCGTAGGGCTCGTTGAACGTCGCGTTGATGGTGCCCGCGAGACCGAGGTGTTCGGTGACCGAGGCGATGGCGGCCAGCACGCCGAAGGTGTCGGGACGGCCGATGATGTCCTGGTCGAAGATCTGGCCCGCGCGTTCACGCAGGATGAGACCTTCGGCGAGGAAGAAGAAGTCGAACTTGCCGCGTTCGGCGGTGCGCGCGGTGTGTTCGAAGGAGCTGAAATCGATCTGGCTGCCCGCCTGGGGGTGCCACCAGGCGGTGTGATGGTTGACGCCGCCGAGGTAGGCGCCGAGGATGACCTGCTTGCGGGGTGTACTCATCGATGGGACCTCACACTCTGGCGTAACGGTTGGGCACGGTGGTCGACAGACCGAGCAGTCCGCGCAGGGAACCCTCGGGGTAGCTGGTGCGGAACAGTCCGCGATGCTGCAGGGCGGGCACGAGCCGTCCGGCGATCGCGGCCAGGTCGTCGACCGCGACACCGGGACGCAGCCGGAACCCGTCGACACCCTGGCTGTCCCAGTCGGCGAGCAGATCGGCGAGCTCCTCGGCGCTGCCGGTGAAAATGGCCGCGTCGGAGGTGAATTCGGCACCGGCCTGGTCGTTGAGCCGGGCCAGTCGTTGCGCGCCGGTGTCATCGTCGGTGTCGAGGAAGACGACCAGGTCGGCGTAGACCCGCAGCGGTTCGCCCACCCTGGTCGCGCTGGCGGTCGCGACCTGTCGCAGGATTTCCGCCGGGCCGTGCTCGCGTGTGGGTGTGACGAAGACGAGATCCGCTGCCGCTGCGGCGAATTCGTAGACGCGGACGGCGTGGCCCAGTGCTGTGACCACGGGCTGACCCTGCGGTGGGCGCGGCGTGATAGCGGGTCCGCGGACGCTGAAGAAGCGGCCTTCGAAGTCGATGTAGTGCAGTTTGTCGCGGTCGATGAAGCGGCGGGTGGCGACGTCGCGGATCTCGGCGCCGTCCTCCCAGCTGTCCCACAGGCGCCGCACCACTTCGACGGCGTCGGTGGCCTCTTCGAACAATGCTTCGGCGTGCTCGGGGAGCTTGCCGGTCGCGATGATGTCGGCGAACTCGGCGGGCGTCGGGTCGGTGACCTCGCGGCGCCCGAAGTGCTGGGCTTCCTCGGCGCCCGCCGAGACCCGAACCTGCCAGCCCGCGCGGCCGCGAGAGGTGTAGTCGAGGGTGGCGAGGGAGGTGGCGACGTGGAACGGCTCGGTGTGGGTGGTCGTCACCGTGGGGATGAGTCCGATGTGGCGGGTGACCGGGCCGAGCGTCGCGGCGATGAGATGTGCGTCGAGCCGGGCGCGAACCTGGTCCACGGCATCGTCGGCGCGGGCGTGCAGCGGACCGGGCACACGCAGGCTGTCCTCGATCGTGACGAAGTCGAGCAGGCCGCGCTCGGCGGTGCCGACCAGGTCGGCCCAGTATCGGGCGCTGAACAATTCGGTGGGCCGCGAGTTCGGTGCTCGCCAAGCGGCCGGGTGCCAGCCCGCGCCGTCGAGCGCGACACCCAGGTGCAGTGGGTTCGGTGCCATCGTCTGCCATTTCTGTGGTTCGGTGAACGGTGCCTGGTGCAACGCCCCGATGCCGGATATCGGGTTGTGCGCCGGGTCCGACTGCCGTGGTCGCAGGACGGGCCGCGCCTGGGTGCGGGCCACGATCGCAGTGGCCAGTGGGGTGACCGGGTGAACACGATCGGTCCGCTGCGACGACGTCAACCGTTGAATTCAGCCCGATCGACAGGAAATAGGATCTCGCCCTTCAGATCGCCGGGCACCGAACTCCCGAGCATCGAGGATGCCGCATGGTTGCCCGCGCCGGGTTCCAGCGGTAGATCCTCGTCGCCTGAGGCGTCTCACCGACTTCTCGCTCTGCGGGAATTTATCTCCACTGGTGACCTGTCCGCGCAGGTAGCGGCGGTGCTTCTCGGTATGAACCGGCGGCAGACAAAGGCTTTCGCACGCTGGCCGGGTCGATACTTTCGACGTGAACGCAGCGCACGATAACTCGAACGACGAATTCCTCGTCCGAGTGCGCGACTACGCCGAGCAGGTGTTGAGACCCGCCGCATTGTCGACCGACCGCACCGGGGTGCTCGCGGATCGGATCGACGAACTGCGCGCCCTCGGTCTGCTCAATCACCTCGCGCCGAGGGAATTCGGCGGCCTCGCGATCGACCGCGATACCGACCGCCGCGTGCACGAGATCATCGCGGGCGCCTGCTTCAATACCTGGCTGGTCTGGGCGCAGCACGCGCCGCTGGCCGGGCGCATCGCCGCGGCGGGTGGTCCGGTATCGGCGCTGGCCGCCCGGATTCTGCGCGGTGAGCTGCTGCTCGGTGCCGGGGTCAGCGATGTGCGGCGGTTCCCGGATCACTATGTCGCGGCACGCAAGGCCGCGCACGGGTGGATCTTCGACGGCACCCTGTCCTGGGTCAGCGGGTGGGGACTCAACGCGGCGCTGACGGTGGCCGCGGTGGAA
This sequence comes from Nocardia sp. NPDC060249, assembly GCF_042728755.1. Taxonomy (NCBI): domain Bacteria; kingdom Bacillati; phylum Actinomycetota; class Actinomycetes; order Mycobacteriales; family Nocardiaceae; genus Nocardia; species Nocardia sp. NPDC060249. Next base: position 209,853 of record NZ_JBHXAQ010000005.1, read on the forward strand.
CCCGACACCGAAACTGTGGTCACCGCGCTCGTACCGGTCGGGGAACGAACCCGCAGCACCGGACCGCTGGAACTCGGTGCGGTCGCGGGCAGCCGAACGGCGCGCGTGCACCTGGACGAAGCCTTCGTCCCCGACGAAAACGTCCTCACCACCCAGAGCCTCGACCAGGCGCGCGTCGTGGACACCGGCACCGCGAGCGACGCGCGTGCCCACCACTTCGGCCTCGCCGAGACGATCCTGACAGAGCTGGAGCGCAGCACCGTGCCACTGGCCGCCGACGTCGCGGCGACCTGGCGCCCACGCGTCGCCGAGATCCGTTCCGCCGCGTACGCGCTCGCCGACGAAGCCACCGCGGCGGGTGGGGGACCGCACCGCCTCGACGAGCGCCTGGCCGCCAAAGTCGCCAGCGGCGAAGCACTCTCGGCGATCAGCCGCGCGCTGCTGATCGCCAGATCCGGTCGTGGCCTCAGCGGCGACGACACGGCGCAACTACACGCCCGCTCCGTCCTCTTCGTCCTGGTCCAGGGCCAGACCGCCGATGTCCGTCGCGCCCAGCTCGCTGCGCTGGCCCGCTGATCACCACCGAACGGAACCACCGAACATGAGTCTCGAATTCCTCTGGTACATCCCCAATCAGGTCACCCCGGGTCACCGCGGCGAGCCGGTGGCCGCCGACCACAACAGCCTGGACACGCTGACCACGCAGGCGAAGGCGCTGGAGGCACACGGCTGGAAGGGTGCGCTGCTCGGCACCGGTTGGGGCCGCCCCGACACCCTCACCGTCGCCGCGGCGCTGGCGGCGCGGACCGAGTCCTTCGAGCCCCTCATCGCGATCCGGCCCGGCTACTGGCGCCCGGCGAACTTCGCCTCCGCCGCAGCCACTCTCGACCATTTGTCCGGTGGGAGGGTGCGGGTGAACATCGTCTCCGGCAAGGACGATCTGGCCGCCTACGGTGACAGCGAGGGCGACCAGGCCGACCGCTATGCCCGCACCAAGGAGTTCCTCCAGCTCGTCCGCACACTGTGGACCGAGGAGAACGTCACCTACCGGGGCGAGCACTTCCAGGTCACCGACTCCACGGTGGTGCCCCGCATCGAGCCGCGAGGCGACCGCCGTCATCCGACGCTGTACTTCGGTGGCGCCTCCGAGGCGGCGGAGCGAGTCGCCGCGACCGAGGCCGACGTCCAATTGTTCTGGGGCGAGCCCCTCGAAGGGGTGCGTGAGCGCATCGAACGGTTGCGCGCGCTGAGCGCCGAACTGGGTCGTGAGCACGCGCCACTCGAATTCGGTTTGCGCATCACGACTTTCGTGCGCGACACCACCGAGCAGGCGTGGGCGGACGCGGAGGCGAAGGTCGCGGAGATGGCGAAGAGCAGCCAGGGCGCGTCGAATCCGCACCGCCGCACCGCCGTGGGTCAACAGCGTCTGCTCGACCTCGCCGCGCGCGGTGAGGTGCTCGACGACAATCTCTACACCGCACCGGGCAGATACGGTGGCGGCGGCGCGGGCACCACCTGGCTGGTCGGCTCCGCCGAGGATGTCGCCAAGTCGCTGCGCAAGTACCGCGATCTCGGCATCACTCACTTCGTGCTGTCCGACACCCCGTACCTGCGCGAGATCGAGCGTCAGGGTTCCCAGCTGCTGCCGTTGCTCGGGGAGTGAGTGCCGCCCCCGTCCTGACCGTCGACCCGGTGCGCAGTCGACGGTTCCGGCTCATCGCCGTCTTCGCGGTGACCCAGACCGTCGGCTACGGCGCGATGATCCAGGCGTTCACCGTGCTGCTGGTCCCGATGTCGCATGCCCTCGCCGTCTCACGCACCGAGATCGCCGCCGCTGCCACCATTTCCACGCTGGTCGGGGCCTTGGCCGCGGTACCGGTGGGCAATCTGCTCGACCGCTACGGTGGGCGGGCTCTGATGACGGCAGGGTCGGCGCTGGGCGTGGGCGCGGTCGTGCTGTGGTCGCAGGCGCACAGTCTGGCTCAGCTGTATGTGGCGTTCACGCTGATCGGGTTGGCGCTGGCCACCTCCACCTACGAGGCCGCGTTCGCCGTTCTCGTAGTGGCCACCGAACCCGAACACCGGGATTCGGCGATCGTCGCGGTGACCACGGTCGTCGGACTGGCCACCAGCCTGTACTACTTCTTCGCGGGCTGGCTCGAGACGCAACTCGGCTGGCGCACCACACTTCTGGTGCTGGCGGTCGGTTTCGCGGTGATCGTGGTGCCCGCGCATCTGTGGGCAGTGCCGGGGCGGGCAGCGCACACCAGCCGGGTCGCACAACGCACCGGTGTTCCCCTCGGCGACGCGCTCCGCGACCGCAAATTCTGGCTGCTGGTGGTGTCCTTCGTCGCCCAGAGCGGGTCCACCTCGGCCTTCCTGTTGATGATGGTCACCTATTTTCGCGACATCGGCTATTCGCCGGTGTCCGCCGCCGCCCTCCCGATCGCGGTCGGCGTGACCCAGATCGCCGCTCGTCTGGCCCTGGCACCGCTGGCTCGCCGCTTCGGGATGACCAGTGTGACAGGGGTTTCCTTCGCCCTCCAAGGAGCGGGATTGCTGGCTCTACCGCTGGCAGGCACCTCACTGCCGCTCACTCTGGCCTGCATCGTCGCCTTCAGCACCGGCTACGGCACCAGCGTGATCGCCCGCCCGTCCATCGTCGCCGACAGCTTCGGCGTCCCGCAGTTCGCCGGCATCCTCGCCGTGATGACCGTCCCGATCGCGCTCTCCCGAGCGGGTGCTCCCTTGGCTGCCACCTGGCTCGGCGACTGGCGATTCCTGTTAGCGATCGGGTTGGCCGCCCTGCTCGCCGCGGTCGCGCTGATCCCGCTGTCGCGGACGCCTCCGGTCGAACACCCGCCGGTCCCGGCTACGGACGTGGTCACCGGGCACACCTGCAGCGCGTAACAAGAGCCGCACTCGCACAGCGCAATTCGTGAAGGAGACACGACTGCTCCCCGGAAATCGGAACAGAGCTGTCCGTACGGTTTCCGGGGAGGAGATCGATGCGAGCGGCGCCCGCGTGGACTATGCGGGCAGGCTGTGCCCGGCACGACCGGCAGGGACGGGCAGGCCGAAGCGGGCGCGCAAAGTCGGTGCGGTGTAGTCCTTCTGGAACAGGCCGCGCTCTTGGAGGATCGGCACCACCAGAGTCGCGAAATTCTCCAGGTCGACGGCGGTCTCGGCCGGCATGATGGTGAAGCCGTCGGCGGTGCCCGCGCCGAACCAGGAAGCGAGGTCGTCGGCGACCTGTTCGGCCGAACCGACGAGCAGGCGATGGCCCGAACCGCCCGCGCCCTGCTGGATCAACTCGCGCGGAGTGCGCGGACCCTCGGCGATGAGCGCGCGGGTGGAAATGCTGAAACCGGTCGAAAACGCTCCGGCGGGAACGGTGGCGGGGAGATCGGCGACGCCGATCGGGTCGTCGGGCCCGAAGGAGTCCGCGGGCAGGCCGAGGTTGGCGAGCAGTGCGGCGGTGAGTCGCTCGATCGGCAGCAGATCGTAGAGTTCCTGCTCGCGTCGACGCGCCTCCTCCTCGGTGGCCGCGACGAGCACCACCACGCCCAGCGAGATCTTCACATCGTCAGGATGGCGACCGGCCGCGGCCGCGCGCTGCCGGATGTCGTCGCGGAACGCGACCGCCTTTGCCTGGGTCTGGGCGACGGTGAACACGACATCGGCGAAGTCACCCGCCAGTGTGAGACCGCCCTCGGACCCGCCCGCCTGCACGACCACCGGTCGGCCCTGCGGTCCCGGCGCCACCGGCAGCGGCCCGGCGACCGAGAAGAACTCGCCCTCGTGATCGATGCGATGGATCTTGCCGGTGTCGGCGTAGCGGCCTGACGACTTGTCCGCGATCAGCCAGTCCGGCTCCCAGCTGTCCCACAGCCGGGTGACGACGTCGAGGAATTCCCAGGCCCGCCGGTACCTGGTTGCCTTCTCCGGGTGCTTGGTCAGGCCGAAATTCGCTGCGGCCGCCGGTGTTCCGGTGGTGACGATGTTGACCGCAGCGCGCCCCTTCGTCACGTGATCGAGTGCCTGGAACCGGCGCGCGAGGTTGTAAGGGGAGTTGTAGGTGGTCGACGAGGTGATCACGACACCGAGCCGCTCGGTGACCGCCGCGACGCTGCCGAGCAGGACGAGCGGATCGATCCCGGTGCCGGGGGCCTCCTCGATCTCGCCGCGCAGGGCCGGACCGTCACCGAGGAAGACCGCGTCGATCTTGGCGGCCTCGGCGATCTTCGCCAAGCGCTGGAAGTAGTCGATGTCGAGGTAGGCGAGCGGGTCGGCGTGGTCGAGCCGCCAGGCGTGGCGGAAGTGTCCCGGTGTCATCAGGGACAGGTTCAGGTGGAATCCGGGCATGGTGCGCGCCTTCTGGGGAAATGGGCGACGCCGATGACGTGAGCGGTCTCGGCCACGTCATCGGCGTCGTGTTCGGGAGGTGGTCAGAGCTTCAGGCCGGTGCCGTGGACGCCGTGCTCCTCGATGAGGGCGAGCTCCTCGGCGGTGAAGTCCGGGAAGTCCAGTGCGGCGGTGTTGTGGTCGAGCTGGGCCACCGAACTCGCGCCGATCAGCGCCGAGGTGACCTCGGGCCGGCGCAGCACCCACTGCAATGCCAGCTGCGCCAGCGACTGCCCCCGCGCGGCGGCGATCTTGTTCAGCTCGGCCGTGCGCTGCCGGTAGGTCTCGTCGATGACGTCGGGGGACAGGAAGGTGCTGTTCTGCGCGCGGGCGCCCTCGGGGATGGTCTCGAGGTACTTGTCGGTGAGCAAGCCTTGGGCCAGCGGCGAGTAGACGATCACGCCGAACCCGTCCTGGGTCGCGGTGTCGAGCAGACCGTTCTGTTCGGGGCGGCGATCGTAGATCGAGTAGCGGGCCTGGTGGATCAGCAGCGGGACACCGGCGGCGCGCAGCTGCTCGGCGATCGCGTGGGTGCGATCGGGCAGGTAGTTGGAGATGCCGACGTAGAGCGCTTTGCCCTGTTGCACCGCGCTGACCAGCGCGCCGACGGTCTCTTCGAGCGGAGTGTCGAGATCGGGGCTGTGGTGGTAGAAGATGTCGACGTAGTCGGTGCCGAGATCACGCAGGCTGTGTTCGAGGGAGTTCAGGATCGACTTGCGGGAACCGCCGCGCAGATAGGGGCTCGGCCCGATCGCGTTGCCCGCCTTGGTGGACAGCACGATCTCGTCGCGGTACGGCGCGAGGTCCTTGGCGAGCACCCGGCCGAAGTTCTTCTGCGCGGCGCGATGCGGCGGACCGTAGCGGTCGGCGTTGTCGAAATGGGTGATTCCCAGGTCGAAGGCGTGCAGGATGACCTCGCGCTGGGTGGCGAAGGCGTAGTCGGTGCCGAATTTCTGCCACAGCCCGAAGGAGAACGCGGGCAGGTCGAGTCCGGAGGTACCGGTGCGCCGGTACGGGACCTTCTCGTAGCGGTCTTCCGCGGCGGTGTAGGTGCGGTCGAAGGGGCCGTAGCTCATCAGGGTGGATCTTTCTCTCGGTGGTTCAGAACAGACCGGTGGTCGGGGGTTGTTCGCCCGTCAAGTGAAACGCGCCCGCGACGGCTTGCTTCCATTGGCGGGGGTTGTGATTGGCGGCGGTACGGGCATTGCGCCAGTGCCGGTCGAAGCCGAGGGCGCGGTCGGTGATCGACCCGCCGCCCACATCGAAGACGAGTTCGGCTGCGGCGAGCGCGGATTCGATGGCGATCACGCCCGCCTGAGCTACCTCGACCGCCGCCGCCGCACCCGCGGCTCTGGCATCGTCGCCGGTGCGCCCGCGCACGCCCCCGAGGGTCTCGGCGGCCAGCAGGACCACCGCGCGCGCCGCCTGGGCGCGGGCGGCGATCTCGCCGACGGTCTGGCGGACATAGGGATCATCGAGGCTGCTGGTGGCGGTGCTGTGCTTGATCGGGCGGGCCCGCTCCCGGACGAAGGCGATGGCATCGTCACGAGCTCGCCCGGCGATACCCGCCTGCACCGCGGCCAGATACAGCTGGGCGTAGGAGCCCTGCCATGGATTGTCGGGTTCGGTCTCCGGCGCCGGGGTGATCTCGTCGGCGCGCACTCGCACCCCGGTGAACCGGGTGGTCCCACTGGCGGTGAGGCGCTGGCCGACCGCGTCGAAGTCGTCGAGCCGTTGTACTCCCGCGCGATCCACCGGCACGGTGAACCGCAGCACGGCCCCGTCCTCGGTATGGGCTTGGGTGGAGAACCAGTTCGCGTACAGCCCACCGGTCGAGTAGTACTTCTCGCCGTCGATCAGCCAGTCCGCGCCGTCCCGCCGCGCGGTCGCGTTCACCTGGCCGCTGGCACCGCCGGTGCGTTCATTGCTGGTGCCCGCGAACAGGTCCCGGTTCCGCAGCCGTCGCAGCGACTGCTCCCGGTGTGGCAGGTCGGGCCTGTCCGCTACCTGGTTCGCCAGCAGAAAGCTGGCCCGCAATGCCTGCGCCACACTGGAATCGGCCCGCGCGATCTCGATCACCAGGTCGCTGACCTCGCGCAGTGACCCGCCCGCCCCGCCCTCTGCGACGGCGATTCCGGTCAGGGCGATCCCGGTCTCGGCGAGCGCGCGCACCTGTGCGAAGGCGTAGTCGCGGTCGATCTCGCGCTGCCGTGCCGTCTCGGCGAGCTGCCGCAGGATCGGCGCCGCGGTGGTTCGGATGCCCGCTACCGTGAGCGGGCGGTCGGGCCTTGCCGACGGGGAACGCTGTGGGGTCCCTGCGATTTCGGTATCCGGCGCGGTGCCCTGAGTCGGGGCGGTCGGCAGGCTGCCGCCGCTGATACCCGGCACGGCGTCGAGTATCGGGAGAGAGGGCGTGGCCGGTGCTGATCCGCCGGGTTCGAACAGGGGCGCCGAATGGTCGACGGCGGTCATCGCGCACCGCTCGGCGCGGCATCGGCTGCCTCTGTCGCCTCGCCGTTCGTCGCGGCGACGGTGGGGTCCGGTGTGACCACCGAGGGACGCTGCCGGTAGTAGCCCGGCACCGGCGCGTTGCCGTTGACAACGAAGTCGCCGAGCACGCGCGGCTTGTAGATGACCGGGTTGTGCGAGGCGAGGGTGCGGGCATTGCGCCAATGCCGGTCCAGGTGGACGCTGTTGCGGATCGTGGACGACCCGCCCGCATCGAAAGCCCTTGTCGCGGCGTCGAGTACGGCCTCGATCACCGCGATCTGCGCGGCAGAGGTATCGAGGTAGGCCCGGGTGTAGGCAGCCTCGTCCCCGGCGGCGTGCGCGGCCTCGAGCTGCTCGGCGGCATGCCGCAGCAGGGTTTCGGCGGTGATCCTGCGGGCTTCGAGGAGGCCGATCACCGAGAGGATGTCGGGATCTTCGGTGGCGCGCTGGGTGAGCGCGTGCAGGCTGGTGCGGGTGCGACCGCGCACGATCTGCGCCGTCTCGGCGACGATGCTGCGCGCGATCCCGGTCAGATTCGCCAGGTGCACGATCTGGACGAAGGAATCCAGACCGCGCAAGGACTCCTTGTACCGGCCGATGTCGCCGTGCTCCTCGACCGGCACATCCTCGAAATAGGTCGTGCCGCTGCCGGTTTGACGCTGACCGATGCCGTCCCAGTCGTCGGCGTGGGTGACGCCGGGGTGCCGGGCGGGGATCACCACGAAACCGCGGGTGCCCTCGTCGTCGACCACGGCCGCGCGGATGTAGTCGGCGAATCGCGCACCTGTCGAGTAGAACTTGGTGCCCGAGACCACCCGCACACCGTCGGCGCCCACGCGGGCGCGTGTGGTGGTCACACCCCAGCCCGCGGATTCGCCGACCGCTTCGGCGACCAGCGCCGAGGGCTCGGACTGCGCGTTGCCGAACACCGCGCCCGCACCGATCGCCCGGAACCAGTGCTCGCGGATCACGGGATCGGTTTCGGCGCGCAAGATCTCGGTGGTGGTGAAATGCCCGCGCCAGATCTGCGGAATGTTGGAATCGGCCTGCCCTGCCTCGGCCAGCAGCCCGAACAGCGTCGGCAGGTCGACGTCGAACCCGCCGTATTCCACCGGCACCCGCAACCGGCCGAAGCCCGCGTCGGCCAGCGCCTGGATCAGCGCGTCGGGGTGCTCGAAGGCGAGGTCGCGCTCGCCCGTGCCCGGCACGAACTCGGCCAGGATCGCCCGGATGCGGGGCAGTGCCTCGGCCAGGGTGGCGGGCGCGATGGTGGTGGTCATGACAGTCCTCCGATGAGGTCGCGGCCGGCGATCGCATCGAGCAGACGCACGGTGTAATCGTCGGCGGGAGAGGAGAAGACCTGGTCGACGGTGCCCTGTTCGACGATGCGGCCTTCGCGCATCACCGCCACGCGATCGGAGATCGCGCGCACCACGGCCAGGTCGTGGGAGATGAAAACGTAGGTCAGCCCACGTTCTTGCTGCAGGCCGCGCAGCAGATCCAGGATCTGCGCCGCGACCGAGACGTCCAGCGCCGAGATCGGTTCGTCCAGCACGATCACCTTCGGCTCGAGCACCAGCGCGCGAGCGATGGCCACCCGCTGACGTTGCCCGCCCGACAGTTCGCGCGGATGCCGGTCGACGAAATCGGCGGGCAGGGCGGCGGCCTCGAGCGCGGCCACCACCCGGTCGCGATTCGGCCTGCCGCGACGCAGCCCACGGCGCGGCTCGAACGAGCGCAGCGGCTCGTCGACCACGTCGTAGACGTCGAAGCGCGGATCGAACGAGGAATACGGGTTCTGGTACACGATCTGCACGTCGCGGCGCAGCGGCCGGAACTCCCGGCGGCTGAGCCGGGTGATGTCGGTGCCCAGCAGTGCGACCCGGCCCGAATCGGCCTCGGTGAGCCCGGTCAGCACCCGCGCAGTCGTCGACTTCCCGCTGCCGGATTCGCCCACGATGGAATAGGTTTCGCCGCGTCGCACCCGGAAGGAGATGCCGTCGACGGCGGGGACGCCGCCATAGTCCTTGCGCAGCTCGTCGACCTCGATGACCGTCTCGGTGGGAACCGCGACGGGTGCCCGTTCGCGCACCCACGGCCGCCGCGAGGGCACACTGTCGAGCAGTCGCCGGGTGTAGGCGTGCTGCGGGTCGGTGACCAGCTGCGCGGTCGGCCCGAACTCGACCAGCCCGCCCTGGTGCAGCACGCCGATCAGGTCGGAGCGGTCGGCGGCCACGCCGAGATCGTGGGTCACCAGCACCACGCTGGTCCCCGTGCGCAGCCGGACTTCGTCGAGCAGGTCGAGCACCTGTTTCTGCACCGTCGCGTCCAGCGCCGAGGTCGGCTCGTCGGCGATGATCAGATCCGGTTCGGCCGCGACCGCGGCGGCGATGAGCACTCGCTGGCGCATGCCGCCCGAGAGTTCGTGCGGGTACTGGCGATAGCGGCGCTCGACATCGGTGAAGCCGACCAGTTCGAACAGTTCGTGCACACGGTCGCGGCGAGCCTCGGCATCGAGCTCGGTGTGCAGCCGCAGCACATCCTCGACCTGGTGCCCCACCCGGCGTACCGGGTCGAGCGAGACGGCCGGGTCCTGCGGGATCAGGCTGATCGCGCGTCCCCGGATCGAACGCCACCCTTTCGCGCTCAGCTCGGTCAGGACCTGGTCGCGGAAGGTGATGGTGCCGCCGGTGACCTCGCCGTTGCCGGGCAGCAGCCCGAGCACGGCGTGGGCGGTGGTGGTCTTGCCCGACCCGGACTCGCCGACCAGCGCCAGCACTGTGCCGGGCGGGACCTCGAAGGAGACGTCGCGCACCACCGGGGTGACCCGGTCGTTCACCCGATAGCCGACGCGCAGGTTCGCCACCCGCAGCACCGGCCGGACATCGCTTTCCGGTGCAGGCGTGATGGTTTCGTGGACGACGCTCATGCGGAGCCCCTCCTGGACAGATGGCGGGACAGGTGATTGGTCGCCAGCACCATCACCACGATGGTGAGCCCCGGCCACAGGGTGAGCCAGCCGCGCGTGGCGATGTAGTTGCGCCCGTCGGAGACCAGCCGACCCCATTCCGGGTCCGGCGGCTGGGCCCCGAGCCCGAGGAAGCTCAGCGAGGCGATCCAGATGATCGCGATGCCGAATTGCACGGTGACCAGCGAGACAGTCGGCGCGATCGAATTGGGGATCACGTGTCGCCGGAGAATCGCGCCGGTCGAGGCCCCGCTGGTGGTGGCCGCCTCGACGTAGGTGCTGGTGCGGGCCTTGACCACCTCCGAGCGGATGAGCCGGGCGAAGGTCGCCGACGAGGTGAGCCCGACCGCGATCCCCGCCTGCCACACCCCGAAACCGAGCAGCACCACGATGGTGATGGCCAGCAGGAAGCCCGGAATCGAGAGCACCACGTCGATGAGCCGCATCACCGCGCTGTCGGGGAATCCGGCGAACCAGCCCGCCACCGCGCCGAGCAGGGAACCCACGACCACACCGACGCCGACGGCGATCGCCGACCCCAGCAGTGAGGCCCGCGCACCGTAGACGATGCGCGCGTAGAGGTCGCGGCCGAGCTGGTCGGTACCGAACCAGTGCTCGCCCGAGGGCGGTTTCAGCTTCTGTGCCGGATTCACCGCCAGCGGGTCGTAACTGGTGAACAGCTGCGGCACGATCGCCCACGCCAGGATGGTCGCGACCACCAGCAATGCCAGCACGACTGTCCAGTGCCGACGGGTCCATCGCAGTGCAGACCGTCCCCGACGCGACGGGTCTGCCGAATCGGTCTGCGCTGGAACAGTATCGATCTTTTCGAGCGTTGTCATGGCATCGCCACCTCGGCAGGCAGCCGACGCGGCACCGCCGCGACGACCGGAACGGAAACGGTGGCCTGCCGGCGTTCGAGCGACCGCGACCGGGTGACCCGGTGCGTGCGCCCGTCCACCAGCACCCGCGGGTCGATGAACGGATAGGCCAGGTCCACCGCGAGATTCACCAGCACATAGGCCACCGTCGAGAGCAACACCACGCCCTGCACCACCGGCAGGTCCTGGGTGTCGACCGCGCCGACGGTGAGCTGGCCGATGCCCTGGCGCGCGTAGACCGACTCGGTCACCACCGCACCGGCGATCAGCTCACCGAAGGCCAGCCCGAGCAGCGTGAGCACCGGCAGCGACGAATTGCGCAGCACGTCCTTGCGGAAGATGTAGCCCTCACCCGCGCCCCTGGCCGCCACTACGTGCACGAACGGTCGCTGCCGGGTCGTGCGGACCGAGGTGGCGAACACCTGAGCCAGCGGTGCGGCCACGATCAGGCCCAAGGTCGCGGCAGGCGCGATGAGCGCGAGCACTGTGCCGTCGTCGACCGAGGGGATCAGATGCCAGCGGAACGAAAGATATTGCAGCACCAGCACGCCGACGACGAAAGTGGGAACCGAGGCGAACAGCGCGGGCACGGAATCGAAGACGCCGCGCAGCCACGCCCACGGCGCGTAATTGGCCGCCACCGCGACGACACCGGCGAAGACCAGCCCGAACACCAGGCCGAGCGCGGTCAGGGTCAGCGTCGAGGGCAGCGCCTCGGTGACCGCCTGCGTCACCGGCCTTCCCGAGGTGAGCGAGAAACCGAGGTCACCGTGCAGCAGGGCCCACAGCGCGTGCAGGTACTGCTCCCAGACCGGCCGGTCGAGCCCGTAGAACTCGAGCATCAACCGGCCTGCCTCCGGCGTGATCTGCGCTTCCGGGTTCTGGATGCGGTTGTTCACCGAGTCCCCGGGCAGCGCGCTGAGCAAGACGAACGACAGGGTGTAGGCGGCCCAGAGGACCAGTACCGCCTGTACCAGCCGGCGCAGAACGTAGGTGCGCATCGCCGGCCCCTACCCGGTGATCCAGGTGTCGTAGAGCCAGGTGCGGGCCGTGGACTCGGTGGTGAAACCGTGCACGGTCGGCGCCAGGCCGAACACCTGGGTCTCGTCGTAGAGCGGAATGGCGTAGCCCTCGCCGAAGACCCGGTCCTCGACCGCCTGGATGGCCCTGGTCCGCGCGGCCGGGTCGAACTCGAAGGCCTGCGCGCGCACCAGTTCGTCGAGTTTCGCGTCCGGCACGGGTGCGAAGAACTCGTTCTGCGCGGTGCTGTCGAACGCGGTGCGCAGTACGTCGGCCTCGGCGCGCGAGGTCTGCCCCTGCACCAGCGACCAGTTGTCGGGACGGGAATTGCGGATCGACTCGTATTCGGTCTGCGACACGGTGTGGATCACCAGATCGACGCCTGCCTTTTTCCACTGCGACTGCAGCAGTTCCAGCACCGGCTGCGACACCTGGTAGAACGGCGCCACCCACACCTCGAACTGCAGGCGCTTGCCGTCCTTGACCCGGATGCCGTCGCCGCCCTTCTTCCAGCCCGCGCCGTCGAGCAGCGAGTTGGCCCTGTTCAGGTCATAGCCCAGGTACTTGCTCGCGTCGCCGCGATTGGGAGTGTCCTTGACCAGGATGCTGTTCGGGATCGGGTAGCTCGGCGAGAGCACCGTCTCGTTGATCTCCTTGCGGTCGGTCGCGGCCTGCAAGGCCAGGCGCACGTCCTTCTCCACGACCGGCGCGGTCGAATCCAGTTGCGCCGACAGCTTGTTGGTCTGTCCCTGCACCGCGAACGCCTCGATCCGGCCACCGTTGGCGGTCACCGTCTCCTCGTCGTAGGGGCTGATGTTGCGCGCGATGTGCGCCTCGCCCGACTGCAGCGCGCCGACCCTGGTTCCGGCCTCCGGCACGGTCTTGAAGACCACCCGCTCGAGGTAGGCCTTGCCCTGATGGCCCGAACCCGCCGGCGCCCAGTTGTAGTCCTCGCGCCGCTTCAGCGTGATGCCGGTGTTGCCGGCGACCGACTCCACCACGAACGGGCCGGACCCGATCCAGTTCTTGGCCTGGCTCTGCCCGTTGAGATCCCGCTCCAGGAACGGTTTCGCCAGAATGGACCCGGCCCGGTAGAACGACGCCACCTGCAGGAAACCGGCATTGGGCTTGGTGAAGGCCACCTCGACGGTGAGCGGATCGATCACGGTCGAGGCCCGGTAGTCGGAGAAGAACCGGTCCGGCGGAATGCCGAGTGCCTTGTCGCCGAGAGCATGCTGGTCGTAGTTGGCTTTCACGACCGCCGCATCGAGCGGGTCACCGTTGCTGAACGTGACTCCCTCGCGCAAGCGGAAGGTGTACTTCAGTTTGTCGGGGCTGATCTCCCACGACGTGGCCAGCCAGGGCTTGATCTCCCCGGTCTCGGGATCCTGCCAGGTCAGGCGCTCGGCGAGGTTGTTGGTGACCTGACTGTTGGACCAGATCGAGTTGACCGGCGTCCACGCTGTGTACTCGATGGGATCGTAGAAGTTCAGCGTGCCACCGAAAACCGGCTCGCCTGCCGCCTCCTGCTGCGACGACGGCCCACCACACGCGGCCAGCACGGTGGCGAGGGCGATGGCCGCGGTGCCGGTGGCCAGAAGGTGACGGAATCGAATATTCCTCATGTGGTCGTGGGTCTTTCGTCGGAGCGGACTGTGTTGCTTACACTCCGGAGGTTAAGTCCGCGACCGCCACATTCCGCGATTTCGGATCGCCAAGAATGCCTACATCGTTATTGAAGTTTCGCTTCACGATCGTGTCGTGTGCCCGATTCACTAAAACTGAACAAATCACGAAGTGCAACTTGGTTGTTCGCGGAGTTGCCGTTGTGCAGACTTCGCGAAATGTCATCGAAAAGATTCTCCGCGGCGACGGCGCTCCTGGCCCTCGCTCTTGTCGGCTCCGTGCTGACCGGCTGCGCGGCGTCGGGCAACCGAGTCGCGGGCAGCGACGACGCCGGCCCACCGGTTGCCGGTGGGACCCTGCGTTTCGCCGTGCTCGACGCGCCTGCCAACCTCGACCCGCATTCGGGCAGCTCGTATCCCGAGTCGCTCATCACGAGCAATATCACCGACAAACTGACCTACCAGAATCCCGAAACGGGCGCCATCGAACCGTGGCTGGCGAAATCCTGGGATATCAACCCGGAGCTGACCGAATTCACCTTCCGTCTGCGCGACGACGTCACCTTCACGGACGGTTCGAAATTCACCGCCGAATCGGTGAAAGAGAATTTCGACCTGCTCGGATTCGGTGACAAGGCGCTCGGCATCGTGCCGGTGACCGCGTACTGGGTCGGTTACACCAGCACCACGGTGCTCGACCCGACGACGGTCAAGGTCGTCTTCAATCGACCGAATGCCGGGTTCCTCCAAGCGCTTTCGCTGTACTTCTCCGGCATCGTCGGTCACTCGACCCTGCAGCTGAACAAAGAACAGCGCGCACTGGCACAGAATCTGGTGACCACCGGTCCGTTCGTCGTCGCCGAGCATGTCTACCAGCAGAAAACGGTGCTGAAGAAGCGACCCGGATACAACTGGGCACCCGCGAGCCGCAAACACAACGGGGAGGCCTACCTCGACGCCGTGGAGATCTCGGTGATTCCCGAGGCCGCGGTCCGCACCGGTGCGCTGCGCGCGGGTCAGGTCGACGCGATCCTCGATGTCAACAACACCGACGAGGCGCCGCTGAAGGCCGAGGGTTACCGGATCGTCGCGCAGCTGATTCCCGGGCGCGATATCTCCTTCGACCTCAAGACCGACCGGTTCCCGACCGACGACCGTGCCGTGCGGGAGGCCGTGAAGCTGGGCTGGAACCGCGACGCGCTCGCCAAGACGGTGCTCACCTCGAGCTACAAGGTCTCCAGCTCGGTGATCTCCTCGCGCGTGCCCGGCCACGTCGACTTCTCCGCGGAACTGAAGCAGGACCGGGCCAAGGCCGAACAGATCTTCGAATCGGCGGGCTGGAAGAAGGGCTCCGACGGTATCCGGGCGGACGCGCAGGGCCGTCGACTCGAACTCGCCCTGCTCGGTATCAACAACCTGGTGAACAACAAACCGGCCTATGAGCTGATCCAGCAGGATCTGCGCAAGATCGGCATCGACGTGAAACTCGACGTGCTGCCGATCCCGGACTACACCGCCGCCGCCACCCAGCAGAAACGCTGGAACATTCAGGTGGCCAACCAGAGTCGCGCCGATGTAGCGGTGCTCGAGCAGGTGTACTCGCCGCAGTACACCAACTCCTCGAAGCTGGCGCCGGAGAACCCGCTCTACCAGCAGGCGATCGACAAGCTCAGCGCGGTGAGCAAGACCCTCGACCCGGGCAAGCGCGCCGAGGCCGCCGAGGCGGCGCAGCGGTTCCTGCTCGTGGATCAGGTGCTCACGGTGCCGGTGTACAACCCGGCGCAGGTGACCGCGGCGTCCCCGCGGGTGCACAACGTGGGCTATGAAGCGCAGTCGCGCAACGTCTTCTATGACACCTGGATCGAGCCGAGGTAACCGATGTCGCGCTATGTGCTCGCCAAACTGGGGCAGGCCGTGTTCGTGGTGTGGGGCGCCTACACCCTCACCTTCGTGCTGCTGTTCGTGCTGCCCTACGACGCGGTCGACTTCCTGTTCGATCCGTCGCAGGGCGACTTGATCTTCGAGCAGGACAAACAGAACTCACGGGAGTACTTCGGCCTCGACCAGCAGCTGGTGGGGCAGTACACACACCGGTTGTTCGCCGCGGTGACCGGTGACTTCGGGGTCTCGACCCGCACCGGCGAGCAGGTGTGGCCGCTGGTCCTGTCGGTCCTGCCGCATACTGCGCTGCTGGCGGGCGCCGCGCTGGTCCTCGCCGTCGCGCTGGCCTTCGCCGTCGCCGCCACCGCGGGCTACACCCGCACCAAATGGGTCGCCGACCTGGTCGCGACGCTGCCCGCGGCCGGGGTGTCGGTGCCGGTGTTCCTGGTGGGACTCGCACTGTTGCAAGTGTTCTCGTTCCAGCTGGGCTGGTTTCCGCCGATCGGCAACGAGGGCTTCGGCGCACTGGTGTTGCCCGCGGTGACACTGGCCGTTCCGGTGTCGGCGCCGATCGCGCAGCTGCTGATCAAGAACTTCGACGCCGAACTGCACGCCGGGTATGTCACGGTGTCGGTGGCCAAGGGCGCGACGCGGCTGTGGGTGCTGGTGCGGGAGGTGCTGAAGAACGCCGCCCTGCCCGCGCTCACCATCGCCGGTGTCACCTTCGGCAACCTGCTCGCCGGCGCGGTGATCGTCGAAACCGTGTTCTCCCGTGCGGGATTGGGCCGGCTGACCGAGACGGCGGTGCGTACCCAGGACGTCCCGCTGGTGCAAGCGGTGGTGGTGTTCGCCGCGCTGGTATTCGTCACGGTGAACTTTTTGGTCGATCTCGTCTATCCACTGGTGGATCCGCGGCTGCGGTCCCGTGTCCGAGCAAGGACCTCCGCATGACCGTCCTCGACAACGACACCGGCACAGCGCCGACAGTTCCTGATCGTGTCCGCACCGGGATCGGGGTGCTCGCCGCCGCGCCGGGACTGACCCTGGCGTGGTTGGTGATCGCCACCGTCCTCGCCTGGGCGCTGACTCCCTCGTGGTTCACGAAATACTCGCCCCTGGAGGGAGATTCGGATGCCAGTTTCAGCGCGCCGAGTCTCGAGCACCTGTTCGGCACCGACCGCCTCGGCCGCGACCTGCTCGCCCGCACCATCTACGGCACCTCGACCACGCTCACCGCGACCTTGCTCGCGGTGGCCCTCGGTTTCGTGATCGGGTCGGCGATCGGTCTGCTCAGCGGGTTCGTCGGCGGCCGGGTCGACTCGGTGATCATGCGCTTCGTCGATGTCCTACTGGCTGTCCCGAGCCTGCTGCTCGCCATGACGGTGGTCACCGCGCTCGGCTACGGCACGGTGAATATCGCTGTCGCCGTCGGTATCTCGGCGGTGGCGGCGTTCGCGCGGGTGATGCGCTCGGAGGTGCTCAAGGTCGCGGGCACCGACTATGTCGAGGCGGCGTACGGGTCCGGGGCCGGTTTCGGCCGGGTCGTGGTCCGGCACGTGCTGCCGAACTCGGTGTCGGCGGTGCTGTCGCTGGCCGCGCTCGAATGCGGTACGGCGGTGCTGGCCGTGGCGGCGCTGGGCTTCCTCGGCTACGGCGCACCGCCGCCGGACCCGGAATGGGGCCTCGCGGTCTCCGAAGGCAGGGACTACCTGGCCACCTACCCGTGGATCTCGCTGCTGCCCGGCCTCGTGATCGCCGTGGTCGTGCTGTCCACCAATCGAATCGGGCGAGCGCTGGGAGAGAAGCGATGAGCGAGAAGGAAACTCTGCTGCGGATCGAGGACCTGTCCGTGCGCTACCGCGCCCGCGGCGCGGACGGGCAGGCCGCGGTCGATGGCGTGTCGCTGACGGTGAGCCGGGGCGAATTCGTCTCGATCGTGGGCGAATCCGGGTCGGGCAAGAGCACCACCATCCACGCCGCCCTGCACCTGTTGCCCGCGTCGGCGCGGGTCGAGGCCACGGCGCTGGCATTGAACGGGCACGACACCGCGTCCTGGAGCGACCGCGAACTCGCCCGGTTGCGCGGCCCGTTCGTCGGTTTCGTGCCCCAGGACCCCGGCACCTCGCTGAATCCGGTCAAACGCGTCGGCACCCAGGTGCTCGAGGCGTTGCGACTGCACCGGCGCGTCGAATCCGGGCCGGGGCGCGAACTCGCGGTGGCGAAACTGGCCACGGCGGGATTGCGCGAACCGGAACGGGTGTACCGGCAGTACCCGCACGAACTGTCCGGCGGCATGAAACAGCGGGTGCTCATCGCCATCGCGCTGGCCAACGACCCCGCGCTGCTGGTGGCCGACGAGCCGACCTCGGCCCTGGACGTCACCGTGCAGAAAGTGATCCTCGACCACCTCGCTCACCTGCGCGACACCCTCGGACTCGGCGTCTTGCTGGTCACCCACGACCTGGGAGTTGCCGCGGAACGCTCCGACCGCCTGATCGTGATGCAGCACGGCCGCATCGTCGAAGAAGGCCCAGCCGCGCGCATCCTCACCGACCCCCGGCACGACTACACGCGCCGACTGGTCGCGGCGGCACCCACCCGGCACAGCACTCGTCTGACAAGCACCGAACCCGGTGGCCCGTCCTCGCCCTCCACCGGCGGTCCGGCGCCGATACCCGGAATATCGGCTTCTTCGACGGAGACCGGATCGTCGGCCGTTCGTGCGCAGTCCGCACCGACGGCCATCAGGTCGTCGTCGGCGCGGGCAAAGCCTGTGCCGAAAGCCACCGCGCCGCTGTTCGAGGTCCGCGATCTGACCAAGACCTTCGCCCACGGTGGCGTGCGCGCGGTGGACAACGTCTCCCTGGCGGTCCGTGCGGGCACCACGCATGCGCTGGTGGGGGAGTCCGGGGCAGGGAAATCGACGGTCGCCCGGATCGCCGCGGGCTTCACCGCACCGGACTCGGGCCAGGTGTGGTTCGACGGCGCCCGCATCGACGGGCTCTCGCGCGCGAAGTTGCGGCCGATCCGTCGCGAGATCCAATTCGTCTACCAGAACCCGTATTCGTCTCTGGACCCGAAGTTCACCGTGGAGCAGATCATCGCCGAGCCGCTCGTCGCGCTCGGCCTGCTCCCGCGTGGCCCGCGACGTCGTGCTCGGGTACGCGAACTGCTCGACGAGGTGGCGCTGTCGCGAGAACACCTGGCGCGCAAACCGGCCGAACTCTCGGGTGGTCAGCGTCAACGCGTCGCCGTGGCACGCGCGCTCGCCGCCGGACCGCGCGTGCTGGTCCTCGACGAGGCGGTCTCGGCCCTCGATGTCTCGGTGCAGGCGCAGATCCTGCGGCTGTTGGTCGACCTCCAGCATCAGCAGGGCCTGACGTACCTGTTCATCACTCACGATCTCGGTGTGGTGCGACTGGTCGCCGACGAGGTGACGGTGATGCGCGCGGGCGCTGTAGTCGAATCCGGTTCGGTCACCAGTGTTTTCGAGAAACCGGCTCAGGACTACACCCGACGGCTGCTCGACGCGGTACCTGTCGGCACGACCTCGCCGGTGGCCGTCGATGCCGTGGTGGCGTGATCGACGTAGGACAGCTGCACAGAATCGCTCTGATCGTAAGGATTTCCTGGAATGTCGGTACTGCGGATGATGGGCGAATTCGGACGCCAACCGGTCGAAGCGAGGAATTCATGTACGACATTCGACGCCTTGTCCTGTTGCGTGATCTCGCCGAGCGAACCACCATGACCGCCGTATCGGAACTCCACGGGATCACCACTTCGGCGGTCTCGCAACAGTTGCGCATTCTCGAGGAGGAAGTGGGCGCGGTGCTCACCCGCCGCGAGGGCCGGGTGTTGCGCCTGACCCACGCGGGCCGGGTCCTGGTGGACTACACCTCGCGGATCATCACCGCGCTCGAGGAAGCCGAGAGCGCGGTAGCCGCGACGGCGGAGGCCATCACCGGTGTGCTCACCCTGGCCACGTTCCGCACCGCGCAGACCCGGCTCGCGCTGCCCGCCGCGGCGCGACTGATGAACGAGAATCCCGGCCTTCGGGTGCAGGTGGTCGACCTGATCCCGGTGGACGCGGTGCCCGCGGTACGCCAGCAGGAGGTCGACATCGCGATCACCTATTCGTATTCGTTCCGGGCTCGGGATCTGCCGCTCGGGCTGTCCTCGGAGTTCCTCTTCGACGATCCGCTCGTGCTGCTCGCCCCACCCGGCCTGCGGGAAAGGGCCCGCCAGCAGGGCCTGTCCGCGGTACGCGACGCCGACTGGATCGCCGCCCGCGACGGCGCGCCGTCGATCGTGTCGGTGATGTACGCCTGCCGTGAGGCCGGGTTCGCCCCGCGGATCGAGCATCGCAGCGGCACCTTCGCCGGAATGGCCGAGATCGTCGACCACGGGCTCGGCGTGGCGGTGGTACCGGAGATGTCGGTGCCACCGGAGTACCGGCACCTGATCGCCTGCACGGTCGCCAACGGGTCGCGTCAGGTCGGCGTGACCTACCGGCAGGCGTCCCTGGAAAGGCCCGCTGTCGCCGCGGCGATCCGGATGCTGCGCACCATCGCGGCGCCCGAGCAGTTGGCGTCCTGATCGCGGTCGAGGATCGAGAAAAACTGAACGAATCCGGTAGACCGGCTGTCTTGTTCGGTGGTATCGGAGGTTCCGATACTGGATCGCGGAGACCGAACGTGGAAAGGAGGTCTCGTGGAATTGCCGAATATCCGGATCGAGGCCGCCGCCCCGGCTCCGCTCTGTCGTCGTCGCTGATTTCGACGATCCACTTCATCGCGCCCGGAATCATTTCAAGTGAATTCCGGTGCGTCGCACAGATATGCGTTCGACCGCCGCCGAGTGGTCGTCACGCGACCAGGAGAGTGACACCCGCATGACCGCTGTGGCACCAGCACCCACCGTGCACGGTCTGGACGAGGACGCGTTCGCCGGCGCGCTCGCGCTGATCGCCGATCGCGCCGCCGAACACGACCGGGCGGGGGCCTTTCCGTTCGCCGCCTTCGAGGCGTTGTGCGCGATCGGGGCACCCGCACTGACGGTTCCGGTGGAGTACGGCGGGCTCGGCGCGGGTCTCGCCGAGGCGGTCGAGGTGATCGAACGCGTCGGCGCCGCCGACCCGTCGGTCGGACTGATCCTGCAGTGGAACTACACCAACCACCTGGGCCTGCTTCGCGAGGACAGCCCGTGGCCCGCCGCGCTGAAGGAACTGGTGCTGCGCTCGGCCGCCACCGACGGCGCGTTGATCAACGGCCTCGCCGTCGAACGCGAACTGGGCAGCCTCTCGCGCGGCGGCGTCCCGGCCACGACCGCCACCCGCTTGCCGTCGGGGGACTGGCGCATCGACGGCGAGAAGGCCTACGCCACCGGCATTTCCGGGCTGAGCTGGTTCACCGTCACCACCAGCACCGCCGAACCGAGCCCGCGCGTGGCGACCTTCCTGCTCGACCGCACCGCCACCGACTGGCACGTCGAACCGACCTGGAATCACCTGGGCCTGCGCGCCTCCGACACCCAGTCGGTGGTCTTCGACGGCACCGTCGTCGCCGATGCCAGGCTCGTCGACCTGCGTGACCCCAACGGCGGCACCGCGAAGGTCCGCCGAGCCGGTCGCCAAGCGCTGCCACTGCTGCTGGCCGCGAACTACAACGGCGTCGCGATCGCCGCGCGGGACTGGCTGGTGCGCTACCTGCACACCAGAGTGCCCACCGCACTGGGCGATTCGCTGGCCACGGTTCCGCGCTTCCACGATCGTGTGGGTGAGATCGAAGCCTGGATCCAGACCAGCCGCGCACTGGTGCGCCAGGGCGTGGCAAGCCTGGCCGACGACGAGCACGGACGCTTGCCCGCACTGGCCAAACATGTCGCCACCTCCACCGCCATCCGGGTCACCGAATCCGCGCTCGACCTGACCGGGAACCCCGGCCTCGACCGCCGGCATCCACTCGAACGCCACCATCGCGACGCCATGGTCGGGCGAATCCACTTCCCGCAGAGCGATTTCGTGCTCGCCGATCTCGGCCGCGCCGCGCTGGCGGCGGGCCGTGCCAAGGAGGAACAGCCGTGACCCGACGACAGGTGCACCTCAATGTCAACATTCTCAACGCGGGGGTATTCGGCGGCTCGTGGCGCTTCCCCGGCACCGACCCCGCCGCGAGTTTCACCCTCGACCACTACGTGCGCATCGCCCAGCGCGCCGAGGAAGCCAAGTTCGACGCGATCTTCCTCGCCGACGGGCCCGCCATCCGCGAGGACATCCGGTACCGGCCGTTCAACAGCCTCGAACCGACGGTGATCCTGGCCGCCGTCGCCGCGGCCACCGAGCGGGTCGGCCTCATCGCCACCCTGTCGTCGAGCTACAACGATCCCTACGACGTCGCGCGCCGCTTCGCTTCCCTCGACCTGCTCAGCGGTGGTCGCACCGGCTGGAATGTGGTCACCACCGCCGGTGCCGACGCGGCCCGCAATTTCGGTTTCGACGCCGAACCGGCCCACGGCGCGCGCTACGAACGCGCCGCCGAATTCGTCGAGGTGGTGCGCGCGCTCTGGAACAGCTGGGAGCCCGACGCGCTGATCGGCGACAAAGCCACGCACCGCTTCGCCGACTACACCCGCATCCACGCCGTCGATCACCACGGCCCGCACTTCGACGTGGCAGGCCCGTTGAATGTTCCGCGCTCGCCGCAGGGCGAACCGGTGGTCGTGCAGGCCGGTGCGTCGAAAGACGGCCGGGCACTGGCCGCCCGGGTCGGTGAGGTGATCTTCACCGCCGCCCAGACCGCGGACGAGGCGGGGGAGTACTACCGCGACGTGAAGGCCCGTGCCGTCGGCTACGGGCGCAGGGCCGAGGACGTGCTCATCCTGCCCGGCCTGTCCACCGTGCTCGGCTCCACCGAAGCCGAAGCCGCCCAGCGCCGCGAACTGCTGGCCGAGCTCGTGCCACCGGACTACGCGCTCGATCGGCTCGCCACCCAGCTCGGTGTCGACCGCGACGCTCTCACCCTCGACGGCCCGCTCCCGTGGCACCTGCTGGTCGACCCCGACGAGGCGGGCGGGTCGCAGACCTTCTACAAGATCGCCGTGGGCCTGGCCCGGCGCGAGAACCTGACGGTGCGCCAGCTGCTGCGCCGGCTCGGCGGCGGCGCGGGCCACCGCATCGTCACCGGCACACCCGAGCAGGTCGCCGACGCGATCATCGACTGGGTCGAGGCGGGCATCGCCGACGGCTTCAACCTGATGCCCGATGTGCTGCCCGGCGGCTTCGACGACTTCGTCGACGGTGTCGTGCCGATCCTGCGCGAGCGCGGGGTGTTCCGCACCGACTACGAGGCGACCACCCTGCGCGGTCACCTCGGCCTGCCCGTCCCCACCTACCGGGGCACCATCGCCGAAGGGGCTGCCTGATGGCACGCAGACTGCATTTCCTCGTCAACGTCGGCAGCGCCGGATACCACCCGGCAGCCTGGCTGGAACCGACCCTGCCCGCCGACGCGTTCATCCAGCTCTCGCACTATCAGCGGGTCGCAGCCGAAGCCGAACGCGGCGGACTCGACGGCCTGCTGTTCCCGGACATCCCGGTGCAGCAGCCCGGCATCGCCCGCGCACCAGCGGCCACCCTCGACCCGATCCTGCTCAGTTCGGCACTGGCGGTGACGACCGAGCGGATCGGGCTGATCCCCACCGCGACCACCTCGCTGAACCTGCCCTACAACCTGGCCCGGCGGATCCTCTCGCTCGACCACGTCAGCGGGGGCCGAGCGGGCTGGAATGTGGTCACCACCTTCGAACCCAACGCCGCCCGCAACTTCGGCATCGCCGAGCTGCCCGAGCGCGACGAACGGTACCGGCGGGCCGCCGAGTACGTCTCGCT
This sequence comes from Nocardia sp. NPDC060249, assembly GCF_042728755.1. NCBI lineage: Bacteria > Bacillati > Actinomycetota > Actinomycetes > Mycobacteriales > Nocardiaceae > Nocardia > Nocardia sp. NPDC060249. The sequence goes on from NZ_JBHXAQ010000005.1 coordinate 233,010, forward strand.
GACCGAGAAGCTCTGGGACAGTTGGGAATTTGACGCGCTGATCGGCGACCAGGAAGCCGGTGTCTTCGCCGATCCGGATCGGGTACACGCGGTGGATCACCGAGGCGAGTTCTACTCCGTCGCCGGTCCACTGAATGTGCTGCGTTCCCCGCAAGGCCGCCCGGTTCTCGTGCAGGCCGGAGCCTCCCCGCAGGGCCGGGCCTTCGCGGCCGCCCACGCCGAGGTGATCTATACGACCCAGCTCAGCCTGTCGGCCGCGCGTAGTTTCTCGGCCGAGATCCGTTCGGCGGCGGTGGCTTCCGGCCGCGACGGCGACGCCATCCGGATTCTTCCCGGCCTGGTCCCGGTGATCGGGTCCACCGAAGCCGAGGCCCGCGCACGGTTCGACGAGTTGCAGGGGCGGCTGCATCCCGACAGCGCTCCCGTGCGCCAGTTCGCCCGCTGGCTCGGCTATCCCGATGTCGACCTCGACCTCGACTCCCCGCTGCCGCACCAGCTCACCACGCTGCCCGCCGACCGGATCGGCCCGCAGGGCTTCTTCGCCTCACTCACCGGCTACGCGCTCGAAACCGGCCACACCGTGCGGCAACTGCTCACCGAGTTCCTCGGCGGCCATCGCGTGGTGATCGGCACGCCTCAGGCGGTCGCCGACCACATCGAGCTGTGGCACCGCAACGCGGGCATCGACGGCTTCACCATCATCCCGGCCGTGCTGCCTGGCTACCTCACCGACTTCGTCGACCAGGTCGTGCCCGAATTGCGCAAGCGCAGGCTCTTTCGCCGCGAATACGAGTACACCACCCTGCGCGGTCACCTCGGCCTGCCCGAGCCCGCGAATTCCTTTGCCCGCGAACCCATCTCCGCTACCGGAAAGTGACAACCCATTCCATGACACTGCGACACCTCGGCCGCACCGGCGTACTGGTGAGCCCACTCACCTTGGGTGCTATGAACTTCGGCGCCTGGGCCAACCCCGACCACGACGACGCGGCGACGATCATCCACCGCGCCCTGGACGCGGGCATCAACGTCGTCGACACCGCCGATGTGTACTCCCAGGGCGAGAACGAACAGATCGTCGGGAAGGCCCTGCGTGGGCGCCGCGACGAGGTGGTCCTCGCCAGCAAGTTCCACGGCCAGATCGGCACCGACCCCAACCACCGTGGCAACTCCCGGCGCTGGATCATCCGTGCCGTCGAGGACTCGCTGCGCCGACTCGACACCGACCACCTCGACCTCTACCAGGTACACCGCCCCGACCCCGACGTCCCACTCGAGGAGACGCTGCGGGCGCTGGACGATCTGGTGCGCGCGGGCAAGATTCGCTACTACGGCACCACCACCTTCGAACCACATCAGCTGGTCGAGGCGCAATGGGTGGCCCAGGACCGCAACCTGGCCCGGCCGGTCACCGAGCAGCCGCCGTACTCGATCCTGGCTCGCGGCGCCGAACGCGCTACCTTGCCGATCGCCGAGCGGCACGGCCTGGGCGTGCTCACCTGGAGTCCGCTCGCGGGCGGCTGGCTCTCCGGCCGGTACCGGGCGGGGGAGACCGCGCCCGAGTCGAGCAGACTCAACCGCCAGCCACATCGGCACGACCCGGAACTGGTCGCCAACCAGCGCAAACGCGCCGCCGCCGAGGAATTGGCGAAACTCGCCGACGAAGCAGGTATTTCGCTGGTTCATCTGTCGCTGGCGTTCGTGCTCCAGCATCCGGCGGTGAGCACCGTCATCATCGGGCCGCGCACCCTGGCCCACCTCGAGACCCAGCTCGGTGCCGTCGATGTGCGGCTGAGCACCGAGGTGCTGGATCGGATCGACGAGATCGTCGCGCCCGGAACCACACTCAGCCCCGCCGACGAGGGCTACCTGCCGCCCTCGCTCACCGACGCCGTCAACCGCCGCCGCACCACGATCGGAGCCACCCGATGAGCCTGTCCGACCTGCGCCTGCTCGGCCGTACCGGAGTCCGGGTGAGCCCGTACGTGCTCGGCACCATGAACTTCGGTTCCCGTGGCGGCACCACCCACGAAGAATCGATCGCGCTGATCCATCGGGCGCTGGACGCCGGAATCAACACCATCGACACCGCCGACACCTATTCGCGCGGCGAATCCGAGATCATCGTCGGCAAGGCGCTGCGTGATCGACGCGACGAGGTGATTCTGGCCAGCAAGTTTCACAATGCCGTCGACGACGACCCCACCCACCGGGGCAACTCCCGGCGCTGGATCGCCCGCGCCGTCGAGGACTCGCTGCGCCGTCTCGACACCGACCACCTCGACCTCTACCAGGTGCACCGCCCCGAATCGGTGACCGCACTCGAGGACACCGTCGCCGCTCTCGACGATCTCGTGCGCGCGGGCAAGATCCGCTACTACGGCACCTCGGTCTTCTCGCCCGGCGAACTGGTCGAAGCGCAGTGGATCGCCGATCGGACCAAGGCCAATCGCTCTGCTGCCGAACAGGTTCCGTATTCACCGCTGATTCGCGGCATCGAACGCGAGACCCTGCCGATCGCCCGCAAGTACGGACTCGGCGTCATCACCTACGGCCCGCTCGCCGCAGGGTGGCTCTCCGGTGAGTACCGCCTCGGCGCACCTCAACCGAGTTCGCATCGGGCCGAACTGATCCCGGGCCGATTCGACATCGACGCACCCGCCAACGCGGCGAAACTCGCCGCCGCCGACGCGCTCGCCGTCCTCGCCGAGGAATCCGGCCTTACACTCATCCAGCTCGCGATCGGTTTCGTGCTCGCCCACCCCGATGTCACCGCCGCCATCATCGGCCCGCGCACCGGCGAACATCTCGATGCCTATCTGGGTGCGGTCGATGTCGTCCTGAGCGAGGAGATCCTCGACCGCATCGACGAGATAGTCCCGCCCGGGACGATCTTCGCCGACCGTGACACCGGCAAGATCCCCGACGCACTGGCCGATCCCGCCCTGCGTAGACGCGCCGCCTAGCTCATCCGGTGATCGCTGAGGGAGACGTAATCCCCTCTTCCCCAGCGATTGCCGGGTTGCGGCGGCAACTTCGGTCGGTCGTTCGTCGCCCGGCACACGGGTTCACCGTCGCGATCCGTCAGCGCGGATCGAGGCGGTGCCGGTAGCGTGCTCGCTCCTACGCTCGGCGATGCACCGAGCGGCCGGTCAAGCCGACGTCGGCGCCTCGTTCGTGATCGTCGGTTTCCAACCGAGTTCGGGAGCGATCAGGTGCACGGTGTCGTGCAGGATCTGCTCGTAGTCCGCACGGTGGAATTCGTAGGGCAGTTCCAGGCGCAGCTCGGAGGTCTGTGCGAGCACCGGATCGGCTCGCAGCTGTTCCAGGATCTGCTCGGCGGTGCCGACGATGTCCGGCGCGAACAGGATTCGGCGTTCGCCCTGCGGGCCGAGGGTGCGGTCGTGGCGGCTCGCGGCGTAGGCGCGGTAGCGTTCGCGGGTCGCGTGGTCGGCGCTGTCGAACGGCACGATCACGCGTCCGACGGCCACGCGGGCGGGTCGAGCCGGGTCGATCAGGCGGCGGTAGTCCGCGATCAGGGTCAGCTGGGAGGTGGTGAAATCGTCACTGGCGTCACCGAAAACGATGTTGCCGCTGAGCAGGTTCAGTCCGTTCTCCGCGGTCCAGTGCACGGATCGGACGCTCCCACCGCCGTACCACACACGATCGGCCAGGCCGGGGCTGTGCGGCTGCAGACGGGGACGCTGGGTGTTGCCCGGCGACTGGATGACGGTGCCGGCGTCGCCGAGGTAGTCCCCGCGCAGGTTCTCGAGCAGGCGGGCCACGCGGCCGTAGGACAGGTCGAAGCTGCGCCAGTCACCATCGAAGACCAGGTCACCGATGAGATCGGCGTGCGGTGGGGTGCCCGCGCTGAAACCGGGCTGTAGTCGGCCCCGCGACAGCACATCGGCCAGCGACAGATCCTCGGCCAGCCGGAACGGGCTCTCGTAGCCGATCGGAATGACCGCGGCGCCCAGCTCCACTCGGCTGGTGCGCTGGGCGGCGGCGGCCAAAAAGACCGCCGCCGAACCCACGCCGTGCTCGAGATGACGCTGCCGGACCCACGCACCGTCGAAACCGAGGCGCTCGCCGTATTCGAACAGTTGCAGCGTGTCCTCGAGCCCGGTGTACGGATCGTCGTCGAGGTAGTTGCCCGGCGTCAGGAACGCCAGCGTGCTGATCTGCGGTGCGCTCATCCCTGGCGCTCGTAGGGGATCTTTTCCCCCGCCTCGACCGCGATCGGGAGCCTGTTCTCGGCGGGCGGCAGCGGGCAGGTCGCCAGATCGGTGTAGGCGCACGGCAGGTTGACCGCCCGATTGAAATCGAGCACGACCGTGCCGTCGGGCGCCGGAGTCGACACCTGCACAATGCGATTCGCGGCGTAGGTGGTGACTCCGGAAGTGGTATCGGTGAACAGCACCGACAGGTCACCGGGATTCCGGCCGGGGAACGCGGTCAGCCGCAACGGCTGACCGTCGATGTCGAACTCGACCTGTCCCGGTGCGTCGTAGACATGCTCGAGCCCTTCGACCGAGGCGCCGACCGTGGTCGGTCGCGGCTGCTCGAAGCGAACATAGCGACCCGTCACCACCCACTTCGGGTCCGGCGCGAACGCGGGTGTGCCCCGAAACGCGGTGCGCAACTGGTTGTTCGGGTGCCGAGGGCGGACGATGTCGTTGCCACCACGGCGCGCGACCTCGATCACCGCGTCACCCCACACCGCGTTCACCCCGTCGCGCTCGGCGATCGCGCCGAACTCGTAGCGCCCCCGCACCGGTGTCCCCTCGACGACCAGTTCCTCGCCCTCGTCGAGCACCACGACCACACCGTCGGCACCGGTCGACCAGGTGCCGGGCGCGTCGGTGAACCGCTCCGGGGTTTCGGTGAGCCAGTGCAGGTTCGTGATGGCCAGGAATCCGTGCCGGTCGGCCAGCCGCGCCTCCTGCCCGCGGTGCCATTGCTGCCATTCGGCGGTGAAGCTGTCTACCTCGGCGACCGGGGTTTCCTGTGCTGCCATGGCATCGATACAACCCGACCCCACCGCCCACGAACAGAATTGCGCTCAACCCGAACACAAGTCACCCGCTGTCGGGTCGCGCCCGCTGCCATGACAATCGAACGCGTGGTGACTGCTTGATCGCTACCGTGGGAGCCATCCCGGTGGAGGCCGAGCCACGACGGCAACTGTGATGTTGTACCGCTACGCCGCCGATGCATGTCAGCTTTCATGCCGGTCCGAAGAGATGCGCAAGGCATGGGGTGACCGCTGCCCGAGCACTGCGGTGCATGGCGAATCGGGATCATCAGTTGATCCGAAGCTCGACAATCGGAATCGGTCGGGTCGTTTGCTGCTGGTACCGGGTGTATCGGCCTTTGTTGGCCTCGTCGACGATCTTCCAGCGTCGTGCGTAGTCGGGATCGTCGGCAAGAGTGGGCCGGGCGGTGGCGGTCTGGTGGCGACGGCCGATCTGGATCGTGCACAGCGGCTCGGTTTTCAGGTTGGCCAGCCATGCCGGGGGTTTGGGGGAGCCACCGTTGGAGGCGACCACGAGATAGGTCTTCTCGCCGTCGCGCCCGTAGGTCAACGCGGTGGTGCGCGGTAGGCCGGTGCGCCGACCGGTGGTACGCAGCAGCAGCGTGGGATTGCCGAAGAGCAGGCGGTGGCCGAGGAAACCGTCGGTGGTCTCATAGATCCAGCGGTGGGCGTGCAAAATGTTGTGGTAGAGGTCGCTCATCAAGTCCTCGCCTGGTCGTGGAAGCCGGGTAGGGCGGGTATGAAGGTTTGGGCGTAATCGTGAATCCGTTGTGGGGGAAAGGCTTCGGGTTCGGACAGGACGATGCGTCCCGCTTCCCAGAACACGGCGGACAGCAACCGACCGGTGAGTTCGGCGTCGACTGAGCCCTGCTGGGCGGAGGGTGTCGCGGTCTGCACGAACGTGGTGAACGCGGCGATCAGGGCGTTGCGGCCGCGCTCGACGCGGCGACGGAAGGCCGGTGTGCTCGAGTCGGCGAGTTGAAACACCGCGCGCCACCGTTGCGGCGCGGCCAGCACCGCGGACAGGAAGTTGTCGAGAGACTGCACCATCGCCCGGTCCGCGCGTTCGGTGGGCTGGGCTTGGGGGACAACGGCGCTCATCTGGGCCGCTACCGCGGCTTCTTCTCGTTCGAGGCTGGCACGGAGGAGCTGGTCGGAGTCGGAGAACTGGCTGTAGATGACCGGGCGGCTGACACCGGCGCGTTTGGCGACGGTGTCGATGGAGACCTTGTGGACGCCCTGTTCGACGATCACGTCCAAGACCGCATCCAGAAGTTGTTCATGGCGTTCTTCGGGCGCCATTCGCGATGCGTAGGGGCGGTTCCTGCGGTCGGTCATCGCGGGGCTGATCGCCTCTCTGTGCTCGGCGCTGCTTGACAACTGCCAGTGTGACACCAATTGCTACACTCAATGTATATACACACACTGTAGCATTGAGAGGCGGCGGTAGCACCCTGCACCACTCGCGCATTTCAGGGCTCGAAAGTTTTGCGCCACAAAGCTTCAGGGCGTCTGGGCCCGGTGGCCGGCTCCGCCCTCGGTGTCTTGGGCAAATGAGGCGAATCCGGCGGCGGCACTTACTGATTCAGCCGCGGTAGGCCCAGCCCTCCGGACGCCAGCCGGCATGTTCTCGTGTGCGTACTCGACCATGATCCTGATCAGTTCGCTGCGGTTGGGCTCGCCCTGCTTGGTGTGCAGATCCTCCGCGGTGGCCTTGTCGTCCAGCGTCTAGCCGCTGCCTGGCCGGACCGATCGAGGGCTCCGAAGGGCGGTCGGTGGTGCGCCGGTTCCGAGTACGGACAGTCGCTCTCGCCAACCCTTCTTGCTTCTCACGGGGTGAGCGGCCCACCGGCGGCACGCCAATCGATCAGGCCACGGCTCATGTTGACTGCTTCGAAGCCGTTCTCGACCAGGAGGTTCGCCGCGCCCGCGGAGCGAAGGCCGCCGGTGCAGAAGGTGATGAGTAGGCGGTCCTCGGGCAGTTCCATGCAGCGCGCCGGGAGCACCTCGAGCGGCATGTGCACGGCACCTGGGATGTGTAATCGATTCCACTCGAAGTCACGGCGGACGTCCACGACGACCGCACCTTCCGCGACCAGGCGCACCGCCTCGGCGGCGCTGATAGCTGGGGGTCGGCGTAGGTAATGACGGAAGCTCACGCGCAGCACCTCGGTCCTCGTACGGGTTGGAAGGCGCCCGGCACGATACTGAGGCGGCACAGTGACAGAGGCTCCATAACCTTCAGCTTACCTGAAGGTTGGAGCGGGGTGAAAAGGTCGCTCGCCTTGCGAGATCACCGTGCCACGTGAGTGCGGCGCCTCGGTCAATTCGGGGTGCTACGCGGCGAATTGGCGGGCGGCAGCCGCGCACCTGTGCGAGGTGGTCGAACGCATTGCTCGCGAAGGTAGAAGTGTGTCAGCAAGCCCGGCCTGACCATGCAAAATCCGGCCGGACCACGCATCAATGAAACACACCGCACGAGCGACAACTGTTGCGGCGCAATGTTTGAATCATAAGTGCGGGGTAGTCGACATAGTGGTGCAGCGTTGCGCCTCCCTGACGTCGACATCGAAGGAAAGACTTCATGAGCATACGCAACACCGCTACGACCTTGCTCGCGCAACTGCGCGTTATCCGCGAGTTGACGGAAACCGAAATCCGAATCGCCGAGACTCGAACCGCACAGGCCCGCACCGAGGCTGTACGCCGCGAACTGGCTGAGAACGCCCACAACGCCCGCGCCCGCGCAGAAGCCATCGAGGCCGCGATCCGTGAACTGGGTGGCGCGCCGGAGCGGATCGGCCCGTTCATCGGAAGGGCTGCCGCCGCGGTCAAGGCGATCGGCGAACAAGCCCAACCGTTCGACGAAGCTTTGCTCGGAGACCTCGTTCTCGAACATCAGTTGCTCGACCGTGCCCGCTACGTCAAAGCACTCGCGACCACCGTTCAGAACGCCGACGTAGAAGCAGTGGCGCAGCGGTTGATCACCGCCCACACGGCCACCGTCGAATGGTTGACGACCGTACTCGCCGAAGACGCGCTCGGCGGGCCAGCGGCTTTGCGCCGAACACCGATTCAGGCGGCTACGGGGACCGCGGTGAAGCTGATCAATATCCCTGTGACGTGGTCTGCTCGCAGCATCGACCGCGCGTTGGACACCTTCCGTGCTGCCCCGCCCGCACTGGGCGAGTTGCTCGCCAGGGGTGCGCACGCGGGCGATGTCGCCGTGAAGACCCTCGCGGCCTCGCGTGATGCTGTTCTCGAAACCACTGAGCAGGTCTCGCGGCGTGAAGGCGCGGACTCCACCGCCGAGGCAATGCATTCACTGCGCACCACCACCGGCCTCCTCGATCCCGAAGAGCTGCCCATCAGCGGCTACGAAGACTTGAATGTCGCCCAGGCGGTGGCAGCGATCAAGGAACTCGCCGATCCCGCCGCAGTCCGGACGATCCTCGCCTACGAGGAAGCGCACAAGGCGCGGCAGGGTGTCATTTCGGCCGCGCAGACCCGTGTCTCGTCGATCGCCCGAGAAGTGAGTGGGCTGAACTGAGAAGTCCCCTGACAGCCACCCCGTCGGTGCCGACCACCGCCGTGGCGCCGACGGCCGGTGGAGCCGTCGGACTGCCACGGCCGGAGGCGTTGTTCTGTGGCCACCACGTCCTCGGAGGCCCTGTCGGCGGCGGTGGGAATTGATGGGATTACATGTTTCGCACTGGGTTTTGTTGCGAAGTAGTCCATGATTTCGCCGAAGTCGCGGTCTCCGTGGTGGCGGCCGTCGGAACGACAGGGCTGCGCGAATGGCACGTCGGCGCGGCTCTCGACGGTGTCGAGATTGTTTCAGCGCCGCCCGCCAGGCCGCGTACTGAAACGGGGAAAAGGTGGACTTGGTCATGAATTAGGCGAGAACACGCGGTCCCATCCATCGGCTTGCGCGAGGAAACCAGTTCGCCGGCCTCTCCGGCCCTACCGAGGTCGCGTACCGGAGCTGCCCGAGCGGGTGACGGGGGACTCGGGCACAGTGTTGCCATGGGTTCGTCGGTCGCTGATTCTCTCACTGTCGCCACATTCAACGTGAACGGAATTCGCGCGGCACGTCGTCGTGGATTCGACCAGTGGTTGCAGGCGCAGTCGGTCGATGTGGTCGCGTTGCAGGAGCTGCGTTGTCCCGCATCAGATGTGGGCACCTTCCCGGGCTATTCGGCGGCGGTGGACGTCGGTTCCGTGGCCGGTCGTAACGGCGTGGCAGTACTGACGAGGGTTCCCGCCGCTGCCGTGCGGACGTGGGTGACCCACCCACCCAGGTCCCGCGGACTCGGTGAGTTCGCCGCCCAGGGACGCTATATCGAGGTGGATCTGGCCGACCGACCGGTGACGGTGGCCTGTCTGTATCTCCCCAAGGGTGGTCTGCCCGCGCATCTCCAGCGCCCGGGATCGATGCGCGAACTGCCTGACGGTGGGGTCAAGTACGAACGGAAGCAGAGGTTCCTTGCGGCGTTCGCCCGCGAAGTGCACCGGAACCGGCTCGCGGCGCTGAGTGCGGGACGCGAGTTCGTCCTCACCGGGGATCTGAACATCGCGCACACCCGACATGATGTGACCAACTGGCGTGCCGCCCGCACGATGGACGGATTCCTGCCTGCCGACCGCGAGTGGTTCAGTTCGGTTCTCGGCACGCGCCGGCTCGTCGACGTGGTGCGACAGGTGCACGGCGACCGTCCGGGTCCGCTCACCTGGTGGAGTTGGGCGGGTCGATCGTTCGCCAAGGATGTGGGTTGGCGAGTGGACCACCAACTCGCGACGCCCGGTCTCGCCCGCCTCGCGACGTCTGTTGTCGTCGACAAGGAACCGTCACCCGCCGAGCGCCTCTCCGATCACGCTCCACTCGTGGTGACCTACTCGGCAATGCCACCCCGGCCAGGTGCGGGAACAGAACAGCCACAAACCAAGATCGGAACACCCGAACCATGATCGAACATCAAGCAGCGGTCCGCATTTGGAACCGATCATGCCTGTCCGGCAGCGCACGACAAGTAGCCGATTTACCGCGCGGGTGTCGCTGAATTCGTGCCGGCTCAGTCAGTTTGTGCACCAGGTCGTTGACCATGGTTGCGGCCTCGGGGTTGGCGCGGGACGCCCAATGATCAATGACCGGGTGCGACGTCGTGCTGACCCGTTGGCCGACAACTGGCTCAGTAGGATCGGGTTGTGACCAAGCTGCGAGACCTGCAACACCGAGTGGTGACGGCAGGGCAACGATACGTCGGCAACCCGATCATGGGACGGTTGCCGGTTCAGACCCTGCTCGAAACAACGGGGCGCAAAAGCGGTCAGCCGCGGGTCACGCCGATCGGCGGCCGACGAAGCGGCAACTCCTTCTGGCTCGTTTCCGAGTTCGGTGAAAAATCCCAATACATTCGAAACATTCAGGTGGACAACCGTGTTCGGCTGCGCATTCGTGGACGGTGGTACTCCGGCACCGCTCACTTGGTGCGCGGCGACGACGCACGAGCTCGGCTTCGTGAGCTGCCGCGGGCCAACAGCGCAGTGGTACGAGCGGTTGGTACCGATCTGCTGACTGTTCGCATCGACTTGGACTGAGCTAGCGGAATTTCTCAGCTCGTTCGGTTGAGAAGTGGATGTGGCCCGGCGATGTGCAGAGGTAGCCGGAAAGCGGCATACAGCTCGACCGTCAACTGACGGCGCTGGGCCGACTCACGCCGCATCCCGGAGCCGCGGCCCACGCACCCCTCACCCGACCCGCACATCAGCACCTACACCATTTCGGGGTCGGTGGCCATGTCGGATCTGAGCGGAGGGTGCGGAGTTACCGCGGCTGTCAGTAGGTGCTGCGGCCGAGCTGTGCCGGCACGCGGCGGGTCACGGCCGAGTCGGCTACGCGGCGTGGGAGAGGAAGGTCGATCGTTCGAACTCGCGGTGCCGCACCGCGTCGACGAACGCGGTGTATTCGAGGTGGTCGAAGAAGAGCCGGGCGGCTCCGGTGGAGGCTCGGCATTGCGGCGCGGCGCTGAATTCGTAAAGGTTGTCGGGTCCTCGGGTGATCGTCAGGGCTCCCCGGATGGGGCGGCCTGCTCGTATCGCGGCCTGGAGGGCCTCGAACTGGTGGTGGTCGAGGGTCAGGCACTCCTCGAGGGGGACAGGGCGTGCCGCGGTGGCGACCGGGCGCGCGAGTTTGTCGTCCCAGATGAGGGTGCGGTGGTTGTCGCGGTAGACCATCACGCACGCCTGTTGCGGGGAACTGGCGGCCGCTTTGCGGAAGTGCGCGGCGGGCGGTGTCGGTAACGACATGGTGGATCCTTTCGAACAGCGCTGCCGGCGACGGTGCCGACAGCGCGGGGCGCACGCTAGGGGAGGCTGCCGATAGCGGCGAAATTGCAGGGGCGGGCGTAGTCGTCGTGGTCGATCGACTGTTCGGGTCGCCAGTCGGTGGCGTAGGTGATGCCCGGGTCGGCGATCGTCCATCCGTCGAAGAAGGTCTGGAACTGCGCGCGGGTGCGCAGGGTGACCGGCGTGCTGGCATCGGTGAAGACCGCCGCGCCCGCGGCGACCTGTGCTTTGATCTCCGCGCCCGCGTCTTCGAGGGACACGTGTGTCATCGCGATGTGGCTACCGGGGGCGAGGGCATCGCGCAGTTGCGCGACGATCTTGCCGGGCTCGCTGGCGTCGGTGATCCAGGGAAGCACCGAAACCAGTAGCAGCCCAACGGGTTCGGTGAAGTCGATCAGGCGCTGGGTATCGGGGTGGGCGAGAATGCGCGCGGGCTCGCGCAGATCGGCGTCGACCATCGTCGCGGTGTCGGTGACACCCTGTTCACGCAGCAGGTCGCGGGCCCGGTTGATCGCTTCCTCGTCGTTGTCGACGTACACGACACGGGAGTCGGGGGCGAGCTCGCGCGCGACCTCGTGGGTGTTCCCACCGGTCGGCAGACCGGACCCGATATCGAGGAACTGGCGAATGCCGGTGCCTGCCATGTAGCGAACGGCGCGGGCGAGAAACCGGCGGTTGTGCTGGGCCCACAGGGGATAGAAGGGGATATCGGCGTAGAGCCGATGAATGAACGGCAGATCCGATTCGAAGATCACCTCGCCGGTGACCATGTGGTGATAGATGCGTGCGGAGCTGGGTTTGTTGGTGTCGATCGAGCGTGGCTCGAAGTCGCTGTCGGACATCGTGATTCCTCTGCGGGGGTGCGGTGGGGCCGGTCTATCGCTGGATGGTCGGTCGGCTGCGGAGGCCGCGGACGAGGTGTTCCATGAACTGACGTGAGTCGTGGGGGCTCAACGCGGTCATCGTCAGGCGGTTGAAGATCTTGTCGCGGATACCGACAGCGGGTTTGTCGTCGATGTAGCGGATCTCGCCCTGAGCTTCGATGACCGCCATCTCGAGATCGCCCGCTGCTCCGGGGGAGGGCACGCGAACCAGGATGTAGCGGTCCTCCATGCCGGCGCCGGGTGCCTGGTGGGTGAAGGGCATGACCTGGATCTGGATGTTGGGTCGGGTGGACATTTCGAGCAGGTGGGTGATCTGGTCGAGCATCACCGCGTCCCCGCCGTAGGTGCGGCGCAGGCAGGATTCGGACAGGATCGCGTGGAACTCGGGTGCTCCCCGCGCGAGCAGGATTCGCTGACGCGCGACGCGAGCTCGGACGTAGTCGTCGACGGTGACCGCGTCCGGATCGTCGGGGTCGAGTTGGAGGGGCTCGTGCAGCGCGCGGATGTAGCTCTCGTGCTGGAGCAGGCCGGGAACGATCTCGGCAGCGGTCTCGCGTAGCCGATCCGCCACCGCCTCGAGGTCGACGAGCAGTCGCAGTTCCTCGATGTAGGCGCGGCGGTAACCGGAGTTCCAGAATCCGCGGCGATGGCTGTCTTCGCGGAGATCGAGCAGGATCGCGATGTAGTCGTGGTCGGTGACGCCGAGCTGCCTGACCAGCTCGTCGAGTGCCTGGGCACTCAAATTTCCCGTGCCGCTGATCACCGCCGCGATGCGGGACTGGCTCACCCCGATCATCTTTCCCGCGTCGGCCTGGGTAGTGCGAGACCGGCGCAGGAGCGCGTCGATCTCTCGACCTAGCAGCACTTTTCGTGCGGTTCGTGCCATGGATCCCACCGTATCGGGCTGCTGGGCGGCGGCTGCCACCTGTTTCGCAATCCTGATTATCAGGTTAGATTATCAACCACGATTATTTGGCGAACAAGTCAGAGGGTGTATCCGAACTGCGACATACCCTGCGGCGCAAGAAGAGTGGGGCCCACTCATGGACGTCACCGACCCGGACACCCTCCGCGGCACTCTCGATGCCGGAGCCGCGAACAGCTGGGGGCAGCGACTTCGGACCTATCGTCGCGCTCGATTAGGGCTCAGCCGTGGGGATTTCGCCGAGTTGATCAACGACCGGGCTCGCCGCGACAGCGTCAATGTCGCGTGTTCGGAACGACACGTCGCGCGCTGGGAACTCGGCGAGGTCCGCAGGCCAAGCAAGTCCTATCGCGTTCTGCTGGCCGCGCTCGGCGCACCGGTGCCCGAGATCGACTCCGTGCTGTCCTCGCCGGGCCTGAATGTGGGGTTCGCTCGTGAAGTGGTGTCACAGGCTCCCGAGTTCGTCGGTGCCGGTACGCGTCGCGGCGCGGATGCGACGCTGCTGGAGGCCCTCGCGACCGCCGTGGTCGGTTCCGCCGACATCCTGACGCCCTGGCTGCCTTCCCTGGACGTTCCCGAGATGGCTTGCGACACAAGGTGCCTCGATCTCGATGCGGTGCGCCGCGCCACCTCGGGATTGCGGGAACGCGATCAGCGACACGGTGGTGGCTCGGTCGCGCGCACGGCCGTCGATCTCCTGAAATCGACGACCGCGCTGCTGGCCCGATACCGCGGACACACGACACTGGCGCACGCACTGCTGGTAGCCACCGCCGATCTGGCCCGGCTGATCGGGTGGGCCTACCACGACATCGGTGACCAGCATCGCGCCCGCCAATACGCCACCATGGCTTTGGTTTCCGCGCGGCGAGCGGGTGCGGACAGCCTGGTCGCGTCGACGCTCTACGTGCTGGGGCGGATCAGCTTGATCGAACGCGACCCGCGCGTCGCGCTGCGGATGTTCCAACTCGGCCAGCTGCCCGCCCAAGACGCCACCGGCGGCGGGGAATCGGCCCGCTTGTACGCCAATGAGGCTTGGGCACACGCGATGATGGGCGATGCCGGCCGGATGCGGACCGCGCTGGCCCGCGCCGAAGACGAGATCGCCCGGGTCGCCGACCATCCCGTCGACCCGTGGACCCGGGTGTTCTTCACCCCCGGAGAGTTCACCGGTATGCGATCGGTGATCTACAACGAGTACGCTCTGACAGCCCGCGGACAGACCGCGCAACATTACACAGCCGAAGCCGTCGACGCCGCTCGCGCTTCGTTGGCCGCGTCGACGCCGGGACGCCCTGCCCGCAGCATCCTGTTCGACAACATCACGATCGCCACGGGCACCTTTCGCCTCGGCCAGATCGATGACGCGATCTCCTTCGCGACGGCTTGCCTGGACATGACCGGTCAGGTCGACAGCGGGCGAGTCGGCGACCGGCTGGGGCAGCTGGTGCACGCCGCGACCCTCGCGTCCTCGCGGTCCGATGTTCGCGATCTCTGTCATACGATCCGGCGGGCCGTCCGCACCACCCGGCACACCGCGCGTCCGCTGACCGAACACCGCCTCGCGACGGCGTAGCAATGCCGACGCAACCTGACGACGTCATCCCCACAGCGCGACATTTACGACATGCCCTGTCGAATGTCATTGTCGCAGAGATTATTCGGCGATGTACTCGGGTCATGACTACGACGACGCCGAGACGTGGCCATCGGGCAACGGGCAGACGCCGGTGAGCCGGGTGTGTGTAGCAGTGACGCACGCAGGCGGCTCCGCCGCGAAGCCCGACAGCCGCGCTGTGCAGGACACGCGCGTACGGACCGCGGAGGGGTTACTGGAGGCCCGTCAGCTACTGCTCGCCGTCGCCGGGAACCTGCAGGGCGGGTCCCCGCTGATCGGATGGGCGCGCGAGCTGGCGGATCTGCACGCGACCCTGTTCACCGCATCGGTGTCGACCACCCGTCGGCCCGCCGACTTCGACGCCCCCACCACCAGCGGCCGGATCAACACCGTCATCGGCCTGATCGACGAGTGGTCGGCCTGCCATCTGCCTCGCCCCACCTCGGGCCGCCGCCACACTCATTCCCTCGGTGAGGTGATCAGCCACGTGGCAGACACCTACACCCACGTTCAGTGGACACTGCGCCACACCAAGAGCGCCGAACACCAGCACCACGCCGCCCTGCGCTTTGCTCAAGTCCAGGAAGGCTATGCCGATCTGGTCGAGGACATTCGAGCCTTACGCATCGCGCTACCGCTGGGCCGGGGCAGCCAACCCGCCCCGTAGCGGGCGAGGACTCCGTCGATCAGGTGGGTGTTGTTGTCTCCCTGCCACTGTCGAGTTGCCGGGCACGGCCGAGCTCGTCCGCGGCCAGGAATCCGGACAGGATCGGGAGGGACGGGTCGGTGCAGGGTTCGGCCGGTACGCCGGCCTCGATGACGCGTCCCGCGTCGACCATCACGATCCGGTCGCCGCGGTGGAGATGCAGACGCAGGTCGTGGGTGATCATCAGGATCGCCGCGCCGGTTCGGTGCCGGTAGGTGTCGAGGTACTCCAGGATTCGGCTGGTCAGTGGCGCGTCGAGTGCGGTGGTGATCTCGTCGCACACCAGGACATCGGGTTCGGCGCCGAGGGCTCGCGCGAGGGCGGCGCGTTGCAGCTGGCCGCCCGACAACCCCGCGGGGTGTCGAAGTGCTTGCCGCGCTTCGATACCCAAGTCGTTCAGGATCGTGCGGGCATGCCGGCGAGCGGTGTCCCGGTCGACTCCGCGTAGCCGGACAGCGGTGGCCGCGACCTGGTCGAGCACCGTGCGCCGGGGGTCGAACGAGGCCGCCGACTCCTGCCACACGTACTGAACGGCGGCGATCTGTGCGCGGCTACGCCGGCGCAGCGAGGCCAGTGGTTCGCCGTCCAGCAGCACTCGGCCGCTGTCGGGAGCGACCAGTCCGGCGATCGTGCGACCGATCGTCGACTTGCCCGCCCCGGATACACCGATCATCGCGACGAGTTCACCGCGAGGCAGATCGAGGTCGACGCCGTGCAGAATGCGCGAACGTCGCTGGGAGACAGTGATATCGCGCAGTCGCAGAACAGGCGGTGACGCCTCAGGCGCTCCTCGTCGGGGAGCGGCGGCCGACGGTGCGGGTCGGCCGCTGTCGTGGAGCCGACCCGCACGCACGAACAGGGTCCGGTCGCTGACTCGGTCGACGGCGACGGTGTCGTGGGTGACGAGCACGACGGCCTTGCCTGCCCGCCGCAGCCGGTCCAGTCCGGTGAGCAGGGCGGCTCGCGCGAGGGGATCCAATCCGACCGTGGGCTCATCCACGATGAGCACATCGGGATCCGACGTCAGCACCAGTGCCAGCGCGAGCCGGGCACGTTCGCCGCCGGAGAACTCGAACGGATACTTGCCGAGCATGGTGGCCAGGGTGGGGTCGGACACCTCGAACGCCGCGGCTGTCAGCACGTCGGCAATGTGGCCGCGCCGGGTGGCTCGGTCGGTGCGCGGCAGCCCGAGGCGACGTCGACGCAGGCGCTCCAGTTCGGCCAGCGCGGTGCCGATTCTGCGAGCGGGGTTCAGGGTGGACGCCGCGTGCTGGGGCAGGTAGCCGATCCGGACGCTGTTCTGCGGACCCCTGCACCGAATGCTTCCCGCGACCACAGTTCCGGCGACGGCGACGCCCGCTATCGCCGTGGCGATCGTGGTTTTGCCCGCACCGGAGGGACCGAACAGGGTGAGGATCTCGCCGACGTGCACGTCGAGGTCGATACCGTCGACGAGGACA
Source organism: Nocardia sp. NPDC060249 (assembly GCF_042728755.1). Lineage (NCBI taxonomy): Bacteria > Bacillati > Actinomycetota > Actinomycetes > Mycobacteriales > Nocardiaceae > Nocardia > Nocardia sp. NPDC060249. Next base: position 249,983 of record NZ_JBHXAQ010000005.1, read on the forward strand.
GTCCGGCCGGCGGTGACCCGCAGCGCACGCACACTGATGAGCGGCTCACCCATCGCGGTCGCCGGTGGCGAGGCGCGCGGCGCGGGTGCGAGGGTCGGCGAGCAGGTCGTCGGCGAGCAGATTGACCCCGACGATGAGCGCCACGATCAACAGCGCGGGCAGGGCCACCGACCAGGGCGCGATGGTCAGTGCGTCCTTGTTGGCCGCGACCGACACGGCCCAATCGGTGGAGGTGGTGTCGAAGCCGAGGCCGAGGAAATTGGCCGACGCCAGAAAGTACACGGCAGCGGTGAATCGCAACGCCAGGTCGGCGGCGATCGGCCGGGACATCTCGGCTACCGCGTAGTTGCCGTATCGGAAGGCGCGGCTCTCGCCTTGCATCCGCAACGCGTCCATGACCGGACCGTGGACAGTCCCGCGGGCCGTCATGCGAACGAATCGTGAGATCGGCGCGATGAGCACGAAACCGATCGCACACGCGATAGCGACCGCCGAGCCACGAGTGCGTAACGCGGCAACCATGATGATGAGCAACGAGGGCAGACACAGCAGCACATCCATCGGGCGCATCAGCAACTCGTCCACCCACGCGCGTGGCGCCGCGGCCGCCGCGACACCGATCAGCGACCCGACGAGATAGGCGATGGCGACGGTCACGGCCGCGACGACGAGGAATGTCCGTCCGCCGGTGAGTGCGGCGGCCAGCACGTCACGCCCGAGCCGGTCGGTGCCGAACGGTGACCAGTCCGACGGCCCGAACGGCGACTGACGGTGCGGTGGCGCCCCCACGGCGAGAAACGGCCCCACGGTCGCGACGAGTACCGGCACCGCGACCAGCACGCTGTAGATCCAGCGGCGCACGGTCATCGGCGGATGCCTTCGGCCGACACCGGCACCATACGTTGCCCGGCGATGTCGATGACGGTGTTGATCGCGATCGCGACGATACCGGTGATCGCGACGATCGCGAGGATGACCGGGTCGTCACGGTTGCCGATGGCGCCGATGAGCGCCGACGCGATGCCGGGCACCACGAACACCGCCTCCACGATGAGCACACCGGAGAGCAATCCGTCCCCGGTGCGCCCGAGTTCCTGCATCGCGGGCGCGAGCGCGTTGGGCGCGACATGCCGGGCCAGCAGCGACATCCGGCCGACGCCGAGCAGGCGGGCCTGGGCGATGTAGGGCTGATCCATCACATCGATGACACCGGCGCGGACCAGCCGAACCAGGGGAGCGGCGACGCGAGCGACCATCACGATCAGCGGCAGCACCAGATATTCGGGACGGTCGAGCAGGGTGTCGAGGTCGGTCCCCAGGAATGTGGCGGGCAGCAGGCCCAGATCGAGGGCGAGGTAGCTGACGAGCAGGACCGCGAGCACGAAATCCGGAATGGAATCGAGCCCGATACTGACGGTGCTGACAATCCGATCACACCACGATCCCGGTGCCGAGCCCGCCGCGAACCCGGCCGTGACGGCGACAGGAACCAGCAGCGCCAATGCCAGCACGGCCATCAGCGCGGTGGTCAGGAACGGGTCGGCGATCACGTCGCCGACCGGGTGCCCGTTGGCGTAGGACACGCCGAAGTCCCCGACCACGGCGCCGCCGAGCCAATCCAGGAAACGCTGGACCGGTGCCACGTCGAGGCCGAGCAGATGCCTGGCCGCCGCACGCTGCTCGGCGCCGAGGACGTCGTTGCTCTGCACGTCGGCGGCATCGCCGGGCAGCAGCAGTGAGAGCACGAACACCAAGGCGAGCAGCACACCGAGCTGACCGACCCCGATGACGGTGCGGCGCACGAGGAATCGGGTGAACGGGGTCGACAAGCGCACGGACGCTACCGGATACCGACCACGATGCGGTCGTCGCCGTACTGCCAGACGATCCCGGCCTCGGCGAATCCCGCGTCGCGGGCGAAGGCGACGTAGTCGTGCACGGTCGGGCGATCGTGCACGGTGTGCTCGAATCCGCCGTCGCGGGCCCGCACGAGGTCGGCGAGCTCGGGTGCTCGGTTCACCGCGTCCCACCAGGCGGCCCAGTCCTCGCCGTCCCCGGTTCCTTGTCGCTCGGCGCGGCGCGCGGTCAACGATTTGCCCAGAGCATCGAGCCCGGTACCGGCTGGGCCCTCGTACAGGTGGTCACCGTCGACGAACAACCCGCCGGGCTTCAGCGCTTGCGCGCAGGTCTTGATCAACGCACGCAACGGATCACGATTCATCCAGTGCAGGGCGGTGGTGCTGACGAACGCGTCGGGGACTCGCTCCAGATCCAGTGCGTCGAGCCATCCCTCGGTGCGCAGGTCGGCGTTCACTGTGCGGAAACGAGGGCAGGCCAACGCCGGCTCGGCGAGACCGAGCAGCAGCGGATCGGCGTCGACGCCGACAACGCGGGCGTCGGGAAACCGGTCGAGCAGCCGCTGCGACAGGGTTCCCGGTCCGACCCCGAGATCGACGATCAACAGGTCGTCGCGGTCACCGAGTTCGTCCAGCACATCGCCGATCACCTCGAATCGTTGCTCGCGGTCGGGCATGTAGTGCTCCTGCTGGCGGTCCCAGCGTTCGAGCCAGTACCGCGCCGTCGCCGCGTCCAGTTCGGTCATCGAGCGTTCACCTCGTCGAATCGGGCCCAGCCGTGCGAGTTCGGCACCGCGGCGGGCAGTTGCTGAAAACGATCACCCGCGGCGCTGTTCCAGGCGGTGTTGCCGAAGAAGACGAAGCCGCCTCGGTCGTACAGGATTTCGTGCATGGTGCGGTAGATCGCCGCGCGTCCTTGCTCGGTAGGTGTCGACTGCGCCTTGACGTACAGCGCGTCGAACTCGGCATCGGACCACTTCGTCCGATTCTGCGGCGATCCGGTGAGCAGTCGTGACGCGAAATGGTTCGGAACGGGCAGTGGCCCGGACTGGCCCATCGTGAGGTGGCCGGTGTTGAGCGCATCGGTGTAATAGGTGTCCTTGGAACCGAGGACGACGTTGACCTTCACCCCACAGCGGCTCGCGTGTTCGGCGAAAAGCCTTGCCGACTCGACGAATCCGTGCGCCACCGGCGCGGTGAACAGGTCGAACGACAGGTCACGGACCCCGGCGCGGCGTAGCAACCGGCCCACCTCGTCGGGATCGTAGGTGTGTTGGGGCAGGTCGGCGTAGTACTGGAAGCCTTTGCCGAACACATCGTTGCCGACCTCGCCGTTGCCCTCGAGCGCGACCTTGACCAGTTCGTCGCGGTCGAGCATCCGCATGACCGCCCGGCGGACATCAGGGTTGTCGAACGGGGCACGGTCGGTCTTCATCGCGAAGAAGTAGATGCCGCTGTTGGGGGTGGCCGCGAGCGTCAGGCCGGGCCTGCCTTGCAGGGTCCGTGCGGCCGACGGGGTGAGGTTGTCGGCGTAGTCGATCTCGCCGCTCTGTACCGCCGCGAGGCGGGCATCGGACTCCGCGCTGACGATGCGCAGTCGACGGATCGAGGGGGCGCCGTCCCAATAGCGATCGTTGGCGGTGGCCACGAATTCTTTACCGGCCGTGAAGGAGTCGAAAACGAAGGGGCCGGTCCCCACCGGTCGCTCGAAGTCGGTGGCTCCGTTCGGCACGATCTTGGTCCCATAGGCCGACAACGCGATCAGGAACTCGAAAGAGGGCTCCTTCAAGACGATCTCCACCGTGCGCGCATCGATGGCGCGGCTCTGGGCGAGGTCGACCTTGTCGAGTGAGGAGGCGGCGATGAACGGGCGGCGCTGCGGCGGTCCGAGCACCCTCGAGAAGGTGTAGAGCACGTCGTCGGCGCCGACGGCTTTTCCGTTGTGCCAGACGGCGTCTCGCAGGGTGATGCGCCACCGCGTGCCGTCGGCGTTCGGCTCTGCCGCTGATGCCAGGCGCGGGATCGGCGTCATCGTCTCATCGATCTCGAACAGTCCGTCGTAGACCGATTTCATTCGAGCCTCGTCGATGAACAGCGTGTTCACACCGGGATCGATCCCCTCACCGGCACCGGAGCCCTGGAAGGCGGCGGTGAAGGTGTCGACCGAGTTCCCGGACGGTGCCGAGCGGTTGCACCCGACCAGGGCCGTGCCCGCGGCGAGCGCGCCACCGAGCAGGAAGGTGCGGCGGCGCAGATTCGACGGCTGCATGGAGGCTCCTATCGCGTGGGCTCTCACGCGACGAAGACATGCGCAAACAAGTCACAACCGGTGTGGCTCGGTTCGGCGCATCGATCAATACCCACGTGATCACGACCGTTTCAACAGTTCGTCCGCAGGTATCTGGCTTCGGCTCGGGAACGAGCCTCACAGTTGCGGGACAGCCCCGGACTTGCACCGGTCTTCCCTACGGACAGGCGATATCCTACGCGGTGCGCCGGACATTGCGAGAAGCCCTGGCTGCTGCGGGTTTCGATCATCTCGAGCTGGGGCGTGTGGCGTTGTGGGTGTGATTGTTAGCGTCGGGCCATGGATCTGGGACTGGATGGGAAACGGGCGATCGTCACCGGCGCGAGCAAGGGAATCGGTCTGGCTATCGCGCGAGGGCTCGCGGCGGAGGGGGTGGATGTGGTGCTCGCGGCACGGTCGGCGCACCCGCTGCGCGCCGCCGCCGACGAGATCGCTCGGCAAACGGGACGGCGGGTGATCGCGGTACCGACCGACACCGGCGACGACGAGCAGGTGAGAGAACTCGTCGCGCGCACCGTCGCCGAACTCGGTGGCGTGGACATCCTGGTGAACTCCGCCGCCACACCGTGGAGCGCGGGCGCGGGCGGCGATCTGCAAGCCACTTCCGACGAGATCGTGCGCAGGGAGGTCGAGATCAAGGTGCTCGGATACCTGCGCACCGCACGTGCCGTCGCTCCCCATCTGGTGGCGCAGGGGTGGGGTCGCATCATCAACATCAGCGGGCTCGGTGCGCGGCAGGCCAATTCGATCGGGCAGACCATCCGCAACGTGAGCGTCTCGGCGTTGACCAAGAACCTCGCCGACGAGCTGGGGCCGCACGGGGTGAATGTGACAGTCGTGCACCCGGGTCTCACCCGCACCGAACGGCTCACCGAACGGCTCACCCGCCAGGTCGAGCAAGACGGTGGCGACGTGGCCGAGCTGGAATCACAGCTGGTCAAGAATTCGATCCGCCGGATCATCGACGCGGGTGAGGTCGCCGATGTGGTGACGTTCCTGGCCTCGCCACGCAGCATCGCCATCACCGGTGATGCCATCGCGGCCGGCGGTGGCGTTCCCGGGCCGGTCTTCTACTGACGTTCGGGATGTGATCGGGCCGATTCTATTGCTTCACCGCGGCCCGGCCGGCCCGCGATACTTGCCACATTCGGCGTCGCGCCGATTCGCGCAAGCCATCGATCTCGCCGCCGAGGCGAACCCGGGAGACCAGCGATGACCAGCACCGTCACACCCACCGTCGTGGCCAGCAGCACCTCCCCGCTCTCGGCGGCCGCCGCGCCGAGCGCCTTCTTCAGCACCGAGGACTACCACCGGTTCCACGCCCGCGCGGCCGGTTACGACGCTGAAAACACCTTCTTCACCGAGGATTTCGAGGAACTGCGCGAGGCCGGGTACCTGCGCGCCGCGCTGCCGCCGCAGTACGGTGGCCGGGGCCTGTCGCTCAGCGAATTGTCCAGGGAACAAAGGCAATTGGCGTATTGGGCACCCGCGACAGCGCTCGCGGTGAATATGCACCTGTACTGGACCGGGCCCGCTGCCGCGCTGACCGTCTCCGGCGCGGAGGACTTCAGCTGGTTGCTCGCCGCGGTCCGCGACGGCGAGGTATTCGCGGCCGGTCACGGTGAACGCGGAAACGATGTGGGACTGGATGATTCGGTGGTGAGCGCCCGGCGCCTGCCCGACGGCTCCTACCGCGTCGACGGCCGCAAGACCTTCACCTCGCTCGGCCCGGTGTGGACCTCGGTGGGTATCCACGCCCGTGACGACTCCGACCCCGCCGACCCGCGCATCGTGCATCTGTTCGTCGCCCGCGATCAGCCGGGGGTGCGCACCGAGGAAACCTGGGACACCCTCGGCGTGCGGGCGACCCGCAGCGACGACACGATCTTCGACAACGCCCGTGCCGAAGCCGCGACGCTCGCGGGAACGCACGCGCCCGGCGGTGCCTACCCCCCGCTGATCAACGGCATCCTCGGCTGGTACCTGCCGCTGCTGGCCAATGTCTACTTCGGGATCGCCCGGCGGGCACTCGATGTCGCGATCCTGCACGCCGGCACCCGCTCCTCGCTGGTCCCCGGTGTCGAGGCCCACGCCGGCAAACCGGCGGTACAACGCCAGATCGCCGAAGCCGAAATCCAGCTCGATGCCGCGTACGCACTGCTCGAGACGGCGACCCGGGACGCGGACGCCGGCGTCGATCTCGGCGTGTGGGCGGTTCCGCGTCTGTTCTCGGCGAAGGAATTCGCCACCAGGACAGCCAAGAACGTCGTCGATACCGCGGTGCAGGTGGTCGGCGCGTCGTCGGTCAGTCGCCGCAACGAACTCGAACGTCTCTACCGCGACGTGCGCACCGGACAACTCCATCCCCCCAACACCGACGTGATCCTCGACGTCGTCGGCCGCACCGCCCTCGGTCTGCTTCCCTGACCGCGACATCGATCTCTCAGAGCTGCGATTGCACCTCGGCGGCAATGAGTTCCAGGTGATCGAGATCGGCGAGGTCGAGGATCTGGAGGTAGATCCGGCTCGCGCCGATCTCGCGGTAGCGGGCGATCTTGTCGACGACCTCGGCGGGCGAGCCGGCCAGGCCGTTGCTCGCGAGTTCGTCCACCTCGCGGCCGATCGCGGCGGCCCGGCGCGCTACCTCGGCGTCGGTGCGCCCGACGCAGGCGACCAGGGCGTTGGAGTAGATCAGTTCGTCGGTGCGACCGGCTGCGCGCACCGCGGTGCGCACCCGGTCGAACTGGGCGGCGCTGTCGTCGATCGAGGCGAACGGCATGTTGAACTCGGTGGCGTAGCGGGCCGCCAGGCGCGGGGTGCGGACCTTGCCGTTGCCGCCGATGATCACGGGCACCGGGTCTTGTACGGGCTTGGGCAGGGCGGGGGAGTCGGTGAGCTGATAGTGGGCGCCCTCGAAGCTGAACGTCGCCCCCGGCTTGGTGTCCCAGAGTCCGGTGATGACGGCCAGTTGCTCCTCGAGCAGGCCGAACCTGTTGTCCGGGAACGGGATTCCGTACGCGGCGTGTTCGGCGGCGAACCAGCCGCTGCCGAGACCGAGTTCGACCCGCCCGTTCGACATCTGATCCACCTGGGCGATCTGGATGGCCAGCGGCCCCGGTAGCCGGAACGTCGCGGCGGTGACCAGGGTGCCCAGCCGGATACGGGAGGTGTCCCTGGCCAGCCCGGCCAGGGTGATCCAGGCATCGGTCGGGCCGGGCAGGCCCGAGGCATCGCCCATGGCGAGGTAGTGGTCGGAGCGGAAGAACGCGTCGAATTCGAGCTCCTCGGCGGCGCGCGCCACCGACAGCAACGTGTCGTAGTCGGCGCCCTGCTGGGGTTCGGTGAAGATGCGGAGGTCCATGATCACCATCGTGCCCGATGCGAACAGCTCCGGCGCGGCGGTGCCCCGATCTCGGGAGCGGTGGGTGCTACCGGCTGTCCTGCGGGTCGCCCGGGTGACGGTGGTCCGCCGGCGGGGTGAGTTCGTCGACCACCACCAGGTTCCCGCCGGACTGCTTGGCCCGGTACATCGCCGCGTCGGCGGATTGCAGCAGCCGGTCCGGCGTCGGGCACGGGCATCGTGGACAGTTCGATGCGTCGAACACCGCGACACCCACACTCGCGGTGACCGCCACCGTGGTCTCCGGTGGCTCGGCGATCACGCGGCACAGCCGTTCGGCTTCCCTGCGCGCGGCGGCCGCGGCGATGGGGGCGGCCACCACGAACTCCTCGCCACCCGTGCGTGCCACCACCGCCAGCTCCCCGGCGGCCTCGCGCAGCCGCCGGGCGGTCCGCATCAAGACGATGTCGCCGATCCGGTGACCCCAGGTGTCGTTGACGGTTTTGAACCGGTCGAGATCGAAGCAGATGACACAGATCGCGGGATTGCGATCCATCAGCTGTGGCAGCCGGTTCTCGAGGCCCCGGCGGTTCAGCAGGTCGGTCAGCGGGTCCGACAGCGACTCGGTGCGCAGCAGCGAATACAGGAGCTGGAACGCGGGCACCGCGCTGACCACCGACGCGAGGAGCAACGCGACCGCGAGGGCGAGCTCGATGCTGCCACCGCCGGTGGCGATCCGCACCGAGAACACCACCACCGACAGCAACGACCACACCGAATGCAGGGCCAGTGCCCTGGCGCTGTGGAAAAAGCTCAGATAACTGCCGGTGCCGAGGAGCAGTACGGTGCCCATCGCTCCGAACAGCCGATCCTGCAGCTGGAGGAATTCCACCGTGAACAGCACATCGGCACAGGCGATCAGCACCAGCGACTCGGTCTTGCTCGGCCAGGGCAGCAGCCACCAGCGCGCCGCCCACAGGGTCCCGGACAACACTCCGACCGTCGAAGCGACGCCGGGATGACCGGGCGGGCCCACCGGCGTTCCCGCGATCACCGCGCCCATCACCGCGATACCGGCGCCGGCGATGCCGATCAAGATCTTCAGCGGAACCAGCGCCGACCTGGCGGCCAGCGTGCGCACCAGCCACCGGTAGTCGACAGGGTCTGTCCACCAGGCCCGCAGCGTCTTGCCGTCGTTCATCGACCCACCCTTGGTCCCGATCGCATCGCCTAACTCGCTGGTTGCGCGTGTGGAACTTCAGGAAATCCCACCAGCTGATCGGCAGTAGTCTAGGTCGGACCGTCTCGGGATCTCGACGGACCGCTCGAGCCGCCGCGTCGCGTGCGGTGGTGGCGCCGTCGAGATCGGCGTCGACCGGTTTCACCGGCGAAGACCGCCAGATCTGCGGCCTCGAGTCGATCAGCCTGGGAGTAGGGAGTAGGACAGTCGACCAGCGGCGATACCGTGAGGGGGTGAAACGGTCACCGGAAACGGATTCCTCGGTCCGGATCATCGACGTCGTGATGGAGATGTTGATGTCGGATGGGTACGACGATCTGCAGCTCAAGGAGGTTGCTCGTCGGGCCCAGGTGTCGCTGGCGACGGTGTACAAGAAGTTCGCGACCCGGGACGAGTTGATGGTCGCCGCGGTCACCCGGTGGATGGCGATCAACAGTTACGCCGAGCTGGAATTGCCTGTTCCGGGGGAGTCGCTGCGGGACGGGTTGATCCGCGTCATTCGGCACGTCTTCGAGCCGTGGGAGCGCAATCCCAGGATGCTCGAGGCCTACCATCGCGCGCGCAGGGGCGTCGGTGGCCGGCAGCTGGACGCACAGGGTGTGAGTGCCGTGCTGCCGGTCGCCGCGGTGTTGTTCGAGGGCTACGATCCGGCCTACGTCGAGGACATCGGACTGATCGTCACCAATATGATCTACGCGTTGACCGGTCGATTCGTCGACAAGGATCTCGACGTGACCGAGATCCTGCCCACGCTCGAGCGTGCTATCGACCGCTTGACCAGCAACAGCGTGGCCCCGGCGGCGAGCGTTCGCGCGGCCGACGGCACGGCGGGCTCGCCGTTCCCCGTGTATCCGTCGCTGGCTGGTCCCTACGGACCGGACCGTTAGTCCCTGACAGTGCTCGCGACCCTATTGACCTGCGGTGGAACGAATTTCGACGCTGTACGTCAAGAACGAATCTATGTGATGCAGATCACAAGTTACTTGGGTGAGACTGCTGTCACACGCTGAGTAACCGGATTACCGTGTGGTCGGCAGGGGCTCCGAGCGATCGAATTCTGGGGCGTGGGGCGCACCTGCCGAGATCTTCAGATTCGAAGTTTGGATGGGAAGCCCATGGCCGCACAGTTCGTTGATTCCGCCCACTGGAGAGCCCACGCCCGCCGGCATCCGCTGCGATATCGCTTGGCCATCGTCGCGCCGAATGCCGTGGAAGTCGTTCGCTACGCGGGAGGTTGGCTCTTCGATCGAACAACGGCCGGGTGGGAAGTGACCGTGCTCGTCGACGACCACTCCGACGTGCGCCCGTTGCAGATCCTCGGTGCGACAGTGCTCGATATCGAACAGTCGCTGGCGGCACCGAAACACGACACCTGGCCGCACGCCGTGGCTGTCCCCACTCAGATGTTCGCGGATTGTCGTGTGCGCGACGGCATTCTGGACTGTCTCGACCACCGTTCGGCCGAGCTGTCGCTGTGGGGCGACGCGCTGCCGGCCGAACTGGCGGATCGACTGAAGATCACCCACCATCGCGTCAGCCGCGCGGCGCGCGCGTTCAAAGCCTGCGCCTTGGCGACGGCGGGATTTCCCGCCGAAGAAGTCGGCCCCACCGAGATGTTCCGTGTCAGCGCGTCACGGACCACCTCTGGATTGGTCTCCGCGAGTTGACCATGGCAACGGCCGATCGTGAGATAGCCGAGTGGGCACGCGGCTATCTCCGCCGACACCCGATCGCCGCCCTGGAAACGGTCGGTGGCCAGTTCGTCCTCGGCATGCGCGCCCTGCGCTTTCTCGCCATCGACGTGGTCACCGGTCGATTCGCGTTCCAGGAGTTCGTCAGACAGGCCGCGTTCATGGCATCGTCGGCGGCCTTGCCGACGATCTTCGTCGCCCTGCCGATCGGGGTGACGCTGTCGATTCAGTTCGGGCTGCTGGCCGGGCAGGTCGGGGCGACCTCGCTCGCCGGTGCGGCGAGTGGGCTCGCGGTGATCCGGCAGGGAGCGCCGATGGTTGCGGCGCTGCTGATGGCTTCGGCGGTCGGGTCGGCGATCTGCGCCGATCTCGGGTCGCGCAAGATCCGCGACGAACTGGACGCCATGGAGATCATGGGTGTCTCGGTGATCCGCCGCCTGGTCGTACCCCGGCTGGCGGCCGGGGTACTGATCGGGGTGTCGCTGACGGGAATCGTCTGCTTCGTCGGCTTTCTCGCGGGATACCTGTTCAATGTCTTCGTCCAGGGCGGGGCGCCGGGAAGCTTCGTCGCGACGTTCTCGTCCTTCGCGACCGTGGACGATCTCGTGCTGACCATGATCAAAGCCGTTGTCTACGGGGCGATCGTCGCCGTGGTCGCCTGCGAGAAAGGGCTGACCACCAAGGGCGGTCCGGCGGGCGTGGCGAATTCGGTCAACTCCACCGTGGTTTCCTCGATCCTGCTGCTGATGATCGTGAACGTCGCCTTCACCCAGCTGTACATGATCCTGCTGCCACGGCAGGGGTTGTAATGGCCGCGCAGTACTACCCGCCGGGGGTGCGGCCGGTGTATCGGGCCGCGGTTCGGCTGGCTTCGGGCGCGATGCGGGTCGGCCACATGGGGACGTTCCTGATCCGGGCCCTGATCTCGATCCCGGTGATGCTGCGGCACTACCGCAAGGAATTCCTGCGCATCCTGTCCGACATCACCTGGGGAAACGGGTCGATCGTCGTCGGTGGCGGTACCGCGGGCGTGATCATCGTGCTCGGCGCGGCGGGCGGTGCGATCGTGGGCCTGGAGGGCTACAACGCACTGCACCTGCTCGGCATGGAACCCACCGTCGGGTTGATCGCCTCGACCGCCTCGACCAGGGAATTGGCGCCCATCATGGCCTCGCTGGCGTTCGCCGCCCAGGCGGGGTGCCGGTTCACCGCGCAACTCGGTGCGATGGGGATCGCCGAGGAAATCGAGGCGATGGAAGCGATGGCCATCCGCGCTGTTCCCTATCTGGTCAGCACCAGGATCCTCGCGTCGGTGGTCGCGATGTTCCCGCTGTATCTGGTGTGCCTGGCGGCCAATTACCTGGCCGTGGAAGTCGTGGTCGGTCTGTCCGGCGGTCTGTCGGCGGGCACCTATCAGCACTACTTCCAGTTGGTGCTCAACGGCCCCGACATCGTGTACTCGCTGATCAAGGCGATTCTGTTCGTCATCCTCACCTCGACGATCCAGTGCTACTACGGCTTCTACGCGGCGGGCGGCCCCCAGGGCGTCGGCACGGCCGCGGGCCGGGCCATGCGCGCGTCCATCTCGGTGATGATCGTGGTCAATCTGCTACTGACCGTGGGTCTGTGGGGCATCGGTTCCAGCGCTCGGCTGGGAGGGTAGATGTCGGCGACTCCGTTCGAGAAGGATGGGCGCGGTCCCGGCGCATTCTCGCTGGTGCTGCGCGGCGTGGTGTTGATCGTGCTGACCGTGGCCATGGTCACGGCACTGTTGATGAAGTCGACGGGCCGCTTCGACGACAAGGTGGAAGTGATCGCCGTGCTGGATCAGCTCGGCGATGGCCTCCCCGCCCGATCCGACGTCAAGTTTCGTGGCCTGCTGATCGGCGCGGTGTCCACGGTGACGCTCGCCGCCGACGGTGGTGCGAATCGGGTGACGCTGCTGCTCGACCCGGCCTATGCCTCCAAGGTCCCACGCACGGTCACCGCACGGGTGGTGCCGAGCAATGTCTTCGCCGTGTCCTCGGTCCAGCTGGTGGACAACGGGCCCGGCCCCGCGCTGACTGCCGATACCGAGATCGCCCAGGACCGCAGCCTCGCGACCGTCCAGCTACAGACCGCGTTGACCAAGCTGCGCGAGATCATCGCCGCCACCGGGCGGCTCGGGTCCGACAGCACCGTCGGCCTGCTCGCCGCGGTAGCCCAGGCCACGGATCGGCGGGGTGATGACCTCGTGCGCGCCGGTGGGCAACTCGACCGGATCACCAGGGAATTCGATGCGTTGCTCGCCCCGGACGGTGGTCCGTCGACTCTCGGCGCGATGGCCGAGGCGGTGCGCGGACTCAACGCGGCGGCGCCGGATCTCCTCGACGCCCTGCACTCCGCGGTGCTTCCGCTGCGCACGGTCGCCGAACGCGAAGGCGAACTGCTGAACCTGCTGTCCGCGGGCAACAACACCTTGTCCTCGGTCGGGGGCGGGCTGGCGCGACATACCGATCAGATCGTCACGGTGACGAATGATCTTGTGCCGGTGCTCGATGTGGTGGGCGAGGGAGCGGCCGGCTTCGCACCGATCGTGGTCCGGATCAAAACGATCTCGGATCTGTGGTTCGCCGAGTTCTGGAACTCCGACACCCAGATGGGTACCGGCAAATTCCAGTTCCGGTTGAGCCCGCACACCGTCTACACCCGCGCGGACTGCCCCCGATACGGCGAGCTGGCCGCACCGAGTTGCGCCACCGCGCCGGACACGATCCCCGAGCAGGAGTTGTCACCCAGCATGAATCCGCGGTCGTATCCGGTACCCCAGCTGGGACCGGAACTGCAGGACCTGATCCGCCGGATTCTCGGCGGTGAGGCCAACGCCGCGGAATCGGTACTGGCCCAACTGCTCTCCGACAGTCCGCTCCCGGCGGGAGGCGGCCGATGAGCTTTCGTCGATCACTGGTCGGACTGAGCCTGTTCTTGGCCGTGTCCCTCGGACTGATCTGGGTCACCTTCGTCACGCTGCACCGCGGGGTGGACGGCACAGCGAGAACGTACTCCGCGATCTTCAGCGACGTCACCGGCCTGCGCGCCGGCGACGATGTGCGGATGGCCGGGGTGCGGGTGGGTCGCGTCGACGAGATCGCGCTGGTCGGCAATCGCGCCGAGGTGCGGTTCCGGGTCGAAGAACAGCAGAAGGTGTTCGGGAATACGAAAGCCTCGATCACCTATCAGAATGTCATCGGCCAGCGCTATCTCGGCCTCTCTTTGGCCGACTTCGGGGAACCACAGGAGGTGGCGCCCGGTGGCACGATCCCGCTCGAGCACACCGAACCCTCGTTCGATATCTCAGTGCTGCTCAACGGGTTCGAGCCCCTGTTCGGCGGACTGGATCCGCAGCAGGTCGACAATGTGACCGGTGCGCTGATCACCGCGCTACAGGGTGACAACACGTCGCTGGTGCTGCTGATCGCGCAGGTCTCCACTTTGGCCGAGTCCGTCGCCGGACCCGATCAGGTGCTCGGCGCGGTGATCACGAACCTGAGCCAGGTGGTGGGGGATCTGGCGGCGCACAGCGGCTCGGTGAGTACCCTGCTCACGCAATCACGCTCGATCATCGACGGGCTCTCGCGTCACCGTGACGAGCTGATGGGGTCGTTGACGACCGTCGCGTCGGTGACCGGGCGCCTGGCCACCGTCGTCGAGGACGTGCGGCCACAGCTGAACGAATTCCTCACGCGCGAACCAGGATTCACCAAGCACTTCGAGCAGAACAAGGACAGTTTCGCCTACCTGGGTTTCAACCTGCCCGCCCTGCTGAAGGGGCTCGCCAGGGCGAGCCAGGAGGGGTCCTACCTCAACACCTACCTGTGCAACATGGGTGTGACCTTCCTGCCCGCGCTGGCCACCCTGGTGCCGACCATCGTCGCTCTGGCCTCGCCGACCGGCACCATCCAACAATCGCCGATCTGCAGGTGAGGCAATGACATCGAAACACCCTTCGAAAGCCGTGCTGGGGCTGATCGCGCTCGGACTGTTGCTCGCTGTCGTCGCCGGGGCGGTGGGTTTCAACTCCCTCGGCGTCGGACAGCAGCGATACGACGTCGAGTTCGCGCAGGCCGCCGGTCTGCGTGTGGGGGACGGGGTCACCGTCGCCGGTGTTCCGGTCGGCACGGTCGCGGGTCAGCGGCTGGCCGGTGACCGGGTGCTGGTCACCCTGAGCGTCGATCGATCGGCCGCCCTCGGCGCCGACACCCGCGCCGCCATCAAACTGACCACCCTGCTCGGCGCCCGCTACGTCGAGCTGACCCCGGCAGGGGACGGCGAGATCGCCGATCACCGGATCGGCTTGACCCACACCGCCGTTCCCTACGATCTGCAGCAAGCACTCGACAACGCCACCGCGACGTTCGAACAAATCGACGCGGGCCGCATCGCCACCTCGCTCGACGCACTGGCCAATCAACTCGACGGCGTGCCGACGGTATTGCCCGGGCTGCTGGGGAATCTGCGCTCGCTTGCCGCACTACTGGGCAGCCGTCGCAACGAACTCGGCGCGCTCCTGACCGGCGTGCAACAGCTGACCACGGTGGTCAACGGTCAGCAGGGCGACCTCGCGGCCATCGTGGGCCAGGGCCGCGACCTGGTCACCGAGATTCTCGCGCGGCGCGGTGCGCTCCAGACCCTGATGGACTCGACGCGGCGGCTGGCGGATCAGGTCAGGGTATTGGTCGTCGAGGACCGGCCGAAGATCGACGAACTGCTGCGCGGTTTCGACGGATTGCTGGGCAGTCTCGCCCGCCACGACGACCTGTTGCGCAACATCCTGCAGATCTTGCCCGTCCCCATCCGCAATTTCGCGAACGCGTCGGGCACCGCCAACGAGGTCGACTTCACCGCGCCCGCGGGGCCGCTGATCGATTCCTGGATGTGTGCGCTGAGCGGGCGTGCCGACCAGGTCGCGCTGGCCCCCTACTTCCAGGACTGCAAATGACAAGACTCGCCACGCTGGCCAGGATCGCGCTGGTGCTCGGACTCGGCGCGCTCGCGGGGTGCGCGGGCAGCCCGAACGACACGGATTCGGCCATCACCGTGACGGCCCGATTCGACAACGGCGCCGGACTCTACGTCGGCAACGCCGTGGCCGTACTCGGGATGCCGGTCGGTGAGGTCACCGCCATCACCGCGCGCGGTTCCCATGTCGAGGTCACCATGCGGGTCGAGGGCGAGGTCGCCATCCCGGCGGACGCGACCGCGGTGACCGTCTCGACCTCGGTACTGACCGATCGGCACGTCGAGTTCACACCCGCCTACCGCGGCGGCGCCACCCTGGCCGACGGTGCGCAGCTCGGCCTCGACCGCACCCGCACCCCCATCGACTTCGACCGCCTGCTCGGCGCCGCCGACGGGATGGCCGCGCAGTTGGCCGGCGCGAGTCCCGGTACCGGTCCGATCGCCAGGCTGCTCGATGTGTCCGCGCGGATCGCCTCGGGCAGCGGTCCGGAACTTCGGGCCACGATGGACGAACTGTCCGGTGCCTTGCGGCTCGGCGAGGACGGGGGAGCCCAGACCCAGGCAGCGATCACCGACATCGTCGAGCACCTCGCGGTCCTGATTCGAGCTGCGGCTGACAACGACCAGACGATTCGGGAATTCGGCAGTGCGACAGGGCAATTGAGTAGCGTCTTGGCCGATCTCGAGATCGGCGCAGGCGATACCGGCGCGCAGATCGTGCAGATCATGCAGCAGACCGACGATCTCCTCTCCCAGAACAGTGCGAGCCTGCGCTCCACGGTGACCAACGCGGGCACCGTCACCCACGCGCTCGCGGACTACCGCGAGGAGGTCGCCGAGTTCATCGACGTGACACCGCTGTTGCTGAACAACGCCTACAACGCCATCGATGTCGACTACCGCGGCGTCCGGGTGCACGCGCTGCTGGACAAGGTCTTCTTCGACGGCCAACTCGTGAAGGAGATGTGCAACGTGCTGGGGCTACGCCAACTCGGTTGCAGCACAGGAACATTGCAGGATTTCGGGCCGGACTTCGGCCTCACCGACATGCTAGAGGCGATGTC
Organism: Nocardia sp. NPDC060249; assembly: GCF_042728755.1. Taxonomy (NCBI): domain Bacteria; kingdom Bacillati; phylum Actinomycetota; class Actinomycetes; order Mycobacteriales; family Nocardiaceae; genus Nocardia; species Nocardia sp. NPDC060249. The sequence goes on from NZ_JBHXAQ010000005.1 coordinate 266,480, forward strand.
GAGGTTGCCACGATGAGACAGCGATATCGGTCCACGTCGACCCTGCTGCTGGCCGGGGTGGTACTCGCTACCGTGCCCGGCTGCGCGGTGGGTCTGGGTGATCTGCCGTTGCCCGCGCCCGGCGCAGGGGAGGGCGGCTATACGATCCACGCCGGCTTCGCCAATGCGCTGAACCTGCCCGAGCAGGCGAAGGTGCGGGTGCTCGGCGCCGACGTGGGCGAGGTCGCGCGGATGTCGGCACGCGACTACACCGCCGTGGTCACGATGCGCATTCAGCCGGGAGTGACCCTGCCAGTGGGCACCCGGGCCGAATTGCGCACCGCCACACCACTCGGCGATGTCTTCGTGGCGCTCACTCCTCCCGACGCCGCCGCCCCCGGCGGGCCGCTGCTGCGCGACGGCGACACCATCGCGCTGTCGTCCACGCAGGCCGCGGCCACCATCGAGGAGTTGCTCACCACCGCGTCGCTGCTGGTCAACGGTGGCGTGATCCGGAACCTGACCACTATCGTCAACGGTCTCGGACACGCCGTCGGCGACCGTGGCGCGAATCTCGCCGCGCTGCTGGACAGATCGACCAGAGTGGTGCAGGCCCTGGCCGCGCGATCCGCCGATATCCGCACCGTCCTTGTCGAAGTCGACCAGCTCACCCGGCAATTACAGGATCAGCGTCGCCCGCTCGGCGAGTTGGCCGACGTCGCGGGACCGGCGCTCACGGCCGCCACCGACAGTTCCCAGCAGGCGTTGACGCTGATCCGGCAGGTCGATCAGATCAGTCGGGAACTGGCGAAGTTCCCCGCCATCGACGGGACCGCCGCGGGCATGGTCGCCGACGTCAACCGGCTCTCCGCGGGGCTCAACGCGGCCTCGACCGATCCCAATGCCAGCCTCGCGGCGATGAATTCGATTCTCGGACCGATCATCAAGGTCACCAACGGCACCTCGGCGCACGTGAACGCCGATCTGCAGGACGTGACGATCGGTGCGCTGCCGGATCCGGCGCACCCCGGTGATCCGGGCAGCCGGATACCGGACGCGAGCGACTGGCAGGCTCTCGTCGGCACCCTGACCTACACCCTGCTCAAACTGCAGCAGCGCGTGACGGGAGCGGGCCGATGACACCTGCGCAGCGGTTTCGGCTCGTGCTCGGCGTGCCCGCGCGCGTGGTGGTCGGCGCGGCCGTGCTCGGCAGCCGGTTCCGGTCCATCCTGTCCAGCGGCGCACTGCTGCTGACCCTGATCGTCGGCATCGCGTATCTGCTGTTCGGTGCGCTCGGCGTCGACCCCACGGCGGCCACCATGACCGTGCGGGTTCATCTCGCACAGTCCGGCGGGCTGTTGACCGGGCAGAATGTGACCTTGCGCGGTGTCCCGATCGGCGAGGTCACCGCGATCGAGCTGACCTCGACCGGGCTGGTGGCCACCGCGGCGATCGATGCGGATGCCCGGGTGCCCGCCGGCGGCGCGGTCCGGGTCGCGAGCCTGTCGCTGGCAGGCGAGCAGTATCTCGACTTCCGCCCGGTCGGCGACGACGGTCCCTACCTCGCCGACGGCGCCGAGATCGAGGTCGAACGGACCTCGACGCCGGTGCCGCTGTGGCAGACCCTCGCGCAGCTGGATACCACGCTCGCACAGGTGGATCCGGCGCGGCTGGCGGCTGTCGTCAAGGAGCTCGGGGTGAGCGAGCAGGGCCCACGCAAGCTCTCCGACATCATCGATGGTGGAATCTTCCTCGTCTCCACCTTGGATTCGGTGCTGCCCCAAACGGTCGGGCTCCTGCGGGACAGTCGGACGGTGCTCAGCACCGCGGCCGCCGCGTCGCCGGGATTGGGTGAATTCGCCGGTGACGCGGCACGAGTGGTGTCGGGCGTGGAGGCGAAGTCGGGCGGATTCGTCGATCTGCTCGGCGCGGCGCCGGGAACGCTCGGTGCGCTGGACGCGGTGCTGGAACAGAACTCTCCCGGCGTGGTCGACCTGCTCGGCAACCTCGGCACGGTGGCCGACATGGCGAACTCGCGAGTGCCCGCCCTGCGCGAGTTCTTCTTTCCGACCGAACGCGCGGGCTCGACGCTGGGCAATCTCACCGCGGCATTCCACGACGGCGGCCTCTGGGGGCTGGTGAATCTGTACCCCCGCTACTCCTGCGACTACAACCTGCCGCGGCATTCACCTTCACAGCCCGACTTTCCCGAGCCCTACCTCTACACCTATTGCCCGAACGAGGACCCATCCGTTCTCGTGCGCGGCGCGCGCAACGCACCGCGCCCTCCGGGTGCGCGTATCCCCGGTGCGCCGCCGCCGGGGCAGGCGTCGGCAACCCAGGCGATCCCGACTCCGCTCGGACCATGGTCGATCCCGCTCACCTTCGCCGGACCGGAGCTGCCGACACCGGTACCTCGGTGATCGGGCTCCGTGACTCGCACCGCACACCACCACGCAAGGAATTGCTATGAACGACACAGACATCGAGACCAAGACCGATATCGAGGCCGAAGTGCGCGAACCGGCGGCGGAGTCGACGGGCCGGGACGCGGCCCCGGTCGACGACGAGCCGACGGCGGCTGGGCCGACGAAGCTGCACCGGCTCAGGGGGATCGCCCGCCGGATCGCCGTGCCGGCGACAGTGGTGGCCGCGGTAGTCGCGCTGCTGGCGGCCGGGTTCTTCGGGTGGAAACTCGACGAGAAGTCCGACACCGATGCCGCCGCCGAAGCCGGTCTCGCGGCGGCGCGGGCCTACGCCGTCACCTTGACCAGTGTGGACTCCAATCACCTCGATCGTGATTTCGCGGCCGTGCTGGACGGGTCGACCGGTGAGTTCAAGGACATGTACACCCGCTCGAGCGGTCAGCTGCGGCAGCTGTTGCTCGAGAACAAGGCGACCGGCACCGGCACGGTGCTCGACGCCGCGGTGAAATCGAAATCCGAGACCAAGGTCGAAGTGCTGTTGTTCATCGACCAGACGGTCACCAATATCGCCGCCGCCGATCCGCGCGTCGACCACAGCCGGGTCCAGATGACGATGGAGCTCGTCAACGGACGCTGGCTGGCCAGCCGGGTCTACCTGCCCTAATCATCTACCCGCTCGACCGCGCGGGGTTTCGCGCTGTCCGGCGGGAATGATGTTCTCAAAAATGAATATGGTTGTTACCATCGAAGTGCGCGTCTTTGTCGCGGCTTCCCGATCACCTGGAGTTCTCCGTGACCGATTTCGATACAGTGAACTACTTCACCGACCCGGATCTGATTCCCGATCCCCATCCCTATTTCGATCACCTGCGGTCGAAATGCCCGGTGACCCAGGAGCCGCACTTCGGTGTGTACGCCGTCACCGGATATGAGGAATCGGCTGAGGTGCTGAAGGATTCGTCGATCTTCTCCTCGGCTGTCGCCGTCGGCGGGCCGTTCCCGCCGCTGCCGTTCACGCCGGTCGGCGACGATATCAGCGACCTCATCGACCAGCATCGGACCGAGTTGCCGATGTTCGAGCACATGGTGACGATGGACCCGCCGCAACACACCTTCGCGCGGTCGGTGTTGAATCGTCTGCTCACACCTGCCCGCTTGAAAGAAAACGAAGAATTCATGTGGCGGCTGGCGGATCAGCAGCTCGACGAATTCGCCGAGGCCGGCCAGTGTGAATTCCTTTCCCAGTACGCCAAGCCGTTCGCGCTCTTGGTCGTCGCGGATATGCTCGGCGTTCCCGAAGTCGATCACCAGCAATTCCGTGTCGTGCTCGGCGCGCCCCAGCCGGGCGCCCGACCCGGTGCGATCGACAACGAAGCACTCTCGAGCAACCCGTTGGCCTGGCTGGACGAGAAATTCGTTTCCTATATCTCGGATCGCCGCAACGAGCCACGCGACGACGTGCTGACCTCGTTGGCGCTGGCGAAGTATCCGGACGGCACCACACCGGAGGTCCTCGACGTGGCGCGGTCGGCGACCTTCTTGTTCGCCGCGGGGCAGGAGACCACGGCCAAGGTGCTGGGTGCCGCGGTGCGATTCATGGGCGATCACCCCGACGTGCAGCAGCGATTGCGCGAGGACCGCAGCTTGATCCCGAACTTCATCGAGGAAACCCTGCGGATGGACGCGCCGGTCAAGAGCGGGTTCCGACTCGCTCGCCGCGCGACCACCGTCGGCGAGGTGGACATCCCGGCCGGCGGCTTGGTGATGTTCTGCCCCGGCGCGGCCAATCGCGATCCGCGCCGATTCGAGGACCCGCACGAGTTCCGTCTCGACCGCGACAACTTTCGTGAGCACATCGCGTTCGGTCGCGGCGTGCACACCTGCCCGGGCGGCCCGCTCGCGCGGGTCGAGGGTCGGGTCTCGATCGAGCGGATCCTGGACCGGCTGCTCGACATCGAGATCGACGCGGACAAGCACGGTCCGGTCGACGCACGCGCCTACGAATACGAACCCACCTTCCTGCTGCGTGGGCTCAGCGAACTGCACATCCGCTTCACTCCCCAATCCTGACCACGACAACAACGACAGAGGTAGGTAATCATGACCGGACGGGTCGAAGGCAAGGTCGCGTTCATCACCGGCGCGGCGCGCGGGCAAGGCCGCAGCCACGCGCTGCGCTTGGCGCAGGAAGGTGCCGACATCATCGCCATCGATGTCTGTAAGCAACTCGACAACGTGCCGTTCGCGATGTCGACCCCGGAGGATCTGGCGACCACCGCCGATCTCATCCGGGCACAGGGCCGTCGCGTGGTCACCGCCGAGGTGGATGTTCGCGACTACGACGGGCTCAAAGTCGCGGTCGACGGGGCGGTCGCCGAACTGGGCAGGCTCGACATCATCGTCGCCAACGCCGGGATCGGCAACGAGGGCGGCGCGCTGGTCGATCTGCAGGAGAACCTGTGGGACGACATGATCGACGTCAACCTCGGCGGGGTCTGGAAATCGGTGAAAGCCGCTGTGCCGCATGTGATCGCCGGTGAGCGTGGCGGCTCGGTGATCCTGACGAGCTCGGTGGGCGGGCTCAAGGCCTACCCCAATATCGGCCACTATGTCGCGGCCAAGCACGGTGTCGTCGGACTCATGCGGACCTTCGCGGTGGAGCTGGCGCAGCACTCCATCCGGGTGAACTCGGTCCACCCGACGCACGTGAACACGCCCATGGTGATGAACGAGGGCACCTACAAGCTGTTCCGCCCGGATCTGGAGAGCCCCGGCCCCGCGGACCTCGAGCCGATCGCGAGGTTGTTCCACACGCTGCCGGTGGCCTGGATCGAGCCCGAGGATGTCAGCAACGCGGTGCTGTATCTGGCCTCCGACGAGGCTCGCTACGTCACCGGTGTGCCCCTGCCGATCGACGCGGGCGGAATGCTCAAGTAGTCACCCCGGTCGCGCCGACCGTGGTGGTCGGCGCGACCCCGAGAACAACGAAGGCGGAGAACGGTCATGAGGGTGTCGGTCGACGGGACCAAATGTGAGGGCCATGCCCTGTGCGCGGGTATCGCGCCGACGGTGTTCGAGGTGAACGCCGAGGACCTGGCCGTGGTGGTCGACGAATATCCGGGTGGTGCCATCGAATCGGAGGTCCGCTCGGCGGCGTCGGCATGCCCGACGATGGCGATCGCGTTGGGCGAGAGCTAGTTCCGCGCCCGAGTAGGTCCATGCAGGAAACCCGCCTCCCACGGAGGCGGGTTTCTGCGTCGAAAAGGGACAGACCGGCGAGGGCGGACCCGGATCTCGCGGCTGGTGGGGTGTCGTTCAGGCGGCGGGGTCGGCCGCGGCCGCTCCACCGGTCATGGTGGTGCGGGTCACGGGCCCGTACCACCCGCACGGCAGTTCACAGGTGGCCACCACGTGGCGTTCGATGTCGCCGTCGAGGGACTTGCGTATCGTCTCCGCCGCGCCGGCGGGATAGCCACAGCGCGGGCATTTGCCGTAGTAGTCGAGGATCGGACGGACGCTGATCTGAATGGTCGGATGCACGGTGTGTCCTTCAGCCGGTCTCAGTCGAGGAAGAGGTCGAGCGTCGGGTTGTCGCCGCCGTAGCGCGACAGGTCCTCGACGCCGGACGCGGTGAGAACCTCCGCGTCGATGTAGCAGTTCCCGCTGGCCGCGCGAGCGGATCGGGTCAGGATCTCGATCGCCGCGTCGGCCATGATTTCGGGGCTGCGCGACGACGAGAGCAGATTGTCGCCGTCGGCCATGTTCGCGACCGCCGAGGTGGCGATATAGGTCTGGGGCCACAGGCAATTCACGGCGATTCCCGCGTCGGCGAACTCGGCGGCCCAGCCCAGCGAGAGCAGGGTCATGCCGTACTTGGACAGCGTGTAGGCGGGGTGGGCGCCGAGCCAGCGCGGGTTCATGTTCACCGGCGGCGACACGGTGAGTACGTGTGGGTTCGTCGACGCGCGCAGGTGCGGCAGGCAGGCCTTGGTGAGCAGGAAGGTGCCGCGCAGGTTGATCTCCTGCATCAGGTCGTACTTCTTGGCCGACAGGCTCTCGGTCGGTTCGACGCCGATCGCACTGGCGTTGTTCACGCAGATGTCGATGCCGCCGAACCGTTCGACGGCCGTATCGACGGCGCGCGCCACATCGGCTTCGTTGCGCACGTCGCCGACCACGGCGACAGCCTTGCCGCCCGCGGCCTCCACCTCGGCCACCGCGGTGTGCACGGTGCCGGGTAGCCGGGGGTGCGGCTGCGAGGTCTTGGCCAGCAGCACCAGGTTCGCCCCGCGCCGCGCGGCGGCCAACGCGATGGCCAAACCGATCCCGCGGGAGCCGCCGGAGATGACCAGTGTGCGGTCGGTGAGTACGGCGTTCTCGCTGGACATCGGTCTCCTCAGTGCTGGTCCCCGCCGCGAATTGAAGCGGCATTCCCTTTCGATGGTATTGGCATTCTCATTTTTTGCAAGTACCGTAATCACTGATGAACGATCCGATACAGACCTCGTCCGGCATCCCGCTCTCGCCGGTCTACGGACCGGCGGACCTGGCCGCCGCACCGCCCGCACCGGGCGGTTTCCCTTTCACGCGCGGCAACTTCGCCTCCGGTTACCGGGGCCGGCTGTGGACGTTTCGCCAGTACTCCGGTTTCGGAACGGCGGAGGAGTCCAATCGCCGGTACCGGTATCTGCTCGACCAGGGCGGAACCGGGTTGTCGGTCGCGCTCGACCTACCGACCCAATGCGGTTACGACTCCGACGATCCGGAGGTGACCGAGGAGGTCGGTCGAGTCGGCGTCGCGGTGGACACCCTCGCCGACGCCGAAATCCTTTTCGACGGCATGCCGCTGGACAAGATCAGCACCAGCTTCACGATCAACGGCACCGCCGCGATCCTGCTGGCGCTCTATGTGGCGGCCGCCGAGAAGAAGGGCGTGCCGCGCGAAAAGCTCACCGGGACGATCCAGAACGACATTCTCAAGGAGTACGCCTCGCGCGGCACCTGGATCTGGCCGCCGGAACCGTCGCTGCGGCTGATCGCCGACACCATCGAATTCTGTGCGGCCGAGGTGCCGAGATTCAACGCGATCTCGGTGGCGGGCGCGCACTTTCGCGACGCGGGCGCCAACGCGGTGCAGGAGATGGCGTTCACTCTCGCCGACGGTGTCACCTACTGCGACACCGTGGTCGAACGGGGCCGGATGACGATCGACCAGTTCGCGCCGCAGATCTCGTTCTTCTTCTACACCCACGGTGACTTCTTCGAGGAGATCGCCAAATACCGTGCGGGACGCCGACGTTGGGCGACGATCGTGCGCGAGCGCTACGGGGCCACCACCGACAAGGCGTCGATGTTCCGCTTCGGCTGTGTCGCGGGCGGTGCCTCGCTGTACGCGCCACAGGCGCAGAACAACCTGGTGCGCGTGGCCTACGAGTCGATGGCCTCGGTGCTGGGGGGAGTGCAGTCGATGTTCACCGCGGCCTGGGACGAGCCGTTCGCGTTGCCGAGCGAGGAGTCGGCCACGCTCGCGCTGCGCACCCAACAGATCCTCGCCTACGAAACCGGGGTCACCCGAGTCGCCGACCCGCTCGGTGGTTCGTACTTCGTCGAGGCGCTCACCGACGCGACCGAGGCTCGCATCATCGAGATCATGGACGATCTCGATCGCCACGGCGGCATGGTCCGTTCGATCGAGGACGGCTACCTGCAGGGTCTTATCGCCGATGAGGCCTACCAGTTGCACAAGGACGTCGAGGCGGGCACCAAGCCGGTCGTCGGGGTGAACCGGTTCGTCTCCGACGAGCCCGCGCCCGAGATCGCGACCTACGAACTCGACGCCGAGGGTCGCGAACTGCAACTCAAGCGTCTCGCCAGGGTGAAAGCCGAACGCGATCCGGTGGCCGTTCGGTCCTGCCTCACCGCCTTGTCCACCGCCGCCGAAGGAAACGAGAACCTGATGCACTACCTGATCGCGTGCGCCAACGCGTACTGCACGGTGGGGGAGATGACCGCCGCGCTCAAGGGCGTGTGGGGCGAGTTCCAGCAGCCGGTGGTGTTCTGATGACCGCCCGCGTGCTCGTCGCCAAACCCGGTCTCGACGGCCATGATCGCGGCGCCAAGATCGTCGCCCGCGCGCTGCGAGACGCCGGTTTCGAAGTGGTTTTCACCGGCATTCGCCAACGCATCGAGGACATCGTGTCGATCGCGCTGCAGGAGGATGTCGCGGTCGTGGGGCTGAGCATTCTCTCGGGTGCGCACGTCTCACTGACCACGCGCACCGTCGAGGCGTTGCGAGCGGCGGGCGCGGGCGATATCGCCGTGATCGTCGGCGGCACCATTCCGCAGTCCGATGTCGCGCGGCTGCTCGAAGTCGGGGCGGCGGCGGTGTTCCCGACGGGCACCTCGCTCGACACCCTCGTCACCGAGATCCGGGCGCTCACCAATACCCCGTTCCCGACCTGAGCGTCGGGTCGGTCGCAGCGGCGCTGACCACCCTGGTCGCGCGAAAAGTAGTGGAAGACGGAGGAATTCGTGCGAATCGGAGTGATGATCGGGCCGGAGAAGGGCGATGCGGCCCGCAAGTTGGCGCGGATGCTCGACGACATCGCGTGGGCCGAGTCGGCGGGGCTGGACACTGCATGGATACCCCAGATCCCGACCGATTTCGACGCGTTGATCACCATCGCGCTTATGGGACAGGTGACTACCCGGATCGAGTTGGGCACCGCCGTGGTGCCGCTGCAGGCCCAGCATCCCATCGCCCTCGCCCGGCAGGCGCTGTCGGCACAGGCCGCGGCGGGCGGACGATTGGCGCTCGGCATCGGGCCCTCGCACCACTGGATCGTGCAGGACATGCTCGGGCTGCCCTACGAGAAGCCGGCCGCCTACACCGCGGACTACCTGGAGGTGCTGAACGCGGGATTGCGCGGGCCCGGCACGGTGGACGTCGAGAACTCGACGTTCACGGTGAACAATCCGCTCGACCTCGGGCCGGTGGCCCCGGTGCCGGTGCTGGTCGCCGCGCTCGGTCCGGTGATGCTGCGCATCGCCGGTGAACAGGCCGACGGGACCATTCTCTGGATGGCCGACGAGCGTGCGGTGGGAGCCCACGTCGTGCCGCGGATCTCGAAGGCGGCGGCCGAGGCAGGCCGTCCCGCGCCGCGCGTGGTCGCGGGTCTGCCGGTCTGCCTGTGCCGTCCCTCCGAAGTGGCGGAAGCCAAGGCCAGGGCGAACCGTATTCTCGGCGAAGCCGAGGTCTCGCCGAACTATCAGCGGCTGCTCGAAACCGGCGACGCCCGCGACATCGGTGACATCTGCGTCGCCGGCGACGAGAGCGCCATCGCCGAGGGGCTGCGCCGATACGGCGACGCCGGGGCCACCGATCTGTCGGTACGCCTGCTGCCCATCGGCGACACCCGCGACGAGCTGGTCGCCTCCAAACGGCGCACCAGGGAGATGATCGCCGCTCTGGCACAGGACTTGCGGTGATCGGGGCGAGGGGCGAGAGCTTCCAGCTCTCGCGTGCTCGTGGCGCGCGGGGCGCGTCAGCGACCGGACCGTTGGCCGGCATCCGGATTCTCGAGGTCGGCACCATGCTGGCCGGGCCGTACGCCACCATGATGCTCGCCGATCTCGGCGCCGAGGTCACCAAGTTGGAGCCGGCGGGCGGCGATATCTCACGGCAGGTGGGGGACAGCTACTTCGCCAGCCTCAACCGGGGCAAGCGCAGCATCAGCATCGACCTGAACACCGCGCGCGGCCAGGACCAGCTCGGGGAGCTGGCGGCGAATGCGCATGCGCTGCTGGTGAATCTGAAGCCGTCGGCGATCCACCGGCTCGGCTTGACCTACGCGGCGCTGCGCCGGTGGAACGAGCGCATCGTCTGTGTCGCGATCACCGGATTCGGTTTGGACGCCGGTGACGACCCGGCCTTCGACTACGTCATCCAAGCGGCCACCGGTATCGCGGCGCTCACCGGCGATCCCGCCGGCCCGCCGACGCTGCCCGGCTACTCCTCGGCCGACAACTCCACGGGATTGACCGCGGCGCTGGGTCTGCTCGCGCAGATCGTGTCCGGGCAGGGCGGCCAGGTGGAGGTGTCGCTGCGCGATGTCATGCTCTCGCAGCTGAACTACCACGCCTCGGCCTACCTCAACGACGGCACGGCGCCGCAGCGCCGCCCGTTCGGAGCACACACGTATTACGTTCCCGCGCAGATGTTTCCGACTGCCGAGGGGTACCTTGCGTTGTTCATCACCCACGACGGATTCTGGCGGCGCTTCGCCGGGGAAGCGGCGGTGGCGGGGTTCGCGACGATGGCCGAGCGGGCGAGCCGGCGCGAGGAGGTGCTCGCGGCGGTCACCACCGCGCTCGCGGCCGACACCGCGGTGGGCTGGGAATCGCGGCTGCGCCCCCTCGGCATCCCGGCCGCGGCGGTCCGGACGCTGCCTGAGGCGCTGGAGGCGACGCCGGAGGCGCTGGTGCAGGCGGGGCCACATCGACTGGTGGGCAGTCCGATTCGAATCGCCGGGTACGAGCCCACCTACGGTCCGCCACCCCTTTTGGGCGAGCACAACATCTGATCACTCATCCGAGCCAGGGGGAGCCGGACCCCGGGACCTGTCCAGGTCCCGGGGTCCGTCGGCGCGCGCCGGGCGCTCACTCGTAGCGAACGGTGGTCTCAGGCGTGTCGGGAATCGCCTGGCAGGTGAGCACGTAGCCCTCGGCGACCTCGTCGTCGGTGAGCGCGTCGTTGACGCGCATCGTCGCCGAACCCTGGGTGAGCACGGCCATGCAGGTCGCGCAGTTGCCCGATTCGCAGGAGAACGGCGGGGTGAGGCCGCCGCGCCGCGCGCTCTCCAGCAGCGTCTCGCCCGCATTGCGCGGCACGGTCACCTTTTTGCGGCCGAGGATGACGGTCACCGTGCCCGCGGTGGCGGCGGGCTGCGGCGTGGCGGTGGGTTCCGGTTCGGTCACCGGGACAACCGGTTCGGCCGCGCCGAAGCGCTCGCTGAAGATCGCGCCCGGACCCGGCAGCGCGGCCTCCACCATCGCCATGAACGCCTCGGGGCCACAGATGTAGCTGTCGGCCGCGGCGTCGGCGCCGACGAAGGCGCGCACGGCGGCCGGATCGAGCAACCCGCTGTCGGCATCCAGATGCCGGAGCACCTCGAGCCGGGTGGGATAGCGCGCGACCAGATCGTCGAGGGTCGCGTCGAAGATCGCCGACGCCCGGTCGCGGTCGACACACAGCAGGCGCACCCGACGATCGGTCGTGGCCAGCGCGCTCTTGGCCAGTGACAGGACCGGGGTTATGCCGCTACCGCCGGAGAAGCCGAGCAGGGGGCGTTCGCTCTCCCGCAGACAGAATTTGCCCGCGGGCCTGCTCATCTCGATCACATCCCCCTCGCTGAGGTTGTCGATCAGCCAGTTCGATACCCGGCCGCCGACAACCCGTTTGACGGTCGTCATGAGCTCGGCGTCGGTTTCGGGCGCGCTCGACATGGAGTACGACCGGAACAGCTCGACGTCGTCGACACGTACCCGGAACGTGCAGAACTGGCCGGCGAGATAGGACACCGCGCCCTCGTGTGGAGCGAGGACGAAGGTGCGGGCGTCGGCTGTCTCCTTGATGATCCGGGTCACCGTCGCGCGTTGGAACAGGGGAGTTCTCGCCATGGACCGGCTCCTTCTGGTATGAAGATTCTTATGGAAAGAGAATACTATTCTCTCTTGCAAGATGGGATCTTCTCAATCCCGGCCGCGGAGGCGAGATGAACGACCGGATCGCACTCAGTTTCGACGAGCGGCACTACACGCTCAGCGAGTTGGACGGGCTCACCGCGGGCCTAGCCGAGACCCTGATCGAACGCGGTGTGCGCCAGGGGGATCGGGTCGCGCTGATGTCGTCGAACCGGCCGGAGTTCGTGCTCGCGGTGCGCGCGATCTGGCTCGCCGGCGGCGCGGTGGTGCTCATCAGCCCGGCGTGGAAGCGCGGTGATGTCGAGCACGCGCTGGCCGTCACCGGGCCCGCCTACGCCATCGGTGACCAGCCGGTGCTGGCCGAGCTGATGCCCACGCTCTCGCTCGACACACCGATCGCGTCCAGCACCGCCACCTTCGCCGAACCCGTGCCATCCGAGGACGCTGTGCTCGTTTTCAGTTCGGGCACAACAGGATTGCCGAAAGCGGTGCGCCACACGCACGCGTCGTTCGCGGCCGCGGTGGAGCACTGGCGGGTGGCGCTCGGCTTCACCGCTGACGACCGGATCCAGATCGTCACCCCGCCCTCGCATATCCTGGGGCTGCTCAATATCGTGCTGGCGCTGCGGACCGGCGCCTGGATGCGCCTGCATCGCCGGTTCGACCTCGCTCGGATGCTGCACCACATCGAGGCCGACCGGATCACCGTCGAGATGGCGGTCGCGCCGATCGCGCTGGCGATCGCTTCCCATCCCGACCTCGAGTCCTATGACCTGTCGTCGCTGCGCTACATCATGTGGGGCGCGACGCCAGTGACACCGAGTGTCGCCGAGACCGTCACGCGCCGAACCGGAGTCGCGTGGGTGCCAGCCTACGGCGCCAGCGAACTGCCGGTGATCGCCTGCAATCCGCTCGAGGGCGCCCGCCTCGACAGCGTGGGGCGCCCGGTGCCCGGCGTCGAGATCCGGGTGGTCTCCACGACTTCCGGCGAGGAGGTCGAAACCGGCGATACCGGCGAGATCCACGCTCGCTCCGCGTCGTCGATGGCCGGATACCTCCCCGACGACGCGACCGCGGCGGCCTACGCCGACGGCTGGTACCGCACCGGCGATGTCGGCTATCTCGACGACGACGGCTGGTTGCGACTGACCGACCGGCTCAAGGAGATGATCAAGGTGCGCGGTTTCCAAGTGGCGCCCGCCGAGGTGGAGGCCGTCCTGCACGGACACCCGGCGGTCGCGGACTGCGCGGTCTTCGGTGTCCCCGATGCGGCCGACGGCGAGGCGATCGTCGCCGCCGTCACCACCACGGGCTCGGTCGACGCCGACGAACTCATAGAGCTGGTCGGCACCCGGCTGGCCTCCTACAAGCGGCCGCGCCGAGTGGTGTTCGTGCCCGAAATCCCGCGCCTGCCCTCCGGCAAGGTGCTGCGCCGAGTACTGAAGGAGAGCCATGGACGTCCGGCTGACCTCTGAACAGCGACAGCTGCGCGACGCCGCTGCGAAACTGGCCGACGACCTGGGCCCCGGCTCGGTCAGCGACCTGGCCGACGAACAGCGGATCGCTCGGCTCGAGAAGACGGTCGCCAGCACCGGCTGGCGTGCCCTGCGCTCCGACGGCGCCTCCGGCGTCGAAGTGGCCATCGTCGTCGAGGAATTCGGGCGCGGGCTCGTCGACGTGCCGTTCCTCGGCCCGGTTCTCGCCGACGACCTCTGGTCGCCCGCTGACTCGGCCACGCACTGGACCGTTGCCGTCGACGACCGCGCGATCGACGCGCGGGGGGCCCAGCGCGCACTGCTCTTACGAGGCGAGTCGATCCTGGCCGGCTCGGTCGCCACCGCGTCGACCGGCGCCGATCAGACCCGGGCCGAGGCCGCGATCACCGGCGTTCCGGAACTGCTCGGCGAACTGTCCACGGCGCAGGCCACCCAGTGGCGAGCGCTGGCACTCGTGGCCACCTGTGCCGATCTGGTCGGCACCGCGCGCGGTGCGCACGCGCTGGCGACGGACTACGCGAAAGTCCGTGCGCAATACGGCAAGACGATCGGCTCCTACCAGGCCGTCGCCCATCTGCTCGCGGAGGGTCTCGCGCTGATCGAGGGCTCGGTGAGCGTGCTGCGCCACGCCGCGTGGGCCGTGGACGCGATCGAACCCGAGCGGGCCGTGCAGGCGGCCGTAATCGCCAAACTCTATTGCGCCAGAGCGGCATTGACCGTGTGCGAGACCGCGGTGCAGGTGCACGGCGGAATCGGCAACACCTGGGAATGCCTGGCGCACCTGTATCTGCGGCGGGCGCTGACGTCCACCGAGCTGTTCCCCACGAGCCTGGAGGAGATCGACCGTGGACTTTCGTGATTCGCCGGAGGAGGCGGCGTTCCGGGAACGCCTGCGCGAGTGGCTGTCCGGTGTCGCGGGGCAGTTCCCGACCTCGGGCGACGAGTACTGGGCCAAGCAGGGTGAGTGGCATCGAGCGCTGCACGCGGCGGGGTTCTTCGGGCTGTCGTGGCCGCGAGAGCACGGCGGTCACGAACTGCCCCCGGTCTACGACGTCATCCTCGACGAAGAGCTCGCCCTGGCCGGCGCTCCGCCGCGGCCCAGCCTGGGCTATCTGATCCAGGGTCTGGGCAGGCACGCCAGCAAACAACTGCAACAGCGCTTCCTGCCCGGCATGATCGACGGGACGCAACGCTGGTGCCAGGGGTTCAGCGAACCGGACGCGGGTTCGGACCTGGCCGCGCTCCGGACCACGGCTACCCGTCAGGGCGATTCCTATGTGCTGCACGGGCACAAGATCTGGACGAGCTATTCCGACGTCGCGGACTGGTGCCTGCTGCTGGCCCGCACCGACTCCGAAGTGCCACGGCACAAAGGCATCTCGGCCTTCGTGGTGTCGATGAAACAACCCGGCGTGCAGCAGCGGCCGCTGCGCATGATGAGCGGGATCACCACCGAATTCGGGCAGGTGGCCTTCGACGGCGCGGTCGTGCCCGCCGATCAGATGGTCGGATCGCCCGGCGACGGGTGGAAATTGGCGATGACGGTGGTCGGGCACGAGCGCGAACCCTCCACGCTCGGCTACGCGGCCCGCTACGGCAAGCTGGTGCGCCAGATGGCGGCCCGGACCTCGGGCCCGCTGCCCGCCGATCTGGCCTGGGCCGCCGTGCAGACCGAGATGCTGCGCCTGCACGTGCGCCGGCGACTGTCCGAACAGCTCGATGGCGTCTCGCACGGCCCGGAGGGTTCGCTCGACAAACTGCTCATGACCTGGGTGGAACAGTCGGTCGGCCACGCCGCGCTCACCGTCGGCGGCACCCGTGATCCCGAACTGCTCAGCGCCTACCTCTATAGCCGCGCGCAGAGCGTCATGGGCGGGACGTCACAGATTCAGAAGAACATCATCGCCTCGCGCATTCTCGGATTGGGAGCCTGACCATGTACGACCTGCCTGCCGAAATCGACGTCCGCGCCGAAGGTCCGCTGCGGATCATCACGCTGAATCGCCCCGACGCGCTCAATGCGGTCAACGACGACCTGCACACCGGGCTCGCGCACCTGTGGCCGCGACTGAGCGAGGACCGGGAAGCCCGCGTCGCGGTGCTCACCGGCAGCGGCAAGGCGTTCTCCGCCGGCGGCGACTTCGCCTACCTGGCCGAGCTGGGCCGCGACGCGGACCTGCGCGCCAAGACGATCGCGCACGGGCGCGACCTCGTGCTCGGTATGGCGCGCTGCCGGATTCCGGTGATCGCGGCGGTGAACGGGCCCGCCGTCGGCCTCGGGTGCAGCCTGGTCTCGCTCAGCGACATCGTCTACATCGCCGAGACCGCCTATCTCGCCGACCCGCACGTGCAGGTGGGCCTGGTCGCCGCCGACGGCGGCCCGCTCACCTGGCCGCTGCACACCAGCCTGCTCTTCGCCAAGGAGTACGCGCTCACCGGCGCGCGTATCCCGGCCGAACGGGCCAAGGAGATGGGCCTGGTCAACCATGTCGTCGCCGACCCGGTGGCCGAGGCGCTGGCCTGCGCCAAGCGCATCCTGGAACTGCCTCGCCAGGCGGTCGAGAGCACGAAGCGACTGCTCAACCTGCACCTGGAACGGGCGGTGCTGGCCAGTCTCGACTACGCGACCACCGCCGAGGAGATCTCGTTCCAGACTGCGGATTTCCACGCCACCATCGAGCGGCTTACCGCGGGCAAGAAATAGCCGGACCGGACACTCGGGAGCCGTCGATGAACACTGGTCTGTCCGACGACATCGCCGAATTGATCGCCACGGCCCGCGCGGGTTCGATCCGCGCGGCCGGGCGGTTGCTGAGCCTGATCGAGAGCGAGCGCCGCGAACAGGTGCTCGCCCACCTCAAGCCAGCCCCGGTGCGCGTGATCGGGCTGACCGGGCCGCCGGGCGCGGGCAAGTCCACCACCATCGCGGTCCTGGTGACCGGTTACCGCGCGCGCGGGCAACGGGTGGCGGTGCTCGCCGTCGACCCGTCCTCGCCCTACAGCGGCGGCGCGCTGCTCGGCGACCGCATCCGGATGGCGGCGCACGTCGACGACCCCGACGTCCTGATCCGTTCGGTAGCCACCCGCGGGCACCTGGGCGGCCTGGCCGCCGCCGTGCCCGCCGCGATCCGGCTGCTCGGCGCACTCGGCTACGGACTGGTCCTGTTGGAGACGGTGGGGGTGGGCCAGTCCGAGATCGAGATCGCCGCGGTCGCCGATCCGACCGTGGTCATCGTCAATCCCGGTGCGGGCGACGCGATTCAGGCCGCCAAAGCCGGGCTGCTCGAGGTGGCCGACATCCTCGTCGTCAACAAGGCCGACCGCGACGGTGCCGAACAGACCGCGCGCGAACTCCACATCGAAACCGGCCTACCCATCCTCACCCTGGTCGCCTCACGCGGCACCGGGGTCGAGGAGCTGATCGAGGCGATCGAGACCTACCACCGGGCCGATACCGACGCGCGCGGCACGGCCCGCGCGCGGGCACAGATCCTGTCACTCGCGCAGTCGCGGCTGCGCGGTTATCCCGGCCTCGACGAGCTGGCCGCCGCCGTCGCATCCGGCGACCGCGACCCCTACACCGCCGCGGATCAGTTGCTGGCCGAGATGACACCCTAGAACCCGCAGATCCGATCTTCGCCGCGCGCAGGGTTTCTCGAGCGAGGCTTACCCGAGTTTCGGCTGAGGCGATGGTCCGGTGGCAGGCATCGACCGATCCGGCGTCACGGCGCCGCGAGCGGTGAGCTGCGGGCGCGTCAACTAGGAGGGGTAGTAAGCCCTTTCAGCGAACAGTCGCCTCTATGGAGTCCTGGAGATTCCGTAGGGTGCACAGCTGCCGTGTATCGTGCCGCGAGCGTCGCGATGGCGGCCCCTAGCTCGGGTGCATGGCCTGCCTCTAGATGAAAATCGAGGTCCATCGCGGCGAGGTATGCCGCGAGCAGTTGCGGGCTTTGTGCGCCGGCCTCGAGCGCGCTGGTGTGCGGATCGATCGGTTCAACCGTCCAGATGCCGGAAGGTATGCGCGCTGCGACGGTTTCGGCAGGCGCGTCGACGATCACTCGGGCGGTGTAGTTCCACAGTGCGGCCATCCGTCCACGGGTCACGAATGTCGCGAGATCGCGCGCGGGGAGGTCTCTGGCGGTGAATCGGGGCCCGGTCGGTGTCTTCGGTGAGATTCGGTCGAGGCGGTAGCTGCGCCAGTCCTGGCGATCGAGGTCGTAGCCGACGAGATACCACCGGCCGCCGCAGTGCACCAACCGGTACGGTTCGACACGACGCTCGCTGGCTCTGTCGTGCCGATCGGTGTAGTCGAAGCGGAGCACTTCGCTGCGCTCGACAGTCGTGGCGACATCCCGGAAAATACTGGGTGCCACCGGATCTCGAGAGTTCGGTATGGCCTCAGCAACCGCGCTGATCGTGTGGAGCCGGTGACGCAGCTGGGGCGGGAGTAGCTGCTGGAGTTTGGTGGCCGCGCGGGCCGCGTCTTCGCCGATACCGACCACACCGGCACCGACGGCGGTGCGCAGAGCTACGGCTACCGCGATGGCCTCGTCGTCGTCGAGTTGCAGAGGTGGCAGTCTCGCGCCGGCGCGGAGCCGATACCCGCCTGCCACACCGGAAACAGCGTCGACCTGATAGTCGAGCCGCCGCAGGCGTGCGATGTCGGCACGGATCGTGCGGGTATTCACGCCCAGACGTGACGCCAGCTCGGCCCCGGTCCACAGCCGCTGGGTCTGTAGGAGCCCGAGAAGCCGCAGCAGCCGGACACTGGTATCGACCATGGTCACAGCGTCTCATCTATTGCGGAGCGATTCGTGCCGCGATCGATGCCACCGTTACCGACATGACTACTTCGACACATCCATCCGCCAGGCCGTTCCGACCGCTGGCGGGGCGAGGCGCCCTGGTCACCGGAGGATCGCGCGGCATCGGCCGCGCGATCACCAGCCGGTTGGCCGCAGACGGTGCCACTGTGGTGTTCACCTACGCCACGCGCTCCGATGCCGCCGACACGCTGGTCGCCGAGAACACCGAATCGAACGGGCAAGTATCGGCAGTACAGGTCGATCTCGCCGACCCCGACCAGGTCATTGCTGGGTTCGCTGCGGCGGACGAGGTGTTTCGGACCGCGGGCGTCGGGCTCGACATTCTCGTGGCCAACGCCGGTGTATTCACCAGCGCACCACTGGCCGAGGCGACTGTCGACGAGTGGGATCGGGTGATGGCCGTCAACGCCCGAGGCACATTCCTGACCCTTGCTCAGGCAACGCCGCGACTGCGTGACAACGGCCGGGTCGTGACCGTCTCCACTATCGGCACCCATTGGCCGAGCCCTGGGGAATCGATCTACGCGGCCGGCAAAGCTGCCGTCGAACAGCTCACCCGCGTCGCTTCCCGCGAGCTCGGGCACAGGGGCATCACGGCCAACACCATCTCGCTCGGCCCGACTGATACCGATCTGCTGCGTGCCAGCGCGCAACCAGGCACCGTGGAGGGGGCCGCTGCGATGACCGCACTCGGTCGCATCGGCCAACCTACCGATATCGCCGACCTCGTGGCGCTCCTCGTTCACCCTGACAGCCGCTGGGTCACCGGCCAGAACATCCGCGCCGACGGCGGATTGACCTGACCGAATACCCGGGGGTGCCGCTGAATTCCGTTTGGGGGTGGACGACTTCGCGTTGCTGCGTGGCCAGAACTATGGCACCGTGTCGATCGACTGTGAGACGGGCGCACCACTGGAGTTGCTGCCGGGCAGAGACGCTCAGACCCTGGCGAATTGGCTGACCGCGCACCCGGGGTAGAGGTGGTGTGCCGAGACGGCTCCGGGTCGTACGCCGAAGGTGTTCGTCTCGGCGCCCCCGGCGCGATACAGGTCGCGGACAGGTTCACCTCTGGCAGCACCTGGGCAAGGCCGTCGCGCGCTGCGTGGCTCGCCACCGCGACTGCAGCGGTGGAGCTGCTAACTCCTCAGAATAATGAAGTGATCTGTCTCCGACTGCCACATCACAGACGAACACCAGTGCAGCGGTCAGGAATGCCGCGAATTCCATTCGCACACTGGGGAACTGGATTGAGAGATGGATGTCGGGCTCGTCAGGGCACGGTGATCCGCACCCGACGGTCGGAACACGCTGGTAGCTGGAGACACCCACGTGCGGATCACCAATAACAGCATGTCTCATGTCGCAGTCGGTAGAAGGAGCGATCGGCTTCCCGGAAACCCGGGTAGCTTACCGATATGAGTGTGAATTCGGTTGCAAGGCGGCCTATTCCGCTGGCCTGGAGGGTTGCCATCGCTGTGGCGACATGCTCGACGCTGGGGTGTTGTTTGTGGGCTCTGTGGGCGGACGTGACAGGGTACGACGACATCAATGCGTCGTTCTCCGCCGCCATCGCTGGTGTGCTCCCGGTGGCAGCGTGGTTGGTGTTGGCCGTTATCGGCTTGGTGAAGTACGAACGCTGGTGGTTGGCGGGACTTCTTGTGCCGGTGATCATCTCTTCGACGCTGGCACTGACCTGGGCCGGTATCCCCGGACGGATCGGGTGGGCCGTTTCGCGAGGTGATATGGAACGGGCAGCCGCCGCGTGCGACACGCTTGACACATCGAAGTTGGGTGTTCCGCGCCAGCGAGTAGAGATCGGTGTTTACACCTTCCATCATATCGAGCGTGAAACCAAAGGTGCGTGCGATTTTCATTTGCTCCGAGACTATCCGAGCATACAGCGCGGGTTCCTCTACCTCCCTCACGGCGAGCGCCGAAATGGGGAGTACGACCACACGTATATCCCGCTGGGTGATTTCTGGTACTTCTACCATTTATGAATTGCCGCCCGCATCGAAGTATCAGGTCGACTCGGTCGAGGTCGTCGAAGCGCTGACCGGCGCGGCCGGCGCACCGCTGCTTGCCGCACGAAATCTACTTGCAGTTCCTGTTCGCATGGTTGACCGGCAACGGCGACTTGCACGCCAAGAACATCGGGGTCCTGCGTGATGGCCTGGGACGCGGGGATATCGCGCCGATCTACGACATTCCCTGCACCCTGGTCCACGGCGACGACTCGAAGGCGCTGCCGATCACGTCGCTCACGGCGGCGATTCGCGTCGCGGTGAGGGGGTGCGCTCAGGCTCGCTGTGCGGTGGGCTGGGCCGAGATCGCCTCGGCCGCCTCGGCGCCGAAGCGGACGAGGGCTTCCTGGGCGAAGGAGGCGACGAGTTCGCCTGTCACGGTGAGGATGTCGCCTCGGCCGAAGGAGCGGCCGTGTGCCAGGACCGGGCTGTGCTGGCGCAGCAGCAGCCAGTCGTCGGTGCGGAACGGGCGGTGGAACCACAGGGTGTGGGCGGTGACGGCGGAGGTGAAGGCGGTGCCGTTGCCGCGTTGGCTGATGCCCTCGAGTGGGCGCAGGGCGGTGCCGATGAGGTTCAGGTCGGTGGCGTAGGCGGTCAGCGCGGCGGACAGGTTGGCGTCGACGGCGGGCGTGCGCATCCAGAACTCGTACTCTGGCAGGGCGGCGGCGGTGGCGTTGAGATCGTCGAAAGCTCTTGTCTCCCAAGGGAGGAGGTCGAAGGTGACGCGGTATTCCGGATCGAGCAGCGCGGGGACGTCCTCGACGTGCTGGATTTGCGGGCCGTCCTCGTCGACGTGCATGGATACGGCGGCGGTGGCGATGACGCGCCCGGACTGCCTGGCGACGATCGCGAGGGTGGCGAACGAGCGGCCCTCGTGCTGGCGGGTCACCTCGTAGCGCAGGGGCGCGTCGTAGCCGCCCTCCTTGGCGAAGAGGGTGTGGATCGACTTGACCGATTTGTCCGGGCAGGCGAGTTCGGCGGCGCGGACGAACTGTCCCAGAATCTGGCCGCCGAAGAGCCTGCGGTAGCTCAGCGGCAGGTGGGGTCCTTCGAACACGGTCGTAGAAGGGCTGAGGTCGCTGTCGTCGGCGGGTGACACACCAAGATCCAGGCTGGCGAGCAGGCTGTTCCAGAGATCGGTCATAGTCGAAATTTCCTATTCTACCTGAAGAGAATTATGTTCTCACGGTGCCGGTGACGCCCGCGGCGCAGAACTCCCAGACTTCTTCGGCGGTGATCGGGCGCGCCGCCATGTCGTCCTGGCCGCCGCTGGACTGGGCGGTGAACATCACGGTCTGCATCGTCATGGCGGCCACCCGGCGGGGATTGAGGCCGGGGCGCAGCGTGCCCGCCGACGCGGCGTCGGTCACCAGGTCGACGAAAAGCGAAAGTAGTGGCGCGTGCGCGACTTTCACGTGGGCGGGATGAGTGACCAGCAGGCGCGGCGCGAAGTCGGTGAACAGCGGGTGGCGATCTCTGGGATCGGACCGGCACAGCGAGAACAGCAGCTGTACCGCGACCCCGAGCCGGGTCAGCGGATCGTCCTCCTCGGCCGCCGCCAGGCGGATCTGCTCGGCCGTGCGCAGCAGCGCGTCCTCGAACAGGGCGAGCAGCAGTTCGTGCTTGCCGTCGAATTGCAGATAGAAGCTGCGCAGCGACTGGCGCGACCGCTCCACCACCTCCTGCACGGTGAAGTCGGTGCTGCCGTTCTCGGAGATGATCGACTGGGCCGCTTCGAGGAAACGCTGCACCCGCTGTTCGGCCCGCAACCGGGTGGACTTGATCGACCGTTCCACCGCGCGTTGTTTCCAGGCGGGTTCCACGCGCTCGCTCATAACTGCACCAACCGTGCGGCCGTGCCCGAAGCGCGCGCGATGGCGCCCGCCTCGCGGACCAGCTCGCGGGAACTGCCGAGCAGTCCGTCCAGGACCAGCACCCGCCGGACGTGGCGATGCAGATCGTGTTCGGCGGTGAAGCCGATGCCGCCCAGCGTCTGCTGACAGTGCCGCGCGGTGATCAGGGCGGCCCGCCCCGCGGCGGCCTTGGCCAGCAGCGAGCCGAGATCGTCGGTGGCCGCGGCTAGGGTGGCCTCGGCGCCCTCTATGGCGACGAAGGTTTCGGCGAGACGGTGCCGGATCGCCTGGAACGAGGCCACCGGCCGCCCGAACTGCACGCGATCGACGGCATGGGTGCGGGCCAGCGTCAGCATGGCCCGGCTCGCGCCGGTGAGCCACCAGCCCAGTGCCCGCCGGCCTTCGGCCAGTGGGATCGGTGCCCCCGCCGGGACCGCGCGGATCGGCAGATCGGCGTCCAGCGTCGGGGACCGGTCGGGGACGGACGCGTCGTCGGCGTGGTCCCAACGCACCCAGGTCCCCCCGGACCAGGGCAGCGCGAGCGGATCGTCGGCGGACAGTCCGCCCGCCGCCCGGACGACGTCGTTGAGCAGCGGCGCGTGCGCGCCGGTCTCGCCGAGCAACCGGAACACCAGGGGGACAGTGGCATCAGGCGCGTCGGTCAGCATCTCCTGCCAGCCCAGGTCGACGAGCGCTGTGTGCAGCTCGGCGCCGGAGACGTCGCGCATGGTCTTGCGCAGCGTCTGAGCCAGCAGATCGAGTTCGGCAGCATCCACGGTTCACTCTTTCCCCAGGTCGAGCAGTCGACGCGCGATAATGTTGCGTTGGATCTCGGCGGTGCCGCCGTAGATCGTCGCGGCGCGCGAGTACAGGTATTCCGCGCGCCACGGCGAATCGGCGAGCTCGATGACGCCGGGCAGCAGATCGCGGACGGTGTCGAACAGGTGCTGTTCGGCCGTGGCGAGCAGCACCTTGTCGACGGAGGTCTCCGGCCCCAGCTTGCCGCCGGCCGCCAGACGCTCCTGCGTCGCCAGCGAGCGGCAGCGGATGGTGTGCAGCGCCAAATGGGCGGCGCCGAGTTCGGCGTCGTCGTGGCCCGTCCGGTCGTCGTGCGCGGTCTGCTCGAGCAGCTGGTCGAACCGTGTGTAGAGGTAGGCGATCCGGTGCCAGAAGCAGGTGGAGCGCTCGTGTGGGAGCAGGTCCATCGCGACCCGCCAGCCGTCGCCCGGTCGGCCGAGCATGCGGTCGGCGGGCACGACGACCTCGTCGAAGTACACCTCGGCGAATTCGTCGATGCCGTGCATCGTGCGCAACGGCCGCACAGTGATGCCGGGGGAGTCCATGTCGACGAAGAACGCGGTGATCCCGTCGTGGCCGATTCCGGTGCGGGTCAACAGGACACAGCGCGCCGCGTACTGGGCGAGACTGGTCCACACCTTCTGGCCGGTGATCACCCAGTGATCACCGCGCTGCTCGGCCTTGGTGCTCAGGGAGGCGAGATCGCTGCCGGAGCCGGGTTCGGAGAACCCCTGGCACCACTGTTCGCGGCCGCTGAGCAGTCGCGGCACCATCTGCGCCGCCAGCTGCGGGCTCGCGTAGGAGATCATCGTCGGCGCGAGCACCTCGATCATGGAATAGATGCCGGGCTCGGCGAGGTCGCGGGTCGCGACCTCCTCGCCGAGGATCGCCCGCAGCACCGCCGGCCCGCCGAGACCTCCCACCTCGGCGGGCCAGCCGTACCGCATCCAGTTCGCGTCGTAGAGCGCGCGTCGAACCCTGGCCAGTTGCTCGACCTGGGCGTCGAGCGAATGGTCGGGCCCGGCGGACAGGTCGTTCGCGTCGAGCCAGGAGCGCAGGCCGGTCCGAAAGTCGGTGCGGTTCACGCACTCGGTCGTTCGAAGGCGTGCGGGCGGCCGGAATCGTGGTCGCCGTTCCTGCGGATGAAGGTCATGGCCCTGGTGCGCAGCCGCCAGCCCGCGTCGGTGCGGGCGTAGGTGTCGCTGTAGTAGCCGATCCGCATGTCGTGGGTCGACTGCTCGATGAAGCACAGCGGCTGGGTGCCGCTGGCGCTGTCGCCGTCGATCTCGAGCGCCGGAGTTCCGGTGAGGAACAACCCCTTCGGTGCGGCGGCGACGAGATCGGGGAACTCGTCGAGCGGATAGGTGTCGCCGAAGGCGCTGTAGTTGCCGTCGGGGGTGAACACCGAGATCAGGCCCTCGATATCACCTTTGGTGATGGTGACCGCATACCGCGCGAGCAGCTGTTCCAGCTCGATCACGTCGTCAATTCTGGACAAAGACTTTTCCGCCTTTCATCACGAACCGCACCCGCTGGGTGACGGTGATGTCGGTGAGTGGGTCGCCGGGAACCGCGATGATGTCGGCGAGCAGACCCTCGGCCAGCCGGCCCCGGTCGGTGACATCGATCAGTTCGGCGGCCGTGACGGTCGCGGCACGCAGCACGGCCAACGGGCTCATGCCGCGATCGACGAGCGCGACCAGCTCGTCGGCGTTGCGGCCGTGCGGGATCGCGGGGGCGTCGGTGCCCACCGCGATCTTCACCCCGGCCTTGTACGCGGCCAGCACCGAGGTGCGGGCGCGCGGGAACATCTGCGCCGCCTTGGCTTGGAGCTCCGGCGGCGCCTTCGACACGTCCATGGCGTCGGCCAGGCGCGTGGTCGGCACCAGGTAGGTGCCCTTCTCGACCATCAGCGCGATGGCGTCGTCGTCGATCAGGAAGCCGTGCTCGATGCAGTCGATCCCCGCCTCGACCGCGGCGCGCACCGCGTCGGCGCCGTGAGTGTGCGAGGCGACCCGCAACCCGCGCCGATGCGCCTCGTCCACGATCGCCCGCAGTTCCTCGGACGAATAGTGTTGCGCCCCAGGCTCTCCGGTGAGTGACATGACGCCGCCGGAGACGCAGACCTTGATCAGCTGCGCACCGTGCTTGATCTGGTACCGGACCGCCTTGCGCACCTCGTCGACACCGTTGGCGATGCCCTCCTCGATGCTGAGTTCCAGCACGTGCGGGGCGAACGCGGCGAACATCGTCGGATCGAGATGCCCGCCGGTCGGGGTGATGGCGTGCCCGGCGGGCACGATGCGCGGCCCGTCGACCCAGCCGGCGTCGATGGCCTTGCCGAGCGCGACATCGAGCAGATACCCGCCGGTCTTGACGAACAGCCCGAGGTTGCGCACGGTCGTGAAACCGGCCCGCAGCGTGCGGCGGGCATTGCCCACCGCACGCAGCATTCGCAGCGGGGGATCGTCCTGAACGCTGGAGGCCAGCCCGGTCTCGCCGCGCCCGCCCATCAGGAGGTTGACCTCCATGTCCATCAGACCGGGCAGCAGGACGGCGTCACCGAGGTCGATGATCTCGCCCTCGGGTTCGCCGCCGAGGCCGACGATCCGATCACCCTCGATCCGGACGACGCCCGGTCGGACTATCTCGCCGGTGTCGATGTCGAGGTACCCGGCGGCCAACAGCGTCAGCATGATCAGACCACCGGCTCCCGGATGAGGTGGACCATGGCGGCGCCGGAGTCGGGCACCCGCGCCTGCTTCCAGACCTCGACGGGGAAGGACACGTTCACCAGTGACTGCATCAGATGCAGCAGCGCGCGGGCATCCTCGGGCAGGTCGTCGAGCGGGAACTTGTCGCAGTAGGTGATCGCGGCCTCCAACCGGGGGAACGCCGTGTCGTAGAACTCCTGCATGTCGGGCATGCTCGAGGCGAGACGCTTGGTGTAGCGCTGCGGCTCGGTGGGCAGGACCCAGTCGGAGAACTGCTCCAGATCAGCGAATTCAGCGGGCAGCAGTGGCATCTCGGTACTCCTGAACCTTGTCCTTGGCGACCTTGTGCAGGTGGCGCAGCAAGATCTCCTGGTCGTTGAGGGGGAAATCGGACACGATGCGGGTGGCCAGCATCGTCTGGGTGGCTTCGAGGGTGTTCGCGTCCTGCAGCGCGTACTCCTTGAAGGTGACCGCGGCCAGCTCCTGGCCCAGGCGCTCGCGCGCGGTCTTGGGCGGCACGAAGTACAGGTTCGCTTCGAAGATGTGCTTGTTCACCGCGGTCGGCCAGTAGTGGTAGGTGAGGTACCAGCCGGGCTCCCAGAACAGCAGCGACATGTTCGGGAAGATCTCGAACTCGTCGACGCCCCAGGCCCGGTGGCGGGCGGGGTTGATGCCCTCCGGCAGCTTGTCCAGGCCCTCGATGTCGGGCTTGTCCCACGGTCCGAACAGGCCGCTGCGCAGCACGCGCTCGATCGGCTTGACCATGTTGGGGTCCTTGGGCGGGGCCATGCCGCCCCACGAGGAGATCATCGAATGCGGGCTCTGCAGCTCGTAGTGCAGCGCCTCGTAACCGGTGCCCGCCAGCTTGTCGGCCTCGTCCTTGACTGCCTGCTTCATGTGCAGGATCGGCGCGTGATAGAACTCGGCGAACGCGTCGATGAACAGCTTCCAGTTGCTGCCGATCTCGGCACGGTAGCTGTAGACCTCGGTGAACTCGTGGAACGGGTAGCCTTCGACGCCGGTGACGAGGGTGCCCAGGTACTCGGTGAGCGACGGGGCGTCTTCGTCGAGGTTGACGAAGATGAAGCCCTCCCACACCTCGCAGCGCACGGTCTTGAGGCCGTAGAGCTGCTTGTCGAGGTCGAAGAACTCCTTCTCCTGCTGGACGAAGTTCACCTCACCCTTGAGGCTGTAGCGCCAGGCGTGGTACTTGCAGGTGAACTGGCGGCACGTGCCCGAGGTTTCCTCGTTCGGGAAGTCGTCCCAGACCAGTTTGTTGCCGCGGTGCCGGCAGATGTTGTGGAACGCCCGCACGACCTCGTCGGTGCCCTTGGCGATGATGAGCGAGGTGCCGACCGAGGGCAGTTCCCTGGTGAAGTAGCTGCCGACCTTCGGAAGTCGTTCGACGCGACCGATATTGAGCCAGGTCTTCTTGAAGATGGCGTTGCGCTCGTCCTCGTAGAAGTCCGGGTCGATGGAGTCGGTGTAGTCCACCGGCTCGGTGCCGAGCTCGGGGTAGTGCTCCGTCCAGCTACCCGCGGCCGGTTTGGTGAAGTGGGACAAGGGGTTACCTTTCCGTTTGTTCGACTTCGACGCCGAAGGTGTTGAAAGCCATGGCCAACATGCCGTAGCCGCCGACCGTGAAAACCAGATCCATGCACTGCCGTTCGTCCAGGTGCGTGCCGAGGGCGGCCCAGGTCGAATCGGACAGATTCGAGGTCGTGTCGAGCTCGTCGGTCGCGTCGAAGATCACGCGGTCGAACTCGTCGGTGGGAGTGCCGCCCTGCGCCGCCGCGATATCGGCGGCCGTCACGCCGGACTCGTCGGCCATCTCCACGTGATGGGCCCACTCGTAGGCGCAGCCGCGTCGATGGGCGACGCGCAGGATCGCCAGTTCGCGCACCCGTGCCGGCAGCGTCGACCGGAACAGCAGGTGCACACCCAGACTCAGGTAGGCCTTCGTCAGGTCGGGGTGGCGGACCAGGGTGGCCAGTGCGTTTCCGGCGCCTGCCGGGGTCTGCCGGTCCCGGGGGAGCAGACCGGCCAGGGCGCGCTGAACCTGCTCGTCCCATTGGTCCGCCGGCAGCGGGGGTAGGCGCATCACTGCCTCCTCTCGATTCGGAGAATCACGTTCTCGTATTTGAACTGTAAGATTTCCACGGGTTGGTCGGATAGTCAACGGGTCATTGATTCTCTCTGAATGAGAAGCTAGTTTTCATTGAGAGAGAGCGACGTAACCTCAGGAAGGGAGATCCACCATGACCGCAGTGCCACTGCGTCCCGGTGATCAACTCGCCAGCACCGTCTGCGGTACGCGGGTGGTGGTGATCCGGGTACCGGCCGACCGGACACCCGTGATCACCTGCGGCTCGAGCCCGATGGTCCCCGCCGCCACTGCCCGGACGGTCGTCGCCGACGGCACACCGCACACGGTGATCGGCAAGCGGTATGTGGATGTCGCCGAGCATGTCGAGGTGTTGTGCATCGCGGCGGGCGCGGGCTCGTTGAGCTGTGACGGCGAGCCGATGACGGTGAAGGCGGCCAAAGCGCTGCCCGCCTCGGATTGATGGGGGAACACGCATGTCCGGCGGGATGAGTTTCGCGCTGAGCGAGGATCAGCAGCTGATCCGCGACTCGGTCGCCGAGCTGATGAAGAAGTTCGACGACAAGTACTGGATGGAGCGCGATCAGGCTCACGAGTTCCCGACGGCGTTCTACGACACCATGGCCGAGGGCGGCTGGCTCGGCATCACGATTCCGCCGGAGTACGGCGGGCACGGGCTGGGGATCACCGAGGCGTCGCTGCTGCTCGAGGAGGTCGCGCGCTCCGGCGGTGGAATGAACGCCGCCACAGCGATTCACCTGTCGATCTTCGGGATGCATCCGGTGGTGGTGCACGGGTCCGAGGAGCTCAAGCGGCGGACGTTGCCGCGCATCGTCAGCGGTGATCTGCACGTGTGTTTCGGGGTCACCGAACCGGGCGCGGGCCTGGACACCACCCGGATCAGTACTTTCGCCCGGCGCGAGGGCGATCACTACGTGGTCAACGGGCGCAAGGTGTGGATCTCCAAAGCCATGGAGTCGGAGAAGATCCTGCTGCTCACGCGCACCACGCGATACGAGGACGTCGCGAAGAAGACCGACGGCATGACCCTGTTCCTCACTGATCTCGACCGCACCAAGGTCGACATCCGGCCGATCGCGAAAATGGGTCGCAACGCCGTCACCTCGAACGAGCTGTTCATCGACGACCTGCAGATTCCGGTCGAGGACCGGGTCGGCGAAGAGGGTATGGGCTTCCGGTACCTGTTGGACGGGCTCAATCCCGAGCGGATGCTGATCGCCGCCGAAGCGCTCGGCATCGGGCGGGTCGCCCTGGACAGGGCCGTGCGCTACGCGGGTGACCGCGAAGTGTTCGGCAGGCCGATCGGGATGAACCAGGCCATCCAGTTCCCGCTCGCCGACTCACTGACCCATCTCGACGCCGCCGAGCTGGTCCTGCGCAAGGCCACCTGGCTCTACGACAACGGCGAGCCGTGCGGTCGCGAGGCGAACACCGCCAAGTATCTGTGCGCGGAGGCGGGTTTCACCGCCGCCGATCGCGCGCTGCAAACCCACGGCGGGATGGGTTACGCCGAGGAGTACAACGTCGCCCGCTACTTCCGCGAGGCGCGAGTGATGAAGATCGCGCCGATCAGTCAGGAAATGATCCTGAACTACCTGGGATCGCACACGCTGGGAATGCCGAGGAGCTACTGAAATGACCGTCAACACAGCACTGTTCGATCTGACCGGACGATCGGCACTGGTCACGGGCGCGGCAGGCGGCATCGGTGCCGCTGTCGCGCGGGCCCTGGCCACCGCGGGCGCCGCGGTGCTGGTCACCGATGTGGACGGCGCCGCCGCGGCCGTGGTCGCGGACAAGATCGTGGCCGAGGGCGGGGTTGCCCGCAGCGCGGCGCTCGACGTGCGCGACCGGGCGTCCGCGGACGCGGCCGTCGCCGCGGCGGCCGAGCTGGCCGACGGGGTGCTACACATTCTGGTGAACAACGCCGGCGTGACCGCTCCGGCCATGTTCGCCGAGACCAGCGAGGAATCGGTGTCGCTGTTGCTCGACATCCACCTGCTCGGCACGTTCCGGTGCTCGCAGGCCGCGCTCGCCAAACTGGCGACAGACGGGACCGGCCGGATCATCAACGTCACCTCCTCGGCGGGCATCGTCGGCACCCTCGGCCAGGTGAACTACTCCGCGGCCAAGGCAGGCATCATCGGCGTCACGAAATCCCTGGCGCGCGAGCTCGCCCGCAAGCAGATCCTGGTGAACGCGCTCGCCCCGCTGGCGGCGACTCCGATGACCAGTACCCTGCGCACCAACGAGAAGTTCTCCGCGCAGATGCTGAACCGAATCCCGTTGCGCCGCTGGGCGGAACCGGACGAGGTAGCGGGCGCCTTCGTGTTCCTCGCCTCCGACGCGGCCTCCTTCGTCACCGGGCAGGTGCTGCCGGTCGACGGCGGCATGGTGATGTGATGGCCGCACACGCGGCGGCGGACCCCGCGCCGTTGGCCGGTGTCACGGTGGTGGCGTTGGAGCAGGCGGTGTCCGCGCCGATGTGCACGCGCACCCTGGCTGATCTCGGTGCGCGGGTGCTGAAGATCGAGAACCCGGACGGGGGCGATTTCGCCCGGTACTACGACGACGTGGTCGACGGCCTCGCGGCGCACTTCGTCTGGGTGAATCGTGGCAAGGAATCGGTGGCGCTGAACCTGAAGTCGCCGGCCGGAATGGAGGTGCTGCACCGGCTGCTCGACCACGCCGACGTGCTCGTCTCCAATCTCGCCCCCGGCGCGACCGCGCGACTCGGCATCACCCCCGCCGACCTCGAGCGCAGCCATCCCGACCTGATCGCGGTCGAGATCGACGGCTTCGGCGCGGGCGGTCCACTGTCGGGTAAACGTGCGTACGACCTACTGGCACAGGCGGAATCGGGAGTGTGTGCCGTCACCGGAACGGCGGGTGCGCCAGCCAAGCCCGGTCCACCGGTCGCGGATGTCTGCTCCGGTCTGTACGCGGCGATCTCGATCCTGGCCATGCTGTCCGCGCGCGACCGGCGCACCCGCAAAGGGGCGGCCGTCACGGTCAGCCTGTTCGACACGATGGCCGAGGTGATGGGCTACCAGCTCACCTACACCCGGCACTCCGGCATCGATCAGCAGCCGCTCGGTATGAGTTCGCCCGCGGTGGCGCCCTACGGCGCGTACCCGACCGGTGACGGGCAGACCGTGGTGCTCGGCACCACCAATGACGTTGAATGGCAACGGCTCTCGCGCGAACTGCTGGGACGAGCGGATCTGGCCGACGACCCACGATTCCGGAGCAATTCCGACCGGGTTCGTCATCGCGAGGTGCTCGACGCCGAGATCGGCGCGTGGTGCGCCGGCCACGACCTGGCCCACATCCAGCAGGCCGCCGACACCGCGGGCATCGGCAACGCCCGCTACAACACCCCGAGCGAAGTGCTGGACCATCCCCAGCTGACCGAACGCGACCGCTGGCGTCGGATCGATACCCCGGTCGGCCAGATCCCGGCGCTGCTCCCGCCGCCGATCATCGCCGGGTTCGACCCGCCGATGGGCGCGGTGCCGGCGCTGGGCGAACACACGAACGCGGTGCTCGCGGAGTTCGGTCTCAGCGACGACGAGATCGCCCTGCTGCGCCTGCACCGTCTTATCGCCACGGCCGTGCCCTGATGACTCTGGGGGACAACGATATTCGCGACGAACAGATCCTGCTGACCGAAGACCGCAACGGGGTGCGCACGCTGACCCTGCAGCGTCCGCACCGCAAGAACGCGATCAATCGGGAACTGTGGGCGGCGCTGCGGGAAGCACTGGACGTGGCGGGCCGCGATCGCGATGTCCGCGCGCTCGTGCTCACCGGCGCGGGCGGGGCCTTCTGCTCCGGCGCGGATATCGCCACACCCGACGCCAGCCATCCCCTGTACAAGTTGCGCGCGCTCACCGATGTCGCGCTGCTGCTGCACGAGTTGCCGATTCCCACCATCGCCAAGGTGCACGGGGTGGCGGTCGGCGCGGGCTGGAATCTGGCACTGGGCTGCGATCTGGTGGTCGCGACGCCGCAGTCGAGGTTCTCGCAGATCTTCACCCGCCGTGGGCTCTCGCTCGATCTCGGCGGGTCGTGGTTGCTGCCCAAACTCGTGGGATTGCAACAGGCCAAGCGGCTGGCGCTGCTGGCCGAGACGATCGATGCCGCGCAAGCGCACGCACTGAACCTGGTGACCTGGGTGGTCGCGGAACCGGAGCTCGATGCCTTCGTCGTCGAGCTCGCCGAACGGCTCGCCGCCGGTCCGCCGGTGGCGCTGGCCCAGACCAAGGCACTGCTGAACGAGGGCGCGGACCGCACCCTGCGCGACGCGCTGGCCAATGAGGCTCGGGCGCAGGGGGTGAACTTCGCGACCGCCGACGCACCGGAGGCCTTCGCGGCGTTCGCGGCCGCCCGGGAACCGGAGTTCACCGGCCGCTGGGCGATCGCCCGGCAGACCGAACACAACCATGACTAGTTCGAAGGGAGAGCGCGATGCGTGAAGTAGTAGTGGTCGAGGCGGCGCGCACGCCGTGGGGCAAACGCAACGGAGGCCTGTCGGGAATCCATCCGGCGGACCTGTCCGCGGTCGTGCTGAACGCGCTGATCGAGCGCACCGGGATCGACCCGGCCGTCATCGACGACGTGATCTGGGGCTGCGTTTCCCAGGTCGGTGACCAGTCGAGCAATATCGGGCGCTACGCGGTGCTGGCCGCCGGATGGCCGGAGAGCATTCCCGGCACGACGGTGAACCGGGCCTGCGGCTCGAGCCAGCAGGCGGTGGATTTCGCGGTGCAGGCGGTGATGTCGGGGCAGCAGGATGTCGTCGTCGCGGGTGGGGTCGAGGTGATGAGCCGGGTCCCGCTCGGCGCGGCGAAGGAGGGCGGTGCCCCCTACGGCCCGAAAGCCCGTGCGCGCTATCAGGATTTCTCGTTCAATCAGGGCATTTCCGCGGAGCTGATCGCCCAGAAGTGGGGGCTGGATCGTCATCGGCTCGACGAATTCGCCACGCTCTCGCACGAACTGGCCGCGGCCGCCCAGGACCGTGGCGCGTTCGACGCCCAGCTCGTGCCCGTCGAGACCGAGGCGGGGACGGTGACCGCCGACGAAGGCGTGCGCCGCGGGACGACACCCCAGACCTTGGCCAAGCTCAAGCCGGCTTTCCAAGCCGATGGTGTGATCCACGCGGGTAACTCCTCCCAGATCTCCGACGGTGCCGCCGCCGTGCTGGTGACGACCCCGGAGCGGGCCCGCGAACTGGGGTTGACGCCGCTGGTGCGCTACCGCGCGGGCGCGGTGACCGGCGCCGACCCGGTACTCATGCTGACCGGTCCGATTCCGGCGACCGAGAAGGTCCTGCGCAAGGCCGGTCTCGACCTCGCCGAGATCGGCGTCTTCGAGGTGAACGAGGCGTTCGCGTCGGTGCCGCTGGCCTGGCTCGCCGAAACCGGCGCCGACGCAGGGCTCCTCAACCCGCTCGGTGGTGCCATCGCGCTCGGTCATCCGCTCGGTGGTTCGGGCGCGGGTCTGCTCACCCGGATGGTTCATCACATGCGCGACAACGGAATTCGCTACGGCCTGCAAACGATGTGTGAGGGTGGCGGCACCGCCAACGCCGCCATCGTCGAACTGGTCGCCTGAGCAACAAGGAGACATCGGTGCGCCGAGACATCTACACCGAGGACCACGAAGCCTTCCGTGGGCTGGCCAGGGAATTCATCGACAAGGAGATCGCGCCCCACTACGCCGAGTGGGAGAAGGCCGGGCAGATGCCGCGCGAGGTCTTCGAAAAGCTCGGTGCGCTCGGCATTCTCGGCGTCGCCATCCCGCCGGAGTACGGGGGCGCGGGCCTGCGGGACTACCGCTACAACGCCGTGCTGCAGGAGGAAGCGGCGCGCGCGTTGGTGACGTTGAGCACGGTGCGCACCCAGCTCGATGTCATCCTCCCGTATTTCCTGGCCTACGCCGACGAGCAGCAACGTGAACGCTGGTTCCCCGGGCTGGCGAGCGGTTCGCTGCTGACCGCCATCGCGATGACCGAACCCGGTACCGGCTCCGATCTGGCCGGGATGCGCACCTACGCGGTGCGCGACGGCGACGACTACCTGCTCAGCGGCGCGAAGACGTTCATCACCGGCGGCCTGCTCGCCGATCTGGTGATCGTGGTGGCGCGGACCTCGACCGATCCGGAGAACCGGCGCGCGGGCCTGACCCTGCTGGTGGTCGAGGACGGCATGCCCGGGTTCGAGCGCGGGCGGGTGCTGGACAAGATGGGCTGCAAGGTGCAGGACACCGTCGAACTGTCCTTCGACGCTGTCCGGGTTCCCGTGGAGAATCGGCTCGGGGTGGAGGGGGAGGCTTTCGGCTACCTCGGCAACAATCTGTCGCAGGAACGGATGACGGTCGCGGTCGGCTCGGTCGCCCAGGCGCGGGCCGCGATCACCGCCACGATCGACTACGTCAAAGAACGCAAGGCTTTCGGGAAACCGGTCGCGTCCTTCCAGAACACCAAGTTCGAACTCGCCGCGATGTCGGCCGAAGTCGAAGCAGCGCAGGCCATGGTGGATCGCGCCGTGCTGGATCTGGTCGAGGGTGAACTGTCCGGCCCCGACGCGGCACGCGTGAAACTGTTCACCACCGAAATGCAGGGCCGGGTGGTCGATCGCTGTCTGCAGCTGTTCGGTGGTTACGGCTATATGAGCGAGTACCCGATCGCACGGCTGTACACCGACGCGCGAGTGGCCAGGATCTACGCCGGAACCAGTGAGGTCATGAAGGTGATCATCGCCAAATCCCTCGGCCTCTGAGACACCGGCGAAATCCGCCCCACGACTATCTTTGCCGTGGGGCGGATTCCGTTGACCGGCGATCTCAGCGGCGCGCGATCACGCATTCCTCGATGAACGACATCACCCGGAGGTGATAGGCGGTCGCCGAGTGACCCATGCTCAGGTTGTGGCCCGCGTCGGCTTGCTCGTGGAGCAGCACGCGCGGCGCGGCCGTGAACAGGGCGGTGATCTCGCTCAGCGCGAGCGGGTCGGTGCGCCAGACCTTTTCGTGGGCGCCCACGGTGAACTGGACCGGAATGCGGATGTTCGCGGCCACGCGCTCGAAATCGTGCGCCACCCACTGCGGCATCATGGTGGCCTCGTAGGCGGGGCCCGGCGAGGCGATCACCGCGCCACCGAATACCTCGGTGGGATAGAGGTGGCTCGGCTGCCAGAGCAACTCACGGAGCCGATCGCCGCGGCCCGGCCCGCCCGCCGTCAGGCTGCGGATGGCTTCGGGGTGGTGTTCGCGGCCGGTGCCCGCGAGTTCGATACCGAGCAATTGCGCCCCGCGCTCGTCGGCGGCCATCCGGACGGCCAGCTCGCACCCGGCCGAATGCGCCAGGAGGAATATCCCCGCTCCGCGGGGTCGTGTCCCGAGTGCCCGCTCCACCAGGGCATAGGCGAGGTCGACGCGTCGGGTGGCCGGTGCGATGTCCGCCGCGTGCGGCGCCGAGCTGCCGTAGCCGGGACGGTCGATCGCGACCACGGTGAACCCGAGGGCGGGTGCGGTACGCAACAGTGAAAGCCGGGGGTGGCCGGGGCAGTCGAAATACGCGGAGGTCGTCACGCCGCCGTGGATCGCGACGATGACGGCGCGGGGGTCGGCAGCCTCGGCCAGCAATGCCGACATGGGGACGCCGTCGATCTCGACGACGGAAGAACTGATCGGCATGTCGTGCGACAGCCGCACCAGATCGGAACCGGCACTGGTCATAGCTTCGGGTCGCCTTCGGAGTCGATGGGTGGGACGGTGAGATGGCAGGCCTCCGCGGAGACGAGCACGGCGCAGGCGGCGATCGTCATATCGGGCAGTACCGCCTCGGCGTAGTGAAAGACGCTGGCGCGCAGGCGCTGTGCGAGGGTGAGGCCACCGCTGGGCGGCGGGCGAAAGATCCCGATCATGAGACTTACCGTTCACAGAGTGGAGAACAATACTCTCGATCCCGACAGTTTGGCGTTCCGGCAGGTGCGGAGGAGCTGACGGTGTGAGAGGCGACATGGTGATGTCGTCGATTTCGGCCTGTTGTTAGACTTCATTCTCTAATATGAGAATTAGATTATCACCTAGGTCGGGAGAGCACGATGCCGTTGATCGCTTCGGTCGGTACCTATCTGCCGTGCTGGGGGACCGCCGAAGGGCGCACACCCGGTGACGACGAGGACGCGATCACACTCGCGGTCGAAGCGGGCAGGGCCGCGATCGCCTCGGGGGCCGGGGTGGAGCACGTCGTGCTGGTCAGCCGGGATCTGCCGCTGCTGGAAGGCGGCAACGCCGCGGTCCTGCTGGCAGGTCTCGGCCTGGATTCCGAGCTCGAGGTGACCGAGCGACTCGGCGGCGCCCCCGCGACCCTCGACGCCCTCGGTTCGGCGCGCCCACGGACGCTGGTGATCGGCGTCGACCTCGATCCCGCCGGCGCGGCCGCCGCGGTCACAGGTGAACGGGGATTGCAGGTGCGGACCGCGGCGCGCGTCGCCCGGAGCCTGCCGGTACGTACCCGCTATGCCACCGGTGTCGTGCACGACTACGGCGACCCCCGGTTGTTGCGCGAACGCGGACTTCTCGGTTCACTGGCCGCGTCCTGGCTCGACACCCCGGTCGCGGTGGCAGGTGTCGATCACGAACAGGCCGCCGATCTGTGTATCGGCACGCCGCCACCCCTGCCGACGCTGGGAGCGAGCTCTGGGTTGTTCGCGCTGGCGGCGATGGTCGATGCCGGGCAGGCGGGCCCACTGGTCGGTGTGGAGCAGGGGAGTCTGTCCGGTGTCACGGTCGCGGCGGGCGCGGTGCCGGTGCATCGGCGCGAACCGGCGCC
The DNA here is from genome assembly GCF_042728755.1 of Nocardia sp. NPDC060249. NCBI lineage: Bacteria > Bacillati > Actinomycetota > Actinomycetes > Mycobacteriales > Nocardiaceae > Nocardia > Nocardia sp. NPDC060249. The sequence continues at coordinate 303,262 of NZ_JBHXAQ010000005.1, forward strand.
GCGCGCGAAACCGGTGTCCGCGTTCGTGCCCGGCGCCGACATTCCGATCTCGCTGGCCGCCTATGAGCGTGCGTTCGAGGCGAAAGTGCGCTGGGCGGCCGGTCGGCACGCCGACACCGACGAACTGGACTTCCCACCCCGATATCGGGTCGACGACAACGGCGCGTTGCGCACCGACTACACCCTGGTTCCGTTGCCGCGCACCGCCACCGTCTACACCTCGGTGACGGTCCATGTCCCGGTGCCGGGGCTGAAGACACCGTATTCGCTGGTCATCGTCGAACTCGACGAGGTCGGCGTGCGCGCGCTGGTGAAAGTGACCAGCGCCGAACCGGGTTCGGTGGCCATCGGCGATCGCGGCCGCATGGTGTTGCGACGTGTGGCGGTTCGCTCCGGCGTACCGGATTACGGCTACGCCTTCGAACCCGAAACCCCCGAACGACAGGAGTCGGCAGCATGAGAAGAGTCGCCATCGTCGGCGCCGGAATGACGCCCTTCGCCGAGCATTTCGCGCTCGGTATCAAAGATCTGGTGCCGATGGCCTTCGCCGACTGCGCGCGCAGCATCGACAAGGGGCTGCGCAAGTCCGATATCCAGGCCGCCTGGTTCGGCGAGCTCGGCACCGCCGACGGGTTCGCCTCCGGCATTCTCGCCGACACCCTCGGACTGCCCGGCATTCCGGTGACCCGCGTCGAAAACGCCTGCGCCACCGGCCACGATGCGGTCCGCAACGCCCTGCTCGGTATCGCGTCCGGCACGATCGATGTCGCCCTGGTGATCGGCGCGGACAAGCTGCGCGAGTCGGCGTCCAAGGACATGCTGTGGGAGTGGGAGGCGATGACCCGGGACATGGCCTGGGACTACCCGCTCGGGCTGGTCGCGCCCGCCGGGTTCGCACTGCATGTGGCCAGGTATCTGCACGAATCGCCTGCCACCCGCGAGCACATGGCCATGGTCGCGGTGAAGAACCATCGGCACGGCGTGCGAAACCTCAAGGCGCGGTTGCGCTTCGAGATCAGCATCGAGGAAGCCCTCGCGGCACCGACGGTGGTCACGCCCTTCGGGCTCTACGACTGCGCGCCGCAGAGCGACGGTGCGGCAGCGCTCGTGCTGGCCGCCGAGGACGTGGTGGACCGCTACACCGACCGTCCCGTCTGGATTCGCGGGGTGGGGCTGGGCATGGATTCGGTGATGCACCAACATAAACGGGACATGACGACGTTCCCCGCCACGGTCCGCGCCGCCCGGCAGGCGTTCGGGATGGCCGGCCTGACACCGTCGGACATCGACGTCGCCGAAGTACACGACTTCTTCACCGGCATCGAGTTGATGAGCTACGAGGACCTCGGGTTCGCCGATCGGTTCGAGGCCCACAAGCTCGTCGAAGCGGGCGTCACCAGCGTGGGCGGCGCGCTACCGGTCAATCCGAGCGGCGGCTTGAAGTCGAAGGGACATCCGCCGGGCGCCACCGGTGTTGCGCAGTGCGTCGAGTTGTTCGAGCAGTTGCGCGGTGACGCGGTGAACCAGGTCGACCGGGCCCGAATCGGCTTGGCGCACTCCATCGGTGGTCCCACCGCGGTCGCGGCCGTGACGATCCTGGCCGGACCGGACGCGCGAGACACGGCTCAGCCGTAGACGACTCGACCGTCGACGACGGTGGCCGCGATCGCAGGGTGGGGCAGCATCGCGGCCACCTCCTCGGGTGCCACCGCCAACAGCGTCAGATCGGCGACTTCGCCGGGTGCGATGGCTCGCGGTGAGGCCGGCTGTTCTGGACGGCCGAAGAACAGGCTGATCGCCGATCGAAGCGAAAGGTTCTCGGCTGCTTCGTGGCCCGAATCCCGGTCTACGGCGGCGCGGACGAGGCGCCAGGGATCCGCGTCACCGAACGGGGCATCGGTGCCCGCGGCTACGCCCACACCCGCCCGCAGCAGGGACCCGAGCCGCCACAGATCCGGACGGTCCTGGTCGGGCACCTCACGCCGGTACTGATCGCCTCGTTCGACCAGGAAATGCGGCTGGGTCACCACCGGTACCCGGCGGTCACGCAACCAGGCGATCGCCTCGACCGGAATGATCGCACCGTGTTCGATGCGGTCGCCGAGAACCACGCCCGCTCGGTCGAGCGCGATCATCGTGAGAATCAGCTGGACCCTGGTCACGCAGTGCACCGCCACCGGTCGGTCCACTGCGTGACTTTCACCGATGCGAGCGACGAACTCGTCGAGGGTCGGCAAAGTGGTGTCGTCGAGCAGGATTTTGGTCGGCCCCAGGGAGAATCGCGAGAGCTGCGGGGCGGTGACGGCGGGCGGCGCCATGCAGTGGACTCGTTGCCGAATGCGACCGGCGGTCACCTCTCCGGCGAAGTCATCGATATCTGTCTGCCGCAGCGCGGGAGTCGCATCGGTGACGCCGGTGATCCCCAGCGCCGCGGCGCGCGCGCTCACCGCGGCGAGATCGACAGGCCGCGTGGCGATCCGCGCACCGAGCCAGGCATCCATCCGCCAGAGTCGGCCGTTGGCCCGTCCGTCGGGGTCGCGTTCTACTCCCGCGTGTGCGCAACGGTCCAGCTCTACCGCTGCGCAAGCGCGCGAGTTGAGCGTCCAGAGGGCGCCGGAGCGATGTTGGATCCGGACCGGACGCTGGGTGATCAAGCGATCCAGCGCCCACCGATCCAATTCTCCGGCGGCCGACTCGTGGTATCCGACGCCGCGGATCCACGCTCCCGTCGGCAATGTCGCGTCCGCCCGTCTCAGCCGAGCCGCCAGCTCGTCGACGGTGCGGATCGCCGGTGGGCCGAGCAGGAGCGAATCGGCGGCCGCGGCGAGCGAGCGGAGGTGCACATGATGGTCGTGTAAGCCGGGCAGCAGCCAGCCGCCGTTCGCATCGATGTAGTCCTCACCGCGAAGTGGTCGCAGACCGGTGCCACATTCGGTGATCGAACCACCGTGCCACCGGACATCGGTGTGCCCGGTCCCGAATACCCGAGCTCGTCGGATCAGCATCAGTCATCACCCGGCGACAGTGCTACCGGTGCGGCGACAGTGCGGTGGCGTTGTGTTGCTCCGCATTCCACGATCCAGTCCTCGCCGTGTCGGTGGACCGAGTGGGGTCCGTGGGTGATCGGCGGCGCGGCTGCGAAAGCCGCCGCCGTGGCTTGCATGGACAGGTCGATCAGCACGCCACCGCCGCTGCGGTGTGCGCCGGCCACCGCCAGTGCCGCGCAGATTCCCGAGAGTGGATCGGCGATCGCGTCAGCGCAGAAGACCGGCTCGCCCTCGTGCCTGCCGACCAGGCCGCCCGCGACCGCGGCGTCGTCTCCGAAGGCCACCCGCATCGGTTCGGATCGGCCGTAGCCGGTGAGGCTCAACCAGATCCGCCCGTCGCGGTGCGGGCGGTCCTCGGGTGCGAGGCCGAGTTGAGCCAACGCGCGTGGACGGGAGGCCTCGAGCACGATGTCGGCCGAATCCAGCAATTCTTCCAGGGCTTTTCGGCCCGCGTCGGTGCGGAAGTCGAGCCTGCGGAATTCGTGTCCGCCGTGCAGCCAGTCGAAGAAGCGAGGATCACCGGCACGGGCACCGTCGGGCCGGTGCGCACCCTCCACCTTGATCACCCGCGCTCCGGCCAGGCCGAGGATGCGCGCGCACAGAGGCCCGGCCCACATCGACGACAGATCGACGACGACGAGTCCACGCAGCGAGCGGCTGCCGACCGGTGCGGCGATGCGAGAAAGTTTCCATGGCACGGTATTTCGTGGCGGCGTGATCAACACGGATGCCGGCACGCCGACCAGTTGGGCCCGCTGTACCAGCCCGTCCGACGATGACCGTGCCGCTGCCGCCTCGAGCGCGGTCCACGGGTCTGCGTCGAGGACGCCGCCGAGAATCGCGGGGACGGCGTCGATGTCGTCGGGGCGACTCAGCGTGAGGGCGCACCACCCGTCGGCGGTGCGAAGCAGCCTGCTCGTGCCGTTCGCCGATCGGCGCCCCGCGCGCCGCAATCCCGCTCGTCGGGCCCGGCCGGTCAGCACGACCGCGGCGTCGAGGTCGACTCGGTCGCCGAGATCGCCGGTGATCCACGACAGCGCGCGCAGTGTTTCGCGCAGCAGGCGGTAGGCGGGCGCGGGGGACAGGACCGGCTCGGCGCCGTCGTGGCCGGTCAGCGCCATCGCACCGGAGCCCGCCCACGCCAGCACAGGACAGTCCAGATCAGCGGGATAATCGGCGGGGACGGCGCGGGTAGTCAGCGTCCGGATCCACTCGTCCACGACGGCGCGGGGTGCCCGTAGGTCGGTTCGACTGTCCACCAGGGGATCCGACCACATGTCAGCGCCGTGCACCGGTCACCTGATCGATCAGGCCCCAGTCCAGAGCCGCGTCGGCGTCGAGTCGCTGTTCGGTCAGCATCAGCCATGCGGCGCGCCAGCGGCCGATGCGCCGGGGCACACTGACCGTGCCGCCCGCGCCGGGTACCAATCCCATCCGCACCTCGGGAAAACAGAAGTATGTATCCGGGGTTGCGGTGACCGTGCCCGCGAACGCGGCGATTTCGGCGCCCGCGCCGATGCAGGAGCCGTGGCTGCGCACGACGAGGCGGTCGGCGAGGCGATCGAGTGCCCGCCACGGTGCGCGATCCAGCCGCACCAGATACGCGGCGACCACGTCGGTCGCCGAGCCGAATTCGGCCAGATCGCCACCGGCGCAGAACACGGGGCCGTTGCCGCTGAGTTCGACCGTCGCGATGCTCGGGTCCGCCACCGCCACCTGCGCAGCGGCGAGAAGTTCTTCCCGAAGTCGCATGCTCAGCGCATTACGGCGCTGCGGGTGATCCAGCACGATCGACAGGTGGTCTCCGCTGCGCCGCAGTCGAACCAAGGGGTGATCGGTAGCGGGCGCGGGCTTCGCGGGCCCGCGTTCGACGAGCCATCGAGCGAACTCGGGTCCGGCGAGCAGCATCGAGTAGGCCGCGGCCTCCGCGGCGAGTGCCGGTGCGGTGTCGCGTCCGGTCGGCTGCCGCAGCAGGTGTCCGCAGACGAGCGCTGCCCGCGGCGATCGCATCACCGCGGCGCGCAATGTCGCGATGGCGGCGGCGATGTTCTCGACGGCAACTATCTCAGGGCGCAGGGGTGAGATCGGCAGGTCGGTCAGGGTCAGCGTGGTGGCGGCCAGGACGGGCCCGAGCGAGGCGGGAGGCGGCCGCCGCAACACTCCGACCACGAGTGTCATCGACTCCCGGATTCGCGTGGCCGTCGAGAGCAAGGACTCGGGGCAGGTGTCGAGGTCGTCGAGTTCGAGCACGATGAGCGGCTTCGTCGGCGTTCCCGAGGTCGAGAGCGCTAGTCCCTCGTCCACCAGCGGATCGTTCATCGGCTCGGTTGCCGGTCGGCGATGGTGCGTCGGACGTGGAACTTCTGCACCTTGCCGCTGGCGGTTCGGGGGAAGTCCTCGACCTGGTGTAGTTCCTCGGGCCACTTCTGTTTGGCGACACCGGTCCGGTCGAAATGCGCGCGCATCTCGGCGATGGTCGGCATCTCGTGCCCGGTGCGCAGCCGCACGACGGCGGCGGCGTGCTCGCCGAGGCGGGCATCGGGTGCGGCGACCACGACCGCCTCGGCGATTCCGGGCATCGTCAGCAGGACCTCCTCGACCTCGAGGGCGCTGATGTTCTCGCCGCCGCGAATGATGATGTCGGCCTTGCGATCGGTGATCGTGAGGTACCCGTCCGCGTCGAGTTCACCGATATCGCCGGTGTGGTACCAGCCGTCAGCGTCGAAGGCGGCGGCGGTGAGGGCGTCGTCGGTGTAGCCGAGGCACAATTCCGGTCCGCGACTGAGGATTTCGCCGTCGGGGGCCAGGCGGATCTCCACGCCGGGCAGGACGTCGCCGTCGGTGAACAGGCGTTTGTCCGAGGCTGCGGTGATCTGTGACCCGGTGATCGACGGGTGCTCGGTGCTGCCGTAGGAGCGGAAGACCGTGATGCCGAGATCGTCGAGCCTGCGGGTGACCGCCGCGGGGACCGATGACCCGCCCAGGCCCGCGTACCTCATCCGGGGCAGATGTGCAGCGGTGAAGTCGGGATGGTCGAGCAGGCTGGTGACGAAATACGTCGCGCCGCCGCCCACGGTGAGTCCGTCGCTGTGCATCAGCGCGAGGACGCGCTGCGGGTCCCACACATCGGCCAGGTTCACCGGCGACGCGTCCAGCACCGGGATCAGGAAGGCGTTGACCATGCCGATGAAGTGCCCGACGGGGGCTGCGGTGAGTTGTTTACCGCGTTCGGGTGGGTACCAGGCGGACAGCTGCCGGGTTTCGTGGCCGAGGGTCTCGTGGCTGTGTACGACGCCCTTGGGTGCGCTGGTGGTGCCCGAGGTGAAGGCGATCAGCGCGGGGCCCGCCGGATCGGTCGCCAGGAACCCGGGCATCGGATCTTCGGCGAGCAGGTCGTCGAAGTCGCGTCCCACCACACCGACGATCGGGATGTCGGCGCAGAGATCGGCCTGGTACTCCAGGCGCCCGAACCGCTCCGCTCCGATGAACACCCGTGGCGTGGTCGCCTCGAGGATGTAGGTGAGTTCCTTGCGGCCGTAGAAGTGCACGATGGGCACCACCACCGCGCCGAGGAAGGCCGACGCCCAGAAGGTGGTGGCGGCCTCCATCCAGTTGGGCAGCTGGAAGGCCACGACGTCGCCGGGTCCGACGCCGCGAGCGCGCAGGCCCGCGGCGAGGCGTCGGGCCCGGTGCTCGACTTCGCCGAAGGTGCCCGACCAGGGGCGCTCGGCGGAGTGCACCCGGAATTCGGTGTCCGGGGCGGCGGCGAGTCCGCGCGTCAGCAATTCGCCGATCGGTTCGCCGGTCCACCAGCCCTGCGTTCGATAGTGCTCGATCAAGTCGGCGGGAATGCTGCGCACGTGAGACTCCAATGCCCGATCCGAAGTTCTGCGGCGCTGATGTTATTCTCTGAAAACAAGAATGACAATCTCGTGATGGGAGAATCTTGGATGGTCGAGCTCGAGCTGGACGAGGGCGTCGCGGTCATCACGATCGATCGACCGCACGCGCGCAACGCCATCGCGCCCGTCACGATGGACGAGCTCGACGAGGCGCTCGACAAGGCGGCGGGCGCACGCGCTCTCGTCGTGCGCGGCGCCGGTGACCGCGCGTTCGTCTCCGGCGGTGACCTGAAGGAACTCAGCGCTCTGCGCACCGAGGAGCAGGCCGCCGCGATGGCCTGGCGGATGCGCTCGATCTGCGACCGGCTGGCGAGTTTCCCCGCCCCCGTGATCGCCGCGCTCAACGGGCATGCGCTCGGCGGCGGCGCCGAGTTCGCGGTGGCCGCCGACATCCGCGTCGCCGCCGACGATATCAAGATCGGCTTCAACCAGTCGGCGCTGGCGATCATGCCGGCCTGGGGCGGCGCGGAACGCCTCGCCGCCCTCGTCGGCAAGAGCCGCGCGCTGCTGCTCGCCGGGTCCGGTGCGATCCTCGACGTCGCCGAGGCGCAGCGCCTCGGCTTGGTGGATCGGGTGCTGCCGCGCGCGGAGTTCGAGGACGGCTGGCGCGCGCTGGCCCGATCGCTGGCGACCCCGCAGGCCGCCGAGATCAAGCGCGTCGTCGGCGGGGTGTCGGCCGAGGAGGCTGTCGCGGCTTTCGCGCGCCTGTGGGTGGCGGACGAGCACTGGGCCGCGGCCGACGCGGTGCTCGCCCGCCGCGGCTAGTTCGCGCTCACCTGCCCGCGCTCACTCCGGTGCGGGCAGGTACGGCACCAGCGCGGCCTCGGCCGCCACGGCGAACGAGCTCAGGGCCATGGCGAGCATCGCGTACATGCCCACGGTGAACACCACATCCATCAGCTGGTGCTCGTCGAACTCGGTCGTCAGGGCGGTCCAGGTCGGGCTGCTTACGGCCCCGTCGCCGAGCAGCTCGTCGACGGCGGCCAGCAGCGCCGCGTCGATCGCCGACCATTGCGGCGCGCTCGGCCCCTGCGCGATCCGGGCGATCTCCTCGGGCGACAGGCCCGCGTCGGCGGCCAGGGTCGAATGCTGGGCCCACTCGTAGCCGCAGCGCTGGACCGTCGCCACCCTCAGCACGAGCAGTTCGCGCTGCCGGGCCGAGAGCGTGGAGCCGTAGAGGAAGTGCCCGTTGAAGGTGAGAAACGGCTTGGCCAGCGCCGGGTATCTGGCCAGCGTGCCCAGCAGGTTGGCCCCGCTCTGCCGCCCGGTCGACGGCTTGTCGCCGATCGCGGCGCTGCGGTACTCGGCCATGAACGTGGTCATCTCGGTGGACCATTCCGCTTTCGGCAACGGCGCGATGCGGGGCTCTTCCGCCGCCGTCACGTGTTCCGCCCGCCGTTGACGCCGATGATCTGGCCGGTGAGGTAACCGGCCTCCTCGCTCACCAGGAACGCGCAGGTGGCGGCCACGTCGGCCGGTGTGCCGATCCGGCCGACCGGGGTGCGCGCGATCTGCGCCTCGACGTCGATGAACCCCCGGTCCACGGTGTGACGCAGCATCGGGGTGTCGATGAAGCCCGGCGGAATGGTGTTCACCGTGATCCCGCGCTTGGCGAACTCGAGCGCCAGCACCTTGGTCAAACCCACCACGCCCGATTTCGCCGCGACGTACCCGGCCAGCCCGGCCGCGCCGCTGTGCACGCTCGACGAGGAGATGTTGACGATGCGTCCCCAGCTCTGCTCGATCATGTCCGGGATCACCGCCTGGCAGCAGTCGAAGGTCCCGGTGAGGTTGATCGCCAGGGCCCGGTTCCAGGTCTCGGCGCTGATCTCGAGGAAGGGACCGTCCAGGGTGAGACCGGCGCTGTTCACCAGCACCGCCGGTCGGCCGAGCCGGGCACGCACCTCGGCGACCCCGGCGTCGATCGCCGCGCGGTCGGTGACGTCGACCGGCAGGCCGATCGCCCGACCGCCGGCGTTCTCGATCGCGGCGGCGGCATCCTTGGCCGCGTCACCGTTGAGGTCGAAGATGGCGACGGACGCCCCATCGGCGGCGAGCCGCGCGCTGATCGCGCCGCCGATCCCCGACGCGCCGCCGGTGACGATCGCGGTGCGGGCGCTCATTTGATGGCCTCGTCGCCGGCGAGGGTGGTGCGGTGCATCCGACGCGGTTCGCGCCGGTCGAACTCGCACGCCCGGTGAACCAGGCCCCGGTTGTCCCAGATCACCAGATCGCCCACCGACCAGGCGTGGCGCAGCACGCGCTCCGGGGCGGTGGCGCGCGCCTGGAGGTCGTCGAGCAGTGCGCGCCCCTGCTCGGGGTCCATGCCGACGATGTGGGACGCGGTCGCCCCGAAGACCAGCGAACGACGCCCGGTGTCGTGCTCCCACACCAGCGGATGCTCGCGCACGGTGCGCGAGGCCCATTCGGTGAGTTGTTCCTCGGTGGGGTCCGGGTAGGTCAGGCGCTGGATCGCGGCGAAGGTGTGGACCACCCGCAGGTCGGCGAAGCGCCGCCGCTCGTCCTCGGAGAGGTTGTCGTAGGCCGCGTAGGTGCTGGCGAACTCGGTCTCGCCGCCCTCGCTGGCGATCACGTGCGCGCTGAGCATCGACGCCTTGGCCGGGATGGCGTCCAGCGCGCCGTCGAGGTGCCAGAAGTCGTTGCTCGCGAAGTACTCCGCGTTGGGATTGTCGGGGTCGAAGCTGATCTGCATGACATCGGGGTTGGCGTAGAGCGGGAATTGCACCAGCTCGCCCAGCCGCCGCCCGAACGCCGCCTGCGCGTCGTCGCCGATGTGCAGTTCGCGAAACAGCAGGACGCCGTGCTCCTCGAGCGCCGCCATGCACGCGGCCGGAATGTCGGGGTCGTGCAGCAGCCGGTCGGCGTCGGCGTCGAGCACCTCCACGCCGACGGCGTCGCTCAGTTTCTTCGTGGCCAGGGTAGGCATCGGTCGCCTCTCATTCTTCCGGCGGCGCGTAACCGAGCACGCCCTTGATCTCGAGGTAGTCGTGGAAGCCGAATTCGCCCCACTCGCGGCCGTTGCCGCTCTTCTTGTAACCGCCGAAGGGCGTGTGGAAATCGAACCCGTCGTTGATCGCGATCGACCCCGCCCTGATCCGGCGGGCGACCGCGCGCGCCTGCGCCAGGTCGGTGCCCGCGACGAATCCGGCCAGCCCGTACTCGGTGTCGTTGGCGATCTCGACGGCGTGATCGAGATCGTGGTAGCCCAGGATCGTTAGGACCGGCCCGAAGATCTCCTCGCGGGCGATGGTCATGTCGTTGGTGACCTCGGCGAAGACGGTGGGCCGCACGTAGTAGCCGGTGCTCAGCCCCGCCGGTCTGCCCGGTCCGCCCGCCACCAGCGTGGCCCCCTCGCCGATGCCCTTGGCGATCAGCGTCTGGATCTTGTCGAACTGGTTGGCCGAGACCACGGGACCGATGGCGAACTCGCCCCGCGGATCGCCGACGGTGATCGCCTCGGCCGCGCCACGGGCGACCTCGATCGCCTCGGCCATCCGCGCGTCGGGCACGAGCATGCGCGAAGGCGCGCTACAGGTCTGGCCCGAGTTGAGCATCATGCTCACCACGCCCTTGCCGACGTTCTCGGCGAACGCGTCGTCGTCGAGAATGATGTTGGGGCTCTTGCCGCCGAGTTCCTGGGTGACCCGTGTGACTCCGGCCGCCGCGTTGCGCGCGATGTCGATGCCCGCCCGGACCGAGCCGGTGAACGAGACCAGGTCGACGTCGGGATGACTCACCAACGGCACGCCGACGGCATGGCCGTCGCCCTGCACCAGGTTGAACACCCCGGCGGGAACACCGGCGGCTTCGAGGATCTCGGCGAAGATCTGTCCGGTGAACGGCGCGAGTTCCGAGGGCTTGAGCACCATCGTGCAGCCGGTGGCCAGCGCGGGGAAGACCTTCACCGCGATCAGGTTCAGCGGCCAGTTCCACGGGGTGATCAGGGCGCACACCCCGATCGGCTCCTTCACGATCAGTGACGCGCCGCGCTGTTGCTCGAAGCGGAACTCCTCGAGGACCTCGATGGTGGTGCTGAGCTGGCCCGCCCCCAAGTCGACCTGGAAGCCGTTGGCCAGGGCGGCCGGTGCGCCCAGTTCCTCGATCAGCGCCGCCCCGAGATCGGGGGCGCGCTTCTGATACTCGGCGAGCACCGCGCGCAGCAGCGCGATCCGTTGCGCGGGCTCGGTGCTCGACCATCCGGCGAAGGCGGCGCGCGCGGCGGCGACCGCGCGGTCCACGTCCGCCGCCGTGCCGACGGCCACCCGTCCGCACACTTGCTCGGTCGCCGGATTCACCACGTCGATGGTGTGTGGCTCGGCGGGATCGGTCCACTGTCCGTCGATGTAGAGCTTCAGATATTCACGCATGATTTCCTCACTGAGTGCCTTCCGCGTACCAGGTGCGGAATTCGTCGTAGCTCGGCATTTCTTCCGAATTCGCCTTCGGGTCGACCGCGACGTGGATGACGCCCGGTCGCCCGCTGGCGTAGGCGCGTTTGATGGCGGGGGCGATGTCCTCGTCGCGCTCGACGTATTCGCCGTAGCAGCCGAAGCCCTGGGCGACCTTGTCCAGCCGGGTGTTCTTGCTCCAGTGCACGCCGGTCTCGAGCGAGCCCTGCCCGTAGGTGCGCTTGTAGACGCCGACCTCGAGCCCCCAGGCGTAGTCGACCGCGACCACGCAGACCAGGGGCAGGTTCAGGCGCGCCGCGGTTTCGAGTTCGGCGATGTGGAACTGGAACGAGGAGTCGCCGGTGATCAGCATCATCGGTCGTTTGCCGCCGTCGGCCACGCCCGCGCCCACGGCGTAGGGCAGGCCGGTGCCCAGGTGCCCGAAGTTCTGATTCCACATGACGTCGTGGGGTTTGGCCTGCGAGTAGGTCCAGCCGAAGATCGTCGTGGCGCCGCCGTCGCGCACCATGATGCCGTCGGCCGGGAACGCCTGCGTCGCCTCCACGATCAGCCGCGCGGGGTGCACCGGCGACATCCCCGACGGCGCGGTCTCGGCCAGTTCCGCGAGCTGGGCCGCGTCCTGTTCGATCCAGCCCGCGAGCTCGGGGGTGGGGGTGCGTGGGGTCTCGCGCAGCGCCTCGACCAGCTGCGGGACGATCGCGCGCAGGTCACCGACCAGGGGCACGTCCACCGATCGGTTCACCCCGATGGCCTCGGGATCCTGCTCGACGAGGATCCACTTGCGGTTGGCCTCGTTGGCGACCCAGTGCCGTCCGCGCCCGTAGTGCACCGGTTCGCCCAGTTCGGTGCCGATGGCCAGGCACAGATCGGATTTCACGACCGCGTCGATCGCCGCCGCCGAGAACCCGTACGGGAAGGTGCGGTCCTCGAGCCCGGGGATGAAGGAGGTGCCGCCCGAGGTCTGGATGACCGGGCAGGCCATGGCCTCGGCGAGCGCACGGACGGACTCGCCGGCGCGCGTGGTGTGCACGCCGTGTCCCACGAGCAGCACGGGCTGGCTCGCCGCGCGGATGTAGTCGACCGCCTCGGCGATCCGGTCCGCACCGGCGGTCTGCCCGACCAGGCGATACGCCGACGGTGGCAGCGCGGGCCCGACCTCGAGGTCCTCCTGGATGACGTGCGAGGGGTACTCGATGTACACCGGGCCGGGGGTGCCCGACAGTGCCTTGCGCAGACCCTGCCGGATGACCTCGTCGGTCTGGTCGGCGTATTCGATACTGGCGCAGTACTTCACCGACGGCTCGAACAGTTCCGCCTGCTTGACGAACTGGATGCGACCGCGCCGCACCCGCTGTTCGGTGATCCGTGCGCGCTGCCCGCCCAGGAAGATCACCGGCGAGTTCTCGACCTTGGCGCACATCATCGCCCCGGCCAGGTTGGCGACGCCGGGGCCGAGCGTGCCGATGCACACCGCGGCCTTGCCGGTCATCCGGGACACCGCCTCGGCCATGAAGCCGGCAGACTCCTCGTGGTGCGGGGCCACCACCGTCCAACCGCGTTCTTCGGCGAGATGGAACATGTGCACGAAGTTGGGGTCGGGAATGCCGAACAGGGTGTTGATGCCCTCGGCTTCGAAGAGTTGCAGAATGCGTTCGTAGACTTTAACCGACATGCGTGCTGCCCTTCATAGCTGTCGCGAAGCTCTTGGTGATGTGGTCGATGTGTCCGGAGGGGACGACCGGCAGGATCCAGGGATCCTCGGTCGCCCGGATGTCGTCGATCTGCGCGCCGACCTCCTCGATCGACCAGCTCGGTTGGTACACCCCGGGGGTCTCGGCGATGAACGCCCGCGCCACGCGTCCGGCGATCGACACCAGCATCTCCCCGGTGATCGAGCAGGATTCGTGCGCGAGCCACCCCACCACCGGCGCCGCCAGTTCCGGGCCCATGGGCGGATAGGCCGAGGTGTCGATGCCCTCGGCGAGGCGGGTGAGCGCGGCGGGCACGATCACGTTGCAGCGCACGCCGTGCTCGGCACCCTCGAGCGCGATCACGTTCGACAGTCCGATCAGCCCCGCCTTGGCGGCGCCGTAGTTGGCGACGCGGTGGTTGCCGTAGAGCCCGCCGATCGAGGAGGTGAGGACCACCCGGCCGTATCCGGCCTCGCACATCAGCGAAAACGCCGGGCGCACCACGTGGAACGCGCCGCGCAGGTGGACGTCGAGGACGGCGTCGAAATCCTCGTAGGACATCTGCGCCAGCGGCGCGTACCGGTTGTTGCCCGCGTTGTGCACGATGATGTCGATCCGGCCGAAGGCCTCGATCGCGGTCGCCACGATCGCCCGCCCGCCCTGCGCCGTCGCCACCGAATCGGTGCTGGCCACCGCGATGCCGCCGGCGGCGGTGATCTCCTCGACCACCGCGGCGGCGACCCCGGCGTCGCCACTGTCCCCGCTGATCGTGGCGCCGGGGTCGTTGACGACCACCCTGGCCCCCTTCGCGGCCAGCAGCAGCGCGTAGGCGCGGCCCAATCCGCGTCCGGCGCCGGTGATCACGGCGACTCTGCCCTCGAACCCGAGTTCAGACATGGTTTGCTCCGCGCGCCTCATCGGGCCGGTTCGGACGGGGTGCCCAGCGCCAGGCCCGGCAGCTCACCGGTGTCGCGCCACGCCTGGAGCAGATCCTCGAAGGCGTAGAAGCCGGGCCAGTACGGGTCGCCGAGGTGGGAGCGGATCTGCTGTTCGCCCTCGTTGTTGTAGTAGCCGGGGGTGCACTCGCGCTGGAAGTTGCTGTTGTCGATCGCGCTCTCGCGCACGGTGGCGCACCACTGTTCCTGCGCGTCGGCGGTGGGTTCCACCGTGGTCGCGCCCCGGCGCATCGTCTGTTCGATGATGAAGGCGATGTGGCGGGCCTGCTGTTCGAACATGGCCGTCGTGCTCGCGGTCACCCCGCCCTGGACGAACCCGGTGAAGAACTGGTTCGGGAAACCGGTGGTCATCGTGCCGTGCAGGGTGCGGTAGCCCTTGGCCCAGTGGTCGTAGAGCGAGAGCTCGTCGCGGCCGACGTAGGGGGCGATGCCGAAGCGTCGGTCGAGGTCGGTGGTGATCTCGAAACCGCTGGCGAAGATGATGCAGTCCACTTCGTGTTCGACGCCGTCGGCGACGATGCCCTTGGCGGTGATCCGCTCCACGCCCTTGGTACCGGACACGTCGACGAGCGTGACATTGTCGCGGTTGAAGGTCGGCAGGTACTCGTCGTTGAAACACGGCCGCTTGCACAGGAACCGGTAGTAGGGCTTGAGCGCCTCGGCGGTCGCCGGGTCGGTGACGATCTCGTCGACCCGGTCGCGCACCCGCTGCATCGCCCGATAGTCCGCCAGCTCGCGCAGCTCCATGAACTTCTCCGGCGTCAGCTCCGCCCAGCCGCCGGTGCTGTCAAGCTGGTCGCGCACATTGCGGCTGACCTCGGTCCAGCCGTCGCAGACCAGATCGTCCTGACCGGGACCGTAGGCTTCGAACGCGCCGGTGTGGAAGTTGCGGCGGATCTCCTCCTGCCAGCCGGGCTGCAAGCTCTCGGCCCACGCGGGGTCGGTGGGCACGTTGCCGCGCTCGTAGATATAGGACGGGGTGCGCTGGAAGACGGTCAGATGGCGCGCCGAGCGGGCCAGGTGGGGGATGGACTGCACGCCGCTGGCGCCGGTCCCGATGATCGCCACCCGCTTGTCGGCGAGCTTGTCCAGGCCCCCGCGCATGTCGCCGCCGGTGTACTCGTAGTCCCAGCGCGCGGTGTGGAAGGTGTGTCCCGCGAAATCGCCGAGACCGGGGATGCCGGGCAGCTTGGGCCGGTTGAACGGACCCTGACACAGGACGACGAAGCGGGCGCGGATCTCGTCGCCCCGATCGGTGCCGATCCGCCAGCGCTGGATCGACTCGTCCCACGCCATCGAGCGGGTGAGCGTGCCGAAGATCGCCTTGTCGTAGAGACCGAAGTGCCTGCCGATGCGCTGGCAGTGTTCGAAGACCTCGTCGCCGTAGGAGTACTTCTGCTTCGGGACGTAGCCGACTTCCTCGAGCAACGGCAGATAGCAGTAGCAGTCGGTGTCGCACTGGATGCCGGGGTAGCGATTCCAGTACCACGCGCCGCCGAAATCGCCGGCGTGCTCGATGATCCGGAAGTCCGCCACCCCGGCCTCGCTGATCCGGGCGGCGGTGACGAGTCCGGCCAGCCCGCCGCCGAGGATCGCGACGTCGATGTCCTGGGAGATCGGCGGTCGCGGCTGGACCGGGGTGTACGGGTCGGCTTCGTGATATTCGGCGAAGTCCGCCTCGGCCGTCACGTACTGCTGCTGGCCCTCGGGGCGGATGCGCTTGTCGCGTTCGGCGAGATATTTCGCCCGGAGCGCTTCGTGATCGACCTCGGGTGTCTGCGTTGGTGCGCAGTTCTGCATGCGAATTCCTCGGTGTGGTGCGGTGTTTCGGGTGATGAGGGCACGGGACTCAGGCGAGGTCGCGTGGTGCGCCGGTGCCCATGTAGGTGGCCAGGTTGTGGTGCAGGTTCACGACGCTGCGTTCGCGGTAGGGGTTGGGTATCGGCCCGGCGAAGCCGCGCGTCTTCATGCCCTGCTGCACAGCGGCCATGTTCGAGAAGTCCTGGGGCAGCACGGTGCGCCAGGCCGGATCGTCGGCCGCGGTGTACTCCCACTCGGTCTTCGGTTCCTGGCCGGCCGGGAACAGTTCGTAGACGGCCGCCTCGAAGATGCACTTGTCGGGGTCGTAGCCGTAGGGCCGGGCGCTGTAGCAGAGCATGTTGTTGAGCGCGTGCCCGATCTGGAAGTTGGGGAAGATCTGCCACGCGGTCCCCGCCGCCGCGACGACCTGCGGGTCCACCGTCGGCCACACCACCCCGCGATCGGCGTCGTACTCGCGGGCCGATTGCAGCCAGTGCTTGAGCACCTGATCGGCCGGGGTGCCCTCGGGCAGCTCCGCGACCAGCCGATTCGCGGCGTCGACCAGGGTGCGGGTGGTGTTGGTGTTGGCGTTCTCCCAGGTGAAGTTCTGGAGTTCGGCCGTGGACATGCGGGCGTCGGGTCCGGCGCCGAGCCGCAGCTTGGCCTGGTTCTCCTCCATGCCCTTGGGCGCGTCGTAGCCGATGTTGCTGTGCTTGCCCTGGGCGCGCGACCACCCGAGGAAATTGCCGAAGTTCATGAACTCGGGGTGGGTGTAGGGCACGTGGTAGGTCTCCATGAACGCCTCCAACGCGACCTTCCAGTTGCAGTCGAAGACCAGCCAGCGCCGCCACCGATAGCGCATGTTCTCCAGCTGGAACGGATCGAGCAGCCCGGCCGCCGGCTCCAGGTACTCCCGCAGCGGCTCGGCCTCGGGGTCCATGGTGATCCAGATCCAGCCGCCCCAGGTGTCGACCCGCACCTCGCCGAGCCGGGTGCGGTCCGG
The DNA here is from genome assembly GCF_042728755.1 of Nocardia sp. NPDC060249. NCBI lineage: Bacteria > Bacillati > Actinomycetota > Actinomycetes > Mycobacteriales > Nocardiaceae > Nocardia > Nocardia sp. NPDC060249. The sequence goes on from NZ_JBHXAQ010000005.1 coordinate 320,091, forward strand.
GGTCAGCCCGCACGGCCAGTCCTGCTGCTCGGCCGCGAAGGTATTGCGGCCCTCGAGGTCGTAGCGCCAGCCGTGGAATCCGCAGACGAACTGCTTGCGGCGGCCGTGCGCCTCCCGCGCGCCCGGGGGAGTGTCGATCAGCCTGCGGCCCCGATGCGAGCAGACGTTGTAGTAGGCGCGCAGCGTGTCGGGCGCCGAGCGCACCACGATGATCGAGTCGTCGAGGATGTCGTAGGTGAGGAAGTCGCCGACCTGGACCAGTTCCTCGACCCGACCGACCTGCTGCCACACCTTGGTCCACAGCTTGTCGCGTTCGGCGCGGGCGTAGTCCGGCGACAGGTAGGCCTCCACGCCGATCGTGCGCGGGGTCGACAGTGCCTCCTCGGTAGCGGTGAGCGCGGACTCGGTGGTGTCGGTCATGACCTCTCCTAGCGGGTGATGGCAGTGCGGAACGCGTCGTCCTCGAGGAACAGCGATGTGTGGTCGGCGTCCAGATGGGTCCACTTGAGGTCGAGTCCGCCGTCGACCAGCAGCGTCTGACCCGTGATGTAGGTCGACAGGTCCGAGAGCAGGAACAGGATCGCGCCCGCCTGCTCCTCGGGCCGCGCGCGCCGACCCATGGCGATGGCGCGCCGGTCCCGGTCGGCGTCTTCGCCGACGTAGGTCGCCGAAGCGGGGGTCTTGGTCACCCCGGGCGCGATGGCGTTGACCCGGATGCCGTCGGCGGCGAGTTCGACCGCCATGGTCCGGGTCGCGGCCACCAGCGCGGCTTTGGCCGTGCCGTAACCGATGTGGAACGGTGCGGTGTTCATGCCGCTGATCGAGGAGATCGAGACGATCGAGCCGGGCCGTTGCCGCGCCTTGAGCTCGGCGGCGACGGCCTGGCTCATGAAGAACATCGTTTCGAGGTTCTGGGCGAACAGCGCGCGCCAATCGGCGCGACTCACCCGCAGCGCGGGCATCCACGTTGCCGGGGCCGCGCCGCCCGCCACGTTGACCAGGCCGTGCAGGTCGCCCTCGGTGGCGCGGATCTGCGCGAGCACCGTGGCGATCCCCTCGTCGGTGGCGGCATCGGCCGCCACCGGCACCACCGCGAGCCCCTGGTCGATCAGCGGGTCGATGTGGGTCGCCAGGTTGTCCTTCGAACGGCTCACCGCGATCACGGTGGCCCCGGCCCGCGCGACCATCTCCACCACCGAGGTACCGATGCCGCCGCCCGCCGCCCCGGACACCACGACGACGCGTCCGCTCAGGTCGATCGACCCGGCCGCCACCGCCGGGTTCATGCCGTGGCGCGCAGCGCGAGCACACTGCCCTCGGCGTCGGCCGACAGGTACAGGGTCCCGTCGGGTCCGGCGGTGATCCCCGCGAAGGGGCCCTGCGGACCGGAGAACGGCGGCAGCCCGCGCAGCGGCTTGGGCGTGACGCCGGGAGGCGCGCCGACCGGCAGATTCCCGGCGAGGGTGGTCCGCACCTTGGTTGCCAGATCCACGCTGATCAGCGACTTGCTGCTCACGTCGACGACGTAGAGCGTGTCGCCGCGCACCACGATGCCCTGGGGCTGCTCGAGCGCGTCGACCACCGTGTCGACCCCGGCGCTGCTCACCGAGACGATGCGGCCCGCGCCGGCTTCGGCGACCAGGCAGGTCCCGCCGGTGGTGAGCGCGACGCCGATCGGCTGGTTCAGGCCCGAGGCCAGCTCCTCGACCCGGCCGCCGGACCGCACGGCCAGCACCCGGCCACGGCCGAACTCCGCGGCGACGATGTCGCCGTTGGGTCCGAGCGCCACGCCGTAGAGCTGGTCGAGTTCGTCGGCCAGCACCTCGCTCTCCTGACTCGCCGGCCGCCACCGCGTGATCTGCCCGCCCGAGGTGGTGACCACGAATTCCCCCGCGCCGACGGCGGTGACGCCCCGGATGAAGCCGGGATAGCCGGGGCTGAACAGCATGCCGACCGTCTCGGGGGCCTGTCCCCGGCGCAGCACGTAGAAGTAGGTGCCGTCGGCGACATAGAGTTCGCCGTCGCTGCCGACGGTGAGGTCCAGCGGCCAGTTCAGGCCGCCGGGCAGGGTCGTCCTGGTCTCGCCGCCGTCGAGGATCTCGGTGATCTCACCGGTGAAGTTGGAGACGAAGAGCCGGCCGTCGACGAACGTGCAGTTGTCCAGGCCGGGGGTCAGGGTGGCCAGGACGGTGCGCTGGCCGGTTCGGGGATCGATGCGCAGGACCTCGCCGGTGCTCACCTGGGTGGAGACGATGTTGCCCGCCGCGTCGAACTTCACCGAGTCGGGCACGCCGAGATCGCCGACGACGCGTTCGGGTTCGCCGCCGCGCGGGTCGATCCGCCAGATGTCGTTGGTGCCCATCACCGGGTAATAGAGGAGCCCGTCGGGACCGACCTCCATGGCGTTGGGCATGGCGAGGTTCTCCGCCAGGACCCGGGGCTCGCTGCCGTCGGTGAACAGCTCCATCAGCCGTCCGCCGACGCGACATTCGTTGACGAACAACCGGTTCTGGTGCACGGTGATGCCGTTCGCGCTGGGCAGATCGTCGCGCAACACCCTGGTCTGTCCGTCGGCGCCGCGCATGCTGACCCGCCCGTCCATCACCTCGGTGGCGAACAGGTTGCCGTGGTCGTCGAAGGCCAGGTCGTCGGGGGCGATGATGTCGCCGCCCTTGGCGCTGATCGTCTCGAGTCCGCCGGTGGCGACGTCGAGGGCGCTGATCTGGCTGCCGGTCACCTGGGCGACGTAGATGCGTCCGTCGGGGCCGGTGCGTAGGCCGTTGGCGCCGAAGAGCCGGCTCGGCGGCGTGAGACGTTCCAGGCTCCACCCTTCGGCGAGGCTCGTTGCTGTGGTGCTGATGTAGCGCGCCCCTTGCGTCACAGTGGGGCCTCCTCCGGGTGAGAGCGTCGGGGTCCGCGATGGGTGGCGCTGCTGTCGTCCGGGTCGCCGGATCGTGATGCAGACCACTTCATCGGTGGATCGGAGCCTGCCAGCAAGGGGTCGGTATTACAAGTATTGTTATCCTTGTAAGGATTGTTTAGCATGCGCGGCGAATGAGAATAACAATCTCTCATTGAGAAAGTCAGACTCTACCTGTGATGACGTGCGGTTTTGTGGGGAATTGCCAGGTGATGTGGGCGCGTGGAAGCGCCGAGTCCGATCGCGCGGGTCGGGTTGTGCGACGCGTGGCCGTCATCGGGGGTGAACGCGGTGGAGTGCGGCCGCCCGGCGCGAACACGGTCGGCGACGGCATGCACGGCTCAATAGTGCTGGCCCCGAAGTGATCCGACGATCAGCGTGGTGTGGTTCGGCTCGGTCGGAAACGCGCGAGGTCGTGCGACGTCGAGGTGACTCGACGGCCCCTTCGGTGCGGCTAAAGGCGTGCGCGGTGACTGGACTGGATCGACTGGCGCGACATGGCCGACGACGCGTTGACGACACCGCCGTCGAACTGTTCGAGCACCACTGCCTGGGTCGCGGCCAGGTGCGCGCGCGCCAACCGCTCGGCTTCCTCCGCCCGACCCGCGGCGATCTCCTCGACGAGCCGGCGATGGAAGCGCACGGCATCACGCGCATCGGCTTCGGAGGGGTACTCGCCCCGCCGGGTTGTGGCTTCCGCCCAGGCTTGCTCCTGTGCCGACCACAGGGCCACGAGCGTGCTGACGACGTAGCGGACGGTCACGTTCGGCGTGAACGAGACGACGAGATCGTGGAACTCGCGGGCGGATTGGGTGAAGGCCACACCGTCGCCAACCACCGCGGCCGAGGCGTCGACGGCGGCTTCGAGAGCGGGAACGACCACCTCGGCGCGGTCCTCGCGCCGGGCGCATTCGGCGGCGCACATCGGCTCGAGCGCCTGGAGTCCGGACGCGAGATCGCCCAGCGTCACGCGCGCGCCCTGCAGGGCGAGTCCGAGGTGATAGGCCGCCGAGACCTCGTCGGGCCGGTGTACCTCGGCGCCGCCGACATTGCCGCGCCGGACCGTGACCAGGCCCTCGGTCTCGAGGATGCGCAGCGCCTCCCGGATGGAGGGATAGCTGACGCCGAAGTCCTTGACCAGCTGATCCTGGGTGGGGAGGCGGTAGTTGTCGTCGGAGAGGATGTGGTCGCGCAGTTCGGCCGCGACGGTCTCCGCGATGCGGCGCTGCGGAACTCGGCCCCGTCTCGGGGTGGTCAACGAACCCGCCGATCATCCATGGCGGGAGTGTAATTGATCGCGGGTCAACCATTCAAGTATTGCTATCCTTATTATGTCAAATATTGCTATCCTTATGAGGATTAACTACAGTCCGATCATGGATTTCACGATGGGAACGGCCGCCGCGGACCTGCGGGGGGAGCTGCGTCGCCTGGTGGACGAGCACGTCCCGGCTGATTTTCTGGGGGCCTTCACCGACGATCCGGCCGATTTCGAGGCCGCCCAGCGGTTTTCCCGCCTGCTGGCCGAACGCGGCCTGCTCTGCCTGGCCTGGCCCGCCGAGTTCGGCGGCCGCGACGCCTCCATCTGGGAACAGACCGTGGTGCGCGAGGAGATGTGGGCCCACCACGAACCGCGCGGTGCGCAGTACATGGGCGTGAACTGGGTGGGGCCCACCATCATGCGCCACGGCACCGAGGCCCAGCAGCAGACCCATCTGCCGCCGATCGCGCGGGGGGAGGTGATCTGGTGCCAGGGTTTCAGCGAACCGGACTCGGGCTCTGACCTGGCATCGTTGCGCACCGCGGCGCGCCGCGACGGCGACGGTTGGCGGATCACCGGGCAGAAGGTCTGGACCTCCTACGCCGCGATGGCCCAGTGGTGTTTCCTGCTCGCCCGCACCTCGACCGGCGAACGCAAACAGGCCGGGCTGACGATCTTCCTCGTCCCGATGTCCAACCCGGCCATCGAGGTGCGCCCGATCCGTTCCATGATCGGCCCGCACCACCTCAACGAGGTCTTCTTCGACGACCTGCGAGTGACCGAAGCCGACGTGCTCGGCCCGGTCGACGAGGGCTGGAAGGTGGTGCAGGAGGTGTTGGCCTTCGAACGGGTCGGCATCGCCCGCTACGCCCGCTGCGAACGGCTGCTGCTCGTCGCGCCGTCGGCGCTGGGCGAGCGCTGGGACGCGCTGCCCGCCGAACTGCGTGGCCGATGGGCCCGCATGCTGACCCACTGCCGCCGCGCGCGATTACTGGCCTACCGGGTGCTGTCGCTGCAACGCCAGGGCCAGGTGCGACCCAGTGACGCCGCCGCCTACCGCATCGCGGTGACCACCCTCGACCAGGACAGCGCGGAGGTACTCGTGGAACTCGCCGCCTACCTCGACCCAGCCGACGCAGACCGGGGGCACCGGTTCCGGCGCGAGGCCGAGGAACACTGGCGCTACTCCCAGGCCGCCACCGTCGCCTCGGGCAGTATCGAGATGCAGCGGATTCTGCTGGCCCGCGCGCTGCTGGCGGCGTCGTGAACATCGAGCTGAGCGCGGACGCGCTCGAATTCGGCCGACAGGCATCGCTGGCGCTGGCGGCGGCGGGCGGTGACGAACTGGTCCAGCTCGGCGAACGCGAACCCGCACGGCGCGAGAGCGTGTTCGCGCCGGTGCTCGCGCGGTTGGGCGCGTGGGATCTCGATCCGCGCGGCGACGCCGACGAGCTGGAGGCGGCGGCGGCCCTGTGTCGCAGCGCGGGCTACTGGGCGCTGCCTTATCCGCTGGCCGAACGGCTGGCCCGGCCCACCGATCTTGCGGTCGACGGACTGCTCGTCGTCGCCGAGACTAATCCGGCCGCGCCCGTCGCCGACCTCGCGCTGCGCTGGGCGGCGGTGACGATCACCGGTCGACGCTCCGCCGTCGAGGTCGGGCCCGCGCACCCGCCCCGCACCTCGGCGTTCGTCACCTCGCTCGCGCTGCGCCACCTCGACGACGACGGCGCCGCCGATGTGGCGTTGGGGCTGGTGCTGCCGTGCTGGACGCTGCTCGGCATGCTGGACCGCGCCCTGGATCTCACCCGCGCCCACGTGCTGCTGCGCGAGCAGTTCGGCAAGCCGCTGGCCCAGTTGCAGGGCGTGCAGTTCCAGTTCACCGACGCCGAGGTGGAGCGTAGCGGCGTCGACATACTGGCCAAGTACGCGCTGTGGAGCATCCAAGCCGGGCGGCCCGAGGCGCTCGACGACGCGCTCGCGCTGCGCTCGGCCGCGATCGAGGCCGCCGAGATCGTCTTCCGGGTCGCGCACCAGTTGCACGGCGCCATCGGCTTCTGCGACGAGTCGCCGCTGTCGTGGCTCTCGCGCTACAGCCTGCCGCTGCGGAGGCTGCCGCTGGGCCTGTCCGCGACCAGCGAGGTCCTCACCGACCGCCTCGGCCGCACCGGGCTGACCGGGCTGTTCGGCGCGGGCCATGCCGACGACCGCCCGGAGGTGGCGCGGTGAAATACGACCTGCCCGACGAACTGATCGTCGAATGCGACGGCCCGATCCGCACGGTGGTGATCAACCGGCCCGACGAGCTCAACGCGGTGAACAAGGCGCTGCACTGGGCGCTGGCGAACGTGTGGCGGCAGTTGGCCGCCGACCGCGAAGCCTCGGTGGTGATCCTCACCGGGGCGGGTCGCGCGTTCAGCGCGGGCGGCGATCTGGGCTGGATCACCTCCTTCCTCGACGACCCCGTCGGCCGCGACGAGAGCATCCGGGAGGGCGCGCAGATCATCGAGGAGATGCTGCGTTTCCCGCTGCCGGTGATCGCGGCGGTCAACGGGCCCGCCGTGGGGCTCGGGGCCAGCCTCGCGGTGCTCTGCGATGTGGCGCTGATCTCCGAGCGGGCGCATCTCGCCGATCCGCACGTCGCGGTCGGGCTGATCGCCGGGGACGGTGGGGCGGCGTTCTGGCCGCTGCTCACCCCGATCCTGCGCTCGCGCGAATACCTGTTCACCGGTGACCGCATCGCGGCGGCCACCGCCGTGGAACTCGGGCTCGCCACCCGCAGCGTCGCCCCCGACGCCCTGCTCGACGAGGCGCGGACGTTGGCGCACCGGCTGGCCGCGCTGCCGCCCGAGGCCGTGCGCGGGACCAAGCGGATCGTGAACATGTATCTGTCCCAGGCGCTCGGCGGTCCGATGCAAGCCGGTTTCGCGGCCGAGGTCGCCACCATGCAGTCCGCCGCACACCGCGATCGGCTGCTGGCCCTGCACGAGAACGCGCGCCCCCGATGACCTCGACGGCGCGCACCATCGACGACTTCCGCGCCGAGGTCAGGCAGTGGTGCCGGACGCGGATTCCCGCCGACTGGCGACAGGCGCAGACAGGAGTCTCCGAGCGCGAGTTCGTCGATTTCCAGCAGTCCTGGTTCCAGACGTTGCGCGGGGCCGGTTTCGCGGTCCCGCACTGGCCGAAGGAATACGGCGGCGGCATGTCGACGGCCGAGCAGGTGGTGCTCTATCAGGAGCTCGCCGCCCACGACGCGCCCCGACTGGTCCTGGCCTTCGTCTCGATCCACCACGCCGCCGCCACCCTGCTCGCCGCGGGCACCGACGAGCAACGCCGCCGCCACCTGCCGGCGATCCTCGACGGCGAGATCTGGTGCCAGGGCTTCTCCGAACCGGGCGCGGGCTCGGACCTCGCGGCGCTCGCGACCACCGCCCGCCGCGACGGCGACGGCTATGTCGTCTCCGGACAGAAGCTGTGGGCCAGCGGCGCGCGGCACGCGGACTGGTGTCTGCTGCTCGCCCGCACCGACCCCGACGCGCCCGCGCGCCACGGCATCTCGTACTTCCTGCTGGACATGCGCGCCCCCGGCGTCGAGGTGCGGCCCATCCGGCAGGCGACGGGGGAGTCGCACTTCTGCGAGATCTTCCTCGACGAGGTGGTGATCCCGGCCGATCGGCTGGTCGGTGCGGAGAACGAAGGCTGGCAGGTTGCCCAGCGCACGCTCGGCGCCGAACGCGGCATGACCATGCTCGAACTGGCCGAACGGCTGGGTAACAACGGTTTCCGCCGCTTGGTCGAGGGCTGTCCGCTCGACGATCCGCTGGTCGCCGACCGCCTCGCCGAACTGGAGATCGAACTCACCGGGCTGCGCGCGCTGTGCGCCGATATCGCGGCCGCCGAGGATCGGCCCGGCCCGGCCGACGCCTCGATCGTGAAACTGTTCTACAGCGAACTGCTGCAACGGATGACCGACTTCGGCACCGAGATGGCCGGGCTCGCCACCCACACCGAGCTGCGCAAACCGCTGTCGAGCGGCTGGGAATCCGGCGCCTGGATGCTGGACTTCCTCGGCTCGTGGGAATGGACGATTCCGGGCGGCGCCAGCGAGATTCAGCGCACCATCATCGGTGAGCGCGGCCTCGGCCTGCCTCGAGAACCCAGGGGAAACCAATGACCTCCGACGAGCACGACCTCGCCGACCTGCACGACGAGGTGGCCGAGGTGGCGCGCGAGCTGCTGCGCCGATCCGCCGCCGCGCCCGACTGGACGGCGATCGCGGACGCGGGTTGGCCCGGCCTCGAGATCCCCGCCGCCTTCGACGGCGCCGAGGCCACCTTCGCCGAGGTCGCGGTGGTTCTCGCCGAGATCGGCCGGGCCGCCGCGAGCGGCGCGTATCCGGCGGTCGCCGCGCTCGGTGTCGGCGCGCTCGCGCGCGTCGTCGCGACGCCGCGGCGCGACCGGCTCCTGCGCGAGACCGCTGCGGGCGCGGCCGTGCCGATCCTCGTGCTCGCCGGTGAGGCGACGGGACCGACGCGGTTCCGGATCGAGCCGTCGACGCGGGGGCCGCTGCTGCACGGCACGGCCGATTTCGTCCTCGACGCACCGGCCGCCGGACCGTTGCTCGTCCCCGCGCTCGATCGGGCGGGCGCAGGGGTGCTCGTCGAGGTCGATCTCCGCGCGCGGGGGCTGCTCGTGGCCGAACAGCCGGTGCTCGACGCGACCCGCCGGTTCGGCAGCGTCGTCGCCGACGGGGTGGCGGTGGCCCCGGAGTCGTTGTGGCCCTTCGTCGATGACGATGCCGTCCGGGTTCTCGATCAGCTGCGCGACCGGGCCGCCGTCGCGGTGGCCTGTGACAGTCTCGGCCTGAGCCGGGCCATGCTCGACGCTACCGTCGCCCATGTCGGTACGCGCGAACAGTTCGGTCGGCCGATCGGCTCGTTCCAGGCCGTCAAACACGCGTGCGCCGACATGCTCGTGCGGGTGCGGGTCGCGGGCAAACTCGTCGAGGCGGCGGTACGGGACCAGGCGCGCGATGCCGCCGACGCCTCGACTTCGGCGTCGATGGCCAAGTCCTACTCGTGCGCGGCGGCGGTCGAGATCGCGGGCAAGGCGATGCAGTTGCACGGAGGCATGGGCTACACCTGGGAGAGCGGCATCCACGTCTATCTCAAGCGGGCCGCGCTCAACCGTTCGCTGTTCGGTTCGCCCGCGCGACATCGCGCCGCACTGGCCCGGCGGTATTCCGTTCAGGCGCCGCATCGCGCGGGCGCCTGAACGGAACCGGCCCGGCTACCCCCGCAGCCGGGCTTCGGCCAGCTCGCGCAGATCGCTGGACTTGATCTTGGCGCTGCCGGTGAGCGCGATATCGGCATCGTCGAAGAACAGCACGTGACGCGGCACCTTGTAGCTGGCGAGCTGCGCCTTGAGGAAGGCGCGGATCTCCTCGGCCGCCGGCTCGGCCCCGGCGTGCGGCACGATGCACGCGACGACCACCTCGCCGAGGGTTGGATGCGCGACGCCGACCGTGCGGGTGACCTTCACGCCGGGATGGTTGTTCAGGGCCGCGTCGACCTCGAGCGGTGAGACGTTCGCCCCGCCGGTCTTGATGATGTCGGTGAGCCTGCCCTCCCAGTAGAGCCGACCCGTGTCGTCGAGGTAGCCGCCGTCGCCGGTGTGAAAGTACCCGTCGGGGTCGAAGGTGTCCTCGCGCCGGACCCCGAGATAGCCGAGCATCAGGGTGGGGCCCTTCACACAGATCTCCCCGCGCGCACCCCGCGCGACGATCTCGCCGGTGAGCGCGTCGGCGATCTTGATCGTCATGCCGGGCAGGGCCAGGCCGCTGCTGCCCGCGTGCACCTCAGGCGGGGTGTCAGCGGGGAAACACGTTGCGATCGTGAAGGTTTCGGTGCAGCCGTAGGCGTGGCCGGGTTCGTACCACCTGGTCGAGACGGTGGGATGGTGGGCGATCGGGGTGTCGTAGTCCACGAACCGCATACTGCTCAGATCGACGGTGGCCCAGTTGGGGGCGGCCTCGAGCTGGGCCCACTGGTGCGGCCAGGCGACCGGGAAGTTCACCTGCTGCGCCGCCATCAGATCCAGTGCCTCGGCGGCGTCGAAGGTCGGCTGGAGCACGAGGACCCCGCCCGCCGCGAGCGTCGATCCCAGCGCCTGACCGAAATTGCCCGACCAGAAGAACCCGTTGGCCGCCCAGCACCGCACATTGTCGGCGGGGGTGAAGGCGAACATGCGCTGGAAGCGCCACATCTGGATGGTCACCCCGGCGTGCGCGCTCAGGATGCCCTTGGGCGTGCTCGTCGAGCCGGAGGAGAAGAACAGCACGGCCGCGTCGCTGGGCCGCACCGCCGCGGCGGTGGCCTCGACCAGCGCGCGGGGGGTGCCGTGGCCTTCGGCCAGGAAGTCGGCCCAGGTCTGGATCGCGGTGCTCGGTGTCGGCTCGCCGATCATCGCGAGCCTGCGCAGGAAGGGGAATTCGGTCGAATCCAGCGCGCCGGGCTCGGCCGTGGCGATCCGGGGCTCGAGCTCGGCCAGGATCGCCGCGAAGTCCTTGCCTGCCACGCTTCGCTCGAACAGCAGCACCGAGACGCTGGACTCGCGCAGCAGGAATTCCAGTTCGGCGCGGGTGGAGAAGGTGCTCAGGGCCACGGCGACCCCGCCCGCGAGCGCGGCACCGAACATCGCCGCGATCCATTCGGGCCGGTTGGTCATCAGCACCCCGACCCGGCCGTCCTTGCCGAGGCCGGTGGCGCGCAGCGCCGTGGCGACCTCGACGGCGCGCTCCCACAGATCGGTGTAGGTCCACCGGATCTCGCCCTGTGCGGATGTGGCAATCACGGCCTCGCGATCGCCGTACTTCTGGGTCACCGTGCGCAGGAACCCGGGCAGCGTGAGCGGCCCGAGGCCGGGCTCGCTGCTCAGGTCGGGTCCCGTCACGAGCGAAACAGCCTGTGCGGATACGGTTTCGGACTCCACGCCCATTGTCGGCCTCTCTCGCGGATTCGTCTCGGCGCCGCTAGAACGGCAGCTCGACCTCGGCGGTGCAGTCCACCAGCACGCCGAGGTCCTGATTGGTCAGGCGCAGCTTGATCTGCACGATCGGCACGCCCCAGGCCGACTCCGCGTCCTTGCCGATCACCTCGGCGTCGAAGTAGGTCACATCGCCCTCGAAGGCGGGCAGCCGGAAGTTCGCCTTGGAATGGCGGACCATGCCGTCGTAACCGGCCCAGTAGGCGAGGTAGTCGGTGCACCAGGCGCCCATGGTGGCGCCGTACCCGTAGGCGCGCGCCATCCCTACTTCGCTGGCCTTGTCCGCGTCGATATGCCCGCGCGAGGGTCCGACGTAGAGTCCGTCCCGCTTGCGCGGGTCGATCTTGGCGCCCTCCTCGTCGAAGGCGAAACCCTCCACCCAGCCCGGGTCCTGATACACCCACGGGTCGGCGATGCCCGGCGGGGCGACCCAGCCGAAGGTGCCCCAGATGTTGAACAGGAACGCCCGGTACTCGGTGGTGAAGCTGGCGACCGTGTGCGGTCCGATCACCCGGCGCGGCAGGGTGTCGCCGACCTTCACCTCGTCGAAGTGGGGCGAAATCCCGTGGCGGTTGGACAGCAGCCAGTCGTTGCGCAGCGCGTCGACCGCGCTGATTTCGGCCGGGGTCCAGCTCTTCACCGCGCCGAACTGGTTCTCGTAGAGCCCGCGTTCGGCGGCCTCGGCGGCGAGATAGCGGATCGCGGTGGACCGTTCGCGCGCCACCAGGACGCCGTGCTGGTTGGTGTGGGTGGTGTCGCCGCGCGAGAACATGGTCGGTCCGGCGAATTTCGTGTCGGCGACCTTGTAGTCGTGGAAGCGGCGCTGCTGGAACAGGGTGTCGCCGGGCCGCACCGGGCAGCCGTAGAACCACCATTCCTCGCCGCCGAAGATCAGGTGGCTGCCGGGAATGTGGCCGACGCAGGCGGGCGCCGCGCCGTGCCCGTAGTCCAAGGCCACGGCGATCGACTGCGGGGCGACGAGTCCGCCGAAGCGGGATTCCTTGGCGAACTCGTGATCCCAGTGCACGGGATTGGGGTAGTCCATCGCCATCACCCAGCGGCGAATGTCGGAGGTACTGCACGGGTCCCACAGTTGGCCGCCGCCGATCGGCTGACCGACCCGATGGTCGACATCGGACAGATCGAGTTGGGCGGTCGCGGGTCGGTCCGGCTTCGTGCTCACAGCTGCTCCTGAATTATCGATTGACGTCGACGACGATGCGACCGCGCACCGTGCCTTCGATGAGCCGTTCGGCGGCGGCGATGGTGTCGGCCAGCGTGATCTCCTCGACGATCGCCTCGATGGTGTCGGCGGCGAGGTCGCGGGCGAGCCGGGTCCAGGCGGCGTCGCGTCGCGAGCGCGGCGCCATGACGCTGTCGATGCCGTAGAGGGTCACACCGCGCAGAATGAACGGCGCGACCGAGGACGGGAAATCCATGCCCTGGGCCAACCCGCACGCGGCGACCGCGCCGCCGTAGCGGGTCTGGGCGCAGGCATTGGCCAGGGTGTGACTGCCGACCGAGTCGACGACGCCCGCCCAGCGTTCCTTCTGCAACGGCTTGCCGCCCGCACCCAGTTCGGCGCGGTCGAGCACCGTGGCCGCGCCGAGGTTGCGGAGGTAGTCGGCCTCGTCGGTCTTTCCGGTCGCGGCGGCCACCGTGAAACCGGCCGCGGTGAGCAGGGCGATCGCGATGCCGCCGACACCGCCGGTCGCGCCGGTGACCAGGACCTCGCCCTGCTCCGGTCGCACGCCGTGGTCGAGCAGCGCGCTCACGCACAGACTCGCGGTGTAGCCCGCGGTGCCGATGGCCATCGCCTGACGGGCGGTGAACGCGTCGGGCAGCGGCACGAGCCAGTCACCGTCGAGCCGGGCGCGCTGGGCGAGGCCACCCCAGTGGCTCTCCCCGACACCCCAGCCGTTGAGTACGACCCGGTCGCCCTTGGCCCAATCCGGGTGCGCGCTGTCGGTGACGACGCCGGCGAGGTCGATGCCGGGCACCATCGGAAAGCTGCGCACTACGGGGGAGGCGCCGGTGATCGCCAGGGCGTCCTTGTAATTCAGCGTCGAGTACTCGACCTCTATGTCGACGGTGCCGTCCGGGAGTGCGGACTCGGCCACGCTGGTCAGCGCGACTCTTCGTCCCGCATCGTCTTTTTCGATCAGTACCGCGGAGAACTTCGCCGTCGTCGTGTCGTCCATGGCGAGCACACTACGTCAATCCTATTAAGGATAGCAATGCTTGACTGTTCACTGCGTCAGCGGGTGGTCCAGCCACCGTCGACCACGATCGTCTGGCCGGTGACGTAGCTGCCCGCGTCGCCCGCCAGCCACAGCACGGCCCCGACGATGTCCTCGGCGGTGCCCTCCTTCGGCAACGGGGTGTTGCGCCGCAGATACGCTGTGGCGCGCTCACTTTCGTAGAGCGGCCCGGTGATCTCGCTGTGGAAGAAGCCCGGCGCGACCGTGTTCACCCGGATCGAATGCCGCGCCCACTGCACCGCGAGTTCGGCGGTGAGCCCGGACAACCCGGCCTTGCTCGCGGCGTAGGACGCCTGCGGGATGCCGGGGATGCCGACCCGCCCGCTGATCGAGGAGATGTTCACGATCGTGCCGCGACCGAGCGCGCGCATATGTGGAAACACCTGCTGCGACAGCCGCAGCGGCGCGACGAGGTTGAGGTCCATGGTGCGGCGGATGGCGTCGAGGGGTTCGTCCTCGGCGCGTTCGGTGGTGAACATCGTTCCCGCGGCGTTGATCAGGATCTCCGGTGGACCCAGTGCGTCGACGACCGCGGGGACGATCGCCTCGAGGCCCTCGCCGCTGCCGTCGAGATCGGACAGATCGCACGCGACGGCGAGGCCGTCGATGCGCGCGGCGAGTTCGGTCAAACGATCCCGGCGCCGGGCCACCACCGCCACCCGGGCGCCGAGGCCGGCCAGGGCCGTCGCCACCGCGGCGCCGAGGCCCGACGACGCGCCGGTCACGATCGCCACCCGGCCGTCGAGGTCGAAAAGCCGTGCGGTTGTGTCGCGCTCGGGTGTCATGGCGGTTTCCTCAGGCTTCGGTGGAGTGTGGTCGCCGGGCGACGAGCGCGGGCAGTTTCGTGCGTTCGACCTTGCCCATCGCGTTGACCGGCAGGGCATCGACCACCGACCAGATCTCGGGCACTTTGTACGGCGAGAGCTCGCGCCGGCACAGCGCGGTGAGTTCGGCGAGGTCGATCGGGGCGCCGCCGCGCTCGACCACGGCGGCGACGCGATGGCCGAGCCGGTCGTCGGCGATGCCGCAGACCGCGACCTTGGCGACGCCAGGGTGGGCGGCGATGACGCGTTCCACCTCGAGCGGATAGATGTTCGCGCCACCTCGGATGATGACGAGCTTCTTGCGGTCGAGCACGCTCAGCCAGCCGTCTGCGTCGACGGTGCCGATGTCACCGGTCGGGATCGGGCCGGGGGCCGGTGCCCGAATGCCCTCGGGCTCCCAGTAACCCAGCATCGGTCGCCACCGGTGCGCCCACGGTCCGGTGGTGACGCCGTCGAGGCGCAATTCACCGAGCTCACCCGCGGGCAGCGGATGGCCGTCGTCGTCGTAGGCCGCGACCGTGTACTGCGGCAGTACCTGCCCGCAGGTTCCGGGGCGTGGGGCGGCGCGCGGCGGGTCGATGGAGACGACGGTCGGCGCCTCGGTCAGGCCGTAGGTGACGCGGGGCACGAGCCCGTGCGCCGCGTGGAAGGCCTGTCGCAGCGATTCCGGGGTGTCGCCGCCGCCGCTCCACACCTCGGTGAGCGAGCTGAGATCGAGGTCGGAGCGGTGGGCGAGGTCGTAGAGCTGCGCGGGCGCGCCGTTCCACACGGTGACCCGTCGCGTCGCGATCCATTCGGCGACGCCGTCGACGTCGCGCCGGTTCATCACCACCGCGCATCCACCGGCCTGGGCGGTGAGCAGGGTGGACAGGACCATGAGGTTGAGAATGGTGAGCGGAAAACTGTCGCCCTTGCGCAGTTCGGGGCCCCAGCCGCGCGTGGCGACGAGCGCCGCGCCGGGCAGGAGCAGGTTGCGCTGGCTGTGCACTACGGCTTTGGGCTGTCCCGACGTGCCGCTGGTGAAGGCGATGGCGGCGGGAGCGTCGACGTCGGCCTCGACCCGCGGCGCGACCGACCCGGCGGCGATCAGGTCCGCCCATCGATCGGAATCGACGCACGTGGACGCGGGCAATCGGCACTGTTGCCCGGCGAGCACGACCATCGGAGCGCAGAGTTCGTCGAGGTAGCGCTGCTCATTCGCCGTGAGCGCCTCGCCGATCCCCGCCCAGATGGCGCCGACCCGCTGCGCGCCGTGAAACGCGGCGACGATGTCGAGGTCGTTGGGCAGACAGGCGGCGACCCGGTCGCCGGGCCGCACGCCTAGTGACCACAGTGCCCCCGCCGCCCGGTCGGCCCGATCGTCGAGTTCGGCATAGGTCAACACACCCGACACCGCCTCCACCGCCGCGGCGTCCGGGCGCTCGCGCAGGGCGGCGTCGAGTACCCCGGCGATGGTCGCGTGCCGAGGTGGCTGCGAGCCCGATGGGTCGCTGTTGTCGATGTCGTCCACGACTTCTTCCCCTTACTATCCTTGTAATGATTCATACTATAGGCTCGGTCCCGCTGTCCCGGAGCACGCGCGAGCTCCTGGATGTGGCTTCCGCCGATGCCGAATCTGCCCGGCCGCCAACATCTCTCGGCTGCCGGTTCCCTGTGACGGAGGAGAGGTCGAGCCGTGATGGCACCTCGAACAACGACGCGCTCGGGACCACTGTCCGAGCTGCGTGTCCTGGATCTGACCGCGATGGTCATGGGCCCCTACTGCACCCAGATCATGGCCGACATGGGCGCGGACGTGATCAAGATCGAGCCGCCCGCCGGGGACAACACCCGCTACATCTCGGTCGGCCCCGACCCGGCGATGAGCGGGGTGTTCGTCAATGTGAACCGGGGCAAACGCAGCGTGGTCCTGGATCTGCGATCGGAGCCGGGCGAGGAGGCGCTGCGCGCGCTGATCGCCGACGCCGACGTGTTCGTTCATTCGATGCGCGCCAGCGCGATCGCCGGACTCGGCTTCGATTACGCCGCGGTGTCGGCGATCAACCCGTCGATCGTCTACACCAATTGCTACGGGTACGGCCGGCGCGGGCCCTACGCGAACTTCACCGCCTACGACGACACCATCCAGGCCGAGAGCGGCCTGCTTTCCGCGCAGGAGCAGTTGACCGGAACGGCGGGCTACGTCGGCACCATCCTGGCCGACAAGGTGGCCGGGCTGACGGCGCTCTACGCCACCACCATGGCGCTGTTCCATCGGGAGCGGACGGGGGAGGGGCAGGAGGTCGAGGTTGCCATGTTCGAGACCATGGCCGCGTTCATGCTGGTCGAACACGCCAACGGCGCGCTGTTCAGCCCACCGCTGGGCCCCGCCGTGTATCCCCGCGCCGTCACGCCCAACCGCAAGCCCTACCGGACCAGCGACGGCGGCTATGTCAGCGCGCTGGTCTACAACGACAAACAGTGGTCGGCGTTCGTCGACGCGGTCCAACCACCTTGGGCCGGGCCGCAATTCGCCACCCTCGCCCAGCGGGCGGCCCGGATCGACACCGTCTACGGCCTGCTGAGCGAGACGTTCGCCGAGCGCACGACCCAGCAATGGCTCGACCTGCTGCGTGCGCTCGATATCCCGGCCGCCCCGGTGCGCACCCTCGACGAACTCTTCGACGATCCGCATCTGAACACGGCGGGTTTCTTCGAGACGGTCCAGACCGAGCACGGCGCGATCCGCTTTCCCGGCCCGCCGACCTGGTTCTCCCGTACCCCCGGCCGGGTCGCCGGTGGCGCGCCCGGACTCGGCGCCCACACCACGGAAGTACTCGACGAGATAACGACCCATCACGCCACCGCAGCATCGGAGCAGCAATGACCAGTCTCGGAGAAGCCTTTCGCGCGCGTTCCTGGCTCTTCGCGCCAGGCGACAGCAGGCACAAGATGGAGAAGGCGGCGGCCAGCGCGGCCGACATCGTCATCTTCGATCTGGAGGACGCCGTCCTCGACGCGGCGAAAGCCGAGTCCCGCACGATGATCGCCGATCTGCTCGCCACGCGGCTCGGGGACACGAGCCGGCGGTGGGTGCGGGTCAACCCGCTCGACGGAACACACACCCTGGCCGATCTTGCGGCCGTCGTCGCGGCTCGGCCCGGCGGCATCATGCTGCCCAAGTCGCGCGGTCGCGCCGATGTCGAACGTCTCGACCACTATCTGAGCGCGCTGGAGGTGGCCGCCGGAATCGAACAGGGCGCCACCAAGGTCATCGTGTTGGTGACCGAGACCGCCGAAGCCATGTTCACCACCGGCTCCTACCGCGGCGCGCCCCGGGTGGTCGCGATGACCTGGGGCGCCGAGGACCTCGCCGATTCGGTCGGCGCCGCCGAGAACCGCAATCCGGACGGGAGTTACGGATTCACCTACGAGCTGGCGCGGAGTCTGTGTCTGCTCGGCGCCACCGCCGCCGGGGTGGCGGCGGTGGAGACCATCCAGGGCGACTTCCGCGACCTGGCCGGGCTGCGTGCCAGAGCCGAGCGGGTGCGTCGCGACGGCTACAGCGGCATGCTCGCCATCCATCCCGACCAGGTCGAGGTGATCAACGCGGCGTTCACCCCCACGCTCGCGGAATTGGCCGCGGCCCAGGAGATCGTCGACCTGTTCGCCGCCCATCCCGGCGCCGGCGCTCTCGGTCATCGCGGCGCCATGCTCGATCGTCCGCACCTGGCCCGCGCGCAGGCGCTGCTGGCATCGGGCGGACGGGCGTGAGCGTCTCGGTCGCGGCGGCGGAGCTGGATCTGGGCCGCTACCTGCGCCACGGCGACCGCATCGTCATCGGTCAGGCGTGCGGCGAGCCGACCACCCTGGTCGAGGCGTTGATCGTGGGTGGTCGCGAGATCGGCGGGCTCTCCGCGTTCATCGCCACCAGCTTCTCCGGACTGTTCACCCCTGAGACGGCCGACAGTTTCGCGCTGTCGAGCATGGGCGCGATCGGCACGCTGCGGTCGATGACCAAGTCGCACAAGCTGACCGTGATCCCGTGCCACGTGAGCCGGGTCGCGCCGATGATCGCGGCGGGCACGCTCGGCTGCGACGTCGCCTTCGTCCAGGTGAGCCCCGCCGACGCGCACGGCAACCACAGCCTCGGGCTGATCAGTGACTACGTCCGGGCCGCTGTCACGAAGGCGCGTGTCGTGATCGCCGAGGTGAACGAGCGGGTGCCCTACACCCACGGCGCGCTGCTCGCGAGCGCCGACATCGACTGTGCCGTGCGGGTTTCGCGGGCGCCGGTCGCCGTCGCGCCGACCGCCGCCGACCCGACCGACGACGCTATCGCCCGACACGCCGCGCAGTACATCGGCGACGGCGCCGTGCTGCAGGTCGGCGTCGGCGCGGTGCCGGACGCGGTCCTTCGGCTGCTGGGCGATCGCACCGATCTCGGCGTGCACTCCGGCATGATCGGCGACGGTGTCGTCGATCTCATCGAGTCCGGCGCGATCACCAACGCGCGCAAAGGGATCGATCGAGGGGTGTCGATCACCGGGGCGCTGATCGGCACCGAACGGCTCTACTCCTTCGCCCATCGCAACCCGTTGATCGGCATGCGCGCCACCTCCTACACCCACGACGCGGGCGTGCTGTCGACCCTGGACAATCTGGTGTCGCTCAATTCCGCGCTCGAGGTCGATCTGACCGGCCAGGTGAACGCCGAACAGAGCGGTTCGGCCTATCTCGGCGGGACCGGCGGTCAAGTCGACTTCGTTCGCGGCGGCCTGCGCTCACCGGGCGGGCACGCCGTGATCGCGCTGCCCGCCACCGCGAAAGGCGGCACCCTCAGCCGGATCACCGCAAGTCTGTCCGGGCCGGTGACGACCGCGCGCAGCGATGTGGATGTGATCGTCACCGAGTTCGGTGCCGCCGAACTCGCGGGCGCATCGGTCGCCGAGCGCACGCGCCGACTGATCGCCATCGCCCATCCCGACTTCCGGGCCGAGCTCGACCGAGCCGCCCACCTGATCCAGCAGCGAGGTTTCTGATGAACGACGCCGTGCTCTTCGACGCCAGGGCCGATGGCATCGCCGTGATCACCCTGAACCGGCCGGAAACCCGCAACTGTCTGGCCGCCGATGTGCGCGCGGGTCTGTACGCCGCGTGGGACCGGTTCGAACACGATCCCGCGCTGCGCGTGGCCGTGCTCACGGGTGCGGGTGACAAGGCGTTCTGCGCGGGCGGCGACCTCAAGGAGATGGTGGATACCGGGATGCGGGTGCCCCCGCCGGAGATGTTCCCGCTGCCCTACGACACCATCGAGCTGTCCAAGCCCACGATCGCCGCGGTCAACGGCGCCGCGTTCGCCGGCGGGTGGATGATCGCGCAGGCCTGCGACCTGTGTGTGGCGAGCACGGCGGCGACGTTCGCGATCACCGAGGTGAAGGTGGGGCGCAGCTCGCCGTGGGCCGCGCCGCTGATTCATATGATCCCCCAGCGGATCATGATGGAGCTGCTGCTCACCGGCGCGCCGATCACCGCGCGCCGGGCCTACGAGGTGGGCCTCGTCAATCGCCTCGCCGAGCCGGGCGCGGTCCTGGCGGCGGCGCTGGAGCTGGCTGCCGAGATCCTGCGCGGCGCACCGCTGTCGGTGCGGGCGGCGCGGGATACGGTGATGCTCGCCACCGAGATGGGCCGTTCCGACGCGCTGGGGGCCGCCAGAGCTGCCGCCGTCGAGTGCTACGACAGTGCCGACGCGCAGGAGGGGCCGCGCGCATTCGCGGAGAAGCGAACCCCGATCTGGCTGGGCCGCTGAGGCATTCGGCTGCCGCCACGACCGATTCGGTGGGTGCACCGGGAACGTCGGCTCGCGCCCGTGGGCCGAATCCGGGCGAGGGGAATGCGCTTGCCTCGGCCCAGTTCGGATGCCCTCGGTGCTCGTCGCATCGACCGTCGCGAGCGTCAATGCGTGCCGACCGTGGTCACTTCGGCGGGAAGCGGAGCGCGCCGTCGAGGCGGATCACTTCACCGTTGAGGTAGTCGTTCTCGATGATGGACTGCGCCAGCTGCGCGTACTCCGGCGATTGCCCCATCCGCTTTGGGTGGGGGACCTGCGTGCTCCAGTGGGCCTCCAAGCGATCGGCGGCCTTGCCGTAGGCGGGGGTGTTGAACGTACCGGGTGCGATCGTGACGACACGGATGCCGAGCGGGGACAGGTCGCGGGCCGCGACCAGGGTCATGCCGACCACGCCGCCTTTGGCCGCGGCGTAGGGGAGCTGGCCGATCTGCCCCTCGTAGGCCGCGATCGAGGCGGTGTTGACGATGACGCCGCGGCTGCCTTCGTCGAGCGGTTCCTGCTTGGCGATGGCGGCGGCCGAGAGCCGCAGCACATTGAACACAGCGGTCAGGTAGAACTCGATCGTGGTGCGGAAGCCGTCGAGCGCGAGCGGGCTGCCGTCTTTGCCGACCAGTCGTCCGCCGCTGGCGGGGCCGCCGTGCGTGTCGACCGAAATGCGCAGCGGGCCCAGGGATTGCGCTTCGTCGATGGCGGCCTGAACGGACTCCTCGCTGGTGGCGTCGGTGTGCACGTAGCGGATGCCGAGTTCGGCCGCGAGTTCCTTGCCCTTGTCGTCGGTGACATCGGCGACGACCACCTTCGCCCCCGCGGCGTGCAGGCGACGGACGGTGGCCTCCCCGAGCCCGCCGGTGCCGCCGACCACGATGGCGGAACTACCACTTATCTCCATGTTGTTTTCCTCTCTTGAAATCAACACTCTCTTGCTGTGAGAATAATGTTCTCATGAACATTGGCATGATCCTAGACATGGCCGCCTCGGCCGGGAGCCGATCGGTGATCACGGTCGGCGACCGCTCGCTGTCTGCGGCAGACCTGCTCGACCGCGCCCGACGTGCGACCCCGCGCTTCCAGGAGCACTCCGCGGTGCTGTATCTGGGCGCCAACCACCTGGCCTATCCGATCGCCCTGTTCGGCGCCGTGCTGGCCGGTGTGCCGTTCGTGCCGCTGAACTACCGGCTCGGCGATGCCCAGCTGAGCGCGCTGCTCGAACGCCACCCCGGCGCGCTGGTCCTGCGACCGGAGGACCTCGACGCCCTGGTAGCAATCGACCCCGCCCAGCCCGACGCGCCCGAGGTGGCGACGCCGTGGGACGCGGACTCGGTGGCGGTGATCCTCTACACCAGCGGCACCACCTCCGCACCCAAGGCCGCGCTGCTGCGCCACCGGCACCTGATGGCCTACCTGCTCAACACCGTGGAGTTCGGTGCCGCCGCGACCACCGACGCGACCTTGGTGTCGGTGCCGCCGTATCACATCGCGGGGCTGACGAACCTGCTCTCCAATCTCTACGCCGGCCGCCGGGTGGTCTATCTGCCCGCGTTCGACCCCGCCGAGTGGCTGGCGACGGTACGCCGCGAACAGATCACCCAGGCGATGCTGGTGCCGACCATGCTGGCGCGCATCATCGCCGCGGTCGACGGCCCCGACGCGAGCACCCCGACCTTGGCGACGCTGGCCTACGGCGGCTCGCGCATGCCGCGCCCGGTGCTGGATCGCGCACTGCGGGTGTTCCCCGAGACCGGTTTCGTCAACGCCTACGGACTCACCGAGACCGCGTCGTCGGTCGCGGTCCTCGGACCGGATGATCACCGGGCCGCCGCCGCCTCCGTCGACGAGCTCGTGCGCGATCGTCTCGGCTCGGTGGGCCGCCCGTTGCCCGGCATCGAGTTCGAGATCCGCAGTGCCGCGGGCGAACCTGTCGCGGTCGGCGAGACCGGATTGGTCTTCGTCCGTGGTGATCAGATCTCGGGCGAATACGGTGGCCGCAGCGTCCTCGACGCCGAGGGCTGGTTCCCCACCGGTGATCTCGGCAGGCTCGACTCCGCCGGCTACCTGTTCATCGACGGCCGCGCCGACGACACCATCATCCGGGGCGGGGAGAACATCGCACCGGCCGAGATCGAGGACGTGCTGCTCGAATGCCCCGGCATCACCGAGGCCGCGGTGATCGGCGTTCCCGATGCGGAATGGGGTCAGCGCCTGGTCGCGGTGGTCGTCGGGGTCGGTGACGAAGCGCAGGTCAAGCAGTGGGTCAAGGACCGGCTGCGCTCGTCGAAGACGCCCGACGCCGTCGTGTTCCGTACCGAGCTGCCCAAGACCGACACCGGAAAACTATTGCGACGCACCCTTGTCGCCGAAATGGAGGGCACCCATGCCTGAAGCAGTCATCGTCTCCGCGCTGCGCACGCCCATCGGGACCGCGCGCAAGGGGACGCTGCGCGACACCGACGGCTTCACGCTGGCCGATCATGTGGTCGCCGCGGTGGCGGCCGACCTCGATCCGAATCAGGTCGACGATGTCATCCTGGGCGAGGGGCGTTACGGCGGCGGCGTGCTGGCCAGGCACGCCGCGGTCACCTCGGGGCTCACCACGGTGCCCGGCCTCGCCACCAACCGGCACTGCGCGGCGGGGATGGCGGCGGTGCAGTCCGCCGCGGCGAGCATCCGCGCGGGCATGGACCGGCTCATCATCGCCGGTGGCGTGAACGCCGATTCCACCGCGCCGCGCCTGCGTTTCCGGGTCGGCGAGGCCGAATGGCTCGACCCGTGGACCTCGCCGACACACCCCGATCGTCCCGATGCGCCGAATCTGGACATGTCCATCACCGTCGGCTGGAACGCGGCGGTCAAAGCCGGTATCTCGCGTGCGGAGATGGACGCCTGGGCGTTGCGTTCGCACCGCAACGCCATCGCCGCCATCGACGAGGGGCGCTTCGCCGACGAGATCGTGCCGATCAAAACGCCGCACGGCCTGTTCGAGGTCGACGAGCACCCGCGCCGCGACACCACCATCGAGAAGCTGGCCGGCTTGAAGGTGTTGCACCCCGAGATCGAGGGTTTCAGCATCACCGCGGGCAACGCCGCAGGCGCCAACGACGGCGCCGCGGCCCTGGCCATCGCCAGCGATCGGCTCGGGCTGCCCGCGCTCGGTGTCATCCGGTCGTGGGCTTCGGTCGCGGTCGACCCCGCCGTCACCGGCCTCGCGCCCATCGAGGCGATCGCGAAAGCGGTGTCGCGGGCGGGGATCTCGCTGTCGCAGGTGAGTCTGATCGAGATCAACGAGGCGTTCGCGGTGGTGCCGCTGGCCGCGATCAAGGCGCTCGACATCGACCCGGACCTGGTCAACGTCAGTGGCAGCGGGTGCTCGCTCGGGCATCCGGTCGCGGCCACCGGGGCCAGAATGATCGCCACCCTGGTGCACGAATTGCGGCGGCGTGGCGGCGGTTTCGGCATCGCGGCGCTGTGCGCCGGTGGTGGCATGGGCTCGGCGACGGTCATCGAGGTGGCCGCGCCCTGAGGTGATACCGGGTGGCCTCCGCGGCCACCCGGTCGTTCAGGATTCGGCGAACCCGAACGCGCAGAAGTCCCAGACCTCGGCCGCGGTGATCGGGTGTGCGCTGTCCTCGTCGGTGCCGCCCGCCGACTGGGCGGTGAACATGACCGTCTGCATCACGACGGCGGCCATCCGGTGCGGGTTGAGGTCGGCGCGCAGCGCACCCGCCTTCTTGGCCTGTTCCATCAGATCGGTGAACAGCGACAGCAGGGGCGCGTGCGCGACCTTGACCTGAGCGGGGTGCGAGACCAGCAGTTGCGGCGCGAAATCGGTGAACAGGGGGCGCTGGGCGACCGGATCGGGTCTGCACAGTTCGAACAGCAGCTCCACGGTCACCCGCAGCCGGTCCAGCGGCTCGGTCTTGCCCTCGGCGGCCGCCGCCAGCTGATCCGCGGTCCGGCTGAGCGCGTCCTCGAACAGGGCGAGCAACAGCTCGTGCTTACCGTCGAACTGCAGGTAGAAGCTGCGCAGCGACTGGCGGGAGCGGTCGACGACTTCCTGCACGGTGAAGTCGGTGGTGCCCTTCTCGGTGATGATCGCCTGCGCCGCGTCGAGGAACTTCTGCACCCGCTGCTCGGCGCGCAGTTTCGCCCCGCGGATGGACCGCTCGACGGCCCGCTGCTTCCACGCGGGCTCTTCGCTGACGCTGGTCACGGTTGCCTCCATCCTCGGTTAGGTGTGCAGAACATGCATGCACTGTACCGGAGAACGCCATATCCAAGGGTTGCCAGCCCTTCGTGTCCACGATCTTGGAGACTATTACTTTCTTCTGATGAGAATGTTATTCTCCGTACTGAAATTGACGGTTGCTGGCAAGGAGGCCCTCCGGATGCTCGTGGAGTTCGACTCCGATCAACGGCTGTGGCAGGAAACTGTGCGCGCCGTCCTCACCAAGGAATGTCCGCCCACACTGATTCGCGCGGTCGCCGACCAGGACGCCGATCCGGAACCGCTGTGGCAGAACTACGTCGAGCTGGGCTGGACCGAATTGATCGACGCCGGCGACGCGGTGGAACTGGCCATCGTGCTCGAGGAGCTGGGCCGGGCGACGGATCCGACGCCGTACCTGGCGACGATGAGCCAGTTCGCCCCGCTCGCACCGGAGTTCGCGCAGGGTGGGCGCTCGGGAACGGCCGTGTTCACCGGCGTCACAGTGCGGCGCGACGGTGCGGACTGGGTGCTCGACGGCACCGCGCACCATGTCCTCGACGGTGATCGCGCGCAGCACTGCGCGGTCGTCACCGATGCCGGGGTGTTCGTCGTCGAGGCGGCCGAGGTGATCGCCCGACGCACAGCGGTTTTCGACCCGGTCCTGCACCTCGCCGAGGTGAGCTTCGTCGGGGTGCGCGTGCGCGACGACCGGCGCGTCGCCTCGGTGCCCGAACGCGCGCGCCACCTCGCGCTGACCGGGCTGGCGTTGACCACGGTCGGTGCGTGTCAGCGGATTCTGGACCTGGTGCTCGAGCACGTGCGCACGCGTCAGCAGTTCGGCGTCGCGCTCGGTTCCTTCCAGGCGGTCAAACACAAGGCCGCGGACATGCAGATCGCGATCGAACGGGCCAGGGCGCTGGCCTATTTCGCGGCACTCACGATCGCCACCGATGATCCACGCCGCCGGATCGCCGCCTCGATGGCGAAGGCCGCGTCCGGTGAGTGCCAGTCCCTGGTGTTCCGCCACGGCGTGCAGTTGTTCGGCGGCATGGGATTCACCTGGGAAAACGACCTGCAATTCGCGCTGAAGCGGGCAAAGGCCGGCGAGCTGCTGCTCGGCGGCGCGCACACGCATCGGGCGCTGATCGCCGAGGAGTACCGTGCAACTGACTTTTGACGCCGACGTCGAGGCCTTCCGGGCCGAATTCGTGGCGTTCCTGGACGAGAACCTGCCCGACGCGGCGGTCGCCGGCGCGGACCGGGCGGCGTCGAGCGCCGACATTCCCGGCTGGGCCCGCGAATGGCAACGCCTCCAGTTCGACAGCGGCTGGCTGCTTCCCGGCAACGCCCCGGAATACGGCGGCCGCAACGCGACCCTCGTGCAGCAGTACGTGCACCTGGAGGAGCTGTCCAAGCGGCACATGTATCACAGCTTCAACCCCCAGGGGCTCGGCATTATCGCCGCCTCGCTGCTGTCGTTCGGTACCGAGGAACAGAAGCAGAACTGGGCGGTGCGGATCCTGCGCGCCGAGATCACCGCGGCGCTGGGCATGAGCGAACCGGGCGCCGGGTCCGATCTGGCCGGACTGCGGACCCGCGCGGTGCTCGACGGAGACCACTTCGTCGTCAACGGCCAGAAGGTCTGGACCTCCGGGGCCCACGACGCCGACGTGCTGCTGACCTTCGTCCGCACCGACCCCGACGTCCCCAAGCACAAGGGCATCAGCGTGCTGCTGATCCCGACCGACACCCCGGGCGTGACCCGACGCCCGTTCGCGTCGATCTGCGGTCCGCACGATCTGGACTTCAACGAGGTGTTCTTCGAGGACGTCGTGGTGCCGGCCCAGAACCTGGTCGGTCCGCTGCACGGCGGGTGGGGCGTGGCCAACGGTTCCCTCGGGCACGAGCGCACGCTGCTGTGGCTGAGTTTCGCCGACCGCCTGCGGGAACTGATCGAGGATTTCCGGCCCGAGACCGTGCTCGAGCGTGATGCCTACGCGACCATGGTCATGGACAACCAGGCCCTGCGCCTGCTCGGCTCGGCGGCGCTGGCCCGCGCGGCCCGCGGCGATCAGGATGTGGCCGCGCTGTCGGTGCTCAAGGTGTTCGGTTCGGAGGCGGTGCAGAGCGCCGCGGAGCAGACGCTGCTCGCGGCGGGCGCAGACGGGCTGGTGCACCCGGCAGTCACCGCGCCGTTCAATCCGCTGAATCTGGACAACTTCTCGTGCAGTTGGTTCGAGCGCTACGCGCGCAGCTTCGCGGGCACCATCGCCGGCGGCACATCGGAAATCCAACGCAACATCATCGCCGAGCGTGTGCTCGGTCTCCCTCGGAGCTGAGGAGCTCGCTGTGTACATCCGCTACGAGGTCGCCGACAAGATCGCGACCATCACCCTGGATCGGCCGGAGGCGGCCAACGCCCAGAACTCGGACCTGCTCGACGAACTCGATGGCGCGTGGACCCGCGCGGCCCAAGACCCCGAGGTCGCGGTGATCGTGTTGCGCGGCGAGGGCAAGCACTTCTCGGCCGGTCACGATCTGAAGGATCGCTGGCCTTCGCCGCAGGACATCACGCTGGAGTGGATCTACCAGAACGAGAGCCGCCGCTACCTCGAGTACTCGCTGCGCTGGCGCAATGTGCCCAAGCCGTCCATCGCCGCGGTTCAGGGGCGGTGCATCGCCGGGGGACTGCTGCTGTGCTGGCCGTGCGATCTGATCGTGGCCGCCGATGACGCGCTGTTCTCCGATCCGGTGGTGCTGATGGGTATCGGCGGCGTCGAATACCACGGGCACACCTGGGAACTCGGCGCGCGCAAGGCCAAGGAGATCCTGTTCACCGGGCGCGCGGTGACCGCGACCGAGGCCGAGCAGGTCGGCATGGTGAACACGGTGGTGCCGCGCGCGGAGCTCGACGAGCAGACCCGTGCGCTGGCCACCCGGATCGCCGCCATGCCGTCGTTCGGTTTGCGGCAGGCCAAACGCGCGGTCAACCAGACACTCGACGTCCAGGGCTTCTACGCCGCCATTCAGTCCGTCTTCGACGTGCACTCGACCGGTCACGGGAACGCGTTGAGCGTGAACGGCTTTCCGATCCTGATGGCGCTGGACGAGATGAAACAGAAGATCGAGTGATCCGTCGCTCATGAAGAGAGGTACCACCAATGCGAAATACTATGCGCCGCAAGGCAATGGCCTGTTGTGGCCTCGTGGCGATCGCCCTCGTCACGGTCACCGGCTGCGGCTCCGACGACGAGGCTTCGAGTAGTTCGTCGACCACGTCGGCGGTCACCTCGTCGGCCAAGGCGGCGGCGACCGACCCGGCGGCGGTCAAGTCCATCACCGATGCCTATGTGCTGTTCTTCGACGGCAAGGCGGGGGCCGACAAGAAGGTCGCGGTGGTCGAGAAGGGCACCGAGTTCGCCCCGTTGCTGCAGGCGCAAGCGGCCAACCCGCAGGCCCAGAGCACCTCGGTCACCGTGGGCGGGGTGAAGCTGATCGACGCGGACAACGCCGACGTCACCTATTCACTGCTCATGAACGGCACTCCGGTGCTGCCCGACCAGACCGGTCAGGCGGTGCGTGAGGGCGGGCAGTGGAAGGTGGCCGCGGCTACCTACTGCGCGTTGATGGCGATTCAGGGCGGTACCTCGCCTGCGTGTTGAGGTAGCCGAAACAGTGTGGCGCTCAGTGGTTTTCCGCTGGGCGCCACACCTGTGTGTGGGCCCCGCGCAGGGCTGCGCGACAGCGTCACCGAAGGACGCTACAGATCTTTCGCCAAAGGGTTAACTTTATTCTCTTTGAGTGAGAAGATGATTTCCGAAATGGAGAGCGTCGACCTCAGACGCTTCGTTCGATGAGGAGCAGGGCTCGGCCGCCGAGCTTGTGTCAGGAGGACATCGGTGAGATCGCAGCGAGTACTGGTCGCCTTGATGGCGACCGCGTTGCTGGTGGCGGGCTGTAGCGGCCGCACCGGCAGTGGCGTCGAAGAGGCCGCGGTACCGGGCGGCAAGGCGGTGACGAGCGACTTCGGTGATCTGAGTGGCGTCTGTCAGTCCGGCAAGTCGACGAGTGCGCCGACGCAGGGCGTCACCGCCGGGCAGATCGAAGTCGGCGTGTTCACCGATATGGGCTTCACCAAGAACCCCGAATTGGTCGACGCCGCCAAGGTCTTCACGTCCTGGTGCAACGACAACGGCGGAATCAACGGTCGCAAGCTGGCCTTCAATGTCCGTGACGCGAAACTGCTCGAGGTCCGCGCGCGCATGCTGGAAGCCTGCCGCGAGGACTTCGCGCTGGTCGGCGGCTCCGCCGCACTCGATGCCCTCGGCGTCAAGGATCGGCTCACGTGCACGCTGCCCGAGTTCCCGTCGCAGGTGAGTCAGGCCGAGAACACCGGTTCCGATCTCCAGGTGGGATCCGGTGCCTCCTCCGCGCGCCCCTATGACACCTACGCGGGCATGCACCAGTGGCTGTTCAAGGAGGCATACCCGGCGTCGGCGGCCGCTGTCGGCATCATCGTGGCCGACTCGCCGGTGGTGAAGTCGATGGCCGACCGCTACGGGGAGTCGCTGCCCGCCGAGGGCGCGACCCTGATCTACAACGACCTCTATCCGGCCGCCGGCGTCTCGGATTGGACGCCGTACGCGCAGTCCATCAAGGCCAAGGGCGTGAAGGGCCTGATCTTCCTCGGTGATTTCCGCAGCCTCGCCAAGCTCGAGGATGTGCTCACCAGCATGGACTACAAGCTGGACTGGGTCGACGTCACCAGCAACGCCTATAACCCCGCGTTCCTCGAGCTCGCCCGCACGTCGCTGGGCGCGCAGAACAACTTCGCCGACCTGTCGGGGACCGTGCCGCTGGAATCGGCGGCCAGCGTCCCGGCGGTGCAGCGGGCCAAGGATCTGTTCGCCCAGTACTCGCCCGACGGGAAACTGACCTACAACGGGCTGCGCTCGCTGGTGCAGTGGCTGCTGTTCGCGAAGGCGGCTTCGAGCTGCGGCGACAACCTCACCCGCACCTGCGTGGTGGAGGCCGCCCGTAAAGAAACAGCGTGGACCGCCGGTGGTTTGCAGGCGCCTGCCGACATGTCGACCCACATCGTGCCGCCCAAGTGCTTCAACGTGATGAAGGCGACCGCGCAGGGCTGGACGAACGCGGACTTCAAGCCCGACACCGGGCCGTTCCGCTGCGACATGAAGCCCTACGTCTACACCAAGGAATACGGCCGCCCGCTGACGCTGGCCGACGTCGGCAAGAGCATGAGCGACGTCAAATAATGGAGCAGTTCATCGCTTTCGGCATCGTCGGGCTCAGCACCGCCGCGATCTACGCCATCATCGGCAGCGGCCTGGTTCTGACCTTCACCACGACCGGTGTCTTCAATTTCGCGCACGGCGCGGCGGGCATGGTCTCGGCCTTCGTGTACTGGCAGTTCACCGTGGGCTGGGGCGTGCCGACGCCGATCGCGGTCGCCCTGGTGTTGCTGGTGTTCGCGCCACTGTTCGGGTTGGCGTTCGCGCAGGCGCTGGCGCCGACCCAGGGTCTGGGCGATGCCGAGAAACTCGTCATGACGGTGGCGTTGCTCAGCGGCCTGATGCTCACCGCGCGCTGGATCTGGAATCCGGACGTGGCGCGCACGCTGCCGCGGTTCTTCGCCGACCAACCACCGCTGCACCTGGGTTCGGTGACGATCACCTGGCATCAGGCATTGACCATGGTGGTGGCCGTCGTGGTGGCCATCGCCCTGCGAATCCTGCTGTACCGCACCAGAACCGGTGCGGAGATGCGCGCCACCGTCGACGACCGGGCACTGGTCGGGCTCACCGGTGCCGACCCGCAGCGCGCCAACCGGGTGGCCTGGATGCTCGGCATCGAGTTGGCGGCCGTCGGCGGCATCCTCATCGCGCCGATGGTGGCCCTCGACGCGGCGCAGCTGTCGTTGCTGATCGTCAGCGCCTACAGTGCGGCGATCTTCGGACGGCTGCGCAGCCTGCCGATGACCTTTCTCGGTGCGATCGTCGTCGGCTGCCTGGAGAGCTATCTCACCGGGTATCTGCCACAGAACGAGTATCTGCCCGGACTGCGGCTGGCCGCGCCCGCGCTGCTGCTGCTCGTCGCGCTGCTGCTGTTCCCGCACGGACGGCTGCGGGGCCGCGATCGGCGGTTGAGCCCGGTGCCGCTGCCGAGCGTGCGTGGTTCGGCGATGTTCGCGGTCGTCGTCGCGGTGGTCGGGCTCATGCTCGCCACCGTGCTCAGCGAAGCGGATCTGATCAGCTACGGCCTGATCTTCGCCTTCGGGGTGATCGCGTTGTCGTTCGTTCCCCTCGCCGGTTTCGCCGGCCAGATCTCGCTGTGCCAGTTGAGCATCGCCGGGATCGGCGCCGTCGTCTACGCGCATCTGGGCGCCGACGGCCAATGGTGGGCGTTGCTCGCCGCCATGGCGATCGCGGGCGTCGTCGGCGCGCTGATCGCCCTACCGGCGCTGCGTTTGTCCGGGGTCTACCTCGCGCTCGCCACGGCCGCGTTCGCGGTGGTGCTCGACCGCTGGATCTTCACCCTGCCCTCGTTCGAGGTGTTCGGGGTGCGGATCGCCCTGTTCGACCAGGGCTCGGTGGATCTGGTCGGGCCCAGCCTGTTCGGCATGCAGTTGACCAGTACCGCACAGATCACCGTTTTCGCGGCGATCGTGCTCGGGCTGGCCGGATTCGCGGTGGCGATGCTGCGACGCAGCAGGCTCGGCCGGCGGTTGATCGCCCTGCGCGACAGCGAGGCCGCCTACGCGACCCTCGGCGGAAACCTGCTGGCGGCCAAGATGCTGGTGTTCTCACTGTCGGCGGCGATCGCCGGACTCGGCGGGGCGCTCTACGGCATGCAGCTGCGGTCGGTGACCGCCGAGCAGTTCGGTTTCGTGGCGGGCCTGCCGATCTTCCTGATCGTGGTCATCGCCGGGCTCGGCGCGGTCGGCAGCGGATTGTTCACCGGCGCTGTCTATTCGGGGCCGCTCAACGCGATTCCCGTGTTGTTCCCGGCGCTGACCAATCTCGTCCATGTGCTGCCCGCCCTCGGTGGTATCGCCTTCAGCGGCGGGTTCCTCGGCCAGGGCGCCTTGGCGCAGATCCGTCGCGAATGGGCTGCGGCACTGCGTGATCGGGTCGTGATGGCGGTACTGCTCGGTGGGTTGGCGTTGCTGTGGGCGTTGCGCCTCGGCGATGTCATCAATGGCTACGTGTTCACCGCGGGTGCGCTGATCGCGGCCATCGTGGTGCCGCGCTGGGCGAATCGGCGCCACCGTCCCCCCACACCGGCGCAGGTGCCCGTCGAATGGCTCGGCATCGATCGGGCGTGGACCACAGCAGACAAGGAGATGCTCGATCGTGGGATCGCTACTCGAAGTTGAGCAGGTCACGGTGACCTTCGGCGGTCACCGCGCCCTGGACAAGGCCGGGCTCTGCGCCGAGGCGGGCAAGGTGACCGGCCTGATCGGCCCGAACGGCGCGGGCAAGAGCACCCTGTTCGACGTGATCTGCGGATTGCGGCGACCGGTGACCGGCCGGGTCACGATGAACGGCCGCGATGTCACCCGGCTCGGGCCCGCCCGCCGGGCCGGGCACGGGATGGCGCGGACCTTTCAGCGGCTGGAACTGTTCGGCCGCTTGAGCGTTCGCGACAACCTGCTGGTCGCCGCGGAACTCGGGCGCCACCGGCGCGACGCGGCCGGGATCGTCGACGGGCTCCTCGACAGACTCGGACTGGACGAGGTCGCCGACACCGCCGCCGACGATCTGCCGACCGGCACCGGCCGGCTGGTCGAGGTGGGCCGGGCGATGGCCGCCCGGCCCAGCGTGGTCCTGCTCGACGAGCCGGCGGCCGGCCTCGACCACACCGAAACCGAGCGGTTCGCCGCGCTGTTGCGGTCGCTGGCCGCCGACGGTGTCGCGGTGCTGCTCGTCGAGCACGATATGGGCCTGGTCATGAATGTCTGCGACCAGCTCTATGTGCTCGACCTCGGCGCGATCATCAGTTCCGGGCCGCCCGAGGTGATCCGCCGTGACGCCGCCGTACTCGCCGCCTACCTGGGAGAAGGATGACCTCGTCACTGGAATTACACGGTGTCCGCGCGGCCTACGACGCGATCACGGTGCTGCACGGTGTCGACCTGCGGGTCGGCGCCGGCGAGGTGGTCGCCCTGCTCGGTCCCAACGGGGCGGGTAAGACCACCACCCTGCGGGTCGCGGCCGGGGTGCGTGCGGTCACCGCGGGCCGACTGGTCCTCGGTGGCCGAGACGTCACCGGGGCCGACCCCCGCGATCTGGCGGCCGCCGGGGTCTGCCTGATCCCCGAGGGCCGCGGCGTGTTCCCCAACCTGTCGGTCCGCGACAACCTGCTGATGATGACCTTTACCGGCAAGACCCACGCCGAGATCGAAGAAGTGGCGTACAGCCGATTTCCGATTCTCGCCCAACGCGCCGACCAGATCGCAGGCACGATGTCGGGCGGCGAACAGCAGATGCTCGCGCTCGCACGGGGATTGGCCACCGATCCGGCCGTGCTGCTGCTCGACGAACTGTCCATGGGCCTGGCCCCGCTGGTGGTCGAGCGGCTCTACGAACAGGTCGGTGAGATCGCCCGCCAAGGCGTGGCGGTACTGGTCGTCGAGCAGTTCGCCGCCGCCGTCCTCGACATCGCCGACCACGCGGCCGTGCTGGTGCGCGGCCGCATCGAATACCAGGGGCCCGCCGACGGCGAACTCCGCCGCGAACTGGCCAACCTCTACCTAGGAAGTCACTGATGACCGAAACACGTGCCGACCGCTTCGCCCGCGAACTGGCCGAATTGAAGATCCCCGATCCCGCCTCGGGCCGGGGAAGTCTGTGGTTGCGCCTCGGCGCGACCGCGATGGTGGCGGGCCCGGCGCTCGCCGTGGTGGCCTACTTCTTGGCGCACAACACCTCCGATCCGCTCGCCCAGCGCGACGCACTGGCGCTCGCCCTCGTCGGGGTGGCGCTCAGTGTCGTCGGCGCGGCGCTGTTCGTCCGCTACTCACTCACCGGTGTGCTGCGATTTTGGATGGCACGCCAGTCCTACGATCTGAACCAGCTCGGTGACCGCCTGTCGGAGAACCGAATTCAACTGGACGACGCAGCGTCCGTGGCGTGATGAGCGCCTGATCGAGATCGGGATCGCCCCCACATGAGGGCGATCTCGATCCAGGTCACACACAGCGCAATTGCGTTCACGCGCAGAGCAGTTCGGTCACGCGCTGCGCAACTCGGTCACAGGATGCGCGGGGTATCGAGGAATTGCGCGTCGATCGCGGTGTCGAGCGCACCCATGGTCGCGCCGAGTTCGGCGGCCAGCGTCCGCACCGTGGCGACATCCTTGCGGAGGAACTCACCGACCGCGGCATGGAACGCGGCCACCGAACCCTTCGCCGCCACACTGGCGGCGGCGCGACTGGCTCCGCTGGCCTGCTGGAGCGCGGACAGCAGGGTCGCCTCGTCGACGCCGAGTTCGGTGGCCAGCTGCACGGCTTCGGTGATCAGGCCGAGCTGGGCCGCGAACAGCGCGTTGTTGACCAGCTTCACGCGCTGACCCGTGCCGAGTGGACCCACCGAAAGCACCGGGTCCGCGTAGCACCGCAGTACCGGAAGAGCGCGGGCGACAGCGTCTTCGGCGCCGCCGGCGAACACGGTGAGGGTGCCCGCGTCGATATCGGGTGGCCCGCCACTGACCGGCGCGTCGACCACCCCGATGCCGGAGGAATTGGCTTGCGCGGCAATGTCGTCGGCGGTTCGCGGGCTACCGGTGGTGTGCACGATGAGCACCGACCCGCCGGGCATGCTCGCCAGCAGCGGAGTATCGAGGCACACCGCGCGGACCTGGTCGTCGCTGAACACACATACCACGACGGCGTCCGCCCCGGTGCCGACCGCGGCCGTGAACGACACGGGCTCGGCACCCAACTCGGTGATCCGTCGGCGCGCGTCGCCGGATCGGCCGAGCGCGCGCACCTCGTGCCCCGCCGCCACGAGACGGCGCACCATCGGAGCGCCCATCCGCCCCACCCCGATGAACCCGATCCGCAAGGCGGTCATCGCGGATGGCCGATGAGGCTCAGTGTCTCGTCGGCCGCGGTCAGCGCGACACCGGTCTCGGCGTCGGCCCCGGTGGCGAGTTCGGCGAGCAGCCCGACGTCCTTGCGCAGGGTGTGCCCGGCGTGCTCGCCGATCCGCGCCAGCGTGCCGGCCAGGATACGACCGAGGGCGAAGCTGTTCGCCGACCCGTTCGCGATCACCTCGCCGAGCTTGGCCTGGTCGACTCCCAGATCACGGCCGAGCGCCAGCGTGCTCGCCGCGGTCGCGAGATTCGCGGTGAACAGCAGATTGTTGAGCAGCTTGGTGACCTGGCCCGCCCCGGTATCGCCCAGGTGCACCACCGGATCGGCGTAGGTGCCGAACACCGGCCTGCACCGGTCGACCGCCTCGACCGGGCCACCGGCCATGACGAGCAATCGCCCCTGGGCGACCGCGGGCGCACCGCCGCTGACCGCGGCATCGATCAACGTAACGCCCTGTGCCGCAGCGAGTTCGGCGAGCTCACGGCAGGTGTCGGGATGAATAGTGCTGTGCACGGCCACGATCGCGCCCGGCGCGAGTCCGCCGAACACGCCGTCCTCGCCGGACAGGACCTCACGGATGTCGGCGTCGTTGCCCACGCACAAACAGACCAGGTCGCTGGCCTGCGCGAGGGCGCGCGGGGTGGGCGCGATCTCGGCCGCGGTCTCGGCGAACTGCTCGAGTGTGGCGGGTCTGCGTGCCCACAGGGTGGTCCGATACCCGGCCGCCACGATTCGCTGCGCCATCGGCGCACCTTGACTACCCAACCCGATGAATCCGATGCGCATCAACGCACCTCCTATTCGACTATGCCGCTCACGCAGCAGGTTCGGGCCGCGGGCGCCAGAACAGCGCGAGCAGTCCCGTGGTCGACGCCACGGCGGCGCCGAGTGCGATGACGCCCCCGGCCCAGCCGGTGACAGTGATTCCGGCGGCGTGATCGATCGACAGGCGACCCGGGCCGGTGAAGGCCAGCGCCAGCGCGACCACCGCCAGGACGAGTACGTACTCGTACCCCTCCTTGAAGACGAAGAATCCGTTCGCGCGGTGCGCGAGCAGCCCGGCGACGAGCATCACCGCGATCACCGCCGCGCAGGCCAACGGTGTGGCAAGGCCGAGGATCAGCAGCACGCCCGCCCCGATCTCGGCGACCACACTCGCCCACGCCTGCAAGACACCGTTGCGCAGGCCGAGGCCGGCGAACCAGCGGGCCGTGCCCGCGATCCGGCCGCCACCGAGCCAATGATTGAGTCCGTGCGCGATCATCGTGGCGCCGACGACGAGCCGGATCAGAGTCGGCGCTACCTCGGTGACATCCATGGGTTCACCTCCTGAGCCACGACAGGGTGGCTCGGTCGAATCGGGTCAGTTGTCGCTGGTCAGCAGGAGGACACCGCTCGGCGTCAGCCCGCCGCTGCTGGTCACCGCGACCCGCGCGCCCTCGACCTGGCGGGGGCCCGCCTCGCCGCGCAATTGGCTGACGGCCTCGTGCAACAGCCCCATGCCGTGGGTGCGGCCGTGGGAGAGCTGGCCGCCGTGGGTGTTGAGCGGGAGCAGCCCGTCGCGCGCGATGTTCTTGCCGCCGTCGAGGAAGTCCTTGGCTTCGCCGATTCCGCAGAAGCCGAGGGCTTCGATCCAGGACAGGCAGTTGAAGGTGAATCCGTCGTAGAGTTCGGCGACGTCGACGTCGGTGGGGCGCAGCGAGGTACGCGACCACAGGTGCGCGGCCTGGCCCAGGACCTGTGGTTCATGGGTCAGGGTGCTCTGGTCCCATTCGATCCGTTCGAGGATCTGGGTACCGACCGCGGCGACCCGCACCGGCGGCTTGGCCAGATCCGGGGTCGTGTCGATCGCCGAGATCAGCACGGCGACCGCGCCGTCACAGGGAACATCGCAGTCGTAGAGCCCGAACGGGGTGGTGACCGGTCTGGCGTCGAGGTAGTGCGGCATCGTCAGGGGTTCGCGATAGACCGCCGTCGGATTCAGCTCGGCGTTGGCGCGCTGGTTCAGTGCGATCCAGCCGAGCGTTTCCCTGGTGGTGCCGTAGCGATGGAAATGCCGTTGGGCGTTCTGCGCCAACGTATGCGCGGCCGAGGTGGCGCCGAAGGGCATCATCCAACTGGTGGTCCGGCCGCCCGTCGGCGTGATCTTGCCGGTGCGCAGGAGTTCGTTGTACGTCGCCTCCCAGACGGTGCGGAAGCACAGCACGTGCCTGGCCAACCCGCCGGCGACGGCCAGCATCGCCGCTATCACCGACCCGCCGGGACCGAAGGTCTCGAAACCGCCGTTGTACCAGGTCGGTCGCAGACCCAGCGCGGCCTCGAGCGCGGTCACGCCGCCCTCGCCGAAACCGCCGACATTGCCGCCGCCGGGATAGGTCGACAGGCCGTCGATGTCGGCCATGGTGAGCCCGGCATCGGCGACCGCCCGCTCGCAGGCCGCGATCGTCAGCGACAGCGGCGAAACCATCAGCCGCCGACCGATATCCGACATCCCGATCCCGGTGATGGCGACCTTGTCCTCGAACTTGTCCCGGCCGATCATCGGCCGCACGTGCTCGCCGAACCGGTGCGGTTCGATCTCGTCGGCAGGCAGGGGCGCGGGTTCGAGCTGTTCGGCGGTCGGCCGGAACAGCGGCAACCACACATCCGCGTCCTGTTCGAACACGACCTCCATCCGCATCCCCAGCACCAGGTCGGCCGGATCGCAGCCCACCACATTGGTGGTGAGCCGGACCCGGGGATCCTCCTCGACCGCGACCTGGGCCACCACATACGGCGCGGGTAGCCCCGGCACGCTGAACCGCTGGTTGACGGTGAAGCCGACCAGGGTGGCGAAGCCGGAGACCTCCCGGACGCCGACGGTGTGCCCGTGGCAGTACCGGCACACCGGCTGTGGTGGATGGATCAGGGCCGCGCACGAACCACACTCCTGGATCCGCAGGCGCCCGTCGGCGCCTGCGGTCCAGAAGAATTCGTTCTCCGCGGTCACCAGGGGCAGGGGCCGCCCCGATGCCTCGGCCATCTCGTTCCTCACTGTGTACTGGCGTCCCGCTGGGCTGTGACGGGTGCCGCGAGTTGCTGTTCGTCACAGATCGTCTGGAGTTTCGCCAGTGTCTCCTCGAGTCCGGCTCCCAGCCGCACGCCCGGGGTGAACGTCGCCGGGAGGTGCCGCATGCCCTGAATGACGCCGATGGTGTCGTAGTGCACCGTGGTCTCGGGATCGCACCGATAGTCGGGCATCCGGTCGAGAACGGCGAGCAGCATGCGCTTGAACACGGTGCGCGCCACGTTCGAGCCGATGCACCGGTGGATGCCGAGCCCGAAACTGTAGTGCCGGTTACGCCGCCGGTCCAGGATCACCTCGTTGGGATCGTCGAAGACCGCCGGATCCCGATTGGCCATCGCCCACGACAGCCACACCCGATCGCCTTCCTTGAACTCGGTGCCGACGACCTCGCAATCCTCGGCGATCGTGCGCCCGTCACCCGGTGCAGGCGTGTAGTAGCGCAGGAATTCCTCGGTGGCGGAATCGAGGAGATCGTCGCGCTCGCGGCTCAGTGTCGCGCGCTGGTCCGGGTTCTCCGAGAGCCATTCCAGGGCGTGCGCGGTGAGCGCGGTCGTGGTGTCGAAGCCGCCGCCGATGAGCAGGCCGAGCATGCCCAGCATTTCCATATCGGGGAGCGGCTCGCCGTTCATCGTCGCGTTGTTGATCGCGTTGATCAGGCCGGGCCGGGGGTTCTCCCTGATCTCGAACAGATTCTGCAGCAGATCGATGCCCATCGTCCGATGCATTTCCGCGACCCGCGGATACTCCGGTGAATCCGGTGGTGTGTACACCGACGCGTGTGCGGGCTCGTTGTAGATCGTCCATTTGGCGAGCGGGATACCCAGCATGCCCAGGGTCAGCACCGCGGGCACGATATTGGCCAGCTCGTCGACGAAATCGATCCGCCCCGACTCGATCTTCTCGTCGAGCGCGGCGCGCACGATCTCGTCGATGAACGGGATCCAGCGAGCCACGGCGGCGGGGGAGAGGTACGGATTCAGCGCCGCGCGCACCTCGCGATGCTCCGGCTCGTCCATTTCCAGAATGCCGCCCCGAACACCGCTCGCCCGTGGGGCTTTCGGGATGGAGATGCCCTTGTAGCCGCGCCGGACCCCGGCCGTGTCGTGGTCGTTGGAGATGTGCGGGCAGCGCGCGAGTTCGAAGACCTCGCGGTTGCCCGCCGCGACCCAGTGCCCGTCGTGGGTGTCGGTCCAGGCGATCGGGCACTGCTCATGCATGGCTTCGGTGGTCGCGACGAATTGGTCCCGATATTCGGGGGTCATTCTGTCGAACGAGAAATTCGGTTTCTTGCGTGTGTCGTCGGTCGCCACGTCGTCGACGCTCATGGCGGTGTCCTCTCAGGAAATATCGATGGCGCGTTCCGGGCAGGAGTGGGCTGCTTCACGCACCTGCTCCTCCTCGTCGGGCGCGACGGTCTCACTGACCGGCGACGAGTGACCGTCGAACTCGCTCAGCTCGAATGATCGGGGAGCGGTCATCGCGCACAGCGTGTGGCCTTGGCAGCGCGCTGAATCGACTCGAACCTTCACGGCGGGAATTCCTTTCAGGCGTGGTAGTCGTACCACTTCAGGTATCCGCCCGCGTCCACCCGCAATTGGCTGCCGGTGACGAAACGGGACTCGTCGGAGGCCAGGAACAACACCGCGTCGCTGATGTCCTCGGGCTCGACATACGGAACCGGCATGGCCTGCATGGTGTGGAAGGCGGGTTCGGCGTCCGCGCGGGTCGGACTCGCGAGATCGGGGCGGAACGAGCGGTACATCGGCTCGCTCTGCAACATCGGGGTGTTGCAGTTGGTGGGGTGGATAACGTTGGCGCGGATCTTCTTCGGGGCGATGTGAGTGGCGAGTTCGTGCACCACCATCGACAGCGCGCGCTTGGCGACCATGTACGCGACGCCGCCGGGATCCTTGCCCGGCTGGTCCACCTTGGTGGTGTCCATCAGCGCGGCCAGCGACCCGGTGGCGATGATCGACGCGCCGGCCTGCAGATGCGGCAGCGCGGCATGGATGGCGTTGAGCACGCCGACCAGGTTGGTGTCGAGCACATCGGTCCAGGCTTGCCACTGCGGCTCGCCCTTCATCCCGGCGATCCCGGCCTGGGCCACGACGATGTCGAGGCGTCCCAGTTCCTGTACTCCGTGCGCGACCGCGTCACGCATCTGCGCGGCATCGCGCACATCGGCCTGGACGGTGACGATGCGCCGCCCGGACTTCTCGACCAGTCGCGCCGTTTCGTCCAGATCTTCGGGACGCGAGAGCGGGTACCCGATGGTGTCGATGTCCTGGCAGATATCGACGGCGATGATGTCGGCGCCCTCGGCGGCCAGACGCACCGCATGACTGCGGCCCTGGCCTCGTGCGGCTCCGGTGATAAAGGCGACCTTGCCCTCGACACGTCCCACGGGAATTTCCTTTCGATATGTGCGGAGCCCACCGGAAGGTGGCGGGCCCGTTGTCTGGATCGGTACGGCTAGGTGTTGCGGCCGCCGTTGACGCCGAGGATCTGCCCGGTGATGTACCCGGCGCTCTCGGAGATCAGGAACGCGCACGCCGCGGCGATGTCCTCGGGTTGGCCCACCCGCCGCACGGGGGTGCGCTGGATGTGGTCGTCGATCGTGCCGCCGAGCAGCTTGGCCGCCTCCGCTTTGCGCAGCATCGGGGTGTCGATGAAGCCGGGCGGGACGGCGTTGACGGTGATCCCGGCCGGACCGAGTTCGAGCGCCAGCGATTTCGTCAGCCCGTTCACCGCGGACTTGGCCGCGACGTAGTGCGACATGAAGGGCTGACCCGAATGCGTGCTCGACGAGGAGATGTTCACGATGCGACCCCACCCGGCCTCGAGCATGTCGGGCAGCACCGCCTGGACGCAGTGGTAGACGCCGTTGAGGTTGACGTCGATCACCCGCTGCCACTGCGCGAAGTCGATTTTGGTGAAGCGCCCCGTACCGTCCAGGCCCGCGGCGTTCACCAGGATCGTCACGGGGCCGAGCTGGGTGCGGATCGCGGCGAAGGTTGCGCCCACCTGCTCGGGGTCGGAAACGTCGGCGGTGTGGGCGAATTGGGTATCGGTCGGGCGCAGATCGAGCGTCGCCACGTGATACCCGTCGGCCTGGAGCCGTTGTGCGACAGCGAGACCGATACCGGAGCCGCCGCCGGTGACCACCGCGGTCTTCACGCCCAGGCCTCCTCGCCCGCGAGGGTGGTCCGGTGCAGTTCGCGTTCGGAGGACGCCTGATAGGGCAGCGCCCGATGCAGGATTCCGGTGTTGTCCCAGATCACCAGGTCGCCGACGGTCCAGTCGTGGGTGTAGCCGAAGCGATCCTGGGTCGACCAGGCGAGCAGCTCGTCGAGCAGCGCCCGGCTCTCCGCGGGATCCATGCCGACGATGTGATCGGCGGTGGCGCCGATCACCAGCGATTTACGACCGTCCGCGCGCTCCCAGACCAGGGCCGTCTCGTGGCTCGGCTGGGTACGCCAGTCCGCGACCTGTTCGGGGGTCGGGTCCGGATGCACCAGGCGCTGGGACGCCTCGAAGCTGTGCACCACGCGCAGACCTTCGTAGCGCTTGCGGTCGGCTTCGGGGAGGTTCTCGTAGGCGGCGTAGGTGCTGGCGAACTGGGTGCCGCCACCTTCCATGGCGACGTGCCGGGCCGTGAGCACGGTGGCCTTGGCAGGCACCTCGTTGGTGGTGTCGTCGATATGCCAGAAGAACGTGCCTTCCAGGTATTTGGCCGCCCGGTTCTTCGCGGGATCGAGAGTGATCGTGAAGATCTCCCGGCCGCCCGGCGCCAACACCGTGCCCAGCTCGCGGCAGAACGCGAGTTGAGCTTCGTCATCGAGGTGCAGACCGCGCACGACCAGCACACCGCGCCATTTCAGTGCCTCGAGGCACCGGCTGACCACCGTGTCGTCGTGCAGATCGGCGACGCCGGTGACTTCCACCCCGATCGCGGGACGCAGCGCTGTAGTGTGGATCACAAGAATCTCCCTTCCAGTTGCGAGAACCGTACTCTCGCTGAGGTTTCCTCCGCAAGGCCTGATGTCCGTCTTTCGGCGAACGGGTTGCCGGTGATCGCGGTGTCGGTCGCCGTATTCGGCTGATGCGAGCCCTTGCGTTGGATATAGTGTTCTCTTGCAGTGAGAATCACATTTCCAACGCTCAGCGAGGAGACGGGATGTCATCCCAGGACACGGACTCGATCGGCGCGTCCGCGCCGACCACGGCAGTCACCAAGCGGTTGCTGATAGACGGACAGCTGGTCGAGGCGGAACAGACCTTCGCCTCGCTCAATCCCGCGACCGGCGAGGTGTACGGCTACGCGCCGGAAGCCACGCTCGAACAGACCGAGGCGGCCATCGCCGCCGCCCGTCGAGCCTTCGACACGACCAGCTGGTCGACCGACGCGGCCTTGCGGGCTCGCTGCCTGGACCAACTCCATCGGGCACTGCTCGACAACGTGGAGGACCTGCGCGAGCTCACCATCGCCGAGGTCGGCGCCACCCGGCGGCTCACCCACGGCAACCAGCTCGACTTCCCGATCGAGATCGCTCGCTTCTACGCCGACCTGCTGCCCGAGTACTCGTTGACCGAGGAACTGAGCGAGCTCGAGATCCGCGGGGAGCGCCACCGGCGCTGGATCGAGAAGGAAGCCGCCGGTGTCGTTTCGGCGATCGTGGCCTACAACTACCCGCATCAGCTGGCCCTGGCCAAGCTCATGCCCGCCCTGGCCGCGGGCTGCACGGTGGTGCTCAAAGCCGCCCCCGACACGCCGCTGGCCACGCTCGCCCTCGGTGAGCTGATCGCCGAGCACACCGATATCCCGCCCGGCGTGGTGAATGTGTTGTCCGCCGCCGACGTCGAGATCGGCAAGCTGATGACCACCCACCCCGACGTGGACCTGATCACCTTCACCGGCTCCACCCCGGTCGGGCGCCAGATCATGGCGGCGGCGAGCGAATCGCTCAAGCGGGTCTTCCTCGAGCTGGGCGGCAAATCCGCCATGGTCCTGCTCGACGACGCCGACTTCGCCACCACGGCCGTGTTCGCCGCGTTCACCATCTGCACCCACGCGGGACAGGGCTGCGCGCTCACCTCCCGGCTGCTGGTGCCACGTGCCCGCCACGACGAGATCGTCGAGCTGGTCGTCACCAATCTCGGCTGGGTGAGCAGTGGGGATCCGAGTGACCCGAAAACCTATATGGGACCGCTGATCAGCGCCAAGCAGCGCGACAAGGTGCACGGCCTGGTCGAGCGCGCGGTCGCCGCCGGCGCCACGTTG
Source organism: Nocardia sp. NPDC060249 (assembly GCF_042728755.1). Taxonomy (NCBI): domain Bacteria; kingdom Bacillati; phylum Actinomycetota; class Actinomycetes; order Mycobacteriales; family Nocardiaceae; genus Nocardia; species Nocardia sp. NPDC060249. The sequence goes on from NZ_JBHXAQ010000005.1 coordinate 362,900, forward strand.
GTCACCGGCGGTACGAAGGTCGATCCGGGCTTCTTCTACGCGCCGACCCTGCTCGCCGGCGTCGATCCCGACAGCGAGATCGCGCAGGAGGAGGTCTTCGGCCCGGTACTCGTCGTGATCCCCTACGACGATGACGACGACGCGGTGCGCATCGCCAACAATTCGATCTACGGCCTGTCCGGTGCGGTGTTCAGCGCCGATCCCGAGCGCGCGCTCGGGATCGCCCGGCGCATCCGCAGCGGAACGTTCAGCATCAACGGCGGTAACTACTTCCAGCCGGACGCTCCCTTCGGTGGATTCAAGCAGTCGGGGATCGGCCGCGAAAGCGGTGTCGCCGGGCTGGAGGAATTCCTGGAGAGCAAGACCTACGCCGCGGTCGTCGGCTTGAGCGACGCGTCGGGCGGTGCCGAGTAGTGGGGCCGCTGGAAGGAATTCGCGTTCTCGAGGTCGCGATGTACGGGTTCGTGCCGTCGGCGGGCGCGGTCCTGGCCGACTGGGGCGCCGATGTGATCAAGGTCGAACACGCGGTCACTGGCGATCCGCAACGCGGCCTTCGACAGATCGGCCGGATGCGGGTCGAGGGTGACCCCAATCCCAATGTCGAACATGCCAATCGGGGCAAGCGCAGCATCGGCGTCGACATGTCGGTGCCCGAGGGGCGCGCGGTGATCCACGACCTCGCCCGCGAGGCCGACGTGTTCCTCACCAGCTTCCTGCCGCAGGCGCGCACCAAATTCGGGATCGACGTGGACGACATCCGCGCGGTGAACCCGAAGATCGTCTACGCGCGCGGCAGTGCGCTCGGCCCGCGCGGCGCGGAGTCCGACAAGGGCGGGTTCGACATGACCGCCTTCTGGTGCCGCGGCTCGGTCGCCGCCACCATCACCCCGCCGGGCACCGAGGGCATGGTCTCGCCCCCGGGGCCCGCCTTCGGCGACACCATCTCGGGGACAAACCTCGCGGGTGGGATCGCGGCGGCGCTGCTCAAACGGGAACGCACCGGCGAACCGTCGGTGGTCGATGTCTCGCTGCTCGGGAGCGGGCTGTGGGCGATGGGCCACACCATCGCGCTCTCGGCCCATCTCGGTGAGCCGATGGTGGCGCCGGTACCGGGCGCCCATGGCGCGCCGAGCAATCCGCTCTCGGGTCTGTACGCCACCGCCGACGGCCGCTACCTGTCGCTGGTGATGTTGCAGCCGGCGAAGTTCTGGGCCGACGTGTGTAGCCACATCGACCGTCCCGAACTCGCGACCGACCCCCGTTTCGGGACCTCCGCCGACATCGCGGCCAATACCCAGGAGGCCGTGGCGATCCTGCGCGAGGCGTTCGCGAGCCGGACCCTCGCCGAATGGACCGAGCGCCTGGGAACGCTGTCGGGGCCCTGGGCACCGGTCCAGGACAGCCTGCAGGTCGGCTCAGACCCGCAGATCAGGGCCAACGAGTACCTGATTCGCGCCGGTGAGCTCGAATTGGTCGCCAATCCGGTGCAATTCGACGTCACCGCACCCGAACTGGCCCCCGGCCCCGAGTTCGCCGCCCAGACCGAGGAGATCCTCCTGGGTCTCGGGCTGGACTGGGAGCGGGTCATCGCCCTCAAAACCGCGGGCGCGATCACCTGAGATCTGCCCACGATCATGAAAAGCTCCGGCGGGCACCCACAGTGGGTGCCCGCCGGAGCTTTTCTGTTCGGCCCGGCAGTGTCGCGGACGCCATCCGCTCCGAGCCATCGCGACAGCGAGCGGCCCGCCTCGGGTAGGTGCCACCGAGGCGGGCCGCTCGTCTTCCGTTGTGTGCGCGCCGATTCGATCAGCGGCCGCGTTCGACCTGATCGAACGGCAATCCTCGATCGGCGGCGGCTTCCCGGGGCATCCCGAGGACCCGCTCGCTGATCTGGTTGAGGGCCATCTCGGTGCTGCCGCCCGCCAGACTCCACGCCTGGCGCATCAGGTAATCCTGTCCGGCCTGTCCGGTCGCGGCATCGTCGGCGTCGCAACCCGTCGCGGCGGCGGCCCCGGCGATCCGCACGGCCATATCCGCTTGCAGCCACGAATTCCGGGCGCTGAACAACCGGACCATCGATCCGGCCGCGGGCACGAACTCACCCGCCGCGATACCGCGGGTGATGTGGCCGATCAGCTGATCGTGCACCATGTTCAGCGCCCGCGCCTCACCGAGATCCTCCCTGACCCGCGGGTCATCCAATTGCCCGGTCCGCCTGGCCGATTCGATGAGACCGGAGATATCACGCCCACTGTGGGTCTGGATGCCGCTGGAGTAGGGCGACGCGCCCCCGACGGCGCTGCGCTCATGGAACAGCTGCCGGTTCGTGGTTTCCCAGCCGCCGTCGACCTCGCCGAGCACTGCCTCCGCGGGCAGCACGACATCGTCGAAGAATTCCTGGCAGAACTCCCGGGACCCGTCGACCTGGGTGATGCGCTGAACGGTGACACCGGGCGCGCGCACCGGAACCAGGAACATGGTCAGCCCGGCGTGTTTGGGCACCGACCAATCGGTGCGGGCCAGGCACAGCCCGTAGTCGGCGGCGTACGCGCCCGAGCTCCAGATCTTGGCGCCGTTGAGGACCCAGGAATCGCCCCGGCGCTCGGCGCGGGTGGTGAGCCCGGCCAGGTCCGAGCCACCGCGTGGTTCGGACAGGAACTGCACGAGCAGTTCCTCGCCGCGCAGCACCGCCGAGAGGTGAGTGCGCTTCTGTTCCTCGGTGCCCATGTCCAGAATCGTCGGCGCGCAGACGGTCAGGGTCGGGATGTTGAGCGCCAGCGGCATCTCGTAGGCGCGCGACTCCTCGCTGAACACCCGCTGGTGCTCGGGTGTCAGGCCGAGACCGCCGTACTCCTTCGGAAAGCAGATGCCGGCGAAGCCGCCGTCGTAGAGGATGCGTTGCAGCTGCTTGGCGCGCTGCCAGGATTCCTCGGACTTGCTGGTTTCCCCGTGCTGGTTCGGCGGTGCGGGCGTGAGGGTGTCCGACAACCAACGTCGGGCGCGGACGCGGAATTCGTCGACGGGCTCGAGCTCGGCGGTGCTCGGTTCGGTCATGCGACCTTCCTGTCCAGGAGATCGGTGAGGCGACGGCGATGTTCCTCCGGCGTCCCGTACAGCGCGCGCCCGAGGGTGACCCGCCGCAGATACAGATGCATATCGTGTTCCCACGTCACCCCGATGCCGCCGTGGATCTGCACGCAGTCCTGGAGCAGGCCGGGCACGACAGCCCCGATATAGGACTTCGCGACGCTGACTGCCTCGGCAGTCCTGGTCGGGTCGCCCTGGAACGCGTTGGCCGCGGCCCAGGCGGTGGCACGGCAGGCCTCGAGCGAGGTCTTGTGTTCTGCCGCACGATGTTTGAGCGCCTGATAGGACGCCAGCTGTCGGCCGAAGGTGTAGCGGTCGAACATCCACCGCACGGTGAGTTCGAAGGCGTGCTCGGCCGCGCCGGTCGACTCCGCGGCGGTGAGCGCCGCGGCGACCTGCGCCTGGGTCTCCAGCGCGGCGGCGGTCTCGCCCGGATAGCGCTGAACGACGGCGTCCTCGCCGACCACGACGTCGACCAACGAGATTTTCGCGGTGCGGCGAACGAGGTCGAGAGTCCAGGTCGGGGTGACGGTGACACCCGGCGCGTCGGCGGCGATCAGCACCTGGACCGGCCCGTGGGGACCGCGCGCGGAAAGCAGCAGCACGTCCGCTTGATCGCCGCACTCCACCCGATCCTTGACACCGGAGATCCGGAATCCGGCCCCCTCTGGCACCGCGACGGTATCCACCGCCGCGGGCCCCAACCCGTGTCCCGGCTCGTAATGGGCCCAGGCGGCGATGGTTTCACCACTGAGCACCGCGGCGAGCAGGTCCGCGAAGCGGTTCTGCTCCCTGACCAGCGAGGTCAGCACGGCACTGGTGGTGATGAGCGGGCCGGGCGCGCAGGCCCGCCCGAACTCCATCGCGACCAGCGCGAGGTCGGCCATCGGCACCGCCGAGACCGATCCGCCGCCGAGCCGCTCCGGGACCAGCGGTGCGGTCCAGCCGAGTTCGGCGCCCTGTCGCCACCACTCGCGGTCGAACCCGACGCCGGACGCGGCGAGGCCGCGCACGACGTCGAGCGGAACGGACTTGGCGAGGAATTCGCGCGTGGTCGAGCGGAACAGCCGCTGGTCGTCGGAGAGCTCGAAGTCCATCAGAGTGATTCCCAGACAGTCACTTTCATGGCTGCCGGGTCGATGGCCGGGCTGAGCGTGAAACGCCCGTCGGCGGAGCGAACCTTGATCTCCTTCAGTACCGCACCGGCATCGCCGTCGATGAGGTAGTCGGCCTGATAGGTGAATTCCGGGGCCTGCCCGCCGACCGGTTGGGCGCGGAATCGGGTGCACGACTCGACGCCGGGGATCGCCAGCATGTCGGGAATGTGCACCTCGGTGTACCAGGTGTTGTATTCCTCGTCCATGCCCGCGCGGGGACTGGAGAAGACGATCAAATGCATGGCAATGTCCTTCGGTTGTTCGGGTGATCAGCTGATGTGCTGGGCGGTGTAGCGCTCGGCCCATTCCGCGCGCGGCCGGATGGTCAGGTCGACATCGCGTGCCTTGTCCCGCAGTGCCGCGACCGTCGCGTCCTCGCGGGAAATATGAGTGAAGGGATCCCAGTTGAGGAATCGGCAGGCGTTGCGCCAGGTGATCTGATGGATGTCGCTGTCGTCGGCGCCGGCGCTGGTGAGTTCCTCCAGCACGAATTCCGGGGCATCGGGGAACAGCGAGTCCGAGTGCGGGTAGTCGCATTCCCACGCGATGATGTCGATCCCGATCTCGTGCCGCATCTTGAGCGAGTTGCGGTCGGTGACATAGCAGGCCATGACGTGCTCGCGGAACACGTCGCTCGGCATCCGGCCGCCGAAGTCGCGGCGCAGCCACTTCTGATTGGTGTAATGGCGGTCGGAGCGGTCGAGGTAGAACGGAATCCACCCGATCCCACCCTCGGACAGGGCCACCTTGAGCCCGGGATAGGTGCGCAGCGCCGGTCCCCACAGCAGGTCCTGGATGGCGATCTGCGACACCGTCGGCGCGAGGCACATCAGATTGTCGATCGGCGCGTTCGGCGCCAGCCGCAGCGCCCCGAAACCCTGCCCGATGTGCAGATTCATCACGAGTCCGGTATCGGCGAGCGCCGCCCACACCGGACCCCAGTACTCGCCGTCATGGTAGGAGGGCAGCCCGTCGATATGCGGCAGTTCCGGCATCGTGACGCCACGGAACCCCTTGGCGGCGACCCGGTTGATCTCGGCGACGGCCAACACGGGATCCCATAGCGGCAGAATCGCGTTCGGAATGAACCGGCCGGGGTAGGCGGCGCACCACTCGTCGATGTGCCAGTTGTTGTAGGCCGAGATCACCGCGATGGTGATCTCGTCCTTGAACTGGCTCAAATGCCCGGCGCTGAATCCGGCGAAGGTCGGAAAACACATCGAGGACAGGATGCCGTTGGCGTTCATGTCCGCCACCCGGCTGTGGATGTCGTAGACCCCCGGACGCATCTCGGCGTAGCGGGCCGGATTCTTGTCCCACTCTTCCTTCGGCCACCCCACCACCGCGTTCAAACCGGTGACGCCCACCGGTTTGCCCCGATACACCCACTGATCGACACCCTGGTCGTTGGTGATCAGTTTCGGGATGTACTCGGCGTGCTTGCTGGGCGTGTGCCGGGCGAACATATCGGCCGGCTCGACCACATGGTCATCGATGCTGACCAGGATCATGTCAGAGAAGTTCATGGAGGATTCCTCGAAGTCAGGCGAATTCGGTTAACGCAGTTGGTCTTTCATGACCTTGCCGGTGGCGTTGAGTGGCAGCTCGTCGAGGAACCGCACGGATCGGGGCGCCTTGAAGCCGGCCATCCGATCGCGGGCCCACGACACCAGTTCCGCCTCTGACACCGGGCCTTTCGCGACGACGAAGGCGCGGCCGACCTGCCCGAGCCGCTCGTCGGGTACACCGACGACAGCGACCTGGGCCACGGCGGGGTGCTCGAGCAGGAAGGCCTCGACCTCGGCGGGATAGGCATTGAAGCCGCCGACGATGAACATGTCCTTCTTGCGCCCGTCGATCCGCAAGCGGCCGTCCAGGTCCAGGCTGCCGAGATCGCCGGTGTGCAGCCATCCGTCGGCATCGATGGTCGCCGTCGTCGCGTCCGGATCGTCGAAGTAGCCCTGCATGACGGAGTATCCGCGGACCAGCACTTCGCCGTCCTCGGCGATGCGCACTTCCACGCCGTCACACGCGGTTCCGACCGTGGTCGCGACCTGCTCGAAGGTATCGCCGGGCCGGGACGCCGTCGCGGTTCCGGCTTCGGTGAGCCCGTAGCCGGTCATGATCGACTGGAACGGCAGCTCGGTCTTGATCCGCCGGATCAATTCGACCGGGATGTCGGCCGCCCCGGTGACCGCGGCCCGCAAAGACGACAGATCGTGGGTGCCGGGCGCGTCGAGCAGGGCGTGATACAGGGTGGGCGGGCCGGGCAGCATCGTCACCCGTTCGCGTTCGACGAGTTCGAGGACCTGCTCGATGTCGAAGACCGGTACCGGCAGGATGGTGGCGCCGCGGATCAGCGAGCTGATCAGCCCCGCCTTGTAGCCGAACGTGTGGAAGAACGGGTTGACGATCAGATACCGATCGCCTTCGCGCAGGTCGGCCAGCTCGCACCACTCCGCGTACAGCCGCAGGGTCTGGCGGTGATTCATCATCACGCCCTTGGGGCGACCGGTGGTGCCCGAGGTGTAGATGATGTCGGCGATGTCGGTGCCGTTGAGCGCCCGTTCGAACGGCTCACCGCTGGAAAGGAAATCCGATTTCAGGTCGATCACCGGTACGCCCTGCGGGCCCGCGTAGTCGGTCCCGAGGAAGCCCTGCTGCACCAACAGCAGCTTGGCGCCGCTGCGCCGCACGACGTCGGCGGCTTCCTCGGCCTTGAATCGGGTGTTGATCGGGACCAGGACCCCGCCCGCGGTGACCAGACCGAACGCGGCGATGATCCACTCGGCCGAGTTGGGGGCCCAGATCGCCGCCCGATCGCCCCGCTCGATGCCCGCCGCCGCGAAAGCGCCCGCGGCCTTGCGCACCCGGTGGGCGAGATCGATGAAGCTCAACCGCTGTGGTCCGTCGACGATCGCTTCGGCAGTGCCGAAGCGATCGGCGGCGCTCAGAACCATCTGCGGGATGGTCTGCCAGGTCATACCTTCAGCAGCCTCGCGAGATTGCCGCCCATGATCTTGGCCTGATGCTCCAGGCTCAGATCCTTGATCTCATGGATGTAGCGTGCCGGTTCGGCCAGGCCCTCCGGGTGCGGATAGTCGGAACCGAACAGGACGTTGTCCACCCCGAGCAGGTCGGCGATCCCGCCGAGGTCCTCCTCCCAGAACGGGCTGACGAAGATGCTGCGCTTGACCGCCTCGACCGGATCCTGATGGCCGAAGCCCTCCGGCGCCTTCTTGGCGACGTCGGCGAGATTCTCCAGCAGCGGCGCCAGCCACGACGCGCCGTTCTCGATGACCGCCACCTTGAGCTCGGGGAAGCGGAACAGCGCGCCGTGGCACACCCAGGAGGCCACCGCGTCCTGGATCGGACGCCATTCGGTGGTCATCCGGAAGGTGTTGGTCTGGAACGGCAGCATCTCCAGGCTGGAGCCCTCCCACTCGGCGTTGTGCCGCGAATAGCCGCTGTCGGAGGAGTGCATGGTGACGAGGATGTCGTGCTCGACCACCCGCTTCCAGAACGGGTCGAACTCCGGCAGCGCGAACGAGCGCAGCCCGCGCAGACCGGGGACCGGAGCAGGGCGCACCAGAATCGCCTTGGCGCCGTGCTCGACGCACCAGTCGAGTTCCTCGATCGCTTTCTCGACGATCGGCAAGCTCACCACCGGCACGGTGAAGATGCGGTCCTTGTAGACGAAATTTCCGTCTTCGCCCCAGGTTTCGAGCAACCACCGGTTCAGTGAGTGGATCACCGCGTGGATCAGGTCGGGATGGTGGCGCATCCGCTCCTCGACCAGGCTGGCCAGCGTGGGGAACATCAGCGAGCGGTTGAGCTGCAGCTCGTTCATGAGCTCCAGGCGCGCGCCCGGCTCGCGGAACGCCGGGATCGACTTCATCGACTTGCCGAAGATTTCCCGTCGGCTCTTTCCCTCCGGGTTGCCGTTCTTGAAGTAGTCCTCCATGGCGCCGGGACGGGCGACGACCTCGAAGGTGGGGTTGGGAATGTATTCGCTGATCTGACCGAGGACCGCGATCTTGGTGCGCCCGTTGATCTCGACGTATTTGATGGTCCCCTCGTACTCGGCAGGGAGGAACTTGGTCAGCGCCTCCTTGGTTTCGTAGAGGTGATTGTCCGCGTCGAACAACTGATACGGCAGATCCAGCTGCGTCATGAGAGCCTCCTTGTTGGTTAGTGAGAATCATATTCTCACAAGATGCGCATGGCAATATTCAGTCGCTACATTTGCGTCCAGACGGCCTTGGTCTGCAGGTAGGCCTCCAGGCCCGCCTTGCCGGACTCGTAGCCCCAGCCCGACTGCTTGTATCCACCGAAGGGCATGGAGTGGTCGAAGACCATCTGGCAGTTCAGCGAGATGGTTCCGGCCTGCAGTTGTTTGGCCAGTCGGTGGCCACGGCCGATGTCCTTGGTCCAGACGGTGGCGGCCAGACCGTAGGAGCTGTCGTTGGCCATCGCGACGACCTCCTCTTCGGTGTCGAAAGGCAGGACCGTGACGATCGGGCCGAAGATCTCCTCGCGGTAGAGGCGGCTGGTGGCGGGGTCGACATTGGTGGCCACGGTGGGGTGCACGAAGTACCCGGTTCGATCGAGACGCTGACCGCCGGCCACGAACTCGATGCCCTCGGATTTGCCCTGATCGACATAACCCAGCACCCGAGTGAGCTGCTTGGCGCTGATCAGCGGGCCGGCCATGGTGCCCTCTTCCCTTGGCCCACCCATCTTCATGTTGTCGGCCAGGTTCGCGATGCCCGCCACGACCTTGTCGTAGGAGCCGCGTTGCACGAAGACGCGCGAACCGCACACACACGCCTGGCCCGAATGCACGAAGGCGCCGAAGCCGGCCATCATGATCGCCATATCGAGATCGGCGTCGTCGAAGATCAGCACCGGTGATTTGCCGCCGAGTTCGAGGGTGATCTTGTTGAGGTTGCTCGCCGCCGAGGCTTGCACGATCGCCCTGCCGACCTCGGTGGAGCCGGTGAAGGCGACCTTGTCCACGTCAGGGTGTGCGGTGATCGCCGCGCCGGTGGTGTGTCCGTAGCCGTTGACCAGATTGACCACGCCCTCCGGTACGCCGGCCTGGGCCAGGAGCCGGTCGAGTACCAGCGCCGAAAGCGGAGTCTCCTCAGCGGGTTTCACCACGCTGCTGCACCCGGCCGCGAGAGAGGGGGCGACCTTGGCGCAGTAGTTGAAGACCGGCCCGTTCCACGGGAAGATCAGCCCCACGACATCGTAGGGCTCCTTGAGGGTGTAGCCGTGCTGCCGCGATTCCACGCCGGTGAGCCCGCCGGCGTTCACGTCGTGGGCGATGCCGTCGATCTTCGTGCACCAACCGGCGTAGTAGCGGAACCATTCCGAGCCGATGCCAACGGTGAGCGCGGCCTGGTTCTGTGGGATTCCGGCGTTGGCCGATTCGAGGTCGGCCAGCAGCTCGGTGTTCTCGTCGATCAGATCCGCGACGCGCCAGAGGATCTTGGCTTTCTCGCTGCCCGCCAGGTTCTTCCAGAGGCCGGATTTCGACGCCGCTTTCGCCCGTGCGACGGCTTCGTCGACGGCTTCGGAGCCGCCGTCGGTGAATTCGGTGAGCTGTTCCTCGGTGACGGGATCGACGACGGGGATCGCGTCTCCGGTGCCCGGTCGGTTGCGGATCTCGTCCAGCACAGTCTGCACGGTCATGGCGTAACTCCTCGCATGTCAGCGGTGACTCGAGCGCAACGGATTCGGTACGCGGAATCCACCGTCGTCGCTAGGTTAAGCGCATAACCATCGAGGTGTCCAGACCCCGAAGGGGCTCTGGTGAGGAAGCGGGAAGCTAGGTGGAAGCCCGCACGATGAGGCGGGCGACATCGGTCGGCTGTGGCGCGGGGGGTGCCGGATATCCCAGTTCGGTGAGGACAGCGGCGATCGCGGCATCGGCGACCGCGGCGGGGTTGTACTCCACCGTTGTGAGCGGCGGATCACACAGCGCCCCCATGGGATTGGCGTCGATGCCGATCACCGCGAGGTCCTGCGGGCAGCGCAGTCCGGCCTCCCGGAGACCGTGCAGAACCAAGCCCGCGATCTCGTCGCTCTGCGCGCAGACGGCGGTCACCCCGGCGTGTACCCAACCGGTGACCACCTCGGCCGCGTTGCTCGCGGTGACCTCGTGCACGGTGATCGGCGGCAGGTTGTGCGCTTGCGCGGCGTCGACGAGCCCCTGGAGCCAATAGTCGCCGAGGGCACGCCATTTGGCGACGTCGGTGCGTCCGAACGCGATCTTGCGATGCCCACGCGAGACCAGGTGCCCGACGCGCATCGCCCCCACGGTGAGCAAGGGATCGCCGAGCGCGGGCAGCAGCCCGATCTCGATCAGCGGCACCTTCGCGGCCTGCACCTTGCCGCGTGCGTCACTGCTCAACGGGAACAGGCTCACCACCGCGATCGGATCGAGATTGTCGATCGCATCGATGATGCGCTCGTGGTCCTCGGTCTCGAAGATCTGCACCTGGAGCAAACCGTGCTGCGCGAGTGCGGTGGCCATCAAGCTGCCCGCCTGAATCGGCATGTCGCCCACCGCGACCCGCGGCAGGACCGAGAGCACCACCCCGCTCTCGCCACGCGCGAGGTTGCGGGCGGCGACATTGGGGCGATAGCCGAGCTGTCCGGCGGCGCGGTAGACCGCCTCCCTGGTACGTGCGGAGATTCGTTTGCCCGCGGAGTTGTTCAGGACGTAGCTGACGGTCGCGGTCGACACGTTCGCCAGCCGGGCGACGTCGGCGTGGGTGGGCCGCGCACTTTTGCCGACACTCGTCGCGTCGGGATCGGGAGCGGCCATGCACTCATGATGGCACCGTCACCGGGGACCCGGTGTGTAGGGGCCGCCGTACGGCGTGGGAATGGTCAGCGGTCCCACCGGGGCCTGCTCGGCGGTCTGTAAGGGATCGACGGGCGGCGGCGGGCGAACGGGGTCGTCGGCCGGTCGCGGCGCGTTGCGGGCGCCGCGCGGCATGAGCGTGGGATCGGGGTCGGTGCAGTCCGCGTGGAGATAGGGCGGCGCGTAATCGGGGACCGAGCCGCCCCGCCGCGGCACGTTGTAGTCGCAGGCGTAGCGGGGGTAGATGCTGGCCAGTGCCCAGACACCGCCGTCGTGGAACGCCGAGGCCACCGCATCGAGGGCGGATCCAGCGCGCTGGCGGGGGAAGAAGAACTCCTCCAGCGCGGGAATCCGGGAGTAGGCGACCTGCGAGACGGTGACGAGATTGCCCAGCAACTGCACCATCGTCGGTGAGTTCTGCGCGAGGATGGTGTCGAGTTCGGTCAGCAGCGGCGGCGTCTGCGTCAGCAGTTGTTCGTAGCCGTCGGTCATCGACGCCATGCCGCCGAGCACGGCCGCGAGGTTCGCGGAGGTGGACCGCAGGGTGCTGCGACCGTCGTGTAGGGCCGCGACCACGACTCGGCTGTTGCGCAACAGGTTCACGGTGTTGGGCAGCACCGTGTCGAGCGTGGAGATGAGGAACGTGCCACCGTCGATGATGTCGGCCAGTTTGTCGGGCCCGGCCGGACCGACACCCAACTCCCGCGAAATGGTCGCGAGCCGGTCGGGATCGATCTGGGCGAGGGTGCCGCTGAGGCTTTGCAGCATGTCCGACATCGGCACGGGGGTGGAGGTGCGGTCGGCGGTGACCAGCGCCCCGTCGGTCAGATACGGGCCGTCGTTGCTCGCGGGCAGGAAGTCGAGATACTGCTCGCCGGCCGCGGAGAGCGCCGCGGCCCGCACCTGCCCCGACACCGAGATCCGCACGTCCTCGTCGATGGCGGCGACAGCGATCACCTTCTTGTTCACCACCTGCACCGAGTCCACCCGTCCGACCCGCACACCACGCACGGTCACTTCCTGTCCGGGCAGCAGTCCGCCGGACTGGGTGAGTTCGACGCGAACTCGATACGGGTGATCGAGCGGATCGACGCCGAAGGTGGACAGAAGCAGGTGCGAACAGGCGCCGGTGAGGATGGCGAGCAGTCCGAGCAGCGAGACCACGGATCGATGCCGGTGTGCGGCCCGGACGACCCCGACGAGCGCGCGGGCCGGTGTTTCCATCCGGCTCGGCCGGGGTGTCGTGGTCATCGCGGTGCTCCTGCCAGCCGGACGCCCAGCCGATCGATCATGTGCTGGAGCGAGCCGACGAAGGCGGTCCAGTCGGTGATATCAGGAGCTCGGCCGCCGACACCGCCCGGATTCGCCGGGTCGGGAATCGCGAGCTGGGCGACGTCGACCGCGACGTGCCCATTGGGACCACTGATCATCTTGAGCACGATCTTGATCATCTCGTTCACCGAGTCGAGGTCGGCCTCCGGATTGAGGGCCGCGGCATTGAGCCCGGCGGCCAATCGGTTGATGTTGGCGGCCATACTCGTGTTGTTGGTGCCCGCGACACTGGGGAACCGCGCGAGCTGGGTGGCGATCGTATGGACGCGATCGACCAAGGTGACCAGGGAATCGGTGTTCTCGGCGAGGGTCTCGACGGCTGGTCCGGCCGCGGCCACGGTGTCGGCGAGGGTGGACTGCTGGGCCGCCACCGTCGCGCTGAGATCGGCCGCGCCGTGCAGGACGCCGTTGATCTGGTCGGTGCGATCGGCGAGGCCGCGCAGCAGTGCTCGGGTCTCGTCGAGCAGCGCGGCGAGCCGGTCACCGCGGCCACCGACGTGGTCGCTGAGCGCGGCGACGACGGTGGTGAGGTACTGGATGGTGCCGCCGTTGACCAGAAGTGATGCGCGAGTGAGCATTTCCTCGATCGTCGAGGCCGCCGAAGTCGACTCGAGGGTGATCGCGGCACCGTCGTCGAGTACCGCGCCGCCGGGCTCGACGACCGGCGGCGGCTTCATCGCCACGAAGACGTCGCCCATCGGGGTGGCCGACCGCAGTTGCGCCGAGGTGCCGACGGGCAACCGGACCGACGAGGTGATGCGCAGGGTCACCAGGGCGGTGTAGTCGCGGGCCGACATGGACTCGACCTGACCGATATCGGCGCCGTTGAGCGTCACCTTCGCCTTCATGGGCAGATTGAGCGCGTTGGAGAAGGTCGCGGTGAGGGTGTAGGTGTCGCCGCCGAGCCCCGGTGCGGGCAGCGGCAACTGGTCCAGCCCCGTGGCACATCCGCTGGCGGACAAGGCGAGCGCGGCGGCGACCACGAGCCGGGGCGCTATCGGGGTGCGAGATGTCATCGGCCGCTCTTTCCCGCGATGCCCGCCAGGATGGCGGTGATACCGAAATCCGGTCCCATATCGCGCATGGTTCCGGTCGCGCAGCCATGGTTCTGTAGTTGCAGCAGATTGCAGACCTCCTTGACCATCTGACCGTCGAGCAGCAGCCGGTTGACGTCCACGCCGGCGCGCAGCGCACGGACATTCGGGTCGACGGAGTTGTAGGCGTTGTCGACGACCATCGGGAACACGTCGAGGAACTGGGCGAGGTTGTAGTCGTAGGCGGCCAGGGAACCGGTCACCGTGTTCGCGTTGGTGGCCAGACCGGAAATAGTGCCCTGATGGCGGCGGAGCAGCTCGGTGACCTGGCTGATGATCCGGTTCAGCGCGGCGCCGGTCTCGCCGGCACCCAGCTGTTGTTCGGCCAGGAAATCGGTGAGTTGTGCCACGGCGCCGCCGAATTCGCGCAGCGTCGCGTCATTGCGCGCGGCGGCCGCGGTCAGCTCGTCGAGGTTGGTCACGACGGTGGTGATCGCGTCGCGGGTGGCGGCCCCGTTGTCCTGGCCCTGCCGCAACGCCCGGGAGAGCTCGCCGAGGGCTGCCCGCATCTCGTCGCCGTTGCCCGTGGTCGCGGCGGACCCCAGATCGATCAGGTCGGCGACCGGTCCCGCGCCCTTGCCGTCACCGCCCAGCGAGGCCGACAACTTCTGCGCCATCGACAGCAGAGCGTCGAACTCGACCGGCGACTTCGTGCGGGCGGTGCCGAGCACCGCACCCGCGGGCAGGGTCGGTCCGCCGCGGTAGACCGGGGTGAGTTCCACGTGACGGTCGGTGAGCAGCGAATCCGAGATTGTGACTGCCTGCACGTCGGCCGGTAGCTGGATCGCGCTGTCGACTCTCATCTCGACGACGACCTCGGTGCCGCGGGCCTCGATCCGGACGATTCGCCCGACCTTCATGCCGAGCACCGAGACCGGGTTGCCCTCGTAAAGTCCGTTGGCATTGGCGAATTCGGCGGTGATGGTGGTGGTGTCCGCCTGGGAACCGACCGAGCAGCTGGTCAGACAGGCGGCGGTTACCGTGATCGCGGCCAGTTTCAGGGTGGACAGCAGGGCTTTCATCGACAGTCCTGGTGATAGGGGGCGCGGCCGGACTCGACGGCGACGGCACTCAGAGCGCACATCCACGAGTCGATGAAGGCGCCGTCGGGGGCGTTGGCGTTGAGTTCGGCACCGGTGCCGGTGGCGTTGGCGAACATGCGCCAGGGGACCGGAAGGATCTGCAGGATGTTGCGCAGCAGGTCGTCGTGGCCCGCCATCATCGCGGTCATGTCGCGCAGGTCGGTCAGCAATTGTTCGATCTCGGCCTGGTCATCGACCACGATCGGTTCCAGCCGCGCGACCAGCGTGGTGATCGCGTCCAGTAGTCGGCGTAGCGCGTCCTGGCGGGCGATGATCTGGCGCAGCACCGTGCCGCCCTGACCCACCACCGAGGCGAGTTCGGCTTGCTGGGAGCGGATCACGGTGCTGACCTGGTCGGTACTGGTGAGCAGCGTGCCGATTTGGTCGCGTCGGGTCGCGATGGTGGTCGACAGCGACCGGATATCGCGCAGGATGCCCGGCACCAGCGACGGCATGCCGTCGAGTCCGCGCGACAGCGATGTCATCGACTCGGCGATCTGGTCGGCGTCGAGTTGGTCGAAGGTCGTGGTCGCGTCCTGCAGCGCGGTCTCGAGGTCGTAGGGAACCGTGGTCTGGGACAACGGAATTCGATTGTCGCGTAGCTCGCCGCTGCCCGACGAGCGCAGTTCGACATAGCGCGAACCGAGCAGCGTGGTGAGTTTGATCGCGGCCGCGGCATCGGCGCCGAGGGTGACCTCGTCGTCGACCGACAGGCTCACTTCGACGTGGTCGCCGGCGAGCCGGGTGCCGGTCACCGTGCCGACGGGAATACCCGCCCAGGTCACCGGGTCACCGGCGGCGATTCCCGCGGCTTGCGCGAAATCGGCCCGCACAGTGCGGGTGCCCAGGTTCAGCGAATTGACCACGACCAGCACGAGCAGCGCCAGCACCACCGAGAGCACGGCGATGAGGCCGGTGCGCAACGACTTGTCGGCGGCGATCGTGCTGGCGCCTCGGCGCGCCGAGACGCGGGCGAGCAGTGGTGTCTTCATGGGTCCTACCTACAGATCGCGGAGTGCTGGGGCCGACCGGTCGGGGAGGCGCCGCCCAGGATCTGCGCGATCACCGGATCGATGCCGGGGATGATGCTGAAACTGATATCGCACACATAGGCGTTGACGAAAGCGCCCGCGTCGGTGGCCCGGATCATCGCCTGGAACAGCAACGGAATATTGAAGCCGAGGAAGGCGAAACGTTCCTTCCCGTCAACGAAGTGCCGCGCGAAGCCGGGTTCGCGGTTCATGAACTCCGTCAGCGACGGACTCGCGCCGTCGACCACCGCGGCGGCGTCGGCGACGACGGTGGAGATCCGCGCGGTCTGGTCCAGCAGCGTGTCACGGCGGGATTCGAGGGCGTCGAAGATCTTGCGGGTCTGGGTGAACGTCGTCTGCAGCCCGGCGCTCTGCACGGCCAGCGTGGTCATGACCGCCGACAGGTTGTCGATCAGGGTGCCCAGGATCTGGTCCGGCCCGGCGAAGGACTGCACCAGGGTCGCGGTCTCGGTGATCAGGGCGGCGACCGCGCCGTCGTCGCCCTGGAGGGCGCGGATCAGCGCGGAGGTCAGATTGTCGACGTCGCCAGGGTCGAGGGCGCTGAACAACGGCTGGAATCCGTTGAGCAGCCCCGACAGATCGAAGCTCGGTTCGGTGCGCTCCAGTGGGATCCGCGCACCGGCCGCCAGCGCCGTCGGATCGCCGGATTCGGCTCTGCTCAACCCGAGATAGCGCTGTCCGATCAGATTCTGATAGGTGACCGAGGCGATGGTGTTGCCGTAGACGGGCTGATCTCGTTGAATCCGGAAGCCGACCTCGGCATCGGGACCATGGATGCGGATGGAGTCCACCCGGCCGACCTGTACTCCGGCGACCCGGACATCGTCGCCGACGCGCAGTCCTGAGACATCGCTGAACACCGCGGAATAGGCGTGCGTGTCACCGATGACATCACGTTGCAGGGTCACTCGGACCATCCAGATCAGCAGGGCGGCGACGAGCAGGAAAGCGGTCAGTCCGGCGAGGTCGCGTGTCATTTTCACCGTGGTTCTCCGGTGGGTGGTGGGGCGGGCACCGTCAGGCCGAGCAATTCGGCCAGGCTCGCGGCTTCCCTTGGTAGACCGAGGCTTTCGGCCACAATGTCGCGCTGCGTGAGCGTGTTCACCGACTGGTCGGCGGCCCCGATGACCGGTGGCCCCGCGGCGGGCCCGTTCGCGCAGCTCGCACCGGCCAGTTCGCCGTACCGCGGGCAGTCGGTGCGGGTGTATTGCTTGTGCGGGGTGAGCTCGACGATCACCTTGGCGGTGCCGCTCTGGGTCGCGGGTTGCCAGAAGTCGCGCGCGAAGACCTGCGCGATCCGGGTCTGCGAGGTCGTCATCTGCACGAAGTTGCCGCTGCCCGCGGCGAGTAGCTGCAGCACCGGGCCCAGTCTGGAATTGAGGTCGATGACAGTGTCGGTTCGATTGTTCAGCGCGGTGCCGACTGTCGTGGTGGTCGCGATACCGCCGGTGAGCAACTCGGACAGGCGGATTCGCTGCTCGGCGACACTGCGCAGCGGCGTGACCGCGCTGTGGAGCGCGGCGAGCAGATCGGGAGCCGATTCCTGGAGTCCGAGCACCGCGTCGGAGAGCCCGGTGAGCAACGCGGCGTCGTCGGAGGAGCCCGAGAGTTCGGCGTCGTAGGCCCGCACGATGCGCGCGAGCTGGGTGCCCGCTGCCAGCGCGTCCGCGCCGCGGCCGCGGGTCGCGCGTTCGACGGTTTCCAGGATCCCGACGGTGGGATCGGCGTCGGGACGTCCTACCGCGTCGACGATGCGGCTCAACGCGGTGAGCGAGGTCTGCAGCTGCACACTGGCTCGGCTGTGGTCCTCCGGTATCGACGCTCCGGCGCGCAGCGCGGGGCCCGGCCCGTTGTCGATGAGCTGGATCGAGGGCACCGCGAACACGTTGCTCGGGACGACCCGTGCTGTCACCGTCGCCGGAATGGTGGCCGCGTGCTCGGGCATCAGCTCGAGGCGCACCCTGTTGGGGTGGGCGCGGTCCGCGGCGACCACCTCCTGCACGGTGCCGACCAGGATGCCGCGATATTTGACGTCGGATCGTTTCGGCAACCCGTCGCCCACATCGACCAGCATCGCGGTGACCTCGATCGTCTGCGCGAACGCGCCTTCGGATCGGGCGACCATCGCCGCGACGGTGGCGGCGACGACGGTCAGCGCGGCGATCCCGCGCACGAACAGCTTGGTGTTGTTCAGATGCCTGTCATCGGACTCGAACACTATCGACATCGCGTTACCCACTGATCCTGGAGCCGGCGTCGAAACCCCACAGCGCCAACGTCATCAACAGATTCACCGAGATCATCACCGTGATGCTGGCGCGCATCGCCCGCCCGGCCGCGACGCCGACCCCCTGTGGCCCGCCGCGCGCGTAGTAGCCGAAGTAGCACTGGATCGTGGTGGTGATGGTGACGAACACGATCGCCTTCAGCAGCGAGTACACGACGTCGGTACCGCTGAGCACCAGGTCGAAATAGTGGGCGTAGGTGCCGAAGGATTGTCCGCCGACGAGCCCGACGAACAGTTCGACCGCCAGGTAGTCCGCGGCCAGCGCGGCCAGGAACAGGGGGATCACCGCCACGATCGAGGCGATCAACCGCGTCGAGACCAGGAAGGGCACCGGTCGGATCGCGATCGCGTCGAGGGCATCGATCTCCTCGGCGATCCGCATCGCGCCCAACTGCGCGGTGAACCGGCACCCCGCCTGCGCGGCGAAGGCGATCGAGGCCATGATCGGGGCGAGTTCGCGTGTGGCCGCGGTCGCGGCGATCATGCCGGTCGCGGGCTCCATGCCGAGCAGTTTCAAGGCGTTGAAGCCCTCGATGCCGACGATGCCGCCGGCGGCTGCGCCCAGGATGATCATCACTCCCGCCGTTCCGCCACCGACGATGAGCGAGCCATTGCCCCAGGTCACATCGGAGAGAATGCGCAGCGATTCGCGGCTGTAGTGGCGCAGCGCCACCGGTATCGAGACCACCGCGCGGACGAAGAACGTGAACATGTGCCCGAACCGGATGACACCGTGCCACGGCCCGGCCGCCACGGTGAGCACGGCCCGCACGCCGGGAGGGCGATACACGCTGGCCATTACAGCGTCGTCCTCGGGAACAGCATCGTGTAGATCTGGGTGAATCCGAGATTGACGACCATCAGCACCACGATGGACGCCACCACGGCGGCATTGACCGAATTCGCCACGCCGCCGGGCCCACCCCGGGTGTTGAGGCCCTTCTCGCACGCGATGACGACGACGATCACGCCGAACACCGCGGCCTTGACCATCGCCAGATACAGATCACCCGAGGTCGCGAAGGAGGAGAAGGTCGCCATGTAACTGCCCGGCGTACCGTCCTGGACATAGACATTGAACAGGTAGCCGGCGAGAAATCCGACGAAACAGCTGACCGCGGTGAGCGCCATCGCGATCAGGATCCCGGCGGCCAGCCGCGGCACCACGAGCCTGCGCAGCACCGAGACCCCCATCACCTCCATGGCGTCGATCTCCTCGCGGATCTTGCGTGACCCGAGATCGGCGCACAGCGCCGAGCCCACCGCCGCCGCCAGCAGAATCGCGGTGACCAGCGGCGCCGACTGGCGGATCACGGCCAGGCCGCTCGCGGCACCGGCCAGTGCCGTCGCACCGACTTGTCCTGCCAGCAAGCCGAATTGGATGGACAGGGTCGCGCTGATCGGCACTGCCACTGCCACGGTCGGCAGCAGGGAGGTCTTCACCATGAACATCGCCTGCCCGACGAATTCGTCGAACGGAAAGCGGCGCCCCGCGATATCGGTGACCAGGTAGCGAAAGGCATCCCGGCCGAGTTCGACCTGTCGTCCGACGGTCTGTAGCGCGGCGACGGGGTGGCGCCGGGTGTATTGCTTGGACCAGTCTTTGATCTCGGTGACCGCGGATGCGCTGGGTTCCACTGCGAACTCTCTTTCCGATGTCGATGTCGCGTCAGCCCGGTGTGGGCGCGGCGAGTTCGCGAAGGGAGGCCAGGAACAGTTCGTCCATGCGCGGGCTCAGTTCGCTCAGGGTGGCCGCGCCGGCATGACCGACGGAGCCGAAGACGCGTTCGAGGGCGTCGGCGGGCGTGGTGGCGCCGATGGACAGGCACAGGCACGCCACGCCTTCGGCGCGCAGTTCCTCCAGCGCCTTCGCGGCGTCGGCCTCGGCGTAGCGGCCTTCGTAGCCGTCGTCATAGGGGCAGCCGTCCGACAGCACCACCAAGAGCCGATTCTGTGTTCCCGCTTCGTGTTTGAGAATTTCGCCCGCGCCCCGGATCCCTGCCCCGAGACGGGTGTAGTTCGAGGGCGCGAGCTGATTGAGTCTGGCTCGACCGACAGCGCCGAAGCGCTGGTCGAAGGTCTTGATCGCCGGGAGGTACACCGCGTGGCGACCCTCGGAGCGGAAGGCGTACACCGCGACGCGGTCACCGAGCTCTTCGAGCGTCACGGCCAGGGTGGCGGCCGCGCGCCGCTGGTGCTCGTGCACGGACAGCCCTTCCAGATCGGCGTCGGTGGACGATCCGGAGGCATCGAGCAGGATCATGACGCCGAGATTGCGTTCGAGCCTGCGGTGTTCGAGGTACACGTTCTCCGGCCGCGAGTAGCCCGAACGCAGATCGACGAACAGGTCGATTAGCGCCTCGATATCGAGCTCGTCCCCGTCGGTTCGCCCGCGCAGCACCTTCGGGCCGAGCCCGACCCGAGCCAGCCGCCGCCGCAGCACATCGTCTTCCGGCACGCGCGCTGCCGCGATATCGGTGGGAGCGGTCAGCGGGAAATCGACGACTCGGCACCAATCCGGTTTGTACCGGTTGTTGAACACGTCCCACTCGGGATGGAGCGCGCCGCCGATTCCGGCGGCGGCGCCCGGCTTGTCGGCGTCGGTGAACGTGATCCGGGTGGGCAGCGGCCGGGCGTTGGGCCCGACCATCCGCGCTCGCCGTATCGCGCTGACCGGTGCCTCGGTGCCGCCGGGCGAGTCACCGTCGGAACGTGAACTGCCCATGGCCTTGCGCAGGAATTCCATCGCCGACTTGCCGCTGAAGAGGGGATTCTCGAAGAGTTTGAGAATCTTGCTCTCGTCGGACTTCTCGACGCTGTCCTCGATGTCGTCGTCGGCCTCGGGGACCTCGCTGAGGTCGAATTCCAGGCGCAGCTCGCGGTCGCTCGCTCGCCCGCCCGGGCCGGGATCCGAGGCCACCAACTGGGAGGGTTTGAGGGTACCGAACCAGGCGGGTGGCTCCTCGACGGGCGTTTTCCCCTTGGCTGCCGCGAGGGAATCCGCGGCAGTCGTGGTCGTGGGCGTGCCGCAGAGCCCGACCTCGGTGGCGAGCGGAAGCCGTTGGGCGAGCTCGGTGAGGACGCGACGGCCTTCGAGCGCCAGATAGCGGCGAGCCGCCGTCGGACGCCCGCGCAATGACCGCACCGACGCCGGATCCAGGCTCCCGGCGCCGAGCAGCGCGCTCTGCACGAGCACTTCGCGCCGCTGCTCGGCATCGGTCGCACCGCCCGACACGAACACGATCCGGCCGTTCGTATACGGGATCCCGCCCGCCGGCAGCTCTGCGATACCCACAGATCTGCCGGCGAGATGGGTGGCCAGGAGCCTGAACCGCTCGGGCCCGTTCGGATCGTTGTCGGTCATGGCCGGCCGAGGACGGCGTCGACGAGTTCGCCGAGGGCGGCGACGATATCCGCGTCATCCGAGAGCGCCTGCACCACAGCCGATTGCACGGCGGTACGCAGGGGCAATCCGCCCGCGACGAGGCCGCCGGCGAGGATCAGCATTCGGGTGGAGGACACCTCGCGCAGCGGCGAGTTGTCCAGGTTGCGGATGGCGCTGCCGACCGCGACCAGTGACCGCGCGGTCTCGGCGTCGACCCCGGCTTCGTGGGCGATCACCTCGCGCTCGATCTCGGGGGGCGGGAAGCCGAGTTCGATCGCGACGAAGCGCTGCCGAGTCGACTCCTTGAGGTTCTTCAGCACGCTCTGATAGCCGGGGTTGTAGGAGATCACCAGCTGAAACCCGGGCGCCGCCGGCAAGGTCACGCCGAGTCGGTCGACCGGAAGTTCGCGGCGGTGATCGGCGAGCGGGTGGATCACCACGGTGGTGTCCTGGCGCGCCTCCACGACCTCGTCCAGATAGAAGATGGCGCCCGACCGCACCGCCCGCGTCAAAGGCCCGTCCACCCAGACCGTTTCGCCGCCCTTGAGCAGGAAACGTCCGACCAGATCCGCCGAGGTCATATCCTCGTGTCCGGCGACGGTGATCAGGTCGCGGCCGAGCTCTGCGGCCATGGTTTCCACGAAGCGGGTCTTTCCGCAGCCCGTGGGGCCCTTGAGCAAAAGCGGGAGGCCGCCGACGGCCGCCGCCCGGAAGACCTCGACTTCGTCGCCGACTGCCCGATAGAACGGTGCCCGCGGAACGTCGAGTACAGCGCTGGATCGACTGGTCATGTCAGTTTCCTTTGTCGGTGTCGGCGAAGGGAATGATCTTCGGCAATTCCGCACCGTCGGGCAGAACGAGTTTCCCGTTCGAATCTATGTAGCCGCTGTTACGGAAAGGGACCGGCAGATCGGGATGCGGGCAGAGCCGGTCGGTGCCTTCACCGCAGATACCCATGTTGAAGTACGAGCGCTTCTGGATGTCCTCGGGCCAGGGATCGGTGTGCAGGGCGAAGAACTGCGCGGGCAGGTTGTAGCCCACGAAGAAGAAGGTGCTGACCGCCGCGAAGATCGCCAGAAAACGCGTGAACTGCTGTCGGACGAATCCGCCCTGGATCTGGTCCAAGCCACGTTCGACGACGGTCCGGCCGCGGTCGTCGGTGAAATAGCGCAGCGAGCAGAGGGCGGCCTGAACACCGCCCCACATCAGCCCTTCGTACAGTGGCCACTGATAATAGGTGCCGGCGTTGATCGACCATGCCTGGAGTGCGCCGGGATAGGTGAAAAGGCCCATCGGCATCAGGAACAAACCTTCGATGACGAGATCGAAGAAGAATGTCCAGACGAGCAGCACGCCGATCAGCCCCATGGTGCTGATATTCGGGAACCTCTGCTTGGTCTTTCGCATCACCCAGCAGCCGAGGATCGTGCACAGCAGGACGCCGTACGAATAGCCCGGTGCGTTCATCAAAATCGGTTCGGCCATCATGGCGCCCGGTTCGCCATAGGATTGCCAGCCCGGCACGTCCTGCACCCACGAGCCCCGGTTGAACATCCAGGTGTTGTAGGTACTCCACGTATTGAAGTAGTTCAGCAGGGGATCCTGGAAGAACATCAGACCGCAGGCCACGAACAGCATGCCGTCGAGCGTTATTCGCCGTTCCCGCAGCCATGGCCGGATGATGAAGAAATACAGGCCGATCGGCAGGCCGAGCAGGATCACCGCCGTCCAGACGGTGAGAATCACCTTCATGAAGGTCGGCGGATCGCTCGGTCCGGTGGGCACACGTTCGAAATTGGGGCCGGTAATCCAGCGAAGCCACACATATATCTGCAAGGCGAGGATCAGCCCACCGAGTGTGGCCCAGATCTTGACGGCTTTGCTGGTCGGCTGAACTTTTGCGCCGAGGGTGGCCACGTTGCTGAGTGGCTCGGTGACGGTGGTTCCCTTTTTCGGCTCCGACGGTCCGCTCACAGCGCACCTCCTCGATGAATTGTGGTGGTCCGATGTGCGTCTATGCGCTCGAAATTCGGAATGGAATCGGCGATGGCCGTGGAAGTCGATGGGGGAGTCATCGATCACGCTCCTGAAGTATCCGTACAACCAGAAATATACCACCGAGAATCTCAGATACTGAGGAGTTTCTTGGATTCGTGCCATAATCGCTGACATGGCTGAGCGGTGGACCAGAGATCGGAGACTCGAGCGCACCAGGGGGCTGCTCTTGGAGGCCGCCGAAGAAGTATTTGCCGAAAAGGGCTTCGCGGCGGCCACACTCGATGACATCGCGCATGCCGCCGGCTACACCAAGGGCGCGATCTACAAGCACTTCGCCACCAAGGAAGAACTGTTCCTCGGCGTGAACGATCGCTACATGCAGCGCTACTTCGACACCTTCACCGAGGTTTTGGCGGCGGCGTCGAAGGTGGGAGCCGAAGAGCTGGACCGAGTCGGCGAGCTGTGGCGCCGGCTCGGCGCCGACCGCGGCACCGAGCACGCCGCGCTGGGGATGGAATTCACCCTGTATCTGCTGCGCAACCCCGAGGTCAGGGAACGGGTCGCCGCCCGGCGGGAAGAGACAGTGGAAGCCCTGGGGCAGTTCATCATCGAGAATCTCGACCGGTTGGGAGCGACCTCGCTGATTCCGCCGATGACGATGGCGCGGGTGCTCATCCACACGACGCCCTCCGTCGTGCTCGGCACCGAGTTGGACAGCGTCGACCTCTACGGGCCGATCCTCGAGATGTACATGTCGGCGATCAAGCTGCCCTGATCGAAATTCCCGGCCCCGGCCGCTCATGTGCCGCGGATTCCGCTCGATGGCACCGTCGCGTGGATAGTCGCCTGCGGCAGAGCGGAATTCGCCGCGGGACGCGTCGACAGCGACACGGTGTCGAGGTAGCCCTCGAGGCCCTCGGCGCCGAACTCGCGGCCGATGCCGCTGTTCTTGACGCCACCGAAGGGCGCCACGGGATCCATGCTGTAGGGCTCGTTGATGCCGATGGTGCCCGCGCGCACCCGCTGGGCGATCGCCGTGGCGCGCTCGATATCGGGGGACCACACCGAGCCCGATAGCCCGTACTCGCTGTCGTTGGCCAGGTGCAGGGCGTGTTCGTCGTCGGCGTAGGCGATCACGCTCAGGACGGGACCGAAGATCTCCTCCTGCGCGATCCGCATGGAGTTGTCCACGTCGGCGAACAGGGTGGGCCGGACGTACCAGCCGCGCTCGATGCCCTCGGGCAGGTCGCTGCCGCCGACGAGCAGGCGGGCACCTTCGCGCTGACCCAGGTCGATGTAGTCCCGCACGCGCTGCTGTTGACGGTGCGAGACCATCGGACCGATTCGGGTCGCTGGATCGAACGGGTCACCGACGGTGAGGTTTTCGATCACACTCACCAACGCGTCGACGAAGTCGTCTCGGCGGTGCTGGGGGACCAGGACTCGGGTCTGGGCGACGCAGGCTTGGCCGCTGTTCATCAGCCCGGCCACCGTCATGCCGGTGGCCACGGCATAGGGATCGGCGTCGTCGAGCACCACCGCGGCTGATTTGCCGCCGAGTTCGAGGCTGACCTTGCGCAGCGCCGCGCCGCAGACCTCGGCGACTTGCCGACCGGCCCCGGTGGATCCGGTGAACGAGACCTTGTCCACGCCCGAGTGCGCGACCAGGTGCCGGCCGACTTCCCGTCCGGCGGGCAGGATGCTGACCACCCCGGGTGGCAACCCGACCTGATCGAGCAGTTCGGCCATGTGATGCGCGTCGAGGGCCGTCTCCGGCGACGGTTTGAGCACCACCGTGCATCCAGCGAGCAGTGCGGGAATCAGCTTGCCCACCATCAGGAACATCGGCATGTTCCAGGGAATGATCGCGGCTACGACCCCGACTGGTTCGTGGCCGACGACCACGTCACGGCCGAGGAACCCGGCTCTGGTGTCGCGCCATCGGTAGCCGGCGGCGATGTCGGCGAAAGCGCTCATCATGATGCCGGGCAGCTTGGCGTGCGCCGAGCGCGAGAAGGTGATCGGCGCACCCATTTCGGTGGTGATCAGCTGCGCGAGTTCGTCTTCGCGGGCGCGGTAATACCGCACCAGTTCGCGGATGATCGCCACGCGTTCCTGCGGGTCCGTGCGGGGCCACGGTCCGGTGTCGAATGCCGCGCGCGCGGCCGTGACCGCGCGATCGACATCCGCGGTCGTCGGGTCGGCGACCCGGGCGATGACCTGCTCGGTGTGCGGTGAGATCACCTCGACCGTCTCGTCGGTGGCTGGGTCGACCCAGTGCCCGCCGATATAGAGCTGATGACGTGGCGACATTGCTACCTCGGATCTGATGCGCGTATTCGTACTGCGGGCGAGCGGGTTTCGCTGATCAGGGCTTCTTGTGGACCCGGCCGTCTTTCATCACGAACCGCACGTCCTCGATGGTCGTGATGTCGGCGGTGGGGTCCCCGGGTACGGCGATGATGTCGGCCAGCAGCCCGGGTGCCAGCCGCCCTCGGTCGTCGACGCCGATCAGTTCGGCGCTGGTGATCGTCGCCGCGCGCAGTGCCTGCGCGGGCGTCATGCCGCGGTCGACCAGTGCCCACAGTTCTTTGGCGTTGTGGCCGTGCGGAACCGCGGGCGCGTCGGTGCCGCAGGCGATCTTGACGCCGGCGCGGATGGCCTTGCGCAAGGTTTCGCGCGCCCGTGGGAAGACTTCGGCGGCCTTCTTCTGGAGCGCGGGTGCGGCTTTGGAGACATCGAGCCCTTCGGAGAGGTAGCTCGTGGGCACCAGGAAGGTGCCCTGCTCGACCATCAGCGCGATGGTGTCGTCCTCGGCGAGGGAACCGTGCTCGATGCAGTCGACCCCGGCGCGCAGGCAGGCGCGGATGCCCGCGTCGCCGTGGGCGTGCGCGGCCACGTGCACTCCCGCCCGATGCGCTTCGTCGACGATCGCGGCCAGTTCCTCGTCGGAGTACTGCTGAGCTCCGGCGACGGTGCCGTGCGACATCACCCCACCCGATGCGGAGATCTTGATGACCTCGGCGCCGTATTTGATCTGGTAGCGCACGGACTCGCGGACCTGCGGCACGCCGTTGGCGCGGCCCTCCTCCACGGTGATCGGCATGATGTGTGGGGCCAGACGCTGAAACATCGTCGGATCGAGGTGACCGCCGGTCGGGGTGATGGCGTGTCCGGCCGCGACGATGCGTGGGCCTTCGAGCCAGCCCTGTTCGATCGCGCGGTGCAGATCCACATCGAGCAGATAGCCGCCGGTCTTCACCATCAGGCCGAGGTTGCGGACGGTGGTGAAGCCGGCGTGCAGGGTGACGCGGGCGTTCACCGAGGCCCGCAGTGTCCGATAGACCGGATCGTCCTGCACACCGTGCATCGGGTTGGGCAATCCCGAGGGATTGTCGGGCCCGCCGATGAGCAGGTTGACCTCCATGTCCATCAATCCGGGCAGCAGCGTGAGCGCGCCGAGATCGATGACCTGCGCGTCGGCGGGCACCTCGACCGGGTTGATCGCGGTGATCCGGTTGCCGTCCACGACGATCACCGCCGGCGTGTGCCGCTGCCCGGTCTCGACCTCGACCCAGGCAGCGGCCCGCAGCACGATGGACCGGCCGCTCACAGGGCGGGCTCGATCACGCAGGTCAGCGATGCCGACCCGGTGTCCGGGATGCGGGGCTGTCGCCACACCTCGATGGGAAACGACACCTGAATCATCGAATACAGCAGGTACATCAGGTTTTTGGCGTCCTCGGGCATGTCGTCTATCGAGAACTTGTCGCAGTAGGTGAGCGCGTCCTCGGCCCGTGCGGCGATCGCGTCGTAGAACCGCTGCATGTCGGGCATCGTGGAACTCAAGCGCTGGTCGTAGCGTTCGGTTTCGTCAGCCAGACACCATTTCTCGGCGAACTGCTCGAGATCTGCGAATTCGATCGGCAGTAGCTGCGCGCTCACCGCTCGGCCTCCGTACGCTCGCGTTGATAGTCGCCGACCCAGTCCGCGGCGACCTTGTGCAGGTGCCGGAGCAGGATCTCCTGGTCGTTGAGCTGGAATGTCGTCACCGCGCGCGACTCGAGCATGAGCTGGGTCGCTTCCAGCGTCGAAGAGTCCTGCAGCCCATATTCTTTGAAGGTGACCGCCGCCATTTCGCGGGCGACGCGATCGCGGGGGGTACGGGCGGGCGTGAAGTACAGGTTGCCCTCGAAAATGTGAGTGTTGTGTGAGGTCGGCCAGTACTGGTAGGTGAGATACCAGCCGCCGGACCAGATGAGAATGGTGAAATTCGGCCACAGCTGGAACGAATCCAGCCCCCATGGGTCACAGCCCGCGGGGTTGAGCCCGGCCGGCATCGCACCGAGATCGGGCACGTCCCAGGGGCCGAACAGGCCACTGCGGGTGATGTCCTCCATCGGTTTACGCATCGACGCGTCGAGTTCCCAGGTCACCACACCGGAGGTGCTGACCAGCCGGTGCGGTCCGTCGAGCTGGTAGTGCGGTGCTTCGAATCCCGCCTGCTGGGCGGCCACGGAGAAATTGTCGGGCGTCTGCTTTCCGTGCAGAATCGGCGCGTGGTAGAACTCCTGGAACGCGTCCAGGTAGAGCTTCCAATTGGCGCCGACCTCTGCCCGGTAGGAATAGCGTTCGGTCAGCGCGTCGAACGGGTATCCCTCGAGACCGGTCACCATCGGGCCCAAGAACTCGCGCAGTGTCTGACGTGGTTGCGCGGCGAGATTGACGAAGATGAATCCCGACCAGACCTCGCAGTGCACGCGCGCGAGCCCGAGGTTGTCCTTGTCCAGGTCGAAGAACTCGCTCTCCTGCTGCACGAAGTTCAGCGCGCCGTCGAGACCGTAACGCCAACCGTGGTATTTGCAGGTGAACTGGCGGCAGGTGCCGGAGGTCTCCTCGCGGGGAAACTCGTTCCACACCAGCTTGTTTCCGCGATGCCGGCAGATGTTGTGGAAGGCGTTGACGCTGCCGTCGCGATCGCGGACCAGGATGATCGAGGAGTGCGCGGCGTGGATCTCCTTGGT
Organism: Nocardia sp. NPDC060249; assembly: GCF_042728755.1. Classification (NCBI taxonomy): domain Bacteria; kingdom Bacillati; phylum Actinomycetota; class Actinomycetes; order Mycobacteriales; family Nocardiaceae; genus Nocardia; species Nocardia sp. NPDC060249. The sequence continues at coordinate 391,272 of NZ_JBHXAQ010000005.1, forward strand.
GAAATAGCTGCCGGTGCGTGGCAGCTGTTCGATGCGACCGACATTGAGCCAGGCGCGTTTGAAGATCGCGTCGCGCTCGAGTTCGAAGAACTCCGGCGAGATCGAGTCCTCGTAGGACATCGGCGCGGTGCCGAGTTCGGGGTAGTGCTGGGTCCAGCTACCCTCTGCGGGTTTGGGCCAACGAGCCATGATGTACTCCTGAAAAAAGCGGTATTCGGTGGGCTATTCGATCGGTTCTTCACCGAGCACCGTGGTGCGCAACATCTCTCGCGCGGAACCCGACGGGTAGGGCGCGGCACGGTGGATGACACCGCGGTTGTCCCAGATCACCGTGTCCCCGACCGCCCAGGTGTGGCGGTAGACGCGATCGGGTGCGGTGCAGCGGCTCAGCAGACCGTCGAGCAGGGCCCGGCTCTCGTCGGCGGGCATCCCGACGACGTGATCGGTCGACGCGCCGAGAACCAGTGAGCGCCGTCCCGTTTTGTGCGTCCAGATCAGCGGGTGTTCCTTGATCGGACGTCGGCGCCATGCCACCAGTTGTTCGGTCGTCGGGTCCGCGTTCACCCCGCGCTGCGACGCCTCGAGCGAATGCACCACGCGCAAGGAACGCAGAGAATCTTGTTCCGCGGCGCTCAGGTCGTCGAAAGCCCGGTAGGTGCTGGCGAATTCGGTCTCTCCGCCGGTGGCGGCGACGGCCTTGGCGGTGAGCACGGTCGCCATCTGCGGGTACGCGTCGTCTTCGGGCGTGCAGCCGTCGATATGCCAGTCGAAGGTCGCGCGCAGGTAGCTCGCCGACGAATTCTTGGTGGTGTCGAGGCTGACCCGATAGATGCCCTCCACCGGATGGTGCCCGGGTGAGGTGTCCACCTGTCCGAGCGTGCGGCAGAACGCCACCTGGGTTTCGGGATCCAGATGCAGGTCCCGGAAGACCAGCACTCCGTTCTCCTCGAGGGCCGACATCACGGTCGCGGCGACGCTGCTGTCGTCGAGCAATTGCTCGCGCCGGACGCCGATGACCTCGGCTCCGACGGCCTGGCCGAGTTTCTCGATGGTAATCGTCATGATGGAAGTTCCTTCGTGTCCTACGGCCAGGGAGCGCTGACGCGCGCGAGTTCGGCGTCGGCGCTGTCGACGGGCTTGGGTTGTTGGAAGATCTCGACGGCCATCGCGACCATGACCAGCGAATACACCAGGTGCAGCAGGTGTATCGCGTCCTCGGGCAATTCCTCGAGCGAGAACTTGTCGCAGTAGGACAGGGCGTCCTCGACGCGCGGGAAGCACGCGTCGTAGAAGTCGATCAATTCCTGCATGGGGCTGGCCAGGCGGCGGGCGTAGCGCTCGGCTTCGGTCTGCAGGCACCAGTTGACGGCGAACCGTTCGAGGTCGGCGAAGGCGGGCGGCAGCATGGTCGATGTCATCGCGCATCGACCCCGGCGAGCTCGTGCCGGTACACGTCGACCCAGTCGGCGACGGCCTTGTGGAAGTGGCGCACCAGGATTTCCTGATCATTGACCGGGAATTGGGTCAGGCCGGCGGTGCGATACGCCGATTCCAGCGCGGTCTGGGTGCCGGTGAGCATGCCCGCGTCCTGGAGCGCGAACTCCTTGAAGACGACCGAGGCGACCTCGTGCTCGACCCGTTCGCGGACTGTGCGCGCGGGCTGGAAGCACAACATTCCCTCGAACCGGTGGGAGTGGTAGGAGGTCGGCCAATAGCGGTAGAGCAGATACCAGCCGCGGTAGATGAGGATCTCGATATTGGGGAAGATCTGGAAGTTGTCGATGCCCCACGGCTCGATTCGGCCAGGGTTCAAGCCCTTGGGCAGCTCTCCCAACTCCGGCGACTCCCACGGGCCGACCAGGCCGCTACGGGTCACTCGTTCGATCGGATACATGAACTCCGGCGGCATCGTCCAGCGTCGCGCGCCGCCGGTGGAGACCATCCGGTGTGGGCCGTCGACCTGGAAATGCGCGCACTCGAAACCCTTGCCCGGGGTGCGCACCGCGCTGGGAACCTGCTGCGAGTGCAGCCCGGGCACGTGGTAGTACTCCTGGAACGCGTCGGCGAACAACTTCCAGTTGCTCTGGTTGTCGGCGCTGAATTCGTACCATTCGGTCATCTTGTCGAACGGGTAGCCATCCAGATCGGTGATCATCGGGCCGAGGAATTCCCGCAGGGTCTGGCGCGGCGTGGCGTCGAGGTTGACGAAGATGAAGCCGGCCCACACGTCGCAGTGCACCGGACTCAGGCCGAGCTGTGATTTGTCGAGGTCGAAGAACTCGTTCTCCTGCTGGACGAAGTTCAGCGCGCCGTCGAGGCCGTAGCGCCAGCCGTGGTATTTGCAGGTGAACTGGCGGCACATTCCCGAGGTTTCGTCTTGGGGAAATTCGTTCCAGACGAGCTTGTTGCCGCGATGGCGGCACACATTGTGGAAGGCCTTGACCGAACCGTCGTGATCACGCACCACGATGATCGACGACCGCGCCACATCGAGTTCTTTGGTGAAGTAACTTCCGGTCTTCGGTACCTGTTCCACCCGACCCACATTGAGCCAGGCGCGCTTGAAAATGGCCTCGCGCTCGAGTTCGAAGAACTCGGGCGACACCGAATCCTCGAACGACATCATCGACGTTCCGAGCTCGGGATAGTGCTGGGTCCAGGTGCCTTCGGGCGGTCTCGGCCATTGATGGGGCGCGGCCGGTTCGTCGGCGACTTTGCTCATGATCGCTCCTCCTGTTCGGGGTCCGGTTGCAGGGCAACGCTGTTGAACACCATCGCCAGACACAGATAGGAGCCGGCGAGGAACAGCAGCTCGATCAGCTGCCGATTGTCGAAATGGAGTTCGAGCTGGGCCCAGGTGGCGTCGTCGACGCGATGTCGATCCAGCAGTTGGTCGGTCATCGCCAGCAGTGCACGTTGCACCGGCGACCACACCGGCGCCTGCGGTCCGTAGCGCACCGCCTCGATCTGCTCAGCGTCGACGCCGAGCGACATGGCGATCCGAACATGCTGTGTCCATTCGTAATCCGACTCGCTGCGCCAGGCGACCCGCAGGATCACCAGCTCGCGGTCACGCGGGTCGACGGTGGGACGCTCGATCAGCAGGCCGTTGTAGGCCAGCCACGCACCGGCCAGTTCGGGGTGGTGGGCCAGCACGCCGAGGACACCCGGCATCGCCGGGGCATCGGGTGCTCCGGAGAGGTACCGATCGGCCGATTGCACGTGTCCGCGCAACATCGCGCGCGTCTTCTCGTCCCACTCCCGGACCGGCAGGGGCATCAGTCGAGCAGCGGCGGACAGGCTCATATCACCGACCCGCCGTTCACGCCGAGGACCTGCCCGGTGATGTAGCCGGCTTGCTCCGAACACAGGAAGACGCACGCGGCGGCGATGTCCTCGCCGGTTCCCAAGTGCCCGACCGGGATCGCCGCGGCCATCACGGCACTGGCGGGCAGATGGCCCGCCGCCTGCGACTGGCGCGACATGGGCGTATCGATGCCCGAGGGCGGAATAGTATTGACCGTGACACCGGCGGCGGCGTATTCGCGCGCCAAGGCCTTGGTCATCGCGAGGACAGCGCCTTTGGACGCGGTGTAGTGCACCATGCCCGGCGAGCCGCGCTGCGCGCTCGACGACGAGATCGTCACGATACGACCCCATCCGGCCGCGACCATGTCCGGCACAACGGCTTGCGCGCAGTGGAACACCCCGTTCAGGTTCACGTCGACAACGCGGTTCCAGGCCTGTGGCGTGATGTCGGTGAACGGCGCGAAATCGACGGAACCCGCACTGGTGACGAGGATTTCGATCGCCCCGAATTCGACCCGGACCTTGCCGATCGCCTCCCGGGCCGCGTCGCGATCGGTGACATCGACCGCGCAGGCCATCGCCGTCGCGCCGGTGGCGCGCAACTGTTCGGCGACTCGCTGCGCGGCCGCGCCGTCCACGTCGAGGACCGCGACCCGATGTCCGGCAGCGGCGAACGCCACGCAGATCGACAGTCCCATACCGGAGGCGCCGCCGGTGACCACCGCAACCCGAGCTGGTGACCGGCCGCCTACCGCCGCCGAGGCCGTTGTGGCTGTGTTGCTCATATCCGTGTTCCTCTGCTCGTCGGCAAGGTGGGCCGTCGCCGAATCCCGGTGCGCGATGGCGCCGTGGTCGGCGCGGGGGAGGCACATCCTCCAGGGATGGGGTGGGTCGCGATGGACCAGCCGTCGGTGGGCTGCCGGAATGGCCGAGAAGGCCTGTTCCTTTATTAATCGAGTGCTCAATTTGAGCGAGTGATTAAGATATACGTGACGGCGCTCACCACTGTCAAGAGTCGGATTCGTGAACCGGCCTTGTCACCGATCGCGGCCCCGCACGGCCGTAAACTGGTGAACCCCAACACCGCTGGGCGCTGTCTGACCATGAACCGCGATCCACGCGACCGGCCACAGCGCCTGTCGCACGACAGACAGGTCTGCATGTGAAGCCCGAGCACAGCTCTGACGCCGAGAACTCCACGTCCCGCTCCGCGCTGCTGGACGCGGCCGAGCACATCATGCTGGAGGAGGGCTACGCCGCCGTCAGTTCCCGGCGCCTCGGCACCAGGGCCGGGGTGAACCCCGCGCTCGTCTACTACTACTTCGGCAACATGGACAACTTGTTCGTCGAACTGTTCCGGCGAGGAGCCGACCGCAGCTACGAACGTCAGCTACGGGCGCTGGAATCGGCCCAGCCGCTCTGGGCGCTGTGGGACTCCATTCACGACCAGTCGCACACCGCACTGACCATGGAATTCGTCGCGCTGGCAAACCACCGGAAGGCGATCCGGGCCGAGATCGCCGATTCCTCGCGGCGATTCCGCTCGCTGCAACTCGACGCCGTGGCGCAGATCCTCGCCGGCTACGGCGCGAGCGCGGCCGGCTACACGCCCGGCGCCCTGGTGTTGCTGATGTCGAGTATCTCCCGCTTCCTGCGGATGGAGGAGGCCTTCGACGTCGATACCGGCCACGCGGAGGTCGTTGATCTCATCGAGTCGTTCCTGCGTGAGGTCGAGGGGGAGCGGCGCGACCGGGTGCGGTCGTGAACCTGCAGGTGGTGAAGGTGTGTCGGGTGGGCCGTACTGATTTGCCGGATTCGGGTTCACCGCCGCCCTCGAGTGGTACCGTCTGCGACCAGTAACACGGTTACTACTCGAGAAAGGCGCCTCTGATCGGGGCGACGACAGCACTCATGATCACTTTTTCTGCCCGTGCGCATCGGCGCGCCGGACTGATACTCGTCGCCGCGTTGCTGGCCTCGATCGGTGCGGTGACCGCGCATTCCGCGCCGTCCGCGACCCGCATCGACTGTCTGCCCGGTTCGGCTCCCGAACCCGGCCTCCAGGGCGATGTTTCCGCCGCCGACCGCGACAGCGGTCGTTCTCGGGACGGGTTCCGGTGCAACATGCGGCTACTCGGTGCCGCGAGCGGACAGGGCGGTGGCATCACCTCGGTGACTTTCGAGCACTGCGCCTACATCGGCACGCTCTTTCCCGGCCACCATCTCGGACCGGACAGCGGCGTGCGGGTCCTCGACGTGCGGGACCCGGCCGCACCCGTGCACACCGCGACGCTGACCGAGCCCGCGATGCAGGCGGGAACCTGGGAGAGCTTGAAAGTCAACAAGACTCGCAAACTCCTGGTCGGTGCGGGTGTCCCGTTCCTGACCGGAGCGGGCCTGCTCTCGGTCTACGACATCAGCGACTGCGCGCATCCACGCCTGCTGAATCCGGGTGCCGGAACCGATCTGTCCCAACCGCTGCCGATCATCGCTCATGAGGGCGGCTTCTCCCCGGACGGCCGCACCTACTGGAGTTCGGGCACCGCGCCGGGCCTGCTCAGCGCGGTGGACCTGACCGACCCGGCGAATCCGCGGGTGGTATGGCAGGGGTTGCCCGGCCTGTCCATGCACGGGGTCGGCATCTCGCCCGACGGCAACCGCCTCTACCTGGCGAACAATTTCGGCGGGATGAAGATCCTCGACATCAGCGCGGTCCAGCGGCGCGACCTCGCGCCGCAGGTTCCCGAGCTCGCCGATCTGACGTGGACGGACGGCTGGGCGACACAGCACGCCGTTCCGGTGACCTACGGGGGAGTACCCCACGTGTTCGCCGTCGACGAAGCCGGATCCGGTGGGGTCAAACTCATCGATGTCTCCGACGAGCGTCATCCACGGATCGTTCGCTCGATCAAGCTCGAGATCAACCTGCCCGAACACCAGGACTCGATGCTCGCCTCGGCTGCGGGCGGCTCGCTGTTCTCCTACGACGCGCACTACTGCGCCGCCGACCGGCCCGCCGATCCCACGGCCTTGGCGTGCGGCTGGACTTCGTCGGGAATCCGCGTCTTCGATGTGCGTGACCCCGGAAACGTCACCGAGATCGGCTATTTCAACCCGCCCGCCCGGACGGGCGAGAACCAGGCGCTGTCGAACTCGCCGCATGCGCTCTCCTCGATCATCGGCCTGCCGATCCTGGCGGCACCCTCGGTCGCGCAGGCGATCCTGGGGGGCGAATTCGATCCCGCGCAGGCACTGAGCCCACGGACCGGTATGGCGGCCTCCGGTGACCTGTCCACCGACTGGTGCTTCTCGCCGCCGGAATGGCGCGGAAACCAGCTCTGGACCACCTGCGCCGACAACGGATTCATGGCGCTGGAGCTGTCACCCCAGGTCTACTCCCCGCCGTCCGACCAGAACTCGACCACCGGATCATGATCAGGCGCAGCGGATTCCGCTTCGCCGCGTTCGGTGCGCTCGCCCTGCTGCTGCTCGCGATGGGTGCGGCGCTGCGGCCCGTGCTGCCCGCCGGCGCCACCGCCCCGGCGGTTCTGAACGAGATCGAGATCGGTTTCGTGCAGGACATGGTGGCCCACCACGGCCAAGCGCTGGTGCTCACCCAGCGGCTCGACGCCGACGCTGATCCGCTCGTCGTCGGTCTGGCCCGGCAGATCGCCGACAGCCAGCGCACCGAACTGGGAATGCTGCTCGGCTGGCTCCGCTTGGCCGGCGCACCCGTCGTCAATCCGCGCCGGATGGCGTGGATGCCGGATGCCGAACAGACACACCGGCATTCGGGCACCGAGACGGACCGGACGATGCCGGGGTCTGCCTCGGCCGCCGAACTCGACGAGCTCTCCGTCGCGCGCGGAACCCAGGCCGAGATCGTTTTCCTGCGGCTGATGCGGCGCCATCACGCCGGTGGGGTCGAGATGGCCGCCGCTGCCGATGCCCTGCTCACCGGCGGCGAGGTCGACCGCTCGGCCCGCGAGATGGTGCGCACCCAGGGGCAGGAAATCGGGCTGATGTCCCTCCTACTGAACCGGCGCGGGGACTGACCCGTGCCCGGACAACGACACGATGAAGGTACCGCTATGTCTACGATGACCCGCCGTTCCCTGTTCAGTGGTGCCGCCGCCGCGGGCTTGCTGCTCGCATCGTCGCGCGCCGCCGCCGCGCAGAACGGGATAGCCGCCCGAACCGGTGGTGTCCCGCTGACCAGGGAGGAACGCAGGGTGGTGGTGATCGGCTCCGGCTTCGGTGGCGGCGTCACCGCGCTGCGACTGGCCCAGGCCGGGGTGCCGGTGCTGATGCTCGAGCGCGGCAAGCGCTGGGTCACCGGGCCGAACACGGAGACCTTCCCGCATGCCACCCAGCCCGACAAGCGGTTGCTCTGGCATCGCTCCAGCCCGTCACTGTTCGGTACGCCACTGCTGTTCGAGCCCTACACCGGACTGGTCGAAGCCGTCGCGGGCAGCGGGATGACGGCGCTGTGCGCGGCCGGTCTCGGCGGCGGATCGCTGGTGTATCAGGGCATGTCGCTCCAGCCGACCCGCGAGGTGTTCGAAACGCACTTCCCGGCCGGGCTGAATTGGCAGCAGATGGACCAGGTGTACTACCCCCGCGTCGCGCGCATGCTCGGCCTCGCCACCGCGCCGGACGAGCTGGTCAACAGCGCGCCCTACGCGGCCGCACGGGTCTTCGCCGATCGGGTGCGCGGGGCCGGGATGCCGCTGTCGAAGATCCCGATGCCGATCGACTGGAACTACGCGCTGGCCGAATTGCGTGGGGAGATGACGCCGTCCTACACCAACGGCGACGGCGCGATGGGCGTGAACAACGGCGGCAAGAACACCGTCGATGTCACCTATGTCGCGGCCGCCGAGGCAACCGGGAAGGTCGACGTGCAGACCCTGCACGAGGTCACCGACATCGAGCGGGCGCCCGACGGTCGCTGGGTGGTGCGGGTCGACCGTCTCGACACCGCGGGCGTCGTTCAGGAGAACAAGATCATCACCACGGGCACCCTGGTGCTCGCCGCGGGCAGCCTCAACACCACCCGCCTGCTGGTGCGGGCCGGCGCCACGGGCGCGATCCCGGATCTGCCGGACGAACTGGGCAAGGGCTGGGGCACCAATGCCGACCGCATCTATGTCTGGCGCGATCCGGCGGCGGGTTTCGGTACCGCGCAGGGCGGTCCGGTCGTCTACGGCAGCAAGAACTGGGACGATCCGCACTCGGCGTTCACGGTGATCCAGGCGTCGCTGCCACCGCTGTCGATGGACGCGGGCAGCACCATGCTGGTCGGCTACGGCGTGAGCGAGAGCCGCGGCGAATTCGTCTATGACACGGGCTCGGATGCCGCGACACTGCGCTGGCCCTCCGACGGCGACCAGGCTATCCAGGTGGGCCACATCGACCCCGCCGTGCGGCGGATCGCGGGACCGGGCGCGCAGGTGCTCGACACCAACGCGGTCTTCCCGTCCACCTGGCATCCGCTCGGCGGCGCGAACATGGACAGCGTGTGCGATCTGGACGGTCGGGTACGCGGTCAGCGCGGCCTCTACGTGCTCGACGGCGCCCTCATGCCCGGCAACACCGCGGCCTGCAACCCGTCCATGACCATCGCCGCGATCGCCGAACGCGCGGTGGATGTCCTGGTGCGCACCGATGTGGGTGCCGTGATCTGAGCAAGGGACGCGGACGAGAACGGGCGGGCGGTGTCGGGTCGACCCGCCCGCCCGTTGTTCGCGGGGGCTATGGCGCTGGAAGTAGTTGCTCGCCATAGACTTCGAGGCAGCGCAGCGCCAGCTCGAGGTGGACCCGTCGAGTCTCGATCGGATGACCCAATCGACGCTCCGCCTGCTTGAGCCGGTACCGGACGGTATTGCCGTGCACGCCGAGCCGGCTCGCGGCCGCGTCGATATTGCCCGCGGCGCAGAGGAATTCGAACACGGTGTCGCGGAGGCGGGCGCCTTGCTCGCTGCGATCGGCGAGTTGCCCGAGCTCGCGTTCGATGAGCGCGCGGACGGACTCGATGTCGCCGTCGCCGGTGAGCAGGCAGACCAGGTCGATGTCCTGGTAGGCGGTGACCGCGCCGGAATTCTGTGCGCTGGTCGCGATCCGCTGAGCGGCACAGGCTTCCAGATGGCTGCGCCGAAAGCCCGCCACACCGGGGCGGGGGGTGCCGAGCGCGAGATGAAGGTGTGCGCTCGGCGGCGGCGCCACCGCGGCGATGTCCGGGAGATGCGACGTGGCGATCCAGGCCCACAAACCGTGGACGCCACTGCTGATCAGGAGCGGAGGAGGCGCCCCGAGTGCGCGCGCGATCTGGGCCGCGTAGTCACGCAGCAGACCGGTGGCGTATCGCGCCGGCACCTCGGGGTCGGTCCAGAGAACGAGCGCGACATGGACGTTGTCCATCGAGTGTGCGAGGTGGTCGGGCGAATCGGCCGGTGGAGCCGGTTCCCCGCGCAGGATGGCCTGCACGATCTCTGTGCGCTGGGCATCGGAATTGCGGGTGTGGTGCTCACGCTCGTCCATGTACGCGGCGACGATGCCGTCGAGGCAGGTATCGAGCCACAGGGTGCTGTGCTCCCAGAAGATGACCAGGACGGCCCCGCGCAGTTGGGGATCGGGGATCTGCTGGTGGAGCACCTGGGTGATGTATCGCCACAACCCCCGCTGCGCGGCGCGGTAGGTCTTGAGCAGCATGTCCACGCCATAGCCGCGGCGGGCCACGGTCCGTGCGCCGTTCACGGCCTCGGCGGGTGGGCGCGCCTCGAACTGCGAGCGCCCGATCACCGCGAGGAAACCGAACCAGTGGGCCCTGGTGGCTGCCCGGACTTCCCGATGGACTTCGACATCGGTGAGGTAGTGCGGGAAGGTCTCCTGGATCGCGGAGTCGACAGCGGACAGGATCGGCTCGGACTCGGACTCCGATCGCATCCGCAGTGCGAAAGCCGTGAGCCATTCGAAGGCCGGCGCCGTGTCCTCCGCGGACGCGGGCATCGGCTCGCGGACGTGACGTTGCGTGCGCGGGATCGCCGTCTTCACCGCACGGTCAGGTGGTGGTCGCGCCGGGTCGGCCGCGCGCGGCGCCCGGATGTGCTGTCGGAGGGAGCGGAAGCCGGCATAGGTGCACCTTAGCGCAACCGGACTGTCGTGTCCGGATATTTCCCGGTCCGCGAGGGAAGGCGGGTAGAGATTGTGGGTGCGTACCAATCGCGCATTCGCGGTTGGAACGGCGGACAAATGTCTGACATTCGTTTGGTAAGGCAGGGTTTCGCTGCTAGATTCGAATAGGTCAACGCCGGGCCGCGTATGAATTCCGTACAGTGTGGTACCGGAAGCTGTCTGGCGTCGGCTCAATTCTTCGAATTGTTGGTTCATCAATTCTTGCAGGTGATCGGCGCGCGTCGCCGGCGCTCGGGCGCGCGCGTCGGCAGCGGCGTCCGGCGCCGTTCGGTGCCGGACGGGATCGGCCGCTGGGTAACGTTGGCCGGATGAGCTCGCCGCGCCGTACCAACAGGGGACCCGCCGCCGCCGCGGAGAATCGTGTCGCACTGCTCGTCGCGGCGAAGGCCGCCTTCGCCGAACACGGCCTCGACGTCGCGCTGAATCTGATCGCGCGCACGGCGGGCGTCGGTCAAGGCAGCCTGTACCGGCACTTTCCGAACCGTGAGGCCATCATCCTCGCGGTCTTCGAGGAGAACCTCGGCCAATTGGAGTCGATGGTCGCCAATGTCGACTCGACGCTGGACGAGCTGCTGGCGGAGATCTTCGACCAGATAGTCGAGGTCGCGGTGCTGTTCGACCTGTTCCGTGTCGCGGACAGCAGCGACCCGCGCCTGGTGGGCATCATCGGCCGCCTGTACGCCTTGCTCGACGAGAAACTCGCCGACGACAGCCGTCGTGGCAGTGTGCGCCGGGGCGTCACCGCCGAGGAGATCTTCCTCGCCGTGGGAATGCTGGGTGCGCTGCTGAACAAGACGCCGGAACGGGAACGGGCATCGGTGGCGGGCAAATGCCGGGGCCTGTTGCTGCACGCCCTGTGTGACTAGAACTCGCGTACTTGACGGAGTGGGGCTATTTCGTCAACAATACGTTCCAGTAACCGGATATCCGTGTCCGGTTGCGGTCGTGAATTCGTGTCGATCCCGGACTCGGCCTCGTTCGAAATGGCTGCTGGATTTCATCCGGTAGCGGTATCAGATTTCAGGGGAAATTCTTGAAGAATGCACGCTCGGTCGCCCCGATGATGTCGGCGATCGCCGCGCTGTCGGTCGCGTTCGCCTCGACCACAGTATTCGCGCCACCGGTCTCTGCGGCATCGGATCCGTTCTACAGCTACCGCGACAACACGTCGCTGGCCGGCCTCGCGCCCGGAACTGTCCTCGACAGCCGGACCACGACCTATCACCTCGTCGGCATTCCCACGCCGATCACCGCGGTGCAACTGCTATACCGGACCACCGATGCCCGGTACCGGCCGAGTGCCAACGTCACCTCGATCCTGATCCCGCCCGGTGGAGTGGATCCGGCTCGGGCGGTCGCTTACCAGTCCTTCTATGACTCGCTCGACCCGGAGCACGGACCCTCACGCTCGATCGCCGGTGACGTCAGCTTCGGCGGTATGGTGCTGACCTCGGAGGCCACGGTGATCGCGGACCTCCTCGCGCGCGGCTACACGGTGATCATCGCCGATACCGAAGGGCAGCAGGCGAATTTCGCGGCGGGGCCCGAGTACGGCATGAACACGCTCGACTCGATCCGCGCGGCGGTCCGTTCGGAAGCCACCGGGCTCACGGCGCAGACACGGATCGGTCTGGTCGGCTATTCCGGCGGCGCGATCGCGACCGACTGGGCCGCGGCGCTGGCGCCGGACTACGCCCCTGATGTGAACGCCAAGCTCGTCGGGGCCACCCAGGGCGGTCTGCTGGTCAACCCCGCGCACAACCTGCGCTATGTCAGCGGCAGCGTCGGCTGGTCCGGTGTCGCCGCGATGGCGGTCATCGGTGTCGCCCGCTCCTATGACCTCGATTTCTCGCCCTACCTGAGTGCGTACGGCGCGCGGGTCGTCGCCGCACTGCGGTCCGCGTCGATCGCCAACGTGCTGTTCCAGTATCCCGGCCTGTCGTGGCAGCAGATGGTCAAGCCCGAGTACGCCGACCCCAATAGTGTTGCGCCCCTGGTGGAAGCGGTCGAGAAGGTCAACCTCGCGAACGCGCCGACCCCGACCATCCCGCTCTACATCGCCCAGGGCGCCAACGGGGTCATGGAAGGTACGGACGGGAGCAAGCCGACGGTCGGCGCCGGTGACGGCGTCATGGTCGCCGGAGATGTCCGTAGCCTCGCCCGCCGGTACTGCGCGGACGGCAACCCCTTCGTCGAGTACCGGCAATACGACGAGCTCAGCCACATCCCGACCTTGGCTGCGTGGAGTGTCGGCGCTGTCTCGTGGATCGATGCGCGTTTCGCGGGCGAGGCCGCTGGATCGAGTTGCGGCACGATTCCCGAGGGCAACTCGCTGACATCGGATCTGTGATGTCGTGCTGCTGGTCCCCGCGACCGGCAGCATATCCGGGTGGACTGTGCCGACGGCTGTGCGAATGATGTTGGCGCGCAGGCGGTTCAGGACTCCGGAGGAGTCTTGGCGCGCGCCGCGAGGAAGTCGTCGACGATCCGAGCGCAATCCTGCGGGGTCGATGCGCGCAAGCCGATGAGCCTCGCGAAAACGAGTGGCCCGACCAATTGCGACAGTACGAAGTACGTGTCGAATTCCCCCAGTTGCCGGTGGGCCTCGGGGGTATCGAGCACCTGGTCGAACGGCACCCGATAGTGGTCGATGATGCGCCGGCGCAGCGAGCTGATGGCCGCGTTGTCGGCGTTGTGGTCCGAGCCGGTCGCCAGCCACGCCAAGGTCGACACCTGCAGTGGCGTGTCTCGGATCGCCTCGGCCTGGCGTTCCAGCAGAGCGACGAGGCGCTCGCGCAGCGGGCCTTCGGGCGGGGTCTCCAGTGCCGACGGCAGCAGTCGTTCGATCGTGGCGGCGCGTAGCTGTAGCGCGTTGTCGAAATGCCGGTACAGGGTGGTTCTGGCGACCTTGGACAACCTGGTCACGCCCTCGACGGTGACCGCTTCCAAGCCGCCGTCCTGGAGGAGCGCGGAGGCCGCGTCGAGTAGCCGGGCGCGTGAGCGCACCCGGCGCGGGTCGACCTCGGCGGCGTCAGTTCCGCTCATATCGCCCAGTATTCCTCTGCCGGTGGACCTTTCCCACGGTCTACCTCCCGTCGCGTACTTATGCTACACATAGTAGCGAAGCGATACTGACAGTAGCGGAGGCCCGATGGTTCCCACCGGACGCGATCGATTGTCCGCGGCCCAGCGTTGGCTGCTCACCTTGTCCTGTCTCGCGGTAGTTCTCGTCACCTCGTCGATGGCGGCGCTGTATACGGCGTTGCCGGAGATCGCGGCCGACACCGGGGCGAGCCAGGCCGAACTCACCTGGATTGTCGACGGCTACACGCTGGCGCTGGCCTGTCTCGTCCTGCCAGGGGGTGCGATCGGTGACAGGTACGGCAGGCGCGTAGTTCTCGTCACGGGGCTCGTCATCTTCTCGTTCGCGTCAGTGGCTCCCTTGTTGCTCAACAGCCCGACGTGGCTGATTGTCGCGCGGGTCGTGACAGGGGTCGGCGCGGCGCTGGTGATGCCGTCCACGCTGTCGTTGCTGACCGCCGGATTTCCGGAGGAACGGCGAGGCAGCGCGGTCGGATTGTGGGCCGGTGTCGCGGGCGTCGGCGCGATCCTCGGCATCCTCGGTTCGGGCCTTCTGATCGAAAACTGGTCTTGGGCTTCGATCTTCGCCGGGATGGCGGTCGCGGGCGCGATGCTCGCGGCGGCAGCCTGCACACTGCCCGAATCGGTGGACACCTCGAGGTCCGCGATGGACCCGCTCGGCGCGGTCACCAGCGCCGTGGCGATCGGTGCGATCGTGGTCGCGGCGATCGAGGTGCCCGTACGCGGCTGGCTCGATCCGGTGGTGATCGGCGCGAGCGCTGTAGGGCTGACCGTGGCAACAGCTTTCGTCCTTGTCGAACGACGGGTCACGCACCCGTTGATCGATATCCGGCTCTTCGCGCACCGGGGCTTCGGCAGTGGCACCGCGATAGTGACGGTGCAGTTCCTGGTCACCTTCGGCCTGTTCATGCTGGTCGTGCAGTACTTTCAGCTGATTCTGGGCTACCGTCCGCTGATGTCGGCACTCGCTCTCGCTCCCATGGGCATCCCGATGGTGGTGATCTCCGTGATCGCGCCCAGGGTGGCGGAACGGGTGGGCCTGCGAATCCCCGCCTGTGCCGGGTTGCTGGCGATCGGGGTCGCGATGCTCATGATCGCGCAAGTCGATTCCCACACTTCCTATGGTGACCTGCTCGGCCCGTTGCTGCTGATGAGCACAGGGATCGGATTGTGCACTGCGCCGGCGACAGCGGCGATCGTCGACGGCACCCCCGTGCAGAAGCACGGTGTAGCCGCGGCTGTCAACGATGCCGCCCGTGAAATCGGTGCCGCCATCGGCATCGCGATCGCGGGCAGCGTGCTCGCGGCGGGGTACGGCGAGCGCATCGCCCCCGCCCTGCCCAGTCTCCCCGAGGCCGCGCGTGAACCGGTCGGTGACTCGCTCGCGGCCGCGCTCGAGGTGGTGGAGCGCGCGGGCCCGCCCGCACAGCAGCTCGGCGATTTCGCGAAGTCCGCGTTCATTCACGGCATGCAGGAGTCCGCGACCGTGCTGGGATTCCTGACCATCGGGGCGGCCGTCCTCATCGCCGGGTGGGCGCCGGGCAGACGACGCACCGACAAGACCGCCGAAACCGTGGTCTCGCACGGATAGGTCACGGCGAGAACGATCTCCGCGTTCGGTCGTGGTGGTACGAGGTGCCGGGCGTGCGGTGGGTGTAGGACGATGAGGGCGTGAATGCTCCTGCGCCCGGGCCTGTTTTCGATGTCATCGCCGTGTTGAACGGTGCGGTGGACCTGCGGTCCTATCCGCGTCGCAACCTGGTGCTGAGCTCACCGCAGACCGGCGGCTTCGGATTCGGTTCGGCCGCGTATCAGCGCGCGATCTTCGAACCTGTCGTACACCTGCTCAACGGTGTCGAGATGCTCGAATCGCAGGGGTGGCAACTGGTCAGTGTGGTCGAGCGCAACATCGACAACGTCTACTACATGCTCGCCTTCATGCGCCGGATCTGAGGCGGATCCAGCCACGACGGTCGCCTGACATCGCTGTGGCCGGTGAGCTCGAGGCGAGCCGACCGGCCCATCACGCCCTGGCGAGACGATCATTCAGGGAGGGGTTCCGCCTCGCCGATGTGGCTCATGATCACCACGGCCTGCCTCAGCAGGGTGGCCTGCTCGTCGGAGAGCTTGCTCAACTGCCCGGCGAGCCAGGCATCACGGGCCGAGACTTTGTCGGTCAGTAGTGACCGGCCCGATCGCGAGGCCGCGACGACGACCTGCCTGCCGTCGGACGGGTGGGGTCTGCGCTCGATCAGTCCCAGCGCGGCCAACGCGTTGATCGTGCGCGTCATCGATGGCGGCCGCACCCCTTCTCGGATGGCGAGCGCGCCCGAGGACATCGCGCCGTCGCGGACGAGCGTGGTGAGCGCTGAGCGTTGGACCAACGAGATCGGCTGGTCGGTGTGATGCAGGCGCAGTAGGCGATCGAGTCTCACAGTCAGCAAGGACAGCGCCCCGGCCACAGCCGCGGTATTCGAGTTCGGTGACACAATCATGAACTTTACGAACAAAATTGCCCGCTGTCCCGGTCCGGGTGGTCTCTCGAGCCTGCGGGGGAGCCCGCCGAAGCAGCTGTGCCCGTTCAGGACAGCCAATCGTCGAGGTGGGGGAGCTCGGTGGCCACGGTGCCGGTGAAGTGGGGTGGGCGCTTCTGGAGAAAGGACATGACGCCTTCGCGCAGGTCGGCGCTGGAGAAAGCGTAGGAGATGAGGCGGGCATCGAGGGTGAAGACGTCGTCGGGGGTTTTGTCGCCCGACATGGCGACCAAGCCGCGCCGGATGGCGGCCACGGAGACCGGGGCCACCTGGGTGGTGAGTTCGGCGGCGAGGGCCCGAGCGGCGGGCAGCAGGTCTTCGGGCGCGTGCAGGCTGGTGACCAAGCCCGCGGCGAGGGCTTCGTCGGCGCCGAAAACGCGGCCGGTGATCATCCACTCCTTGGCTGTGGCCAGGCTGACGATCCGCGGCAGGAACCAGAGCGAACCACCCTCGGGGAACAGGCCCCGGCGGGCGAAGACGAAACCGAAGCGGGAATCGGTTGCGGCAAGACGGAAGTCGGCCGCGAGGGTCATGGAGACGCCGACGCCGATGGCCGCACCCTGCATGGCGACGATGACGGGCTTGTTCAGGTTGGTCATCGGGCGCACGACCCGGGTGGACCATTCGACCCATGCGGGATCGGTGACGTCCTCGTCGGAACCGTCCGCGGTGAGATCCATGCCGACGCAGAAGTCACGCCCAGCGGCGGCGAAGATCACCGCGCGCACGGCATCGTCGCGGTCGGCTTCGGCGAAGGCGGCGCCCAGTTCGTCGGCCATCACGGTGGTGAAACCGTTGCGTGCCCCGGGACGGTTCAGCGTAATGGTGGCGACGGCCGCATCGACGCTGTAAACGATGGTCTGATAGGTCAATTCGACTCCTTGGTTCAGCGTTTTCCGGATGCGGCGGAAACGAGCAACTCGACCATGGCGGTGGCCTTGCCGGACTGCGGCGGGTCGCCGGTGATGACGTCGCTCCAGACGAAAGCTTCGCCTACGCGCACGATCGCGTAGGCGAGATCGCGGACTTCGATGCGCGGATCGAGATCGGGGAGGTCGGTCAATCGTGACGCGGCCCAGTCGATCATGCGGCCCCTGGACGACGCTGTAGCCGGAAGTCAGCACGCGCAAGCCGTATTCCGGGTCGTCGGCGACGAAGCGGGTCAGCGGCTCGAAGGTGCGGACCGTCTCCGCGAGCGTGCCGAAGTGGCGGACGAAGCGCTCGGCGCGATCATCAGAGGCGCCGGCGCCACGAGCCTCGACGCGATCGATCGCCTCGGCGATGATCCGCCACACCACCTCGCCGATGACGACTTCCCGGCTTCCCCACCAGCGATACAGCGTGGCGCGGCCGATCCCCGAGGCGCGGGCCAGCTGTTGCATATCGATTCGCCTGCCCTCGAGAAACCACCGGTGCGCGAGGTCGATGACGTCCTCACGCACAGGTTTCGCAGGCGTGCTCGTTACCGGGATATCGGGTTCCGGCGACGAACTCTCGCCGCTGGCCACGACTACGGCCTCGTCAGCTCGGCGTAGCGGGCGAGGTGGTGGTCGGTGGATCCGAATTCGTGCTCGATCGCGGTCAGCCGCTTGAAGTAGTGGCCGACCGCGAGTTCCTCGGTCATGCCCATCGCGCCGTGCAGCTGAACGGAATTCTGGCCGATGAAGCGCGCGGCACGGCTGACCGTGACCTTGGCCGCGGAGGTCGCCCGCGCCCGGACCTCCGGTGCCGCGTTCAGTGCGTGGATCGCCAGATACGCCGCGGCGATCGCCTGTTCCAGCTCCATGTACATATCGACCATGCGGTGCTGCAGAACTTGGAAGCTGCCGATCGGCTGACCGAATTGCCGGCGTTGCTTGGCGTATTCGACGGTATCGGCCACCACCTTGCGCAGGCAGCCGACCGCTTCCGCGGCGATCGCCGCGATCGCCTCGTCCACCGTGGCCTCGATCGACGGCCACGCCTCGCCTTCGGTGCCGAGCAGCGCGGCGGCGGGCAACCGGAATTCGGTGAAGGTGATGTCGGAGCCGACCCGGTCGTCGATCGTCCGGTAGGAGTGGATATCCACCCCGGCCGGCGGATTCGCCGCGTCGAATTCGCTGAGGAACAACGAGATACCGGATCGGTCGCGCCGAGCACCCGAGGTGCGCGCGCTGATGATCAGATGGGTGGCCAACGGAGCACTGGTCACGACGGTCTTGCTGCCGTCGATCACCCACCAGTCGCCGTCGCGGCGCGCGGTCGTCGAAAGATCGTGCATCGCGTGACCCGACGTCGGCTCGAGTGCGGCGAACGCGGTGCGCGCCGTACCGGCCACGATCTGCCGCAACAGCGCATCGGCGGCCGTACCACCGCGGCGTCGCAGCAGACCCGCCCCGATGACGACCGTGTCGACATAGGGTTCGACGACGAGCGCGCGCCCGAGTTCCTCGGCGATGACCATCATTTCGACCGGCCCACCGCCCATACCGTCGACCTCCTCGGGCAGAGTCGCGCCGAGGATGCCCAACTCCTCGGCGAAACCGCGCCACACAGCGGGCTGCCACCCGGCGTCGGACTTGACCGCGCGACGACTCTGCTCCAGGTCGTACCGGGCGCCGAGAAACGCGGCCACCGAATCACGCAGGAGTTCTTGCTCTGTAGTGAAGGTGAAGTCCATCAGAGCCCCAACGCTGCCTTGGCGAGGATATTTCGCTGAATTTCGTTGCTGCCCGCGTAGATCGAGCCTGCCCGGTCGTTGAAGTAGCGCAGCGGTGCGACGGCCTGCCACTCGTCGCCGCTGCGGTAGCCGTCGGCCGGTGGCCGGAATTCGGCGATCGGCCCGCCGGGTTTCGTCGCATGCGGTTGGTACACCCGACCGCGCGGACCTGCTGCCTCGAGCGCCAATTCGGTGATCTTCTGGCTCAGTTCGGTGGACAGGATCTTGAGCATGGACGAGGCGGGGCCGGGGTTCTTGCCCTGCGCCATCACCGACAGCGTTCGGTACTCGAGGATCTCGAGTACTTCGGTGCGAATCCGAGCCTCGGCCAGCTTCGCCGCGAAAGTGGGGTCATCGATCAATGGATTGCCGTCCGGACCGGCCTGCCCGGCCGCCGCGGTAGCGACTTCCTGTGCCATGACCTGCAGCATCGGTGACAGGGCCCCACCACGTTCGTGCACGAGCAGATATTTCGCCACGGTCCAGCCGTCGTCGATCCGGCCGAGCACATTGCTTTTCGGCACTCGGACGCTGTCGAAGAAGACCTGGTTCTGTACCTGCTCGCCGGAGGTCATCACCAGCGGGCGGATCTCGATACCCGGCGAGGTCATATCGATGAGCAGGAAGGTGATGCCCTGCTGCTTCTTCCCCTCGCGCGACGTGCGGACCAGGCAGAAGATCCAGTTCGCCTCGGTCGCGTGGGTGGTCCAGATCTTGCTGCCGGTGCACACGAAATCCTCGCCGTCGTCGACGGCGGCCATCGTCAGCGATGCCAGATCCGATCCGGATTCCGGCTCCGAATACCCCTGGCAGAAGAACACCTCGCCGGTGAGAATCCGTGGCAGGTAGTACGCCTTCTGCTCGGTCGTTCCGAAGGCGACGATCGCGGGCGCGACCATTCTGATGCCCATCGGCGACAGCGCGGGCGCACCGGCCTGCATCAGCTCCCGGCCGAAGATGTAGTGCTGGGTCAGGCTCCAGTCACAGCCGCCGTATTCGACCGGCCATGCCGGTGCCGCCCAGCCACGATCGTGCAGAATGTGCTGCCACTTCATGCTGGCATCGTGGTCCGGATAGACACTTGTCGCGAGATGTCCGGCGCGGCGTAGGTCGGGTGTCAGCTTCTCGTCGAGAAAGGTCCGAACCTCATCTCGAAACGCTAGATCAGTCTCTGACCAGTTGTAATCCATCAGCTCTCCCGCAGGGATGTGCGCTATTGCGTCCGTGCAGACCTGCGGCCGCGTGAGACACAATGTACTTCTGTCTCATCGTGGAATCAAGCGATGTGACAGCGTCAATGCCTAGAATGGTGGGTCACTTAGTTCCGGCTGCACCGAGATATTCGTGGACCGCGTCGACGGCGCGGACCGCGCTCTCGACAGCGGCCTCCATCGTCGAGGGCATCGCGGTCTCGGTCCAGTCGCCCGCGAGGAACAGACCGTCGATCGGTGTGCGCTGCGGCAGGCGCAGCTCGTCGAAACCGGGCTGTGCCGAGAAGGTCGCCTGCGGCTGGTGGATGACGTGGGTGCGCAGCACCTCGGCCTCGGCGAACTCGGGGTAGTGCTCGGCCAGCGATTGCAGTGCCGCCGCGGTGAATTCGGCGTTGGGCAGATGGACGACATCCCACGAGGCGCTGACGGCCAGCGAGTAGCAGTGCCCTGCCGCGGTCTCGACGCCGTGCATGCCCGTGGTGTCGAAAACCCACTCGATGGTGCTGCCGCGCAGATTCTCCGCGAGCCTGCGCATGCCCAGCGGACGATCCAGCCACACGTAGACGCTCGAGATCGGGGCGGGCTCGATCTTGCGCACGGGGGTGAAATGGTCGTACTGCCCGAGCCGACCACGATCGAGCAGGGTCGTCAGCGACCACGGCGGCACGGTGAGAACCGCCGCGTCGACCTCGATGACCCGCCCGTCGGCGAGCTGCACACCGGTGAGCCGCTCGTCGGTGATCTCGAAGTCGGTGACACCGGCACCGACGACGATCTCGGCGCCGTGCGCCCTCAGGTAACGCTCGGCGGGCGCGACGAACAACTCGTGCAGGCTCACCCGCGGCCAGACCGCGTCGCCGGCCCTGGTGTTCCCCGACAGGGCGCGCCGGCCGATCCAGTGCAGGGTCTGGACGAACAGGGAGGCCGACACCCGCTCGGTCTTCTCGTTGAGCAGACCGATGACGAACTGATCGAGCACCAGCGCGCGCAACGATGGCGGTGCTCCGATCTGCCTGAACCAGCGATCGACGGTCAGATCGTCGAGTTCCGGTGCCGGACGCAGCGCGGCGCGGGCGATCCGCGCCCAGGTGCGCAGGGCGGCGGGCCGCTCGCGCAGCGGGATCGGCGGCCAGACCATCCAGGACAGCCCGACGGCGCGGCGCAGCGTGCCCGGCAGCCATGTGGGCGCGCGCAGGGTCAGCAGCCGGTCGGGTCCGGTCCTGATCGCGAAAGGTGGCGCGTCCCAGAAGAGATGCTCCCGCGTGCCGATGGTGTCGACGTAACGCAGCAGCGCGTCGTAGCAACCGGCGAACAGGTGCTGACCGTTGTCGACCCTGCCGTCGATACCGGGTACCTCGAACGAGATCGTGCGACCGCCGAGCCGTCCCCGCTTCTCGACGAGGGTGACCCGATGGCCTGCCTCCGCCAGCCAGACCGCCGTGGCCAATCCGGCCAGGCCCGCGCCCGCGACCAGGATGTGCGGGGATTCTTGCTGCCCCATCGGTACCTCCGGGCAATCGATGAATGTGAGAGTTGATGAGAGAGTCTCGGCGTCATACTCGCACAGCATCGACGTGTTCGTACAGGGCGGAACACGCTCGTGCAGAACGGAACTCGCCGCGTGATTCGAAATCCGCTCGTCCGCGGCTAGAGGGTGGCTTCGCCGCCCGGTCCGCGCCGGCGCCGCAGGAGGCTTTCGGGTCCCAGAATCTGTTCGACGACGACGAGGAAGATCTCGGTCGACTCGTCGACCAGCTCGTCTCGGGTCAGGTCGAGTGCTCCGTTGAGCCAGCCGTACACCGTCTCGTACAGCCCGCCGACGAGATGCATGGCGGCGAGCTCGCCGTACGCCCCCGCGGCTCCCGTGCTTTCGGGGCTGAGTTGCTTGTTCACTGTCGCCAATACGAGGGCGGCGAAGCCGCGGATCGTCGCGGTGCGGCGCGCGTTGAGGGCGGGATTGAGCTGGGCTTCGGTGAAGGCGATGCGGATCAGCCGCGGATCGTCGGCGACCGCTTGCAGGCCCGCGGCGATGGCGGCGTGCACCTTGTCGCGCAGGGGGTCGGGGGCGGCGCGCACGCGGAGGGCGATCAGCTCGGTCAGCTCGCCGATGACCTGGTCGTAGACCTCGGCGACGACGGCGTCCAGGTTGGTGAAGTTCTCGTAGAAGTATCGCTCGGTCAGTCCGGCCTGGCGGCAGAGGCCGCCGACGGTCAGTCGAGCCGAGCCCTGGGTGCCGATGATCTCCCTGGCGGCCTCCAGGAACGTCACCCGACGCTGGGCGCGCCGCTGTTCGGCCGGTACACCGGCGTACGCACGATCCTTGGCCATACGCCGAGTCTGCCACAAAGCCTTGTCAGATTTCCAAATCTGCTGCATCCTTTTGTCAGATTCGAGCGAGGAGAGAATCATGACCGAGGCATTCATCTACGAGGCGATCCGCACTCCGCGTGGGCGCGGCAAGAAGACCGGCGCCCTGCACGGCGTCAAGCCGCTCGACCTGGTGGTCGGGCTCATCGACGAACTCAAGACCCGCCATCCCGGACTCGATCCGGCGGCGATCGATGACATCGTGCTCGGCGTCGTATCGCCGGTCGGCGATCAGGGTGCCGACATCGCCAAGACCGCCGCCTTGGCGGCCGGGCTGCCCGACACCGTTGCCGGTGTGCAGCTCAACCGGTTCTGCGGCTCGGGTCTCGAGGCCGTCAATACCGCCGCTCAGAAGGTTCGGTCGGGCTGGGAGCAGCTCGTGATCGCCGGCGGCGTGGAGTCGATGTCGCGGGTTCCGCTGGGCTCCGACGGCGGGGCGTGGGCGATGGACCCGGTCACCAACTTCGACACCTACTTCGTGCCGCAGGGTGTCGGCGCCGACCTGATCGCCACGATCGAGGGTTTCACCCGCGAGGACGTCGACGCCTTCGCGGTGCGCTCGCAGCGCAAGGCCGCCGCTGCCTGGTCGGGCGGCTACTTCGCCAAATCCATTGTCCCGGTGCGTGATATCAACGGCGCGGTGCTGCTCGATCACGACGAGTTCATGCGCCCCGATACCACGGTGGAAAGCCTGGCCGGGCTGACCCCGTCGTTCGCGGCGATGGGGGAGATGGGCGGCTTCGACGCCGTCGCGATGCAGCGCTACCACCACGTCGAGAAGATCGCCCACGTCCACCACGCCGGCAACTCCTCCGGCATCGTCGACGGTTCGGCCCTGGTCCTCATCGGCAGTGAATCCGCCGGTGCCGCCGCGGGTCTCACGCCGCGCGCCCGGGTGGTCGCCTCCGCGGTGAGTGGTGCCGATTCCACGATCATGCTGACCGGGCCGGTCCCGGCGACCGAGAAGGTACTCGCGCTGGCCGGGCTCACGGTCGACGACATCGACCTGTTCGAACTCAACGAGGCCTTCGCCTCGGTGGTGCTCAACTTCCAGAAGAAGCTGAACATCCCCGACGAGAAGCTCAACGTCAACGGCGGCGCGATCGCCATGGGCCACCCGCTCGGCGCCACCGGGGCCATGATCACCGGAACCATGGTCGACGAGCTCGAGCGCCGGGGGGCGCGGCGCGCGCTGATCACGCTGTGCATCGGCGGTGGCATGGGCATCGCCACCATCATCGAGCGCGTCTGAGCGTCGGACTCCGATACCGAAGGAACAACGAAAAGCTATGACTGACAACATGATTGCCTGGGATCTCGGCGCCGATCGGGTGCTCGTGCTCACGATGGACGACCCGAGCCAGTCGACCAACACGATGACCGAGGCGTTCGCCCGCGACCTCACCGCGACCGTCGACCGGCTCGAGGCAGAGAAGGGCACCTTCGACGGCGTCGTCCTCACCTCGGCCAAGGACACCTTCTTCGCCGGTGGCGACCTGAACCTGCTGATGAACGCGACACCGGAGACCGCACCGCAGATCGCGCTCGGCCTCGACACCTACAAGGCGGCGTTCCGTCGGCTCGAGACGCTGGGCAAGCCGGTCGTCGCCGCGATCAACGGCACCGCGCTCGGTGGCGGCTTCGAGGTCGCGCTGGCCACCCATCACCGGATCGCGCTCGACGCCAAGGGCAGCTTGCTCGGCTTGCCGGAGGTCACCTTCGGTCTGCTCCCCGGTGCCGGCGGTGTCACCCGGACCGTTCGGCTGCTCGGCATCACCAACGCGGTGCTCAATGTGGTCGGGCAGGGCCAGCGGATGAAGCCTGCCAAGGCGTTGCAGGTCGGGATCATCCACGAGGTGGCTGCCACCAGCGAAGAGATGTTCGCGCAGGCTCGCGCCTGGATCGCGGCCAACCCCGAGGCCGCGCAGCCGTGGGATGTGAAGGGGTACAGGATCCCCGGCGGCACCCCGTCGAGCCCGGCGGTGGCGGCGAACCTGCCCGCCTTCCCGGCGAATGTGCGCAAGCAGCTCAAGGGTTCGCCGATGCCCGCACCGATCGCGGTGCTCGCGACCGCGGTGGAGGGTGCGCAGGTCGATATCGACACCGCGTTCGCGATCGAGACCCGCTACTGCACCAACCTGATCTGTGGCCAGGTCTCGACGAACATGATCAAGTCGCTGTTCTTCGATCTGGGCACGATCAACAAGGGCGGCAGCCGCCCCGAAGGCTTCCCCGTGCGTACGCCGGAGAAGGTCCTCGTGCTCGGCGCGGGCATGATGGGCGCGGGCATCGCCTATGTGCAGGCCCGCGCCGGCATGCAGGTCGTGCTCAAGGACGTCACCATCGAGGCCGCTGAGCGTGGAAAGGCCTACTCGCGCAAGCTGCTCGACAAGGCGCTGGGCAAGGGCGCGATCACGCAGGACAAGTACGACGAGATCCTCGGTCGTATCCACCCGTCCGCCGATCCGGCCGACGCCGCGGGCTGCGACTTCGTCGTCGAGGCGGTGTTCGAGGATCCGAGCCTGAAGAAGAAGGTGTTCGGCGAGATCGAGCACCTGGTGAACGCGGACGCGTTGCTCGGGTCCAACACCTCGACCCTGCCGATCACCGACCTGTCCACGGGCGTGCAGCGCCCGAAGGACTTCATCGGTCTGCACTTCTTCTCCCCGGTGGACAAGATGCCGCTGGTCGAGATCGTCGTCGGCGAGCAGACCAGCGACGAGGCGATCGCCCGTGCCGTCGATTACACCCTCGCCATCAAGAAGACCCCGATCGTGGTCAACGACAGCCGCGGCTTCTTCACCAGCCGGGTGATCGGCCAGTTCATGGACGAGGCGATCTCGCTGGTCGCCGAGGGCGTGCATCCGGCCTCGGTCGAGCAGGCCGCCACCCAGGCCGGCTACCCGGTCGGCGCGCTCGCGCTGGCCGACGAGATCAATATGAAGCTGGCGCAGAAGATCCGGCGCAGCCTGAAGGAGAATCTGCTCGCCGAAGGTAAGAACTGGGTCGACTCGAAGGCCTACCCCCTCGTCGACGCCATGGTCGACGACTTCGATCGGCCGGGCCGACTCGAGGGCCGAGGCTTCTACGAATACGACGCCGACGGCAAGAAGCTCGGCCTGTGGCCGGGACTGGTCGAGAAGTACACCCGTGACGATCACGGCATCGCGTTCATCGACATGCAGGAACGGATGCTGTTCGCCGAATCCCTCGACACCGTGCGGTGTTTCGACGAGGGCGTGCTGCGCACCGTGCCGGACGCGAACATCGGTTCCATCTTCGGCATCGGGTTCCCGGCCTGGACCGGCGGCGTGATCCAGTACATCAACCAGTACGCGGGCGGCCTGGCCGGATTCGTCGCACGGGCCGATGAACTGCGGGCCGCCTACGGCGAGCGGTTCGAGGTCCCGGAGTCGTTGCGGGTCAAGGCGGCTGCCGGGGACACACTCGGCTGACCCGTCCTACGACGACAGAACCCCCGTCGCCCGGTATTCCCGGGCGGCGGGGGTTCCGTGTCGGAGCGGCTACAGGGATCGGGCGATCAGTTCTTTCATGATCTCGTTCGTTCCCGCGAGAATGCGAAGCACCCGCGCACTGGTGAAGATCTCCGAGATCGGGTACTCGGTCATGAATCCGTATCCGCCGAACAGCTGCAGGCATCGATCGGCGACCACGCTCAACTGATCGGTGAGCCAGTATTTGGCCATCGACGCCGTTGCCACATCGAGTTCGCCCGCTAGGTGCCGAGTGAGGCAGTCGTCGAGGAAGACACGACTGATTCGGGCGATGGTGGCGCACTCCGCGAGCTCGAACTTGGTGTTCTGGAAGCCGAGTAGCGGCTTTCCGAAGGCCTGCCGGTCCTTGGTGTACGCGATGGTCATCGCCACCGCGGCCTCCATCGACGCCACGGCCATCACCGCGCAGACGAGCCGCTCCTGCTGGAGCAGCGTCATCATCTGGTAGAAGCCTTGCCCCTCGGCCTCGCCGAGCAGGTTGCCGACCGGCACTCGCAAGCCGTCGAAGAACAGCTCAGCGGTGTCCTGGCCGGTGCCGCCGATCTTGGACAGGGTCCGCCCCCGAGTGAAGCCGGGGGTGTCGTCACCGACCTCCGCGAAGATGAGCGAGACCCCAGCGGCCCCTTTGTCGGGGTCGGTCTTCGCGGCGATGATCACCCCGTCGCAGAGCGCGCCGTTGCTGATGAACATCTTCGAACCGGTGATGACGTACTCGTCGCCGTCGCGCACCGCCCTGGTCTGGATGTTCTGCAGGTCCGAGCCGGTGCCCGGTTCGGTCATCGCGATCGAGAGCAGGCACTCGCCGCTGGTCACCTCGGGCAGAATGCGCCGCTTGAGCTCCTCGGAGGCGAACTCGACGAGATAGGGCGCGATGATCCCGGAGTGGATCGAGATGCCCATGGACGTGTCGCCCGCCCGCGATTGGGCCTCGATGATCGCGGCTTCATGGGCGAAGGTGCCGCCCCCGCCGCCGTACTCTTCCGGCACAGACGGGGCGAGCAATCCGAGCTTGCCTGCCTTCCGGTACAGGTCACGGTCGGGGTGGCCCTGCTGTTTGTACCGCTCGGCGCCAGGAAGCACCTCTTTCTCGAAGAACTTCGTCGCGAGTTCGCGAACAGCCGCGATCTCGTCGTCTACCCAGCCCGCTTGTGCGGTCATCAGTGCCTCCCAGGACGCCATCTGCCTCAATCTGCGAAAACAGATTGTCAGATATATTGGCAGAACGTCAATAGCGAGTTGCGCGCGGCCCGGGTCCTGGTGATCAGCGGCGACCTCGGGTGCGCCGGTAGGCGGCCGGAGTGGTGGCCGTCCAGCGCTTGAAGGCGCGGATGAAGGGGCCTGCCTCGGTGTAGCCGAGCCGTATCGCGATCTCCTCGACCGAGAGCGCGGTGGCGGTCAGCATGTCCTCGGCCAGACCGCGCCGCGCCTCGTCGAGCAGGACGCGGTAGCTGGTCCCGTCCGCGGCGAGATGTCGTCGTAGCGTGCGGCCGCTGGTGCCGAGGTCGTGGGCGACCGCGTCCAGTGACGGTGGGATCGCGATCCCCGCGCTACCACTGCCTGCCAGGAGATGGTCGCGAACCTCAGCCGCTATCCCGGTGCGGGTGCTCCGGCGGTCGATCAGCTCTCGGCATTGCGCCAGACACAGCGCCAACGTGGCCTGATTCGCCTGCGGCAGTGGCTGGTTGAGGGTTTCGGTGGAGACCGAAATGCTGGTTTCGGTGTGCGCGTACCGGGGGTGTACGCCCAGGATCGCGGCGATCCGGTCCCGGTAGTCGGGTTCGGGGAAAGCGAACCGCGCATCGTGGATGTCGACCGGCCGGCCGAGGAGGTCGCCGAGCACTCGATGCATCGCGAAGGTGTCGCGCTCGACGAGGAATTGCCGTACATCCTCGGGTATCCGATCGTGTCGGATCCGGGCGATCATCTGCTGGTCGTTGACTTCCACGACCGGGGTGCAGAAGGCGAAGCTCAACTGAAAGTAGCTCAGCGCCAAGGAGATCGCCTCGCCGAGGGTGGGACTGGTGATCCAGGCGTAGCCGTAGATGCCGAAGGCGCTGATGCGGTAACTACGGCCCACCTCGATGCCGAGCGCGGGCCTGGCGCCGAGTTCGCGCAGCAGATTGCGGACCACCAGCAGTTCCGTGCGCGCATCGATCTGGCGGTCGGCGGAGTCGAGGTCGGCGACCGACAGTCCGGTGCCGGCGAGGATGGACGCGGCCTCGGCGCCGTGCTCGACCGCGAACTGGTTCATCACGGCGACACTGGCGACACCGCGTGGGAAGTCCCACGTGTCCACTTCTGGCTCCTGCCGCGTGCGCATGCTCCATTATGGCCTGAAATGTCAATTTTCTGTCCGCGAGCATCCTCGTCGCCGCGTCGACGGCGACCTACCGTTGACCGGAGACATCCATCACCGGAGGAGCTTCGCTATGCGCACTCGGACAACGCCGTCCGCTGTCATCATCGGCACCGGGTTCGGTGGTCTCGGCATGGCGATGGAACTGCTGCGTCATGGTTTCGATGACCTGGTCATTCTGGAGCGCGCCTCGGATGTGGGCGGCGTGTGGCGGGAGAACACCTATCCGGGCGCCGGTTGCGATATTCCGTCCCCGCTCTACTCCTACTCCTACGTGCCGAAATCCGATTGGCCCAAGCGATTTTCGGGACAGTCCGATATCCACGCCTATCTGCGTGCGGTGGCGCGCGACAACGGTCTGCTCGAGCGGATCCGGTTCGAGTCCGAGGTGACCGAAGCTGAGTTCGACGACGCGAGCGGGACATGGACGGTACGCACCGCCGACGGCTACGAGGTGACCACCGACGTGCTGATCTCCGCGGTCGGCCAGCTGTCGCGGCCCGCGCTGCCCACCATCGCGGGCATCGGCTCGTTCGACGGACCCGCGTTCCACTCCGCGGAGTGGAACCACAGCATCGAGCTGACGGGCAAGCGGGTCGCCGTTGTCGGTACCGGCGCCAGCGCGATCCAGTTCGTGCCCGCGATCCAGCCGCGGGTGGCGGCGCTGACGCTGTTCCAGCGCTCGGCGGCGTGGGTGCTGCCCAAGCCTGATGTCGAGTACAAGCCATGGCATCACCGGATGTTCGCGGCGGTGCCGCCGGTTCGGCTCGCCGAGCGGTTCGCGGTGTGGGCGCTGTGTGAGTTCCTGTCGCTCGGCATCGCCGACGTCCCCGCGATCAGGGGTCTCGTCACCAAGATCGCGGTGAATCATCTGCGCAAGCAGGTCGCCGACCCGCAGCTGCGCGCGAAACTGACGCCCGACTACGCGCCCGGCTGCAAGCGCGGGCTGTTCTCCAACAACTACTATCCGGCGCTCACCCAGCCGAACGTGCGGGTGGAGACGACCGAGATCGCCGACATCGTGCCGACCGGGGTGAAAACCGCCGACGGTGTGCTGCACGAGGTCGACGTGATCATCTACGGAACCGGGTTCAAGGGCACCGAGTTCCTGTGGCCGATGACGATCCACGGCGCGAACGGACGCCAGCTCGACGATGAATGGCAAGGCGGTGCCCGCGCCTATCACGGCGTATCGGTGCCGGGATTCCCGAATATGTTCATGGTGTACGGGCCCAATACGAACCTGGGCGTCGGCTCGATCGTCTACATGATCGAATCGCAGGCTCGGTATATCCGCCAGGCACTGCAGGAACTGTCCCGCAATCCGGCGCGCACTCTCGATGTCCGGCGTGCGGTGGCCGAGGAATACGACGTGAAGCTGCAAGCCCGGCTCGCCCGTACGCCGTGGGGACTGTGCTCGAGCTGGTACCGCAACGCCGCAGGCCGGATCACCAACAACTGGCCGGGCGCGGTCGTGAGTTACCGACTGCAGACCCGAACACTGCGCCCCGAGCACTATCACCTGCGCGCCGCCACGACAACGACCGCGGGCCAGTGACATTCGCCGACCAGAACCCACCAGAGGATCATCGATGAAGCTGACGAACGGCACCGTGGCCGCCGTGCGCGAGAAATTGACGGCGGTGCGTCGCCTGCACCAGACCGGCCTGATCGACCTATGGCGACCGCGCCGGATCAAGCGCATGATCGCGCTCAACAACTCCTACGGCCCGCAGGCGGCGATGATCAGCGCCGGGGCGGCCGATCGGCCCGACCAACCCGCGCTGACCGACGAGCGCGGGGTGCTGACCTACCGCGAGCTCGACGAGCAGTCCAACGCCCTGGCCCACGGTTTGCTCGCGCAGGGCCTGCGCGGCGGCGACGTGATCGGCGTGCTGGCCCGTGACCATCGTGGCCTGGTGCTGGCGATGGTGGCGGCGGGCAAGGCCGGGTTGCGCCTGGCCATGCTGAACACCAGTTTCGCCAAGCCGCAACTCACCGAAGTCGCTGTGCGGGAGAAGGTTCGCGCGATTCTGTTCGACAGCGAATTCGCCGGACTGGTCGATGCTCTGCCCGCGGACATGCCACGCATTCTCAGCTGGGTCGATGAGGAGTACACGCCGCTGCCGGGCGCGGTGACCATCGCCATGCTGGTGTCGGCGAACAGCGGTGACCCGCTGCCGCCGCCGGACCGGCCCGCCGGCTTCATCATCCTCACCAGTGGCACTACCGGTCTGCCCAAGGGCGCTCCGCGGACGAAGGTATCTCCGTTCGCCACCGCACTCGTCGTCGACCGGGTCCCGTTTCCGCGCGGCGGGGTCGTGATGATCGCGACCCCGGTCTTTCACACCACGGGTATGGGCACCTGGACGATAGCCAGCGCGCTCGGCGCGCACATCGTGCTGCGGCGCCGCTTCGACGCGAAAGCCACGTTGGCGGCGATCGAGAAGCATTCGGTCCAGATGCTGGTCGCGGTGCCGACCCAGTTGAACCGCATTCTCGCGCTCGGCCCCGAGACCATCGCCGAGTACGACACCTCGACGTTGCGCACCGTGTTCGTCGGCGGCGCACCGCTGCCACCCGACCTGGCGATCCGATGGCAGGACGCCTTCGGCGACGTGCTCTACAACGGGTACGGCTCCACCGAGGTCGCGATCACCGCCGTTGCCCAGCCGCACGAATTGCGTCGTGCGCCGGGCACAGTCGGGCGGGCGCCGGTCACCGCGCGCATCGCGCTCTACGACGGTGACGATCGCCGGATCACCGCGGCGAACGTCTCGGGGCGTATCTTCGCCCGCACCGTCGCCCCGTTCGAGGGGTACACCGACGGGAAGACCAAACAGATCATCGACGGGTACATGTCGACCGGGGACATGGGCCACTTCGACGCCGACGGGCTGCTGTTCATCGACGGCCGCGACGACGACATGGTCGTCTGCGGCGGCGAGAACGTCTATCCGCTGGAGGTGGAGAACCTGCTGATAGCTCGCGCCGATATCGCCGACGTCGCGGTGATCGGTGTCGACGACACGGACTTCGGACAGCGATTGCGTGCCTTCATCGTTGCCGCCTCCGACGAGAAGCCGGACGCGCAGGAGATCAAGGACTATGTCAAGGACAACCTCGCCAGGTACAAGGTGCCGCGCGACGTGGTGTTCCTCGACGAGATGCCACGCAACCCCACCGGCAAGATCGTGCGCAAGGCACTGACCGAACACGTCCTCGACGAACACGGGGGGCGATGAGAGTCATGACCGAATACGACTATGACGTGATAGTGATCGGTTCCGGATTCGGCGGCAGCGTCACTGCCCTGCGGCTGACCGAAAAGGGTTACCGCGTCGGCGTTCTCGAATCCGGGCGGCGGTGGAATCCCGAGGATTTCCCGAAGTCCAACTGGAACATCCGCAAGTCGTTGTGGATGCCACGACTCGGCTTGACCGGACCGCAGCGCATCAGCGTTCTCGGCAAGTGCGCGGTGTTCAGCGGGTCGGGTGTCGGCGGTGGGTCGGTGATCTACGGCAACACCCTGTACGAGCCGCTGCCCGCGTTCTACGAAGACCGCGCCTGGTCGCACATCACGGACTGGAAATCGGAGTTGGCGCCGTATTACGACCAGGCGAAACGGATGCTCGGTGTGCAGACCAATCCGCGCGTCGGGCCCAAAGACGAAGTACTGCTCAAGATTTCCGAGCGCCGGGGGGTGGCCGACACGTTCCACCGCACGAACGTCGGGGTCTTCTTCAACGAGGGTGCGGAGGGCACGGAGGTGCCCGATCCGTACTTCGGTGGTGCCGGGCCGACGCGCGCGGGCTGCATTCATTGCTCCGAATGTCTGACCGGGTGCACACACAACGCCAAGAACACCACCACGGTGAACTATCTGTACCTGGCCGAGCACAACGGTGCCGAGGTGCACCCGCTCACCACGGTCACCTCGGTTCGGCCGGACGGCAACGGCGGCTACCTCGTCGAGACCATGCGTTCGGGCGGTATCGTCCGCCGGGATCGGCGCCAATTCACCGCGGGCCAAGTCGTCTTCGCCGCGGCCGCGCTGGGTACTCAGAAGTTGCTGCACCGCATGCGCAACGATGGTGTGCTGCCCGAGTTGTCGCCTCGGCTCGGGGAGCTGACCAGAAGCAATTCCGAGGCCGTGGTCGCGGTGTGCAGCCGCAGTCGATACGACCTGTCCCAGGGCGTGGCGATCACCTCCTCGATTCATCCTGAGCCGCACACGCATATCGAGGTGTGCTCGTACGGCAAGGGGCAGAACGCGCTGTTCACCCAGGGCCTGCCGATGGTCGACGGCGGTGCGTTCCGGGTGCTGCGGCTGCTGCTCCTGGTGGCGGCGCATCCCCTCGAGTTCATCCGGCTGAAGAATGTCCATCGTGCTGCCGAGCGCTCGGTCGTGCTGCTCGTGATGCAATCGCTGGACAACTCGCTGACCTCCTTTCTGAAAGGGCGACGGCTGGTTACCAGGCAGGGGTCGGGGGAACCGAATCCCGAGTGGATTCCGATCGCACACGACATCGCGCGCGAGTACGCCGCCGAAATCGATGGTGACGCGGGAAATCTGGTCACCGACCTGCTGGGTATTCCGGCCACCGCGCATTACATCGGCGGCGCCACGATCGGCGACTGCGCCGACACCGGCGTGGTCGACCCGTGGCAGCGGGTCTACGGGTATCCAGGTCTGCACATCGCCGACGGCAGTGCGGTCACGGCCAACCTCGGGGTGAATCCGTCGTTGACCATCGCCGCGCAAGCAGAGCGTGCGATGGCGTTCTGGCCCAACAAGGGTCAGGCCGACCCCCGTCCCGCGCTGGGTTCGGCCTACGTCCGCCTCGCACCGATCCTGCCCGAGCGGCCCGCTGTCCCCGCCACCGCACCCGCGGCACTGCGATACGTGCACTGACCGAAAGCTATCGCTGAGGTGATTAGTCGAATATCATCTCACTATGTCATTGCCTTAGTGGCTCTCAGTAGAAGGAGGCGCAGGACTATGCGTCAAGTGTCAACGGTGACCGATCCTGTGATGGTGGGCGAGCTCGGTGGGGTCCTGCGGTGTCGATACGGCACCGTCGAGGACTTCGATATCGAGCGATTTCTCGACGGGATCGGCGCCTTCGCCGGGGCGGGCGCGAATGTGATCGTGCAGCTCGCGAACCGGCCGGTGGGGTACGGCGTCGTCGAGAGCACCGTCGAGTCCGGCCGCGCCGACGTCCATCCGTGGAAGCGTTTGCGCACCACGCTGACCTACATCGCGGTGGCGATGCTCGGTACCGAGCAGGACCGGGATGTGTATCGGCAGGCCGTGGGTAGCGTCCATCGGCGCGTTCGTTCGGCGCCCGGCGCCGAGGTGAAGTACAACGCGTTCGATCCCGAGCTGCAGAAGTGGGTCGCGGTCTGCCTGTGCTGGGGAGTCATGGATATCCACGAACGCCTCTACGGGCCACTGGACAGGGCCACCAAGGAGGTCTTCGTGCAGTACGGGGCGCGGTTCGGCACCGGGTTGCAGATGCGGCCGGACATGTGGCCCGCCGACCTGGCGGCTTTCGAAAGTTACTTCGAATCGGGGCTGGCGAGCATCCAAATCGATGATGTGGTCGCCGAATATCTGCGCAAGCTGGTCGGTTTGCGCAATGTGCCGAGGCCGCGTCGGCTGGCCAACTTTCATCGGTTCGCCGTCACCGGTCTGCTGCCCGACACCATGCGCGCACAGCTCTACCTTCCGTGGACCGACGAGCAGGAGCGCCGCCATCGGCTGCTGTTCCGGGCCATCGGGGCCGTCTACGGCCGGCTACCGGTCCGCGCGCGGATCGTGCCGTACTCGACCGCGCTCCGGGACATGCGGCGACGTGAGCGGCTCGGTCGCCCGCTGGTCTGACAGAGTCGAGGTTGCGGGCTACCGGCAGACCACATTATGTTCGGGCTCTTGTCAGCTGAGGGGAATGGGATATGGCCGAGTCGATCAGGTTGTTGGCCCGGATTCGCGGACACGGCGGTGTCGAGCGCGATAACGCCGATGTCCTGAACGGCGCCTTGGCCGCGTTTCTGGACTTCGGGATCAAGCGCACCAGCATGGCGGAGGTGGCCCGGCGTGGCGGGTTGTCCTTGGCGACCCTGTACCGCCGGTTCGGGGGGAAGAGCGACGTCGTCCAGGCGGTGGGGCTCTGGCAGGTGCGCCACCTGCTGGAGCAGGCCGATGCCTCCATGCGCCGGCAGGCCGACGAGGGTGCCGGCGCCGAAGATCAGATCGTCGAACTGTTCGTCGCCTTCGCCCTCGGCCTGCGCAACAACCCGCTGCTCGACCGACTCCTGGCCACCGACGCCGCCACCGTGCTGCCCTACCTCACCACCGGTGGGGCGCCGGTGATCGAGCTCGGCCGAGACTTTCTGGCCGAGTTCATCACCCGCTTGCAAGAGGCGGGCAAACTCCCCGCCTACGACCCGCTCCCCGTTGCCGAGCTCGTGGCTCGTACCGCCCTGTCGCTGGTTTTGACCAGGCCGACGGTCATCCCGCTCGACGACGAGGCGGCGGCGCGCCGATTCGCCCGCGATCACATCGCACCCGGGTTCCGTCCGCTGGACGTGCGCACGGTGACCCAGGAAACCGGCGCCGAACCTCGCTAGTTCCCCGCATGAAGGCAGCGATCATCGCTTGCCGCGGACGGATGAGTCACCGGTTGGTGAGACATCCCTCCGCGGCGAGACCCGGCTACCTGCCGAAGCGGCGCCGACCGCGAGCACCGGTCGCGCGCATCGCATTCCGCATGAATCCGAAGTTCTTGAGGCTGTAGGGGTACCAGACGAGTTCGGACTTCTGCGTCGGCAGCGCCGGAGCCGTGATCGCCTGCTTGCGGCAGTACTTGCGCACGCCGTCCGCACCGCCGAATCGGTACCCGGTGCCCGACTGGCCCCAACCACCGTGGGGGAGCGCGAAATTGAACAGATTGATGGTGGCATCGTTGATGTTCACCGCGCCGACGGCCAGTCGCCGCGCGATTGCCTGCCCGCGGGACTTGTCGCCCGTCCACACCGAGGCCGACAGTCCGTACTCGGAGTCGTTGGCAAGCCGGATCGCCTCGTTCGCGTCGGCGACCTTGATGACCGGGATGGTCGGGCCGAACGTTTCCTCGGTGATGCACGACATCGAGTGATCGACGTCGACCAGCACCGTCGGTTCGAAGAAGTTCCCCTCGCCGGTCGCCTTTCCACCGGTGAGCGCTCGCGCGCCGCGGGCGAGCGCGTCATCGACGTGGCGGGTGACGATGTCGAGCTGGGCCTGGTTGGCGAGTGGACCGACATCGATGTTTCCGCTGCGGTCGTCGCGGCCGAGCCTCAGCGTCTTGACGTGGGCCACCAGCTTGTTCACGAACTCGTCGTACACCGCGGCCTCGACATACACCCGCTCCACCGACACGCACAGCTGTCCGGCGTTGGTCAGCGCGCCGAAGGCGATGCCGTTGGCCGCGCGATCGAGGTCGGCGTCGGCCAGCACGATCGCGGGGTCCTTGCCGCCCATCTCGAGGCTGTAGGGCAGCGTGCGTTCCGCGCACGCGACCGCGATGCGGCGCCCGGTGTTGCCGGAGCCGGTGAACTGGATGAAATCAGCGTTGCCGACTACCGCGGCACCGGTGGCGCCGGACCCGGAGACCACCGTGAACACCGGCGGCGCGCCGATCTCGGCCCAGCCGCGGGCGAGGACGAGCGGCGTCAGCGGGGTGACCTCCGACGGCTTGAGCAGCACCGCGGCGCCCGCGGCGAGCGCCGGAACGAGATCGGAAGCGGGCATCGCGAGGGGGAAGTTCCACGGCGTGATGATGCCGACCACCGGATACGGCGTGTAGGTGGTGGTCAGCTTCTTGACCCGCATCAGCGGGGTGTGGGGGGTCACGGCGGTATCGGCGAGAAACTTCGCGGCGTTTCGGGCGTAGTAACCCAGGAGGTCGACGGTGAAGGCGACCTCGACCTCGGCCTCCACCCGGGGCTTTCCTGACTCGTCTTGAATCGAGTCCGCCAGCTCGCCGGCATGGTCGAGCACCCAATCCTGCAGCTTGAGCAGCCACTGCTTGCGTCCGGCCGCGCTGATCGAAGCCCACCGCGGCTGTGCTGTGCGTAGCGCGGCCGCGGCCGCGGCAACGTCCGCCGGAGTCGACACGGCGACGGTGCCGACCAGTTCTCCGGACGCCGGGTTGCGAACAGCCAGTTCTCCGGACGCCGGGTTGCGAACAGCCAGTTCAGTGGCGTCGACGGTAGGGGTGGCGGAATCAGACACTTGTTCTCCTGGATCGGTTTCGTGCTGCCCGCCGCGGACTATTCTGGTGCGACGCGACACCACAAATGAAGTGGTGTCAGCGTGCCCCAGAAATCGTGGTTGGTCAAGGGGTCAGCCGTCGAGTAGATGCGGCAAACCGGCGCGGAAGCGGTCCGCGTCGATGGCTTTGGCGGCAGCGAACGCGGGAAGCGAGACCAGCGGGAAGATCTGGGCTCGGGGGCTCGGGTCGTCGGCGGCGTCGAGGATGGCGTTGGCGGCGGCGCGGCCGGATTCGTTGGCGCCTTCCATGGTGGCCAGGTCGATGTGGTTGCGGACGTGATCGCCGCCGAAGTAGAGGTTGGGAATCGCGCAGTGCGCGTCGGGGCGATTGTCGTAGGAGCCGACGGTGTTCACCAGCAGCGGGGTTTCGTTGTGGATGGTGTTTCCCGACCAGGTGATGCCGGGGTCGAGATGCCAGGAATGGATGTCTTCGTCACGCAACCAGTCGGTGCCGGTGTTGAGCCAGGCTTTGAGCTGCGCCCAGGTCTCGGTGGCGATCTCGGCGGCGGTGCACTCCTTGGCGGTCCGGCCGAAGTGGATTCCGGGTGTGTCCCAGTCGGAGATGTCGACCGACAGACACTCCAGCACCGAGCCGTCGCCGTAGGTGGCGGGGAAGTCGCCCACCCACATGGGGGCTTGGCGCAGGGCGGTGAGGGCCCAGGGGGAGCCGAGCGCGGCGATGTGTCCCTCGGGGATCTCGGTGGGGCGGCGCAGGTAGTACTGGATGCCGACCATCCAGTCGGTGACCAGGTTCCGCATCCCGCCCAGGCGCGGATCGGCGTCGATGATCGCGTCGTCGAGAAGGTCGACGGCGCGATCGACCGGCATGGCGCACAGATAGTGGTCAGCAGTCACCGTCGAGGTCCCGCCTGTTCCGCTGATCGTCGCGCCCGCGATGCGACCGCCGGCCATCTGCAATGCGGCAAGGCCCTGTCCCATGACGAAGCGGACGCCGAGCGTGCGCAGGTAGTCGACCCACGGATCGATCCAGGCGATGTTGGTCGGGCGGTTGAGGATTCGGTCGACCCCACCGGCGAATTGCGGAACCGTGCCGGATGCGGCGAGGACCAGGGCCTCACCGATCGTGCCGATGGTTCGTGCCGAGCTGGTCTGTGGCTTCGCGGCGACGGTGATCCGGGTGAGCGCGTTCACCAGGTATTTCCGGTAGGCGGGCGACTTTCCTTCGGCCTGCATGATCTGTTCCCAGGTCACGTACTCCCACTGGCCGAAGCGCCGCTCGGTGCTGGAGGTGAACCACACGAGCATCTGCTTGGCGAAGAACGCCAGCTCATGTGGCGGCAGGTCGGGGATGAAGCCGAGCGCGCCGATGATGCTGTTCTGCACCAGTTCCGGCGTCAGCTGACTCAGCCCACCGAGCTCGACGGGGGCGAAGATCGGCGGAAGGTCCTGGAATCCGGCGACCGTACCCTCGACCCGCACCAGATTGTCGCGCACACCGTTCGGGTTGCCGGGGAACGGGATTCGGCTCATCGTGTCGGGAACGTGCTGATAGCAGCCGGGGAAGAAGCGGAACCCGTGCTCACCCGGCAGGTGCTGACGACCGGGTGAGGCGGTCCCCGGCACGCCCATGCTGCGGGCCTTGCCACCGAGGAACGCGGGTTCGTAGACGGTGATGTCGTAGCCGCGCTCGGCCAGTTCGTGCGCGGCGCTGAGCCCGGCCATGCCGCCACCGAAAATCGCCACCGACTTGCCGCCGGAGCGCAAGAGTGGCGAGCGCCGGGCGGTCGTCGCTGACGCGAACGCTGGGGGAGTCACGGCTAGGGCCGCTCCGGCGACGAGCCCGGCGCGCAACGCGGTGCGGCGGGTGATCGGTGCTGACAACGGTGTCGGCTGATCAGGCATGGTGTTCTCCTGGACCTGCGGTGGTGAGGGTGAAAGGCGGGCTCGGCGGTGGGGTGGCATCAGGTGCGGTGCCACGCAGGGTTGTTCGTGTGGTTCGCCGTTCGCTGGTCGAGTCGCGGATCTCGCGCGCCATATCGGCGAGGACGGCGGGCAGGTGTACCCACTGATGGAGCGAGGCACGGACTGCGAGGCCCAGTGCGCGGGACGGGGTATACAGGTCGGCGGGGCGGTGGGTGCGGGAGAAGATGCCCGCGGTGATCTCCGCCAACTCCGGGTCGCCGGCGGCGGTGCGGTAGAGCTCGATCTCCAAGGGCCGCAACGTTTCCCCACGTGCCAGCCGGTTCGTCCAGTGGAAGATCTCGCGGCATTCGACGACGCGACGACGCTCCCACTCCGACAGGGCCGCGTCGAGGGCCTGCGGGTCGTCGAGGACCTCGTCGACCGACTCGGCGAGAGTGCGTCCGTAGTGCAGGGCGTCGCGGATGCCCTGCGCGGTGACGGGATCTTTGAAATGTCCGGAGTCGCCGGGTAGCGCCCAGCCCGGGCCCGCCGAACGCCGGAAGTACGAGGAAATACCGGTGGCGGAACGGATCCGGCCTACGCGCTCACAGCCGCGCAGGCGGCTGGTCAGGTCCGGAATCCGGGCGAGGGCCTCGGTGTAGCGGCGTTCCGCGGCACCGGGACCGCGACCGAGATCGCTGACCGTGGGCGGCTGCACCAGGCTGAGCACCAGGCCGTCGTCGCATGGGAAGGCGGTGCCGAGGTCGGCGCCGACGCGCCACTGGGCGGCGATGTGGCGGGGGGCGTCGGCGGTGTCTCGCCAGTAGGCGAAGAAGCAGTCGCGCCCGCTCGGCACGGTCAGGAACGGCCGCTCGGCGCCCACCGCGCGGGCGATGGTGCTACGCCGCCCGTCCGCGCCGACAACGAGCGCGGCGCGGATCTCCCTGGTCTGGCCCGCGGCGTCGAGGTATCGCACACCGGCGCAACGGTTTCCGTCCCACACCACCGAGGTGACCCGGCAACGCGGCCGCACCTCGGCGCCCGCGTTCACCGCGGTGCGCAGCAGCGCGGCGTCGAGTCCGGTGCGGCGCACGCACATCGCGTAGTCGATGCCGTCGACCGAGGGGAAGCCGGAACCGACACCGTGGCCTGCGGCCTGCGCGTAGGCCCTGGTCAGCCGTGGCGCACCGAGAGCTTCGACGGCGGCCAACGCATCGAGGCGCCGGAGTTCGGCCAGCCCGGCCGGCCAGAGCAGGTGGGTGGACAGTGTGTCCGACGGCAAGGCGGCGGCGTCGAGCACGACCACAGCGTGGCCCGCCCTCGCGAGCGTCGCCGCGGTAGCCGATCCCGCGCAGCGCGCGCCGACCACGACGACCTCGGTCCGTTCGACCACAGCGACAGGGGAATCGACCATGGGAACCACCTCGGTCACTGAGTCTCGGACAGTGTGTCCGAATGATGATGAGGCGGGCCGCGTTCTTGTGTCAATAGCCAACCGGGACAGGGGGATTGCCGTCGCTCGCACCCTGCCGCCGTGGCGGCCCGCGGGTCTACGGGCACAATGGGTCGCATGGGCAATGTCAGCGCACCCGTTGCGGCATCGGCGACGGATGGCCGATGCCCTCACTGACCCGTGTCCCGCGATCAGCGCGCAAACCCACCGACGATCGGCGGGCGGAATTCGAACGTCGCGTCCTGGCCGCGGTCGAAGACCTGCTGGCCGACGGCACGCCGTTCACCGAGATCGCCGTGCAGAAGATCGCCGCGGCGTCCGGGTCGGCGAGATCGACCTTCTATCGCTACTTTCCGGACAAGAGCAGGCTGCTGATCCGGATGGCCGAGTTGGCCACCACCGATCTGTTCGCCGCGGCGGAGACGTGGTGGAGTGCCGAGCACACCGATCAGCAGGCCGGAGTCGTGCTGGCCATGCGCGCGATGATCGGCGGTTTCCGCGACCATCGCTACCTGCTGCTCGCCCTGACCGAAGTGGGCTCCTACGACCGGGAAGTCGGCGCCTACTGGCGCTCCCGAGTGGCGACCTTCGCCGAGCTGGTGCGTGCCCGGCTGGAGGCCGAACAGGCAGCGGGCCGCGTCGCCGCGCGGCTCGATCCCCGAGCCACCGCCCTGATCCTCACATCGATGGTCGAACGGACGATCTCCGTCGCCTTCGCCGCCGAAACCGGCGTCGGCGAGGAGGAATTGGCCGAATCACTCGGCCGCGCGATCTGGCTCGTCATCTACGGAGACGCGCCCTAGTCGCTTTCTTTCTGTGATGCCCCGCCGTCCTGGGCTGCGGCGGCGGATCGTTTGCGCCGCGGTATCGTCTGGTCGATGCGGGGATCCTCGGTCACCGCATAGTGTTTCACGTATTCGGACAGGAATGCCTGGACGGTGGCGGTGGCCGGGATGGCCAGCAGTGCGCCGACCGCGCCGAGTAGCGCGCCACCGGCGAGTACCGACAGCAGGGCGATCGCGGCGTTGACGTCGACGGTGCGCGCGGTGATGCGCGGTTGCAGCAGATAGTCCTGGAACCACTGGTAGATGATCGCGAACACGATGATCCATACCGCGTCCATCGGGTCGACCGTCAGCGCCACGAAGATCGGGACGATCGCGGCGATGTAGGTGCCGACGGTCGGGATGAACGCGGAGATCACGCCGAACCAGACACCCAGGGCGATGGGGTTGGGTAGATGCAGGATCGACAGGAATACCGCGTGCACGACCGCGGAGACGATCGCCAGCAGCAACCGCGAGAACAGGTAGCCGCCGGTCTTGTCGATGGCGAGGTCCCAGGCGTGCAGGAACGTCTGCTGGCGTGTGGGCGGCAGTAGCGAGCACAGGGTGCGCCGCACCTTCGGGCCGCCCGCCGTGAGGTAGACGCTGAACAGCGCGATGGTCAGGACCTGGGCCAGGCCGCCGAGGACCGTGGTGGACACGCCCCAGGCATTGTCGGCGGCGGTGTGGGCGTAGCTCTCGAGCAGGTCGGATTCGCGCAGCAGCCGCTGACTCAGGTCGCGCATCGTGAAGTGCTGACCGAAGGTGTGATTGACCCAGTCCACGCCCTCGTCGAGTAGTCGTGGCGTCTCATGGGCCAGGTTGGTCGCCGTCTCCACGAGCAAGGTCACCAGTGCGGCGAGGAAGGCCAGCACGCACAGGAAGGTGGCGATGAAGACCAGGCCGGTGGCGAGACCGCGCGGCATTCCCCGTCGTACCAGCAGTGCGACAGGGGGCTCCATCGCCAGCGAGATGAAGAACGCGACGAACAAGATGATCAGGATGCCGGTGAGCCGGTGGAATGCCCAGTTCGCGAGCAGGAACAGTCCGAAGAACACCAGTGCCAGCACCATCGCCCGAGGTAGCCACGTCGGCATTCTGGTACGCGGGGGCTCCTGCGCGGCGCTGTCCTCTGGGGTGGTGTCCACGACTCTCAGTGTCGCCCCGGATCGGCTCTTTTCCCGGCATCAACGCGGCGTTGACCTGCTCGAACACTCGGGCGGCCGCCCCGGAAGAAATTGCAGTTCCTGAAATATTGCAGTTTATGCTAATTTATGGACGTGACTCAGGAGCCGGTCAAACAGGCCGCGGTCGGTCTGCGTGAACAGAAGAAGCAACGGACCCTGCTCGATCTGTGCCTCGCCGCACGGCGATTGGCGGTCGAACACGGGCTGGACGCGACGAACGTCGACGACATCGCGAAGGCGGTGGGCGTCTCACCGCGCACCTTCTTCAACTATTACGAGACCAAGCTCGATGCGGTGGTCGGCCCGATCGGAGAGATAGGTACACCCGAGGCCAGACACGAATTCGTCGGAGGCGGCCCGACCGGTGTGCTCATCGAAGACCTCACTTTTCTGCACGCCGCGGGCTTCCAGCCGGAAAGCGAAGTGCGCGAAGGTATCTCGCTGGTCACCAAACTGGTCATGGCCGAGCCGAGAGTGCTCGCCGCGTTCATCGCGTCCGGCGCCCGGATGGAGGCCGCCATCGCCGAACTCCTCACGGCCAGGTGCGGGGCCGACGTCGACCCCGAATTCGCCTCGCTCACCGCGGGAATCATGACAACCATCACCACGCGGGCGGCGATGTCGCTGGCCGCGGACCCGAACGGGTCGCTGGCGGCAGCGCTGCACGAGCACTGCGCCATGGCCGCCCGGCTGTTCCGGCCGGACGACAGCACAAGGGAGACGCTCCGATGACCACGACGGCCGACTCGCCGCCCACCCCGATCGTCCTGACACAGAAGCGGATCTGGCTGATCTTCTCCGCGCTGATCGCGGGCATGTTCCTGGCCAGCCTCGATCAGATGATCGTCGGTACCGCGATGCCGACCATCGTCGGCGAACTCGGCGGCGTCTCCCACATGGCCTGGACCGCCACCTCGTACCTGCTCGCCACCACCATCGTGATGCCGATCTACGGAAAACTCGGCGACATGTTCGGCAGGCGGTGGCTGTTCCTGTTCGCGATCACCGTCTTCACCGTGGCGTCGATCGGTGCCGCCGCGTCGACCGGGTTCTGGGAGTTCATCGCGTTCCGCGGTCTGCAGGGCGTGGGCGGCGGTGGTCTGATGATCCTGGCGCAGGCCATCATCGCCGATGTGGTGCCTGCCAAGGATCGCGGCAAGTACATGGCGCCGATGGGTGCCGTCTTCGGTATCACCTCGGTCGCCGGACCGCTGCTCGGCGGACTGTTCGCCGACCACCTCGACTGGCGGTGGTGCTTTTGGATCAACGTGCCGATCGGCATCGCCGCGCTGTTCATCGCCTTCCGCTACCTCAACATTCCCAGCCATCGGCCCAAGTTCCGGCCCGACTATCTCGGCATCGTGCTCATGTCGACCGCGACCACCTTGCTGATCCTGATCACCGACTGGGGCGGCAAGCAGTACGCCTGGGGCTCGACGGTGATGGTGTCGATGATCGTCGCGCTCGTCGTCGTGGTCGCGGCCTTCGTGTTCGTCGAGTCGCGGGCCGAGGAGCCGATGCTGCCGCTGTGGCTGTTCCGCAATCGCACTTTCGTGCTCACCTCGCTGATCGGATTCCTCGTCGGCCTGGTGATGTTCGCGGCGATCGGCTTCATCCCGACCTACCTGCAGATGGCCAGCGGTACCTCCGCGTCGGTGTCGGGCCTGCTGCTGATCCCGATGATGATCGGCATGATGCTCACGCTGATCACCTCGATGAACGCGATCACCAAAACCGGTCGTTACCGGGTGTATCCGCCGATCGGTGCCGCGCTGATCGGAATCGACATGCTGTGGCTGACCCGCCTGGACGCCAACACCTCGATGTGGCTGGTCTCGGCCATGCTGTTCGTGATGGGCGCAGGTCTCGGCCTGATCATGCAGATCATCGTGCTCGTGGTGCAGAACGCGGTGGCTCCCGACCAGATCGGCACGGCGACCAGCGCCAACAACTACTTCCGTGAAATGGGTGGCGCGCTGGGCATCGCGATCTTCGGTTCGATCTTCACCAGCAGGCTGACCGAGAACCTCACCGGCGCGTTCCAGGCGAACTGGCAGGAAGCGGCAGCGGCGAAGATCGACCCGAGCGCACTGATCCCCTCGGTGGTGAAGAACCTGCCGGACAACCTGCACGACGCGATCGTCGGCGCCTACGTCGACGCGCTGGTCCCCGGGTTCTGGTACCTGATCCCGGGTGCGGTGCTGGCATTCGCGCTCGCGCTGTTCATCCCGCATCTGACGCTGTCCGACGAAGCGGGAATGGTCGCGCGCGGTGAAGCGGTGATGGCCGAGACCGATGAGCCGGACCTGGTCAAGGAGAGCTGAACCGGCGCCCGCGGATCTGGCTCGCTGATCGCGAATGTATAAGGCCCGCTGCTGATTTCGGCAGGGCGGCCCTATCATTCTTAGCGGACACCGTGCGACGCCCGCAGCGCCGATCAGAGGGAGCGAGTCAGTGACTACCTATACCGATCAGTGGTCGGAACTGTTCGGCATGACCCTCGACGACTGGCTGTGCAC
This sequence comes from Nocardia sp. NPDC060249, assembly GCF_042728755.1. Lineage (NCBI taxonomy): Bacteria > Bacillati > Actinomycetota > Actinomycetes > Mycobacteriales > Nocardiaceae > Nocardia > Nocardia sp. NPDC060249. The sequence goes on from NZ_JBHXAQ010000005.1 coordinate 435,721, forward strand.
CGGAACCGTAAACGAGGTGCACCCGGACCTGAGCTGGGATCGGGTGCGCCGGCACGCGGTGGCGGAGATGAACACACGGCTGGCGGGCAGTTGGAATGCCGTCGTCGACGAGACCGGGATGATCAGCAGCGCCTCGCTCGAGCTCTTCGACGACGGGCACATGAAAGTGATCGCCACCGAGGTGCGGGTCGCGACGATCGACAGCATCGCCTGGATGTCGCAGCTCAGTGTCAGGCGTCAGGCGGACATGTCTGCCTGAGCTCGCCGAGGAGGCACGGCAGGGGCTGTCGATCGCCGGTGGTCGTGCGGTTTGGCATGATCGGTTCAGCCGTCGCTGCGATGTGCCGACCGTTCGGCGCGACGATGACGCACCGGGTTCCGGGCACCCCGCGCCGGGCTGACCGACCAGCACCGGACTAACGGTGTCGTCCGTTTTCCGCCGGACCCGGAGCGGTGCGATTCCTATCGTCGATTCCATGGAAAGCGAACGGATTCCGGAGATGTCGACCACGGTGTTACGTGCGCCGGTCGTGTGGTTCATGGCGCTGGCCGCCGCACTGGCGACCGCGAGTGTCTACCTGCTGCAACCGGCCGTCGCCGAGGTCGCCGTAACGCTGGACACCTCCGCGGCGGCGATCGGCACCGCGTTGGCGTGCGGCCCGATCGGCTATCTGGCGGGGTTGGTACTGCTGGTGCCGCTGGTGGACCGGTTCGCGCCCCGCACCGTGGTGGCGGCGCAGTTCGCGGCGCTGGCGCTGGCTTCGGCCGCCGGGGCGGCGGTCCATTCGCCGGTGGCCCTGGGGATCGTCATCGGTGTTGTCGGCGCGGGATCGGCTGTCGGGGCTCAGTTGAGCTCGGTGGCAGGGCGGTTCGCGGCGTCTCGTCGGCAGGCCACGGTTCTGGGGATCGTCACCGCGGGCATTTCGGCCGGCATTCTCGCGGGGCGGATCGTCGGTGGCTGGCTCACCGAGGTGATCGGCTGGCGCGCCATGTTGTTGGTGTTCGTGGTGCCCTGTGTCGTGGTGGCGGCAGTGTCGTATGTCGTGCTGCCCGCAGTGCGTGGGCGGTCGGCTGCCGGATATCTGGACACGGTGCGGGGGATACCCGGACTCTTCGTCCGCTTCGCCGCGCTGCGCTGGGCGGCGACGCGAGGTGCGCTGTGGTTCTTCGCGTTCTGTGCGGTGTGGGCTGGGCTCGCGGTGGCGCTGTCGCAGCCGCCGTACTCGTATTCCCCCGAACGGATCGGCCTGTACGCCTGCGCTGGGCTGGCGGGCGTGCTCGCCACCAGGATCGCCGGCAGCTGGACCGATCGGGTCGGCCACCGGACGGTGATCCTGGTCGGTCTCGCGCTTGCCCTCGGCTCGGTCGTGGTCTTGGCCGTCGCGCTGTCGAACACCGTGGTGACGCTGATCTGCCTCGGCCTGTTCGATGCCGGCCTGTTCGCCGCCCAAGTCGCCAACCAGAGTGCGGTGCTGGCGATCGATTCCGCCGCGCCTGCCCGTTTCAACAGCGCCTACATGTCGGTCTACTTCGTCGGGGGAAGCCTGGGCACGGCGTTCGGTGCGGCCGCGATCGGCTGGTTCGGCTGGCCCGGTCTGGTCGCTGCCGCCGCTACGGCCACGGCCGCGGCGGGCGTCATTGCCCTGGCCGATCGGCCGCGCACCGGTTCGTTCGGTGTCGAGGTAGGCGAGGACGACCGGGATCGTGCGGAGGTTTCGCGCGGTCGCTGAGCCGCAGGCGCGCGCCGCTAGGTACTAGGGTCGGGCGCGGCTCCGGAGTCGGATACCGGCGCGGCCTCGCCGGTATCGGCCTCGTCGGCATCGGGCTCATCGGTTGCTGGTCGCGCTCCGGTGGCCACGTCGATCTGCTCACCGATGTAGCGGATGATCACCGCGATCATCGCGACGACGGGCACCGCGAGGAAGGCCCCGGTGATGCCGTAGAGCGAGCCGCCCGCGGTGACGGCGAGCAGCACGATGACGGCGTGCAGTTCCATGCTGCGGCTTTGCAGGACCGGTTGCAGCACATTGCCTTCCAGCTGCTGCACGGCGATGACGATGCCGAGCACGATCAACGCGGTAGTGAGCCCGTTGCCGACCAGCGCGACGAGGACGGCGAGCGCGCCGGCGACGAACGCGCCGACCATCGGGATGAATCCGCCGATGAAGGTGATCACCGACAACACCAGCGCCAGCGGCACATCGAGGATGAACAGCGACGCGCCGATGAGGACGGCGTCGACCATGCTGACGATCGCCTGGGTGCGGATGAATCCACCCAGGGTCGCCCAGACCCGGTCCAGGACGGCTTCGACGTGGCGGCCGCTGCGGTTGCCGAACACCTGATGCATCCAGGGCAGAAAACGCGGCCCGTCCTTCAAGAAGAAGAACACCAGCACCAAGACCAAGAACACGGTGATCAGCAGCGAGGTCGCGGTGGACACGCCGGTGAACACCCCGTTGGCGATCTGTGCGCCGCTGGACTGGAGCCTCCCGACGATCGCCTCGACCGCGGAATCGAGTTGCTCGTCGCGGATGCGCAACGGTGGTCCCTGGATCCAGTCGCGTACCTGGTTGACCCCGTCGGTGGCCTTGTCGGCGAGCTGCGGTGCTTGATCGGCCACCGAGGGCACGATCGACGCGACGACCCCGGCCAGCACTGCGACGAACCCGAGCAGCGTGATCGACGCGGCGAGCGCAGGTCGCAGCTTGCGCCGGATCAGCCAGCGGGTCAGCGGCCACAGGATCGTGGTCACCACGACCGCCAGCGCGACGGGCAGGATCACCACCCAGAGCCGGGCGGTGATCGTGCCGAGTACCCATGCGCCCGCCGCGATCGCCACGATGCACAGCGACCACTTGGCCAGCCACAGGATCCCGCCACCGATCACGTCCCCGCGTTCACGCGAAGGCTTGTCGTTCGGTTGTGCCCCACTGGTTTTCTTCACCGGCCCGCTCACGTCGCCCAGTCTGGCACGCTCACCGCGTCCATCGGAACTTGTCGGTGCCTCGGGCTAGCGTTTCGTCCATGTCGGAAACCATCACCGTCGGCGGCATCACCATCGACAGCAACGATCCCGCCGAACTGGCCGAGTTCTGGAGCTCCGCCCTCGGTTACACGGTCCTCGTCGACTCCGGTGACTACGTCATGATCACCCCGCCCGGCGTCGGTTTCGGGGAGGGGCGCTACCTCGCGTTCCAGCTGGTTCCCGAGGCGAAGGTGACCAAGAACCGGGTGCACATCGATTTCCAGACCACGGCTCGCGCGGCCGAGGTCGCCCGGCTGACGGCGCTGGGGGCCACAGTCCACGGCGAACACTCGCTGCCCGGTTTCGCCTGGACCGTGCTGCAGGACCCGCACGGCAACGAGTTCTGTGTCGTCGCCGGTGAGAGCTGAGCGAAACTGGCACGCTGTGCACCGTGGCATGAAGTGCACAGTGTGCTGCCGGACGTGTTCGCCTCGCGAATGAGCGGATCAGTCCGACAGCGGCTCGGCCTCGGCGCGATCGAGTTCTTCGTCGAGCGCGATCGCAGCGGCGATCAGGGCCAGATGGGTGAAGGCCTGCGGGAAGTTGCCCAGCTGCTCACCCGAGGGACCGATCTCCTCGGCGAAAAGACCGACGTGGTTGGCGTAGGTGAGCATCTTCTCGAAGGCGTAGCGGGCCTGCTGCAGGCGGCCGGTCCGCGCGAGTGCCTCGACATAGAGAAAGCTGCACAGATTGAAGGTGCCTTCGGTGCCGCGCAGGCCATCCGGTGAGGCATCGGGGTCGTATCGGTAGACCAAGCTGTCGCTGACGAGCTCCTTGTCCATCGCGTCGAGGGTGCTCAGCCACATCGGGTCGGTGGGGGACAGGAATCTCATCCGGGGCATGAGCAGCAGCGAGGCGTCCAGTACGTCGGTGGCGAAGTGCTGCACGAACGCCCGGCGCTTCTCGCTCCAGCCGCGGTCGATGATCTGCCGGAAGACCGCATCGCGTTCGGCAGTCCAGCGGACCACGTCAGCGGGCCTTGCCTGCGCGTTCGCCATGCGGATGCTGCGGTCGAAGGCCACCCAGGTCATCAGCCGGCTGTAGGTGAATTCCTGGCGGCCGCCGCGAGTTTCCCAGATGCCCTCGTCGGGGCGATCCCAGTTGTCGGCGAGCCAGTCGACCAGGCCGCTGAATGTCCGCCAGCCGGCGATGGCGGCCATATCGGTCCCCTGCGCCAGCGCGTCGGCCGCTTCGCCGTAGATGTCGAGCTGGATCTGGTCAGCTGCGCCGTTGCCGACCCGGACCGGCGCCGATCCCTGGTAGCCCTCCAGGTGGGGCAGCGTTATTTCGTCCAGGCGTGGGTCGCCGTCGACGCGGTACATGATCTGCAAGGGTTCGCCGGAGGCGGTGCCGCCCGCGTCGACGCGGGCGCGCAGCCAGCGACGGAAGGCATAGGGCTCCTCGGTGAAGCCGAGGTCGCTCAGCGCCCGCACCGACAGTGAGGCGTCCCGGATCCAGGTGTAGCGATAGTCCCAATTGCGTTCGCCGCCGATCTGTTCGGGCAACCCCATGGTGGCCGCGGCGATCGGCGCGCCGGTCGGGGCGTAGGTGAGCAGTTTGAGGGTGATCGCGGAGCGATTGACCATGTCCCGCCAGCGTCCGCGGTAGGTGGACGAGCGCAACCAGGTCTGCCAGAAGCGACGGCACTGGTCGAACTCGTGGGCGATCGTTGCCCACATCGGCGCCGAGGAGAAATCCGCGCCCGCCGGTGCGGTGGTCAGCACGACCGCGGCTCGCTCACCGGCGGACAAGGTGAATCGCGCGGTCACGTCGGCGCCGTCGGGATGCAGTGCGATCGGGTCGGTGGATTGCAGGTGCAGATCGGCGATGCCGGAACGGAAGACGGCCGTTCGTTCATCGACTCGGTCGAGGGTGTGGGTGGCGCGTGCGTAGTCGAACCGGGGACGGCACGCGAGAGTGAACGTGAAGCTTCCGCGCACCACCCGCGCGAATCGCACCAATCTGTGCCGGTCGGCGGGTTCGGTGCCGCGAATCGGCTCCATGAAGTCGGCCACTTCGCCCACGCCGTCGGGCCCGGAGAACCGCGTCAGCAGGATGGCGGTGTCGGGCAGGTACAGCTGCCGGATGGTCACCGGGTTGGTGGTGTCGACGGCGAGCGAGCAGTGTCCGCCCTTCTCGCTGTCGAGCAGCGACGCGAAAATGCTCGGTGAATCGAACCGTGGCGCGCACCACCAGTCGATCGTTCCGGCGGCCGATACCAGCGCCGCTGTCTGCAGATCACCGACGATGCCGTGCTCGTCGATCGGCGGGTACGGGTTCACGAGCGCTCCTCGCCTCGGACCGCTGTGCACGCGGTCGGCGAGCTCCAGCGAACCAGCGAGCGGCGGCGCCGGCCTCATCCGGAACGGGTGAATCCGGTGCCCCGACGGTGAGGTTGGCGTGTTCGGCACGAGGTTGGCGCGTTCTGTTCTTGTCGTGGCCGCGAGGTAATTCGACACTTACGTTCGAATGGTCGATGAGTGAACGATGGGAGTGTGCGGTGACAAGGGAGAGTGCCACTGTCTATGTGATTTCCGCGCTGGAGTCGAAAGGAACCGCGACCCGCGACGACTTCGACGTAGCCGGCATCGTCGCCACGTTCCGCGACCTCATCGACGGGTGGGACTTCCGCTTGCTGGAGCGGGAAACGTTCTGGCAGATCGCCTCGACCTACCTCAGGACGTGACGTTGCGAACCGGATGCGAACCCGTTTCCCAGCGCCGCGCGGCCCGGCGTAGCGAGCCCGCATCGGAGTAGCCGAGCAGTTCCGCCTGCTTGGTGCCGCTGAGCGAGCCGCCGGACGCCGCTCGCGACAACCTCGCGCTGCGGGCCCGGTCCAGCTCGGCCCGCCAGGTGGTGCCCGATTCGGCCAGCCGTCGCTGCAAGGTGCGAGGGCTGATGTTGAGGATCTGGGCGACACTGTCGAGCGAGACCGCTCCGCCGTCGATGGCCTCGTCCACCGCGTCGGCCACTCGTGCGGGCCAGGCCGTGGCCAGGGTCGGCGGCGGCGCCAGAGCGGCGGCCAGTGGTTCCAGGACCGCGGCCAGGACGGGATCAGCGGTGTTCAGGGGCATATTCAGGTCCGCGGAGCGGAAGGTCATCGAGTCGGTCGGTGCGCCGAACTCCAGCGTGGCGGAGCCGAAGACGGCACGAAAGCCGTCGACGTGCGCGGGAGCGGCCTGACGCAGCGAGACACGCACCGGGTTCAACGGATCGTCGACGACCCGGCGGGCGCGGCTCAGGACGGCCGACAACCCCCACAGCTGGGTATGGTCCCTACCTCGGCCTTCGCCATCGAGCATCTCGAGGTACAGCGTGGACTCGTCCTCGGTCTCGGCGACCAGGTCGAACCGGTGATTGGTGGTGACCGCGGTGATGTACGGACCGCAGGTGGCCAGCCCGGCTCCCAGTGTCGGCGCCGACGCGAACAGATAGTCGTACAGCCCGAGGCTGGACAGCTCGTAACGCTGGGCCACCTGCAGCGCGACGTCCGGGCCGAGACGATGTTCGCCGACCTCCCACAACCGGGAGAACGTCGCGCTCGGTAGATGCACATCGTGGCCGGTCATCGTCCAGTCCGGGACCCCGGTATCCCGGATCAGCTGCGCACGATCGAGCCCGGCCGCACCGAGCTGGGAAATGACGAAACGGTGCAGCAAGCTCTGGTCGGTAGCCATGACGTCTCCTCGTGGCAGCACGCCGATCTGCGAACGCCTATGTCAGCCGCGGCGTTCGACCGAACGGGAGAGTCCGCCGACGAACGTCTCGGCGCCTCGCGACCGGCACCTCGTGTGTGATCCGGTTCTACCAGTTCCGCGCAGGTCGCGAAAGCATTCGCGATTCTGGCCGGCAATCATGACAGCACCCGTGCGACGGGCTCCGATCGCATCCGGCCAACGGTGGACGCTCCGAAGTCGAGCGTGCCAAGGTGAGCTATGACCGCGGAACTTTGTTGCCTGACCGTCCGTGTCGACACCGCGCGGTGGAGCGAAACCGTCCTGACGGAAGTCGATCTGGTAGTGCCGGCTGGTCAGATCACCGCTGTGCTCGGTGGGCCTGGCGCCGGAAAGTCCATGGCCGCTTCGGCTCTCGCGGGGCGATTGCCCGCCACAGCGCAGTCTCGGGGCCAAGTCTTGATCGACGGTGCTGCTATCGACGGTCAGCGGTGGTCGGCATTGCGTGAAGGCGTCGTCGGCTATGTCGCGCAAGAAGGTGTCACGGCCTTCGACACCGACAAGACCGTAGGTGCCCAATTGCGGGCGCTGGAGCGACGTCATCGTGCGTGGAGTGTCGAGCGGGCATGTGCTGCGGCTCATTATCCGGCCGAGGCCTCGGACCTTCTCCCGCATCAGCACTCGGGAGGCCAGATCCAGCGGGCCGCGCTCGCTGCCGCGCTGCTGCCGGCTCCGCGCGTCCTCATTGCGGATGGTCCGACCAATTCCCTCGATATGGGGACGGCGTACGGGGTGTGGAGATCATTGCGCGAGTACGCCGACTCCGGTGCGGCGGTACTCGTGGTCAGCAACGAGGTGCGGATGCTGACTCACGGCGGCGTCGCCGACCGAATGGTGATCCTGCACGCGGGCCGCGTCCTTGCCGCGGGAACGACCGCGGAACTCGGGAATTCGACCGACACCTTCGTGCGGACCCTGCTCGGGTCGACCTTCTGAGGCCGAGCCCCGATCGACAGTTCAGTCGGCGCCGGTCACGAAAACGCGCTCCAGCAGGGCGAACAGGCGGTCTCGGTCTCGGTCGCCGAGCTTCTTCAGGCCGTCTTGCGTGGCGTGCATCCTCGCCCGGATCGTATCGGTGACACGCTCGCCTTCGGGTGTGATGACGAGATGTGTGACGCGCCGGTCGGACGCGCTGGCCTCGCGGCGCACGAGGTCGCGCTTCTCCAGCCGGTTGATGATCCCGGTGACGTTGGACGCGTCGCAGGCCAAGGTCTCGGCCAGGGCGCGCATCGCGACAGGTCCTCGGCGCAGCACGGTCAGCGTTTTGCCCTGGCTGGCCGTGAGGTTCTCACTCGCCGCCGCCGCGGTGAAGTCCCCGTAATAGACACCGAGCGCCACCGAGAGCAGCTCCATGAGCTGGGCCGTATCGACGCGCGGAGCTTCTTCCATGGGGTCAGCTTATCCGCAGAAACTTGACTATCTCAAATATCTGGCTCTAGCGTGGGGGCATTGCTTGAAGTTCTCAACCTTCTACTTTGTCAAGTACCTCTGAGGAGTATCCAGTGATCGTCACCCAGTCCGAGGCCTCCCGCACGGCGGAGATCCTGTCGCGGCCCGTCACGCTGAACGGCCTGACCGTCCCGAACCGCATCGTGATGGCGCCGATGACGCGGATGTTCTCGCCCGGCGGCGTTCCCGGTGACGATGTTCGGTCCTATTACGCCCGCCGCGCCGCCGCGGGCGTCGGCCTGATCGTCACCGAGGGAACCTACGTCGGCCACCAGTCGGCGGGGCAGAGCGATCGGGTGCCGCGGTTCCACGGTGCGGAGCAGTTGGCGGGGTGGGCCAAGGTCGCCGAGGACGTCCACGCGGCGGGCGGCACGATCGTGCCGCAGTTATGGCATATCGGCATGGTGCGCAATCAGGGCGAGCAGCCCTACGTCGACGCGCCCGCGGTCGGCCCCTCCGGCATTCGCGTCGACGGCACCGAGGGCGCCGGCAAGGCGATGACCCAGCGTGACCTGGACGACGTCATCGGCGCGTTCGCCGAGGCCGCCGCGGCGGCCGAGCGCATCGGTTTCGACGGCATCGAACTGCACGGTGCGCACGGCTATCTGCTCGACCAGTTCCTCTGGGAGCGCACGAACCGCCGCGAGGACGGATACGGCGGTGACGCGGTGGCCCGCACCAGGTTCGCGGCCGAGATCGTGGCCGCTGTCCGCGCGGTCGTCTCGCCCGGCTTCCCGGTGATCTTCCGCTACTCGCAGTGGAAGCAGGAGGCCTACGACGCACGACTGGCCGAGACGCCGCAGGAGCTCGAGGCGATCCTGGCACCGCTGGCCGCTGCCGGGGTGGACGCGTTCCACGCCTCCACCCGCCGCTACTGGCTGCCCGAGTTCGACGACTCGGAGCTGAACCTGGCGGGTTGGACCAAGAAGCTCACCGGCAAGCCCACGATCACCGTCGGTTCGGTCGGCCTCGACGGCGATTTCCTCCGTGCGTTGTCAGGCCAGGGTGCCGAGCTCGGCAGTCTCGACAACCTCCTCGATCGCATGGAGCGCGACGAATTCGACATGGTCGCCGTCGGTCGAGCCCTGCTCCAGGACCCGGAGTGGGCCTCCAAGGTCCTGGCGGGGCGGATCGACGAGGTGAAGCCCTACGACGGGGCGGCGCTGAAGACACTGAGCTGAGCGCCGCTCGCCGCGGCGGCGTCAGCCTGTGACGGCGCCGTGTGCGGCCGAGCTGACGAGCTTGCGGTACTTCGACAGCACCCCCGAGGTGTACTTGGACGGCAGCGGTTCCCAGCCGATCTTGCGGGCGGCGAGTTCGTTCTCGTCGATCTCGACGTCGAGGATGCGGTTGGCGACATCGAGGACGATCGGGTCGCCGTCGCGGACGAAGGCGATCGGGCCGCCGTCCACCGCTTCGGGCGCGACATGCCCGACGCACAGTCCGGTAGTGCCGCCGGAGAACCGGCCGTCGGTGAGCAGCAGAACGTCCTTGCCGAGGCCGGCGCCTTTGATCGCGCCGGTGATGGCGAGCATTTCGCGCATGCCGGGTCCGCCCTTGGGCCCCTCGTTGCGGATGACCACGACATCGCCGGCCACGATCGTGCCGTCCTCGAGCGCGTTCATCGCGGCCCGCTCGCCGTCGAACACCCGAGCCGTGCCGCGGAAGACATCGGAGTCGAAACCGGCACTCTTCACGACGGCGCCTTCGGGGGCGAGCGAGCCGTGCAGGATGGTGAGACCGCCGGTGCGGTGGATCGGCCGGTCGAGGCGGCGGATGACGTCGCCGTCGAGGCCCAGTTCGATGTGGGCGAGATTCTCGGCCATGGTCGCGCCCGTGACGGTCATGACGTCGCCGTGCATGAGACCGGCATCGAGCAGGGCTTTCATCACGACGGGGATGCCGCCGACCCGGTCGACGTCGTTCATGACATAGCGGCCGAACGGCTTGAGGTCGCCCAGATGAGGCACCTTGTCACCGACCCGATTGAAGTCGGCGAGGGTGAGACCGACACCGGCTTCGCGGGCGATGGCCAGCAGGTGCAGCACCGCGTTGGTCGACCCGCCGAGCGCCATGACGACCGTGATGGCGTTCTCGAACGCCTCCATCGTCATGATGTCGCGGGCCGTGATCCCCTTGCGCAGCAATCCGACGACGGCCTCGCCGGACTTCTCGGCGAAGTCGTCACGGCGACGGTCCGGGGCGGGCGGCGCGGCCGATCCGGGCAGACTCATCCCGAGCGCCTCGGCCGCCGAGGCCATGGTGTTGGCGGTGTACATGCCGCCACACGCGCCTTCGCCCGGACAGATCGCCCGCTCGATGCGGTCGACCTCCGCGGGGGTGATCAGACCCTTGATGCAGGCGCCGACAGCTTCGAACGCGTCGATGATCGTGACGTCCTTGCCGTCGATATTGCCGGGCAGGGTCGACCCCGCATAGAGGAAGACACTCGCCAGGTCCAGTCGTGCGGCGGCCATCAGCATGCCCGGCAGGCTCTTGTCGCAGCCGGCGAGCAGCACCGAACCGTCGAGGCGCTCCGCCATCATCACGGTTTCCACGGAATCGGCGATGATCTCGCGGCTGACCAGGGAGAAGTGCATCCCCTCGTGGCCCATCGAGATGCCGTCGGACACCGATATCGTGCCGAATTCGAGCGGGAAACCGCCACCGGCGTGGACGCCGCGCTTAACCGCCTTGGCCAGCCGGTCGAGCGACAGATTGCACGGTGTGATCTCGTTCCAGCTCGAGGCCACACCGATCTGCGGTTTGACCCAGTCCTCGTCACCCATGCCGACCGCGCGGAGCATGCCACGAGCGGCAGTTTTCTCGAGTCCATCGGTGACATCGCGGGAGCGTGGCTTGATGTCGACGGGCTGATCGGTGTCGTGTGCCATAGCGCAAGCCTACGAGGCCGGGTCGTGAAATCGCCACGATGACGCCCCACCGAATACGCGTCCCGCGGCCGGCGGAAGGAGCGGGCGACTCGGCCGTGCAAGATCACCGGGCGCGCTACCCTCGGATATGGCCCACCGATCGGCTGTTCTCGGTGCGATGCTCATCGCCACGTCGTTGCTCTGTGCGTGCACTGTGTTCGGCCGCGGCGAGAGCGATCCGCCCGCCGCGCGTGACGCGGAGGTGCTGGTGTCGATCGCCGAATCGCCGGGGTTCCTGGAGACCGAACGTGTTGGCAGCCGCCGCGTTCCCTTCTTCGAATTGCGGCGCGACGGTACGGTTTTCACCAACGTGGCCGACGGCGCCGAAGAGAGCATGTTCGGCGTCTACTGGGCCCGGCTCACCGAGGACGGCATCGAGCAGGTTCGCGCGTGGTTCGACGACCTCTCCTTCAACGACGCCCACTACCGCGAGTTCTCGCCGCCGACGGACCAGCCGACGACGGTGGGGTACGCGAACTTCGACGGGCCGGTCGGTGTCTCGGTCTACGGTCTGGATACCGAGTCGCGAACCCGTTCCGGCACTGGTGAGACGGGCAGGCTGGCGACCGTGATCGACCGTTTGCGAGCACTACCCGACGACGAGCAGCTCACGGTGCGGCGCCGTGCGCCGTACACGCCGACCGCCCTCGACATCGCGTTCCAGCCCGCGGTGTCCTCGGACGACGAGCCGTTGCCCGCGCCGACCGGATGGCCGTTCGCCGTCCCACTCACGCAGCGCCCCTTGGGTGTCGGCGGCTACGGTCGAGCACTGTGCGCGACTGTCGACGGCGCCGAAGCTGCCGCGATCATCGAGCTCATGGCCGGACACGACGAGGATGCCCCACGACATTGGTCCACCGGGGCGAGTCCGGGGTCCGGACAACCCACCTCGGTCCTGGTGACCGCGAACGCGCTCCTGCGCGGTCAATCCGGTTGCAGCGCAGTGGCAACGGACTCGGCATCGTCGAATCGCGTTGTCGTCGAACCGCTCCAGGACGTGGTACTCGCCGATCCGTCGACCTGGAAGGGCCGCTATCCGGCTGACCGGTTCACCACGGCGACCAGCGTGGAACTCTATGCGGCGGTGGCGATTCTGGTCCGAGATCTCGAGGCCAGGGAGGCTCGCGAGGATGCGGACGGCGCCATCGAACTCCACGTGCCGACCGGGTCGGACCTCACCTGGTACGACTACGAATTCGTGGCCGCCGAGGTGGGCGGCTCCCGCTACCTCGACCTGTCCGCCCGCTATCAGGGCATGGCTCCCGATCCATGGGAGCCACCGACATGGCACGCCCGCATCGCACTCGGCCCCGAAGCGGTCACCCACCTCGACCTGCGCTGATCAGCTACGAAGCCGTCGCTTCTGGATGCCGCAGCGGATCCGCCGAGGGCGTCGACATCATGGTCAGTTCGATCGGTCCGCGGAGTTGACGGGCAACCGCGCGGAACCAGCCGAGGTGGTACTCGGCGCCTCCGGTGTCGAATCGGGAGCGCAGCTCGTACCAGCGCAGGCCGGGGTGTCGGTGGTGCACGTCGTGCAGATTGAAGCTGAGGGCGAAACGCTCGAGCATGCGCGGCAGGCGCAGATTCATCGCGGCCCTGGGCAATTCGAGGTCGGTGCCGTAGTGGTAGGCGTTGTCGGAGAGGGAGATGATGAGGGCGCGGCCGCCGAACGCGGCGAGCAACATCCAGCCGTGTGCGCCGTAGGCGAGGAACGCGGCGGTGTGGACGACGACGATCGCGGCGGCGTCGGTGCGGAACTTGCCCAGAATCACCGGCTGGGCGACTCGGTCGAGCACGAGACCACCGACCGAATCCGGTGCGTCCACCCGACGTCCCAGTGCGCGAATGGTTCGCTCGGGCATCGGCGCGAGCAGCAGCGCGAGCACCTCGAGCAGGTACAGACCGCCGAACAGTTTCAGATAGAACGGGGGAGCGGCGCCCCGCCAACTGGTCGTCTGCGGGTCGTAGATCTCGCTGCGCTCACGGACCCGGCTGTATCGATGGTGGAGCAGGTGGCCCACTTTGAGCATCGCGAAAGGCGACCCGTACACCACCGCGAGGATGCGTCCCAGCCGGTCGTTGTGTGTGCGATTCCGCAGCAGCGACCCGTGCACGGCCTCGTGGATCAGTGACCAGAACGGCGTGATGGTCAGCGTCAGCGGCACCAGGGCCCAGCCCCAGGCGGCATCCAGTGGGAGCAGTACCAGCGGGATCACGAACAGCTGGGTGACGCCGATGGTCAACGCCAGCACGATGAGTCGCACATTCACCAGGTCGCCGCCGGCGGTTCGCGACACATCGGAAGAGTGCGGGGTGTGAATGCGAGTCATGGTGCAGCGGTGCTCCGGATAGATCAGGCGAACTCCGCCTCCCATCATCCCATCGGCGCACCGCGCGTGAGAGGCCCGACGGTGCCGCGTACCGGGTGTTCGCCGACAATTCAGCAGGGATGCACTCGCGTCCCGTGGCCGAGGCGCGACGGCTAGGTGTTCGGCTGGTCGGGTTCGATATCGAGCCGCAGCGGGAACTGGCTCACGGTCCATGCGGCCATCGCGGTCGACGCCAGGACATGGATCAGGTAGATCGTGCAGACCAGGCCGATGCCGTAGTCGCGCATCCACGCACCGAGAGGAATCAGGGCCACCAGGTCGAGACCGAGCATCAGTAGCGACAGGAGCAGGGCAGGCGCGGCCCAGGACGGTGGCACCGGTTCGCCGGAAGAATCGGCCGTGGGCGGGGAATCGAAAGGGTTCTCGGTGGCCATGTTGTCCTCACAGGCAAAGCCGGGGCTGGATGCTGCGTGCTAGCTGATCTGTCAGATATTCGGGGTCGCAGACGGCCCGGATCGGCGCGCGAGGTGAAAATCTCGGCATCCGCAATCTATCGGCAACATGAACACCCGGCACGCGGAGATCGGCTCACCAGAGGTGCGGTAACCAGAGTCGAATCGGCGCCGATCGAAGCTGTGGTCGGCGGGAACCCGGTGTGCTCACGGATTCGTCGCCGGCGTCGAGTGCGCGGGCGCTCCTGTTGCTTCCCCCTTTTACTGTATACACGATTCCGGGCCCTCATGAGGCGCTGATTCCTGGTCCATAATCGCTCGCGTTGGACCGAAACCACCAGGTGAGGAGTAGCGGGATGGCCTATGTGCTCGGGTTCGACGAGGTCGATCGAACAATGGTCGCGATCGTCGGTGGTAAGGGGGCGAACCTCGGTGAGTTGTCGCGGATCGACGGTGTCGACGTACCGGACGGGTTCTGTGTGACAACCGATGCCTTCGCGCGGACGGTGGCGGGTGAGCCGTCGCTCGACGATCGGCTCGACGAGTTGTCGCTCCTCGAGCCGGGGGATCGGGCGGCGATTTCTCAGCTGAGCGCGCAACTGCGGCGCATGCTCGAAGAGCTGGTCGTGCCGGACGCGGTGGTGGAGGCGATCCTCGCCGCGCATGCTCGGCTCGGATCAGCGGACGCCTACGCCGTGCGATCCAGTGCGACGGCCGAGGATCTGCCGGGCGCCTCGTTCGCCGGCCAGCAGGACACCTTCCTGAATGTCGTGGGGTCGGCGGCGATTGTCGAGCATGTCCGTCTGTGCTGGGGTTCGCTGTTCACCGAGCGGGCGGTCACCTACCGACTGCGAAACGGCTTCGACCAGAAGAAGATCCGGATGGGCGTGGTCGTGCAGCGAATGGTGTTCGCGCGCGCCGCGGGCATCCTGATGACGGCCGACCCCCTCACCTCGGACCGGACCGTCGTGTCCATCGACGCCGGTTTCGGTCTCGGCGAGGCGCTCGTGTCGGGTCTGGTCGATGCCGACGTCTATCGGGTCCGCGACGGCCACATCACCGGCAAGGCGATCGCCACCAAGAAGGTGCGCGTGGAGCCGGTGCAGGCAGGCGGTACTCAGGTGCGCGAGATCGCGGGCGGGCGCCGAAACGAACAGGTCCTCTCCGATGCGCAGGTGCTGCGGCTCGCGCGGCTCGGCCGGCGCGTCGAAGCGCATTTCGGCACTCCTCAGGACATCGAATGGTGTTCGGACGGCGATGATTTCCGCATCGTGCAGAGCAGGCCGATCACCACCCTGTTCCCGATCCCCGTCGCCGATGACGGGGAGAACCACGTCTATGTGTCGGTCGGCCATCAGCAGATGATGACCGACGCGATGAAGCCGCTGGGCCTGTCGGTGTGGCAGCTGACGAGCAACGCGCCCATGCGCGACGCGGGCGGCCGCTTGTTCGTCGATGTCACCGCGATGGCGTCCGCGCCCGCGAAAGGCGCCGCCTTGGCGGCGGGACTCGGCAAGTCCGACCCGCTGATGGGAGACGCGCTGCGCACGGTCCTCGAACGCGGCGACTTCGTTCGTCAAGTGCCAGAAGAGGATTCCGGCGCGCCGGGCATGCCGCTCGGTACCGCTCCCGCGCCGATCGAGACCGATCCCGACATCGTCACCGAGCTCATCGCGCAGAGCGAGGCATCGCTGGCGGCGCTGAAGCGCGACATCGGAGACCTGTCCGGACCGGCGCTGCTCGACTTCATCCGGACCGATATCCAGCAGGAGCTGCGGCGGGTCCTGTTCGCTCCCCAGGGCCTACAGGTGATCATGGCCGCGATGGCGGCCACGGAGTGGCTCACCGATCGGTTGCGAGAATGGCTGGGCGAGAAGAACGCCGCCGACGCACTCACCCAGTCGGTCCCCGGCAACGTGACATCGGAGATGGGTCTGGCATTGCTGGATGTCGCCGATGTGATCCGCCCGCATGCGCAGGTGGTGGCGTACCTGGAGCGGATCGAGGGTGACGACTTCTTGGACGGTCTGGCCGATCATCCGGGCGGTGGTGACGTCCGAGCCGCGATCGAGGAGTTCCTCGGCAGGTACGGCATGCGCTGCACCGGCGAAATCGACATCACCAGGCCGCGCTGGAGCGAGAGTCCCGCCACGCTGGTGCCGACAATCCTCGGCAATATCAAGAACTTCGGGCCCGGTGAGGGCAGACGTCGCTTCGTGGACGGCCTGCGCGAAGCCGAGCGATCGGAACAACAGATCCTGCGTCGCCTGCGCACCCTCCCCGAGGGAGACCGGAAAGCCGCCGAGACCGCGCGGATGATCGAACGTGTCCGCACCTTCTCCGGATATCGGGAATACCCGAAGTACGGCATGGTCAGCCGGTACTTCGTCTACAAGCAGGCGCTGCTGCGCGAAGCCGAACGGCTGATGGCGGCCGGTGTGCTGGACGAGCCCGGCGACATCTTCTTCCTGAGATTCGATGAGCTGCACGAGGTCGTTCGCACGCGCCGGGCCGACCGGGAACTCGTCGACGAACGACACGACGCGTTCCGTTCGTATCGGTCACTCACCGCACCGCGAGTGCTCACCTCCGACGGCGAGGCGCTCACCGGGGCGTATCGGCGCGAGGACCTCCCCGGCGGGGCACTGCCCGGCTTGGCGGTCTCGGCCGGGACGGTCGAAGGTCGGGCCCGCGTCATCGCCGACATCGCGCAGGCCGACCTCGAATCCGGTGACATCCTGGTAACCGCGTACACCGATCCGAGCTGGACCCCGCTGTTCGTCGGGATCGCGGGGCTGGTGACCGAAGTGGGCGGCCTGATGACCCACGGTGCGGTGATCGCTCGCGAATACGGCCTCCCCGCCGTCGTCGGCGTGGAACACGCCACCGAGCTGATCCGCGACGGGCAGCGCATCCGCGTGCACGGCACCGACGGTTACGTCGAAATCCTCCCGGAGCCGTAGTTACGTCGCACCCAGCCGGTTGACGCCCGAAGGGCCCGGTCGATGGATCAGTCTCTCGGCGATCGTCGCACCGTCGGCCGGGCCGCTTCGATGCGGGCAGCGAGGTCCACCAGGTCGCCCGCGGGGCCGGATGGTGGGGTGCTGCGGTGCCAGATGGCGCGAAACTTCCGGGTCAGAACCAGTGAGTCGGCCAGGTCGACCTCGTGCAGAGTGCCCGCGCGGAGTTCGTGGGCGACGATCAGCCGGCTGACCACCGCGGGGGCGAGCCCGCTGCGGGTGGTCGCGAGAATCGCCGCGGCGGAACCGAGTTCGGCCGCGGGCCGCGCGGGAGTGCCGTGAATGTGCAGTGCCGCCCAGACGGTATCGCGTGTTCCGGATCCCTTCTCGCGCCACACCAGCGGCGTATCGGCGAGTTCACGCGGGCTCACCGGGCGCGCGCGGGTGGCCCACGGATGGGTCGGTGCGACGACCACGACCAGCTCGTCGGCCACGAGTACCCGGCTCCCGAGTCCCGCCGGTGCTTGCGGCCCTTCGACGAATCCGAGCGCGACCTCGCGATCGCGCACCGCGGTGGTGACCTGCTGTGAGTTCGCCACGTCGAGTTCGACGGCGAGCTCGGGCCGAAGCTTGCGCAGGGCCGCCAACCACTGCGGAATGCGATGGTCGGCAATGGTTTTCGAGGCGATGACATGCAGCTGTGGTGACAGTTCGCGGTGCAGGTTCGCGACACCGTCCATCAGGGCCAGTCCCGCGGCCAGCACCGGTCGACCGAGTTCGACCACGGCCGCACCGGCATCGGTCAAGGCCGAGCCGGTGGGTCCGCGATCGATCAGCCGCAGCCGCAGCCGTCGTTCCAACGCGCTGATGCGCATTCCGACCGCGGGTTGGCTGATGCCGTGCCTGCGCGCCGCGGCACCGAGGCTGCCCAGCTCCGCCACCGACACCAGGAGGTCGAGCACCTCCAGATCAGGGGTACCCGGCGGCAAGCTCATAAGGAAACCTTACGAGGTGGTGGATATCGGGGTCTACCCGCCCGCGGGCGCGCGCACCAGGATCAGCACTACCGCAAGTTGCGGGCCAGTACAGCTGAGGAGCACAACATGACGTTCGTGGTCGGCGCCGCCTGCGTGGACATCCTGGATCGGGCCTGCATCGAGGAGTGCCCGATCGACTGCATCTTCATCGGCGATCGGATGGCTTACATCCAACCCGACGAGTGCATCGACTGCGGCGCGTGCGAACCTGCTTGCCCGGTCGAAGCGATCTACTACGAGGACGATCTGCCGCCTGGGCAAGAACAGTTCGTCACCGAAAATGTGCGCTTCTTTCACGAACCGCTACCCGGACGGGTGGAGCCACTCGGTCAGCCGGGCGGCGCGACCTCGGTCGGTGTGCTCGGCGTCGACACGAGCTACGTGCGGGAGTTCCGGGCGTAGCTCTGTCGGTCCGTCGATCGGAACGTAACGAGTTCTGAGAATCGAGGGGGTAAATCCCGGAGGTCGGCATAGTTGTGCGCCAGAATGTCGCCATGCGGACATTCGCCAAGGCGTTGCATGCCGTCACTGTCGGGATTCTGATCGTCGCTGCTGGTCACGGTGTTGCGGCTGCCGCACCCTCCGGGAGTGCTGACGGTCTGCTGCCGTGGCCGGCCGCCGGGCCCGATGGCGTCCATGCCTCGGGTGCGGCGTTGGCGGAGGGGCTCACCGGGACGGTGGTGTGGTCGCGTGAGGCGAACACCCCGGTCCCGATCGCCAGCATCGCGAAGGTGATGACGGCGGTGGTGGTGATCGTCAGCGGGGACCTCGAACGGCCGGTGACGGTGCCGCAGGAGGCGGGTGCCTACTGTGCCAGGGAGAACGGCAGCACCGCGGGACTGGTTCCCGGCGAGGTGCTCACCGCGCGCCAACTGCTCTACGCGCTGCTGCTGCCGTCGGGCTGCGACGCCGCCTACACCGTGGCCGAGTCGTTCGGTCCCGGACAGGGCGGTTTCCTGGCCCGAATGAACGACACCGCGCGGGTGATGGGTTTGGCGGGAACGCATTTCAGCGATCCGGCCGGTATGCCGTACCCCACCGATTACTCCACCTATTCCACCCCGGCGGACCTCGTGGCCCTGGGCGTGCGCGCGATGAACCTGCCGCTGTTCCGCGAGATCGTCGCCGCGAGGGACTTCTACGTTCCCGCCGGACCCGCCAACCGCGAGCACCACTGGGAAACCACGAACCGCATGCTGGACGAATATCCCGGCACCATCGGCATCAAGACCGGCAACACCGACGCCGCCGGACACTGCCTGATGTTCGAGACGATCCGAGCAGGCATTCCGCTGATCGGCGTCGTTCTGCACAGCTCCGACCACAGCAGCGCCGCCGCGAGGCAGGACGCCGAGCGCATGCTGAACTGGGCCTACGACCCGATCCTGCGCGTACTGCAACCCCTCGGGGGCTGACCACCGGCGCGATCCCACGCCCCAGTGACCTCGGGATTCTCACCGACGAGGGATCTCGTCGGACAGACCGCCCTCGCCCTCGAGGTCGACCTGCAAATCCACCGAGAAATGGTCGAGCGGTAGCGGATTCCCCGACTCGGTCATCGTCAGATTCTGCGAGCCGAGCCCGACGCGGTGCAGGAAGACCGCGGTGACGGTGGCCGCGGCCCGTGCCTGGTCGGTCGGCCAGATCCGGGTCGCGCTGCCCTCACCACAGTCGATGAAGTCGAGCCGGTCGAGGTGTGGGCGGGTGGTCTCGGTGGTGAAGGCGCGCAGGCGGATCTCGGTCGGCGACAGCTCGAGCTGGGCGTAGCGGTCCGGTGTCTTGTCGCGGTCGAAGAAGTGCAGGACGAGCGGCTCGGGGCCGGGACCCAGCGCTCGCATGGCGAGGTGCACACTGCCCAGCAGCTCGCTCAGCAGGCCACGCAGGTGACCGAGGGTGTAGACGCTCCAGATCTCGCGTCCGCGCCCGGCCGAACCGGCCGACCAGGCGAAGCTGATCTCGTAGTCGTCGGCGCTCGTGTCCGCGACATCGTGCTCGTCGGCCGGGAACCGGTCGCCTTCGTCGACGAGATCCGGGTAGTGGTGTTGGGTCTTCCAGTTCCACCACCTGCGATGGGTGTCCGCGTCGAGGGACTCGATCCGCAGCGACACCGCGCCCCGGCCGGAGAGCTCGAGGGTGCGCAGGGCGTTGCCGTCGACCCAGCCGACGCCGAGATCCGACAGGCCGCAAAACCATGTCGGTGCACCCCATGTCGTCACCGCCAGGTCCAGGTAGTGACGGAACTGTTCGGGCTCGATGGTCGCGACGGCGATGGACAGGTGCACGCGCCGCTCGCTGTCGGCACCGGGGTCGTTGGCGTCGTCGATGTAGCCACCGGACGGTGTTCCTGGGATGATCACCGCGCTTTCACCCTGGATCAGCCACCCCGCAGTACGGCAGACCTGCTCGACATCGAGCCGGGTGAAGGCGCGGAAGTCGCTCGCGCGCAGCTGTGTCAGCAATTCGGCGAGCCAGGCAGCGGGCACGGTGTCCATACCCGGCACGCTAGCGATGGGCACCGACACGAAACCGTTCCGGCGAAACACCGAAACCGTTGCCGCGCTTGGCTATCGGGACCGGGGGAAGGCTCAGCCGATCGCGGGTACTCGCTCAGCGGGAATCGGTGCGGACGGTGGGGTGCCGTCGCCGAAGGGCCGCCCACCGAGTTCCTCGCGGTGGTGCGGGGTCAGCCAGTTCGACAGGTCCGGCCCCGCGGGGACGATGCCGGTGGGATTGATATCGCGGTGCACGACGTAGTAGTGCTCTTTGATCTGCCCGAAGTCGATGGTGTCGCCGAAGCCGGGAGTCTGGAACAGGTCGCGGGCGTAGGCCCACAGCACCGGCATCTCGCTGAGTTTGGTGCGGTTGCACTTGAAATGGCCGTGATAGACGGGGTCGAAACGGGCCAGCGTGGTGAACAGCCGCACGTCCGCCTCGGTGATGGTGTCGCCGACCAGGTAGCGCTGGGTGCGCAGCCGCTCGGTGATCCGGTCGAGCGCGGCGAAGAGCCGGACGTAGGCGGCGTCGTAGGCATCCTGATCGCCGGCGAACCCGCACCGGTAGACGCCGTTGTTGATGTCGCGGAACACGTCTCGGTTGATCTCGTCGATCTGCTCGCGCAGCGGTTCGGGATACAGCTGCGGCGCACCCGGCCGGTGGTAGGCGGCCCATTCGGTCGAGAAGTCGAGGGTCATCTGCGCGTAGTCGTTGGTGACGACCTGCCCTGGTGCGATGTCGACCACCGCGGGCACGGTGATGCCGCGCGGATAGTCCGGGAACCGGGCCAGATAGGCATCGCGCAGACGATGGATGCCGAGCACCGGATCGACCCCGCCCGGATCCAGATCGAAGGTCCAGCTGAGCTTGTCGTGGGTGGGCCCGCACAGGCCGAGCGACAGCACCGGCTCGAGCCCGAGCAGCCTGCGCACGATCAGCGTGCGATTGGCCCACGGGCACGCCCTGGCCGCCACGAGCCGGTACCGACCCGGTTCGACCGGGTAACCGTCACGTCCGTCGGCAGTGATCCGCGTGGTGATGTAGTTGGTATCGCGGCGGAACTCGCCCGCCTCGACGTAGGTGCCCGCATCGGCATCGCTCACCGCCTCAGTCTCGCACACCCCGCGCCTTGGGCGGACGACCGTCGTGTGTCCCGTGCACCGCCCGTGGTTACCGGCCCAGCATCGCGGTGGCGAGTGCGTATTCGCTCGGCGGCCGAAGAATCGACATGTGCGGCGCGCGAAACCTCGATGAAATCGCGGTGCGTCCCTCGGCGAACTGTTTCGCGGTATGTCCGGAAAACGGCGCGAGGCGACGAGGAAATGTCAGCAGGTGACGCAGGGAATTCCGCTGGGCGTCCGGCACTTCCGCCGGTGCGCGTCCCGCTGACGGCGTCGGCCGGTGGCCGTCTGGCGTCGGGATGAACCCACCAGTACCCTGTGCCCGTGAGACCGATGGGCAATGCGCCGGGCGGGACGGCGCGACCGCGTGTTGCTCTGACCGCAGTCGCTGTAGTGGTATTTGTGACCTTCCTCGACACCACCGTCGTCAGCGTGGCGCTGGGGGAAATTCGGCGTGATCTGAGCGCGGACGTGACCGCGCTGCAGTGGGTGGTCAATGCCTACACCGTGGTCTTCGCCGGGCTGATGCTGGCCGGTGGGTCGCTCGGGGACCGCTGGGGGCGTAAGCGGGTGATGATCGTCGGGCTGGTGATCTTCTGCGCCGGGTCGGTGGTGTCGGCGCTGGCGAGCAGTGTCGCGGTGCTCATCGCCGGTCGCGCGATCATGGGGCTCGGCGCGGCGGCGTCGGAGCCTGGAACGCTGTCGGTGCTTCGGCACATCTTCCCGGACGACCGCACACGCGCGAAGGCGATCGGGGTGTGGGCGGCGGTGTCGGGCCTGGCCCTGGCGGCCGGACCGGTGCTGGGTGGCGTCCTGGTCCACGCGTATGGCTGGCGCTCGATCTTCTGGTTCAACCTGGTGATCGCGGCGGTGGCACTCGCCGCCGCGCTGTGGTCGATTCCGGAGAGCGCGGACCCGCGCCCCGAACCGATCGATTGGGCCGGAGCCCTGCTGGGCGCGACAGCGTTCGGGTCGGTGATCTACGCCGCGACCGTCGGTCAGGATCGGGGCTATACCGCGCCGTCGGTGCTCGCGCTGTTCGCGGTCGGTGGTCTCGCGTTCGCCGGATTCATCGCCGTCGAATTGCGGGCGCGCGCACCCATGCTCGACTTCCGCTATCTCCGTTTGCCCGCGGTGCGCAGCGCGCTGGTGGTCGCTTTCTCCGTCTACTTCGGCATCTTCTCGATCTTCTTCTTCACCGCGCTGTATCTGCAAGTGATGCAGTCGTATTCGGCTGCGCGCACCGCGACGATCTTCGCGCCGATGGCTGCCACGATCGTGATCGGGTCACTGGTCGCGGGCTATTGGGTGGCCAGACGCGGCGCCCGCACGCCGATGATCCTGGGCTGTGTGGTCGGTGCGGGCGGGATCCTGCTCACCCGCCACATGCTGGCCGGAACACTGCACGATCCAACGCTGTCGGCCGCGATGGCGGTGGCGGGCTTCGGTTTCGGGATCGCGGTGGTGCCGTTGACCTCGGCGGTGATGTCGGGCGTGCCGTCCGAGCACTCGGGCATGGCCGCCGCGGTGACCAATACGATGCGTCAGGTCGGTTCGGCGTTCGGTGTGGCGGTGCTCGGTGCGCTGGTGAGTGGATTCCTGTCCGCGGACCTGAAGGCGCGCATGAACGAGCTGGGTCTGCCGACCTCACTGCAGCCCGACGCCATTCAAGCCGTGGAACTGGGGAAGATCCCCGAGGGCGTCGATATCGGCCCGTATCTGAAGTACCTGTCGAAGGTTTCCGAGGTGCTCAATGCCGGCAAGGCGGCGTTCCATCACGGACTCGATGTGGCGCTGCTCGTTTCGGCGTTGATGATCCTCGCCGCGGCGGCTTTCACCGCGGTCGACGCGGCCCGGCATCGCGCGGACCGCACCTAGCGCATCGCGGTTCTGATGCGAAGGATTCCGGCCGGCACGCACCGCGCCGGCCGGAATCGGTCTCAGGCGCTGACCGAAGCCGTCACTTCACGAGTCAATCGCGACGACCACGGACACCAGAAGCAGCCGGGCAAGAAGGCCCCGCACGCTTCGTCGAGGTGATCCTCGGTGTAGACGATGCTCGAGTCGCAGACCTCGATGGCCATGGTGAAGAACGTGATGGTGTCGGGATCGAGGTGGAAATTCCACCCGGGGTTGTAGCTCTGCGCGGTCTTGCGGATCCGGCCCATGACATGGACGGACATCGTCTCGTCGCCGGACAGGATCCGTCGCGCTTCCGCGACGCGTTGTTCGTTGTTCAGCTGGAAAATGAATTCTTTTCCGCTGTAGTCGGTGAATGCAAAGAGCGCCATGACATTTCCCCTTGGTCGATGTGTTCGGCTAGCGGGAGTCGAGCGTGTTGCGAGGTCGAGTGTATCGGCGGATTCGCGACGGCATGAGCGCATTGCGAATGAAAGCTGTTGGGAAACAACAGGTTTAGGGAATCAGTCGGTTTCTGTCCGCGAAACGGGGCAAGGGGGAATCGCCTATCGGCGCGTCCCTGAGGCGAACTCGTCACGACGGGGTGATCGCCGCCGCGACTCCGTCTTCGCGGTGGTGATCAACTCACGCACCGCGATTGCCCCCCGGGCGACCGCACCCGCGATCCGCCCGTCCGCGCCGATCAGTACCGCCGATGGCGTTCCCCGGACCCGATAGCGAAGCGCGGCCTCGTTGCCCTGCTGCACCAGGACCGGGATATCGCCCACCTCCTGCGCGCGGCCCCACGCGACGTGCTCGGCGAGGTCGCCGTTGCCGACCAGCGCGATCGTCAACGTCTCCTGGACGCGCGACTGCCAGCGCGGCAGCTCACGAGCCAGCGCCGCGCACATTTCGCACCCCGGATGGACGAACACGAGCAGGACTGCTTTTCCCGGCGCGAGCAACGCCGCCAGATCGATCCGCCCACCCTCGCCGGCCCGCAACTCGAACTCCGGTGCTACCGCGCCGACCGGCAGCCCCTCGGCGCCGAGGGTCGACAGAGTCTGTTCGTCGACCCGCCGGCGAAGTGCGCCCAACTGCCCGAGCGTCCAGATCAGCACGACCGCCAGCACCACGATCAGCGCGAGCCCCCCGCCTGCCTCGACAGGCAAACCGGCGGGGACCTGCGGATACCGGATCGCGCCGACCGTGACCAGTGCGGCGAGCGCCAGCAATAGGCCGTTGCGCACCAGCGTCGCGGGCCCGATGGGCGCCGAACTCGCCGCACCGAAACAGGAGCAGCTCGGATGCTCGCCCCGCAGCAGCAATCGCACGATCGCGGTGGTGAACCCCGCCAGTAGCAGCGCCGATATCGCCCCCGCGATTCCCGCTGTCCACGGCAGCAGCAACCCCGCGGCCACCAACCCCTCGGTCACCGGCAACCCGATCGCCACCGCGGGAACCCATCTGATGCCTATGCCGAAATCGACCAATGCCTTCCGTGTCGTGGGCCCGTCCGCCAACTTCCCCCATGTCGACAGTCCGAAAACCCCGGCCAGTACCAATCGCGAACCCCACACTCCGTATTCGATCAGCATCCCGGCACCATCCCACAGCCGAGGCGGTCTGAAAGATGATTCGCTGGAACAGCTTTCACCACGCGAGTCCCTCGGTTGGCACGGCGAGTCGCCTGGTGACCGGCGCGGTGGGGTGCTGTGTGGTGGCGGGTGTTCGTACCGAACAGTAACCATGTTACTCTCTGTCGGCGCTGGTGTGACAGGCATCATGATCTGCTACTCCGGCGACTTGGGTCACTGCGGCGACGGCGCCGGTCAGTGATGACGACGGGAGAGGTTCTCGATGAAGCGACAGGATCTTCGACGGGTGTGGCCGGGTGCCGGGCGCGTCGTCGCGGTCATGGTCTTGGCCGGTGCGATGGCGGCAACCGGTGTGGTGACCCGGACGGGTGAGGCTGTAGCCCAGCCCGTCGGCGCGTTCTACACACCGCCGGAGCAGATTCCGCAGGAACCGGGCGCGATCATCAAGACTCAGCCGATGACCTTGTTCGTGACCCCGCCCACCGAGCAGGGATGGCCGGGCAAGGCGCAGCACGTGATGTACACGTCTCGATTGCAAGACGGGTCCCCGGTCGCGGTGAGCGGGACATACCTCGAGCCGACCGGTCCGTGGCAGGGCGCGGGGCCGCGTCCGACGGTGGTCATCGGTCCCGGCACGTCGGGTCAGGGTGACCGGTGCGCGATGTCGATGGCGTTCTCGACGGGCATGGCGGTCTCCGTCGAGCAGCTGGGAATCTCGGCGAACCAGGAGCTGCCGTCGTCGGTGGTGTGGAGCGGTCTGGGTGCGCGGGTGCTGGTGACCGACTACATCGGCCTCGGCACACCGGGCATCCACACCTACGCCAACCGGTTCGAGAGCGGACACGCGATTCTCGACGGCGTTCGCGCGGCCAACAATCTCGGCGGGGTCGGACCGGAGACGCCGGTCGTGCTCTGGGGCTACTCCCAGGGCGGTGGCGCCACCGCGGCGGCCGCGGAGATGCAGCCGAGCTACGCGCCGGAACTGAATCTCAAAGGCACCTGGGCGGGCGGACCGGTGGCCGACCTCACCGCGATCCTGTCGAAGATCGATGGTGCGCTGATCGGCGGTGCGATCGGGTTCGCCGTCAACGGCATGCTCGCGCGCTATCCCGAGCTGCAGCGCGCGGTCGATCGGGTCGTCAGCCCGGCCGGGCGCGCCATGCTCGATACGCTGAGCGATTCCTGCATCGCCGACGTGATCATGCACCACCCTTTCCTCAAAACCGAGTCACTGACAAAGGACGGGCGACCGCTGTCCGCCCATCTCGCCGAAATGCCCGAAGCCGCCCCGGTCTTGGCGGAACTGCGCATCGGTAACTCCACCCCGGCCACGCCGGTCCTGATCACCAGCGGCCGCAACGACGACACGGTCCCGTACGGGCAGGCCCGCCGACTCGCCGAAGACTGGTGCGGCAAGGGCGCCACGGTCACCTTCCGCACGAACGAGCTCCCGCCGATCCTGCCCGGAACCACCATCCCGAATCACTTCGGGCCGGAGATCATCGACGGCTTCGGGCCCGACAACGCGTTCACCTATCTGCTCGATCGTCTTGCGGACAAGCCGGTCTCCGGCTGCAGCATCGACTGACCAAGGATCTGTGTGTGAAAGCCATTTCGCGCCGCTCGATGCTGGTTGCCGCGGCAACTGCGAGCGGGTTACTTCTCGGTGCCCGTCCCACGGGCGCACCGGCTCCGATCGCCCTGCGGTCCAGCAATGTTCCGCTCACCTATGAGGACCATCGGGTGGTGGTGATCGGGTCCGGGTTCGGCGGCGGCGTCAGCGCGCTGCGGTTGGCGCAAGCCGGTGTCACCGTGACGGTTCTGGAGCGAGGTCAGCGGTGGCCCAGCGGGCCGAACGCCGAGACCTTCCCGCGCGCGTCCGCCCCGGACAAACGATTGCTGTGGTACCGGTCGAGTCCGAACCTGTTCGGGCGACCGCTCGTGTTCGACCCGTACGCCGGGTTGGTGGAGGCGGTGCCCGGGGTGAACATGACCGCGCTGTGCGCCGCCGGTGTCGGTGGCGGATCGCTGGTCTACCAGGGCATGTCGCTGCAGCCCGCCGAGGCGGTGTTCAACGCGCACTTTCCCGAGGAGCTGGACTGGGCGACGATGGATCGGGTGCACTATCCGCGCGTGGCGCGGATGCTCGGCCTGGCCGAAGCGCCCGACGAGCTGATCGCCGCCGACAACTACCGGGCCGCACGGGTTTTCGCGGAGCGCGTGCGCGGGGCCGGGATGCCGCTGTCGAAGATCCCGATGCCCATCGACTGGAATTTCGCGCTCGCCGAGCTGCGTGGGGAGATGAAAGCCTCCTACACCAACGGTGACGGGGCGATGGGGGTCAACAACGGCGGCAAGCATTCCGTCGATGTCACTTACATCGCCGCCGCCGAAGCGACGGGCCGGTGCCAGGTGCAGACCTTGCACGAGGTGACCGATCTCGAACGCGCCCGCGACGGTCGCTGGACCGTGCACGTGCAACGTCTCGACACCGCGGGTGTCGTGGTCGAGAACAAGGTGCTCACCGCGGGATCGGTGATCCTGGCCGCGGGCAGTCTCAACACCACGCGGCTGCTGGTGCGAGCCGGTGCCAAGGGCTTGATCCCCGACCTGCCCGACGGGCTGGGCCAGAACTGGGGGACCAACGCCGACCGCATCTACGTCTGGTCGGACCCGACCGCGCAATTCGGTGCGGCACAAGGTGGCCCGGTGGTCTACGGCAGCAAGAACTGGGACGATCCGCAGGCTGCGCACACCGTGATCCAGGCATCCATCCCGCCGCTGGCGGTCGATCCCGCCAGCACGATGCTCGTCGGCTACGGCGTCAGTGACAGTCGTGGGGCGTTCACCTACGACGCCGCCCGCGATGACGCGATTCTGCACTGGCCCCAGGACGGCGACCGGACCATCCAGAACAACCACATCGATCCCGCGATGCGTCGCATCGCGGGGTCCACCGGGATGTTGCTCGACACCAACTCGCTGTTTCCCTCGACCTGGCATCCGCTGGGTGGGGCGAGCATGGGCTCGGTGTGTGACCTCGACGGCCGCGTCCATGATCAGCCGGGGCTCTATGTGCTCGACGGTGCGCTGTTGCCGGGCAACGCCGCCGCGTGCAATCCGTCGATGACCATCGCGGCGGTCGCGGAGCGGGCCATGGACAACCTCGTTGCCGCGGATGTGGGAACGCGCATCTGAGGTGGAATCGCCTCGGCAGCGCGACGAGGCGATGGACTACTGTGACGTGGTGGCTAGAAAGGGCGAAGGTGATCCCGCGCGCAAGATCACCGAAACCACCCTGTCGTTGCTCGAATCGGAGGGGTATGACGCGGTTCAGCTACGCCGGGTGGCGCGCGTCGCCCAGGTGTCGCTGACCACGGTCTACAAGCTGTACCCCACCCGCGACGAACTCGTCCTCGCGGCCGTCGCGCAGTGGATGGCCACGAACACCTACACCGAACTCGACCCACCGCGAGCCGATGAATCGCTCGCCGATGTGTTGAAACGGGTGACCCGCTACATATTCGAGCCGTGGGAACGTCACCCCCGGATGCTGGCCGCCTACTACCACGCCCGCTCCGGTCCGGGTGGGCAGCGACTCGATGCGCAGGGTTTCGCCGCGGTGCTGCCCGCGGTGAGCCCGATGTTCGCCAGTCTCGACGAGGCCTACGCCGCCGATCTCGCTCTCGTCCTGACCAATATGGTCTATGCCCTGCTGGGACGTTTCGCGCACGGCGATCTCGCGATCACCGAAATCCTGCCCGCGCTCGAACGCGCCATCGTCCGGCTGACCCAGAACAACGCCCCGTTCGCCGCGGCCGCCGAGCGGACCGCCGCGTCGGGGGCGACGCCGTTCGAATGGGTGCCCGGTTTCAGCTCGCCCTACTCCCCGGGCGCCGCGGCCGGCGAGCAGTAACCGGTGTGAAACGTTTTCGTGGCGCACCGGAGCAGTTCAAGCTTTGGCAATCGCGACACGGGACTCTGAGGATTCGGCACCGAGCCGATGTCCATGAGGAGGAGTCCGAGCGAATGGATCGCCTGAACCAAGAGTTCAGCCGGCGCAGTGTGCTGTGCGCCGCGGGGGCGGCGATCGCGCTGACCGCGGTGGCGCAGCCGACACAGGCGGGGACGATCACCCACAAGTGCTCGGCCGACAGCGATCCGGGAGAGCGAGCGGACCTGGCCGAACAGGCGATCGTGCAGCGGCATGTGCACTCGCTGCTCGGTCTGCCCGACTATCGGCTGGGAGTCCTCGCCTGGCCCGCGGACCTGGCCGAAAGATCCCTGCTGGGGCGATGGTGTTACTGGTGGCAAGCACACCTGCTCGACTGCGCGATCGATGCGGCGCACCGAACCCGCACTCCCGACCGCATCGACCGGGTCCTCGACCTCGCACGCGGTATCCGAGCCCGCAATGTCACCGGTTGGACCAACCGGTACTACGACGACATGGGGTGGTTGGCGATCGCGCTCGAGCGTGCCGAGCGACTGCTCGACGTCCGGTTCGGCGACGCGATCGGGAACCTGCGGGGTGCCTTGCTCGACGGATGGAACCCGGATGTGGGTGCGGTGCCATGGCGCAACGGCGACGACTACTACAACACGCCCGCGATCGGCCCGACCGGCATCGCGTTGGCTCGCCTCGGCGAAATCTCCCGCGCCGGCCAACTGGCCGATTTCCTGCACACGCGATTGCGTGACGCCGACAGCGGCCTGATCCACGATGGGGTCCACGAGCCCGGCGGGCGGGTGGATCGCACCGTGCACACCTACTGCCAAGGCGTGACCATCGGGCTGGAAGCCGAATTGGCGCTGCGCACAGGGGAATCGGTTCATCGCCACCGTGCGGCCGCGGTGATCGCCGCGGTCGAGCAGCGGCTCACCGCCGCGGGAGTGATCGTCGCCGCCGCCGGAAACGATTCCGGGCTCTTCATGGGAATTCTCGCGCGCTTCCTCGCCGAAGCCGCACTGTCGCTGGACAACACGACCGCGGCGAGAATCGTGCACGCTTCCGCGCAGGCGGCCTGGGCGAACCGCGCCGAGGTGAACGGGCTGCCGCTGTTCGGTGCGGACTGGACCCGTCCGGTCACGGTGCCCGAACATCCGGGCACCTTTCTCCAGCTCGCGGACGCGTCCGCCGCATCGTCGGCGAACCTGAGCCGGGATCTGTCGGTGCAGCTGAGCGGATGGATGCTGCTCGAAGCGGACTACCGGCTCACCGCCGCGGGCCGCTGAGTTCACTTCGACGAGGCAGGAAGCGGCTCATGGCATTTCGACGGTTTCGGCCCTGGCGATCTCGTTGATCGCGCGCTGAACGGCTCGACTCGGCGGTGTCCGGGCGAGATCGGCGAGGTATTCGATCAGCAGTACCGCCGCGGGTTGGGGGTTCGTGCGCTCGCGGTCGGGTTCGGCCGGCTCGTCGATCCCCAGTGCCCCGGCGAGCGCGCTGAAGACCGCGCCGGCGTCGAGCCGGGGCAGCCACGTCGCCGATCGGCGCACCACCGATTCCAGGACGGCGCGCACATCGTCACCGGTGAGACCGTCCGGATGCGCGATCTCGAGCAGGTCCCGAACGATCGCCGCCAGCACCGAGGTGACCTGGTCGGCGGGGAGTTCGGACAGATCCGCGGTGGCGGTGACGAACCCGGGTTCGTCAGCGGCCCGCGCCGCGCTGACGGCGGCCTCGACGGCGGTCGCGATCGCGCGGGCTGACGAAGGCCAGTCGGACGGCCACATGGGTAGTTCTCCTCGCGGTTCGGTGCACGTGCCTCGCTTACCTCCGTACGCGGGCTGCTGTCAGGGTAGTCAGTGTCGGCCACGGTGCCGCACACGTGTCGGGTAGCGGGCTACTCACGCGAGCCGGGCGGTCAGCGGAGCACGCTGTGCGGGAGAGGCGACGGAATCCGCCGTCGTCGACTCCCGACACAGGAAGCGCGACCGTCATGATCATCGACGACACCGTTCGACCGGCCACCGGCACCGACGACACCGGCGAGTTCCATTCCGGCCCGGAGGCGGGCTCCGCACTGATCGGCAGCGTCGCGCACGGTGTGCGCGCATTGCGCTACGCGGTGGTCGACGACCTCGCGATCTTCGAGGGCGACATCGTGCTCGGCACCGTCGAGGAGATCGATGCCCGCCGTCGACAGGAAGGCGTGGTGATCTCCGGTGCGGTATTCCGCTGGCCGAATGCCGTGGTCCCCTTCGAGGTCGACCTGGCGCTGCCCGCACCGCAGCGGGTCTTCGACGCGGTCGCGCACTGGAACTCACGCACCAGGATCCGGTTCGTCCCGCGCACCGCCGCACACGCCGACTTCGTCCGGTTCGTGCCCAGCATGTCGAGCCGGTCGCCGGTGGGGCGGCGGGGTGGACGGCAGACGATCGAACTCGCCGCCTCCGCGCCCGTGGGCACCGTGGTCCACGAGATGGGGCACGCGCTCGGACTCTGGCACGAGCAGAGCAGAGAGGACCGGGGCAACTTCATCGCGGTGCGGCTCGACCGGGTCGACCCGGCGCACCGGCACAACTTCGATCAGCACATCACCGACGGCGACGATGTCGGCGGCTACGACTTCGGCTCGATCATGCACTACCCCGCGACGGCGTTCAGCACCACGGGGCAGGCGACGATCCTCGCGCGCGTGCCGGTGCCGCCCGGTGTGACGATGGGCCAGCGCGCGGCACTGTCGGCCGGCGACGTGCACGCCGCCCACACGATCTATCCGTGACATCACGCAGGTGCCCCGACATCGCGCGCAGGTGCCCTGCGCGGTGAATTCGAGTGGTCCACTACTCGTGATCGGCACCGCGCTCGCGCCCACGCTGAAAATCCCAGCACACATTCTCCGGGCGAGGTGACCCATGGATACCGAGAGCGAAGCTCGTACCACCGCATGGCACGAACAGATGGACGCCGCATCGCAGCGATTCGACGACACCGAGGCGCAACGCGACGAGGTGACCCGCCTGCGGGCGGTGACCGAGTCCGACGTCGTCGACACCAAGGAACAGATCCTCGCCCGCGCCGACCGGCTGCTCGTCACCGGCGAGGTTCCCGCGCAGGCGGTGATCGAACTCGGCAGGCAGGACCCGGTCGACAGCATCCGCTCGCTCGAGCGGGTCATCGGTTTCGCCAACGAGTTGCAGGCCGCGAACTTCCTGACCCGTGGTGCTCGTGCCGCCGCGGCGGTGGCGCGAATCTCGCTGGCCGACAACGGCCGTGAGGTGCCGATGGGTACCGGTTCGATGGTGTCGCCGCAACTGCTGCTCACCAACAATCATGTCCTGCCGACGCGGGGGGCGGCGGAGTCGGTGGTGATCGAGTTCCGGGCCGAGGTCGGCATCGACAACGTCCCGAACCCCACCGTGCGCTACCGCCTCGCACCCGACGACTTCTTCGTCACCGACAAGCACCTCGACTACACCGTGGTGCGTGTGGCGCCGGGGCCTGACGGCGTGGCGCCCGGCACGACATTCGGCTGGAACCCGCTGATCGCCAAGCCCGGCAAGATCGTGATCGGTGAGGCGATGAACGTCGTCGGGCACCCCTCGGGGCGGCTCAAGGAGATCTCGATCCGGCACAACCGCCTCGACCTGCAACTCGACGACTTCCTGCACTACGCCTCCGACACCGAACCGGGGAATTCGGGCTCGCCCGTCTTCAACGATCAGTGGGAGATCGTGGCGCTGCATCACGCCGGAGTCCCGAAGAAGGACGACCAGGGCCGGGTGCTGCGCAAGGACGGCAAACTGTGGCAGTCCGGGGACGGCGACGACGCGATCGACTGGATCGCCAACGAAGGCGTTCGGGTGAGTGTGCTGTTGCACGACCTCGGATCGCGGCAGTTCGATCCGGCCCAGCGCGCCCTGCTCGACGAACTCGGACTCGCGGCGGTCGCACCACGTGAGGCGGCGACAGCGCCGCCGGTCTCACGGGGGCCGGCCGCCGAAAGCCTGGTCCGCGGCCTGCGTGGCCGGTCGACCGCGTTCGGTGGCCGTCGCAGCGTGCTGTTCCTGCACGGGCGTGGACAGCAGGGCCGCGATCCGGTCGAGCTGCGCCGCAACTGGACCGCGGGTTTGAACAAGGGGCTCACCCTCGCGGGCCTGAGCGCCATCGACCCCGCCGACGTGTATTTCCCCTTCTACGGTGATCAGCTCGTGGAGAGCATGGATACCCGGGAGGCCGTCGGTTCCGGTCCGGCACTGTACGAGAGCCTGGTCGCCGAGGCCGCACACCGGGCGGGAATGCCGGACCCCGGTGACCTGCCCGCCGACCCGCAGGCGCGCGAGGCCATCGGCGGGTTCGGTGCGGTGGTGCTGGGTCGGTTGCGCGACCAGCTCAGCTGGATCGCCGCCCGCAGTGGCCTCGATTCCGCGCTGATCGGCGCCATCTTCAAAGACGTCGCCGCCTATCTAGACGACGAACGGGTCCGCAAGAGTGTGCTGGACACGGTGCTCATCGATGCGCCCACCGAGGGTGAACTGATCCTGGTCAGCCACAGTCTCGGCACCGTGGTCGCGATGGATCTGCTCACCCAGCTGCCCCGCGAACTGAACGTGCGACTGCTGGTGACGGCGGGCAGCCCGCTCGGGCTGGACGGGGTGTACCGCAAGCTGCTGACAGGCGGACCGAGCAGGCCCGAGCGGGTCGGTGAATGGCTCAACACCTGGTACGCCGGGGACCCGATCGCCATCGGCTGCCCACTGCGTCAGGCCTGGGGGCCGGATCTGCGCGACCTCCCGGTCGAGAACCCCAAGGAGCGCGCGCACGACATCGCCGAATACCTCGCCCACGCCGCGGTGGCGGCCACGATCGGACACACGCTGTCCGCCTGAGCGACAACACGATCGGCACTGCACTCACGCCACGATCGTCGTGCCCGGGCCACGACACCGACCGCGACGGTGCGGGGCGGACCCGCACCGTCGGCGGCTACGGCGTGAACGGGCGCTGAGCGAGGAAATCGGCGCCCGCGTTGATCGTGAGCAGATTGGGCACCTGGTCGGGCGGCATGATGTTCATGATCTACCGGACCACCGCGGCGCCTCTCGATCCTGCTGCTGCCGTGCGGAACTCGATAGCGTGGCGGACTACTCGAATGCGCGGCAAGAACGCCGCCGTGTCTGCGCGTATTCGGGTAGTGGATTACGCATTCGCACGCACGCGCCCGCGCGCGACGATAGCTCACACAGTATTTCCGCCGAGAAAGGTCACCGAAATGTTGGAGACGGATACGGAAGACGCGGTCGTGGCAGCGAGCGCGGATACCGAAGAAGAGGCGTTCGAGCCGGCGAAAGACGGCTACGGTGCCGAAGAAGCCGACGTTCGGGCGATCGACCAGACCAATATCACGTCGATTTTCTGGGCACGGAAGATCCTGCGTACCCACGGAACGGGAGCCTGGGTATTCGGATTCCCGAACGCTGACGTGCGGGCCGATAGTCAGGTCTCGGTCAGTCTCACCGAGATCGACGCGAACAACGTCCCGTTCCTCGGGCCTGCCACCACCGAGGTCCTGAATGTGGTTCCGCACGCCGACGGCACCATGACGGTGCGATATCACGTGGGGTGGAACAGCAATATCCGGGTGCTCTTCAACTTCATCATCGCCAATTGAGCCGCCGTGATGGCAGTGTCACGGGTTCGCCGGGCGCCGAGCTCCGATCGACAGCGTGGTCGATCCGGGCCGTCCGGCACCGTGGCAGTCGCAGGGCAGGTCCGCGTCGCCGACGACGTCGATCAGGACCGGTCATCGACCCTCTGCCGAGCGTTACCCGAGCCGGTGCGCCGCCGCCAGTGCGGTGAGCACCTGCTCGGTCTTGGTATCACCCGACGCGATCGTCACGCCGAGCGTGCGCAGTGCGGCTTCGAGTTCGCGCCGGGCGTCGAGCGCGCGCAGGTGCAGATCGACGGGCGAATCACCCTGTCGTGGTGTGATTTTCAGCGACAGCTCGACCAGATCGAGTCCGGCGGTGGTCCACCGTTCGACGTCGGGGCGCAGTGTCCCCACCGCCACCCCCGTCCACCGTGCCGACGCGACCGGTCCCATCGCGCGCAGATGGTCGACCGCGACGCCGGGCGGCGTGCAGCTCACGAGGAACTGCCGCTGAGCCGAGTGGAGCGCGTCGGTGACATCGAGACCACTTGCCACGGCCGCGCGCAGCGAACCGGCCGGTCGCGAGCTGATCGCCGAGGCCGACAGCATCCGCCGAGCGGCCGACCAATCGCTTTCGATGCGATAGCGGACGTCCGGCTCGGTGAAGGGCACCGCCCAGCGGCCCGCCAGCTGGGAGCGCACGCACGGTCGCAGTTTCACGGTGAGGTCGTCTTCGTCCGCGCCACTGCGCAACCGGATGACGATGCGGCTCGACAGCAGCGTGGGCGCCCCCGTCGTACCAGGGTGCAGCGGCTCGGCGAACCAGATGTCGCGGTAGGTCGCGGCGGTGTCGGGACACCGGAGCCGGTGCAGTGCGCCCGCGACATCCCCGTCGAGGTTCACTTTGATCTCGATCGGCGTGATCACCCTGGCCCCCTTTCTGTCGCTGTGACGGGTACTGCCCGCGATGCGCGGGCGCCCTGGAAGCCAGATTCGCCTATCGACGGGCCGCGGCGCGCGCGTAGTGCGCTACCCGATCAGGTCGCGCGTCCGGGTCGCGCGACGGCCACAGACGACAGCAGCCGAACCGGCGAGGCTGGGCGCGCCCGCGCGTAGTGGACTACTCGTGACAGGCCTGACCAGGTGCCGGAGACTGGATTCGATCGGTCCGTAGGTGGCGAGCACGCGCCATTCCGTGGAGGTTCTCGATGGTCGACGCACAGCAACAGACACTGGTCACCCGCGCATTGGTCACCGCGGCGGAGGCGCTGGACCGGCGTGTCGGCTGGTTCCGGCTACCGACCCCGTTGGGGTTGGCCGTGCTGGTCGGCCTGCGCAGCAGACTGCGGGCGCGCAACCTCTTCGACACGGGCCCGCACCCCGCCGGACCGCTGCCCCCGGACGACACCGGCGAATTCCGCAACGCTCGCACCGTCGAGGGCACCTACAACAGCCCCGACGACCCGCGCGCCGGCTCGATCGGCTGCCGATTCGGTCGCAATGTCCCGCTCGATCGCACCTATCCCGAGGATCCCGCGCGGATCATGGAACCCAACCCGCGCACGATCAGCAGGCAGCTGCTCACGCGCGACCGATTCCAGCCGGCCACCACCCTGAATCTGCTGGCCGCGGCCTGGATCCAGTTCGAGGTGCACGACTGGTTCGTGCACGACCCGGCCGATCAGGACCCCTTCATCGTCACCCTGGACGACGGCGATCAGTGGCCGCATCCGCCGATGACGATCCCGCGCACGGCAACAGTGGCCGCCCCCGATCCGGCCGCCGCGCCGACGTACGTCACCGGCGAGACCCACTGGTGGGATGCCTCTCAGATCTACGGCAAGACAGCGGAATTCGCCGCTTCCCTGCGCTCGGGCAAGCACGGCCAGCTCGTGATCGACGAACTCGGGCTCCCGCTACTGGACGCCGAGCGGCTGGTGGCACTCGACCCCTCGGCAGCCAACGCCTGGGTGGGCCTGGCCCTGCTGCACTCGCTGTTCCTGCGCGAACACAACGCGATCTGTGCCCGCCTGACCAGGCGCTACCCCGACCTGAACGACCAGCAGCTCTACGACACCGCCCGACTGGTCAACTCCGCGCTGATCGCGAAGATCCACACCGTCGACTGGACACCGGCCGTGATCGCCCATCCCACCACCGTCGCGGCTATGCGCGCGAACTGGTTCGGGGTGCTGGGGGAGCGGGTTTCGCGGCGCTTCGGTCGCCTCATCGGCAACGAAGTGCTGTGCGGCATACCGGGTTCCGCGCGCGACGACAGCGGAGTGCCCTACTCGCTCACCGAGGAGTTCGTCTCGGTCTACCGTATGCACCCGCTGATCCCCGACGCGCTCGTCGTCCGCAGCCTCGCCGACGACACCGTGCTGGCCGAGCATCCGCTGCCCGAACTCGGTGTCGCCCATATCCGCGAACGGCTCGCCGAGAGGCCGATGGACACGCTGCTCTACTCCTTCGGCCGAGCCAACCCCGGCGCGTTGACGCTGCACAACTACCCCGCCCACTTGCAACAGCTCGAGCGTCCGGGCCAGCCGCTGCTCGATCTCGCGACCGTCGACATCCTGCGGGTCCGTGAGCGAGGTGTGCCGCGCTACAACGAGTTCCGTCGGCACCTGCGGCTGCCACCGGTCACCTCGTTCGACGAACTCACCGATGATCCGCGGTGGGCGCGTGAACTCGAACAGGTCTACGGCGACGTGGACGATGTCGACCTGATGATCGGCCTCTACGCCGAACCCAAGCCGCCCGGTTTCGGCTTCAGCGACACCGCTTTTCGCGTGTTCGTGCTGATGGCGTCGCGGCGGCTGTCGGCGGACCGGTTCTTCACCACCGACTTCCGGCCCGAGGTCTACACCGAGGCGGGCTTGGCCTGGGTGCGCGACAACACGATGCGCAGTGTGCTGCTGCGCCATTTCCCGACCCTCGCCCCGGCGCTGGACGGCGTCGCGAATCCGTTCGCCCCGTGGAGGAGCCCGCGATGAGCTACCTGACCTACCGCGACGATCTGGAACAACCGAGGCCCGACGAAGAACAGATCATCGACAAGATCATCACGGTG
Source organism: Nocardia sp. NPDC060249 (assembly GCF_042728755.1). Lineage (NCBI taxonomy): Bacteria > Bacillati > Actinomycetota > Actinomycetes > Mycobacteriales > Nocardiaceae > Nocardia > Nocardia sp. NPDC060249. Next base: position 473,427 of record NZ_JBHXAQ010000005.1, read on the forward strand.
CTGCGCGACAACAACGAACGCGCCTACCGCAAGTACAAGCGCGGATTGCGCGACGCCCACGCCAAGAGTCACGGCATCCTGCGCGGCGAACTGACGGTGCCCGCGGGCCTGCCGCCCGAACTGGCGCAGGGCATGTTCGCCACCCCGGCCACCTATCCGGTGATCGCGCGGTTGTCGAGCACGTCCGGGGTGATCCGCAGCGATCAGTTGCGCGGCGTCCGCGGACTCGGGATCAAGGTGCTCGGTGTGCACGGGCCGCGCGCGCTGCCCGACGACGAGGCGAGCACGCAGGACTTCATCATGGTCACCCACCGCGAGTTCCTCTTCGCCGACGCGCACGCCTACCTCACCAAGGGCATGCCGACCGCCTGGGTGCTGGCCCGGCTGCCCGACGTCGCCCTGCGCACGGGCAGCGACCTCGTCGCCGCGCTGAACACGCATGTGCTGCGCCGGATCGGGCGCAGCGTGCCACCGAATCTCGGTGTCTTCGTCGCACCCAACACCCACATCCTCGGCGAGACCTTCTATTCCTCGGCGCCGCTGCGGTACGGCGATTACGTGGCCAAGCTGCTCTACGTACCGGTGTCGCCGGAAGTCGCTGCGCTGCAAGGGCAACCGGTCGACCCCGACGCGGGCGTCAACGCGCATCAGGACCTGATCGTCGACTTCTTCGCCGGGCACAGTGCCACCTACGAGCTGCGCGCGCAGCTGTGTACTGATACCGCCACCATGCCGATCGAGGACGCGACCGTGCCATGGCCCGAGGACGACTCACCGCACCGCACCGTGGCGACCATCCGTTTCGACGTGCAGGATCCGTACACCCCGCAGCGGCGTGCCTACGGCGACGACGTGCTCTCGTTCAACTCCTGGCGCGGCCTGGACGCGCACCGTCCGCTCGGCTCGATCAATCGGCTCAAGAAACGGGTGTACGAGGCCTCGAGCAACTACCGCCATGACGTCAACAACGCGCCGCGGCTCGAGCCCCGTGACGCCACCGAGCTCCCGCCATGACCACTGCGGCGCCCACGCATCCGGCGCGCCCGCCCGCCGCGCCGGTCCACCCGCGCGTCGGCGGTGTCGCCGGGCCGATTCATTGTGACGGGGCCGGACGAGAACTACACTTTTCATGTATGGGCGGACTGTGGCAGCTGCTCGATCGTCCCGCCGAATACGACGCCGTGCGTGGGGCTTTGACGAACGGCGGCGCCGGTGGCGTGATCCTGGTCGGTGCGGCGGGAGTGGGCAAGACCACCCTGGCCCGGATGGTCACCGCGGTGCTGTCCGAGCCGGTGCGCTGGGTGGCCTGTACCGCGTCGTCACAAGCCATTCCACTGGGTGCGTTCGCGCCCTGGATCGCCGCGTCGGCCTCGCGCGATCCGCTCGCGCTGCTGCATTCGGCCCGGGAGAACGTGCTCGCCCAGCCCGATACGGTGATCGGCGTCGACGACGCGCACCTGCTCGACGTCCTCTCCGCCACGCTGGTGCACCAGATCGCCGTCGATCGCGGGGCGCGCATCGTCGCCACCGTCCGTAGCGGTGAACCGCTGCCCGATGCGGTCACCTCACTGTGGAAGGACGGCTACCTCGAGCGAATCGAGTTGGCGCCGTTCACCAAAGACCAGTGCACCGAACTCGTCGAGACCGTGCTCGGCGGGACCCTGGAGGGGCTGAGCGCCGACGTGATGTGGGAGTCCTCGGGTGGCAACCCGCTGTTCCTGCGCAACATGGTCGAGGGCGGTGTCGAGGCGAGCACCCTGACCGACGTCAACGGCGTCTGGCAGTTGCGCGGGCCCACGGCGGTGCCCTCGGGTCTGGTCGAGTTGCTCGGCGAGCGGTTGGGCAGAACGGGTGCGCCGGTGCTCGACGTGCTCGAGACGCTGTCGGTGCACGAGCCGCTCGACATCGACATCCTCAGCCAGCTCGTCGGTGCCGACGCGGTGGACGCCGCCGAGGTCACCGGCCTGATCCGGGTCACGAGCCACAACGGGGTCGTCGATGTGCGGTTCAGTCATCCGCTGTTGGGTGAGGTGGTGCGCTGCCGCCTCGGCACCGCCGCCGCGCGCACCCGGCGCGGCCGCCTCGTCGAGACGCTGCAGGACCGTGAGCTGAGCACACCGGCCCACCGGATCCGGCTGGCACGGTTGTGCGTCGACAGTGATCGGCCGATCGACATCGTCTTGCTGATCGACGCGGCCAAGGACGCGGTGTCGCTGGCCAATCTGCCGCTGGGCGAACGACTCGCGCGTGCCGCGTGCGAGCGCGGCGGTGGGCTGCGCGCGGCCGAACTGCTCTCCCGCGCGCTGCTGTGGCAGGGCAGGCCGCAGCACGCAGACGAGATCCTGGCCCAGTTCGATCCCGACCGGCTCGATCCGCTGCAGCTGGTGCAGTGGGGTGTGGTGCGGGCCAGCTTGCGGTTCTGGTCGCTGGGCGATGTCGACCATGCGCGCGACCTGGTCCAGATGCTGCGCGCCCGCGTGGAGTTTCCCGCTCTTCGCCTGACGGTCGACGCGGCCGCGGCGGCGATGGCGGTGCACGAAAATCATCTCGATGAGGGAATCGAGGCCGCCGAACGGGTGATCGCCGACCCGAACTCACCCCGCCAAGCCGTCGATTTCGCCGCGTTCGCCCTGGGTCTGGCGATGCCGGTGGCCGGTCGCGGCGCCGATTTCGCGCCGATCGCCGCCCGCAGCCGAGCGCAGCAGAAATCCACCGACGGAGTCATCCGGGTGATGGTCCGCTACGGCGACGTCCTCGCCCTGACCACCATCGGCGACCTCGATCTCGCCGAACAGCGCGCCACCGAATACCGCGAGTTCTCCTCGGCGGGCCAATTCGTCGGCTGGGCGATCGCGCGCATCGCCGATGGGGTCGTCGCCACCTATCGCGGGCGGTTCCGCGAAGCGATCACCGCCTTCGAACAGGCGCTGGCGGCGCTCAACGCCGAGACCTCGCTGCCGTGGAAGCTGCCGGCGCGGCTGCTGCTCGCCCGCGCCTACGCGGCGCTGGGCGAGGTCGAACAGGCCGAGCGGGTGCTCGGTGACGCCGAGGAGCACAGCGGGCCACACATGGCCCTGCACGAACCACAGCGCATCATCGCGCGCGCCTGGCTGGCCGCTGCCGAACACAGCGCGCACTCGGCGGTGGATCTGGCCCGCAAGGCCGCCGACCTGGCGCACAGCGCCGGTCAATACGCCATGGAAGCCGAAGCGCTGCATCATGCCACCCGATTCGGCGATCGCACCCTCGCCGCCCGGCTCACGACCGTCGCCGGTCGTGTCCAGGGTCCGGTGGCGGCGATCTACGCCCGCCACGCCGCTGCCCTCGCCGACGCCGACCCGCGCGCGCTCGCCGCGGTGAGCGGCGAGTTCGAGTCCGTGGGCCTGCTGCTGTCCGCCGCCGACGCCGAGGCGCAGACGGTGCCGATCTACGACCATGCCGGGCAGCGCAGGCCCAGCGCCCGGGCGGCCGCCCGCACGATGGCTCTGGCCGCTCGCTGTGACGGTGCGGGCACTCCCGCGATCACCGCGGCGGCCCGGCCCCTGCCGATCACCGAACGCGAACGCGAGATCGCCGCGCTCATCGGCCGTGGCCTGTCCAACCGGGCGATCGCCGAACGGCTCTGCGTGTCGGTCCGCACGGTCGAAGGCCACATCTACCGGGCCTGCATCAAGCTCGACGCTACCGACCGCGACCAGCTCGCCGAACTCATCTGAGGCAGGCGGGGTACCGGTATCCGATCGCGCGTCAGTTCAGCGGCTCGGCTCCGGCAACTGGCATTCGGAGACCTTCGGGTTCATTCCGAGGTAGTTGAGCGGGCCCGCGAGCACGGTGAGTCCGATCGTGCCCAGATCGCCGCAATTGGCCGGGGTATTCGTGAAGTAGTCCCGCTGCATCGCCGCCGCCAGCCCGGCCCCGAACCAGACCAGCATCAGCACCGAGAGCAAGAATTTCGCGGTTTGGTGGGCCGGACTGGCCCGGATTTCCCGCACTTCGCGAATCTCTCGATCCCGTCGATTCCGTCGACCGCGCATCGTCATCGCACCCTTCCCGCCGGCGAGCACCACACTGACACACCATGTGAACAGCGCCGACCCGGTGGACGCCGCCACGACACGCGCGAGATTCTGCTTTATCAACTGTGCAGCCCGGTAGCCGCAGAGTCAATGGACGGTCTTGGTCGAAGCACGTACCCGCACCGTCTCGACACGGCGCGGGTGGGACGAAGCTCAGGCGGCGGGTACCAGTTGTTCGTCGGTGGTCTTGGCACGCAAACTGCTCAGGAGCTTGGTGAGTTTGCGGGACACGCTCATCTGGGAGATGCCGAGGCGTTCGGCGATGTCGCTTTGGGAGAGGGTGTCGTAGAACCGCCAGATCAGCAGTTGCTGGTCTTCGGGTGACAGTTGCGCGAGTAGTGGTGCGACGGTGA
>NZ_JBHXAQ010000006.1:0-1704 GCF_042728755.1 Nocardia sp. NPDC060249
GGCTTGCTCCTTCGTCGCGTACGCCCCGGCGGCCAACCGGCGACCCGGCCGCGACCGGCCACTCTGTGGCCGCTGCTCCCTAGGGGTCGCAGGTGCGGGGTTCGGAGTGCGGTCATGGCGGTTTTAGATCGCGGATTGCTATGCGGTATGGTTGGCGGGTTGTCTCGGCGAGGGTGAGTGCCCGTTTGGTGCGCACACCGTGATCGACGCGGCTCGGCTGAGTTTGTTTGGGCCGTCCTCGTTCGTTCTTTCGTCCGACGAGTAGACCTTGACCCCGGAGTTGGGTCACCCATGACCAGCCGTAGGAGCGCATTCAGTATGTCCGACGCCAATCTGATCGAAGCCGCCGTCCGCACCGAATTCGGTAAGGGCGCCGCCCGCCGTACCCGTCGCGACGGCAACGTGCCCGCCGTGCTGTACGGCCACCACGCCGAGCCCAAGCACCTGTCGCTGAACGCCAAGGCGTTCGCCGCGATCCTGCGTCTGCACGGCACCAACGCCATCCTGAACCTGCAGATCGACGGCCAGCCGCAGCTGGCGATGACCAAGTCGGTCGTCGTGCACCCGATCCGTCGCTACATCGAGCACGCCGACCTGCTGATCGTCAAGCGTGGCGAGCGCGTCACCACCGACGTCAACGTCGTCGTCACCGGCGATGCCGCGTCCGGCACCCTGATCACCCAGGAAGCCAGCACCCTGTCGATCGAGGCCGACGCGATGAAGCTCCCCGAGACCATCGAGGTTTCGGTCGAGGGCCTCGAGGCGGGCACCCAGATCCTGGCCGGCTCCATCGCGCTGCCCGCCGGCGTCACCCTGGCCGGCGACCCGGAGTCGCTGATCGTCAACGTGATCGAAGCGCCGTCCGCCGCCAAGCTGGACGAAGAGGGCGAAGGCGCCGCTGCCGAGGCCGAGACCGCGGAGACCGCTCCCGAGTCCGAGTAAGACTGCGCTACGGTTCGGCCTGTGACCGAATCTTCCGGGCCAGCGCTCGTAGTCGGACTGGGTAACCCCGGCCCCGAGTACGAGCGCACCCGCCACAATGTGGGCTTCCTGGTCGCCGATGTGCTCGCCGAGCGCGTCGGCGGCCGTTTTGCCGTGCACAAGAAGTCCGGCGCCGACCTGCTGCAGGCGCGATTGGACGGGCGTCAGATCCTGATCGCGAAGCCGCGCACCTACATGAACCTGTCCGGGCGGCCGGTGGCCGCGCTGGCGAAGTTCTTCTCGGTGCCGGTGGATCAGGTGATCGTGGTCCACGACGAGCTGGATCTGCCGTTCGGGACGCTCAAGCTCAAGCAGGGCGGCGGCGAAGGTGGTCACAACGGGCTGCGGTCGATCTCGCAGGCGTTGACCACCAAGGAATACCTGCGGACCAGGATCGGGATCGGGCGTCCGCCCGGTCGGCAGGATCCGGCCGACTACGTGCTCAAGCCCTTCGCCGCGCCCGAGCGCAAAGAGGTTCCGGTGATCGTGGAGCAGGCCGCCGATGCGGTGGAGCTGCTGTTGAAGGTCGGGCTGGAAGCGGCCCAGAACAACCTGCATTAGGGGGTTCGAGTAGTCCCAGACGGTTTGACGCGGTGTTTATTGGAGCGCTGGCGCGCTCGAGTCGCGGCCCCGAGGGGCCGCCGGGGAGCCCCCCGGGGGTTGAGACTTTTCGCGATAGCCCCCGCGGGAGTCCGGCCTCCCCGGCGCGCCCCGCCCCATACT
>NZ_JBHXAQ010000006.1:1714-174714 GCF_042728755.1 Nocardia sp. NPDC060249
CCCGCCCGGGGGGCGGCCCGCTGTGGCGCGTCCCCCGCGGCGCCTGACCGGCGACCCGGCCGCGACCGGCCACTTCGTGGCCGCCGCTCCCTAGGGTCGCGGGTGGGGGGCGGGAGTGCGGTCGTGGCGGATCCAGGGTTGGGCTACCGCAGGTGCACCGCGGTGGCGGAGCGCCGGAGTTTGCCGGAGGAGGTCTTCGGCAGGGCTCCCGGCCCGAGGACGGCGACCGTGCGCGGGCGCGAGCCCACTTCGGCGAAGACCTCGTGGACGATCTCGCGCTCGATGCGCTTGACCTCGTCGGCCTCCTGGTAATCGTTGGATTCGACCACCACCGCGAAGCTTTCGCGTTTCTCCCCCGCGTCCAGGCGCACCGCGACCGCGTTGCCGGGGCGGACGCCCGGTACGCGCAGTGCGGCGCGTTCGATGTCGGTGGGGTAGATATTGCGCCCGCCCATGATGATGACGTCCTTCATGCGCCCACACACCACCATCAGGCCGTCTTCGGTGAAGTAACCGATATCGCCGGTGTCGAGCCAGCCGTCGGCGTCCTTGGCGGGGCGGAAGCCGTCGACGGTGACATAGCCCGCGGTCACAGCGGGGCCGCGCAATTCGATGACACCGACCGAGCGAACCGGCAGCGGCTGGCGTTCGGCGTCGACGACGCGACCCTCCAGATCGTCGACCAGGTGCCCCAGGGTCGGCAGCCTGCGCGGGGTGCCGTGGTGGCCGTCCTCGGCGATCGGTACCGCCTTGCCGACAACCTCGAGCAGGTCGGCGTCGATCACGTCGAGCACCTGGCCGTTGCCGGGGTCGGGAATCGATACGGCCAGGGTGGTCTCGGCCATGCCGTACACCGGCGTGAGAGCCATCGGGTTGAGCCCGAACTCGTTTCCCGCCGCCGCGAGGGCGATCATGGTGTCGGGGTCGACCGGTTCGGCGCCGTTCCACATGTAGCGCACGCTGGACAGATCCAGGGTGCCCGGTTCGGCCTGCCGCAGCCGCCGGGCCAGTAGGGAGTACGCGAAATTCGGCGCGGCGGTGACAGTTCCGCGGTACTTGTCGATCAGCTCGGCCCACAGCAGTGGCCTGGCGAGGAAGTCCAGCGGTGTCACGCACACCACCTCGGCGCCGAATTGCATAGGTACGCTAAGGAATCCGACCATGCCCATGTCGTGGAACAGCGGCAGCCAGCTGATCATCACGTCGTCGTCGAGCTGGAATTTGACCCGGTTGAACATCGCGTACGCGTTGGTGTTGAAGTTGCCGTGAGTGATCCGGACCGCCTTGGGCGATCCGGTCGACCCGGAGGTCAACTGCTGCAACGCGATATCGCCCTCGGTGGTCGGCACCGGATCGGTATCGGCGCCCCGGTGCAGTTCCTCGACCGGCACCACGATGATCCCGCGTTCCCGCAGCACCTGCTCGGCGGCCGCGAACGGCGCGCCGAGTACGACAGCCTTCGCGTCGATCATGTGCAGCACCGTTTCGGTGTCACGCACCCAGACCGCGAGGTCGGTGCGTGGCGTCGGTTGGTGCAGCATGGTAATCGACGCGCCACGCATCCAGATCGCCTGGCAGACAGGCGCGATATCGACAGGCAGGCCCGCCAGTACGCCGACGGCGTCGCCGTGCCCGATCCCGGCGGCGGCGAGACCGCCCGCCATCCGCCGCGCCTGATGGTGAATGTCCCCCCAGGTCTGCCGCAGTGGTGCCTCCGGCTCTCCGGTGACCAGTCCCTTCGGGCTGGTCAACGCTGTGCCAAACATTTCGTCGGTGAACCTGCTCAACGTCGGTCTCCCTTTACGCCAACGATCGGTTACGGCCGTGCATTGCACTCAGACAAGAAATCCCGCCCCGCCCCGCGCGTGTTAACCCGGCTGACGCCCCAGCACCCCTGCTGTTGCGCCTTCGACAGCGAAGGTGGCTGCGTAGCGGTCTACGTATGGTCTACCCGATAACGTGGCAATTTCCCGCATCAGCAGGTCGGTTGCCGCTCTGACCTGGGTGTGATGAACAGCTGTGGGATAGCGCCGCGCGGGGTGGACGGTGATGCGTACCTTGGTGAAACGCAACAGTTTCCGACCGCGAGGATTCATGCGATCGGTACCGTCCAGGACCACAGGCACCACCGGTGCCCCGGTGGCCATGGCAACGCGCAGCGCCCCGGTGCGACCACGATAGACCCTGCCATCCCGTGACCGTGTGCCCTCGGGGTGAATTGCCCAAGCGCCCCCGCCCTCGAGGATTCCGGTGGCTGCCGCGAGCGCGTCGGCGGCCGCGTCGCCGCCGGTGCGATCCACCGGTACCTGGCCCGCTGCGGTGAAGAACCAGCGCTTGCATCGCCCACGCAATCCGGTGCCGGCGAAGTACTCCTGCTTCGCCAGGAACGTGAGCGGCCGTGGGATCACCAGGGCCAGGTAGAGCGAGTCGATGAAGGCCAGGTGATTGGCCGCGATGATCACCGGGCCGGTGCGTGGGATGTGCTGGAGCCCTTCGACATGGGGGCGTCCGAGCAGGCGCAGCGCCGGGCCGATGAGGACGTATTTGCACAACAGGTACCACATGGGCAAACCCTTCGTAGACAGTGTCTACCGAAGACTAGTAGACACTGTCTACGCGGGCGACCGCGAAGCTTCGCGAGCTGGTGTGCAGAATTGCCGGTATGCCTGAACCGTTGCGCGAGCGCCTGGTCGACGTCGGTGTCGATCTGCTCGAAACCGACGGCTTCGGCGCACTGGGGTTGCGGGCGATCGCGCGGGCCGCCGGTGTCTCACACGGCGCGCCGCGGCGGTGGTTTCCCACGCACGCGGCGCTGCTCGCGGCGATCGCGGCGCGCGGATTCGGGGAACTGATCGAGCGGTTCGCGGTGCTCGCCACGATCGACGACCCGCGTGAACGGCTACGTCGAATGGCCGTCGACTACGTGGATTTCGCGGTGTCGCGGCCCGAGATGTTCACCCTGATGTTTCGCCACGATCTGCTGGCGGGCTCCGGCGAGAATTTGCGGGCGACGACGCGGCCGCTGTACGGACAGGTGGTGGAGCTGGTCGCGGCGGTGGCGCCGGAGTCGGCGCCGCAGCGCGCGCTGGCCCTGTGGACCAATGTGCACGGTCTGGCGACGATCGCCGTCAACCGGGCGCTGGAGATCGTTGCCCCCGATCAGGACCCGCGGGTGCTCGTGGACCGGATCGTCCGCGAGCACCTCGCGGGGCTCAGCGGGTGAGCTCGGCCAGCGTGGCGACGAAGCGGTCCAGCTCGGCCGGGCCGACGAAATAGTGCGGGGAGGCCCGCAGCACGGCGGGCAGGGTGCGCTCGGACATGTCGAGCAGAGTGGAGCCCGCGTGGCTGACGGTGACGGTGATCGCGTGCTCGGCGAGCCGATCGCGCAGCTGTTCGGGATCGTGGCCGTCGGCGGTGAACGAGACGATGCCGCTGTGCTCGGTGCCCAGATCGCGCACGGTCACCCCGGGTAGTTCCGGCAGGGTCTTGCGCAGGTACTCGGCGCGGGTGGCCACGGCCGCGTAGACCTCGTCGGGGCCCTGTTCGAGCAGATAGTCGACGGCGGCGCCGAGGCCGAGACGGGCGGCGACTCCGCACTCCCAGAATTCGAAACGGGCCGCGCCGTCGGCGAGCCGGTACTCGCCGGGGCTCACCCACTCGGCACTGTGCAGGTCGAGGCGGGCCGGTTCCATCGTCTGCGCCAGTTCGGAACGGACATACAGGAATCCGGTGCCGCGGGGGCCGCGCAACCATTTGCGACCGGTCGACGACATGGCGTCGACCCCGAGTTCGGTGACGTCGATGGGTAGCTGCCCGGTCGACTGGCACGCGTCGAGCAGCACCAGCGCACCGGCTTCGTGGGCGATTCGGGTGGCCTCGGCGACCGGGTTCACGAGGCCGCCGTTGGTCGGCGCGTGCTGGAGCGAAACCAGTCGCACGCGTTCGTCGAGCAGGTCGGCGAGCGCGTCGGTGTCGAGGCGGCCGGTGTCGTCGCTGGGAATGCGCTCGACCACCGCGCCGGTGTGCTTCGCGCGCTGGAGCGCGGCGATCGCGTTGCTGGCGTAGTCGGCGCCGGAGATCAGGATCCGATCGCCGGGTTTCAGCGGTACCGAGTAGGCGAAATCGGCCCATGACCGGGACGCGCTGTCGCTGAGGGCGATGGTGCCGGGCGTGGCGCCGATGAGCGTCGCGATCGAGGTCTTCACCGCGGCGAGGTCGTCCAGGCGTTCGTTAGCCGCTCGGTAGCCACCGATCTCGGCTTCGCGGTGTAAGTGGGCGATCATCGTGTCGAGGACGATCTTCGGCGGCAGTGACGATCCGGCGCTGTCGAGGAAGACCTGACCGTTGGCAAGTCCTGCGGTGTCGGCTCTGATCGCGGCGAGGTCAAGCATGGTGACGACGATAGCGCCCCGAGGCGTTCCCCTTTTCGTCACTTTTTCTGTCGGTGGTCCTCGCTACTCTGGAAAGGACGAAACGCAGGTTCCCCGGCAGCACGCAGCACGTGGAGGTTGGTATGGCGGTCACCCTGGAACGTTCATCGTGGCCCGATTATGCTCCCGACCAGGGCGAATTGTCGTCCAGGGCGGCGGCGGAGGCCTATGTCGGCGGCGTTTGTTTCAAGCTCGGTCCACCTGCGCTGATCGGCGCCGAACTGGAGTGGCTCACCGCCGGTCCCACCGGTTCCCGGCCCTCGCTCGACCAGCTGGCAGCGGCCCTCGGGCCGCACGCACCGACCTCCATCGCTCCCGCTGCCCCCGCGCTTGCCCTGCCCGGCGGCAGCCTGGTCACCGTCGAACCCGGTGGTCAGATAGAACTTTCCAGCGCCCCGTTCGCTGATCCGGCCGCGCTGACGCGGCATCTGCGCGCTGATGCGACCCGTTTGCGGGACCTGCTCGCCGCCCGCGAGATCAGCGTCTTCGCCGCCGCCGCCGATGCGGGCCGTCCCGCCGAGCGCCTGCTCCGTTTGCCCCGCTACGCGGCGATGGAACGTCATTTCGACGGCGTCGGCCCCTTCGGCACCCTGATGATGTGCAATACCGCCGCCACGCAGGTCAGCGTGGACGCGGGCGCCGATCCCGCCGAGGTGCGGGCGCGCTGGACCGCCCTCTACGTCCTCGGCCCCACCCTCATCGCCGCCTTCGCCTGCTCACCGCGCCTGCACGGCGTGCCGCGCGGCGACTGGGCGTCTCAGCGAATGCGCACCTGGTTGCGCCTCGACCCCGCCCGCACCAGACCCCCGGTGGCCGACTGGGCCGACCCGATCGCCTCGTACGCTCACTGGGCTCTCGACGTGCCGCTGTTGTGTGTGCGCTGCACCGATGCCGACGCCGACTGGTCCCCACCGCACGGCGCCACCTTCGCTGACTGGTTGTCCGGCGCCCTCGACGACGAGGTGGGCCGCCGCCCCACCCGCGCCGATCTGGACTACCACCTGACCACCCTCTTTCCGCCGGTCCGAGCATCCGGTCACCTCGAGGTCCGCTACCTCGACACCCAGCCCGGTGAAGCGTGGACCACCCCGATCCACCTGTTCGACGCGCTGCTGTCGACCCCCGCTGTCGTAGCCGAGGCGACAGCCCTCGCCGCGCCCACCGCGGGGGAGTGGCTGACGTCCGCGCGGTGCGGACTGCTCGACCCGCACTTGCGTCGCGCGGCCGCCGACGTGCTCGACCTGGCTGCCGCCCATGCGCGAACACCGTCCGCCGCCGCGGAATTGGCCGCCGTGGCCCGCCGATGTAGTGCGGGCCGCAGTCCGCTCGCCGAGGTCGACTCGGCCCGCGACGGCGCCGGCGGGTCGTGATGGTCTCGTCGCCGACCCGCCGTGGTCGGCATGCCGCTGTCTCTTTGCCCGAAGTCGTTGTCGACCTGTCTGTTTCGGAGCTCTCGTGACTCTTTCCGCCCCCGCCGACCACAGCGACCGCGACCGGACGCGCGCTCGTATCGCCGAGGTCCTGTCGCGTGCTCGCCGTCGCACCGCTCTGCTCACCGAGAGCGTGGACGAAGCCGATCTCGTCGCCCAGCATTCGCCGCTGATGTCGCCGCTGGTCTGGGACCTGGCGCATATCGGGAACCAGGAAGAGCTGTGGCTGGTGCGTGATGTCGGTGGGCGTGACGCGGTGCGGGCCGATATCGATGAGCTCTACGACGCGTTCAAACACGCCAGGTCGAACCGGCCCGCGCTGCCGCTGCTCAACCCCGAGCAGGCGCGCGGTTACGTCGGCTCGGTGCGCGAAAAGGTACTCGACGTCCTCGATTCCAGTGCCCTGGCCGGTAATCCACTGGTGGACAAGGGGTTCGCGTTCGGCATGATCGCTCAGCACGAGCAGCAGCACGACGAGACCATGCTCGCCACCCACCAATTGCGCATCGGCGCGCCTGTCCTGTCGGCGCCGCCCGCTCCTGTCGCTCCGGTGCCGGTTGGCGGCGAGATCATTCTTCCCGCAGGCGAATTCCTGATGGGAACCTCGGCCGATCCGTGGGCGCTGGACAACGAACGCCCCGCCCATCCGGTGCACGTCGACGGCTTCGCGATCGATGTCGCGCCGGTGACCAACGGGCAGTTCCTCGCCTTCCTCGACGACGGTGGCTACGACCGGCCCGAGCTGTGGTCCGAGCGTGGCTGGGCGCACCGCAGGGAGGCGGGCTTGATCGCTCCGCAGTTCTGGGAGCGCGACGGTGACAGATGGACGCGCACGGCATTCGGCGTCCGTACTCCGCTGCGGCTCGATCAACCCGTGGTGCATGTGTGCTGGTTCGAGGCCGAGGCCTACGCGCGGTGGGCCGGAAAGCGCTTGCCGACCGAGGCCGAATGGGAGAAGGCCGCCAGGTTCGACCCGGAAACCGGTGCGTCGCGGCGCTATCCGTGGGGCGAGGACCAACCGGACGCGCACCTGGCCAACCTCGGCCAGCGGCACCTGGAACCCGCCGAGATCGGCGCCTATCCGGCCGGTGCGTCGGCCACCGGCGTGCACCAGCTCATCGGCGACGTCTGGGAATGGTGCTCCTCGGGTTTCGAGGCCTACCCCGGGTTCCGCGCGTTCCCCTACCGCGAATACTCGGAGGTCTTCTTCGGCGGCGATTACCGCATCCTGCGTGGCGGCTCCTTCGGCACCGACGAGGTCGCCTGCCGTGCCACCTTCCGCAACTGGGACCATCCGATCCGCCGCCAGATCTTCGCCGGGTTCCGGCTCGCCAGAGATCTGCGCGAGGACGAACTCTGATGTGCAGGCACCTCGGTTACGTCGGCCCACCGGTAGGGGTCGGCGAGCTGATTCTGCGCGGCCCGCACTCGCTGTACGCCCAGTCCTGGGCGCCGGTCGATATGCGCGCGGGCGGCACCATCAACGCCGATGGCTTCGGCGTGGCCTGGTGGCGCCGTGCCGATGTGGGCACGGAGGGCGCCCGCGACGCGGTAGCCCGCTACCGCAACCAGGCTCCGATCTGGACCGACCCCGCCGTCGCCGAAGTGCTCGGCCACCTCGAATCCCGTTCGGTCGTCGCCGCCGTCCGCTCGGCCACCGTCGGCATGCCGGTGGAGCGTTCCGCCTGCGCGCCGTTCACCGACGAACACTGGGCCTTCAGCCACAACGGCGTCGTCCCGGACTGGCGAACCACCCTCGTCGCCGTCCTCGCCGATCTGAACGAGGTCTTCACCACCGCAACACCGTTCGATTCCCCCGCCGTGCTGCTGCAAGCAGAGGCGCTCACCGATTCCGCCGCACTGTGGGTGCTGCTGCGGGGCCTGCTCGCGGCGATCGACCCCGTCGGTCCCGTTACTTCCCCGGCCGGCGCCCTACAGCTGCTGGTCGCGACCGTTCTCCGTCATCAGCCGAGCGCTCGCCTGAACCTGTTGCTCGGCAACGGCATCCAGCTGTGGGCCACTACCTGCTGGCATGCGCTGTCGGTGCTCGTCACCGACGACTACACCGTGCTGTCGTCCGAACCCTACGACGCGGATCCACGCTGGCAATCCGTCGTCGACCACCGACTGGTCACCGCCACACCCGGCCACTGCACCATCACCGCACTCGAACTCCCCGCTACCGAAAGGGTCCGTTCATGACCGCGCCGCTGCTGGACATCCATCTCACCGACGACGATCTCACCGCGGCCTTGCGCGCCGACGCCCGCACCGGACTGACCGCCGACCCGAAGTCGCTGCCGCCCAAGTGGTTCTACGACGCGCGCGGTAGCGAGCTCTTCGAGCGGATCACCGAACTGCCCGAGTACTACCCGACCCGTACCGAGCGAGCCCTGCTCGAGCGGGTCGTCGGTGAGATCGCCGCGGCCGCGCGCGCCGAGGTGCTGGTGGAGCTCGGCTCGGGCTCGGCCGCCAAGACCCGCCTGCTGCTGGACGCGCTCACCGCCGAGGGTTCGCTGAAAACCTATGTTCCGCAAGATGTCTCGGCCTCGGCGTTGCGCGGCGCGGCCGACGAGATCGCGGCCGAGTACCCGAACCTGTCCGTGCACGGCGTGGTCAGCGACTTCACCGACACCCTGCACAACCTGCCCCGCGGCGGCCGCCGCATGATCGCCTTCCTCGGCGGCACCATCGGCAATCTGGTCCCCGCCGAGCGCGCCGAATTCCTGGCGGGCATCAACGAGGTCCTCGAACCCGGCGAGTTGCTCCTGCTCGGCGCGGGCCTGGTCATCGACCCGGCGATCCTGGTTCCCGCCTACGACGACGCCGCGGGCGTCACCGCCGAGTTCAACCGCAATGTCCTGCACGTCCTCAACAACCGTCTCGACGCCGACTTCGCCCCCGAGAAATTCGACCACGTCGCCCGCTGGGACGCCGAGAACGAGTGGATCGAAATGCGCCTGCGCGCCACCGAAGCGATGACGGCCACCGTCGCCGGCCTGAACCTCACCGTCGACTTCGCCGCGGGCGAGGAAATCCGCACCGAGATCTCCGCCAAGTTCCGCCCCGAATCCCTCGCCGCCGAACTCGACGAAGCAGGCTTCACCCCCACCCACACCTGGACCGATCCAGACAACCGCTTCATCCTGGCCTTGGCCGAACGCCGCTGAGTCCGGTCAGGGCGAGCGTGGTCAGAGGTCGAGTTCGTCGGCGAGGTATTCGCCGCTGGTGAGGCTCTCGTCGCCCTCGAGATCCTTGTCGACGCCTTCCTCGCCGTTGACGGCGTCGTCGTCGAAGAGGTCGCCGTCGACATCGTCCTCGCCGACCACCCGCATCGCGCCTTCCTCGGCGGGGCGTTCGTCCTCTTCCATCGCCTCGTGGCGGGAGCCACGTTCGGTGTACTCCTCGGCGACTTCCTCGTTGATGCCGAGGAAGCCGTCGGCGTCGGCTTCGTGATTGCGGATCACGTAGTCGGCGGGCGGGTCTTCCACATAGCGTTCGTATTCGACGATGTCGTCGGCTTGATCGTCATCGCCCATGTCCATGTCCAACGGTTCACGGCTCATGGTCTCCAGTATCGGCCCCGGACGGCCGTCCGTCACGAACCACGCCAGGGCCGGGCAGTCGTCAACTACGGGCGCCTGCCGCTGGTGTCCTCCGGGACGCCTTGGAGGACGGCGGCGAACCATTCGACGAGCGGCCGCAGCTCGTTCCAGGCGCGGCGGATCTCGGTGGCCGCGGCCGGGGTGGTGAGCCACTCCGGTGCGCCGAACTCGCGATGCACGGTCAGTGACTTGTGGCGCAGCAGGTCGATGCGCGGATGGTCGATGGCGTAGCCCTTCGGCTTGGTTTTGAGCTTGTCGCCGCCGAGGGTGAAACCGGCCGCCGCCGTCGCGGCCAGAATCTTCTCCAGTTCCGCGCCGCGCACCTCGTCGTCGATCGTCGCGCGCAGCACGGCCAAGGCAGTGGGTGAGGGCCGGAAGCAGCCGCCCGCGACGAACAACCCCGCCGCCCCGATCTGCACATACCAGCCGACGCCCGGCGCCACTCCCGCCACCGCACCCTGATGAGTCTTGTAGGGGAGCTTGTCGGCGGAGAATCGGACATCACGGTAGGGGCGGAAGATCTTGGCCTGGCCGAATTCCGCCGCGAGTTCGGCGGTGAGCGCGGTCATCGGGGCGCGCACGGCCTCGTCGTAGAGGTGTTTGTGCGCGTTCCAGAAGGCCTTCGAGTTGTCGGCCTCCAGATCTTCGTAGAAGTCGAGTCCGGCGAGCGGGAATCCGGCGAAAGCGTCCATCGGTGCGGCGTTTCTCAGTTCTGTTCGGGGATCGGGGCCTCGGGCGATCGGGTCGGCTACTGCCTACCAGTATCGCCCGCCGAGGCTCACATACCGCCGATCAGTGCCACGAACACGACCACCAGAACCGCGGCCAGCGCCGCGACCGCCCCGTTGGCGATCGCCGCCCACTTGCCCATCGGCTCGCCTTTGGCATGCCCCACCAGCCCGAGCACGACTCCCGTCGGCGCGGTGACGAGCACCGGCAGCCCGCACAGCATCGCCCCGCCGAGCACCGACGCCGCGACACAACAGAAGCTGATGATCGACCACACCGGAGTGTTGTCCCGGTAGCCGTACCCCGGCGGGGGCGGCGAGGGGAACTGCCCCGGGTACTGCGGCGCACCGTAGGGCGCCCGCCCAGGCGGCGGATAGCCCGCAGCGGGATATATCGGCGCGGCATTACCGACAGCGGGATAGCCGGGCGCGGGAAACATCGGCCCCGGCGGTGGCGACGGATACGGCGGCAGATCGACGGCCGGACTCGCGCTCCCGCCCCAGGGCTGTGCGGCGGCGGGCGGTGGGGGATACGACCCCGCGTCGTCAGGGCTCGCCGGATTCGCAATCCCACCCCATGGTTCCCCGCCCGACGGATCAGGCACCTCCGGCGCGTCCTGCACCCGCGGCACACCCTGATCCTTACCGAGCTCGACCCGCCGCTCCGGCTCAGTCCCCATGCCGCCCCCTGTCACGTCCCGAATTACAGGACCACCATGCACCAAAGACCAGCCGGTGCGCCATTGTCCGAGGACAAACGCACCGACTGGTCTCGCGACAACATGGGTAACTCGCCGGGCACGGGCTGACCCTCAACCTCTGAAGGCTTGCCGCGTCCCCAACCCACCCCGCGCCCCAGTCCGGCCAAAAGTCACGGCGAGGCGGAACAGCTCAAGCGTTGCCGTTGAAGAGGCCGGTGACCGAGCCGTTCTCGAAGACCTCGCGGATGGTGCGGGCCAGCAGCGGCGCGATCGACAGCACGGTCAGCGTCGGGAACTTCTTCTCCTCGCTGATCGGCAGCGTGTTGGTGATGACGACTTCCCTGGCGCCACAGTTGGCGAGACGCTCGGCGGCCGGATCGCTGAGCACACCGTGGGTGGCCGCGATGATGACGTCGCCCGCGCCGGCTTCCTTGAGCACCTTCACCGCACCGGCGATGGTGCCACCGGTGTCGATCATGTCGTCGATCAGCACACAGGTGCGGCCTTCGACGTCACCGACGACGCGGTTGGACTTCACCTGGTTGGGCACCAGCGGGTCGCGGGTCTTGTGGATGAACGCCAGCGGCGTGCCGCCGAGCGCGTCGGCCCACTTCTCGGCGACCTTCACCCGGCCCGCGTCGGGGGAGACGACCGCGAGGTTGTCCGACGGGTAGTTGGTGCGGATGTAGTCCGACAGCTGCACCAGCGCGTGCATGTGATCGACGGGGCCGTCGAAGAAGCCCTGGATCTGGTCGGTGTGTAGGTCGACGCTGATGATGCGGTCGGCGCCCGCGGTCTTGAGCAGGTCGGCGACCAGGCGGGCCGAGATCGGCTCGCGGCCGCGGTGCTTCTTGTCCTGGCGCGCGTAGGGGTAGAACGGCAGCACCGCGGTGATCCGCTTGGCCGAACCGCGCTTGAGCGCGTCGATCATGATGAGCTGTTCCATCAGCCACTGGTTGAGCGGCGCGGGGAAGCTCTGCAGCACGAAGGCGTCGGAACCGCGGACCGACTCCTCGAAGCGAACGAAGATCTCGCCGTTGGCGAATTCGCGCGCGGTCTGCGGAGTGATGTCGACGTCGAGTTCCTTGGCGACCTGTTCGGCCAGCTCAGGATGTGACCGGCCTGCGAAGAGCATCAAGTTCTTCTGGTTGTCGATCGAGAACGCGGTCACTGCTGGTTGCCATCCTTTTGCTCGATTGTCTTCGAAGACGTCTCGTCTGCCGCGATGGCTTCCGCCGCCGCGCGCGCCGCAGCGGTTCCTGGACGGTAGCGCTGCACCCAGTTTTCAAAAGTGCGCTGTGGCCCACCCGACACAGCAAGTGCACCCGGTGGAACGCTTCTGCGCAGTACAGTACCCGCACCCGTATAGGCGCCGTCACCCACCGTTACCGGTGCGATGAACATGGTGTCGCTCCCTGTTCGCACATGGGAACCAACCACGGTGTGGTGCTTGTTCACTCCGTCATAGTTCACAAAAACGCTGGAAGCGCCGATGTTGCTGTACTCGCCGATCGTCGCGTCGCCGACGTAGGTGAGGTGGGGCACCTTCGAGTGCGCGCCGATCGAGGCGTTCTTGGTCTCGACGAACGCGCCGAGCTTGCCTTCCTCGCCGACAACGGTGCCCGGCCGCAGGTAACTGAACGGCCCGATGGTGGCGCCCTCGCCGATCTCGGCGCGCTCGCCGTGGGTGCGGATCACGCTCGCGCGCTCGCCGACGAACACATCGGTGAGCGTGGTGTCCGGCCCGATCTCGGCGTCCTCACCGATGTGGGTCCGGCCGAAGAGCTGGGTGCCGGGCCGCAGCACCGCGTCGCGCCCGATCCGCACACTCGCGTCGATCCAGGTCGTCGCCGGGTCGATGATGGTGACGCCCGCGCGCATGTGGCGTTCGAGAATGTAGCGATTGAGGGTGGCGCCTGCCTGCGACAGCTGCACCCGGTCGTTCACGCCGGTGACCTTGTTGGAGTCGACCAGCCGCGCGCCGTGCACCGGATGACCGGCTTCGCGGGCCAGCCGCAGCACATCGGTGAGGTAGAGCTCGTGCTGGGCGTTGGCTGTGGACAGCCGCCCGATCATCGTGCGCAGTACCGACGCGTCGAACGCGTAGACGCCGGAGTTGACCTCTTTGAGCTTGGCCTGCTCGGGAGTCGCGTCGGCGTGCTCCACGATCTCGGCGACCTGGCCGTCGTCGTCGCGCACGATCCGGCCGTAGCCGTTGGCGTCGTCGGGCACGAAGGTCAGCACCGTCACGGCCGGCCGTTCGGCGTAGCTGCGGTGCTCGTCGAGCAGCGCGGAAAGAGTGTGCCCGTCGAGCAACGGCACATCGGCCGAGGTGACGAGAAGGTCGCCGTCGAAGTCCGCCGGGATCGAACCCAGTGCGCACTGCACCGCGTGTCCGGTTCCGAGCTGCTGCTCCTGCACCGCGCACACGATCTCGCGGCCGAGTTCCTTACCCACGTCCGCGACGGCGGTTCCGACCTTCTCCCGGTCGTGCCCGACAACGGTGATCAGGTGCGTCGGATCGATCTCGACGGCGGCGTGCAGCGCGTGCGAGAGCATCGACCGGCCTGCTAACGGGTGCAGCACTTTCGGAGTCTTCGACCGCATTCGCGTCCCGGCACCTGCGGCGAGAACGACGACGGCGGTCTGCGGTGACATGGATCTCCCTCGGCTGCCTGTCAGCGAGTGTGCTGTGGCGGGTTCGGTCGGTAGATGGTGCGGGCCGACGATACGTCACTGTGTGTCCGTGTGCTCCGCCGCCAGGACTCGAACCTGAACTATC
This sequence comes from Nocardia sp. NPDC060249, assembly GCF_042728755.1. Lineage (NCBI taxonomy): Bacteria > Bacillati > Actinomycetota > Actinomycetes > Mycobacteriales > Nocardiaceae > Nocardia > Nocardia sp. NPDC060249. The sequence continues at coordinate 15,391 of NZ_JBHXAQ010000006.1, forward strand.
TGAACCAAAATCAGAGGTGCTGCCATTACACTACGGCGGATCGCTACACCAGTGGGCAGTCATCGCCCACCACTGTGCTACGGCACGCCAGTGATCCTCGCACACGATCCCGTCCTCGGGCGAATCTTGTGTACGCCTGTCGCGTCCGTGCTCGGATGCCGTTGTTAGCCTTCTGGAACGCACGTACTGATTTCTCGTGAGTCGAAACGCGGAGAGGCGGGGGCACGCATGTCGTCCAGTGAGCCGGGGCGGGCCACCAGGCCCAGGATGACGGGTACGCAGCGCAGGCAGCAGCTGATCGAGATCGGGCGCGCGTTGTTCGCGGAGCGGGGGTACGACGCGACATCGATCGAGGAGATCGCGCAGCGAGCGCAGGTGTCCAAGCCGGTGGTCTACGAGCATTTCGGCGGCAAGGAAGGTCTCTACGCGGTCGTCGTCGATCGTGAGATGTCGATGCTGCTGGAGATGGTCACCTCCTCGCTCACCCGCAATCGATCGCGGGTGCGATTAGAGCAGGTGGCGCTGGCCTTGCTCACCTACATCGAGGAGCGGACCGACGGTTTCCGGATCCTGGTCCGCGACCAGCCCGCCGCCAACTCCGACGGGCGCTACTCGAGCCTGCTCAACGAGGCCGTCAACCAGGTGGCCCATCTGCTCGCCGGCGATTTCGGCCGCCGCGATCTCGACACCAGCCTCGCCCCGCTCTATGCCCAAGCTCTGGTCGGCATGGTCTCGACCACCGCCACCTGGTGGCTCGACGAGCGCACCCCGCCCAAAGAGGTGGTCGCGGCGCACCTGGTCAACCTGTGCTGGAACGGTTTGAGTCATTTGGAAGCCGAACCGGGGCTCAGCTCCGAATGGAATACGGGGACTACGCCGACCAGCGGTGGGGTAACCGGACGTTAGCGCAAGCAGCGTGGACCGAATCCATGATTCGGCTGCCACTTTGCCGCCTGGTGGTACGGTTCACCCATCCTTTTGGGTGCTGCCGGGCGGTATGTCGAGCAAATTTCGGGATGTCGGTCTACTTCAGGATGGCTGGATTATTGGATGACAGGCGGATCTGATGGCTAGGCAAGCACGCGCGGAGATCACCCGCGACTCCGTCCTTGCTGGCGCTGCCGATGTCTTTCTCCGTTTGGGCTACGCCAACGCGAGCCTCAGCGAAATCATCGCGCAGTCCAATGTGACCAAGGGCGCCTTGTACTTTCACTTCGGCTCCAAGGAGGAGCTGGCCAGGGCGGTGGTCGATCAGGGCAACGAGCGCCTGACCGGATCCTGTCAGGGCTTCTTCGATTCCCGGGTGCCCGCGCTGGAGGCGGCCGTCGGGATCACCTACGTGGTGGCCGATCTGTCGATGAACGATCCGATGGTGGGGGCGATGCTCAAGCTCACCCACCAGATCGGTGACTATCGCGGCGCGCAGGGCGACAACATCGCCAAGACCTGGGGCGAGACCTACCGGTTGCTGTCGGAGCGGGCCATCTCCCAGGGTGACCTGATCGCCGACCTCGATCCGGAAGTGGTCGGCGTGCTGCTCCAGGAACTGACGGCGGGCGTGCACATCGTCGCGGTCGGCACCGAGTCGATGGAGCAGATGGCGGCGCGGATGGAGCGGGCCTGGTATTTCCTGCTGCCCTCGCTGGTGCCACCGGAGAAGCTGTCGTACTTCCGGGAGTTCGCGGCGCGCAGGCTGCGCCGCTACGTCGTCTAGTTCACACGCTGCGGTCGGTGGCGAGCACCGCCCGCACATCTGTCTCGGCTCCGGTCGGGGTGATCCGGACTTCGTTGCGGCCGAAGGCGTGCAAAAGCAGTTCCGACGGCGGGCCGGTGAGTACCACCTCGACGCCGTCGCCTCGGTGCGCCGTGATCCGAGCGCCCTGCGGCGTCGCGAGGACGACCGGGACCGGCGACTTGCGGTAGGCCGCGCGGGCGACGGTGCGCAGTGCGGTCCACAGGCGATCTTCGTCGCGCGCCGCCAATTGCCTTGGCTCCCAGCCCGGTTCGGCCCTGCGAACGTCTTCGTGGTGGACGAACATCTCGCTGAGATTGGCCACCGCGTCGACCGGGCGCAGCGGCGACCACCACGGCGGGCCGGTGCGGACCAGCTCGAGCAGTTCGGCGAAGGGCCGCTGCGCGATCTGGGCCTGCTTGGCTTCGAGGTACCCGGCCATTGGCCGGAAGACGATGCCCACCGACGCGTCGGGCCTGCGTTCGCGGACCACCAGGTGGGCGGCGAGGTCGTGCACCGTCCAGGTGCCGCACAGGGTCGGCGCGGCAGGGCCGGCCTCGGTCATCGTTTCCACGAGGGCGTGGCGTTCACGTCGAGCCAGACTCACTCCTCGACCCTACGCGCGTCGCGACGTCCGCGGCGCCGAGCCTGTCGACAAACAGCCGGCCTTCGAGCGATCCCGGCCTGATAGTGCATGTCAGCCGCCGTTCATCCACTGTCGCTTGAGGTTCCAATGGTTGGCCCACCACGCCTGTTCCGCGGCGGGGTCGGAGCCTGCCGCCGGGGGTGGCGATTCTCCCGGGAACAGCCCTTGCGGACCGGGGGCGCCGACCTTTGCCGGGGTCGGAGGGGCGCTCGGTGCGGCCGTTTCCGGTGTGCCCGCCGGTTCGGGGGAGTCTGTGGGACCGGCTTCCGGAACCCGGATGGGCGGTCCCGGATCACGAGGCGCGGCGGTGGCGGGGGCCGTAGCAGCGGACGGCGGCGCCGGAGCGGGAGCCGACGAGTGGTTCGGCGCTGTCGCCGGAGCAGGTGTCACAGGGTGGGTGCGATCTTGCGGCGAGGTCGGAAGCGAGGCATCGGGGGTTGCCTCGACAGCGGCAGGCGCTGAGGTCGCCGGTGGAGCAAGGCTGGTCGAGTTGGGGGAACCCGCGTTCATGGCGGGCGAGTTTTCCGCCAGTACCTGCGACACGGCGAATCCGGCGACGCCGAGAAAGGCCGCGAGAGCCGCCGCGGTCAGTACCAGCCGCTGGTGGCGCCGAGGCGCGTGCGGTGGTTCGGCGAGCTGCTTTCGCACCTGGTCGGCGGCGATCAGCGCGGCTCCGCGCGCCGTTGCCTGCGTGAAGTCCGGGACGAGGACCACGCGCGCGGTGAGTTCGTAGCGCAGGGCGCCCGCGATCTCGGGATCGGCGGCCGACGAACCACAGAGGACAACCGCGTCGGGGTGCGCCGGGATCGACGCCAGCATCGACCGCACGCGACCGATCGTCTCGGTCATCGCGTCGGTGTCGAACGATTCCGCGGGACCGTCGGCCGAGGCACCCTCGGCAATTCCGGTGGTCCAGGCGTCCGAGGCCAGGATCTGACGACGATCCGGCCCGATCATCACGGCAGTCGCGGCGTGTTCGGCGAGGTCGAGCATCACCACGGTCCCGACCTCATCGAGTTCCGGCATGGCACCGACCAGCGTGAACAGCGCCGATCGGGTCGAAACCAGCGATGCTGTCCGCCACGGCCCGGCCGCGAGCTCCGAGACGATCCGCTGCCGGTCCTGCGCCGTGCGATACGCCACGGCGACATCCGCGATGACCGGCGCCGCCTCGGCAAGAGCGTCGAGTGCGTGGACGATCGAGCCCCCGTCTTCGACACGCTGCTCGACCGACTGGAGGACCTCGGATTTCTTCCCCGGTGCGTTGGACAGGAGCACCCCCCGGACGACAGTGCGTTCCGCTGATATTCCGACTGTGGTCGTCATAGATCACCCACTCGATAGACGTATAGCTTTCGGAGATTCGTGGCGGGTGCGTTCGGCGACTGGTCGATGTACCGACTGTGATGTCTCTCACAGGGCATCGGTCGCCCCGGAGTCGCCTCACGCCCGGGGTCAGCCGCGGGCCGACCCGGTGGAATCACTCATCTAGACTTCGAGACGGCTACCTCGCCTATCCCGTCTGCGTATTCAGGAGCGAACAATGTCCTCCCTTCGTCCTCCGCTCGCCGGTCTGGCCGAAGTGGTCGCGGGTGACGCCGCGCTGCGGACGGTCACCGATCTGGTCGGCAAATCCGGGGTGGAATTGGTCGCGCCGTCGGCCGTGCGGCCGTTCGTCGCCGCGACGATCGCCGATCAGCGTCCGCTGGTGGTGGTGACCGCGACCGGTCGCGAGGCCGACGATCTGACCGTGGAACTCACCGAGATGCTCGGCCCGTCGGTCGCCGTGTTCCCGTCCTGGGAGACCCTGCCGCACGAACGCCTCTCGCCCGGCCCCGACACGGTCGGGCGCAGGCTGGAGGTACTGCGCAGGCTGGCCCATCCCGAAGACCCCGTCTACCCCGAACCGCTGCGGGTGGTGGTCACCACGGTGCGTTCGCTGATGCAGCCGATGACGGCCGGGCTCGGCGATATCGAGCCGGTCGTGCTGCGGGTCGGCAGCGAATTCGACTTCGACGAATTGCTCGCTCGCCTGGTGGAATTCGCGTACACCCGCGTCGACATGGTCGGCAAGCGCGGCGAGTTCGCGGTGCGCGGCGGCATTCTCGATCTGTTCGCGCCGACGGCGGATCATCCGGTGCGGGTGGAGTTCTGGGGCGACGAGGTCACCGAGATCCGCCCGTTCTCGGTCGCCGATCAGCGCTCGCTCACCGAGGGCACCATCGAGCTGGTGGTCGCGCCGCCGTGTCGCGAGTTGCTGCTCACCGCGCCGGTGCGCGAACGCGCCATCGCGGTCGCCGCCGACAACGAGGCCGATGCCTCCCTGGTCGAGATGCTGAACAAGATCGCCGAGGGCATTCCCGTCGACGGCATGGAGGCGCTGCTGCCGGTCCTCGCGCCGGGCAAGCTCAGCCTGCTCACCGAGGCACTGCCCGCGGGCACCCAGTTGCTGCTGTGCGACCCGGAGAAGATCCGTACTCGCGCAGCCGATCTCGTGCGCACCGGCGAGGAGTTCCTCGAAGCCTCGTGGACCGCGGCTTCTTTCGGTAGCGACGCGCCGCTGGGGGCCAACGGCCTCGACCTGGCGGCCTCCGGCTACCGCAACCTGACCGAATTACACACCAGCGCAGACGAACTCGGCCTGCCGTGGTGGACGCTGAGCCCGCTCAGCTCCGGCGATCCGATCGAGGTGAACCTGCCGGTGGCCGCCGGGCCCACCGCCCGTGGGTCCGAGGAACTGGTCGCCACCATCTTCGCGTCGCTGCGCGCGCACGTGGCCACCGGCGGCCGCGCGGTGGTCGTGGTCACCGGTCACGGCACCGCGCAACGAGTGCTGGAACGGCTCGGCGAGGCCGAAGTGCCCGCCGCGTTGCTGCCCGCGGGTGCGGTGCCGGAGCCGGGAGTGGTCGGCGTGCTGTGTGGTTCGCTGCACGACGGGCTGATCTTCGACGATGCCGGACTGGTGGTCGTCGCCGAATCCGATCTCACCGGCAACCGGGTCACCGCGCCCACCGAGGGCAAGCGGCTGCCCGCCAAGCGCCGCAACCAGGTCGACCCGCTCGCCCTCACCTCGGGCGACATGGTGGTGCACGACCAGCACGGGATCGGCCGGTTCGTCGAGATGATCGAGCGCACCATCGGCGGCGCACGGCGTGAGTACCTGGTGATCGAATACGCGCCGAGCAAGCGCGGCCAGCCCGGCGACCGCCTGTTCGTGCCCATGGAATCGCTGGACCAGCTCTCCCGCTACGTCGGTGGCGAACTGCCGAGCCTGTCCAAGCTCGGCGGCTCCGATTGGGCGAACACGAAACGCAAGGCGCGCAAAGCCGTTCGCGAGATCGCGGGCGAGCTCGTGCAGCTCTACGCCGCGCGTCAGGCAGCGCCGGGCCACGCCTTCGCCCCGGACACCCCGTGGCAGCAGGAGATGGAGGACGCGTTCGCGTTCACCGAGACCGTCGACCAGATGACCGCCATCACCGACGTGAAGTCGGACATGGAGAAGGCGGTGCCGATGGACCGCGTGGTCTGCGGCGACGTGGGGTACGGCAAGACCGAGATCGCCGTGCGCGCCGCGTTCAAGGCGGTACAGGACGGCAAGCAGGTCGCCGTGCTCGTGCCCACCACGCTGCTCGCCCAGCAGCACTTGCAGACCTTCACCGAACGCGTCGCGGGCTTCCCGGTGACGGTGAAGGGGCTGTCCCGGTTCACCGATGCCTCGGACTCCAAGGAGATCATGGCCGGGCTGGCCGACGGCTCGGTCGACATCGTGGTGGGCACCCACCGGCTGCTGCAGACCGGGGTGCGCTGGAAGGACCTCGGCCTGGTGGTGGTCGACGAGGAGCAGCGCTTCGGTGTGGAGCACAAGGAACACATCAAGGCACTGCGCACCCACGTCGACGTCCTCACCATGTCGGCCACCCCGATCCCGCGCACCCTGGAGATGAGCCTGGCCGGCATCCGCGAGATGTCGACCATCCTCACCCCGCCCGAGGAACGTCATCCGGTGCTCACCTATGTGGGCGCCTACAACGACAAGCAGGTCACCGCCGCCATCCGCCGCGAGCTGATGCGCGACGGCCAGGTGTTCTATGTGCACAACCGAGTGTCCTCGATCGACAAGGCCGCCAAGAAGATTCGTGACCTCGTGCCCGAGGCACGGGTGGTGGTGGCGCACGGCCAGATGAACGAGGACCAGCTCGAGAAGACCGTGCAGGGATTCTGGGAGCGCGAATACGACGTGCTCGTCTGCACCACGATCATCGAGACCGGCCTCGACATCTCCAACGCGAACACCCTGATCGTGGAACGTGCCGACTCGCTCGGTCTGTCGCAATTGCACCAGTTGCGTGGTCGCGTCGGTCGTTCCCGTGAGCGCGGCTACGCGTACTTCCTGTATCCGCCGGAGAAGCCGCTCACCGAGACCGCCTACGACCGCCTGGCCACCATCGCGCAGAACTCCGATCTCGGCGCGGGCATGGCCGTGGCGATGAAGGACCTCGAGATCCGTGGCGCGGGCAACGTGCTCGGCGCCGAACAATCCGGTCACGTCGCCGGTGTCGGCTTCGATCTGTATGTGCGACTGGTCGGCGAGGCCGTGGAGGCCTACCGCGCGGCGGCCGACGGCAAGCCGATCGTCACCGAGGAGAACAAGGAGGTGCGCATCGATCTGCCGGTCGACGCGCACATCCCGCCCGACTACATCGCCAGCGACCGGCTGCGGCTCGAGGGCTACCGCAAACTCGCCTCCGCCCACGACGATACGGCCCTGGCGGCGGTCGTCGAAGAGCTCGTCGACCGCTACGGCCCGCTGCCGGTGGAGGTCGGGCGACTGGTGGCGGTGGCCAAGCTGCGCCTGCTCGCGCGCGAGTACGACGTGTCCGAGATCGTGGTCACCGGCTCCTCGCTCAAGATCGCCCCGCTGAATCTTCCCGATTCCAAACAACTTCGGCTCAAGCGGATCTACCCCGCAGCCAACTATCGCCCGGCGAGCGGGCTGATCACCCTGCCGCTGCCGCGGATCACCGACAGTGTCGGCGCCGACCGGGTGCGCGATGTGGCAGTGCTGCAATTCGTCGCCGATCTGCTGCTGGTGCTGGACGGTAAACCCCAGGGGATGGTGGATCTCTCGGTGCCGACGGAAGCCGCGTCGGCGCGATGAGCCCGGAGATGTCGCAGGAGCAAGCAGACACCGCGGTCGTCGCCGCTGGACTGTCCGACGCCGTCGAGGTGATGGATCGCCTCTGGCATTTCGGCGGCTGGGAGCGCACCCAAACCCACGAATCGCTGCGCCCCTATCTGCTCGAGGAGACCTACGAACTCCTCGACGCCATCCAGGCGGGCGACGCCGAGACCATCAAGGAAGAACTCGGCGATCTGCTGTTGCAGGTGCTGTTCCACTCCCGAATCGCCGAACACGCGGGCGAATTCACCGTCGACGACGTGGCGGCGACCCTGGTCGGCAAACTCGTCCACCGCAGCCCCTACCTCACCGATGCCGAGTTCTCCTCGGGTACCTCGATGGCCGCCAAGATCGCGGCGCAGGAAAAGGCATGGGAGGAGCGCAAATCCGCGGAGAAAGCGCGCCGCTCCTGCCTCGACGGCATCGCCATGGCCCAGCCCGCCCTCGCTCTCGCCGAGAAGATCCGTACCCGCAGCGCCACCGCGGGCCTGCCCGCCGACCTCGTCCCGGACACGCTGCGCGTGGTCGAGCTGGGCGGCCCTGATTCGGCCGAGGAACGCCTGCGCACAGCGTCCATCGACTTCGCCACCGCCATCCGCGCCGCCGAGGACGCCGCCGAAGCCGAACGCGGCGCTCGGTCGCCGCTCAGCGCGGACGACTGGCATACCTTCTGGCCGCGCTGAGCCTCACCCGCCGATCGCGTCGGCTACCGCTGAGCTAACGATGCTCCGCGGGTTCGGGGCACGGTACCGACGGCTGAGACGTTGCTGAGATCTCGAGGACAATCGTGCGCGCGCCAGCGGGCAAGGGCCACACAGCTTTAGACTCGAAGCAGCTCGCCGTCCGCGGCGGGGCAGGGGTCCGGCGATCGTCGAGGTGAGGTTGATGGGTACAGAGGTAGATCCGGCAGGGCAAGATGTGATGGCCGACCATCCTGAGCTGGACGCGTTGCCGGTATGGCCGCAGGAAACCATCGCGGTGCTGGTGACCACCGATGCCGGGCCGCACGCGATCCCGGTGTCGTGGCCGGTACGCGCGGGTGATCGGCGGATCCTCATCAGTTTGAAGTCCGATCGTGGGTCGCTGGCACGGTTGCGGGCGCAGCCGGAGGTGGCGTTGCTGATTCTGGGCGGCGGCAATGTGGCGCTGTGCGCGCGCGGCCGGGCGACGGTCATCGCCGAGCAGATGCCGTCGGCGCAGGATTACACCGCGGTGCAGCTGGACATCGACGTGATCGACGACCACCGCCAGTCCGCGTTCGCCGTCGATCGTGGCATCCAGCGCACCGTCCTCGACGACACCGAACTGCGGGCACTGGAGGGGCGGGTCGAGACCCTGCGGTCCTGGATCGACGACGGGCCCACAGCGTAAGTTCCTCTACGGCACACCATCTGGACAGAAGGGTTTTCATGAGCGTCACACTCGCCAAGGGCGGCAATGTCTCGCTGTCGAAGCAGACCGACAACCTCACCAAGGTGGCGGTCGGTCTCGGTTGGGACGTGCGCACCACCACCGGTGCCGACCACGACTTGGACGCCAGCGCGTTGGCCACCGGTACGAACCTGAAGGTGCTCTCGGATCAGCACTTCATCTTCTACAACAACCTGCGCTCGCCGGAAGGCACCATCGAGCACACCGGTGACAACCTGACCGGCGAGGGTGACGGCGACGACGAGATCATCAATGTCGACCTGGCGGCCACTCCGCCGGCGATCACCAACATCTTCTTCCCCGTGTCGATCCACGACGCCCAGGCCCGTGGCCAGTCGTTCGGCCAGATCCGCAACGCCTACATTCGCGTCACCGACGCGAACACCGGCGTGGAACTGGCGCGCTACGACCTGTCCGAGGACGCGTCCACGGAGACCGCGATGGTGTTCGGCGAGCTCTACCGCCACAACAACGAGTGGAAGTTCCGCGCTGTCGGCCAGGGTTACGCCTCGGGCCTGGCGGGCATCGCCCGCGACTACGGCGTGAATCTCTGACGAACCACGACAAAGGCGGGCGACACATAGTCGCCCGCCTTTGTCGTGCTCGCTGTCATCGTGATTGGGTGACCGGCACCCGTCGTGGCGCGACCACGTCGACCTGATCGAGCAGGGCGAAGTACTTGCGCAGCATCAGTACGGCGGTGGTGGCCAGACCGGCCGTCAAGCCCCACCAGACCCCGGCCGCGCCCAGATGCAGCGGGAAGGCGAGCAGCAGCGCTGAGGGCAGCCCCACGCCCCAGTAACCGACCAGCGACAGCCGGAAGCCCGCAGAGGTCTCCTTCAGGCCGCGCAGGAGCCCGGTGCCGATGTTCTGGGCGGCGTCGAAGAACTGCAGCACGATGCCGATGAGCAGCAGTGTGTGCGCGATGGCGAGCGTGTCGGTGTCGGAGGTGTCGAGGAACGGCGCGAGAACGATGTCCGGCGCGAGCACGTAGACAGCGCCGGTGATGATCGCGATCACCGCGGCCATTCGCAACGCCAGCCAGGCCAGTGCTCGCGCGTGGCCGACCTCATCGCGCGCGACCGCGTCGCTGACCAGGATCGACGCGCCGTGGGACAGCCCGATCGCCATCTGGAACACGATGTAGATGATCTGGTAGACCACATTGTGCGCGGCCAGCGCAGCGGGCCCGAAACTGCCCATCACCAGCGCGAGCACCGAGAACATGCCCGCTTCCGAACCGTAGGTGAGCGCGATCGGCGTGCCGAGCCGCAGTTCCTCGCGCACGGCCGCCCAGCGCACCGGCCATGGCGTCGAGGGCAGGGTGCGGCCGAGTTGGTCGTCGCGGCGCACCATCGCCCAGAGCACCCCGAAGGTGATCAGGAAGACCAGCGAGGTCGCGATGCCGACACCGGTCAGGCCCATCGCCGGAAGGCCGGCCCAGCCGTGGATGAAGGCCAGCGCGAGCACCAGGTTCAAGGCCACCGAACCCAGCGTGACCAGCAGCAACGCCTGCGGCCGCTGCATGCCGACGGTGTACTGGCGCAGCACCTGGAACCACAGACACGGCAGCAACCCCGGCGCGAGCGCGATCATCATCGGCCGCGCGGCGTCGAGCACGCCGACATCCTGACCGAGCCACGGCAACACCCAGCCGAGCCCGATCAGCAGCGCCCCGCCGAGCAGTCCGGCGATCGTCGCGATGACGAACGCGGCCCGCACCACCGCGCGCACCTCGTCGTCGGCCGAATCGCCGCGCTTGCCGGCCGCGCCCAGCGCGCCGGCGATCTGATTCCCGGTGCCGGTGATCAGCCCGACGCACATGGTGCGGATCTGGTTGAACAGCACCAGCGCCAACCCACCCGCGGCGACCTCGCGCACGCCGAGCGTGCCCATCAGCGCGAGGTTGGTCGTCGAGATCGCGATCTGCGCCAGCTGAGTGAGCGCGATCGGCGTCGCCAGCTTCGCCAGCGCGCTGCTATCGGTCGCCGTGCCGTTCACCCACCCGCTCCGGGGTTCGTCTCGCGCGCGTTCGCGCTCACCTGACCTCCATCAGTTCGTCGTGATGCCGCAGCGGCGAGTAGCGGCGCAGCAGCGTGGTCACTTCCGCTTCGGCGGCGGGATCGAGCAGCTCGCGAGCGCTCATCCAGTCGTCGTCGAACACGGTATCGAGATATTTCTCGCCACCATCACACACGATGGTCACCACGGTGGACCCGGCCGGGAACTCCTCGAGCCGCGCCAAGGCATTGTGCACCGAACCGCCCGCGGAACCACCGATCAACAGCCCGTGTGTCCTGGCGACGGCGCGGGTGGTGGCGAAGGCGTCGACGTCGCTCACCTTCACGCCCTCGTCGAGCAGGGCGTAGTCGACGGCGGTGCCGATGGTGGCGCCGGGTGGGGTGCCGGTGCCCGACTGCCAGTACGGTCCGCCCTCGCCGCCGAAGGCGATGGATCCGACCGGCTCGATCCCGATCACCCGGGCGGGCAGGCCGAGGTCGCGCAGCCGGGTGGCGGTACCGAACAGGGAGCCGCCGGTGCCGACCGCGGAGAGCAGGATGTCGACCCGCTCGACCTCGGCCAGCAACTCCTCGGCGACCGCGTAGTAGCCGACCGCGTTGGCGTCGTTGTTGTGCTGTTCGGTGAAGTACGCGTCGTCGCGGGCGGCCGCCATCGCCTCGGCGAGGTCTTCTCGTGCCGAGGTGGCCAGCTCGTCGTCACCGTCGTCGGCGACGAACACCAGGTCGGTGCCCATGGCTCGCATCGCGCGCAACTTGTCCTTACAGGCGTGGTTGTCGACCACGGCGGTGAATCGATAGCCACGTTCGGCCGCGACCACCGCCAAGCCGAGTCCGGTGTTGCCGGACGTCGACTCGATGATATGCCCGCCATCACGCAGCAAACCTCGACGCTCCGCGTCGAGCACCATCGAACGGGCCATTCTGATCTTGGCGGCGCCGGTCGGATTGAACTGCTCGAGCTTGAGCAGCAGCCGCGTGCCGCTGTCGGTGACGGCGAGTTCGAACAGGGGGGTGCGGCCGATCAGGTCCGTCACGCGCGTGACGAGAGCCATGGGGTGTTCCTCCATCGGATCGGTATCTCGGGTGGCTCAGCGGGCAGTGCTGTCCAGACTCCAGCGCAGCCGGTCCGCGCCTGCGCGCAGCACCACCTTCGGCGGGAGCGGGAGTTCGTGGAAGGGGGACTCGTTGGAGTCCATCTGATACCCGGCGGTGTTCGGGTAGACGAGCAGGTCGCCGGTTCGGGCGCGGCGAGGCAGCGGGATGCGCCGCCTGCTCAGCAGGTCGGACTCCAGACAGGTGGTGGCGCCGACGCAGGTGGGGGTGCGATGGCCGGGGCCTTGCGGCCACAGCACGGGATCGGGCAGGTACTCGCTGTCGAACCACTGTTCGGACAGGCTGAGGCTGGTGCCGTCGACGGTGAGGATGTCGTACGGGTTGCCCAGCGCAGTGCGGTTCTTCACGCCCTGGACCCGAAAGACGGAACTGCCCGCCCGGTCGACCAGAGCGCGGCCGGGCTCGACCGCGAGTCGTATTCCGTTGTCGCGCACCAGACCGGCGAGGTCGTTGTGGGAAAGGACGGCTTCGAGCATCGCCGAGCCGGGAGCCGGGAAGTGATAGGGGTAGTAGTCGCCGGGCGGGTTCGTGTGGAACCACTTGTCGCTGAGGGTGTTCTGGAACTCGGCCCACGTCGCGGCATCGAGATAGTCGACGCCGAACCCGCCACCGATCGAGATCGTGTCCGCCGGATGACCGTTGGCCCGCGCGCGCCTGCAATGCCCGACCAGCGCGGCCGCCTGTTCGGAGCGGGCGACGGCGTCATAGCCGGACAGGTGGAAACTGAAGCCCGACAGCGTGATCGGCGCGGTAATGGCCTGGATCGCCTGCTCGAGCTCCATCGGATCGAGCCCGAACCGGCTGGTCGAGCCTTCCGGCAGGACCCGGAGCAGCACCCGCACCGGCAGGCCGAGCGCGGCGAGCCGGTCGAGTTCGTCGAGCGCGTCGATCGCGATCAACGACCGGTGCCGAGCCGCCAACCACAGCAGCTCGTCGGATTTCGCGGGCCCGGTGACCATCAGGTCCTCGCCGCGAACCCCCTGCCCCAGCGCCGCGACGAGTTCGCCGGTGCTGGCGACATCGATCCCCGCTCCGGTCTCCGCGCACGCACGAGCCACGCACGCCGCCTTGTTCGCCTTCTTGCCGAAGTAGACGAACCCGTCGATGCCCGCCTCGGTGAAGGCCGACTGAAATGCCGTGATATTCGCCGAGACCCGCTCGGGGAACAGCACATGGAAAGGCCCGCCGACCGCATCGGCGATATCCCGGAGCAGGTGGGGATCGGCGAGCAGGCGCTGTTCCACCACGTCGGTATGGGCGGGCATCGGTGGTGCGCAGTGCGGCGGCGGCTCGGTGGTCGCCGTCGGGCCGGCGACGCGGTCCTTGATGTGCGGCGCGCTCGGCGGCACCCGCGCGCCGGGTCGCGGCGCGGCGAGCCCGGTGCCGTCCCCGGCGACCCCGGGCTGCGCACCCGTCAGTCCCACAACGGCACCTCCGTGCCACGTCCTTCGGCAATCGCCCTGGCGGCCAGTGCGTGCGCGACCGCGATATCGGTGAGTACCAGCCCGCTGTTGTAGACGAAGATCTTCTCGTCCTCGGTACGGCGGGCCACGGCGCTGCGGGTGAGCACCTGCGGCAGTTCGGCGTCGACCGAACGCAGCGTTCCGTCGGGTCCGACCATGTCGGTGCCCGTCAGCGCCATCTGCGCGGCGCTGGTGGCGACGACCCGATCGGCCTCGACCAGCGTCGACGGTGCCAGACCGTAGCCCACCAGTACCGCCACCGAACCCGGTGCCAGATGCGAGGATTCGAGCGCCACCTCGGTGCCGGGGCCCGCCGTGGCCAGCACCACATCGGCCGACGAGGCCGCCGCGTACGGGTCGTCGACCACATCGAGCAGCGCGTGGGGCGCCGCGTCGGCCAGGTACGAGTGCACGGCGGCCAAGCCCTCGGGATGCGTGCCGTACACCATCAGCTTGCGTAACTGCGGGTTCGCGGCGAGCAAGTGCGGCAACGCATTACGTCCCTGTGTCCCGGTGCCGATGAGCAATACGCTCTCGGCCCCGCGCCGCGCCGTCTCGCGCACCAGCAGCGCCGACACCGCGGGCGTGCGCAACGCGCCCACCCGCGCGCAGTCCATCATCGCGATGGGGGCGCCGGTGGTGTCGTCGTAGAGCGTGATGGTCGTGTAGTACCGCTTGGTGCTGCGGTCGTGACCGGGATCGAATTTGTAGGAGGTCTTCATGGCCACCACGCGCCGGCGCCCGTCGCGGCCCAGCATGGCGTAGGACACCGACGACCCGCCGGGGTCGGCGACGCTCAGCTTGCGTGGATTGTCGGATTCGCCCGCCGCGAAGGCGAGATAGGCCTCCTCGACGGCGCGCACCACTTCGGCGGGGCCGATCGGCACGTCGGCCAGGTCGCTGCGCGACAGCACGCGCAGCCCGATGCCGCGGTCACGGTTGTTCAACGGATCCTCGTTCATCTGCAATGCCCCGCTCTGCTGTCCGATCAGCGACCGCCCGAAACGGGGCGACCACTTGTTGGCCATACCCATTCTCGGACGATTCCTGCGCGCGCCGACGGCGTTCGGGCAGCCGGACATTGATGCGTTTGAGCCAGCGGTCGGTGCCGTCGTAGCGCGCGCGGAACGGAACGCGCCCGTGCACGGCCACGTCGTTGTCCACCAGCAGGATCTCGCCGGGGGCCAGCGCGGGGGCGTGACTGACCCTGGCGAGTTCGGCGGTGAGCCTGGCGTAGGCGGCGCGGAAGACCGCGTCCGCATCGTCGATCGGGGTGTACGCGGGATCGTAACGTGCTGTGACAGCATTGTTTTCGTCGAGCCACAGGGTCGGCAACGGTGCGAGCTGATCGAATCCGGTGCCGTAGGAGACATCGGGCAGGATCGGCAGCGTGGGGGTGGTGAGCGTCCGCAGATCGTCGTCGGACAGGCGCACCTCGCGCACCGAGGACACGGTGGTGGCGACCCGGTCGGGGTTGCGCAGGCAGGTGAGCATGAGCAGATTCGCGCGCTGAGCGTGGAAGGCGTCCTCGGTGTGCGGGCTGAGCAGAGTGGAGCTGCTCGCGCCCGACTGCTCGTCCTCGTGGCCGGCGGCGGGCACGATATTGTTGACCAGTCTGCCGTTCTGCTGGCCCTGCCAGCCGAACGGTTCGCCGGCACAACGCCCGAGCAGCAACATCACGATGTCCAGCTCGAGCGAGCCGGGATGGGCGTGCTCGGCCGCGGCCTGCCAATGTGCCGGGGTGGGACCGAAATCGGCATCCTCGACAGGCAACCCGCGTACCACGGTCGCGCCCGCGGCGGTGGCGGGTGGTCGAACGGCGTGGCGCACGCTGTCGGGCAGCTCGCCGGCGCGCTCGGTGATGTGGGCGAGCAACGCGGGATCGTGCAGCGTCGCGGTGTGGGGTGCGTCACCTAATCGGTGGCGAATATCTGTGGCGAGCGATCGGAGCGCCATCGCGGCGTCGGAATCGAGCTCGCGGTATTCGATGTCGTGCTGGTGAAGCGTCATACGTTCGGAGAGAACGCTTTTCACCGGTTTCCCTTCTTCGCATCGGTCGAAAGCGGGTGGTTTTCGGGCTCGATGTGCGAAGGTAGTGCCTGCCATATGATTAGGCAAGACTTACCTAATGTTTCGGCGAGGGAAATAGCCGATCCATATAACCCTAACTTTCTACCCGAGTTGCCGAAGTGAGTGCTGACCGGGGTGTCGCGGGTCTGCTGCGGTTCGATGACGGTCGATGTGAACCTCCCCACTCGAACCCGTTTTAGGCTAGCCTCGCCTGGTTTGCGTCGTCGGGAAAGGGGTTCCGGCGCACGCGGTTCGAGGAGGCAACACGATGAGTTTCACTCGCAGGCAGCTCTTCCGCTCCGGCATCGGCGTCACCGCGTTACTGCTGGCCGCGGCGTGCGGCACCGATGATCGGTCCGCCACCGCGCAACGTGGCGGCACATTGCGCGTCGGCGCGTTGGGCACCGCCGCCCGCAGCGAACGCGACCCGCATGCCAATCTCAGCAACGACAGCGACTTCCTCATCGCCTCGCTCGTCTACGACGCGCTCACCGTCCCCGGCGCGGATCCGACCGTCGCCCCGCGCCTGGCCTCGCGGTGGGAGCCCAGCGCGGACAATCGCAGCTGGACCTTCACCATCGCCGACGGCGCGACCTTCCACAACGGCGCACCGGTGACCGCCGACGACGTGGTGTGGTCGATGCGGCGCCTGCGCTCGGTCGGTGGCGCGTCGAAGATGCCGGTGGCCGAGAACGACATCGTCGCCGACGGCCCGAACCGCGTCGTGTTCACCATGCCCGCGCCCAATGCCCAACTGCCGCTGCTGCTTCGGCTGATGACCTTCACTGTGCCGAAGGACACTACCGACTTCACCGCCGCGATCGGCACCGGGCCGTTCCGGCTCGAGTCCTATCAGGGCGGCAATGCCCGGCTGGTTCGCAACGAGCGCTGGCACGGCACACCGCCGCTGCTCGACGCCATCGAGGTGACGATGTTCGACAGCGTCACCGCCCTTGGCAACGCGGCGCTGGGCGGGCAGATCGACCTCGCCTCCAATGTGGGCGCCATCGCCGGGCGTACCGCCGCGGGGCGCGGCGACCTACAGGTGATCCGGCGCGCCGACGACACCATGCTCGGCGTGGCGATGCGCGCCGCCGACGGCCCGTTCGCCGATGCCAGGGTGCGCACGGCGCTGCGTCTCGGTGTCGACCGGACCGCGCTGGTCAACCAGGTGCACTCCGGCTACGGCACCGTCGCCGCCGACGTTCTCGGCACCGCCGACCCGCTCTACGACTCCACGCTGCGCCGTGACCGCGACGTCGAGCGCGCGAAAACCCTGCTGCGCGAAGCCGGGTTCGACACTGGCCGCAGCTACCCGTTCGTGACGAAGGCCGAAGTGCCGGGCGAGGTCGAATCGGCGAAGGTGATCGCCACCCAGCTCGCCGAGATCGGCGTCCGGCTCGACGTGCAGGTGGTCGAATCGGCCGCGTTCTACGATCAGACCTGGCTCAACGCACCGCTGTACACGGTCTCGTGGGGAACCAACGACTCGGTGCTGTTCCTGGCCGACAAGCTGATGACCTCGGGCACCAACCGCAACGAAACCGCCTTCCGTGACCCGGAATTCGACGCGATCAATGCCAAAGCCCTTGCCGCGTCCGGTGACGAGTACACGCGTGCGGTGCGCGAACTGCAGCGCATCGAGTTCGAGCGTGGCGGTTATCTGGTGTGGGGTATGGCCGACGGTGTCGACATCGCCGCGTCGACGGTGCGCGATCTGCCGACGCTCGGTGGGTTCGCGCGCGTGCAGCTGGAACGTGCCTGGCTGGCGTGAATGTCGTGAAAACCTTCGCCCTGCCGATGGTGCGGCGGATCGCGCTCCTGGTGACATTGCTGGCCATCGTGTTCGTCGCGGTGGATCTGCTACCGGGGAACGCGGCACGGTCGGCGCTGGGCAGGGAGGCGGACCCGGCCGAGCTCACGGCGAAAGAGCACGAACTCGGTCTGGACCGTGCGCTGCCGGTGCAGTTCCTCGACTGGATCTCGGGGGTGCTCACCGGGGATTTCGGGCAGACCGCGCGGGGGAACTCGATCGGCGCGCTGCTTGCCGACAAGTTCCCGCAGACCCTGCTGCTCGGTGGTATCGCGTTGCTGCTGGCCATCGCGTTGTCCCTGGTGCTCGGCTGCTGGTGGGCGATGCGCCCGACCGCGCTCGGATCGCGAATGCTGCAGCCCGTCAGCACTTTCGCGGTGGCCGTGCCCGAATTCGTCGGCGGCACCTTGTTGATCCTGGTGTTCTCCCTGGCCACCGGGTGGCTCCCGGCAGTGACCATCACCGGCCGTTCCGGGTTTCCCCTCGGACCCGAGATGCTGGTGCTGCCGGTGCTGGCGTTGGCGATTCCGCAGATCGGCTGGAACGCTCGCGTCGTACGCTCGGCGCTGCTCGATGTGGCTGCCGCGCCCCATGTGGAAAGTGCTGTGCTGGACGGACTACCGACCCGCACGATTCTGCTGCGCCACATGCTGCCGTTCGCCGCGCCGACCATCGTCGCCGGGTACGCGACCTCGGTAGGCATGCTCTTCGGCGGCGCGCTGGTGGTCGAGACGCTGTTCAACTACCCCGGTATCGGTGCCGTTCTCGCCGGGTCCGTCGCCGACCGCGACGCCACCATGGTCGCCGCGGTGGTCGCCCTGACGGCGATCGTCATCATGGTCCTGCTAGCCGTCGCCGACGTCGTCCGGGCATGGGCGTCGCGGAGTGCGCGATGAATATGTCCGGCTCGGGAGGTCGAGGAGTGCCGCGGATGTCCGGCTGGGGCGCGGCGTGGTGGCGGTACTCGGTGGCAGCGGGTGTGGGGCTCGTTGTGCTGCTCGCGGTGGCGGGTCCGCTCTTCGCGCCCTATCCGGGCGAGAAGGCTGTGGGGATGCCGTTCGCGCAGCCGGGTGGGGGAGCACTGCTCGGGACCGATCGGCTCGGCCGGGATGTGCTCAGCCACCTGCTCACCGGCGGCACCCACCTGCTGGCTGTTTCCGCGGTGATCGCGGTGGCGGTGACAGTGCTGTCGGCCGTCCTCGGCGCCGTCGCCGCCGTTCGCCCGCGGGCGGGCAAGGTCATCGAACTCTGCGGCGATCTGGTCATCCTGCTCCCCGCGGTCCTCGGCATCCTGCTGGTGCTCACCGCATGGCCCCAGGGTGGCGTCACCGCGCTGATCGCGGTATCGCTGATCTTCGGAGTTCCCTACTGCGCCAGGATCTTCGCCGCCTCCGCCGCGACCATCGCGGCCTCCGGCTATGTCGAAGCCGCCGTCGCGAGCGGAGAATCCCTGTCCCATCTGGTCTTCCGTGAGATCCTCCCCAACCTCCGCGCCGTCTTCACCACCCAACTCGGCCTGCGCTTCGTCGTCGCCATCTACCTCGTCAGCACCATCGCCTTCCTCGGCGTCTCGGCGCTGGGTCCCGACAACTGGGCGATCATGGTCCGCGACAACGCCTCCGGGCTTCTGCTGAACCCCTGGGCTGTCCTGGCGCCGAGCGCTGCCATCGCCATCGTGGCGGTCGGTGTGAACCTGGTGGTGACCAGTGGTCCCAGGAACCGCCGAACTCCGAAACCGGCATCGGATGCTGTCCACGCGGACGGGGTCGAAAAGTCGGTAGCCGAGATGGACTCGGGGAGCGCACTCGGCGCCGGGCGGTCGGGGGGATGTGGGATTTCGGTGGTGGATTCCGGGGACGCGGCCGTGGTGACCGGGTTGAGCGTTGTCGCCGACAGTGGGGCGGTCTTGTTGGCGCCGTTGTCGTTTCGGCTGGTAGCGGGCACGGTCACCGCGCTCACAGGTGCGTCGGGCGCGGGTAAGTCGACGGCGATGCGTGCGCTGCTCGGTCATCTACCTCCCGGTGCTCGTGGGGAGGGCGCGGTGCGTGTTGGGGGACACGACGTATTCGCGCTCGACGCCGCCGGACTGCGCAGATTTCGCCGTGAGTACATCGCCTATGTCGGCCAGGATCCCGGCTCCGAACTCAACCCATTACTTCGTGTCCGAGCGGTCCTGGCCGACGCGGCCCCCGGCAGCTCCGACGCCGACCGCCTGGCCGTCCTCGAACGAGTGGGCCTCGACCCCACCCATCTCCGCCGCCGTTGCGCCCGCCTCTCCGGCGGCCAGCAACGCCGGGTCGCCCTGGCCCGAGCCATCCTCCGCCGCCCCCGAATCCTCGTCCTCGACGAACCCCTGGCAGGCCTGCACGGCACCCTCCGCACCGAAATAGCCCAGCTGATATCGGCCCTCGCCACCGAGAACTCCATCACCGTCCTGCTCTCGGGCCACGACACCGAGGCGATCAACGCCATCGCCGACACCGTGATCGAACTCCGCTCACCGGGTGCACGGTCGGTGAATGTCGCTGCCGTAGAGGCTGATTCAGCGGGCAATGCACGCCTGTCCAAGGGGCGCTCGGAGCCGACCGGCCGCCAACAGGTCCATCCGCCGGGCGAGGGTCCGGCAGGTCGCAATGGGCGTCGAGTGCTGAATCCCGACCCCGCCGGGACCGCAGCTCCGGCCGATCTGGCGGGTAACGGCGAGATAGTTGCCGTGCGCGCCGAGGGAATCAACGCTGACGCGGGCGGCCACACGGTGCTCGAGAACATCGGTTTCAGCGTGTCCGAAGGAGCTGCCCTCGCTGTCGTGGGGCCTTCCGGAGCTGGGAAGACCACACTCGCGCGGGTGATCGCGGGATTGCACGCCGATGCTGTCGGATCGCTGGATGTCGGTGGTGTGCGGGTTCCGGTGGGGAGCAGGCGACGAATCAAGGTCGGTGCCAACGGTATTCAACTCGTCACCCAGAACCCTCGCGCGGCGTTGAACCCACGACGCACCGTCGCGCAGACCCTGGCACGCCCCTTGCGCCGCATCGCGCGAGTCCCCAGACCCGAAATCCGCCCCCGCGTCGCCGCCTTGCTCGCCGCCGTCGACCTCCCCGTCGACCTCGCCGCCCGCCGCCCCCACCAACTCTCCGGCGGCCAACGTCAACGAGTAGCCCTGGCCCGCGCCCTCGCCGCCGACCCAGCGGTCCTGATCTGCGACGAGATCACCACAGCCCTCGACGCCGACACCGCCGCCGCCATCATGTCCCTGCTCGACCGCCTCCGCATCGACGGCACCGCGGTCATCCTGATCAGCCACGACATGACCCTGGTCCGCGGCCACTGCACCGACCTCCTCGTCCTCGACCACGGCCGTGTAGTCGAATCAGGCACCCCGACAACCGTTCTCGCCGCACCAGCCCACCAGGCGACCGCCGACCTTCTCGGCTGACGCCCGCGCAGCCGAGGCGACGCCGACCTACTCGGGGTGACGCCCGCGCAACGCAGCTCGACCCCCTGTAACGGCCGTAACTCCATCTCCGAATAAATCGGGTTGTCCTCCAAGCGATTTCAGGAGACGTACCCCGATGATGTACCCCGCGCCGCCTCAGCCCGGTGAGCCGATCCAGGCGCCCACCGAGCCGCCGTTCGCGCACACCCCGCCGGTCGATTC
The DNA here is from genome assembly GCF_042728755.1 of Nocardia sp. NPDC060249. Lineage (NCBI taxonomy): Bacteria > Bacillati > Actinomycetota > Actinomycetes > Mycobacteriales > Nocardiaceae > Nocardia > Nocardia sp. NPDC060249. The sequence goes on from NZ_JBHXAQ010000006.1 coordinate 36,517, forward strand.
CCCGCGCAGGCGGTGGGTGCTGTGGCTCGTGCTCGCCGTCGTTGTCGTCGTTGGCACCGTGGCCGGGGTGGCCGGGTACGTACTCACCCGCACCGAACCGCTGGCAATGGCAGTGGGGGACTGCGTGTCCGGTGCCGAGATACCGGTGGAGTACGGCTGTGACGACGAGCGCGCGACCTACCGGATCGTCGCGAAGGAGTCGGCGCAGTGGCCGTTCGGGATCATCTGCATGAAGTACGCCGATGCCACCCGCGCGGTCCTCGACCCGAAGCCGGACGAGTCGAATCCCGCTGCCGCCTTGTGCTTGTCGCCCACCCGCGCCAACACCACCGATCCGGGCGCGTTGCTCGCCGGGGACTGCATCGACGCGAAGAAGGGCGGCGAGACGATCCTGCGGATGACCTGCGGCACGCCGGCCACCACCCTCGACGTGGTCGGCATCGAAATCCACGCGAGAATTCCTGTCACCGATCAGGCATGTAAAGCCCACGCCGCGACCCGGACCGCCGTTGCCCAGGCTTCGCTCGGCGGCCGCGTGATCGTGGTGTGCGCACGGCCCATCGCGACCTCGACCTCGATGAGTGGCAGCGAAGTCGGTGACTGCGCCGCCCAAACGACGATGACGGTGGCCCCGTGCGACCAACCGGGCGTGCGCCACCGGGTCCTGTCGGTACGAACCCAGCACGTCGAACCGGTATCGCCGGAATGCCCCGATGACGGCAATGTCAACGCGGTGTTCGTCGACACCGGCGCGACGACCGATCTGCGCGTGGTGGTCTGCATGGGCCCGGCGAACACCGATCACCTGGGCTACGGGCAACCCGGTGATTGTCTGATCGGGTTCGGCGCCGCGGGCAGTGCGCCGCCCGCGCTCGTCGACTGTGCCGATCCGGCTGCCAACGCGACGGTGACCGAAGTTCATCGGGGTCCGGGCGCGGAATGTCCACGGCCGGTGGGCGCCTCGGGATCCTTCACGATGAAGCCGGGCGCCACCACAGGTTTGGCGGTCTGCTACGTCCCACTCTGAGAAGTGGCTGTGAGACGTGCATAAGTCTCGCTGGATCTGGATGATTGAACAGATGTCAGTGCAGAAGGTCGGCGTGGCCGCCGCAGTCGCGTTCAGTGCCCTTTTAGCGGGGTGTAGTTCGCTCGCGTCGATCCCCGACGACATGCCGCCGGGGCCGGGAGTCGCGCTGCCCGTGATCGATGTCGACGCACCGGGCCGCGCATCCGAGCAGTTGCGCGCCTGGGCCGACGAGCAGTCCGGCGCGATCGGCATCGAACCGGTCGCGCTCGAGGCCTACGGGTACGCCGCCGCCGTGCTGGCGAAGTCGCGGCCCGAATGCGGGATCGCCTGGACCACCCTCGCCGGCATCGCCAGCGTGGAGAGCGGGCACGGCACCCACCGCGGTGCGGGCGTCGACGCCGACGGGACGGTGCGCCCGGCGATCATCGGCGTCGCCCTCGACGGCACCAAGGGCAATGCCGACATCCGCGACACCGACGGCGGCAGCCTCGACGGCGACACCACCTACGACCGCGCGGTCGGCCCGCTGCAGTTCATCCCCGAGACCTGGAAGCGCTGGGGCGTCGACGCCAACGGCGACGGCGTGATCGACCCGCAGAACATCGACGATGCCGCGCTCACCGCCGCCCGCTACCTCTGCACCCGCGGCGGCGATCTGACCTCGGCCGACGGCTGGCAGCGCGCCCTGTTCGCCTACAACCAGTCGAACAAATACATGCATGTGGTGCGCGATCGGGCCGCCATATACAGCATCGGGCGCCGCGTGTAGTTGCGCACGGCCCGGAGTGCCGGTTACTCCCCACTCCGCCGAGACGATAGGCTCGGCACCGCACGGCCCTCCCGTGATACCTACCGTGCCTTCCGTCGTAAGGAGCAGTTTTCGTGGCCATTATCGAACAGGTCGGAGCTCGCGAGATTCTGGATTCGCGCGGCAATCCCACCGTCGAGGTCGAGATCGCCCTCGACGACGGCACCCTGACCAGGGCAGACGTACCTTCCGGTGCGTCCACCGGCGAGCACGAGGCCGTCGAGCTGCGTGACGGCGGCGACCGCTACGGCGGCAAGGGTGTGACCAAGGCCGTCGAGGGTGTCCTCGACGAGATCGCGCCCGCCATCATCGGCCTCGACGCCGTGGAGCAGCGCACCGTCGACCAGGTCCTGCTGGATCTGGACGGCACCCCCGACAAGTCCCGCCTCGGCGCGAACGCCCTGCTCGGTGTGTCGCTGGCCGTGGCCCGCGGTGCCGCCGAGTCCTCGGGTCTCGAGCTGTTCCGCTACCTGGGCGGCCCGAACGCCCACGTGCTGCCGGTCCCGATGATGAACATCCTCAACGGTGGCGCGCACGCCGACACCGGCGTGGACGTGCAGGAATTCATGGTCGCCCCGATCGGCGCGCCCACTTTCCGCGAGGCGCTGCGCTGGGGCACCGAGGTGTACCACTCGCTCAAGGCCGTGCTGAAGGAGAAGGGCCTGTCCACCGGTCTCGGTGACGAGGGCGGCTTCGCCCCCGACGTCGCGGGCACCGTGGAGGCGCTCGACCTGATCAGCATCGCCATCGAGCGCGCGGGCTACAAGCTCGGCACCGATGTGGCGCTGGCCCTGGACGTGGCCGCCACCGAGTTCCACACCGAGGGCGAGGGCTACAAGTTCGAGGGCAAGGTCCGCACCGCCGCCGAGATGGGCGATTTCTACGCTGACCTGCTCACCAAGTACCCGCTGGTCTCCATCGAGGACCCGCTGTCGGAAGACGACTGGGACGGCTGGGTCGCACTGACCGACGCCATCGGCGACAAGGTGCAGCTGGTCGGCGACGACCTGTTCGTCACCAACCCCGAGCGCCTCGAAGAGGGCATCGCCAAGGGCGCGGCCAACGCGCTGCTGGTGAAGGTCAACCAGATCGGCACGCTGACCGAGACGCTCGACGCCGTCGAGCTGGCGCACCGCAACGGCTACAAGACCATGATGTCGCACCGTTCGGGCGAGACCGAGGACACCACCATCGCCGACCTCGCGGTCGCCGTCGGTTCGGGCCAGATCAAGACCGGCGCTCCCGCGCGTTCGGAGCGGGTCGCCAAGTACAACCAGCTGCTGCGCATCGAGGACGCCCTCGGTGATTCGGCACGCTACGCGGGTGACGTGGCCTTCCCGCGTTTCACCGGCGAATTCTGAAAGCAGTACAGGGGCGGTAGCGAATGACCGAGCGACGTGCGCGTGGAACCAGTCCTGGTGGACGAGGGGACAGGCGCACGTCGCGGGCCGCACGCTCGCGCCCCCGTCTCGACACACCGAGCCGCCCCACCGCGGCCAAGCGTCCCACCCGCCGTCGCCCGGATTCTGCCACCGCGCGCAAGCCCAGCGGCAAGCTCGAGCGCAGCAGCGAACACACCATCCTCGGTCTCTCGACCGGTAAGGCGGTGATCCTGGCGGCGGTGCTGTGCGGCCTCGCGCTGACCTTGGCCGTGCCGACGCGCACCTATTTCAGTCAGCGCGCCGAGGCCGTGGCACTGGCCAAACAGCGGGCCGAACTCGAAGCCGACCTGGCGGGCTTGCGCGATCGTCGTGCGCAACAACAGGATCCGGCCTACATCCGGTCCGAGGCGCGCGATCGCCTGCGCCTGGTGATGCCCGGCGAAACCCCCTACATCGTGCAGATTCCCGGCATCGAGGCACCAGCGCCGCCGCCGATGAGCACCCGCACCGCGGCGCCCGACCCCTGGTACACCGACCTGTGGCGCAGCATCTCCGAACCAGCCCCGGAAGGACCACGGTGACGACACCGAACGAGCACGACCTCGAGATCATCGCGAAGCAGTTGGGCCGCGAGCCTCGCGGTGTGCTCGAAGTCGCCTACCGCACCCCCGACGGCCTGCCCGCCGTGGTGAAGACCGCGCCCCGCCTGCCCGACGGCACCCCGTTCCCCACGCTCTACTACCTCACCGATCCCCGGCTCACGGCCGAGGCGAGCAGGCAGGAGTCGGCCGGGGTCATGCGCGAGATGACCGAACGCCTCGCCACCGACCCCGAACTGGCCGCCGCCTACCGTCGCGCGCACGAGAGCTACCTGGCCGAACGCAACGAGATCGAGTCCCTCGGCACCGATTTCACCGGTGGCGGCATGCCCGACCGGGTGAAGTGCCTGCACGTGCTGATCGCGCACTCCCTCGCCAAGGGGCCCGGGTTGAACCCCTTCGGTGACGAGGCTGTCGCGCTGGCCGCCGCCGCGGGTTTCCGTGGGACCGCGATCCCCGCCGACTGGCCCGCCGCACCTGACGAACAGGCATAATCGCGAGCAGTGCCCGTGCGCGGGTCGAGACCTCTGGAGGACACCATGAGTGAGCGCATCGCCGCAGTCGACTGCGGTACCAACTCGATCCGCCTGCTGATCGCCGAGGTCGGGGCCGACGGCGGTCTCACCGATGTGCATCGGGAGATGCGCATCGTGCGGCTCGGGCAGGGCGTGGACGCCACCGGGCGCCTCGCGCCCGAAGCCATCGAACGCACCCGCCTCGCCCTGGCCGATTACGTGGATGTGATGGTGGCGCAGGGTGTTTCGCGCGTGCGCATGGTCGCCACCTCCGCGACCCGCGATGCCGCCAACCGCGACGATTTCTTCTCCATGACCCGCACCGAACTCGGCCGCGTCGTACCGGACGCGGTCGCCGAAGTGATCACCGGTGACGAGGAAGCGCGGCTGTCGTTCGCCGGTGCCGTCGGTGAATTGTCCGCTGATGCGGGACCTTTCGTCGTGGTCGATCTCGGCGGCGGTTCGACCGAACTGGTCGTCGGCGACGAAAACGGCGTCCAGGCGGCCTATTCCGCGGACATCGGCTGCGTCCGCATCACCGAGCGGTGCCTGGCGGGCAACCCACCGAACGCCGACCAGGTCGCTGCCGCACGAGAATTCGCCCAGCAGAAACTCGATGAGGCCTTCGCGAAGGTCCCTGTCGACCAGGTGCACACCTGGGTCGGGGTGGCGGGCACGATGACCACGATCACCGCCGTCGCCCTCGACCTTCCCGAATACGACTCCGCGCGTGTGCATCTCACCCGCCTGAGCCTCGCCGAGGTCCACCAGGTCTGCGACCGCCTGATCGGCATGAACCACGACGAACGCGCCGCTCTCGGCCCGATGCATCCCGGCCGCGTCGACGTGATCGGCGGCGGCGCGGTGATCACCGAGGTCCTCGCCGACGAATTGTCCAGCCGTGCGGGAGTTTCCGAACTCGTCGTCAGCGAACACGACATCCTCGACGGTATCGCCATGTCGATCCTCGACGCACCCGCCTGACGGGCGGCTTTCGGACGAGCGGTACCGGTAAGAACCGGGTCAGGTGCCGGAGGCTGCGAGCCCCTCGGCCTCGGCCCGGAGTTCGGCCGCCTCGGCGGTCCGCTCCAATGCCGTCAGTCCGGCGGCCTGGGTCGTCAGCGTGGTCACGAGCGAGGCCGTCAATCCCTGCCCGAGCAACTGAACCGCGACCGCCCGCTGCTTCGTCGCGGTTTTCGCCCGGGGCCGGGTGGCTTTCGCGACCAGCGCCGGAAACCGCTTGTCGAAGCGGTGGACGAGCTGGCGACGCAGGTCGATCTCCTCGGCCCGTACCTCGACGGCTTCGCGCTTACGGCCGAGTTCGTCGAGGTAGAACGCCTCCTCGTAGAGCGACTGCGCCAAGTCGAGCATCGTCGCGTGCCCCAGCGGTCCGCTGACCAGCTCGCGGCGCGTCGCCGACGATTCCGCCGCGTGCATCAGGGCCAGGTCGGTGTGGGCGCTGGTCCAGTATCGGCGCGCCATCCTGGCGTGGTATTCGCCGAGCTTGCCGTTGATCCCGTGCGCCCCGATCGCGAAGGGCGGTGGCCGGAGCCCGAGTGTGGGCCCCGAGGCATACATCGATGACCGATCGATACGCGGCGTCTGCTCCGGATGCGCGGATGCGAGCTCCTGTTCGACGTGGCGCAGCGCGGTGCCGTGGGCGAGCAGCCAGCCGCCGGCCACCTCGGAGGCGACCGCGAGATAGGTCACCGCGCCGAGAAACAGGGCCCCGGCTGCGGCGACCGGCCAGGTCCACCCCGAAGGCGACAACTTCCACACCGATATCGCCACCGCGTCCGCTGCGGCGACCGCCACGAAGAACCATCCAGCGAAGAGCGTTGCGCGGGTCGGCAGGGTGGCCAGTGCCATCCACACGATGCCCCGGCCGACACCCGTGAACCCGATGCCGGGTATCACCAGGACTATCAGCCAGGCTTCCTCGCCGGTCCACAACCACAGTGGCCCCGCGATCGACCAGGCGACTAGTGCCCAGATGAACGCGGCTCCCCAGCTACCGAAATCCTCCCCATCCATGCCGCGATGTTCGCAGGCGCCGCCGACAGAAATCTTGACGGATTCATGAAATCTTTCGGTTCAGCTCCCGGTGCGCTCACGATGCTTGCATCCGGGCCAGCAGCACGGCCGCCGCTGGCCCTCCTCCAATTCCTCCCGGGTGCGCCGAATTCGCCGCTCGCGGGTCGAGTCCTGTTTCGCGTCCTCGACCCAGCAGATGAACTCGTTGCGGGCCAGCGGCGTGATGTCGCGCCAGGCACTGAGCACCACCGGATCGGCGAGCAGCGCCGTACGCAGGTCGTCGGGCAACTCGTGCACCACACCACCGGGCACCTGTTGCCTACTCATGAGGGTTCCGGCATCGCACACGCCATCCCATCGGCCATCCCGGTCGGCTGCACCCCCAGCCCCTGGTTGAGCCGAGCCCGCTGGTTCTCCCACGCGATGCTCGCCGCCAACTCGGCCAGTTGCGCCTTCGACAGGTGGGTGAGCAGCGTTTCCCGCAATTCCTCGATATCGACCGCCGGTGTCACCGTCATCGCCTCCGCGAACGCGATCACCAGCTTCTCCAGCTCGGTATAGGCGTCGCTGGTCCGGTACCGGGGCAGATCGGTGAGCTGCTGCTCGGTCAGCCCGGCGGTGTGCGCGAGCGCCGACCCGATATCGAGGCAGAACTGGCACGCCACCAAACCCGCGGTCTTGAGCTCGGCCAGCTCTTTGAGCTGAGGATCGAGCTTGTTGCTGAACAGCAACGCCGTCTCATAGGTCACCGTCGCCGCCGCGATCTGCGGCCGTCGCCCGAGCCATCCGGCCAGATCCCCACGGTTACGCCGGGCCTGCCCGATCACCTGGGCGTATCCCCTGAATCGCTTGACCACCCGCATCGATAACACCCCTTCGTGCCGACGATTCGTTCACCCACGAACCTACGCCGGGAGCCCCTCGATCCCCAGGGTGATCTGCCTCCCTTTCGTGACTCGGCGGCTGGACCCGAGGCCGGGTGGGGTGCGTGTCGCGGGTCAGCCGATCGGGGTTTCGGCGCGGGACGTTCGCGCGTGGCCCAGGCTGCGGCGATATCAGGTGCGGGGGCATCGACGCCAGAATGTTGCGGGGCAGCGGCATTGTCTCGTCGAAGAGGGAAACCGCGCGGAAGGGCTGGGCGTCGATGACGACCCGGTCGGGTGCGCGCCGGGATCGGTCGACGATCAGGATCGCCAGCATCGCCATCGCCGCGAAGGCGATGCGCTGGTGGTTGGCCGGGTGGTCGGCGAGGCTGACGGCGAGGAAACCGCTCAGGCCCGCGGCCGCGGCGGGAGCGGTGAGGGAGCCCGCGGCACTGGCGGTGACCGCGATCCAGAGGCCGATGACGGTGAGCGCGACGACCGCGAGCAGACCGCCGACACCGGATTCGACGGCGTAGTTCAACCACATGTTGTGCGTGTGATGGAACTCCTCCGGGCTGTCGATCACCTCGTTGAGCCAGGGTCCGGCGCGGCCGGGCCCGACCCCGAGGGGATGGTTCGCGGCTATGTCGACCGCTGCCGTCCAGACGTCGGCCCGAACCCCGACCTTGCCACGGGTGATGACCACGACGAACGCGACGGCGGCGGCGATCGCCACCCCGATCGGCAACAACCAGGGCACCCATCGCTCGGCTGTCGCGTGTTTACCCGGTCGCAGCCGTCGCAGGAACGCGAAAACCACCAATCCCGCCAGCGCGGCGACCACTCCGCCGCGCGACCCGGTGAGCACGACAGCCAGATATCCGAGCGCTACCAGTCCCGCACTCACCAACTGTGCGCGCATATTGGCCAGCGAGGCCGAAGCGGCCGCCGCGACCGGCAACAGCAGAACCAGATACGCGGCGAGCAGGTTGGGATTGGAGAAGGTGCCGACGGCGCGAATCATGGTGTCGGCCCCGCAGATATCGTGCGAGCCGTCGAGCGAACCCCGGCAGAATCCGGTCGGGGTTTCCTGCACGACCTGCTGCAACGCGACGATGCTCGCGATCGTGGTGCAGGCCAGCGCGAGCAACGCGATCGCGGGCCATGAGTCGGGCACGACCCGGCGGACACCGACCGCGAGGTAGTAGACAGCGACACTCGTGAGCAGTCCACGCCACGTCGACCAGGGTTGTCCCGCCAGGTAATTGGCCACCGCCGACGAGAACACCAGCAGTGCGAGCGGGATATCGGCGGGTGTGCGCCACCGCGATTCGCCGGTGCACAGCACCGCGAGCAGCCCGATACCGATGATCGAGCGGGTCGGTGTCACGATCCAGAAGATCGACTCGTCGGGCACGATGTCGGCGACGCATTCCAGCGCGATCGCGCCCAGGCACAGCAGGGCGGTCGCGCGCGCGATAACGACCCTCGCAGGTGCACGCGGTGGCGCCTGCGCTGCCGGGCCGGGATAACTCATCCGCAATATGTCCCGCATGAGGATTTCCGGATCGCCACCAGCAGGCGATCTTCTGGTGACAAGTCAGAGTGCTTCGCACCGGCAATCACCGCCATTCGTTAGACAGTTGGGTTCATTTGTCTTATCTTGGAGTCATGAGTTCAACGACGTCTCATGCGGTCGGCTTCGAGCTTCGCTCCGGAGAAACCTGGCGTGACCCCTGGTCCATGTATTCCGCCCTGCGCGAGCACGACCCTGTGCACCGGGTGATCCCCGCCGAGCAGACCGACAACGACTTCTACGTGCTGTCGCGGCACGCCGATGTGTGGACGGCGGCGCGCGACCCAGCGACCTTCTCCTCCGCGTCGGGACTGACCGTGGACTACGTCGATCTGGTGACCGCCGGGTTCGGCGCCGTCAAGCCGTTCGTCTTCATGGACCCGCCCGAGCACACCGATTTCCGGCGCCGGGTGTCCCCGGGATTCACACCGCGCCAGGTGAATTCGGTCGAGCCCGCGGTGCGCAGGTTCGTCGTCGAACGCATCGAACGGCTGCGCGCCGCGGGCGGGGGCGACATCGTCAAGGAGCTGTTCAAGCCGCTACCCACCATGGTGGTCGCCCACTATCTCGGTGTGCCGGAACACGATCACGGCAAGTTCGACGAGTGGACCGAGAACATCGTCGGCGGCGCGGTCGCGGGGGCCGGGCTGGCGGCCGGTGACCAGCACGCCTTCACCGCGGTCGGCGAACTGGTCGGCTACTTCAGCGAACTGATCGCCCGCCGCCGCGTCGAACCGGGCGACGACACCATCTCGCACCTGCTGGCCTCCGGCCTCGGCGCCGACGGCGACAACGAGGGCCTGGTCGCGATTCTCGGCTTCGCGTTCACCATGATCACCGGCGGCAACGACACCACCACCGGCAACCTCGGCGGCGCGGTCCAGCTCCTCACCGCCAACCCCGACCAGCGGCGACTACTCATCGACGACCCCGCGCTCATCCCGGACGCCATCGAGGAGTTCCTGCGGATGACCTCGCCGGTGCAGGGCCTGGCCCGCACCACCACTCGCGACGTCGAACTGCACGACACCACCATCCCCGAGGGCCGCCGCGTCCTGCTGCTCTACGGCTCGGCCAACCGCGACGAACGCGAATTCGGGCCCACCGCAGCCGAACTCGACATCCGCCGCAACCCCAAGCGCATCCTCACCTTCAGTCACGGGCACCATCACTGCCTCGGCGCGGCCGCCGCCCGCATGCAGGCCCGGGTCGCGCTCGAGGAACTCCTCACCCGTTGTCCCGACTTCACCGTCGACCTCGACGCGGTGCAGTGGGCGCACGGTAACTATGTGCGCTGGCCGATCTCGGTCCCGTTCCGTGCGGCGGGCTCGGCATGAGCGGTGACTGGCTGGCCACCGATCGGGCGGATCTGGCGGCCGAACGCATCCTCGACGCGGCCGCCGAACTGTTCGCCGAACACGGGGTCGCCGCGGTCGGCATGGGCGACATCGCCAAGGCGGCCGGATGTTCCAGGGCCACGCTGTATCGCTACTTCGACAATCGTCAGTCGGTGCGAATCGCGTTCGTGCACCGCGAAACTCGCCGCATCGTGGCGAACCTCGACGAGCGGGTCCGCCACATCGCCGACCCCGGCGAGCGCATCGTCGCCGCGATGCTCGGCGCGATCGAAGCGGTTCGGGCCGACCCCCTGCTCATCGCCTGGTTCCGGCCGGGCGATTCCGGCGCGGCGGGCCGCATCAGCCAGGACTCCGATGTCATCGAATCCCTGGCGGCGGCCATGTTCACCGACACCGACCTGAGCGACCCCGAACGCAGCCGCCTCGCCCGCTGGCTCACCCGCGTCATCGTCTCGTTCCTGGCCACTCCCGGTCGAGACGAATCCGACGAGCGCGCGATGCTCCAGGATTTCGTCGCTCCGATCATCACCCGCACCTTCGCCTGACCGCCGCCGGCTCGAGCACGCGGTTCGCCCCTCGAATTAGAACGTGTTCTATATTCGAGGGAAAGTTCCGGCGATCCCTCGGGAGTTCACGACATGTATCAGTGGTCCGATGAAGACCTGATGTTTCGCGACGCGGTGCGTGGCTTCATCGCCAAGGAGGTCACCCCGCACATCGACGCGCTGGAAGGCGGGGCGCTGCCGCCGTTCGACATCATCCGCACGTTGTTCGCGACGTTCGGGCTCGACGAGATGGCCCGGGAGGGGCTCGACAAGGCCCTCGCCCGTGAGGAAGCCGGAACCGCCGGCGCGGGCAAATCCAGCGGCGGCTTCAGCGGCGCGGGCAGTATGGGCGTGGTCCTCAACAGTGAACTCGCCGGCGTCAGCCTCGGCCTGGTGGCGTCGATGGGGGTGAGCCTCGGTCTCACCGCGGGCACTATCCGCAGCCGTGGCACGCTCGCCCAGAAGAAGCGCTGGCTACCCGAGTTGGTCACGATGGCCAAGGTCGGAGCCTGGGCGATCACCGAGCCCGATTCGGGTTCGGACGCTTTCGGCGGCATGAAGTCCTACGTCCGCCGCGATGGCGAGGACTACATCCTCAACGGCCGCAAGACCTTCATCACCAACGGCCCGCACGCCGACGTCACCATCGTCTACGCCAAGCTGGACGAAGAGGACGGCGTCGACCGGCGCGACCGCAAGGTGCTGGCGTTCGTGCTCGACAAGGGCATGCCCGGTTTCACGCAGAGCCCCGCGTTCAAGAAGATGGGGATGAACTCTTCGCCCACCGGCGAACTGTTCTTCGAGAACGTCCGCATCACGCCGGATCGTCTGCTCGGCGAGACCGAGAACCCGGCGAAGGGTGACGGAAAGGCCAGCGCCAAGGAGTCTTTCGCGGCCGAACGCATCGGTATCGCCTCGTTGGCGCTCGGCATCATCAACGAGTGTCATCGGCTGTGCATCGACTACGCCAAGTCCCGCAAGCTGTGGGGCAAGGAGATCGCGCAGTTCCAGCTCATCCAGCTGAAGCTGGCCGAGATGGAGATCGCCCGAATCAACGTGCAGAACATGGTGTTCAACGCCATCGAGCGCACCGCCGCGGGCGACCAGGTGAGCCTGGCCGAGGCATCGGCGATGAAGCTCTACTCCTCCCGCGCCGCCACCGAGGTCGCGATGGAGGCCGTGCAGCTGTTCGGCGGCAACGGGTACATGGCAGAGTACAAGGTCGAACAGCTGGCCCGCGACGCCAAGTCGCTGATGATCTATGCGGGCAGCAACGAAGTGCAGGTCACTCACATCGCCAAGGCCCTGACCGCCGGATAGCGCGTCAGGGCGTTCGCGGCACGCTCCGTCCTGGAGCGTGCCGCCCGGTTCGTGGCGCCGGCCCTGAAAGTGGGTTTACTTTCAGCTATTCACGCAGGTAGTCCGCTCGTATAATGACGAAGATGCGAATCCACCGGAACGCTTGTGCCTGCGCCGTGGTGGTCGCCGCCGCGGTCGTCACCCTGGCGCCGTCGTCTTCGGCCACCCCGTCCTCCGGCGTGACCGTGGAACCGCTGGCCCAGGTCGATGTCAGTGCGTTCAGCCCCTTCGCCTCGTTGCCCAGCACGTTCACCTTCCGGCGGATCACCATCGCCCCCGGGGGCACACTCGGGTGGCACTACCACGACGGCAACGTTCTCGCCGTGATCACCGCGGGCCAGGTGACCCGCTACGAGACAGACTGTGTGCCGACGACGTACTCCGCCGGCGAGGGCTTGTCCGAGACGGTCGGCCCCGACCACGTCCATGTGGGCCGCAACCTCGGCAACCAGCCCGCCGAGCTGTACGTCGCCTATGTCAACCGCGCGAAGGAACCACTCTTCGTGGATGCCCCTGCCCCGGACTGCCCGTAGCCACTGCGCAGGGACTCAGGCGGTCAGGCACGCTGCGGCGCCGCCCGCGGCGAACGTCTCGGTGCCGCAATAGGCGGTATCCGGGTAGTACGGGCCCATCGTGTCGGCCGGGTTGTCACCGGAGTCCTGGGACGCCTGGACCGAATTCGGATAGAACGCCGCGCTCGGGGTCATGTTCCGCAGGAACAGCACCTTGTCCACGTCGGTGCTGCCCCACGGAATCACCGTCACGCTCGGGTCGAGGTTCGAGGGAACGTCGGCAGGTGCGGCGACCACATAGGTGTAGTAGCCGGATGCGTCGATCGAGGTTTGGAAGTCGGCCGCGCAGGCGACAACGGAGTAGGGCGAGCGCAGGTCGTTCTGGCACATCGACCAATACCGCACCTGCTGGCTCGGATCGGTAGGTGATTGTCCCGCACGGGTATCCGGGAAGGCCGGCGCCTTGCCGCGCACCACCAGCAGCCGTCCCGGCTGGTAGCTGATGCGCGTCCCGATGTATTTGTTGTCACCGTTGGGGAAGAGCCCGGCGGTGCTCGCCGGGTTCCCGAACGTCGCCTCCGGTGTGTTGCCCGGGAACGCTCCCGAGGCCGCCTGGGCGATCGCGCGATCGAAGGCGGCCTTGGCGGCGTCGGCGACCGGGCCGGTGTAGGTGGCCGGGTCGAAGGGCTGCGCGCACGGCTGGACCGGAACGTCGGCACCCGCGATCGAGAGCTTCACATCCGGCAGTGGCACGCCGCCACTGAGCGAAGCCGGGTCGGTCGGAACATAGACACGGACGATGACGAACCCGATCGGAGTGCTCTGCCCACTCGCGACAGCCTGGATCTCGTTGCGGCTGTGGTCGGCCGGACCGTTGACCAACGTGGCGTGCCAGCGCCGCTGCGCGGCGGGCAGCGACGCCGCGGCCGCATCGACGAACGGGTTGGCGCTGCCCGGATCGGCGACGATCTGGTTGTCGCGCAACGTATCCACGGTGTCCAGGTCGGTCCCGTAGGTGTTCAACGAGAAATACCGGGCGGCCGGATAGGTGCCGGACAGCTCGATCGAATCACCCGGCCCCAGCGCGTAGGGCATCAGCCAATACGTCGAATTCGCATCGGGGAAAGCCACATTCAGCACGGTGCTGTCGGACATGAACCGCCACGCGCACAGCGGCGAGTCCGGCGGATCCGCGGAGGCTGGTGCGGCAAACCCCACCGCCGCCGAAATCATGGCCAACACGCAACCCAAACGGACGATCGAGGCCAGAACCGATTGCATGACGATCCCTTCGAAGCTGTCGAAGAATCCGAGCAACAACATAGTGCCAGGACAGAGAATCGAACCCCGACCCGAGGTGGGTCGTGCGGTTACCACGGCAATAGCGGCCACGTAATGCGTTGAAGCACACTGCGAAACCCATCGAATGAATGGTCGACGCTCGTAAGAATTGCGAATGTCGATCGTATGCGACGCTTCCTGACTTCATCGGCGTCGAGGCAGCCGAGGGCTGATAAATCCACACCGAAGGAGATCTGAACGGAAACGGCTCGCGCGGAGCGCCGGGAAAATCCGGTGCGAACCGTAGTCACCATGACGACAGAGACCGTACGAGCGCGGTCATATGCGCCGTGCTCGTACGGTTCTCTGTCGACAAGGTCAGGCGGTGGGGGCGAGGAGTTGGTTGAAGAACGCGCGGTAGCTGCGCAGCGCGCGCCGCAACGACTCGGTGTCGGGGCTGTCCGACCACCGGTCCGCGATGATCCCCTTGCGAGCGGTGTAGGTGCTGGTGAGTTCGTGGATCAATTCGGTGACAAGCTTGTCGGCTTCGTGGACGGCATCTCGGGGATCGTCGACGAAGGTGCCCTGCAGGTCGCGCCACCGTCCACGGAGGTGTTCCAGGGACTGTTCGTCGAACAGCGGGACGATGTCGTCGTCGGTGTCGGTGGCCGGGCTCTGCTGCTGAACGACCGGCTCGTGCTCAGCGCCGCTCGCGTCGGCGATGTCGGTCTTTTCGGCGGAGCCGTGGCGCCGGTGACCTGTGCGGACCTCGTCCGCGGTATCCGCGCCGAAGGTCCTCTCGGTATTGCCGTCCACGGTGGGGGAGGCCTGGGGATCGCGTCCGGAATCCGGCTCGATGACCTCGGCGTCGATCACGTGGTGCTCGCCGCGCGCCTCGGTCGCGACACGGTCGTTGTCGCTGAGGTTATCGAGATCATGTGTGCGCGAAGCAGTGTCGGTTCGGTTGTGTTCTGTGCTCATGACACGGTGTCCTTCTTGTGCGTGGTGTGGCCGTCGGTCAGGTCGAGGAACAGGGTGCGGTAGTGCACGATGGCGGTCCGAAGGTCCTCGGTGCTCGCCTGGCCGTTCGCGTGCTTCGCCACGACGCGGTGGGCGTCGCGGTAGTGACCCAGCGTCGAGGCGTGCTCGACGGAGAGGTCGGCGACCTGCTGGTCGAAACCTTCTGTGGGATAGCCACGTTCGGCCATGACGGTCGTCACGAGCCGATCGGCGGCGCCGACGGCGTCGGCGGGCTCATCGACGAAGCGCTCCTGCACGCTCGCCCAGTCCTTGGCGAACTCCTTCTTGCGTTCGGGCGTCAGTTCACGCAGGTCGAGCGAGTTGTGCCTGCGTTCGCGTTCGGCCAGTTCGCGTTCGGCGGCGCGGCGATCCTCCGTCTGCTCGACCGCCCGGTCGTACTCGGGCCCGAAACGGTCCCGTAGACGCTTCCGGCGTAGGTATGGCGGCACCAGAAGAGCCGCACCTACGAGTACGACCACGATGACGATGACAACTACCAGGATTCCGGAAGACACGGTTCTCTCCTTCTACGAGCCTCTTGCCCCGGTAGTGCCTCGAAAATCATTTCTCAAACGGCAGATGCTGCTCGCCCCATGGTCGACGTCGATCGCACCGCTGTTCATCGGCCCACTCGGTCGCCTTGCCGATACCGTCGAAGATCGCGTTCACCGACAACGGAGGCCCCTCGGGACCGTCGGTGTACGTGATGAATTCGGACGGCACCGGAGTCACGCGGATCGCCGCCGGATATGACCCGGACTTCGCGCCGGATGGCTCGAAGATCGTCATCAGGCAGTCGAGGCTCATTCTCGTGAACACGGACGGAAGCAACCCTGAAGAATTCGCCGACGAGGGTTCGGATCCGGCGTAGCCGACAACTCGCACGAGTCTGCACGACGAGCCTGAGACGCAGTCCTTCGCCGCCGTGGTCGTTTATGATCGCCCGGCACTGGATAGATCCGTCAGGAGGCGTGAAAACGGATGAGCGCGAACGTACCTCGCAAAAAGTTGACCATCGAGTTCGACGAACCCCTCGAAGAGGAGCTGTACGCGAACCTGGCTTCGCTGGTGTGGATGCAGCTACGCGCGATAGCCGACGCGGCTGATTTCGAGTTCACCGTCCGCCATGACGGTCCGGCCTCGATGAGCGAGAAGCTGAACCAACACTGGGATCGGTTCGCCCAGCAAGCCCAGTGGGAAACCGAATAGCCGAGTTCCCCCGCGCCTCAGATTCCCAGCTCCCGGTGGTGCCGGACTCTGGCTATGCTGGATCTCTTCGCTACCAGGCGGAGTCCCGGGAGCTGTGAGCCATGAGCGATCACATCCAAATGCAACCCCCCGACTACCACCGGTGTCTCGACACTGTGTTCGCCTCGCCAGTCGCCTGCCGGGAGCTACTGCAACGACTGTCGGAGATGACCGAGCACGACACCCACTCACAGTGGTCACCGTGGTTGGGACAGGTGCCCCCGCCCCACGGCTCGCGGGTCGCCGAACAGATTCCGATCGCCGTGCGGCTGGCGATGCTGCAGGCTGATTACGACTCATGCCGCGAGATCCTCAATCTCAACGTCCGCGATCTCGCCGCGGTGGTCGGCGTGCACCCGATGCAGATGAGCTACGTCGAACTCATCGCCAGTGTGCGCAGGATCCTCGAGGATCAGCGAAACCGGATCCTCGAACTGGAGGCTGACCGGCCGGGCTGTCGTTAGAGCTGTTCGGAAAACGACCGTTTACCGAACACCTGATCGTGAACAGCCGAGGTTGGTGGACGAAGAGCGGGTCAGAGCGGCGTGCCTGCCGTGCGTCCCTACTTGAACGGGGTGTGCCTGTGCACAATCGGTTCACCACAGAACCGTGAACCGAGCTCGTCGGTGGTGGCGTGTCCCGTGGAGTCGGTGATCTTGCAGGTGCTGCGGCCGGTTCCGCCAGGTTTCTGTTCGGATTCGATCTCGACGAAGGCTTCGGCCACCAGCTGGGATGCGTTGTCGAATCTCCAGAAGCCGATATTCCAGAAGCGGGCTCCGCCTTTGGCGGCGACGGCGACGTAGCCGGTGTCGGTGCGTTCGGGGCCGAATCCGCTGAGGGTGCCCGCGCGGACGAAACCCGAGGTTGTGGAACGGTAGATGACATAGGTGGCGTTACCGTTGGCGACGGTGTCGCGGGGCAAGATCAGGTCGTCGCGGCCGTCGGCGTCCAGATCGGTGAGTCGCGGCGAGATCTGGATGTTGATCCCGGACTCGGTCACGACGGGATGTTCGACGCCGACCGAATCGATCTCCACGACGGACTCGCTCGCCGTGCCCGCCTCGATCGTGTAACGGACGATGAGTGAGGACCCGCTGCCGTCACCGGGTACCAGGCGGCAATCGGCGTGGCGTGCGGCCGCAGGGGCGACCGGCTCGACGCTTTCGCACAGGGGCAGGTCGATCCGGGCCGGTGTGGCGCTTGCGGGAACCGCGGTGCTCGGTGCCGCCTGCTGGCCGGGCGCGTGGCCCTCTCCCCCGCATGCTGCGGTCGCCACGGACGTAGCGGCCAGGACGCACAGGGCTGTCGTCCGGAGCGGACTGCGCCTCCGGCGGCCAAAAGTTCGTACTCGTAACATGTTTCGCAGCGATCACTTTCATGAGATTCGTGAGCCGTGACGCGCAGCGCTGGGGCACCGGCCAGCACGAGAGCAGGGTTTCTGGGTGGGGCGCAAAGAATGCGGCCGAGCGCTTCCGCGCTGACGTGTTCATTGAAGCCGACTTCGCAATCTCTCGTCTACCGAGCCGACGCTGCACCCAGCGCCTCGCGGGGTTGTTCGGAAAACGAACGTTTACCGAACACCCGCGCGCCGGGCAGGGGGGTTCCTGGAGCATAGGTCCGTCTGTTCGAGTTCGCGCCACCCGCGACAACCGACATTGTGCACGCGCGAGCCCTGCGGATCTGTATCGAGCGGCTCGGCGACTACCTTGAGCATGGGCGTACCTCCCCGACCGGCGTTGGCGCGCTGGCCTTATCAACCCTCGGATTCGAAGATCATCCGGGAAGGTACCCCTCCAGGCCATCCACAGGGTTTGATCATTGCTCCTTTCGCGGGCTACCAGCCGCCAGCTCGGCACCGGCCAGCTCGACGGCGAGCAAGCCGATGCGCTCAAGAACTGGTATGCGAGCTGCTGTTCGAGCTCTACGAGAACGAAGTCGAGTACGCGCACGACCTCTACGGACCGCTTGGGCTCACCGGCGACGTTGTAAAGTTCCTGCGGTACACCGCAAACAAGGCCTTGACGAACCTCGGCTACGAGAGCCTGTTCCCACGCGATGACTGCGAGGTCAAGCCAGCGATCCTGTCCGCTCTATCGCCCAACGCCGACGAAAACCATGACTCCTTCGCCGGCTCCGGCTTGAGTTACGTCATTGGCGCGGCTGTCAGTACCGTGGAGGAGAACTGGGAGTTCTGCCCCCATGGAGGGCCTCGTCCGCAAGTGCGGGGCGTCGGTATCTGCTTGTGCCGCAATCGAGTTCTGCGGAGTGTCCAGCTCTGCACGCCCGAAATCGTGATGGTCGGCCAGCCGGACGGTTGGCGGCATGCCTGTCTTCGCAAACCAAGTCGCCTGTGTCGCAGGAATCGTAGAGAATTGGGTGCATGTCGGACCCGACGCCTTCGAGTTCTTCCTCGACCTCTCAGCCCTCGTCGTCTACGTCGCCCGGCCCCACCTCCACTCCGTGGTGGAAGAGTCCTGTCGTTCTCGGTGTGGTGGCCACGATGATCACTGTGGTTGTCGCTGTGCTGGCCCTCGTTCGCGACTTCACCGACCTAAAGATCGGCACTATCTCAGACGCGGATGCGTCTGCGACCTCAACCCCTGGTCGCAGTGAACAATACGGCTGGGGTCCCGGGCGAGATATGTACAGGGTTAAAGAAACATCCCCTACTGCGGTATTCAATAGCATAATCGATAATCCTTATATTGGAGATGAGCGCAACTTTGTTAAATGCCGAATAGAGGGCGTCTCGAACGCTAAGTATGCCGACGAGATAGCGATTCGTGCTGACGTATACATTTCCGTATGGGTCGCTATAGATAATTCGAGCACAAGGCCTGATCAGGCTATTAGAGGCGGTCGAATGGTGATGACATCGAGTCCTAGTAAAACGCCAAACCCTGCCGTTAATGTCCTTCTTATGGGAGATAATGCTGCTAAAGTGTGGGACGGATGTAAAGTTCTATCGGCGAACCCGGTTACTCTTTACTATGTTCCGGGAAGTGCAACTCTGGACATAGCGGATCTGGAGCCATTTGCGATTGATGACGCGGTAGTTCGTGGAGGCGCCTTGTTGCCAGGAATTCGAGGTAATGCCGCAGGTGTGGTTGGGGGAGACAAGACGCGCTACGGATATGTTACATTTCGCATGAGAGCCTTGTTGGAGGATTGATAATTGCCCGAAAGGGTAGGACTGGCGGCGTTGTTGCATTGCCAGCGTATGTGCGGACAACCAACTGGCGTCCACGCGATCACGCAATTGTAGCGAAAAGCTGGAGCCCACCGCGTCCGAGCCCCGCGTGGCCTTCGCGGTGCGGTACAAGGACCGCGCCGGTGAAGCTGGGCAAAGCGCAGGGAATCGTCGTAGGTCGCCTGGTTCGGCGTGCCCGCGACGTACTCATCCAGGAGTTGTTGTTGCGCAACACTTCCCGCCTTGGGGGGTGCTGTGTTCCGCGCGTGACAGCGAAAACGAGCTGTTGACCGGCGAAGCCTGCGACCCCAGCCGCAAGCTGATCCGCACGATCCTCGGCGCGGTGTCTGAGTACGACCGGGGAGGTGACGGTCGAGCGGCTGGAGGCGTCCAAGGACGGCGTGCTGGTGGCACTCCCTGCCGAGCAAGCTGTGCTGCGGACACTGCACACCCTGGCTGAACAGGGCATCAGTACCCGTGAGAACGCCAAAGTCCTTACCGCAGAAGGGCGTAGAACAGGCGCGGCGGGCGATGGTCTAGCGCCGCGGTTCCCGAATCCTAAGCCGCACAACCGAGTCCCTGGAAAGGCAGCCTGACGTGGCATACATCCGCAGCTACGACACCACCACGCGCCGCAACGGCAAGCCCGTGAAGCGGTATGAGGTGGTCTGGCGTGAGCCCGTGCGCGAGGAGTTCGGCCTGCCGATCCCGGTGGACCCTGCGCGGCCGGAAGGGAAGAAGTAGACCCGCGCCAGCCGGGAGTCCTACGCCACCCGCGCGACGATGCCGAAGCCCGCCGCGACGAGCTGAACGCCGCACGCCACACCACGGGCACAACTGCCCTGGCTGATGCGCGCAAGGCTGGCGACCTACCGTTCGGCTACTACGCACGGGTGTGGCTGGACAGCTTGCAGGTGAAGGTGAGCCAGGGTCGGTTGAAGCAACGCACCCTGGACGATTACGAGAAGTACATCCAGCGGTATGCGTTGAAGACGTTCAGCGGCAAGGCAATTGCGTCGATTGCTCTCCGACACTGCGAAGAGTTCTTGGCTGTTGGTGTGTCAGGAGTCCCGGCATGGCGAGACCCTCGCGCCTGCCACGGTGAAGCACGCTTGGTCGGGCTTGGGCGAGTCCTCAAGTACGCCGTGCGGCACGACGCCATTCCTTCTACCCAGCCGACCGCGTGGACTTTGAAACCAACCGCGCTACCGGCGACCATGACGACTTCGAGCCCAACCCGCTCACCGCCGAACAGGTGGCGCAGGTCCGCGCAGCCATCGCGAGGACGGTGCAGCTTCCTGCGTACCCCGTCTATGTGGTGATGGTGGACTTCCTGGCCTATACCGGACTGCGCGCCAGCGAGAAGTCCGGGCTGGAGGTGCAAGACCTGGAATTCCGCACAGGTCCGGCCGCAATCCGGTGCTTGGTGCACGTCCGCTGCACCAAGGGCCGGAAGCAGACGCCCCATGGTCGGTAGTGGGGCTACGAGTACGCCCAAGTCCAAGCGCAGCGAGCGTCCCGTTGCGCTCCCGCCCTGGCTGGCTGCTCGGATGCACGCCTACCTGTTCGGCGAGGACACCAACCGTGCTGTGCAGCACCCGCGCTCCGCGGAGCCCACCGCACCACTGTGGCCATCGCGGCGGATTGCGCCTAGCGGGCCAGCGGTACGCGGTGCCGTTTGACTGGTCGCAGCCGATGGCGATGGGCACCTTCTACGGCACGATCTTCAAGCCCGCGCTGCTGGCGGTCGGGCCGCCCGCTAGCGCTCCCGCCGCTGAGACCGGTCCGCCAACGCGAGGCGTACACCTGCGCGAACTGCGGCGTACCTTCGCGGTAATGCAGTTGATGGCCGGGACGCACTTCATGCAGGTGTCCAAGTGGTTGGGGCACAGCACTTTCACCCTCACCCTGAACACCTACGGCGATTGGATTCCCGAAGAGGACGGCGGCGCGGCTGACCTGCTGCCCGAACCGCCCGCCCCGGCGGGGATTACGCCTGCTCCAGCGATTGAGCTTCCGTCGAATGTGGTACCGCTGTTTGGTCGTCGGTCGGCAGGTTGGCGGCCCAAGCGCCAGCGTTCATGTCGGGGTCGATCTGCACCAGCATTGACGCCAACCATCCGGCGGACTGGTGCGCGGCAGGCATCGCGGCAATGCCCTGCGTGGCCTCGGCAATGGCGTCGGCCTTGCGCCCGAGCAGCGCCAGCACGATGCCGCGCTGAACGCCCCAGAACCCGGCGGTGTACCAGTAGCCGAAACTCGGCAGCTCAGTGCCGTCGGACGCCTCGGCAGCTTTGTCGGCAGCCGCGAGCGCCTTACCGGCTTGGCGTGATTCCTTGCGCACTGCGAGGAGTTCCGCGCGCTGATACCGGTCGTATACGCCGAGAATTCGATGCGCGCCGTCCACGCCTATAGCGGCGTCCGTAAGTGCGATCGCCCGCGCGGTGTCGCCCTGGTGGCGCGCGGTGTACGCGCGGAAGCTGTAAGAATGCGCAAGCTGGGAACGGTCCCCGGCCACTTCCGCCAACTTGGCCGCATCCTCCAGGGCGCGGTTGGACACGTGCGGGCTGCCGATAGCGTGCTCCAGCCACCCCCGATACCGCGCTACCTCCGACGCCATACACGCTGCCGCGTCGCCGCCTACGCGCTCGGCGGCCAGCGCCCGCGCTATCCCGTCCATCCCCCGGATCACCGGCGCAACCAGCGCTGAACCCGCCACATCCTCCAAATGCCTTGTGCGCTCGAGGATTACAGCCACATCCTCCAGGCTGGAACTGCCAGCGGTGGACGGGTCGGTGACGGTGGCCTGTAGCCGCTCCGGGTCCACGTTCGCAAGCCCCAACGTCGGATCGCCCAGCACGGCGCGGTACCCGGCCAGGACAGCCGGGGTAACCGGCTTGCGCCCAGTCTCGACCAACGACAAGTAACCGGTGGTGAAGCACGTTCGTACGGCCATCGTTCGCAGGCCGATTCCGGCGATTATGCGCAGCTCGCGCAACAGGCTTCCGGTCACCGCCCCGCCATCGGTAAACATAGGTAAACCGTATGGGGCGGGTGAATTTCTCGGTAGTCCCCGAGAGTAGTTCTCAGCCCCACCGCCGGGCCGACGCCGTGGAATGTCGCGGCGCATCGGGCGCAGTGAGCTGCGCGGACGATGGCGAAAGCTCCCCGGCGGTGGGCGCATTCACCCGATGACCCACAGGGGGACTGATGAGCGACGCGATCAAACCTCAGCTTGACGTGCTGACCGAGCGAGCCGCGAAGCGGTCCATGGCAATCCGCCGGGCTCCTGAGCCGCCGTACGGCTGGGAGTTGTACAGCCCGTTCCGGGTAGTCGTCACGGGCTCGCTCGACAACGTGGAAGCCTGGCTCACCGCAGCCGAACAACGGCACGGACAGCCTCCGGTAACCAGGCTCGCGGGTGCGCGGGCGGACGGGTGATCACCCTCGGGTTCGTCGTAGCGATTGGCCTGCCGTTGGCCGTGATCGTCGGGGTCGTGCTGTGGCCTGAGCACATTCCGCCGGACCGCACGGTGTCGGCCATCAAGCAGTGCCTCGAAATGGAGAACAGCCCGGCCAAACTGCCCGCGCGCCGGGGTGGCGAGGCCGATTTGTGCGGTGACCTGCGCCGCACCACACCAACCTGCGTTGAAAGAGTGCCCCCACAGGGACTCGAACCCTGACTGTGCGGATTTTAAGTCCGCTGCCTCTGCCAATTGGGCTATAGGGGCGTCCCGGATAGCGTAGCGAATCGTACGGGTGTACCGGAATCCTGTTGGTCGACAAGGTCGGCCCGGCGTGTCGGAACAGACCACGCCGGGACCGATCATGTCATCGAAGGGGCTGGTCAGTCGTCACTCGCGGCCTTTTTGCCGAGGACCGAGTGGCGGCGGCCGTAGGCGAAGTAGACGGCGAAGCCGATGGCCATCCAGATCACGAAGCGCAGCCAGGTTTCCACCGAGAGGTTCACCATCAGCCACAGGCAGGCAGCCACGGCCAGGATGGGGATGAGGGGGACCAGGGGGACGCGGAAGCCGCGGGGCAGGTCGGGGCGGGTGCGGCGCAGGACGATGACGCCCACCGAGACCAGGACGAAGGCGAACAGCGTGCCGATGTTCACCATTTCTTCCAGCGTGCCGAAGTCGACGAAACCGGCCAGCACGCAGCAGACCACGCCGACGATGGCGGTGAGCCGCACCGGCGTGCCGCGCTTGCCGGTGTGGGCCAGCCCGCGGGGCAGCAGGCCGTCGCGTGACATCGCGAACAGCACGCGGGTCTGCCCGAGGAACAGCACCATCACCACGGTGGTGAGGCCGGCCAGTGCGCCGATGGAGATGACGTTCTTGGCCCAGTCGACGCCGTGGATCTGGAATGCCGTTGCCAGCGTGGCGTTCTCGCCGGCCAGTTCGGTGTAGGGCACCATGCCGGTGAGCACCAGCGTCACCGCCACGTAGAGCACGGTGACGATCAGCAGCGAACCGAGAATGCCGCGCGGCACCGCCTTCTGCGGGTTCTTGGTCTCCTCGGCGGCGGTCGCCACGACGTCGAAACCGATGAACGCGAAGAACACGATGCTGGCCGCGGCGAGCAGGCCGTACCAGCCGAAGTTGGTGTCACCCGCCCCGGTGATGAACTGGAACAGCGTCTGGTGCAGTCCGCTGGCGCTTTCCTCGGCGGGCTGCGACGGCGGGATGTACGGGCTCAGGTTGGACGCCTTGAAATAGGTGATGCCGAGTACGAGCACCAGCGCGATGACGGCGAGCTTGATCGCCACCGCGACGGCCGATACCCGTGAGGACACCTTGGTGCCGACGGCGAGCAGCACGCCGAGCACGGCCAGCAGCAACACCGCGCCCCAGTCGAAGGTGACCGACCCCCATTGCACAGTGGCGGAATCGAATCCGAAGACCGTGCCGAGATACTGCGACCAGCCTTTCGCGACCACCGACGCGGCGAGCGCGAATTCCAAGATCAGATCCCAGCCGATGATCCACGCCACCAATTCACCGAAAGTGGCATAGGAATAGGTATAGGCGCTACCGGCGACGGGCACGGTCGATGCGAATTCCGCATAACAGACCGCGGTGAGCCCACAGGCGATCGCCGCGAAAACGAAGGCCAGCGACACCGACGGCCCGGCCACATTGCCCGCGGTGCGCGCGGTCAGGGTGAAGATGCCCGCGCCGACGACAACGGCGACACCGAAGATCGTGAGATCCCAGGCGGTCAGATCCTTGCGGAGTTTGGAATCGGGATCGTCGGTGTCGAGAATCGACTGTTCGACGGATTTGGTGCGGAACAACCCGCTCCCTCGGGCGGGTGATCGGCCTGCCCCCGGAGCGTCTTTCGGTGTCGGCACGTATTTCTCCTTCTGCTTACGAACGTATTCGGGGGGTACCCGGAAACCCGGTCAGTGCACGCCCTGCATGCGGCGCTTGATCCAGGGCGCACACGCGACGACGACGAGACCGGCCACGATGGCCGCGGCACCGCTGAATCCGAAGTAGGCGGTTTCGCTCTCGGGGCTGTAGAAGCGGGCCAGTGTGCCCGCCATCGAGGTGCCGATACCGACGGAGAAGAAATACAGGGCCATCATCTGCGAGCGGAACGCGGCGGGCGCGAGGTGCGTGGTCACCGCGAGACCGATCGGCGAGAGCAGCAATTCCGAGATCGCGAAGCCGCCGAGGATCGCGAAGACCGCGAGCACCGGCACGGTCTTGCCATCGAAACCGCTGAGCAGTGCGAACAACCAGAACGCGATGCCCATCCCGATGACGCCGAGCGCGAACTTGATCGGCGTGCTCGGCGCGCGATTGCCGAGCTTGGTCCACATCAGCGCGAACAGCGGCGAGAGCGCGATGATCCACACCGGCTCGACCGACCCGATCCAGCTGGCCGGGGCCTCCCAGCCGAAGATCCGCCAGTCGACGCGCTCGTCGGAATACACCGCCAGCATGGTGAACATCTGCTGGAACAGCGACCAGAACACCGCGTTGGCGATGAACAGCGGAATGAACGCGACCACTCTTGTTCGTTCGATCTGGGTCACCTTGGCGCTGCGCAGCATCACCGCGAAGTAGACGACCGAGGCGACCACGATGACGCCGGTGGTGACGTCGGAGAGATTCTCCAGAGTGATCAGCTTCGTCAGCACGGCGACCAGCACCACGACCGCCGCGACGGCGACGCCGATCAGCACCGGGGTCAGTTCGCGGCGGGTGATGGGATTGGGCACCTCGCGTCCGTGGGTGCCGAGGTTGCGGCGGAAGATGACGTACTGGGCAAGGCCGAGCGCCATGCCGATGGCCGCGGCGCCGAAGGCGACGTGGAACCCCCATTCGCGCTGCAGCAGGCCGGTCAGCAGCGGGCCGCAGAACGCGCCGATATTGATGCCGAGATAGAACAGCGTGAACCCGCCGTCGACCCGCGCGTCCGTCGGCGCGTAGAGGGTGCCGAGCAACGACGACGCGTTCGCCTTCAACCCGCCACTGCCCAGCGCGACCAGCACCAGACCGACGCCGACACCGGTGAGCCCGGGCAACACCGCCAGCGCGAGATGCCCGGCCACGACCACGACACCGCCGTAGAAGACCGTTCGCTCCATTCCCAGCACCCGGTCGGCAATCCAGCCGCCGAGCACGGTGGAAAGGTATACCAAGCCGCCGTACGCGCCGACGATGCCGAGCGCGGTGCTCTGCGCGATTCCGAGGCCGCCCTCGGTGGTGGAGTAGTAGAGGTAGTAGCCCAGGATGGTGAGCATGCCGTAGAAGGAGAAACGCTCCCACAGCTCGACGCCGAACAGGTTGGTCAAACCGATGGGGTGACCGAACAGGGTGCGTTCGGCCGCCGTGTCGGCGGGGCTCGGCGGGTCGCCGAGCCGTGCTTCTTCCGTGGGCATAAGGGAACGATCCCACGTCGAAACGGTGGACAGCAATTTTCCCGCATCGTCGCGGGTTCGGCGTGCCGCCCCCGCCGGGCGGGCGCGAACATGTCCGGCGGCGGGCGCCGGCACCAATTAGGCTGTGGTGACCGGACTCCCGCGACGGACGAGGAAATCAGACGTGCTGACAGCCCAGGTGACCGTGCCCGTGCGGCCGGAGCGGGCGTTCGCGACCCTGGCCGACGGCTGGCTCTACGCGAGCTGGGTGGTCGGCGCCTCGCACATCGGCGAGGTCGACCCCGGCTGGCCCGCCATCGGCAGCCGCATCCACTACCGATTCGGGCTGTGGCCGGTGCTGATCAGCGATACGACGGTGGTGCGGGCAATCGACCCGCCGCACCGGCTGGAGTTGGAGGCGCGGCTGTGGTCGGTCGGCTCGGCATGGATCACGCTCACCCTCGTCGAACAATCCCCGGGACACACCACGATCCGGATGGTCGAACGCGCTGCTCGCGGGCCCGCGCAGTTGATCCCCGGCCTGGCGCAAGACCTGCTCTTCTCGGCCCGCAACCAGGAATCCCTGGATCGGCTGGCCGCTTTGATCCGTGCGCGTTCGCAGAATGAATGACTCGCGGGAATTCCGACCGGTTCGTATTTCTCGATAGCGAGTATTTCGCGCTGAAATGGTTTCGCGGAATTCTCTGACCCCATGTTCTGCTAGCGCATGTGGATTAGTCTCTAGCCCACTATCGACATGCACAGGGTGGATCAGGGGAACGCGCGTGCTTCATATCGAGCACTTCAACAATGGCTGGGTGAATCCGGTACTGGCCTTCGGCCTGTCGTTCATCGGTTCGGTCCTGGGGCTACGGTGCGCGGTGCACGCCAAAGCGTCGTCCGCACCGCTGGGGTGGCTCGTCGCGGCCTCGGTCGCGCTGGGCGGAGCGGCCGTCTGGGTCATGCACTTCACCGCCATGCTCGGGTTCGGCATCAGCGGCGCGCCGATCCGCTACAACGTGCCGTTGACGCTGCTCAGCGCGGTCATCGCGGTCGTGGTGGTACTGATCGGGCTCACCATCGTCACCGGAGGTGGCAACGAGTGGGTGACGCTGCCGATGGGTGGCGCGATCACCGGGCTCGGGGTGGCTGCCATGCATTATCTGGGGATGTGGGCGATGCGCACCCAGGCCGTCATCGAATACGAGCCGGCGCTGATGGTGTTGTCGCTCGTGATCGCGATGGTCGCGGCCACGGCGGCGCTGTGGTTCATGCTGCACGTGCGTGGCCCGCTGATGACGTTGGGCGCCGCGCTGGTCATGGGAATCGCGGTGTGCGGCATGCACTACACGGCGATGGCGGCGATGCGCGTGCACCAGGGTGAATCGATGACCGTGGGGGACGGTGTCACGCCGGTGCAATTGCTACTGCCGTTGATCGCGACGGTGTCGCTGGTGGTCGCCGGATTGGTGATCGTGGTCGGGCTGGCCGAATGGGAAGTCGGCGACAGCGAAAAGTACCGGCCGCGTCAGCCGGATTGACCGCCGTGGCCGAATATTCGGCCACGGCGGCATCCACTAGCTCGGCTGGGGTAGGTCGCAGTCGTCGACCTTCGGATTGGCGCCCACATAGTTCAATGGGCCCGCGATGATCGTCACCGCGATGGTGCCGAGGGTCGCGCAGTTCTGATCGCGTTCGGTGTAGTAGCCGCGTTGGCCCGCGGCCAGGATTCCGATCAGCAACCACACCAGCACAACGATCGAGATGATGCGTGATCTACTGCCTGCCATGACTGGTCCTCTACTTCTGCGGATTCTGCGCATGGTCAGTAGTAGTGTCGCCGGCCACCGATAGCGCGCCCGGTGCTACCGACCAATGCCAGGACGACGCCGACCACGAGGAGGATGACTCCCACGGTGTTGAGAAGCGGGATGCCGAAAACGAGTCCAGCTATGAGAAGAATTGCGCCGAGAATAATCATCAGATCTCACCTTGTTGGGTGTCGGGATTGTGGAATACCGGAGGGCACCCACAATGGCCGAATGCCCGGTTTTTCCGATCCGAAACAGGCTGTGCCGCAAGCGACCGGCGGCCGCGCCGCCGTGGCCGAGTGGTCGGCCACGGCGGTGGATCAGCGTCCGAAGATCGGCAGCGCGGCCGAGCCCGTCGAGGGCGGGCGCGCAGCACTGGAGCCGAGGTCGGCGTCGAACGAGCCGGTACCGCTGCCGACGTCGACCGAGCCCATCGAGCTGCCGGTGGGCGGGCCGATCTCGACCGAACCGGAGGGGAGCAGGTCCCAGTCGGCGCTGCCGACCGCGGTGGCGGGGCCGGCGGTGCCGAGCAGGGTTCCCGCGGCGAGCACGGCCAGCAGGCCCGCCCTGGCGGCGGTGGATTGACGGATGGACATGGGTGATACCTCCGAGAGCTTTGCTGTGATAGCTCCCAGACGGTAACTGAAATACGTTGATTTCACACCAGATCGGCGTGGTCCGCTATGCCTGCGGCCGCTGGCCCACTTCCATCTGGACGCGGTAGCGGTCGGCTCGGTACCAGCTCTGGGTGTGCTCGATCGGCACCTCCGCGCTGAACGACACCCGGTCGAAATGCAGTACGGGAGCGCCCTTCTTGACGCCGAGCAGGGCCGCGACACCGGCCTCGGCGGCCTGGGCGTCGACCGTCTGCACGGCGCGTTCGATCGGCCTGCCGTAGCGGTCCGCCGTGGTCCGGTAGATCGAGCCGGTGAGGTCGTGCGAGATCAGGCCGGGTACCAGTTCGGGGTTGAACCAGGCGTCGTCGACACTGACCGGATCGTCGTCGGCCAGCCGCAATCGGCGCACGTGATAGGCGAGCACGCCCTGTGGCAGACGTAGCGCGCGGGCGGTGGACTCGGGCGCGATCGCCTCCTCGGCGACGAGCACCAGGGTGGTCGGATGGTGGCCGAGCGCGCGCATCTCCTCGGTGAACGAGGCCAGGTGCAGCCGCGATTGCACCGGCCGGTGCGCGACGAAGGTGCCCTTGCCGCGCACCCGGACCAGGTATCCCTCGTTCACCAGCTGGCCGACCGCCTCGCGCACGGTGATCCGGCTGACGCCGTAGTCCTGCATCAGATTGCGCTCGCTGGTCAGCAGATCACCCGGCTGCAGCTCGCGCGTGCACTTCTGCAGCAGGATCGCGCGCAGCTGTTCGTGTTTGGGCACTGCGCTGTCGCGCAGCGGTGCGGGCATCGCCAGTGGCTCCTTTTTCCTGGTAGGCCTACCGGTCCCTACTGGTCCTATCCGGTCGCTTCGAGAATACGCGACCGGCGCCGCGGAGCCCAGAGATCTGCACCCCGATCAGCGGATGCCCGGGGTGCGCGGATCGGTGCCGATGCATCCCAGGATGACGCATCCCGGGGGAGAATCCGCGAACGGTGCCTTCGGAGTTTCGCCGAGGCAGTCGAGGAAGTTGCAGCCGGGGTAGGCATACGGGCCGACGCCGAGGGTGCCGAAGAAGGCATCGGGCCGGGCGATCATCGGATCGGTGACGCTCACATCGGGACGCTCCCGGTACTCGCCGGGATCGGGAATCTGCTGGTCGCGGAACGCGGAGACGAGCGTGCGCATCACATCGTGGGTGTAGGTGGTCGAACTGCCCACCGTCGCGACCCCGGTCCAGTTCAGCACCAGGCCGAGGCTGGGCACGATGAAACTGTCGTTGCGCAGCATGCCCGACATTTTCACGGCATCATCGGGCAGTCCGGGGAACTCGAGGCGGCACGGCGCGCCGTTGATCACGAACAGGAAGCCGTAGCAGGGCATGCTCGGCGACGGTGAGACCGCCGCTCGCATGTAGTCCTCGGAGATCACCTGCCGGTCGTTCCAGCTGCCCCGATTGCCCACGAGCAGGCCGAGTTTCGCGAAGTCGTCGGGCGGCAGGATCAAATGCGCGTGGCCGTAGGTGTTTCCGGCGCGGTCGCGGGCCCAGTAGTAGTCGCTGCGGGCAATGCCCAACGGGTCGAACAGTTTTCGCTGCGCGAAGGCCTGAAAGTCCTCGCCGACCGACTGCTGGACCACATAGACCAGCAGGTCCACCGCGCGCTGGCTGTAGCGGAACATCGTGCCCTGCGGGCGTTCGATCGGCATCGCGAGTGCCTGCGCGACGACGTTGGGATCGAGTTGCGCCAGCCCGGTCGCGCCTTCCGCGGCGACGGCGACCTCCATGCCGGAGGACTCGGTGAGCAGGTTGCGCACGGTGATCTCCCGGTGCGCGGCGTCACCGAGGCCGGGCGGTAGGTAGCGGCCGATCGGCTCGTCGATCCGCAGCAGCCCCTCGTCGACGGCGGCCCCGGCGACGAGCGCCACGACGCTCTTGGTGCCGCTCCACAGATTCCACGCCACCCCACCGGATTCGGCGTTGCGCGGGCCGGTCGCGATCAGGCAGTTGTTGCGGTACAGCTGGATGTTGAATCGGGTCACATCGGTGGCCCGCGCCATGGCGGCGGCCAGCACGGCGGGGTCGAGCGCGGCTTCGGCCGGTGTCGCGGACTGTGGGGTGCGGCCGGTGGTGACCTCGCACTGCTTCGCGGTGACCGGGTCGGCCGTCGCCGGACTCGGGAGCCATGCCCCCGAAATCAGGGTCATCGCCGTAACCGTCGCCGCCACAACGTATTTCAGATAGCCCTGCACGAAACCCTCCCGATGGTGTGTCCGGAAGGGAATCGTGAACGATCACGTTCTTGTTACGAGGTGATCAGCTGCCGTACGGCGTGCACACCGCGATCGCTTCGTCCTTGGCCGTGTTGAAAATGTCGATCACACCGTTGAGTTCGTCGGTGGGCGCCCTGCGCTCGAGGGTGTCGGCGAGGGTGTTGGTCTTCTCGATGTAGGTGCGCAGCGGCACGGACAGATCGGGGATCACATCGCCGGTGATCTTGCGGTCGAGGTCCTTGGCGCTGTTACGCAGGGTGGTGACCGCCTCCGTGGCCTTGGCGTCGGCATCGGGCGCCTGATCGTTGGACGCCGCGATGTAGGCGTTGAACGAGGTGACCGAGGTCTTGTTGGCCGAGCGCAGGCCGTCGCACGCCGTGTCGTTGGCCGCCTCGATCTTCGCCGCCTTCGACGACGATGCCGCCGCCGAGGACGCCGCCACCTCGGAGGTGTAGGAGGCGAGCTCGCTCTGGTTCACCTCGGCGGTGCCCGGCACCTGCGTGGAGCAGGCGCCGATGAAGATCACTCCGGTCGCGGTGGCCGCGAGCGCGGTCCCGAGCCCCAGCCGTTCCAGTACTCGCATGTCTCTCTCCTGCCTCGAGATTGCAGGCACCGGTTGGGCCGGAGCCGAACATATCGACCGTACTGGCTACTTCCGGGTGACGTCAGGTCGCGGTGGCGATTTCGATGACGAACCGAGACGCGGCGCCGGGGTGTCGGGCCCGGCGCCGCACCCGATCAGTTCTGTTCGAGCATGCCGCGCATGGTGGCGATCTCAGCCTCTTGATCGGCCACGATCGCCGTCGCGAGCTGGCGTGATTGCGGATTCACGCCGGCGTTCAGCTCGGTCTGGGCCATCTCGACCGCACCCTCGTGGTGGGCGATCATCATCTCCAGCCACTGCCGGTCGAAATCGGCGCCGTTCGCGGCCTGCAGACTGCTCATCTGCGCGTCGGTCATCATGCCGGGCATATCGTGCCCGCCGTGTCCTTCGCTCGCGCTCGGCGCGGGCTTGCCGAAACCGGCCAGCAGATCGGTGATCTGCTGCAGCTCCGGGGCCTGCGCCTTCTCCACCTGGGCGGCCAGTGCGATGAGCTGCTGGTTCTGGGTGTGGCTCGGCACCATCTTCGCCATCTCCACGGCCTGCGCGTGATGCGGGTACATCATCTGCAGGAAGCTGACGTCGGCATCGTTGAAGTCGGTGCTCGCGGCGGCGCTGGTCGCGATCGCGGCTGTGGTGGAGTGCTCGGTGGTGTGCGTGGTGGTGCTGTCGTCGCTACAACCGGCCGCCAACAAGACGGTGGCGGCCGCGGCGACGAGGACGTGGGTACGGCTGATGGACATGGTGATCCTCCTGGGGATTCGGGTGAGGTGTCGAAACGGGCGAGGCACGCGTGGTGCCGCACCTGTCAGATCCGCAGAATCGCCAGTTGGGAAAGGGTGAGAACGGTCCACGGCGGCGGGCGTTCGCGCCGCCCGCGCCATGCCCTCGATGGATGCCGGGCGGTTTCGGCGGTGTCGCCGAGGCGGTAGAGCAGGACCAGGGTCAGTGCGACGGCGAGTGCGGTCAGAACGAAAACGCAGGCGTGGACAGCGGCGTGCTCATCACAGCCCGCCGCTCCGCAGCCTGTGTGCGGGTCGGCGGGAGTGGCGACGGGCAGCGTCGAATCTGTTGACGGTGCTCCGGCGAGAACTTGCGTGGAATGGTCGAACGCGGGGTGGCCGTCGGCCGAACCCGAGTCCGCGTGGTCGGTGACAACCGGAGCCGCCCCGCCGTGCGAACCCTCACTCGCGTGAGCGGTGCCGAAGACCGCGGAGTGCATGGCGACGATCCCGGCCAGCAGCATCAACACGGCGAGCGCCCTGGCAATGCCGGGTGCGCGCGCGGGCTGATGCTGCTCCATCACGGCGACCAGTCTAGCGATCGCCTTGGTGATACCCGGTAGGGGTAGTGATCACGGAGTGGCGATGTCGACGACCAGGCGTGGGGGATCGGCGAGGGCGGTGACGGAGAACGGTGGCTGGTCGGCGTCGATGCCGATGAACGACTGGGTGACGCCCTCGTAGACCAGCTTCTTGTAGACACCGGTGATGGCCGGTGTGCCCGGATCGGTCACCGGATCGGGCCCGGCGAACGGGGGGACCGTCGAGTCGAACGGATACGCCGAGCCGAGGATGCGCACCTCGAGAATCGCGCGGCCTGCCACGTCGACGGTCTTGCCGCTGCCGTCCTGCACCGCGCGATCGGTATAGGCCACTTGCCACCCGGGGGACCCGGTGCCGCCGAGCTCGTAGACCACGCGGTCGAAGCCGGGCTGCCGGCCGAGCCGGATATCGCTGACGGTCAGCGCGGCGCCCGGGGAGGCCGCGCCGGACTTCGGGCTCGCGTCGGTGGGCACCTCGCCGGTGGCATCGGCGAACGTGCTGGTGGTGCTCGTCGTTGTCGGCGGCGCCGCGGCCGGTGTGTCGTCGGTGCCGCAGCCGGATGCCGACACCGCGGCCGCGGCGATCAGCACGAACACGAGGGCGTTGCGCATGGGGCTGATGCTACGCAGGACGGCGGCGTCGTGGGCGAAGGAGCACGGGGTGTGTTCGGGCAACCGAAAGTTTGCTGATTACTTCGAAATGGGAGCGGTTGCAGTCGATGCGCGCAGGTCGGGGCCGGGATTTTCGGCGAACGCGTACCAGTTTCGCAGTTAGCGCGACCCGCGGTGATCGCTGCTGCCGTCGGCCGGGCGGCCGCCTTCGTCGAAACATTGGGGAACAACGGAATTCGTGAGAACCCCGAATCCGGAGCGAGCTGCAAGGGCGTCGCAAATCGATGGAACCCGTTATTGCTCAGTGAAATACATCTCACGACGACCCCTCGGGAGCCGCCCCGCCGGCCGATACCGGGGCCGGATGTGACGGTGGGGCAACGATCTAGCACACTTGCCGGGTGGACAGTCTCGAGGACGTATTCGACCGACTACGCCGGTATCCGGATGTGGAGGCGCCGAACCTCTATGCCGTCGACGCCGCCGACCGACTGATCCTCGACACGGCTGCCGACGCCCTCGCGGCCGCGGGTAGCGGTGAGGTTGCGGTGATCGGCGATGCCTACGGCGCGCTCACCCTCGGCATCGCCGCGCAGCACGGACTCGCCGGCATTCGCGTGCATCAGGACCTGATCACCGGCGAATCGGCGCTGGCGGCCAACGCCAAGAACCTCGGGCTCACCGATCGCTACACCACCCACGCCCTCGACGCCGACCTGCTCGCCGGGGCGCGCGTGGTCGTGATGCGATTGCCGCGGATGCTGTCGGGCGTCGCCGAGATCGCCGAGGCCGTCGCCCGCCACGCCGCCGAGGACGTGGTGGTGTTCGCGGGCGGTCGCGACAAGTACCTCACCCCGGCCATGAACGAGGTACTCGCCGAATTCTTCGCGCGGGTCCGTGCGGGCCGGGGCAGGCAGAAGTCGCGCGTGCTCGTGGTCGGCGAACCGCTGCCGGTGGGGGAACCCCGGTTCCCGGTGCGCGAGCACGTCATCGAGATCGACGGCGATGTCGTCGCGTTCGGCGCGGCGTTCTCGGGCTCGCGTCTCGACATCGGCACCCGCTTCCTGCTCGAGCACATGGACCGGATGAAGCCCGACGCGCGCGATGCCGTCGATCTCGGTTGCGGTACCGGCATTCTCGCGGTCGCGCTGGCCAAGTCGCGCCCGCACATCCGGGTGGTCGGCACCGACCAGTCCGCCGCCGCCGTCGCTTCGGCGAGGGCCACCGCCGAAGCCAACGGTGTCGCCGACCGGGTGACGGTGGTGCGCGACGACGCCATGTCCTCGGCCGCCGACAACAGCGCCGACCTGGTGCTGTGCAATCCGCCCTTCCATGTCGGCGCGGCCGTGCACACCGGTTCGGCGATCAAGATGTTCGTCGAGACCGGCCGCGTGCTGCGGCCCGGCGGCGAGCTGTGGACGGTGTACAACTCGCACCTGAACTATCGCGGCGTGGTGGAGCGGATGGTGGGGCGCACCGATGTGATCGGCCGGAACCAGAAGTTCACGGTGACGCGGTCCGTTCGTGGTCTGCGCGACGTACAACGATAGGGCGACCCGAAAGCGGTAGAGTCCGATTTGTCCGAACGGGTGGGCGGTGTGGTCCTGGACCGGATCGCTGGGAACTTTGTCCGATCGTGGCGCGTTGAACAGGGCAGTTGGAGCTTGTACAGCGACTCGTAACTCCAAGAAAGGCGCACGGTGCGTACCTCATCGAATCCGGTGTTCAAGAACCTTCCCCGCCAGGAGGGTGTCGGCGGTTACGCGAACTTCGGTTCGGGCGTAGCCGGCGCAGGCCAGCTGGGCAACCAGCAGTACGGCGAATACGGGCAGCAGTACGGCCAGCAATTCCAGCAGGCCCCCGCCACCCGCGCGATGACCATCGACGACGTGGTCACCAAGACCGGCATCACCCTCGCGGTGCTGACCGTCTCGGCGATCATCTCCTTCGCGCTGTCCAGCGCGAACCCGTCGCTGGCGCCACTGTTCGTCATCGGCGGCGCCATCGTCGGCCTGGTGCTGGTCCTGATCGCGACCTTCGGCCGCAAGATGGACAACCCGGCCATCGTCCTGTCCTACGCGGCCTTCGAGGGTCTGTTCCTCGGCGCGCTGTCGTTGATGTTCACCGGCACCGAATTCGGCGGTGTGGGTGGTAGCGCCCTGATCGGCCAGGCGGTGCTCGGCACGTTCGGCGTGTTCTTCGGCATGCTCGTCGTCTACAAGACCGGCGCCATCCGCGTGACCCCGCGCTTCACCCGCATGCTGATCGGCGCCATGGTCGGCGTGCTGGTGCTGATGGTCGGCAACCTGATCGCGAGCTTCTTCACCGACGGCGGCTTCGGCCTGCGCGACGGTGGCGCGCTGGCGATCGTGTTCAGCCTGGTCTGCATCGCCATCGCCGCGTTCAGCTTCCTGCTCGACTTCGACGCCGCCGACCAGCTGATCCGCGCCCAGGCCCCCGAAAAGGCCGCCTGGGGCGTCGCCCTCGGCCTCACCATCACCCTGGTCTGGCTCTACGTGGAGATCCTGCGCCTGCTGAGCTACTTCCAGCGCGACTGACAGCAGACACAAAAGCGGCCCACCTCGACGAGGTGGGCCGCTTTTCTCGGTCTACCTCAGCTCAGGCGCTCGATCACGAGCGCCATGCCCTGGCCGCCGCCGACGCACATGGTCTCCACGCCGAACTGCTTGTCGTAGGTCTGCAGGTTGTTCAGCAGGGTGGTGGTGATGCGGGCACCGGTCATGCCGAACGGGTGGCCCAGCGCGATCGCGCCGCCGGAGACATTGAGCTTGTCCTCGTCGATCTTCAGCTCACGCGCCGAACCGAGCACCTGCACGGCGAAGGCCTCGTTGATCTCGAACAGGTCGATGTCGGAGACCGACTTGCCGGCGATCGCCAGCGCGCGCTTGACGGCCTCGACCGGGCCCAGGCCCATGATCTCGGGCGACAGGCCGGAGACACCGGTGGAGACGATGCGGGCCAGCGGGGTCAGGCCCAGCTCCTTGGCCTTGGTGTCGCTCATGATGACCAGCGCCGCGGCGCCGTCGTTGAGCGCGCAGCAGTTACCGGCGGTGACGGTGCCGTCGGGACGGAACACCGGCTTGAGCCCGCTGACCGCCTCGTAGGTGACGCCGGCGCGCGGGCCGTCGTCCTTGCTCACGATCGTGCCGTCGGGCAGGGTCACCGGGGTGATCTCGCGCTCGAAGAAGCCGGCCTTGATGGCCGCTTCGGCACGGTTCTGCGAGCGCACGCCCCAGTGGTCCTGGTCCTCGCGCGAGATGCCGGTCAGCGACGCGACGTTCTCGGCGGTCTGGCCCATCGCGATGTAGGCGTCGGGGAGCAGGCCGTCCTCACGCGGGTCGTGCCACGCGCCCGCGCCGCCCTCTGCGGTCTTGGCGGTGCGGGCCTCGGCCTCGGCGAACTCGGGGTTCTTGGTGTCGGGGGAGCTGTCGGCGGAGCCACGGGCGTAGCGCGAGACGGTCTCCACACCGGCGGAGATGAACACGTCACCCTCGCCTGCCTTGATCGCGTGGAAGGCCATCCGGGTGGTCTGCACCGACGACGCACAGTAGCGCTGCACGGTGGTGCCGGGGACGACGTCGAGGCCGAGCTGGATGGCGAGGATGCGGCCCATGCCGAAGCCGCCCTCACCGGCGGGGGAGCCGGTGCCGAGGATGATGTCGTCGATCTGCGTCGGGTCCAGCGACGGCACCTTGGCCAGCGCGGCACGAATCATCTGCGTGGTCAGGTCGTCCGGGCGCATACCCGCCAGTGACCCCTTGACGGCACGGCCGATGGGGGAACGGGCGGTGCTGACGATGACGGCCTCGGGCATGAGGACTCCTTTTCGCGTGTTGGACGTGAACGGCTGTTTACATGCCGGTCATTCTCGAATCTACGTCTCCAGCTGCGCGACGGGAAGAGCAGGGCGGTCGCGCACCTGGGCGATCAGCACGGGAAGCAGCTGCGCGGCGGCCAATTCGTAGCCTGCCGCGGACGGGTGGAATCCGTCGGTGGCGAACAGGATTTCGGGCGAGGCGCGGAACTCCGAGGCGACCAGTGGCGAGCCCATCGGCACCGCGATACCGCCCGCGATGGTGGTCGCCACCGTCTGCGCCTTGGCCAGCCGCACACTCCAGTTCGCGACGATCGTGCGCAGCGGTTGCTGGATCGCGGTCACGGTGCCCAGGTTCGGGCAGGTGCCGACCACCACCAGCGCGTCGGCCTCCCGCAGCCGCGACACCGCCGCCGCGAGCCTGCGCGCCGAGGCTCGGATGGAGTGCTTCTTGGTGATGTCGTTGGCGCCGACCAGGATCACCGCCGCGTCCGGCGGCGGCCCCGCGACGAACATCGCGTCGACCTGTCCGGCCAAGCCCTTGGACGTGGCGCCGGAGATGGCCTTGGTGCTCAACCGGATGCGCAGGCCGGTGGCCTCGGCCAGCCCACGGGCCAACCGCACCCCCGGCACATCGGAGGCGCCGAGGCAGCCGAGCCCGGCCGCGGTGGAGTCGCCGAAGATCATCAGGTGCAGGTCCACCGGCGTCGTCTTGCGCCACGGCTCGGGCCGGGTGGCGCCCGGCGCGTACACACCGTCGGCCTCGGGCGGCTTGGAGGTATCGCGGCCGATCACCGCGCGCGCCGCACCCGCCTGTGTCATCAGCAATCGATAGGTCGCCCAGGAGACGGTTCCGGCGCTCGATCCGGCCAGCACCGTCGTCGCTCCGGTCACGACCGCGGTCCGCCAGCTGATTCGAGGTGCGCTCACATCCGAAAATTCTACGACGGAGATCCCGAGGAACGGAGATGTCGGCCACTTGCGGCCTGGTGGGCGCCCCTCCGCTCGGCGTCGGGCGCAAGTGCTCGGCTACCCTCGGCACCATGCGCATCGCGGATCATGTCGTCGATCTCATCGGCAACACCCCCCTTGTTCGGCTGAACTCGGTGGTCGGCTCCAACGCGGGCCTGGTGGCCGCGAAGGTCGAATACCTGAACCCGGGCGGCAGCTCCAAGGACCGGATCGCGGTCAAGATGATCGACGCCGCCGAGCAGGACGGACTGCTGAAGCCGGGCGGCACGATTGTCGAGCCGACCTCGGGAAACACCGGTGTCGGCCTGGCGCTGGTCGCCCAGCAGCGCGGGTACAAGTGCGTGTTCGTGTGCCCGGACAAGGTCAGCGAGGACAAGCGCAACGTGTTGCGTGCCTACGGCGCCGAGGTCGTGGTCTGCCCGACCGCCGTGCCGCCGGAGCACCCCGACAGCTACTACAACGTCTCCGATCGCCTGGTCAAGGAGATCGAGGGCGCCTGGAAGCCCAACCAGTACTCGAATCCGGGCGGCCCCGACAGCCACTACGAGACCACCGGTCCCGAGATCTGGGCCGACACCGAGGGCAAGGTCACCCACTTCGTCGCGGGCGTGGGCACCGGCGGCACCATCTCCGGCACCGGCCGCTACCTCAAGGAAGTATCCGGCGGCAAGGTCAAGATCATCGGCGCCGATCCGGAGGGCTCGGTGTACTCCGGCGGCACCGGTCGCCCGTATCTGGTCGAGGGTGTCGGCGAGGACTTCTGGCCCACCGCCTACGACGCGTCGATCCCAGACGAGATCATCGCGGTCTCCGACGCGGATTCCTTCGAGATGACCCGGCGCCTCGCGCGCGAGGAGGGCCTGCTGGTCGGTGGTTCCTGCGGTATGGCCGTGGTCGCCGCGATCGAGGTCGCCCGCCGCGATCCCGACGCCGTGGTGGTCGTGCTGCTGCCCGACGGTGGCCGCGGCTACCTGTCGAAGATCTTCAACGACAAGTGGATGAGCTCCTACGGCTTCCTCCAGACTCCGCTGGACGCGGGCCCGGAACCGCTGGTCGGCGACGTGCTGCGCGGCAAGTCCGGTGCCCTGCCCGATCTGGTGCACACCCACCCGTCGGAAACCCTGCGCGACGCCATCGAGATCCTGCGCGAATACGGCGTCTCCCAGATGCCCGTCGTCGGCGCCGAGCCTCCGGTCATGGCCGGTGAGGTCGCGGGCAGCGTCACCGAACGCGACCTGCTCTCGGCGGTTTTCGAAGGCCGCGCCAACCTCACCGACTCCGTTGCCCAGCACATGAGCCCGTCTTTCCCGCTGATCGGCTCGGGCGAGCCCCTCTCGACCGCCACCAAGGCACTGTCGGATTCCGACGCGCTGATGGTCGTCGAGGACGGTAAGCCCGTCGGCGTCATCACCCGCCACGACCTACTCGGTTTCCTGAGCACCGGCAGCATCTGAGGTTCGGCGCACGGTGGGCGCGGTGCGGATATCGGAGGCGAGTCCCTTCTTCGCCGCAGCGGTCCTGATCGCGTCCACCACCAGCAGCAGCGCGGCCCGGCCCGCCGAATTGGTGCGGTAGGCCAGCGACACCGTCCGGGTGAGGGCGTCGCCGAGTGCGACGATGTCCACCCCGGGTGGGCGCAGCGCCAAACCCAGATCCGACACCAGGGTGACGCCGAGTCCGGCCGCGACCATCGCCATCGAGGTCGCCTGCTCTTCCAGTTCGTGGTCGATGCGCGGCCGCAGCCCGGCGGACTGGAACGCCAGCCGCGCCGCGTGCCCGAAGTGCGACCGGGCGGGCGCGATGATCCACGGATGCTCGGACAACTCGGCGAGGGTCACCCCTGCCGTGGGCACCGCCCCGGCGGGGACGGCGGCGTGGATCCGTTCGACACCGATGACGGCCCGCTCCAGGCCGCGGTCCCAGGTCATCGGATAGTTCGAGTAGTCGAGAACGAACGACAGGTCGAGTGTGCCGTCACGGACCGCGGCGGCCGTCGACTCCGGCGCGAGTTCGGTGGTGCGCACCAGAATGCCCGGGTGCGAGGCGGCGAGGGTGGTGAGCGCGTCGGGGAGCAGGCCGGAGGCCACCGACGCCCACACCCCGGCGGTGATCTTCGCCGTCACCGATCCGCCCGCTTCCTCGAGCGCCTGGGTCGCGCGTTCGACCGCCGCCAGGATCTCTTCGGCGTGCTCGGCCAGCACGATCCCGAGGTCGGTGAGCTGTACTCGGCGCCCGCGTCGTTCGAACAGCCGGGTGCCCGCGTCGCGTTCGAGCTGTGCGAGCTGTTGGGAGACCGCCGACGCGGTGTAGTGCAAAGCGGCCGCGGCGGCCGTGATGGTGCCGCGCCGGTGTAGTTCGCGCAACATTCGCAAACGGGCCAGGGACAGGTCCATAGCACCGAGCGTAGGCACTGTGCAGGAACCGTGAAGGGTGCCGTGAACGAACCGTAAATAGACGCGCGGCCAGGGGCCGCGCAGGCTTGGTGCTACCGGGGGCGACGAGGTCCGCCACGGGCGATCACGACAAATGCGGAGGTGGGCACCATGACGATGCTGAACCCGGGCACCTCGACGGACCCGGCCGGCACTCCCGCGACCCGTCGTTGCGAGCCGTACCTGCGTCTGCACTGGACGGATTCGCGCACCGACGCGGTCGGCTACCTTGTCGTCCACAGTCTGCGCGGCGGCCTGGCCACCGGCGGCACCCGGATGCGCGCCGGTTGCACCCTGCGTGAGGTCGAGGACCTGGCGCGCGGCATGGCGAACAAGACCGCCACTTTCGACCTCCCGATCGGCGGCGCCAAGGGCGGGATCGACTTCGATCCGAAGGACCCGCGGGCGGTGGAGGTGCTGGAGCGGTTCTGTGAGGCGATGCGGCCGTGGCTCGACACGCACTGGGTGACGGCGGAGGACCTGGGGGTTCCGCAGCACCTGATCGACGAGGTCTTCGACAAGCTCGACCTCGACCAGAGCTTCCACGCCGCGATCCGGCGCTCGGCCGACCCGGCGGCGACGCTGGCGCGGGTCCGCAGCGGGCTCAACACCGCGGTCGACGGCGGCTTCCTGCTCGGTGACGTCATCGGTGGTTTCGGTGTGGCGCACGCCTGTCTGGCCGCGGCGGTGCAGTGGGGGCTCGCACCCGCCGACACGACGGCCGCGATCCAAGGGGTGGGGACCATGGGCGGGGCGGCGGCGTACTACCTGCACGAGGCCGGCATGAGAATCACCGCGGTGGCCGATGCCGCGGGCACCCTGTACCGCGCCGAGGGCCTCGACATTCCGGCGCTGCTGGAGCTGCGCGACGGCTACGGCGAGATCGATCGGTCGCGCCTGCCCGCGGGCATCGAGGAGATGCCGCGCAGCGCCGTGATGTCCGCCGACGTCGATATCCTTGTGCCCGCGGCGATCTCGTATGCGATCACGCCGGACAACTCGTTCGACATCCGGGCCCGCGTCGTCGTCGAAGCCGCGAACGCCGCCACCACACCGGAAGCCGAAGCCATGCTCGCCGCCCGTGGCATCCCGGTGCTGCCCGATTTCGTCGCCAACGCGGGTGCGGTGGCCTGGGCGTGGTGGTTGCTGCTCGGCGAAGTGGACGACGCCCCGGACACCTCCTTCGACCGGCTCCGCACCACCATGCACGACAAGGTCGCACAGCTGCTGACGGCATGGACCGACGCGAGCATCACCCCCCGCGAGATCGGCCACCGCTGGGCCGACGACCCGGCACCGCTCACCGGACCGGTCGTCATTCCCTGAGCGCGGCCTGCGCGAAGACGGTGCTGCCCGCGCGGGTGAAGGCAGCACCGACTCCCGGTCAGCGGGTG
The DNA here is from genome assembly GCF_042728755.1 of Nocardia sp. NPDC060249. NCBI lineage: Bacteria > Bacillati > Actinomycetota > Actinomycetes > Mycobacteriales > Nocardiaceae > Nocardia > Nocardia sp. NPDC060249. Next base: position 78,566 of record NZ_JBHXAQ010000006.1, read on the forward strand.
AGGATCGAGTGCAGATCCACCCACTGGTCCGGGTGGACGTAGGCGACGACAGTGTCGTGGCCGATGCCGGTCGCGGTCAACGCGTCGTCGACGCCTCGGTAGCGGGTACGCAGGGAAGCGCGCACGGTGCCACCGACCCCGGAGTAGCCGGTCCGCACCAGTTCTGTATAGGAATCCTGGTGCCGGACAAGTGGTTCCGGTCGCCGGGTGATCCGCAAGATCGCCGAGTCGACCGACGGAACCGGACGAAAGCTGTTGCGCGATACCTGCCCGTGGAGTTCCCAGCCGAACCATGGCCACGTTGTCGCGGTCAGCAGGCTCCAGCGGCCGTAGTCGCCGGTGCGTTTGCGGGCGTATTCGCGTTGGGTGAGCAGCGTCGCCGAGGTCAGCGCCGGTGCGGTCAGGCACCAGTCGACGATCTCGGCGGTCACGGAGAACGGGATGTTGCCCACCACGGCGAACGGCTCGCGGGGAGCCCTTGCCTTGGTGAAATCGCCACGGACGACGCGGATTCCGTCCTCGGCACGTGTTCGTGCCGAGAGCTTGGCCGCGAGCAGTGGATCGATCTCGTACGCGGTGACCTGAGCGCCCCGGCGAGCCAGTGCGTGCGTGAGAACCCCTTCGCCCGCACCGGGTTCGAGAACTGTTCCGGCCGGATCGGCCACGGTCACCATCGAGTCGACGGCGGCGCGATCCACCAGAAAGTTCTGGGACAGTGTCCTTCTCGCGTGGTCACGGGCGGTCCGGCCGCCACCCTTTCCGGTGACCTTGCGCTGAGTGTGTGAGTAGTTTCGGTGTGCGAAATCCTGCGCCACGGCAGTTGCCCCTTCGGGTCTTCGAGTCGAATGAGTCTCGAAGGGCCCTGGGCGCGCCGGTGGACGCCGATGAAGTTATCCGCGTCCGCTAGCGGGCCAGAGCCCGGCTGGAGCGGAGACGAATGAAGTAGTGGCACGACATGCGAACGACTCTAGGAAGCGGTCGAAAACCCGGCAACCGATTTTCGGACCAGCGCCGATCGGCTCGGGGGGCCGGGCGGAACCGCTGCTCGCGCGACCTCGGGAGCCGCCAACCGCTTCTGCTCCGGTCCGGTCGCCGGCAGGCCGAGTGGGCGCCCCCATCACGATCCGTGGGTCACAGTGGCCCTGACCGGCCGGGAGCAAATTTGTCGCAACTTGCGGATTCGATGAGGATTGCCTGGGTAAACAGCACGAACAGGTGCATCGGCAAATCAGCCGCACTGATCGGAATGAGCGAAAGGATAGGCCGTGGATACCTCCGTCATTGCGATAGATTTCCAGCAGGGCTTGACCGACGCATGGAGTTCGGTCGCACAGTTCGTCCCCAAAGCGGTGGCATTCATCGCCATTCTTCTCGTCGGCTGGATCATCGCGAAGGTGGTCGCCAAGATCGTGAACGCGGTGCTGGAACGCGTCGGCTTCGACAGGCTCGTCGAACGCGGCGAACTGCGGAAAATGATGTCCCGCAGTAAATATGACGCCTCCGACATCATCGCCAAGATCGCCTATTACGCGATTCTGCTGATCGCGCTGCAGATCGGTTTCGCGGTGTTCGGGCCGAACCCGGTCAGCGCGCTGCTCACCAGCATCGTGGCATGGCTGCCCAAGGCAGTGGTCGCGATCGTGATCGTGGTGATCGCCGCGGCGATCGCGCACGCGGTGAGCGATCTCGTCTCCAACGCGCTCGGTGGGCTGTCCTACGGGCACATGCTCGGCCGGATCGCGGCGGTGTTCATCTGGGGTATCGGCATCATCGCCGCGCTGAACCAGATCGGTGTCGCGACCTCGGTGACCACCCCGGTCCTGATCGCCGTGCTCGCCACTATCGGCGGCATCCTGGTGGTCGGTGTGGGTGGCGGCCTGGTCAGGCCCATGGAACAGCGCTGGAGCAATTGGCTCGGCAACCTGGAATCGGAGATGCCCGCGATGAAGGGGCATGCCCAGGCTTACCAGCGTGGCCGTGAGGACGCCCTGCGGCAGGGCGAGCAGGTGGCGCCGAGTGCGGCCGAGCAGGCGCGGGTCACGCCCGGCGCGAGCTACCCCGGTGGGGAGCCGGGCTGGAGTGGCGAAACAACCAGGTGAGAAACGGACGTCGGCGCACCGCTACCTTCGGGTGACGGTGCGCCGATGTCGTTCGGTGCGCTATCAGTCGGCGGCGTACGCGCACACCGCGGCGAGGCGTAACTGCAGCCAGTCGGCGGCGTGCCAGTTGTCCGGCGCGCCCGCCAAAAATCCGTCCGCGCGCTCGGCGAAATGGTCGAGCAGTCCGCGGACGTAACCGGCGAGCAGAATGACGAGGGGCACCCGCGCCGAGTCGTCGACGCCGAGATCGAGAATGTCACGCACCGCGGCGGCGTGCTGGTCGAGCTGGGCGGACAGCGCGGGCACGACCGCGGCGACGGCGGCCGCGGGTGCTCCGAAATCGGTGTTCAACTGCTGTAATTGTCGTTGCGCCGAGAGTTCGAGCAACGCGGGACCTGGCGCAAACATTGCAATATGGTAGCAATCTCTCCGTCGCTGATGAAATTGGAGCATTTCAAGATCAATAGCGTGACCTGGCGAATACAAGGCAACATCACGCTCGATCTGATTCGGTTGAGCGCAACCATGGCCGCTCGCGCTGCGCCCTGCTGGACTGTCGAACATGGGCAGCGAACGTCGGAAATTGAAGACCGTCACCGGGGTCAGCGGATCGCGTGATGTCTACGCCGCGGCACTGGACCCGACCCGTTCCACGCTCGAGGAAGGTATTCGGGTCGCGCGGATCGCACAGGAGAACAAGATCGGCGCGATCTTCGCGGCAGACCTGCTCAGCTTCGGCGCCCAGGGGGCGATCGGCGCGCAGGAACCACTGATCCAGCTCGCCGCCCTCGGCGCGGTGACCACCGATGTCGGCCTGATCGCTACCGTGTCCACGACCTTCCATCACCCCTACAACCTGGCCCGGCTCTTCGGCACGCTCGACCACATCAGCAACGGCCGCGCGGCCTGGAACGCGGTGACCTCGTCGCTGGGCGAGGAGAACTACGGCGACCGTGATCTGCCGAGCCCCGAGCAGCGCTACGCGCGCGCCACGGAGTCCATCGAGGTGGTCAACGCGCTGTTCGACAGCTGGCGGCCCGGTGCGCTGCGGCCGGACGGCGCGGGCGGCGCGACCCTGGACGAATCGCTCGTGCGGCCCATCGACTTCACCGGACAGCATTTCTCGGTCCGCGGCCCGCTGAACATCCCGCCGCTGCCCCAAGGCAGGCCGGTACAGTTCCAGGCCGGTCAATCCGCGGGCGGCGTCGAACTCGGCGCACGCTTCGCGGAGGTGGTGTTCACCTCGCTCGCGACGCTCGAGGACGCGATCACCTACACGAAGAAGATCCGCACCCGCGCCGCCGAGCTGGGCAGGCCGGACGGGCTTCCGCTCATCTTCAGTTCCTTCCACGCCACCTACGGCGCGACGGAGGAGGAAGCCCGCAGGTTGGTTCGTGAGGCCGCCGAAGCCACCGATTTCGAGGCGGGGCGCCGTCAACTGGCCGACATGCTGGGTGGCGGCATCGACCTGTCCGAGCTGCCGCTGGACAAACCCATTCCGGAAACACTGCTCCCGCAGCTGGATTCGGTACATCGGCGGCGCGGCCGGGTCGAGATCTTCGCCAAGCTCGCCGCCTCCGGCGCGACGCTGCGTGAACTCGTCATCGCCGCCAAGGACACCGGCCACTGGGCGGCGGCGGGCACACCCGAACAGCTGGCCGACGCGATCGAGGAGCGCTACCGGGCGAATGTGCTCGACGTGATCTCCCTCGGCGGATTCACCGACGAGCGCACCCATGATTTCGTCGTCAACGGTCTGCTGCCCGAGCTGCGTCGCAGGAAGCTGCTCGACACCGACTATCTGGGCGCGACCTACCGCGAGAACCTGGAACTGCCCGCGCCGACCTCGACGACGGGGGCGTAGCCGACGCACTGTGATCGATACCGCGGAGTTGCGTGAACCGGGCGTCCGATGGACTCTGAATGGGTATAACCGTTCCGAGACAACTTTCGGCAAACCAGCTCGGCGAGCGAAGGGATCCGCAGTGCAGGTCACCGACCCGGCCGTTCACCTGTTCGGCATGAGCACGGTAATCGCTGCTAGCGCAGGGTATTCGGCGCAGACGAGGATCTCGGGCGCCTGGCGGCGCTCGCCCTACGCACCGTTGTTCGGTCGGCTCGCCGCCGCGATCTTCTGGGGTTGCGGCAGTGTGGCCGGGCTGACCGTGCTCGGCATTCCCACAGCGATCACCGTGCCGATCGCGCTGACCGTGCTCACGGTGGTGATCGTGATGCTCGCCGCGGCCTTCGCCGGCGGCATGATCCGGCCCGCGCCGAGGCCGAGCCTGTCGGCCCGAACCTGAGCTACCGGAAGGCGTTGGCGTCGGTGAGCGCCTTGCCGATGACCAGCTGGTGCACCTCGGCGGTGCCCTCGTAGGTCAGCACCGACTCCAGGTTGTTGGCGTGCCGCAGCACCGGGTAGTCGAGGGTGATGCCGTTGGCGCCCAGGATGGTCCGGCATTCGCGCGCTATCCGGATGGCCTCGCGCGTGCTGTTCAGCTTGCCCACGCTGATCTGCTCGCCGGTGATCTCGTGACGATCCTTCAACCGGCCCAGGTGCAGGGCGAGCAACTGTCCCTTGCCGAGTTCGAGGGCCATATCGGCCAGTTTGGCCTGGGTGAGCTGATAGGCCGCCAGCGGCTTGTCGAACACGTCGCGAGTGCGGGCGTAGTCGATGGCGGAGCTCAGGCAGTCGCGTGCGGCGCCGAGCGCTCCGAAGATGATGCCGAATCGCGCCTCGCTCAAGCAGGCCAGCGGCGAACTGAGCCCGCGTGATTCGGGCAGCACGGCATCGGCGGGCAGGCGCACGTCGTCGAAATCCAGTGCGGCGGTGATCGATGCGCGCAGCGACAGCTTGCGATGGATCTCGCGAGTGGTGAAACCCGGTGTGCCTGCGGGCACCAGGAAGCCGCGCACCCTCGGCTTGTCCGTTCCGGGCTCCTCCGCGTAGGCCCAGACGACGGCGACATCGGCCACCGACCCGTTGGTGATCCACATCTTCGACCCGTTCAGGATCCAGTCGTCACCGTCGCGGCGCGCCCGCGTGCGCATGCCGCCGGGGTTGGACCCGAAATCGGGTTCGGTGAGCCCGAAGCACCCGATCACCTCACCGGCCGCCATCGCGGGCAGATACTGCTGCTTGTGCTCCTCGGAACCGAAGAAATGAATGGCCGCCATCGCCAGCGAGCCCTGCACCGACACCATGCTGCGCACGCCGGAGTCGACGGCTTCGAGTTCCAGGCAGGCGAGCCCGTACGCGGTGGCCGACGCGCCCGCGCAGCCGTAGCCGTCGAGGTGCATGCCGAGCAGTCCGAGCTTGCCCAGTTCCGGCGCGATCTCGCGGACCGGGAACGTGCCCTGCTCGAACCAGTCGGCCAGGTGCGGTCGAAGCCTGCGTTCCCCGAATCGCGCCACCGTATCGCGGATTTCGCGCTCCTCCGACGACAGCAACGGATCGATGGCGAACAACTCTTCGACAGTGACCATGTCGTGAGCTTAGCCGCAGTACCAGCCCCGAAACCGACACTTCGACCAGGGCTGTACCCCAGCGATCGCGCCCGGAACAGGCCAACTAGTCTGAGGTGATGAGTGAGCTGGGATTCTCCACCAGGGCCGTGCACGCCGGATACGAACCCGATCCTCAGACCGGTGCGGTCAACGTGCCCATCTACGCGAGTTCGACCTTCGCCCAGGACGGCGTCGGCGGCATGCGTGGTGGTTACGAGTACGCGCGCACCGGCAACCCCACCCGCACGGCACTGGAAGCCAACCTCGCGGCCCTCGAATCGGGCAGCTACGGGCGCGCGTTCGCCTCGGGCATGGCGGCCACCGACTGTGCGCTGCGCGCGATGCTGCGCCCCGGCGATCACATCGTGATCCCCGACGACGCCTACGGCGGCACCTTCCGGCTCATCGACAAGGTCTTCAGCCAGTGGGGCATCGAGCACTCGCCCGCCCACATCGCCGACCTCGACGCGGTGCGCGCGGCCATCCGCCCCAACACCAAGCTGGTGTGGATCGAGACGCCGACCAACCCGTTGCTGAGCATCGGTGACATCCCCGCGCTGGCCGATATCGCCCACGAGGCCGACGCGAAGCTGGTCGTGGACAACACCTTCGCCACCCCGTACCTGCAGCAGCCCCTGCTGCTCGGCGCCGACGTGGTGCTGCACTCGACCACCAAGTACATCGGCGGTCACTCCGACGTCGTCGGCGGCGCGCTGATCACCAACAGCGCCGACCTCGACAAGGACTTCGCGTTCCTGCAGAACGGCGCGGGCGCGGTCCCCGGCCCGTTCGACGCCTTCCTCACGATGCGCGGCATCAAGACCCTGGCCGTGCGCATGGAGAAGCACTGCGACAACGCCGAGGTGATCGCCGAGTTCCTGACCAACCATCCGGCCATCTCGCAGGTCATCTACCCCGGTCTGCCCACGCACCCCGGCTACGAGATCGCGCAGAAGCAGATGCGCCGCAGCGGCGGCATGATCTCGGTGCGCCTGGCCGGTGGCCGGGAAGCGGCGCTGAAGTTCTGCTCGCGGACCGAGATCTTCACGCTGGCCGAATCGCTGGGCGGTGTCGAATCGCTCATCGAACACCCCGGTGCGATGACCCACGCCAGTACCGAGGGTTCGGCGCTGGAAGTCCCCGCCGATCTGGTCCGGCTCTCGGTCGGCATCGAAGACATCAGCGATCTGCTCGCCGATGTCGAACAGGCGCTGAGCTGAGCGGGACCCGGCACACATGACGAAGCGGCCGCATCCGGTATCCGGATGCGGCCGCTTGCGTTCGGGTTCCCGACGTTCGGGTTCAGCGAGCTCAGCTGTGGTACGGCTCCGCGCTGACCAGCGTCACCTTCATGGTGTTGCCGTTGGGGAGGGTGTACTCGCGGGTCTCGCCCACCTTGGCGTCGATCAGCGCGCCGCCCAGCGGCGAGTTCGGCGAGTAGGCCTCGAGACCGGTGGCGCCGAGTCCCTCTTCGCGGGTCGCGATGAGGAAGGTCTCGGTATCGCCCTCGTCGCCGTCGTAGTAGACCGTGACGACCGAGCCCGGCAGGGCCACACCGGACTTGGTGGGGGCGACGCCGACCTTGGCGTTGTTCAGCAGTTCCTGCAGCTGGCGGATACGCGCCTCCTGCTGGCCCTGCTCCTCACGCGCGGCGTGGTAGCCACCGTTCTCCTTGAGGTCGCCCTCTTCGCGGCGCTCGTTGATCTCGGCGGCAATGACCGGACGATTGGCAATGAGCGAGTCCAACTCACCCTTGAGCCTGTCGTGCGATTCCTGGGTAAGCCAGGTCACATTCTCGGTCATCTCGATCACTCCCTAGTAGTTGTTCCCGGCGCACCGGGATTCCCTGAAACCAGCGCGAAACCTCCCGAAGGAGGGCATGCACCAGCCCGACGGCTGGAGCGATCCTGGGGGTGAACCCGATACCCGCAAACAGCACCGCTGGCCGCCAATGCAGCAAACACGGCTCCGAACCCCGGAACCGTGTATCAACCCATTTTAGCATGTCTCATAAAAATGCAGGTCAGCCTAGTCAGGCGGGCTATTCGCCGCGCTGAGTAGCCGATCGCGGGCGCGGAGTCACTGATCGCTGGTGCGCAGATACCCGGGAATCTGGTCGCTACAACCATAAATATCGCCCGCCGAAGCGCGTGCCGACGACTTGACCGTGGTGCTCACCTGCACGCTGGTCGAATCCGAGCCGGGGACGAGTACTTCGCGCCGCCCCACCTCGGCGCCGTCGCGATCCATCGCCCGGACGAAGCAGACCACAGCCTGCTGCGGATCGTCGCGGGTGACCTTGATCCGCACTTCCAGGGTGGCGTCGTCGACGACCACATAGCCGAGCTGCTCGGTCTCGACCGCCTTCGGACCGTATTTCTGGAAGCCGAGATAGGCCACCGCGAAGCCGGCGACAACGACTCCGACACCGAGCAAAACCATCAGCCACAGGCGACGCGCAGGTGGTTTGGTGCCATATCGATCGGCGTGTCGCGCTGCTGCGGCGGCCGAGGTCGCGGCGGAGTCCGGTGCGGGCTCGGTCATCGGTTTCGCGCTCCCGGGGGTGGTCGGAACAAACAGGGGGTCGGATGGAACTATAGGTAACGACATCTGACACCCGCGAGCGAGAGCGACGGTGAACGAGAAGTGAGTGGCCTTCGCCTCATGGCAGTGCACGCCCACCCCGACGACGAATCGAGCAAGGGCGCCGCGACGACCGCAAGGTACGCCGCGGAGGGCGTCGAGGTGCTCGTCGTGACGTTGACCGGCGGCGAGCGCGGCAGCATCCTGAACCCGGCCATGGACACCCCCGGTGTGCTGGACCGGATCAACGAGGTCCGGCGCGAGGAGATGGCCGCGGCCGCCCACGCGCTCGGCGTGCGCCAGCACTGGCTGGGATTCGTCGACTCGGGCCTGCCCGAGGGCGACCCCCTGCCGCCGCTGCCGGAGGGCTGCTTCGCGCTGGTGCCCCTCGAGGAATCCACCGAGGCGCTGGTGCGCGTGATCCGCGAGTTCAAGCCGCAGGTGATCACCACCTACGACGAGAACGGTGGCTACCCGCACCCGGACCACATCCGCTGCCACGAGGTCTCGATGGCCGCCTACGAGGCGTCGGGCGATCCCGCGAAGTTCCCCGAGGCGGGCGAGCCGTGGACGCCGCTCAAGCTCTACTACGACCACGGCTTCAGCATGAAGCGCCTGGAAGCCTTCGCCGAGGAGTACGAGCGCATCGGTGAACCGTTCCCGCTGCAGGAGTGGCTGGACCGGATGAAGCAGTATCAGGCGGCCCGCGGCGACATCATGGGCCGGGTCACCACCCAGATCGAATGCTCGAAATACTTCCCCCAGCGTGACGACGCCCTGCGCGCCCACGCGACCCAGATCGATCCCAACGGCGCGTTCTTCGCGATCCCGTTGGAGATGCAGCAGCGGCTCTGGCCGACCGAGGAGTTCGAATTGGCCAAGACGCGCGTGTCCACCGCTATCCCGGAGACCGACCTGTTCGCCGGCATCGAGGACAACGACCGGTGATGTTGGTCTACCTCGCACAGCAACCGACGGGCCCCGAATTCGGCAAGGCCTCCCCGCTCGGCCTGCTGGTCGTCTTGATCCTGCTGGCAGGCACGGTGCTGCTGGTCCGCTCGATGAACAAGCACCTCAAAGGTCTGCCGGAAACGTTCGAACCCGAGCACCCGGAACCGGATCAGCAGGCCGACGACGGCACCGAGCCCGGTGTGATCGCCGTCGAGGAATCCGAACCGAAGCAGAACTCTTAGCGCGCGGCGGCGAGGTCGGCGACGAGTTCGCCGACCAGGTCGCGCGCGGTGGCGGCGTGTTCGGCCACCGACCGCGGCGCGCCGCTGGTGCTCAACTCGATCATCGTGTTCATCAGGCCGAACAGCGCGACGAGTTGGCGTAGTGCGGCGCGGCGCTCGGAGACTGTCATCGGCGCGGTGCTTATCGGCAGGTTCACGTCTATGGGATCGTCGCTGTTCACAGGTTCGTTTCTGCCGATACCCAATCGACGCCGTGGCGAACTACCAGTCGATCAGATCGAGTTCGTGCAAACGGCGGAAGACCATCATCGAACCGGGCGCGACGTGCTCCATCGCGGCGTATTCACTCACGGTGAAGTAGCGGAATTCGGCGATTTCGCCGGTGGCGTGGGGTTCTCCGGTGAGTTCGGCACGGAAACAGGTCATGTGCAGGCCGGTGTTGCGGCGGTGGCCGAAGGCTTCGGCCTCGAAGACGCCGAACTCGGCGACCCCGGCCAGGCCGACGCCCAGTTCTTCCTCGATCTCGCGATGTAGCGCCTGTAAAGGGGTCTCGCCGGGGTCGATCTTGCCGCCCGCCATGTAGAAGACGTCCTTGCCTTCGGGACGCGTCTGAATCAGCCTGCGGTCGCGGACATGGGCGAGGGCGGCGGTGCGGATCATGGGGATCACTCTATGGACCGAACGGCTTCGGTTCATATCGAACCCCACTGGTGTCTGGGTCAGTTCACGGTGATGGCGTGATGATGGGGGTATCGGCACCGGTCAGGGCACGGGAGGTGTCTTTGAGGTCGACGCCGGAGCGACCGAGTGCGCGGGCGCCCGCGACGAGGCCCGCCACCACGTGGGCGGCATCGGCGTAGGTGAGACCGTCGGGCGGATGGATGTTGGAGATGCAGTTGCGTTCGGCGTCGGCACGGCCGGGGCGAGGCAGGTGGGTGAGATAGATGCCGAGGCTGTCGGCGACCGACAGGCCGGGGCGTTCGCCGATCAGGACCAAAACCGTGCGCACGCCCATGGCTTCGGCGATGTGGTCGCCCAGCGCCACCCTGGCCTGGGTGGCGATGACCGGCGGGGCCAGGGTGTGGCGCTGCCCGAGTTCTGTTGCGAGAGCGGCGAGTAGGCCCGGCGCGTGTTCGGTGAGAGCCAACGGGGAGAGCCCGTCGGCGAGGACGAAGCCGATGTCCGCGCCGGTACCGGTGACGGGGGTGAGGTCGGCGGGCAATCTGCCGAGATCTGGCCGCCGCAGGTATTCGGCGCGGTCGGCCGCCCTGCTGGCGACGGTCACCGGAGTGCCGAGTCCGACTGCCGCGATCTGCCCGGTGAAGGTCGCGACGTCGAGCGGAAGGTGAACGGCATCGCGGGCGGCCGCGTGGGCGGCGCGTAGTGCGAGGACGTCTGTCGTCGGCAGCGCGTCGCCGGTGCGGCCCAGCCCGATCCGGGCTTGCGTGCTACCCCGCAGGAGTTCCCAGAAGTCGGAACCCGCTGGATCGTGCGGCATCGCTGAGTCTTGCGTGCTCGGCATCTTCGGCTCCCGGCTCCGGTGGTCGGCATCGTGCGAGCAACGTCGATCGACGGTGGGTTCCGGCTCGGACGCGATCATCGGGTGGCCGTCAGCGCGCGCAGAGGTGACGACAACGGTTCTACTTGTCGCACACGGCCGTTCGCATCGAGCATGCCGAGACCGGACAGCCAGGCCTCGAATTCCGGTGCTGGGCGCAGGTTCAGGACCTGGCGGGCGTACAGGGCGTCGTGGAACGACAAACTCTGGTAGCCGAGCATCACGTCGTCGGCGCCCGGGACCGCGATGACGAAGGCGCATCCGGCCGCACCGAGCAGGGTGAGCAGGGTGTCCATGTCGTCCTGGTCCGCCTCGGCGTGGTTGGTATAGCAGACATCCACGCCCATCGGCAGGCCGAGCAGCTTGCCGCAGAAGTGGTCTTCGAGTCCGGCCCGGATGATCTGCTTGCCGTCGTAGAGGTATTCGGGTCCGATGAAGCCGACGACCGTGTTCACCAGCAGCGGTCGCAGATCCCGGGCCACGGCGTAGGCGCGGGCTTCGAGGGTCTGCTGGTCCACCGGCCGATCACCCACGCCCAGATGGGCATCGGCGCTCAGCGCCGATCCCTGTCCGGTCTCGAGGTACATCACGTTGTCGCCGACGGTGCCGCGCCGCAGGGATCGTCCCGCGTCGTTTCCCTCCCGCAACAGCGAGATGTTCACGCCGAAGCCGGTATTCGCGCCCTCGGTGCCCGCGACGGACTGGAACACCAGATCCACCGGCGCACCCGCCTCGATCAATCCGATGGTCGTGGTGACGTGGGAGAGCACGCACGACTGGGTCGGGATGTCGAAGCGCAATCGCACGTCGTCGAGCAGATGCAGGAGATCGGAGGTGGCCTGCGGTGAATCAGTGGCGGGGTTGATGCCGATCACCGCGTCGCCACAGCCCAGCAGCAGCCCGTCCAAGGTGGCGGCGGCGATCCCGCGCGGATCGTCGGTCGGATGGTTGGGTTGCAGCCGCGTGCTCAACCGGCCGGGCAGGCCGATGGTGGTGCGGAACCCCGCGGTCACCTCGGCCGCCTTGGCGACCGCGATCAGGTCCTGATTGCGCATGATCTTGCTGGCAGCGGCCACCATCTCCGGCGTCAGCCCCGGCGACACCGCGGCCAGGGTCGCCGCCGAATCCTCGGTGGCGGCGACGGCGAGCAACCAGTCCCGCAGCCCGCCGACCGTCAGGTGCGCGATCGGCCCGAAGGCCGCCCGGTCGTGACTGTCGATGATCAGCCGGGTGACCTCGTCGGTTTCGTACGGCACCAGGACGTCGTTCAGAAACGTGGTGAGCGGAACTTCGGCCAGCGCCCACTGCGCCGCGGCACGTTCGGCATCGGTGGCCGCCGCGCAACCGGCGAGCTCGTCGCCGCTGCGCAGGGGAGTGGCTTTCGCCATCAGCTCGATCAAGCCGTCGAAGGTGTGGGTCGTGACGCCGATTGTGCTGCGGTACACGGTCATCGGGTCCCTTTCGAGAGAAGTACTCGGCCACCGGAGCCCGGCGGCATGGGCGACGCTGCCGGGTGCCCGACGGCCTACTCGAGCTCGGATTCCGCCTTGGCGATCGCCGCGAACTCCTCGTCCGGGGATTTGGCGACCAGGTGTTTGCGACTGTAGAGCCCGAAGTAGGCCATGAAGGCGACGAACACACCGAGCGTCCACAGTGCGGCCTGCTGGTCGACCAGGAACGTGGCCGCCACCGATGCGGCCGCGATGACCAGCGCGAACGCTGTGGTGACGATGCCGCCGGGCGTGCGGTACGGGCGCGCCATGTTCGGTTCGCGCACGCGGAGCACGATGTGGGACACCATCATCAGGACGTAGCTCAGCGCCGCGCCGAACACGGCCATGTTCAGCAGCATCGCGCCCTTGCCGGTGAGCGAGAGGGCGAAGCCGATGACGCCGGGCACGATCAGCGCCAGCACCGGCGCCTTGCGGGAGTTGGTGATCGACAGGACGGTCGGCAGGTAGCCGGCGCGCGAGAGGGCGAAGGTCTGGCGGGAGTAGGCGTAGATGATCGAGAAGAAGCTGGCGACCAGACCGGCCAGGCCGATGTAGTTGACCACCTTGGCCATCGAGCTGTCGCCCAGCGCCTCGACCAGGGGGTTGCCCGAGGCGGAGGCGCTCTGGGCGCCGAGCGCGCCGGTCACCAGGAACAGCACCACCGCGCCGGTGACGCACAGCAGCAGCATCGCGACGATGATGCCCTTCGGCACGTTCTTCTCGGGCTCGCTGGCCTCCTCGGCGGCCAGCGGCACGCCTTCGACGGCGAGGAAGAACCAGATCGCGAACGGGATGGCGGCCCAGATGCCGAGGTAGCCGAACGGCAGGAACGACGACGACCCGGTCGCCGCCGGGTCGGCCGCGATATCGGTCAGGTTGGCCGCGTCGAACTTGCCGACGGCCGCGAACGCGAAGATCACCAGGCCGACGAGCGCGATTCCGGTGATCACGAACATCGCCTTGAGCGCCTCACCCGCACCGGTCAGGTGGATGCCGATGAACAGCGCGTACACCGCCAGATACACCCACCAGCCGTCGGTGATCCCGAACAGGTTCAGCGATTCCACGTAGGCGCCGATGAAGGTGGCGATCGCGGCGGGCGCGATCGCGTATTCGATGAGAATGGCTGTGCCGGTGGCGAATCCGCCCCATGGGCCGAGCGCGCGGCGGGCGAAGGTGTAGCCGCCGCCCGCTGCGGGCAGCGCCGAGGACATCTCGGCCATGCCGAGCACCATGGCCAGATACATCGCGGCGATGACGACGGTGGCGATCAGCAGACCACCGAATCCGCCCTCGGCGAGACCGAAGTTCCAGCCGGAGAAGTCGCCGGAGATCACGTAACTCACGCCGAGGCCCGCGAGCAGCACCCAGCCCGCCGAGCCCTTGCGCAGGGTGCGTTTGGCGAGATAGTCGTCGACCGGTGCGCCCTCGCCGGTGGCGGGGCTGATTTCTGTACTCACTCCGAGCTCCTCATCAACAAACAAAAGCGCGTTCGACCGGCAACGGTGATCGTCGAGGGTTGAAGAATGGTTGACGACTGTTACGGCCGTGGATCCGTCAGGTCAGCGGTGCGTATCGAGCACCGCTGACCTGCGGAAACGACCTGATTACGGGTGTTTCAGATCACCCGGTTCGCGGCGGCGCCGATTCGAGCGCGGCCGCTTCCTCGTCGGTGAACAGGCGTGAGCGGATCAGGAACCGCACGCCCTCGGGCGCTTCGAGCGAGAACCCGCCGCCGCGGCCCGGCACCACGTCGACGGTGAGGTGGGTGTGTTTCCAGTACTCGAACTGGTCGGCGCTCATCCAGAACGGGGTGTCGCCGGGCAGGTACCCGAGCAGCACGTCCGAACCGCCCACCCGGAACTCGCCACGCGGGTAACACATCGGCGAGCTGCCGTCGCAGCAACCACCGGACTGGTGGAACATGACCGGGCCGTGCTGCCCGGTCAAGTCCCGCAGCAGCGCCGCCGCCTGTTCGGTGAGGTCGACGCGCTGCACCATCAGAAGAAGCCGAGCTTCGTCGCCGAGTAGCTGACCAGGATGTTCTTGGTCTGCTGGTAGTGATCGAGCATCATCTTGTGGTTCTCGCGCCCGATGCCGGACTTCTTGTAGCCGCCGAACGCCGCGTGCGCGGGGTAGGCGTGGTAGCAGTTGGTCCAGACCCGGCCCGCCTTGATGCCGCGGCCGAGGCGGTAGGCGGTGTTCATATCGCGCGTCCACACACCGGCGCCGAGACCGTAGAGGGTGTCGTTGGCGATCGAGAGCGCCTCCTCGGTGGTGTCGAAGGTGGTGACCGCGACGACGGGTCCGAAGATCTCCTCCTGGAACACGCGCATGTCGTTGCTGCCCTTGAAGATCGTCGGCTCGATGTAGAAGCCCTCGGCCAGCCCGTCGACGCTGCGGACCGCGCCGCCGGTGAGCACCTCGGCGCCCTCCTTCTTGCCGATGTCGATGTAGGACAGGATCTTCTCGAACTGATCGTTGCTGGCCTGGGCGCCGATCATGGTCGCCTCGTCGAGGGGGTTGCCGCTGATGATGGCCTTGGTGCGCTCGACGCAGCGTGCCATGAACTCGTCGTAGATCGACGAGGCGATCAGCGCGCGCGACGGACAGGTGCACACCTCGCCCTGGTTGAGGGCGAACATGACGAACCCCTCGATCGCCTTGTCGAGGTAGTCGTCGTCGGCGGCCAGCACGTCGGGGAGGAAGATGTTGGGGCTCTTGCCGCCCAGTTCGAGGGTGACCGGGATGATGTTCTCGCTGGCGTACTGCATGATCAGCCGCCCGGTGGTGGTCTCGCCGGTGAACGCGACCTTCGCCACGCGCGGGCTGGAGGCCAGCGGCTTGCCCGCTTCGACACCGAAACCGTTGATCACGTTGAGAACTCCCGGCGGCAGCAGATCCGCGACGAGTTCGACGACCTTCATGATCGAGGCCGGGGTCTGCTCGGCGGGCTTGAGCACCACCGCGTTTCCGGCGGCCAGCGCGGGCGCCAGCTTCCAGGTGGCCATCAGGATCGGGAAGTTCCACGGAATGATCTGTGCGACAACGCCGAGCGGCTCGTGGAAGTGGTAGGCGATGGTGTCTTTGTCGACCTCGCTGATGCCGCCTTCCTGCGCGCGCAGCACGCCCGCGAAGTAGCGGAAGTGGTCGACCGCGAGGGGCAGGTCGGCGGCCAGGGTCTCGCGGACCGGCTTGCCGTTGTCCCAGGTTTCGGCGACGGCGAGGGCCTCGAGGTTGGCCTCGATGCGGTCGGCGATCTTGTTGAGGATATTGGCGCGCTCGGCGGCCGAGGTCTCACCCCAGGCCGGCGCCGCGCGGTGGGCGGCGTCGAGGGCCAATTCCACATCGGCGGCGCTCGAGCGGGCGATCTCGCAGAACGGTTGCCCGTCCACCGGCGAGGTGTTCTCGAAATAGCGGCCTTCGACCGGCGGAATCCACTTGCCGTCGATGAAATTGTCGTATCGCGGCGCGTAGCTGACGACGCTGCCCTCGGTGCCCGGCTTGGCGTAGATCATGTGCGGTGGCTCCTCGCTGATTCCGGTGAATCGTGACGCCCATCACTATCCGGTACGAGGGTTGATAAAACGTTGAAGCCGGACCGATCAGGCGCGAAGGGCGCTGTGCAAGCGCGCGGCGGCGACGGCGCGACGCGCGTCGCGGGCGGGGAGCAGGGCGAGGGCGTGTTCGTGGACGGCGATGTCGTCGGGGGCGCAATCACCGTATGCCAGTGCGTGGTTCGCATCCGGGCTGTTCAGAACCGCGTTGCGCATGGCGACTTCGAGGTAGTCGCGCCATTCGCTGATACCCGGTGTATCCGAATCGGGAAGCAGCGGACCGTGATACAGGCGAACGGCCGTGTCCAGGTCGCCTCGTTCGATGGCGCGCAGCACGTCGACGGCGTCGCAGGACAGGGCAGTGGTGAAGCGGTAGACGCGACTGGTGATCTCGCCGCCGGTGGCGCGGCGCAGGTACGACATCTCCGATTTGAGCGTGCTGGCGCCGACCGCGCGATCACCGTAGACGGCGTAGTGCAGGCGTTCGTGGCTGTAGCCGTCGTCGTCGAGGGCGAGCAGGGTCAGGATCTCGAGGTGGCGTGGCCGCAACCGGATCTGCTGACCGTCACGCATCAACCGGCCGGTGCCGAGACAGGTCAGCCGCATTCCCGCGGGCGCGGGCGCGGCGGCGTGCAATTTCGCTTCGATGGCGCTGGTCATGGTGCGCACGGTGGCCATGGCCAGCGGATGTGAGCGTTTCCAGGTCGTCGACAGGTCGAGCACGCCGAGCAAGGTCCCGTCGGCGGCGCGGATCGGTGCGCAATAACAGACCCAACCGTGCAGTGCCGCGACGAGATGCTCGGCCGAGAACACCGTGTGCGGCTGGTCGGTGCGCAACGCCAGCGACAGTGCGTTGGTCCCCATGTGGGCCTCGTCCCACCGGCCACCCGGCGCGAAGTTCACCTGCTCGGCGCGCCTGCGCATCACGGGTCCGCCATATGTCCACAGAATCGTCCCCGAAGCATCGGTGACCGCCGCGACGTAGCCCGCGTCATCGGCGACGCTGTGCAACTGCTCTTTCAGCTCGGTCACCGGCCCTCGCAACGGCGACTCCGCCCACCGTGGCCCGATATCGGTCTCACTGACCGGCGCGTGATCGCGCCCCGGATCCACGGTCCGCAACGACCGCGACCAGGACTGCGCCACCTCGGTCCGCACCCCCGCCCCCGAAACCCCCACCCCGCCCGGCACCCACATCGCCCACTCCCGCTCCAGCGCAGCCCGCTGCGCGGAAAGCGTGAGCTGCACCATCTCGGTTCTTCCTACTAGACGAACTGGGCGAGGATTCCACATTTCATCATGCCCCAGCGCCACCCGCTGAGCAGCGGTTTCGTCAGGCCGAACTACCCGAGCGTTCGGCGGGGAAGAATCTGGCGCGGCTGCTGCTCTGATCGCGCAGCCGAGTTGCTCATCCGGGCCGGACGGCCCCGGCACCCAGGTCGAAGTGGATGCCGGCCTGCAGCATCGTGGTGGCGGGTAGGCCGATCATGGCGCGGAAGGATTCGCTGAAGTGGGATGGGGTGGCGAAGCCGGCGTCGATGGCGGAGCGGGTGAGATCGTGGCCGTTCACGGCGTTGGTGATCGCGGAGACCATGCGGTTCCAGCGTTGGTAGCCGCGGAACGTGGTGCCGCAGTGCTGGGTGAACAGGTGCAGGAAATGGCCTGTGGACAGGCCGAGGTTCGCGGCGATCTGGTCGGCGCGCAGGGCGTTGGCAGGCTGGTCACGGATCGCGGCGGTGAGTCTGGCGATGCGTGCGTCCGTGCCGAGGTTCGGGCCCGCGACGGCGCGGTTGTAGAGCAGATCCGGGTCGACGACGGGTTGGCCACACAGCTCGACGAGTTCGCGCTCGCGGCGGTGACCGAGACCGAAAGTGCCTGCCGCAGCCGTCATCTCGTCGGCGATCATGGTCGCGGGCGCACTCGACGGGTCGATGAACAACACCAGGATCCACCCCTGGGTGGCAACGACGCGGTGGGCGGTGCGGGCAGGCGCGAAGGAGCTGCCCGTGCGAATCAGACCGCGGGTGGTGTGCACGATCAGCGGTCCGTCCAGGCCCACGGTGAGCATCGCGACCGGCGGCGCGTGCGTATCGGGCCGCAGATCCGGCCCGATGTACCCGATGTGGCCCGGCCGTGTCCACGCGGTCGGCATCCGCGCGCCACCGCGGATCTTCGAACGGGTATCGACGCTCACCCGTACCAGGGTATCGACGTGTCGCCGGGTGTGCCGCGACCGGTGATTCGGGTCGGTGTCCCTCTGGTGGTCATCGGCGATCGACGGCTTCGGGAAGGCGGGGGACCGAGGCGACGAGTTGGCGGGTGTACTCGTGCTGGGGTGAGCGCAGGACCGTGTCGGCCTCGCCGGATTCGACGATCTTGCCGTCCTTCATCACGAGGACGCGGTCGGCGAGGTGGTGGACTACGCCGAGGTCGTGGGAGATGAGCAGGAGGGCGGTGCCGAATTCGGATCGGAGTTCGGCGAGGAGGTCGAGGATCTGGGCTTGCACGGAGACGTCGAGGGCGGAGAGGGGTTCGTCGGCGACCAGGAGGGCGGGGTTGGGGGCGAGGGCGCGGGCGATGGCTACGCGCTGGCGTTGGCCGCCGGAGAGGGTGCGGGGGTGGCGACGGAGCAGGTCGCGGGCGAGGCCGACCGCGTCGAGGATTTCGCGGACGCGCTCGGTACGGGCTTTGCCGCGCAGCCCGACCGTGTCGAGGCTTTCGCCGATGACACGCTCCACGGTGTAGCGAGGGTCGAAGGAGCTGAGCGGGTCCTGGGCGATCAGTTGGGCGGCACCGCGGTGCGGGCGCAATGCCGTGTCGGAGAGCTCGCTCCACGGTTGCCCGTCGACGACCACCCGGCCCGACGACGGTGTGACTAGCCGCAGCGCGAGGCGGGCCGTCGTGGTCTTGCCCGAACCGGATTCGCCGACGATGCCGAGGGTTTCGCCGCCGAACAGGTCGAAGTCGACGTTGTCCACCACGGTGCGGGCGGCCGATCCGGAGCCGTAGGTCTTGCTCAGGTCGCGGACCGAAAGTACGACCCGGGTGTTGTCCACCGAACGCGGGGGCAGCAGCTCACGCAGGTCGATTTCGCTTGTCCGCGTGCATGGTTCGGCGCGAGCTGGCGGCTCCGCTTGCGGCGATCCGGTAGCGACCGGAGTCGGCGATGGGAGGGGTGGCTCGCTGGGCAGCCGTGTTTCGCCGGGGTGGTCAGGAACCGACAGTTTCGAACCGCGGGAAGCGGCTGACGGTACGGCCGCCAGCAGTTTCTTCGTGTACGGGTGCTCCGGTCGGGTCAGTACGTCGAGCGTGCTGCCCTCCTCGACGACCTCCCCATCACGCATGACCAGCACCCGGTCGGCCACCTCGGCGACCACCGCCAGGTCATGGCTGATCAACAGCAGTGCCGTGCCGTCGGCCTTGCGGGCGCGAAGGAGTTCCAGGATCTGTTGCTGCACAGTCACATCGAGTGCGGTGGTCGGCTCGTCGGCGACGATGAGACGCGGATCGCCTGCCAGGGCCGTCGCGATCAGCACGCGCTGACGCAGCCCACCGGACAGCTCGTGGGGATACTGCCGCAGCCGCAGTTCGGGTTCGGGGACGCCGACATCGGTGAGCAGTCGCACGCTGCGGGCGGTGAGCGCCTGCCCGCGCAGGTCGGTCAGCGCGCGTTGCGCTTCGCCGAGTTGGCTACCGATCGAGTACAGCGGATCGAGGGAGACCAACGCGTCCTGGAGCACGAATCCGATGTCGCTGCCGCGGATTCGCCGCCACTGCCGCTCGCGATGACCGCGCGCGTCCTGCCCGAAGAGTTCGAGACGGTCGGCTCGCACGCCGGCGCCAGGGCCGGCCAGGCCGACCAGCGCGCGTGCCGTCACCGATTTGCCCGACCCGGATTCACCGACGAGGGCGACGGCCTCGCCCGGCTCGATCCGCAGATCGATGCCGTGCACCACCTCCTTGCCCGCGAACCCGACCCGCAGATTCTCGACCGCGATCAGACTCATACCGATGGCCTTCCGTCGTAGTGCCGCTGCCAGTGCCGGCCGAGCGAGCTCACCGCGATGACCGTGGCGGTCACCGCCACGCCGGGCAGCACCGCGATCCACCAGGCATTGCGCAGATAGTTGCGTCCCTCGGCGAGCATCGCGCCCCATTCCGGTTCCGGCGGTTGCGGACCCATCCCCAGAAAGCTCAGACCGGCCGCGCCGAGAATGGCGGTGCCGAGGCCGATGGTGGCCAGGATGGGGACCTGCGCGACCGCGTGCGGCAGGACGTGGCGCCGCACCAGCGTCGCTCTGGTGAGCCCGAAGGTCCTCGCCTGTTCGACGTACCCGGACTCCTGCACGACGAGGGTCTGCGCGCGCACCACCCGGGCGAACCGGGGGATCGAGGCGATGCCGAGCGCGAAGATGAGGTTCGTGGTGCCGGGGCCGGTGAACGAGATCAGGACCAGCGCGAGCAGCAGATCGGGGAACGCCGAGACCACGTCGAGGAATCGGGTGATCAGCTCGTCGAGCGGCCCGCGCGCCAATCCGGACAGCAGGCCGAGCGCCGTGCCCGCGACGACCGCGATCGCGACAGCGGTGATGCCGATGAGCAGCGAGTAGCGCGCGCCGTGGATGACCCGGGTGAAGACGTCCCGCCCCAGGTGATCGGTACCGAACCAGTGCCGCGCACTCGGCGGTAGCTGGGCGGCGAGCGGATCGGCCGCGAGCGGGTCGGCGCCGGTCAGCAGGGCGGGGGCGAGCACCGCGATCGCGACCAGCCCCACCGTCAGTGCTGCGATGGCTACGCCGGGTGATACCGCGAAACCTCGTGCGCGCTGGCTGATTCGGTCGACCGCTGCGCGCGGAAGATCCGCGATCGTCATCACGCCGCTCCTTGCCGGCAGCCGGGTCGTGAATGTGAAGATGGTGCGCGACCGGCGGTGCGCCGCGATTCGATGGCAGTCATCGTCGCCCTCCATTGCGTGAGTCGCGGCGCAGACGCGGGTCGAGCCACAGGTAGAGCAGATCGACCAGCGTGCTGATCACGACGTAGACGAACGCCGAGAGAATCGCCACGGCCAGCACGACGGGCAGGTCCTGCGCGAGAACGGCTTCGACGGTCACCCGTCCCAGTCCGGGGCGGCCGAAGACCTCTTCGATGATCACCGCCCCGCCGAGTAGTCCGCCGACCAGCCAGCCGGTCAGGGTCACCGCGGGCAGGGCCGCGTGCCGCAGACAGTGCCGCCGCCGCAACGCGCTCTCGCTCACCGACCACGACCGCACCGTCACCGCGAACGGTTCGTCGAGCGCGCGCTCGAGCCCGTCGCGCAGCACCTGGGAGATCACCGCGCCCAGCGACAGACCGAGCGCGAGTGCGGGCAGGACCAAGGCCGACAGTCCCTTGTTCGCCGCCACCGGGAAGACCTTCAGCTGAAAGCTGAACACCGACAGCAACACGATGCCCAGCCAGAAGGAAGGCGTCGAAACAAGGGCCAGTTCAACAGCATTCGCGATGGACCGCGATCGCCGCCGCTGTGCCGTGCTCGTGGCGACGACCACCGCGAACACCAGCGCCACCAGCAACGCGGCGCCGGTCAGCGCCAAGGTGGGACCGGCTTGCGAGCCGATGACTTCCGACACCGGCCGCTGCAACACATAGGAGCGCCCGAAATCCCCGTGCGCCACATTCCACAGGTAGCGGGCGTACTGGACAACGGCCGGACTGTCGAGACCCCATTCGGCGCGGATGGCCGCCTCGACCTCCGGGGTGCGCTGCTGTTCGCCGAGCAACACGTCGACCGTGTCGCCCGGCGCCAGCCGCACACCGAGGAACGACAGCGTGGTCGCACCCCACAGCACGCCGAAACCCGTGATCACCCGCAGCACAATCCGTTTGGCAGTGCCGGCGCGAGCACCGCGGTCGCTGTCCGCCGTGGCGGTCACGACGTCCGGTGCGATCGCTTCCGTCGTCATCGGCGCCTATCCACGATCGACCCAGATGTCGTAGGCGTTCTCCGCGAGCTGCTTGTACGGACGGTATCCCGCGCCGTACACGTGGGCTCCCGTCGCGATCTGGTTCTCGGGAATGTAGAGCGGCAGACCGTAGGCCTTGTCGACGATCGCGAACCGCTGCAACTGCGCATACTGCTTCGCCCGCTCGGCGGGGTCGGTGGTCGAGGCGGCGGCCCGCAGCCAGGTGGACAGTTCGGGATCGGTGGCGCGGCTGTAGTTCAGCGTGCCCAGCGGCGTCGGCGGGTACCAGTGGTTCTCGATGTCGATGCCGCCGGTGATGGTGTCGGAGTTGGCGATCGACCCGAAGGCGTTCTTCTTGCGGAGCTCGCTGTAGGTGCCCAGGTCGACGTAGGACAGCTTCAGATCGATGCCCGCGTTCTGCTTGGCCTGTGCCTGCACCGCCTGCAACAGCACCTCACGCTGATCGCGCACCGTCGACTGGGCCTGCACCAGTTCGATGGTCAGCCGCTGGCCGTCCTTGGTTCGGAACCCTTCGGAATCCTTGGCCGTCCAACCGGCTTCGTCGAGCAGCCGGTTCGACGCGGCCTTGTCGGCGCCGTAGGTGCCCTCGATGCTCTTGTCGTAGAACAGGGTGTCGACGCTGGAGGCGATACCCCAGCCGCGGGTGCGCTCGCCGCGATAGATCGACTGCAGCACCGCGTTCACGTCGACGGAGTTGTTGAGCGCCTTGCGGACTCGTTCATCGGTGGCGGGGCCGGAGGTCGCGTTCCAGTACAGCGTGTACGGGCTGCCGTTGTTCAGCCCGGTCGAATAGGTGAAGTCGGGGTTGTCCCGGAACAGCGCGGCATCGTTGCCGGAGACGCCTTCGATGAGGTCGACCTGACCGGAGGTGAGCGCGCCGGTGCGCACCGACGACTCGGGCAGGAAACGGTAGGTCACCTCGTCGAGGTAGGCCGGACCCTGATGCTTCGCGCTCTGCGGCGCCCAGTTGTAGTCGGGGTTCTTGCGGAAGTGCAGTTCCTGACCCTTCACATAGCGGTCGAGGATGAACGGACCGGTCCCCGTGATCTCCGGCCCACCGGCCTTGAGCTGCGGCTTGTCCCACGCGGCCGAGGAGATGATGGGGAAACCGGCGGCGAAGTCGAGGAACGGCGCGTACGGGTCCTTCAGGGTGAACACCACGGTGCGCTCATCGCGGGCGGTGACCGCGGCCAGATGTGACAGCGGCCCGGCGGACCAGCCGCCGGAATAGGACACATCCTGCATCGTGGTGAAGTTGCGGGCCACGGCGGTCGCGGTGAGCGGATTGCCGTCGGTGAACTTCACGCCCTCGCGCAGGGGGAAGGTGTAGGTGAGTCCGTCGGGCGAGATCTCGTGACCGGTGGCCAGCCACGGGACGAAACCGCCCTCGGTCGTGCGAGACAGGAGCGACTCGAAGACGTTGCGCAGCATCAGGTGCGTATTGCTCTGGCCGTTGAGGTGCGGGTTCAACGTGGTCGGCTCGGTCTCCACCCCCCACGTCAACGAGCCGCCGCTGACCGGTTGCGCCGATTCTCTCGCGGTGGTGTCCGTGCCACCACACGCGGTCGCCAGCACGGCCACCGCCGATACCAGAGCTGTGGCAAGTAGTCGCCGATGTCGCATCACAGCGCGGCGCCCCTCTCTTCGATGAGAAACAGTGATTGAGCTGTGGTGACCACGGCGCCTTCGGCCGCGGTCACGGTGACGATCCCCGCATGGGTGGCGGTCAGTTCGTGTTCGAGCTTCATGGCCTCGACCACGCCGAGCAGCTGTCCCTTCTCGACCGGGTTGCCCGATTCGACGTGGAGCTGCACGAGAGTGCCCGGCATGGGCGAGCGGATCTCGGGATCCGTCGCGGTCGTGCCGAGCGAGCGGTATTCGGCGTAGCGCACCTGCCGGGAAACCCCGGCTACCTGGCAGGTCCAGCCCTCGCCGTCGCGTCGTACGACGCAGGGGGTCGAGCCGACCGCGATCGTGTCGCTGTCGGTTCGTCGAGCGGTGACGCCCACCTCGGTCGTCTGCCGGGTGTCGGCGCTGCGGTCGGTGGTCTGCGCAGCGGGGCCGCTCGGGTCGAGGGTGTCGGCGCGCACGAGCACCGCGTCGCCCTCGTAGCCGCCGACTCGCACCGTGACCGCGCGCCCGTCGACCGACAGGTCGAGACTGCCGAGGTCGCGATCGGCGGGATCGAGCCAGGCTCGATCACCCCCTGGCGCACCGGTCGACCAGGGGGTCGCGCGGTCGGGTGCGGTGAGCGCGGCGGCCACCGCGAGGGCGCTGAGCTCGTCGGGATCGCCGAATTCGGCGACCGGGTCGATCCGGTCCAGGTAGGCGGTGTCGTGCTCGGCCGCCGCGACGATCGGGGCGGCCAGGACGCGGGCGACGAAACCGAGGTTGGTCGAGATGCCCTGCCAGCGAAGGTCTTCGCAGGCCCGGCGGGCCGCGGTGAGCGCGTCGTCGCGGGTGGCGCCGGTCGCGACGAGTTTGGCGATCATCGGATCGAACCCGCCGGTGACGTCGAGGTGGCGGGCGAAGGCGCGTTCGACGCGAACATCCGGCCAGTGGGTGACCTCGAGCCCGCCCGGGCACGGCAGGAACGACCGGAACGGGTCCTCGGCATACATCCGCACCTGCACCGAAGCGCCCGAGTAGGCGATCTCGGCCTGGTCGGCGGGCAGCGGTTCGCCCGCGGCGACCCGCAATTGCCACTCCACCAGGTCGAGACCGGTGATCTCCTCGGTGACGGTGTGCTCCACCTGCAATCGTGTGTTCATCTCGATGAAGAAGAACTCGTCACCGACCAGCAGGAACTCGAACGTGCCCGCGCCCACGTACTGCAAAGCCTTCGTGCCCTGCACCGCGGCGGCGAACATCGCCGCGCGCACCGCCTCGGGAATCCGTGGGGCCGGTGCTTCCTCGATCACCTTCTGATGCCGCCGTTGCAGCGAGCAGTCACGATCGAAAAGGTGGACGGCGTGGCCGAATTCGTCGCCGAAGACCTGCACCTCGATGTGGCGTGCGCGCTCGACGTACCGCTCCAGATGCAGGCGGCCGTCGGCGAAAGCCGCTGTCGCGGTGCGTGAAGCCGACGCCAGTGCCTCGCGCAGCCCGGCGGCCGAGCGCACCACCGACATGCCCTTGCCGCCACCACCGCCCGCGGGCTTGACGATCAGCGGGTACCCGATGTCGGCTGCCCCGCCCACCAGGGCATCGAGGTCGTCGCTCGCCCGCACGGTGCCGGGCAGCACGGGTACACCCGCCTCGGCCATGACCTGGCGCGCGGAGGACTTGTCGGCCATCGTCTCGATCACCCGCGAACTCGGGCCGGCGAACACCAATCCGGCCGCCCGGACCGCACGCGCGAAATCGGCGTTCTCGGACAGGAATCCGTATCCGGGATGCACCGCGTCACAACCTGTTTCGGTCGCGGCGCGCACCAGGGCGTCGATGTCGAGGTAGCCGGTGGGCCGGGTGGTCGCGGATTCGCCACGCGTCGAGCCGTTCGACGTATCGGCCCTGGTGGCCGCGGCGTCGCGGCTGTCACGCTCGGGCAGCGCGACGGTCGACACCGCCGCCGCGTGATAGGTGAGCGACCGGTCCGCCGCCACGCTCACCGTCACGTACTCGATGCCGAGGCGATCGCAGGTGCGGGCGATCCGGGCGGCGATCTCGCCCCGGTTCGCGATGAGTAGCCGGGAGATCACAGCCGGAACACCCCGAAGTTCGAACCCGAGGGTTGCGGCCGATCCCAGCGCTCGTGCGCCAGCGACAGGCACCGCGCCAACCACGAGCGGGTGTCCTCCGGTTCGACCACGGCGTCGATCCACATGCGGGCCGCGATGTAGGTCGGCAGCGATTGGCGCTCGAAACTGTCGATGATCGGCTGCTTGATGGCGGCTTCCTCGGCGGCGCTGAGCTCCTTGCCCTCGCGGCGCAACCGGTCGCGCTTGAGGATCGCCATCACCGCCGCCGCCTGCTCGCCACCGACCCCGGTGGAGCGGGCATTCGGCCACATCGCCATGAACTGGCCACCCATCGACCGCCCCGACATCGCGAAGTTGGCGGCGCCGAAACTGCCGCCGATCACCAGCGAGATCTTGGGCACCGTGGCGCACGAGACCGCGTTCACCATCTTCGCGCCGTGTTTGGCGATCCCGGCGCGCTCGTACTCCTCGCCGACCATGAACCCACTCACGTTGTGCACGAACAACAGTGGGATGCGGCGCTGTTCGCAGATCTGGATGAAGTTGGTGGCCTTGAGCGCGCTGTCGGGGAAGATCACGCCCTGGTTCGCGATGATCCCGACCTCGTAACCCGCGACCCGGGCGGTCGCGCACACGATCGTGATGCCGTAGTCCTTGCGGTACTCGACCCACGAGGTGGCATCGACCACGCAGCGCAGAATCGCGCGGACGTCCATCTCCTTCTTGGTGGTCGCCGGAATCAGATCCGGCAGTCGCGCCGGATCATCGGCGGGCTCGAGCGCCTCGAAGGCAGGCGGATGCACGCGGTCGCCGGGGGTACGGGACACGATGTCGCGCACCATCGCCAGCGCTTCCAGCTCGTTGGCCGCGAGATGGTCGGCCACCGCGGTGTCGCGCACGTGCAGATCGGCGCCGCCGAGGGTCTGCGCGTCGACCACCACGCCCGTGGCGGCCTCCACCAGCTGCGGTCCGCCGAGGAAGACGGTGCTCAGATCCTTGACCATCACGGTCTCGTCGCTCATCGCCGGGATGTAGGCGCCGCCCGCTGTGCAGATGCCGAGCACGGCCGAGATCTGCGGCAAGCCGAGGGCCGACATCTCCGCGATATTGCGGAACATCTTTCCGAGGTGTTCCTCGTCGGGGAAGATCTCCTCCTGCAACGGCAGGTAGATACCGCCCGAGTCCGCCAGATACACGCACGGCAGGCGGTACTCCCTGGCCAGCTTCTGCCCGCGCAGATGCTTCTTGATCGTGAGCGGATAGAAGGTTCCGCCCTTCACGTGCGGGTCGTTGGCGAACACCATGCACGGTCTGCCGTGGATGGTGCCGATGCCGACGATCAGCGCGGCGGCGGGCAGATCGGTGTCGTAGACCTCGTGCGCGGCGAGGCGACCGATCTCCAGGAACGGCGTCCCCGGGTCCAGAATGCGGTTGACCCGTTCGCGCACAGGCAGTTTGGCGTCGCCGTGGCGGCGGCGCGGCGCCACGATCTCGGCGGTGTGGTCGCGCAGCAGGGCGCGTTGGGCTTCGAACCCGAGGGTGTTCTCGATGACGGCGGTCATGCTGGTAGTTCCTCCCGGTCCTGATGCGCGGCGAGGCTCGAGCTCAGGGTGTCGGCGAAGCGGCGGATCGTGTCGGGGTCCAGATCGGCCCGCAGCATCAGGCGCAGGCCCGCGCTGCCACGGCGGATGATCGGGAAGAACACCGGCGAGGTGTAGAAACCGGCGTCGAGCATGTCCCGAGCCACGGCGACGGTGACGTCCTCGCGGCCGATGCTCACGAATCTGATCGGCAGGCCGTCACCGGCGAGGTCGGTGTCGACCAGCGAGTCGAACAGGCGAACCCGCTCCTGGAGCGCGACCTGGAGCCGATCGACGGTGCCGTCGTCGTGGAGGTCGCACGCGGCGATGATGGCGCCGAGTCCGGCCGTGTTGACGCGCTGCGACCACATCAGCGGGCCGCTCGTGCGCAACAGGGTGGGTGTACGCGACGCGTCGCCCGCCGCGCCGAAGAAGATCACGCCGCCGCTGGCGCCGAAGCCTTTGTTGAGCGAGGCGATCACGAGGGTCCGTTCGCGCCAGCCCTCGTAGGCTCCGAGAACATAGCCGCGGCCGTGGCTGCCCAGCGTCGAAATGCCGTGCGCCTCATCGAAATACAGGAACAGGCCGTATCGATCCTGGAGCCGGTGCAACTCGGCGAGCGGTGCGCCGCCGCCGGTGCTGTAGACCCCGTCGGCGACATAGGCCACGTGCGAATGGCTGCGGCACAACTGTTCCAAGGCGGCGATGTCGTTGTGCTCGATCGTGACCAACTCGGTCTCGTCCGCGACCAGCGGCTTCATCGCGTTCAGGCAGAAGTGCGCGTTCTTGTCGAAGACCACCAGCGGCGGGTGCCCGTCGGTGAGCTCACCGGAGGCGAGCAGCGGCAAGGTCGCCCACGCGGCGGCCGCACACGACGACACGGTGACCGCCTGCGCGTCGAAGGTCCGGGAGAGCCGCTGTTCGGCCTCCTCCAGCAGACCGAGCCGGATGCGCATCCGGGAAATGGAGGAATTGATCGTCGCGGTTTCGTCGAGCCCGCGATGGGCGCCCTCGATGATTCGTGGATCGCTGTCAAGACCGAGATAGGAATAGGATGAGAAGTTGACGATCGTTCGGCCGTCGCGAGAATGGACAATTCCCTCGCGCATATCATCGGCGATGATATCGACCAGTCCGTGGGCGGTGCTGTCGTCCCAAAATGTATTGCTCAGTTGCAACTGCCTGCGGATATTTGCGAATTGGTTTCTGGCCATTCCGTTCATTCCTTTGTTGGCGAGGGTGCGTCAGTTTTCTCGGGCGCCGCGACGACGAGGACGTTCACCGCGGCGAGCAGCGTGATGGCGAGGGACCAGGGGAGCAGCCCGGACAGGGTGGGGCCGGCCAGCGAGGCGATGCCCGCCAGGCCCTGCTGCACCAGCGCGCACCACGAGACGGCGATGGCGGCTCCGGTGGCGAGGTGGCTGACAGCGTGCGCGGCGCTGTTGGGGAACAGCGTCGCCTGGCCGAAGGTCGTGGTGATGTAGCCGGCGAGGAAAATCGGCAGTGCGAGCGCCCTGGGCAGATCGACGGCCCACACGGCGGTGATGAGCACGCAGCCCGCGAGCATGATCGCGGCGCCCTGGCGCATCATGGCGTGCGCTCCCACCCCTCGCACGCGCTGCCGGACGTAGGTCGCCCCGCCGAGGTAGGCAGCGCCGTAGAGGACACCGAACAGGCCGAACACCCACGGCGAGAGCGCGAAACGGTCGGTGAAGATGAACGCGGACTTCTGCTGGATCATCACGATGACGGCGAATCCGACCCCGCCCGCTACCGCGCTGACCACGAAGACGCGGTCGGTGAAAAGACGTCCAGCTGCGCCTTTGTCCCTCGGTCCCGGTTCGCGCCGGGGCAGTGAGATGCGCAGGGCGAAGGCGACCGGCACCGCGGCGAGCACGGCCAGCACGACGAATCCGTAGCGCCATCCCACCGTCGAGGTGACGATGCCGCCGATCACCTGCCCGCCGCCGAGCGCGACGACGAACGCCATCGACAACAGCGCGAGTTGGCGCGCGAGCTCCGCGCCGGTGAACAGATCCTTGATCATCATCCGGCCGACGACCGCGATACCGCCCGCGCCGATCGCCTGGACCACGCGCAGCCCGAGCAATTCCGGAGCGCTGGTGATCAGCGCGAGGCCCGCGCTGGCGAGGACGAAACACAGCCCGGCCGCCACGAAGGCGGGTACCCGGCCGAACCTTTCCGCTGCCCTTCCCCACGCGACCACCGGGAGCGCGGCGAACACCACGAACACGGCCACCGACAGCTGCAGGACGCTGTCACCGGCACCGATGTCGGCGCCGAGCGCGGGCATGCTCGGCAGGTAGATGGTCGTCGCCATTTGGGCGACCGCGACCGCGACACATGCCGTTGTGACAACTGCTCGGCGTGTTGCCGCGGAAGCCGGAATTTCGCCGGTTTCCGCTTGCACAGACAATGCACTCCCCTATGGCCGAGCGAATCACGAAGGATGCTGGATCCGGGTTCTAGGTATACGGCCAGGCGGAGCGGCCGAACACCGTTGCGATCGCGTTGATTTGAGCGTGAAAGGTTAATGATCGATGGCGGATTCGTGACCGCGCGGTGCGTCGCAGCGTGGATGCGAAGAAATTGCCTGAGCACTTCGGGCCGGACGAAAGGCGCGCCCAGCACATGGGGCGCGGCCTGTGCTCGGCGCGTATGGCAGGGTGGAACTTGTGAACCGATTGGCCGGTGCTACCTCGCCCTATCTGCGTCAACACGCCGACAACCCCGTCCACTGGCGGGAGTGGAATGCCGACGCGCTAGCCGAGGCCGCCGAGCGGAATGTGCCGATCCTGCTGTCGATCGGATACGCGAGCTGCCACTGGTGCCATGTGATGGCTCACGAGTCCTTCGAGGACCTCGCGACGGCCGAGCAGATGAACGCCGACTTCGTCTGCGTGAAGGTGGATCGGGAGGAGCGTCCCGATCTGGACGCGGTGTACATGAACGCCACCGTGGCCATGACCGGGCAGGGCGGCTGGCCCATGACGTGCTTCCTCACGCCCGACGGCGCACCGTTCTACTGCGGTACCTACTACCCGAAGCAGCCGCGCGGCGGCATGCCGTCGTTCACGCAGTTGCTCAGCGCGGTGACCGAGACCTGGCGCAACCGGCGCGACGACGTGGACAAGGCCGCGCGGCAGGTGACCGATGCGCTGCAGGCGCAGGCATCGGGACTGCCCGACGCCGAATTCGCCATTGCCCCTGACCTTCTCGACCAGGCGGTGTCCGCGATCGTCGCCGACGAGGACTCGACGCACGGCGGATTCGGTGGGGCGCCGAAGTTTCCGCCGTCGGCGTTGCTGGAAGGACTGCTGCGGCACTGGGAGCGGACCGGCGACCGATCGGTGTTCGACGTGGTCGAGCGCACGGCCGAGGCGATGGCGCGCGGCGGGATCTACGACCAGTTGCGCGGCGGGTTCGCGCGCTACTCGGTCGACGCCGGGTGGCTCGTCCCGCACTTCGAGAAGATGCTCTACGACAACGCTCTGCTGCTGCGCGCCTACGCCCATCTCGCGCGTCGCGCGCCCGTGACTCCACTGGAGTCGTTGCCGCACCGGGTGACCCGGGAAACGGTCGAATTCCTGCTCGGTGATCTCGGGACGGCGCAGGGCGGTTTCGCCTCGGCTCTCGACGCCGATACCCACCTCGAACCGGAGGGGCCCGGCGTCGAAGGCGCGACCTATGTGTGGACGCCCGCCGAGCTGATCGGCGAACTCGGCCCGCTCGACGGCATGTGGGCCGCCGACGCTCTCGGCGTCACCACCGGGGGCAATTTCGAACAGGGCACCTCGGTGCTCACCCGGCACAGCGACCCCGTCGACGCCGATCAGTCGTCGCGTTTCGATCGACTGCGCGCCCAGCTGTTCGAGGCCCGCACCCGGCGCCCGCAGCCCGCCCGCGACGACAAAGTGGTCACCGCCTGGAACGGCATGGCCATCACCGCGCTCGCGGAATCCGGTGCGGCACTGGAAGAACCGTCGTGGATCGCCGCCGCCGTGCGGTGCGCCCGCTACCTGCTCGACGTCCACCTCGTCGGCGGGCGGCTGCGCCGCGCCTCCCTCGACGGTGTCGCGGGCGCCCCGCCCGGTGTTCTCGAGGACTACGCCTGGTTCGTCAACGGCCTGCTCGCCCTCTACCAGGCCACCGGTGAACCCGACTGGCTCGCCGCCGCACAACTGTTGCTGGACAACACGATCGACCACTTCGCCGACGCCGAACGCCCCGGCAGCTGGTTCGATACCGCCGACGATGCCGAAACCCTGGTCGCCCGTCCCCGCGACCCCGTCGACGGTGCCACCCCCGCCGGCGCCTCCGCCCTGGCCGAGGCCCTGCTCACCGCCTCGGCGCTCGCCGATCCCGACCGCGCGATCCGCTACCGCGAACTCGCCGACCAGACCCTGGCCCTCGGCGCGATCCTGCTGGCCCGCGCACCCCGCACGGCGGGCAACTGGCTCTCCGTCGCCGAAGCGGCGGTCCGCGGTCCCTACCAGGTGGCCATCGCGGCCACCGAAAAGACCTCCACCGCAATGGAACTGCTAGCCGCCGCCCGCGCATCCGCGCCTGGCGGCTCGATCATCCTCGCGGCCCCACCGAACACCGCCCCGCTGCTCACCGACTGTCCCCTCGTCAACGGCACCCCCGCCGCCTATGTCTGCCGAGGCTCGGTCTGCGACCTCCCGGTCACCGACCCCGCCGCGCTGACGGCGTCGCTTCGGCGGTAACGGGCCTGAGTCTCACTGTCTCGGTGAGATGTCGGTCCAGGTCCGGGTTCGGCCGGGGATTCCGCGCAGCCGTAAGTCCTTGTAGCGCTTCCACTTGGCGCGTTCGGCGGGGGTCGCGGCCTGCCAGATCGCATCGCTCACCAGCACCCGCCGTGGCGCTTCCTTCGCCACCGTGGTGAGGCGGGCCGCCTCGTTGACCGCGTCGCCGATGACCGTGAACTCGAGGCGGGTGTCGGCGCCTACGTCGCCCGCGAACACCTGTCCGCGGGCGACGCCGATGCCGACGTCGAGTTCGCCGGTGGCGACTACTTCGTCGCGGATGCGGCGCGCGGCGCGCAGGGCGGGGGTGGCGTTGTCCTGGAGGGCGGAGGGGGCGCCGAAGATGCACAGCGCGGCGTCGCCGGCGAATTTGTTCACCAGGCCGCCGTTGTCCTCGGTGGCCGCTACGACGGTGGCGAGCAGCCGGTTGAGTTTGTGGACGAAATCCTCGGGGGCCATTTCGGCGGAGAGCTGCACCGAGCCGGTGACGTCGACGAACAGCGCCGAGACGATGCGCACATCGCCGGTGAGATCGCTGCTGCCCGACAGGGCGCGTTCGGCCACCGTGGAGCCGACGTGCCTGCCGAACACGTCCTCGGTGTGCATCTGGTCGCGCAGGGTGGCGGCGAGTTCGTTGACGGAGTGTTCGAGGCGGCCGATCTCGCTCGCGCTGCCGACGGGCACCCGCACATCGAGTTCGCCGCGGGTGATCCGGTCCAGCGCCCGGTACATCGCGCGCATCGGCGTGGCCACCGAGCGCGCGAGCAGGGCGGTGGCGAGGGCGCCGACGCCGAGCGCGACGATCGAGAACAACCACGCCGCGCGCACTCGATCGGATGCGGGCGTGGTCGTATCGCTGAGGACGACGATGATGATCAGCCCCGGCAGCGCACTGGATACCGCCCAGGTGACGAGCACCCGCACCAGCACGGTCGAACTGGGGTGCACGGTCGGCCCGAGCACCGCGGTGATGATCGGCACGGCCGGGCGGATCAGGCGGTCCAGGATCAGGTAGATCGCGCCCGCCGCCTCCAGCCCGCCGAGGGTGAATCCGGCCAGCAGCACGGTGATGTTGTGATAGTCGGTGAACCGGTCCACGAGCCAGACGGTCAACGCGACGCCCGGTGTCCACAGGATGATCGCGCGCAGGGTGATCGCGGCGGGCAGCCGGATCAGGACTCGCGCTTCCTCCGGCGTCGGTTTGCGGTTGTCGTCGAGCCAGCGCATATAGCGGCGCCGGTCGTAGAGCGCGATCCCGATCCCGAGGCAGAAGGCGAGGACCGGGTAGATCAGGATCAGTACCGCCGCGTCACTCCAGTCGTCGCCGATCCGGGTGAACACGCCACCCGCCCAGCTGACCAGGAAGATGGCCGCGACCCCGACCATGTTGGCGGTGATGACTACCAGCGCGAGTCCCCAGTAGGACCGCAGCGCCCACCGGACCAGCCGGTTCACCGCGCACGCCCGAGCCCGGCGCCCGAGGACGCCCGGGCATCACGAGCTGCGCTGACGGGTGACACAACTACCGAGCATAGAAGGCGCCCGGGTCGAGGCGACGCGCACGCGCCGTTCAGCCGAGTACGACCAGCCAGATCGCGAGGTAATGGCACAGTGCCGCGACGACCGTCGCGGCGTGGAAGAACTCGTGGTGCCCGAAGTCGGGCCAGGGGTTGGGCCACTTGGTCGCGTAGAGAACAGCCCCCACGCTGTAGATCACGCCACCGATCGCGAGCAGCACCAGCGGCGCCACGCCGACGTTGTGCAGCAGCTCGGGGATCACCGGCACGATCGCCCACCCCAGCAGCAGGTACAGCGGCACCCCCACCCACGCGGGCGCGGTCGGCCACAACAACTTCAACGCGATCCCGGCGATGGCCCCCGCCCACACCACGACCAGCAGGATCTGCCCGGTCCGCCCGGGCAACCCGAGCAGCGCGAACGGCGTGTAACTGCCCGCGATGAACAGAAAGATCATCGAATGGTCGGCCCGCTTCATCCGCACTCGCGTGCGCACGCTCGCCCAGGTGACCCGGTGATACACCGCGCTCACCCCGAACAGCGCGCACACCGAGATCCCGTAGAGCAGCGTCGACCAGCCCGCGGTCAACGACGTGAGGAACCCGAACACCACCAGTACGGTCACCGCGACAGCGGCGACTCCGACCGCCCACGTATGGATCCAGCCGCGAAAGCGCGGCTTGATCACCGTGGCGATCTCAGTCAGGACATCGTCCACGTAACCTCCCGAGCCAAAACCTACGGTACCGTAGGTTACCGTCCTCAGGTTACGGCAAACCCTGGGGAGGCGGGGGCGCGAGGCGGTCCAGGCGTAGGGTGCGGCTGTGGAGTTTCTTGGTCGGGTGCGTGGATTGCCGTACCGCATCTACGAAGCCAGGCTGTCGCAGCAGCTGGCAGACAAGCAGCACCCTCGCCACGTCGCCGTCATGTGCGACGGCAATCGACGCTGGGCGCGTGAGAACGGGTTCACCGATGTGAGCCACGGCCATCGCGTCGGCGCGCTGAAGATCGCCGAGCTCGTCGGCTGGTGCTCCGACCAGGGCATCGAGATGGTCACCGTCTACCTGCTCTCCACCGAGAATCTGCGCCGCGACCCCGAAGAGCTCGAGACCCTGTTCGAGGTCATCACCGATGTCGTCGAGGAACTGTCCGCCCCGGAGCAGAACTGGAGTGTGCGGATCGTCGGGTCGCTCGAGGGGTTCCCCGAGCTGATCGCCAAACGTCTGCGGGTGGCCGCCGAGCGCACGAGCGGGCGCGATGGCGTGCACGTGAATGTCGCGGTGGGTTACGGCGGACGCCAGGAGATCACCGACGCGGTGCGCTCGCTGGTGCGCCAGGAGATCGCCTCGGGCGAGTCGGGTGAGGATCTGGTGCAGTCGATCACGGTCGACGCGATCGGCCAGCACCTCTACACCTCCGGTCAGCCGGACCCGGATCTGGTGATCAGAACATCTGGCGAGCAGCGACTTTCGGGATTCCTGTTGTGGCAGAGCGCGTATTCGGAGATCTGGTTCACCGAGGCGTATTGGCCGGAGTTCCGGCGTGTCGATTTCCTGCGCGCACTAAGGGATTACGCGGCGCGCCACCGCCGTTTCGGCGTGTGATGGCGTAGCCGTCGCGTACTCTGCGGTCAGTGGAACCCGGACAGCCTTCTTACATCAGTTATGAGGAATTCGGCAGGCGTTTCCTGGAATACGCCGTCTCCGAGCAGCGCATCGCCGACGCGTTCAGCCAACTCACCGGAGCCGCATTCGATTTCGGGCCGATCGGGGTGGGGCCGGGCCGACTGGCGAAGGTCACCGCGCAGGTGGAGCTCGGGCAACCACGCATCGTACGTTTCGTCGACGCTTTCATCTCCTTCGAACTGACCATTCCCCTGCACGTGGATCTGGTTCTCGATCTGGCGGTCGACCGGTCGCGGTTCCGGGTGGACGGCACCGTGCATCTGCACCTCACCGCGCGCACCGCCGACCCGCTGCGGGTGGTCATCGATATCGCCGAGCCGCGTCCCGGCGACGTGCGGGTCAACGTCGCCAGCAGCTCCAAGCGCGGTGAGTTGCTGCGGGTGCTGGCCAGTGTCGACCACGAGATCCGCCGGTTCGTCGCCCGGTACGTCGCTCAAGAGATCCGCAAGCCGGAGATCGCGGCTGTCCGCAATATCGACGTGGCGACCAGGCTCGACGCGGCCTGGACGTTGTAGCGGAGTAGGCCCGATTCGGCGCGGCCCCGGGCTAGGCTGCTGCGCGAGACCGGGCCCGACGACACATTGCAGGGGTGTGAGCTGTGGGAATTGCGACGAAGACGAGCGGATGGCGTGCGCGGATCGCGGTGCTCGGTGCCGTGGCGGTCGTCGCGGGCTGCGGTGAGGTCGACCAGCCCGCACCGCCCCGGCTGACGCCGGCCGAGGAGCAGGCCGCGAAGGGCCCGGTGTTCGCCTATCGCACCGATGCCGAGCTGGCGGTGGTGCGCGGCGGCGAAACCGTGCGGGCGCCGGGCAGTTTCGGCTATTCGTCGGCCGCGGTGGCGTTCACCAGGGACGGGCACTACGCCTTCGCGGTGGAGAGCGGTAGCAAGACGCTGGTCGCGGTGGGTGTGCGCGACCGGTCGGTGACCCGCATACCGTGTGACTGCGCCAACGCGGTGGCGTTGCGTGGTTCGGTGGTCGGCTGGTGGCGGGAGCCCGGCGAAATCATGAGCATGGACCTGGCCGGTTCCGAGCCCGCTGCGCCCGAACGCGAGATCGTCCTGCCGGATTCGCCGAGTCCGCTCACCGGTGGCGGGTGGGGCGGGGCCGAACTGGTGGCGGCCACCGACGAGTTCGTGCTGCTGGCCCGGGTGGAATCGCGCGGCCTGTGGTGGGAGAAGAATCACCTCTACGCCATCGGCGCCGATGTCATCCTGCCGCTGGGCCGGGTGCCCGGCATCGACGCCGGACTGTCGGCCGCCGCCGGTCCCGATGGGCACACCTTCGTGCTGGCCGGGGCCACCGCGCGCAGCGCGACCTGCGGCAGCGGCAACGTGGCGACCATCGACGCCGCCACCAACGGCGTCCTGGCCATGCCCACGCTGCCGGGTGAGTGCTCGGCGGCCTACAGCCCGCGCTGGAGCGCCGAGGGTTCGATCACGATCGCCACCCGCAAGTGGGCCGACCTCGCGGGCGCGCCGAGCACGGTCGACCGGATGCAGTTGGCGGCGCAGGGGTGGGCGCCGGTCGGGGAGTACCCGGTGGTCGACATGCTCCCGCGCAAACAGGCGCAGGAGCCGATGTTCGAGGTGGTCGCCGGTGAGCCCACCGACGCGCGCGGCACGCCGCATGGCGTCCTGGTCGTCCACCAGGGCGAGGACACCACGGAAGTGGCGACGCAGGTCGTCTCGTTGGGCTCGCCGACGGCCACCGGCTGAGCGGTGCCGGCGGGCGAGCCGATCAGAGTTTGCGCAGCCGCAGCCTGTTGATCGTGTGGTCGGAGTCCTTGCGCAACACCAAGGTCGCGCGGGGGCGCGTCGGCAGGATGTTCTCCACCAGGTTGGGCCGGTTGGTCGAGTGCCAGATATCGCGCGCGGCCGCGGTGGCCTGTTCGTCGTCGAAGGCCGCGTAGTGGTGGAAGTGCGCGTCGGGGTCGGCGAAGCCGGTCTTGCGCAACGCGAGAAAGCGCTGCACATACCAGTTCTCGATGTCTTCGATGCGGGCGTCGACATAGATGGAGAAGTCGAACAGGTCCGACACCATCAGTCGCGGCCCGGTCTGCAGCACATTCAGCCCCTCGACGATGAGAATGTCGGGCTGACGAACACAGTGTTTCTCGTCGGGCACGATGTCGTAGGACTTGTGCGAATACACCGGCGCGCACACCTCTTCGGCGCCCGACTTCACCTCGGTGACGAATCGCAGCAGCTTGCGCCGGTCGTAGCTCTCCGGGAAACCCTTGCGGTGCATGATGCCGCGACGAATGAGTTCTGCTGTGGGATACAGGAATCCATCGGTGGTCACCAGATCGACCCGGGGGTGGTGATCCCAGCGCGCCAGCAGCGCCTGCAGCACGCGCGCGGTGGTCGACTTGCCGACCGCGACACTGCCCGCGACACCGATCACGAACGGCACCTGCTTGTCGGGATGCTTCTCGCCGAGGAAGGTGGCGGTGGCGGCGAACAGCCGCTGCCGGGCCGCGACCTGTAGATGGATCAACCGGGCCAGCGGCAGATAGACCTCGGCGACTTCGTCGAGGTCGATCTGCTCGCCGAGACCGCGCAGGCCGGTCAGCTCGTCCTCGGTCAGTACCAGGGGAGTCGACTTGCGCAGTGTGCGCCACTGGCTTCGATCGAACTCCACATAGGGGCTCGGTTCACTCATCCGCGCCACCTACCCGACCCTCCGTCCGGGCGCATCCGCACAGCTTGGCTGCCCGTCTGGTGAGATCCGGGATAACTCTGACCGCATAGCGAGATTGTGCTCCGTGCTCGCTGCCCGCGCGCAACAGGGGGTTTGGCTACTGGTCGGTAACCAGCGACAACGCCGAGGTAAGACACCATTTTCCGATCGACCACGTAAGGTCGGGCGGATGGGGTCACATCCACTTGTCACCGAATACCTGCGCCTGGGTTTGGCTTTCGAACGCCTCGAAGAGGGGTTCGTCGACGCCTACACCGGCGACCCGCAGTTGCGCCGCGATGTCGAGAACGCGGCCGTCCCGGTGCCCACCGAGCTGGCCGGGCGCGCGGTCGATCTGCGCGCCGCCCTGCCCGATGCCGGGCTCTCGGCGCAGCGCACCGAATTCCTCGATGCCCACCTGGTGGCGATGGAATGCTCGGCCCGCAAGTTCGCCGGTGAGCCGATCGGCTTCGTCGACGAGGTCCGCGCCTACTTCGACGTCGACATCGCACCGGGCGACCCCGACGACTACCGCGAAGCGCACCGGCAGATGGACGAGGTGCTCGGCGGCGACGGACCGCTGGCCGAACGCGCGGCCGCCTACCGTCGCGGTGACGAGATCCCCCCGGAAAAGCTCGGTGCCTGTGTCGAAGCGTTCTCCAGTGCGCTGCGCGAGCGGGTGCGCGACCGCTATCCGCTGCCCGACAACGAGCACGTCACCTACGAGGTCGTCGGCGACAAGCCGTGGTCCGGCTTCAACTACTACCTGGGCAATTTCGCCTCGACGGTCGCGATCAACTCCGACCTCAAACAGCACATGGGCAACCTCCCCGCGCTCATCGCGCACGAGGCCTACCCCGGCCACCACACCGAGCACTGCCGCAAGGAGGCCGGGCTGGTCGCGGCGGGCGAGGACGAGCAGACGCTGTTCCTGGTCAACACCCCGCAGTGCCTGATGGCCGAGGGCCTCGCCGACCTGGCCCTGCGGTCGATCGTCGGGCCCGGCTGGGGAGTCTGGGCGCAGGAGATCTACGCCGACCTCGGCCTTCGCTTCGACGGTGAACGGGCCGAACGCTTCTCGACCGCGTCGGCGAAACTGCTGAACGTTCGTCAGGACGCCGCGCTGCTGCTGCACGATCAGCATCGCAGCGAGGACGAGGTGGCGTTGTTCCTGCAGCGGTGGATCCTGGCGACGCCGGAACGGGCG
The DNA here is from genome assembly GCF_042728755.1 of Nocardia sp. NPDC060249. NCBI lineage: Bacteria > Bacillati > Actinomycetota > Actinomycetes > Mycobacteriales > Nocardiaceae > Nocardia > Nocardia sp. NPDC060249. The sequence goes on from NZ_JBHXAQ010000006.1 coordinate 117,699, forward strand.
CGCCAGTCGCTGCGGTTCCTGTCCTCGCCGCTGTGGCGGGCCTACATCAGCACCTATGTCGAGGGTTACCGCCTGCTCGGTGGGTGGCTCGACGGCGCGGTCGACGCCCAGGATCGGGTCGAGCGGTTCGGGCGTCTGCTCGACGAGCCGCTGACGCCGGGGGCGATCCGGCGGATGGGTGTCGCTACCGGATGACGGCGTGGCGGCCGGGGTTGAACAGCGAGTTCGCACGTTCGACGGCTATCGAACCTGGTCAGACGGGCTGTGACCCTGATCTCTCCGGTAGCGGCTCGGACGGTGTTGCGGTATCCCCGTGCTCGGCTCGCACACGGTCGGCAATAGACTCGACGGCGTGACGCAGACGACCGCTTCGGTGAATACCCAGTCTCTCGGTGAGCTCGATCCCGAGTTGGCCGCCGCGATGGCGGGCGAGCTCGCCCGTGAACGCGACACCCTCGAGATGATCGCTTCGGAGAACTTCGTGCCGCGCGCGGTCCTGCAGGCGCAGGGCTCGGTCCTCACGAACAAGTACGCCGAGGGCTACCCGGGCCGGCGCTACTACGGCGGCTGCGAGGCCGTCGACGTGGTGGAGACCCTGGCTCGCGACCGTGCCAAGGAACTGTTCGGCGCCGAATTCGCCAACGTGCAGCCCCACTCGGGCGCCCAGGCCAACGCCGCGGTGCTGATGGCGCTGATGAACCCGGGCGAGACCCTGCTCGGTCTGGACCTCGCCCATGGTGGTCACCTCACCCACGGCATGCGCCTGAACTTCTCGGGCAAGCTCTACGACGTCCACTCCTATGGTGTGTCGAAGGAAGATCACCGGATCGACATGGACGAGGTGCGTGACATCGCGCGCAAGGCCAAGCCGAAGGTGATCGTCGCCGGGTGGTCGGCGTATCCGCGTCATCAGGACTTCGCGCGGTTCCGTGAGATCGCCGACGAGGTCGGCGCCTACCTGTGGGTCGACATGGCGCACTTCGCCGGTTTGGTCGCCGCCGGTCTGCATCCTTCGCCGGTGCCGTACGCCGACGTGGTGTCCTCGACGGTGCACAAGACCCTCGGCGGCCCCCGCTCCGGCCTGATCCTGGCCAAGCAGGAGTTCGCCAAGAAGCTCAACTCCGCGGTGTTCCCCGGTCAGCAGGGCGGCCCGCTCATGCATGTGATCGCCGCCAAGGCCGCCGCGTTCAAGATCGCTGCCACCGAGGAGTTCGCCGACCGTCAGGTACGTACCCTGTCCGGTGCGCGGATCCTCGCCGAGCGTCTGACCGGTGCCGATGTGCAGGGCAAAGGTGTTTCGGTCCTGACCGGCGGCACCGATGTGCACCTGGTCCTGGTCGACCTGCGTAACTCCGAACTCGACGGTCAGCAGGCCGAAGACGTGCTGCACGAGGTCGGTATCACCGTGAACCGCAACGCGGTTCCGTTCGACCCTCGCCCCCCGATGGTCACCTCGGGCCTGCGCATCGGCACGGCTGCCCTGGCCACCCGCGGCTTCGGCGACACCGAGTTCACCGAGGTGGCCGACATCATCGCCGCCGCCCTGGCAGGCACCTCCGATGTCGACACCCTGCGTGGTCGGGTTTCCAAGCTGGCCCAGAGCGTCCCGCTCTACCAGGGCCTCGAAGACTGGCGCCTGCTCGGCTGAGCCGAAAGCCCTTGCCCGGCTGCCCCTTGCGATGAGAGGTAGCCGGGCAACAGGTTGATTCCTGCGGCCCGGTGATGTTCTGGCGAGCCGCGCTTATCCTTGCCAGATTGTCAGTCGGAAAGCGAGCGCGTCGCTCAACCTCGTATACGGCATAGGTTCGGTGAGCGTGATCGCCGCTACGATGCCATTTCCGATGAAGCAGACAGTCGTGCCCGCGTCGACCTGGTTCACGTTTTGTTTGTAGCGGGTATTCTTCCGGCAGGGATCGTAGCCGGGCTCCTGCGATGGCTCCAGGATTGTCAGCGTGCCTTTCCCGCTAACCGAGAGCATGACGCTGCCGAACCGTACGCCTGAGACTTCACTCTCAGTCGGCAACGGGCAGTCCTTCGATTTCGATAGCCCGACGCCATACCCTGGCGCCACAGCGACCTAGCAGTCGGTGACCAACAATTGACCGGCGGTTTGGGGTACCGCAGAACTCGGTGCCACGGTCGTGGGGTCAGCAGCAATAGTTGGTGCAGGGGGCGAGGTAGTCGACAGCGAATAGCTTGTCGGTGCTGGAGCAGCGACTGGTGTCTGCGGTGGCGCCGTTGCTCGGCCCACTACGACTCCTGCAAGGCCGGTTAACGCTGCGACGAGCGCCGCGATTGCTGTAATCCAGGCAGGTCCGTGCTCTCTGAAGCGGCCTTGCGATGCTGACGGCTGAGGTTCAGGAGGCGGTCGCCCCCAATGATTGCTTGCAAAATGGATATTGCGAATTGGGCTGTTTATGCGGCTGGATCGGCTGGCATGCGGAGCAGGTGTCCACCGATGTCTGCAAGCAGTTCGAGCTTCCCGCCCAGCGCGGCGACGTAAGCGGCGATCGCCGCGACGGTGGCGACTTCGCCGCGCTCGATCTGGGAGACCCGTCCCGGGCTGACGCCCATGATTTCCGCCAAGCCTGCCTGTGTGAACTCCAGCCGCTTGCGTTCCTCGGCAAGCTGGTAGCCCCACTGTTCGGCCATGATCGCACCACGCCGCCGTGCGGCCTCGTCGTCGCCGACGCGGTTGCGGTAGGCGTCCCGATCCCACTTCTTGAAGCTGCTCATCGTTGGCCTTCCTCTTCTGCTCGTTCTTTCAGGTAGATCTCGTAGAGCGTCTCGGCTTGGGGAATCGCCTGCTCATACCACGTCTTCCACCTGCCGGTCTTGTCCCCGCCCACCAGCAGAATCGCCGACCGCCATGGATCGAAGACGAATAGAATTCTGATCATCGTTCGGCGGGGGCGCAGCTCTTTGAGATTGGCGAGTTTCGACCCGGTGAGAGTGTCGACGAGCGGGCGGCCGAGCGTCGGACCGTGTTCGGACAGGATGTCTACCGCCGCCTCTGCCTGGTCGGCGGCGACTGGATCGGTGCGTCGCAGATCCTCGATCCACGATGCGACCTCTTCGGTCTGGTAGATGTCCCAATCCACCCTCGAACTATAGCATTTCCTATAGCTCGGCAAATCTCGATCTGAAGTGCGAGCCGAGGCCCGGTTTACTGGGGTGCCCGCCGTGCTGACCGGCACGTCAGGTGTTGGCATCCAGCGCGCTCGAGAACTGGCGTCGGATCGGCTGAGCCGAAAACCGTTGCCCGACGGCCCCTGTCGATATCTGCTGACCGGGGGCCGTCGTGTGTCTGGAGGTGTTCATCGGCACGAGGCGATGCCACACCGCGGAAACAGGTGGTGTGGAGCAATAGTTGTCGGAACACACAAAGTTCCGGTGAATCGCGTACGTGCCTAATGGAATAGGGCATGGTCAGTCCGCATGGAATATCGACGTGCGCTGGCGCGTGAGGTCGGCGGGGAGGTGCACGCGTTCGAGTTGCTCACCGAAGCCGAGGCCAGGGAGCTGATCGAACTGTTCCGCGCCGCGCGCAACAACGAGGTGCGGGCGCTGCGCCGGGCTATCGACGCCGCCCTCACCGCGATGCCCGCTCCGCTGCGTAAGGTCTCGCGCAAGATCCTCTTCGGCAGCTGATGATCGAAACCGAACTGGAAGCTCAGACACAGCTCGTGGTCCTCGCGCGCACACTGCAAGTGCCGCCGCAACACCTCGCACCGCTGGCCCGTCTCGGCGCGGTGCACCTGTCGGCGATACAGCAGCAGATCCTGCGCGCACTGCACGCCGAGCACGCGGACACCTTCCGGCGGGTCAGCCCGATCGTGCCGATCTTTCCGGTGGCCGTGGGCGTCGCGCTCTTCGAGCGGGTGGTGCCGCCGGTGCTCGCCGCTCGATTCCTCGGCGCGGTCGGCATCAAACATCCACAGAAATGCGCGCAGGCGCTGTGCGCGGTCGATGCCGTCTACGCGGCCGACGGTGCGCCGTACCTCGACCCGAACGTCTTCGAACAGCTGATGCGATACGGCAGGCCGGAGCCGATCACCCTCATCATCAACGAGCTGCTGCGGCGTCGCGACTATGTGACGGCCGCGCGGTTCCTCTCGGTGGTGAACGAGCCGCTGATCGCGGCCTTGGAGCAGACCGTCCTCGATGACGCGGGCCTGGTCTTCACCGCCGCGTATGCCTATCCGGCGCACACGTTGAGCCGGATCGTGCGGCAGTTGCTGGCAGGCCCACGCCAGCGGGTGCCGGCCATGCTCCACACCGTCCTGGCGGGCCCACCCACCCTGCATCACGCGATGCTCGCCCTGTTCTGCAAGGTCGACCCCGATCTCGCGGGCACCCTCGGCGACATCTTCTTCGGCCGCGGCACCACGCACGAGGTCGGCCGATTCCTGCTCACCGCGGTCAACCGGAACGCCTCGCCCGCGCTGCTCACCGTGATCGGCCGACTCGATCCTGTTGCCCTGTGGGCCTTGTCGACGAACCCGCAATTCGCGAACACCGACGTGCTCGGCGCGCTGGTCCGCTCGCTGGACGGCAAGGACGAAGCCGATCCGTGGCGCGGCCTGTTCGCCCTCTCCGCCCGCCTGAGCGAACCGGCCCGCCGCCACATCGCCGCCACCCTCGCCGAACTCGACGAAACCTCGGTAGCCGCCCTGCCCGCGCACGCCACCGACGCCACCTACTGGCCCGCGCTCCTGCAACTACTCGCCGAATCCGAACCCGCCGCCCAGTCCCGAGTCGCCGCGATCTGGTCGCGCCTTTCCCCCGAGTGGCAAGCCGGGATCGAACGCCACATCCACGAAAACCGCTACGACACCCGGCTGAGCCGCATCACCGATGCCCTCACCACCGTCACCGCCGAAGAAGTCTTCTTCCGCCGTCGTCAACAGATCCGCCAGCGAGGAGAAGACCACTTCGCGTCGTGGTGAGGTCGATCAGTGCACCAAAGGCCGTAGGGCGCCGCCGATCCGGTCGATGACGCCGGGCTCGTGGCCGTTGGCGATCAGGTTGATGATGACCCCGTCGACGCCCTGGTCGAGGACCCGGGATCGGATCTGTTCGGCGACTTCGTCCGGGGTGCCGGCGAATTGGCGGTCGGCGACGGTGGCTCGGCGTTCGGCCTCGGACAGGGTGGACAGGTCGACGCCGAGCCGGGAGAGCATGTCGGCCTGGGTCTTTCGGGCGCGGTCACCGTCTTCGTCGACGATGGTCAGGGCGAGGAAGCTGGTCTCGAGGGTGGCGGGGTCGCGGCCCGCCTCCGCGCACCGCTGGTGCAGGGCGTCGAGTTTGCGGGGCAGTTCGGAGGCGTTGCAGATGATGTTGAGGTGATCGGCGAAGCGGGCGGCCATGCCGAAGGTCTTCTTCTCGCCGCCGCCGCCGAGCAGAATCGGCAGGTCGTCTCGGATGCGTGGCTCGTTCATCGCGTTCTCGGTGTGGTACCACTTTCCGTCGAAGGTGGAGCGCTGCCCGCGCAGCATCGGCGTGATGATCTGCAATGCCTCGTCGAGCCGCTCGAACCCGCTCGGTGAAGGTGCCGAACTCGAATCCGTACTGCTGATGCTCCAGTTCGAACCACCCCGCCCCGATGCCGAGTACCGCCCGGCCACCGCTCACCACGTCGAGGGTGGTGACGGTCTTGGCCAGCAGGGCCGGATTGCGATAGGTATTGCCGGTGACCAAGGCCGACAACTGAATTCGCTCGGTCGCGGTTGCCAGACCCGACAGCGCCGAGTAGGCCTCCAGCATCGGTTCCTCCGGCTCGCCGATCAACGGCAACTGATAGATGTGATCCATCACGAAGGCGGCGTCGAACCCCGCCCCCTCCGCCTCCCTGGCCTGCGCGATCACCGCGGGAAACAGCTCACGCACCGAGGCCGTGTTGCTGAAGTTGGGCATCTGATAACCGAGTCGAATGCTCATGACGCCGAGCGTATGACTTGGAGTGCACTCCAAGTCAAGCGCTACACCCCGACCAGCTGCGGGTAGTCGACCAGGTCGATGTCGTTGGCGGCCTTGTCGCCGTATTTCATCATGAGGGTGAAGAAGCGGGAGCCGAGGAACCAGTTGCGGGCTTTGATGCCCAGGGCGGTTCTGGGTGCGAGGAAGGGGCCCGCGTTGCTGTTGCCCGCGATCTTGGCGTAGCGCTTCATGATCCGGTCGTAGTTGGCGAAGGCGATGCCGTGATCACCTGCGGCGCAGGCCAGTTCGCCCGCGAGGACGTAGGCGCCGACGACGGCGAGGCCGGTGCCGAAGCCGGCCAGGGTGTTTCCGTAGGCGGCGTCGCCGATGAGGGCCACGCGGCCACGGGTGTAGGTGCCGTTCATGCGGACCTGGCTGATCGAGTCGAGGTAGATGTCGTCGAAGTCGGCCAGGTCGGTGAGCATGCGGGGGGCGTGCCATGCCATGTCGGCGAAGGTTTCGGTGATGATGCGGCGCTGGGTGTCGACGTCGTTGCGGGGAAAGTCGAGTTCCGGGGCGGTGAACAGGTACATCTGCTGGGCCTTCGGGCCGCCGTCGATGGCGAGTTTTCCCGGGGTGTTGTGGGCGGAGCCTGCCGCCTTCTCGCGGGGAGTGGCCGCCTCGCTCCAGCGGCTCGCGCCCGCGACGCAGTAGTAGTAGCCGAGGTGCGCCACGTAGTCGGTCTCGGGGCCGAACGCCAATTTCCTTACCCGCGAGTGGATTCCGTCGGCGCCGAGGACGAGGTCGAAGGTGCGGGGCGGGTTCTTCTCGAACCGCACGGCTACGCCGTCGCCGGTGTCGCGCAGGTCGGTGATGGTGTCGCCGAAGAGGTACTCGACGGTGGCGGCGGTCTTGTCGTACATGACCTCGGCCAGGTCGCCGCGCAGGATCTCGAGATCGCCACCGGTGAACTCGCCCGGCATCACGCCGAGCGCACGGTCGTCGCCGTCGACGAAGACCAGGTCGGTGGTGCCGGTACGCCGGGCCCGGACCGCGTCGAGGATGCCCATCCGCTCGAGTACGGTCAGGTGGGTCTTGCCCTTGAAGTCCACCGCCTGACCACCTGCCCGCAGCGCCGACGCACGTTCGACAACGGTGACGGAGAAGCCGTAGCGGTGCAGCCAGTAGGCGAGGGCGGGGCCGGCGACGCTCGCGCCGGAGATGAGGACAGTACGCATGACGCAACTCCCGATAATCTGTGTCCTATGGAATCTGTATCCGGTGGATGCAGATAAGAGTATGGTAGACACAGTTTCACGTCAAGACGATTTCCGAGAGGATGGGCACATGCCGCCGCCGACCACGGTCGAGCTGTTGTGGGGAACCGCGCAGCGCCCCAAGCGCGGGCCCAAACCCGCCCTCACCCTCGACGGAATCGTCGCCGAGGCCATCGCGCTCGTCGACGCCGAAGGGCTGTCCGCGCTGTCGATGCAGCGGCTGGCCGAACGGCTCGGCTTCACCAAGATGTCGCTGTACCGGTATGTGCCGGGCAAGGAGCAGCTGACCGCGCTGATGCTCGACACGGCGATGGGTGAACCCCCTAATACCGCGGGTGTGCAGCCGAACTGGCGAGTCGCCCTCCGGAATTGGGTCGAAGCGCTGTTCGCTCGCTACCGTGCCCACCCGTGGTCGATCGAGCTCACCCTCGGCGTGCGACCCCTCGGCCCGAACGAGATGGGCTGGACCGAGGCCGCCCTCACCGCACTGGCGGGCACCGGGCTCTCCGGCTCGGAGAAGCTGGACACGATCGTCCTGCTCAACGGCCACGCCCGCAGCCTGGCCCAGCAGGTCGCGTCGATGGGTGGGGGCGGGGAAGTGCACTTCGCCGAGCAGTTCGCCGAGATGATGACCGCGGCCGCGGGCCGCTACCCCGAGGTGCGGGCTGCCTTCGCCGAGGAAGCCGCCGCGCCGGCGGGCAAGGGCGGACCCAACGACGCCCTGCGTTTCGGTGTCGACCGCATCCTCGACGGGCTCGCCGTCCTGATCGATCAGCGAACCTGAGCAGACCCCTGGCCCGACCGCGATCGGCACCCTAGGCTCAGGACATGACCGACCAGCCGGAACTGCCGGAGCCCGCCGTCACCATCGTTCGCGAGTTCTTCAACGCGCTCGAGCTCAGCGCGGTCGACGAGGCGCTGGATCTGCTCGATCCCGCGATCGTCTGGAAGAACGCCTCGCTGCCGACCGTACGCGGCAAGAATCGGGTCGCCGGGCTGTTGCGCGGCCTGGATCGACCGAAGCTCGGGTTCTCCGCGCAGATCCACCACATCGCCGCCGACGGCGACATCGTGCTCACCGACCGCACCGACTACCTGCACGTCGGCCCGGTGCGCATCGGCTTCTGGGTGAGCGGCACCTTCGAGCTGCACGAGGGCCGAATCGTGCTGTGGGACGACCACTTCAGCAAGGGCAACGTCCTGCGCGGCACCGTCGTCGGCGTGGTGAAGGCGATCACCGGCCGCTGAGCTATCCGTGCTTGCGCAGGTACTCCAGGTAGGTCGGGCGCAGCACATCGGCCAGCTTGCCGTCGCCCGCGTGAAAGTAGTCGTCGAGCATCGGCAGCACGTACTTGATGTCGGCCGAGCTCTCGCCGAGATCTCCGGCCTCGGCCTGGGCCGCCGGGATCGACTTGAGCAGTTCCCACAGGAACTTCACGTCGCCGTGTCGCACGGCCGCCTTCACCGCGCGATCGTGCAGTTCCTTCGACGACAGCTTCTCCAGATCCTGGTCATCGGCCATGTCATCGACTCTAGCCCTCGGTGGCGCACACGTGCCGGATCCGTCGCGACAGTGCCGGTTAACGACAAATTCACGGACACGTGCGCCGGTCCAGCAGCGCGGCTACGAATTCGGCGGTAGCGTCGGTGATGCGAGTCGCGTCGGTGTGATTCGTACGGGAGGTCCTGACCGTGACTGAGCTACTCAGTGCGAGAGGGCCGGCACCTGGCCCTCGGGGCGGTTGACTCAGCGTCAAACGCCCACAAGGACGGACCGGTCCAGCGAGATCGTTCGCGCGGGTGCCGTGCGAACACATAAGGAGCCCACCGTGACTGCTGCACGCTCCGTTTCCGCTTCCGCGAAGCACACGGCCTCGGCCTCGGCCTCGAGCAATTCGGCCTCGAAGAAAGGGGCTCGCCCCTCACGTTCCGGTCGCAAGACTTTCGTCGTAGACACCTCGGTACTCCTGTCGGATCCCTGGGCCGTCACCCGGTTCGGGGAACACAGTGTGGTCCTACCCCTGGTCGTGATCAGTGAGTTGGAGGCGAAACGGCACCACCACGAGCTCGGCTGGTTCGCCCGCGAAGCTCTGCGCATGCTCGACGACCTGCGCGTGCAGCACGGCAGGCTCGACCAGGCGCTGCCCATCGGCACCGACGGCGGCACCCTGCAGGTGGAGCTCAACCACACCGATTCGTCGGTTCTGCCCGCCGGGTTCCGTTCCGACACCAACGATTCCCGCATCCTGGCCTGCGCGCTGAACTTCTCGGCCGAGGGCGCGGACGTGGTACTGGTGTCGAAGGACATCCCGCTGCGCGTCAAGGCGAGCGCGGTCGGCTTGTCGGCCGACGAGTACCACGCGCAGGACGTGGTGACCTCCGGCTGGAGCGGGATGGTGGAACTCGACGTCGCGGGCGCGCAGATCGACCAGCTCTACACCGATTCGGTGATCGACCTCGACGACGCGCGAGAGTTGCCGTGCCACACCGGTGTCCGGTTGCTGGGCAGCAGCTCGAGCGCACTGGGCCGGGTCACCGCGGACAAGCGGATCCAGCTGGTCAGGGAGCGGGAGGCCTTCGGGCTGCACGGGCGTTCGGCCGAACAGCGCATCGCCCTCGATCTGCTGCTCGACGAGAGCATCGGGATCGTGTCGATGGGTGGGCGCGCCGGCACCGGCAAGTCGGCCCTGGCGCTGACCGCCGGACTCGAGGCGGTGCTCGAGCGGCGGACCCAGCGCAAGGTGGTGGTGTTCCGGCCGCTGTACGCGGTGGGTGGGCAGGAGCTGGGCTACCTGCCGGGTTCGGAGAGCGAGAAGATGGGCCCGTGGGCGCAGGCCGTCTTCGACACCCTCGACGGGCTCGCCAGCCGCGAAGTGCTCGAGGAAGTGCTCAGTCGCGACATGCTCGAAGTGCTGCCGCTGACCCACATTCGAGGTCGGTCGTTGCACGATTCGTTCGTGATCGTCGACGAGGCGCAGTCGCTCGAGCGCAATGTGCTGCTGACGGTGTTGAGCCGTCTCGGCACGGGTTCTCGGGTGGTGCTCACCCACGACGTCGCCCAGCGCGACAATCTGCGGGTCGGCAGGCACGACGGTGTGGCGGCGGTGATCGAAAAGCTCAAGGGCCATCCGCTTTTCGCGCACATCACGCTCACTCGCAGCGAGCGCTCGCCGATCGCGGCGCTGGTGACCGAGATGCTCGAGGAATACGGGCCGAACGCGTAATCACCGGCAATCGGGCCGCGTCGCGGCCGGGATCCGTTTGATTACCGCAAACAGTGGGTAATATCCGCTCCGACACCAATCCAGCAACGGCTCGGCGAACACTGTTCCGCCGGGCCGTTGCGGATGTCGGCCAGGCTCCATTCCGGGGGCAGCCCCGGGGGCCACTCGCGAGAGGATGGATATGAACCACTTCGCTCGACGTACTGCTGCCGGGAGTGCCGCGGTTCTGGCCGCGGCGGGTCTGCTGCTCGCCGCCGGCTGCAGCGATGACGACAAGGACAAGGCCAACGACGCGGTCGCCTCGGTGACCTCCGCGATCGGCGCTCCGGGTGGCAGCGCCACCACCGAGCCCGGCATGGGCGCGATGACCACCAGCCCCGGTTCGGAAACCACGTCCGGTTCCGAGACCACCTCCGGTGCGGCCACCACCAGCGGAGCGGCAGGCGAATCGACCACCGTCTCCACCCCGAACGGCGACATCGTCATTTCCGGCGAGGTGTACAAGAAGTACGTGGCGGCCGGTGGCGCGAGCAGCCCGCTCGGCGCACCGGAAGAAGCCCAGGAATCCGGCCCCGACGGCGGCGAGTACCAGGACTTCACCGGCGGCACCATCTACTGGAGCAAGGATTCCGGCGCCCACATCGTCTGGGGCGACATCCGCGAGACCTGGGAGGAGAACGGCGGCGCCAACGGCACGCTGGGCTACCCGACCAGCGACGAGAAGGACATTCCCGGAGGCAAGCAGAGCGACTTCACCGGTGGCACCATCACCTGGGTCAACGGCGAGACCACGGTGACCCCGAAGTAGTCGGTTCCCACCTCGGCATCGCGCTCCGCCCAGCGCGGGGACCCGGTTCACCCCGTAGGTCCCCGCGCTTGCGCACGAGGTACTAAGTTGTCGGGGTGCAGAAAACTTTGACCGACCGCGAGCTGCTGGATTCGCTCGCGGACGAGGTGGAAACGAACCTGCGTCGCCATATCGAGGTGGCCGACGGCTGGCAGCCGCACGAGCAGGTGCCGTGGTCGGACGGGCGCAACTTCGCCTTCCTCGGTGGCCAGGACTGGACCCCGGAACAGTCCGAGCTCAGCGATACCGCCCGGCTCGCGCTGACGGTGAGTGTCCTGGTCGCCGACAATCTGCCCTCCTACCACCGTGAGCTCGGCAAGCACCTGCGCACCGGTCCCTGGTGGCGCTGGGTCGGCCGGTGGACGGCGGAGGAGAACCGCCACGAGATCATGATCCGCAACTACCTCATGCTCACCCGCGCGGTGGACCCGGTCGCGCTCGAGCGGGCCCGGATGCAGCACATGACCGACGGCTTCAACCGGCCCCCGATGCACCTGATCGACGTGCTGGCCACCTGCGCGTTCGAAGAGGCCGCCGCAGCGATCCGCCATCGCAACACCGCCGCGCTCGGCGAGAACCCGATCGTCACCGGGATGGCCGAGAAGCTGGCCGCCGACGACGAACTGCAGGCCGAGTTCTTCGCCGTGCTCGTCGCCGCCGCTCTCGACCTGGTTCCCGATCAGGCGGTGCGCGCGATCGCCGATCGGGCCGCCGACTTCCGGGTGCCGCACGTGGATCTGCCCGGTGGCGGATCCAGCGACGAGGCGCTCGCCGAGGCGGGCATCTACGACCCCGCGAAGCAGGGCGAGCTGGTGTTCAAGCCGCTGCTACAGCGCTGGAACATCTTCTCCCGCACGGACTTCAGCGAAGAAGGCGAAAAGGCCCGCGCAGAACTCGCGCTGTATCAATAGCGGCTGGCGCCGCGTGTTCGCGGCCCCGAGGGGCCGCCGGTCAGGCACCGCGGCTTGCTCCTTCGTCGCCTACGCCGCGGTACCTGACCGGCGACCCGGCCGCGAACGCCCCTCCTCGAGGTCGGGCGTGCGGGGCCGGGTTTCGTTTATCGCCGGTCGACGTCGGCCATGGCCAGCACGTCGAGTTTGCGGTCGAGCTCTTCGAGTGAGAGCTTGTCCGGGACGAGCCCGCGGTCGATGACGGTCTGGCGGATCGTCTTCTTCTCGCGCAGCGCCTGTTTGGCGACCGCGGCGGCTTCCTCGTAGCCGATGGCCGAGTTGAGCGGGGTGACGATCGACGGCGATGATTCGGCGAGGGTCCGCAGGTGCTCCTCGTCGGCGACCAGGCCGCGCACACACTTGTCGGCGAACAGGCGGGAAACGTTGGCCAGCAGGCGAATCGACTCGAGCAGGTTGCGGGCCATCACGGGGATGTAGACATTGAGCTCGAACGCCCCGCTCGCCCCGCCGAACGCGATCGCCGCGTCGTTGCCGACCACCTGCACCGCGACCTGGGTAACTGCCTCGGGCAGAACGGGATTCACCTTGCCGGGCATGATCGAGCTGCCCGGCTGCAGGTCCGGCAGCTGCAATTCGCCGAGCCCGGTCAGCGGGCCCGAACCCATCCAGCGGATGTCGTTGGCGATCTTGGTGAGGCTGACCGCGATGGTGCGCAGCGCGCCGGAGGCCTCGACGAGTCCGTCGCGCGCGGCCTGGGCCTCGAAATGATCCTGCGCTTCGCGCAGCGCGTCGATTCCCGTGGTGCGCACCAGTTCCGCGACGACTTTCGCGCCGAATCCGGCGGGCGCGTTGAGCCCGGTGCCCACCGCGGTGCCGCCGATCGGCAACTCGCCCAGGCGCGGCAGGGTGGCCATCGCGCGCTCGATACCCGCGGCGATCTGGCGGGTGTAGCCGCCGAATTCCTGACCGAGGGTCACCGGCACCGCGTCCATCAGGTGGGTACGGCCCGACTTCACCACGGTGCGCCACTGCTGTGACTTGTCGAGCAGGGCGAGGCGCAGATGGTCGAGCGCGGGAACGAGTTCGGTGATCACGGCCTCGGTGGCGGCCAGGTGTGTCGCGGTGGGGAAGGTGTCGTTGGAGGACTGCGACATGTTCACGTCGTCGTTGGGGTGCACGCTCACCCCCTCGCGTGCGGCGATCGAGGCGATCACCTCGTTGGCGTTCATGTTCGAGCTGGTGCCGGAACCGGTCTGGAACACGTCGATCGGGAACTGGTCGTCGTGCTCACCGTTCGCGATCTCGCCCGCCGCGGCGATGATCGCATCGGCCTTCACCGGATCGAGCAGGCCCAGATCCTTGTTGACCTGCGCGCAAGCGGCTTTCAGCAGGCCCAGCGCCCGGATCTGGGCTCGCTCGAGCCCTCGCCCGCTGATCGGGAAGTTCTCGACGGCCCGCTGTGTCTGCGCCCGCCACAGGGCGTCGACAGGGACGCGAACCTCTCCCATGGTGTCGTGCTCGATCCGGTACTGCCTGTCGTCGTCAGCCATAGTTCGACCCTAGGACGAGAACACCGTGAATGGTGGCCACACACCAGCGCGAAATCCCACATCCGCGACAGGAATACTCGCCGGGCTCAGTCGGTGGGCCAGACCGCGCACACCTCGTCGGCGAAGTCCCTGGCTTGGGTGCGACCGGCCAGGGTCGCCCCGTGTACGCGCTGCGGGTCGAGCTCGTTGGGGCCGATGGCCTTGCGTGCGGCTTGGTCCGGATGGATCACCGTGACCCTGGCCGAGCCGAGGTGGGCGAGCTGGGCGGAGATCTTCCCGCTGCGGCGCGGGGTGAGAATGTTGGACGCGAGGCCGACGATCCGGTCGTAGCCCTTCGCCAGATCCAGATTCAGCGGGGAGCGAACCCCACCGTCGAGGTAGTGGTGCCCGTGACACGACGCCTCCGGCCAGGCGAACGGGATCGCGCAACTGGCGTTGACCGCCTCGGCGAGTGAGACGCCGCTGTCGCGGTCGAAGACCTTCAACACGCCGGTGTCGGCGTCGACCGCGGTGATCCACAACGGCTGTGCCGGCCAGAGCTGCTCGGGCAGGCGCGAGGACACCGCGGCCAGCCGCAGCACGGGATCGATCGCCGACTTGCCGCGCGAAGCGTTCGCGACCCGGCGCGCCGCGCTGGTCTCGCTGGGCGCGGTGCCCGCGACGAACGCCCACTTGGCCAACTGCTTGACCGAGAGACGGTTCGGGATCTCGGCGTTGAGCCGCCCCAATTGCCGCTTGTAGAGCTCGTCGGTCGAGAGCTTGCTGCGGATTTGCGCACCGACGACCGCGCCCGCGGAAGTGCCGATCACCAGATCGGCCGACCGCAGGTCCACCCCGGCCTCGGCCAATCCGGCGATCATGCCGATCTGCCAGCCGATACCGACGATTCCGCCGTTGCCGAGGACCAGGGCGGTGCTGGGCGCTGCCATAGTTCGACTATAGGGACGCCCAGCCCCGGATCACGGTAGCGGCGGGTTCGCGCTGTCGTCGCCGTCGAAGTCGACCGAGGAGTACTCGCGCAGCTTCGTCAGGCGGTGGTAGGCGTCGATCATGCGGACGGTGCCCGACTTGGACCGCATCACGATCGACTGGGTCGACGCGCCGCCGCCGTAGTAGCGGACACCGCGCAGCAGGTCGCCGTCGGTGACGCCGGTGGCGCAGAAGAACACGTTGTCGCCGGAGACCAGGTCGGTGGTCGAGAGCACCCGGTCCAGATCGTGGCCCGCGTCGATCGCCTTCTGGCGCTCTTCGTCGTCCTTGGGTGCGAGCATGCCCTGCAGCTCGCCGCCGAGACAGCGCAGCGCGGCGGCGGCGATGATGCCCTCGGGGGTGCCACCGATACCGACCAGGATGTCGACGCCGGACTCGGGACGCGCGGCGGCGATGGCGCCGGCGACGTCACCGTCGGAGATGAGGCGGATGCGGGCGCCCGCGTCGCGTGCCTGCTGGATGATGTCCTCGTGGCGGGGACGGTCCAGGATGCAGACGGTCAGATCGGACACCGACAGACGCTTGGCCTTGGCGACGCGGCGGATGTTCTCGCCGATCGGGGCGGTGATGTCGATCGAGCCCGCGGCGTCGGGGCCGACGGCGATCTTGTGCATGTAGAACACCGCGGACGGGTCGAACATGGCGCCGCGCTCGGCGACCGCGAGCACCGAGATGGCGCCGGGGGAGCCCTTCGACATCAGGGTGGTGCCGTCGACCGGGTCGACGGCGAAGTCGACCTCGGGACCGGTGCCGTCGCCGACGAGCTCACCGTTGTAGAGCATCGGCGCTTCGTCCTTCTCGCCCTCGCCGATGACGACGATGCCCTTCATGGACACCGAGCTGACGAGCTGGCGCATGGCGTCGACGGCCGCGCCGTCGCCACCTTCCTTGTCGCCACGGCCGACCCACCGGCCACTCGCCATCGCACCTGCCTCGGTGACGCGGACCAGCTCCAGCGCGAGGTTACGATCGGGTGCCTCGCGGCGGCTGGGGGCGGGCGATGATGCCGTCATTGCGGAGTGCCTCCTTGGCGTTGGTGTTACGGGGGCATTGTCGCATTTCGAAACGGCACGCTCGTGCACGACCTCCTGCGATGACCCCTTGGCGGCCTGGTCAGGGCTCGAGTGGATACTGGTAGCCGTGGCACAGACCAAGCACCGCATTTTCAACGACTACCGCGATCTGTTCTGGTCGTTGATCCCGTTGGTGCTGGCCGCGGTGGTCTTGGCCGGGGTGGCGAGCCAGTGCACGGTGGCGACGAACGGCCCGACGCAGGGTCAGATCCCGCACTTCGACGCCGACGCCGCGCTGACCTCCGACGCGAAGACCCTGTCGTTCCCGATCCGCAAGCCGGCGTTGCCGCAGGGCTGGGTGTCGAACTCGGGTAGCCGCGACACCATCGCCACCGCGGGTGGCGGTGCCGTGAGCACGGTCGGCTACATCACGCCGCAGGGCACCTACATGCGGTATTCGCAGACCGATGCCTCCGAGGAGGCGCTGTCACGCCAGGAGCTCGGCTCCCGCTATCCGACCGGAACACAGGAAGTGGCCGGGCAGAAATGGGTCGTCTACGCCGAACCGACCGAGGAGACCGGCTGGATCGCCGACCTCGGCGGCGTCCGGATCCTGATCACCGGCGCGGGCAACGAAGCCGCCTTCACCACCCTCGCGACGGCGATCACGACAGCTCAGCCGCTGGCGAAGAAGTAGCCTCAGCTGAGCCGGTAGGACCAGCCGCTGTTGGGTAGCGCGGTCGAGGTGGTGATGGTGTCCTCGGCATCGTCGGACTTGCCCTGGGCCAGGAGGCCGTAGGGATCGAATTCGCGTTTGGCGGCAGCCTCTTTCGGGCCCCACGGCTTCATGCCGCCCGCACCGAGGACAGGTGTGTGCGAGTTCGCGATGAACAATCCCGCCCGCTGCAACCGCTCGGTGGTCGCCGCCAAGTGCTCCTGGCTCTCGAAGGCGAAGACCGGCGAGCCCTGACACGACAGGCCGCCGTCGATCCGCTTCATCTCCACGTGCAACGGCCCCAGCTCGGCGAACTCACGGTGGATGCCGACGATCGATTCGTACAGATCCCGCTGCGGGAACAGGGCCATCAGCCCGGTGAGCTCGGCGTTGTGCCGCTGGTAGCGCAGCATCGAATGGCCCCAGGTGAACTCGTAGAGCGGCGAACCGTAGCTGCCCTTGCCCTCGAGGCAGCGGTACCGGATCCGGCCGCCGTTGACCCGCACCAGATCCTCCACATCCGGCACCGACTGGACGGCGGCCATCAGCAGCACCATCGACTCGCCGTCGGGTATCAACCCGGCGAGTTCGGGGAAGTACCGCGGGAGCGGATGCGCATGGGGCGAAACCACTTTCGTGAGCACGCCGTCGCTGCGGCAGATGTCGACCGAGAAGCGGGCCGCCCGCGCGAAATCGGGGAACGAGACGACCAGTTCGTGCCACTCCCAGGCCGGGGCGAGCGGCAGTTCGACCTCGGTGATGATGCCGTTCGCGCCGTACGCGTGGTGCACGGTGTTCACATCGCGGCCGCGCAACTCGATCAGCCGTGGGTGTTCCTCGACCGTCATCACTTCCAGCGCGGTGATGTTGCCGGTATCGCGCAGAATGCCCCAGCGGCAGCTGCCGACACCCGCGTGCCCACCCGCGATGTAGCCGCCGACAGTGGCCTGGTGGGCCGTCGACGGATGCATCCGCAGCTCCCAACCGGACGGGCGGATCGCGGCGTCGATCTCGGCGACGACGGTGCCTGCCAGCGCGCGCACCGTGGTCGGCAGGCGCCTGCCGGGTTCGCCGTGCCAGCCGATGACGCCGGTGAGGGCGGTGACATCGATCACCGCGCCGCCGCGCAGCGGCACACCCTGACCGAACTGCCCGGAACCGGCCCCGCGCACGGTGATCGGGATGCGATGGCGCGCGCAGGCGGCCACGGCGGTGCGCAACTCGTCCTTGCTTCGCGGCGCGATGAAGATCTCGGCATTGCGCCCGCGCAACAGGTCTCGCAGGACCGGACTCTGCGCGAACCGGTCACGGCTCTTGGCGCGCAGCTTGCGTGTGTCGGTGGAAAACGTGATGGCACCCAGGTCGGTGCGCAGGCTGGTCAGCGAATCGGTGGGTGACATCGGCCGTACTCCGTCATTCGAACTTTCCGTGCGCCGCGCGCAGGGCGATCCCTCGTCGGACCGACCTGGCACCAGCGTGCCCGGCCGGTGTTTCGCGGCGGTAAAAGCCGAATGTCGGTGCGCGTACTCAGTCGGCGGTGTCGAGGTCGGCCCGGGACAGGGCGTCTTCCACGCGGCGGCGCGCACCGGCGAGATGCTGTTCGCAGCGGGTGGCCAGGGCTTCGCCGCGCTCCCACAACACCAGCGAGTCGTCCAGGTCGAGGCCGCCCTGTTCGAGCATCTTCACCACGTTGATGAGCTCGTCGCGGGCGCGTTCGTAGCCGAAGGCCGCGATCTCGGCCAGGGTGTCGGCAGCGGTGTTCTCGGAACCGGCGTCGGCCACGGTCACTTCCTCTTCTCGTCGGTGGTCTGTGGCGTCAGCCGCTGGGTGCCCAGTGCCGCGGCGGTGACGGCTCCGTCGGCGACCCTGATGCGGAGCTGGCTGCCCGCGGGGGAGTCGTCGATCGAACGCACGACATGGCGTTCGGGACCGGCGACGCGCTGCACGACAGCGTAACCACGGGCCAGGGTGGCGGCGGGCCCCACCGCGGTCAGCTTCTCGCGCAGGTGCACGGTGGTGGTCGACTCGCTGCGCAGCAGCTGGTCGACAGTGCGTCTGGCGGCCGTGCGCAAGCGTTCCAGCTCGTCGTGGCGGTGGGTCAGCTCGCGCAGGGGATCGGCGAGAACGGGTCGCGATCGCAACTGCGTGATGGTGTGTTCCTCGCGCTGGACCCAGCCCCGCAACGCGGCCGCCGAGCGAGCCCGCATCTCCCTTACCCCGGCCAGTTCGGCGGCAGCATCGGGGACGATGCGTTTGGCGGCGTCGGTGGGGGTGGCCGCGCGCAGGTCGGCCACCAGGTCGAGCAGGGGGTTGTCGGGTTCGTGGCCGATGGCGCTGACGATCGGGGTTCGCGCGGCGGCGACCGCCCGGCACAGTGCTTCGTCGGAGAACGCCAGCAGATCTTCGACGCTGCCACCGCCGCGCGCCAGCACGATCACCTCGACGTCGGGGTCGCGATCGAGTTCGGTCAGCGCTTCGAGCATCTGTGGCACGGCGGTCGGCCCCTGCACCGCGGTATTGCGGATGACGAAACGGACCGCGGGCCACCGGTTCTGGGCCACCGACAGGACATCGCGTTCGGCCGCGCTCGCCCGTCCGGTGATCAGCCCGATCGTCGCGGGCAGGAACGGTAGCGGCCGCTTGAGCCGGGCATCGAACAGGCCCTCGGCCGTCAAGAGGGCTTTCAACCGCTCGATCCGCGCCAGCAGCTCACCGATGCCGACCGCGCGAATCTCGGTGACCCGCAACGAGACCGTGCCCCGGCCGGTGAAGAAGTGCAGCTTGCCGTAGACGACCACGCGGCTGCCCTCGGTCAACGGCACCGGCAGCCTGCGTAACAGGTCGGGGTCGCAGGTCAGGGACAGCGACATGTCCACCGAGGCATCGCGCAGCACCAGAAACGCGGTGCGGGTGCCGGGGCGCAGATTGATCTGGGTGACCTGCCCCTCCACCCAGATGCTGCCGAGCCGATCGATCCACTGGGCGACCTTCACCGCGACCGAGCGCACCGGATACGGCTGCTCCGCCGAATTCGCCGGAGCGCCGGTCTGCGCGACGCCGTCCTGAGTCATAGGTCAGTTCTACGCGCGGCCACCGACACAACCAAAAAACGGCCGCCATCCGAGGTGTCGGATGGCGGCCGCTTCGACGGACAGTCTGTCACTGCGCCTGGACAGTGGCGATGCGGTTGGTGAGCATCGTGACGAAGGGGGCGCGGGCGCGGGTCTGCTGTTCGAAGGCCAGCAGCTGGGCCAGCTCCTCGACGGTCAGCATCCGCAGCCGGGCACGCAGCTGGGCCAGCGTCATCGCGGGGTAGTCGTAGCGGATCGCGACCTCGGGGGCGACGACCTCCTCCGCGGCGGGCTCCTCGGCGGGCTCGATGACCTCGTCCTCGGTCTCGAGCAGCAGCAGGGACGCGGGCACGGCCTTGCCGTTGGTCTGCGGGGCCTCCGGCGCTTCGAACAGGTCGAAGCGGCTGGTGTGGCCGTTGGTGGCGGGCGCGGGCTCGAGGTCCTCGTCGAAGGTGGCCCACGCGGGCTGCTCGGCCGGAGCCGAACCGAGCCGCTCGAACACACCGTCACCCTTGAGCGCGAGGCTGGTGACGAACTGCTGCAGATGCATCGTGGTCTGCAACACGCGACTGAGCGCGGTGATCGGGAAGTTGACCGCGGCGACGGGCAGTCGCCGGGTCTCTTCTAAGGCGTATACGGCGGCGCCGGCGGCCACCCTGGCCAGGAACGGAGGTCGAAACATGACTCCAGCCTGCCGCAAACCGGGTGTGATGCAAAGGTCCACACCCCTGTTGTGTGACTTTCGCCCCTTGATCCGGCCTGATCCGGCCTGTCGCGCGCACGTAAGCTGTGGAATATGACCTCGGCAATCCCCTTGAACGTCGGTATCACGCGCTCCGCGGGCGCGGCTGCTGCCGGTGGCAAGCGCGTGCTGCTGGCCGAGCCGCGCGGCTACTGCGCAGGCGTCGACCGTGCCGTCGAGACCGTGGAGAAGGCTCTCGAGAAACACGGCGCCCCGATCTATGTGCGCAAGGAGATCGTGCACAACCGCCACGTCGTGGAAACATTACGTGAGCAGGGCGTGATCTTCGTCGACGAGACCGACGAGGTGCCCGAGGGCGCGCTGGTCGTGTTCTCCGCGCACGGTGTCGCGCCGATCGTGCACGAGACCGCCGCCGAACGGAACCTGCGCACCATCGACGCCACCTGTCCGCTGGTCACCAAGGTGCACCAGGAAGCCAAGCGTTTCGCCCGCGACGACTTCGACATCCTGCTGATCGGCCACGAGGGCCACGAGGAAGTCGAGGGCACCGCCGGTGAGGCGCCCGAGCACGTGCAGCTGGTCGACGGGCCCGACTCGGTGGACAAGGTGACCGTGCGCGACCCGTCGAAGGTGATCTGGCTGTCGCAGACCACGCTCTCGGTCGACGAGACCATGGAGACCGTCGAGCGGCTGCGCGAACGTTTCCCGACGCTGCAGGACCCGCCCAGTGACGACATCTGCTACGCCACGTCCAACCGGCAGACCGCGGTCAAGGCGATGGCGCCCGAATGTGACCTGGTGATCGTGGTCGGGTCGCGCAACTCGTCGAACTCGGTGCGACTGGTCGAGGTGGCGCTCGGCGCCGGCGCGAACGCGGCGTATCTGGTCGACTACGCGCGTGAGGTCGATCTGGCCTGGCTCGACGGTGTGCAGACCATCGGCATCACCTCCGGCGCGTCGGTACCGGAGATCCTGGTGACCGGGGTCCTCGACCTGCTGGCCGAACACGGTTTCGGCGAGGTCCAGCCGGTGACCACGGCCAACGAGACGCTGGTGTTCTCCCTGCCCCGTGAGCTGCGCCCCGCGCGCCGGGACGCGCCTTCGCCGAGCTGACACGCCTGAGCTGAACAAAGAATCCCCGCCGACTGATCTCGGCGGGGATTCTTCGTTCTCGGACGCTTGTTCTCAGACGCTGTCGGGGCGGCGTCGTTCCGTGCGGGCGGAGTCGGCGCGGTCTCGATAGCGCACGTTCGGCTGCGGATGCGGGGGTGCTTCGCCACGGCGGCGCGGGACGCGGGCAGGTTCGGGTTCGCGCGGCGCGGCGGCTGCGCGCGCGGCGCGCGGTTCACCGCGGGCGGCCCTGGGCTCGCGGGGCCTGGCAGCGGCGGGCGCCCGTTTCGGTTCGGCGGGCCTGGCGGGTCGGCGAGCCGGGCTGGCCATGTCGACCTCGGTGTCGGCTTCGTCCAGTACCGCCGTGCCGCGGCGCGGCCGCTTGCGGGCGGCAGTGGCCAGGTCGGGGGTCGACTCGGGGCGACGGCGCTTGACCGGCTTGCGTTCGGTCCGGCGCTCCGGGGCGGGGCGAGCGGTCTGGGGGACGCGCTTGGCGATCGCGATCCTGGCTCCGCCGATCGCCAGCACCAGCACGGTCGCCAGCGCCATCGTCGGGAAGCGCTCCACCAGCGGGATGATCAGGTTCATCAGCACGTCTTTGATCGACGTGGTGGCGCGTCCACCCAGCATCTGGCAGGCCAGGGGCACCGCGACGAACAGCAGCAGCGGCGGCATCACCATGGTGGAGAACAGGCCGCGGAAGCGCACCGCGCAGACAGCGAGCACGCAGCCGAGCACATACAGCGCCGAGAACGTGCCGGTCGGATAGGTCTCGCCGCCGAGTCCGTCGATCAGGAACCCGAGACCTGTCGCACCCGCGGCGAGCAGAATCGCGGCCCAGGCGGGGATGCCGGGTACCGAGGGCACGATCGAACGTTGCGGCGCGGGCACCCGGGATCGCGCACGTTGGGAAGCAGCCACACTATGACACTAACTGCACATCGTCCCTGTGGGCGCTACGGCACGGGGAACTCAGACGCGATCCTCGACGTCGGCGAACGCGACGACGCGTGGCCGGGTCTCGGTGAGCCGGATTGCCGGGAGCTCCTGATCGGCGATGCCGAGATCGTGCATCCGGCGCGCGGTGACCATGACCCGCGACTCCACCGAGCCTACTGTCGCGTTGAAAGCCGCTACGGCCTTACCGAGATTCACGCCCAGATTGTCCAGATGCTCGGCGACCTTGCCCACCCGGGTGTAGAGCTCTTTGCCCAGTTGCTGCACCGTTGCCATATCGCGCGAGAGCGCTTCCTGCCGCCAGCTGAACGCCACGGTGCGTAGCAGCGCGATCAAGGTAGTGGGGGTTGCCAGGATCACGTTCCGGCCGAACGCGTACTCCAAGAGGCCGGCGTCGGTGGTGAGCGCGGCGTCGAGGAACGGGTCGCCGGGCACGAACAGCACGACGAACTCGGGTGCCGGATCGAAGGCCGCCCAGTACGCCTTGTCGGCCAATTGGTCGACGTGGGCGCGCAGGTGCTTGGCGTGGCGGGCCAGTAGTTGGGTGCGTGCGCCGGGATCGTCGGTGGTCGCCGCGTCCAGATACGCCGAGAACGGCACCTTCGCGTCGACGACGATGTGTCTGCCACCGGCCAGCCGCACCACCAGGTCGGGCCGGATCACACCCCGATCGTCGCCGCCCGGCCTTGATACCTGGGTGTCGAAGTCGCAATGCCGGGTCATGCCGGCGAGTTCGACCACGCGTTCGAGCTGGATCTCACCCCACCGGCCGCGCACCTGCGGCGCACGCAGCGCGGCGACCAGCTGACCGGTCTGATCGGAGAGCCGGTGCGAGGTGCGTTGCATGCCCGCGACCTGCTCGCGCAATCCCGAATACGCGTCGATCCGATGGTGTTCGACCTGCCGGATCTGCTGTTCCAACGCGCCGACCGCGTCGCGCAGCGGATCGACCATCGCGCCGATCGCGGCCGAATGCCTGCGCGCCGCATCCTCGTTGGCCGAGTGCAGCGACTGCTGCAGCAACCGTTGATTGTCTCCGGCTGCGGCGAGCCGGGCCTCCGCGGTGGCGGCGCGTTGGCCACCCCGGGCGGAATGTCCCAACCAGCCGAGACCGAAGCCTGCGGCGAAGACGAAGACGAGCGCGACGAGCATCGAAGCGGTCATGGGAGGCGATACTGCCCGAGCCCACCGACAAGTTCGCAATTGCCCGGCAAATCGGGCACGGCGGCGGCGGATCGCCCGGATGTGCTGGTGGTGTGCGCGCCGCCTCGCGCGCCACGCCGATGAATTACACGCGTGTGGTGCGTCGATTGAATTCTGTCGGGGGTGTGCCCTACGGTTCGCGACATGCGGATCCTGCACACCTCCGACTGGCACATCGGGCGCACCTTTCACGGTGTCGACCTGCTGGCCGATCAGGCGCGGGTGCTGGCGGCCGTCGCGGAGCTGGTCGCGGCCGAATCGGTCGACGTGGTGGTGGTGCCCGGCGACATCTACGACCGCTCCATCCCCAATGCCGATGCCATCGGGGTCTGCAATCGTGGATTCGAGGCGATCCGGGCGGCGGGCGCGACGATCATCGCCACCTCGGGCAATCACGACTCGCCCGCCCGGCTCGGTGCGGGCGCGAGCTTCGCCGCGGCCGGTGGCTTGCATCTGTGCACCCGGGTCGCCGACGCGCACCGGCCGATCGTGCTGTCCGATGACGACGGCGACGTGGCCTTCTACGGCATCCCGTATCTGGAACCGGAGATCACCCGGACCGAACTCGGTGTGCCGCAGGCGCACTCACACGCGGAGATCCTCGATGCCGCGATGGGCCGGATTCGCGACGACATCGCCGCCAGGTCCGGCCCGCGCACGGTGGTACTGGCGCACGCGTTCGTGATCGGCGGCGAGGCGACGGGCTCGGAACGGTCCATCTCGGTGGGCGGGGTGGAGACGGTGTCGATGTCGGCCTTCGACGGCATCGACTATGTGGCGCTGGGACACCTGCATTCGCCGCAGACACTCTCGGAGTCGGTGCGCTACAGCGGGTCTCCGCTGCCGTATTCGTTCGGGGAGAGCTCACACCGCAAAGCGGTGTGGATCGTCGACCTCGACGCGACGGGCCTCGCGTCGGTGCACCGACACGAGCTGCCGCTGGTGCGCGGGCTGAGCAGGATCACCGGCACTATCGAATCCCTGGTCACCGACTCCGAATACACTGCGGCCGAAGAGCACTACGTATCCGCCACGCTCACCGACACCACCCGCCCGGTGGACCCGATGCGTAAGCTGCGCGAGCGGTTCCCGCACGCGGTGCACGTGGAATGGGCTCGACCGGAAGGCAATCCGGAGCTGCATTACCGCGAGCGGGTGCACGGCCGTCGTGACACCGAGGTCGCGGCGAGCTTCCTGACCGACGTGCGTGGCACACCGAGCAAGGGGGAGATGGCATGGGTGGAGCGGGCGCTGGCCGCGGCGGTTCGCGAAACCGACTCGGGCCGAGCCGAATCCGCCCAGGAACCGGTGCCGTCGGAGCTGACTGCGTGAGCCACCGCGCCCGGTTCGCCGCGCTCGTCGCCGGGGGCATCGCGTGAGGCTGCACCGGCTCGAACTCACCGCGTTCGGACCGTTCGCCGAGACCACCGTCGTCGATTTCGACGCACTCGGCGCCGATGGTCTGTTCCTGCTCCACGGGCATACGGGCGCGGGCAAGACGACCATCCTCGACGCCATCGCCTTCGCCCTCTACGGCAAGGTGCCGGGGGCGCGCGGTGAGAGCAAGCGCCTGCACTCCGACCACGCCGATCCGCAGACACCACCGAGCGTCGTGCTGGAGGCCACGCTCGGCGGACGCCTGCTGCGCCTGACCCGCTCGCCCGAATTCGAGCGCCCGAAGAAGAACGGCACCGGAACCCGGCTCCTGCAACCCCAGGCCACGCTCACCTGGCTCGACGGCAGTGGCGAGAACCTCTCGCGCATCACCGATATCGGCGACGAGGTGCTGCGTCTGCTCGGCATGAGCGCCGACCAGTTCTTCCAGGTGGTGCTGCTCCCGCAGGGCGACTTCGCCAGATTCCTGCGAGCGGAGAACGAGGATCGCGAGAAACTGCTCGAAAAGCTCTTCGACACCCAACGTTTCGGTACCGCCGAGAAGTGGTTGTCGGATCGGCGACGCGCGGCCGAAGGCGAACTCACCACGCGCCAGCAGGGCATCGACCGCCTGATCACCAAGGTCGGCATGGCGGCGGGATACGGCGGCGCGGAATCGATCGGCATCCAGGACTCGGTGACGTGGTCTCAGGAGCTGCTGGCCACCGCGCGGACCGCCCTCGCCGAGGCGACCACGAATGCCGAACTGCGCCACAAGGAATCGGCCGAGGCCCGCGCCGAAGCCGAAGAGCAACGCCGCGTCACCGAGCTGCGCACCCGCATGACCGCGGCGCGGACCGAACTGGCCGCCTACACCGCCTCCGCGGCTCGCCGCGCCGACCTCGAACGCGAACTCGATCGAGCTCGCCTGGCCGAACCCGTCGTCCAGGCCATCGATGAGGCGCGCTCCGCGGTCCGCGACCTGCGTCGTTCCCAAGGCGCCACCCGCAGCGCCGCGGCTGATCTGGCCGACCGTCTGCGTGCGCCGGAGGCAGCCGATATCGCGGGTGTGGGCCTGCTGACCGTCGCCTCGGATCAGGGCGATGCTCTCGAGGCGCGCGGCCGGGAGCCGGGGACAGGAGCCGTGGAGGTCGATGGTGATCTCGATGCGGCGATCAGCCAGTGGAACGCGCTGCTCGGTGTGCTCGGTGAGGTGCGCGCGGACGCGGTGATCGCCCGCAGGCTCGCCGACGATCTCGCCGCGCACGAGACAGAATCCGCCCAGCTCACGCAGCGTGCGGCGGAGTTGGCGCGGCGGCGGGTCGAACTGCCGACGATGATCGGTTCGGTGCAGGAACAACTGCGTGAGGCCACCGATGCCGCCGCCGCGCTGCCGGGGCTTCGCAACGAGCTGGCCAAGTGGCAGGACTCGGCGGCCGCCGCTGTCGAGATCGCCCGTCGCCGACCGGCTGTGGACATCGCGCGTGGGGAACACGACACGGCCTGGCGCGCCCACCTCGACGCCAGGGAACGGGTCCTCGATCTGCGCACCCGCCGCCTGGCGGGCATGGCCGCCGAACTCGCGGGCGCGCTCACCGAGGGTACGCCGTGCACGGTCTGCGGGTCCGCTGATCACCCGGAGCCGGCGCAGCCCACCGACGACGCGGTGTCCAAAGAAGCCGAGGACGCCGCACAGGCGGCCGAACAGGTCGCGGAGGCCGCGCGCGATCGCCTCGCCGAACGCATCAGCGCCATCGAACGCGAGATCGAGGCGCTCACCGCGCGCGGTGGCGACGCCGACCCCGTCACCCTCGCCGACGCGGTCCGCACTGCCACCCACCGCTTCGACGACACGGCCGAAGCGGCCGAGCGCACTCCCGCCCTGACCAGCCGCCTGGAGGCCCTGCGCGCCGAGGAAGCCGCCCTGCACGACCAGTCCCGCGACTTGGATGCCCGCCTCGGCACCAGCACGGCCACTATCGCCGCCACCCGCACCCGCCTCGAAGAACTCACCACCCGCCTGCGGGCCGCCGCGGGCGCCGACACCACCGTCGACGCTCGCACCACCCGCCTCGAATTCCTCCTCACCTCCGCCACCACCCTCCGCACCGCCCGCACCGAGGAAGCCACCGCCCGCGACGCCGTCCGCACCATCGCCACCCGCGTGGAAAACCTCGCCCGCACAGCAGGTCTCGTGCCGGAGGGATACGAGGCGAGCACGCAGCTCGAGGCACACGAATCGACCACTCGTACCGCCGGCCGAATTGCGGTCGATGATGCCGATACCGGCGTTGTCGCGGCGGCGGGCGCTGTCACCGACACGGGTGTCGGTGTCGAGACCTGTGTTGGCGCTGACTCGGGTCCGGTGGCCCAGGCGGCTACGGCCGGCGAGCGCGGTACTGAGGAGACGGCGACTACGGGCCGCGAAGCGGCGAGTGCGGGCCGAGCTCGAGCGATCCGTAGCGAGCCTGAAATGCCCAGCCTGTTCGATCTTTTCGACGACGAGCCGATCGGCGACGAGCCGGTCGAACCAGCACCGCCTCGCGACGACATCGCGCTGCTGACCGCCTATGCCCAGGTCGTCACCGCCGCCGCGCGGACCGCGCGGCAGCAGGCCGCGATCGAAGCCGAACTCACTGCCGCGGACCGGGCCCGCGCCCATGCCGAGACGGTGCTCGCCGAACCCCGGATCCAGGCGGTCGCCGAGCAGACGCCAGGCGACCTGAACGCGCTCGAACAGCGCTTCACCGCGGCGCAGAGCGCGCTCACCGCGGCGGTGTCGGCCCAGTCGGCGGCCACCGAGCGCGTCGCCCAGCTCGAGCAGCTGGGAACGCAGCTGTGGGCCGAGGTCGAGCGGATCGCGCCCGAGCAGCGTGTCTTCGACGAGCTGGCGGCCCTGGCGGAAGTGGTCGCGGGCAGGGGCGAGAACAACCGGCGAATGTCGTTGCGCTCCTATGTTCTCGCGGCGCGGCTCGAAGAGGTGGCGGTCGCGGGGTCGCTGCGGCTGCGCCGGATGTCGGGTGGCCGTTACGAATTCGTCCATTCGGACAAGGCGGGCCCACGGGGCAGGCGCGGCGGCCTCGGGCTCGATGTCCGTGACGACTACACCGGCGCGATCCGCTCGGCGAAAACGCTCTCCGGCGGCGAAACCTTCATGGCCTCACTGGCATTGGCGCTCGGTCTGGCCGATGTGGTCGCCGCCGAAACCGGCGGCCTCGTGCTGGACACCCTGTTCATCGACGAGGGCTTCGGCAGCCTCGACGCCGACACCCTCGACGCCGTCATGGGTGTGCTCGACGAACTGCGGGCGAACGGCCGCGTGGTCGGCGTCGTCAGCCACGTAGACGAAATGCGCCAGCGCATCCCCAGTCGCCTCCACGTGGTGCGCGGCCGGGCAGGATCGCGACTGGAAGCCACCGTCGCCTAGCCCACGCTGCCGCGGGGCCGATGTACCGGCGTGGTCAGCACGGCGCGGCGGGGGCCTGTGGACGCTCGACCGAGGGCACCGCTTCCTGCCGGGCGAGCGGTGCGAATCCGGGGAGCTTGCCGTCGACGAACGGGATCATCAGCTGGACCAGCGGACCGATTCCGAAGGCATAGACCAGCGTGCCGATTCCCACGCTGCCGCCGAGGAACCACCCGGTCGCCAGCACCGAGACCTCGATCCCGGTACGCACCGACCACACCGGCCAACCGGTCCGGGCGACCAGTCCAGTCATCAGTCCATCGCGCGGACCTGGACCCATTCCCGCGCCGATGTAGAGCACCGTCGCCGCCGCGTTCACCACCACCGCGGCGACCATGGCCAGCACTCGCAGCCACAGGCCGTCCACGGCGGGGATCAACCACAACCCGGCATCGACCGCGATCGCGATCACCACCACATTGCTGACGGTCCCGAGCCCCGGCCGCTGCCGTAGCGGAATCCAGGCAAGTAGCACGGCGATTCCGGTCAGCGCGGTCACCACGCCGAAACTCAACGGCACGTGCGCGGCGACCCCCTGGTGGAAAACGTCCCACGGGTCGAGCCCGAGGCCCGCTCGGATCATCACTGCCATCGAGGTGCCGTACAACCACAAACCGACGTACAGCGCGACCAACCGACGAGTGAGCATAGGTAACAGAATCCGGCCTACTGGACCTGGAAAAAAGAGCCAATCGCCGATCACTGGCCTGATCGGCCGCCGATGCTCAGCTTTCGTGCGCGAGCAACCAGGCCTTGGCCTCGAGCCCCCAGCGGAACCCGCCGAGCGCTCCGCCGATCCGCAGCACCCGATGGCACGGCACGAACAGCGCGGCGGAGTTGCGGGCGCAGGCGTTGGCCGCGGCCCGGGTGGCGGCCGGACGCCCGGAGAGTCCGGCGAACTCCGTGTAGGTGACCGGTTCACCGGCCGGTACTTTGCGCAGGACTTCCCAGGCATGGACCAGGAATTCGCCGGACCGTTGACGCACCGCGATCGCGTCGATCGCGGTGAGATCCCCCGCGTGATAGTCGATGACGGCTTTGGTCACCGCGCCGAGCGAATCCCGTTGCCGCAGTGCGGTCGGGCGCAGTGTGGTGTGGACGAGGCCGGTCAGCGTGGTCGGGTCCCCGGTCCAGCCCGAAGCGAGCACGGCGCCGTCGGTATCGACGATGGTGGTGAACGGGCCGATCGGCGTCTCGACGGTCGCGACATCGGCGAGACGAAGAGCAGTGTCAGTCATGGTCTTTCGCTTCCTGGAGAGCGGGTTCACGGACAAGCGCGCCACGGTGTTCGAGCGCGGTCTTCCACAGGTGCACGGACAGATAGGAGCGCCACGGCGCCCAACGGGTGGTGTCGCGCAGGTCGATCCGGGCCTGCGCGGCTCCTTGACGCACGACGAGGTCGGTGTCGAGCAGGATGTCGGGATCGGCCAGCGATCGCATGGTGACGTAGTCGGCGGTCCACGGCCCGACCCCGTCTAGGGCGAGCAGGTCGCGCCGCAGATCATCGGCGGTACGGCCGGAGTGCAGGACCAGTTCGCCGTCGGCGAGCGCCCGCGCCGCGGACACGATCGCGGCCACCCTGCGCGCGGGCCCGGTCAGCACCTCGGCACCGTGTTCGGCGACCGCCTCGGCCGTCGGGAACAATCGCGGCACCGGTCCTTCGATCGGCTCGCCGAGTGCGTTTACCAGCCGCGCGACATGCGTCCCCGCTGCCCGCACCGAGATCTGTTGCCCGATCATCGTGCACAGCAACAACTCTGATCCTTCAAGGCACCCGGGCACTCGAATCCCCGGCGTGAATCCGTGTCCCGCGATTCCGTGCGCAACCCCTGCGGCTCCCGAATCGGTTGCACCATCACTGGATCGGTTGTCACTGCCGAACCCACGGCCGCCGCCGTGACCACCACGGCCGTCGGCTCCGGTCGTTGCGTCGATGCCGAGTGCCGCGTCGATTCCCAGCGGATCCGCGTCCAGATCGAGCAGACGCCGCACCCGGGCGACAGTCGGAGCGAGATCACGCATATCCCGTAATGCCAACTCCGCTCGTACATGACCGGGCTGAAAAGACAGCCGAACAGTCGCGTGCCCGTGCGGAGTACGCAGGCTGCGCGTGTAGACCCCGTCCTCCCACTGTTCCGTCCCGGCCACCGCGTGCGCCGAGAGGAACCAGGTCAGCCACGCGGTGTCGAGCGGCTCGCGGTACGGCAGCCGCAACGTCAGCAATCCGGGCGTGCCGGGCGCGACGGCATCGGCGCGCGGCGACCGGCGTAACTCGGTCCGCATCGTCGTCGGACTCACCGCGAAGACCTCGCGCACGGTGTCGTTGAACTGCCGAATGCTGGCGAACCCCGCCGCGAACGCGATATCCGACATCGGCATCTCGGTGGTCTGGATGAGCAGCCGCGCGGTGTGCGCGCGGTGCGCCCTGGCCAGCGCGAGCGGGCCTGCTCCGAGTTCGGTGGTGAGCACGCGGGTGAGCTGGCGCTGCGAATAGCCGAGGGTGGCGGCCAGTCCGGGCACCCCGCCACGCTCGATCACCCCGTCGCCGATCAGCCGCATGGCGCGCGCGGCCAGGTCGGCCCGCACATTCCACAGGGGCGATCCCGGCGCGGCATCGGGCAGGCACCGGCGGCAGGCGCGATAACCGGCCTGCTGCGCCGCCGCCGCGGTGGGCAGGAACGACACATTGGCCCGCTTGGGGGTGATCGCCGGGCACGAGGGCCTGCAGTAGATGCCGGTCGTGCGTACCGCGGTGAAGAACTGCCCGTCGAAGCGGGAGTCACGGGTGGAGACCGCCCGGTAGCAGCCCTCGAAGTCCAAAGCAGTGATGGTCACGAGTTCCACAATGGCACCCGTGCGAGCGAGGTGCTAGCGGAAATCGGCCACCGATCCCGCGGGTCTGGAACCGCGATCAGCAGCAGCGATTGGTGGGATTGCGCTCGGCTTCGGCATAGCGTTCGCGCCAGTAGTCGCGCACGGAAGGCACCGGGGCACCCGGATGCGTGCGACGCAAGTGGTCGACATACCGCTGGTAATCCTGCCCGCCGTTGATCGCGCTGTACCAGCGGGCGACTGCGCGCATCGCCGCCCACGCTCGGCCGAGAACCGCCCGCACGCGAGGCCCCACGGTCGCATCCGAGCTCGCGGTAGCGATCGACGCTGTCCGATCGACCAGCCCGGTGCGGTCGGTCGTCACGGCAGGGGCGCGGACGGCCGATTCACTGAACCGGCCGTCCGCATCCCTGACCACACTCAAGAGACGTGCGCCGATCCGGGTGCGCTCACCTTGCCCTCGGCGATCAGCACGTCCCATTCCTTCTGCACGTCCTTCTCGGCCGAGGTGGCGACGAAACCGCTGGGGGCGAAGATCTTCGACGGCTGTTCCTCGGACTCGGTGCTGGTGACCGTGCCCGTGCGAATCGCCTTCGCGCACACCAGCACACCGACGACGGTGACGATCAGCACCAGCACCGCGAACACGATCGACAGCGTGCCCTGGATGAAGGTGTTACGGATCGCGATGTCGACCTGCTCGGGGGTCTTGGCCGTCAGACAGGCCTTGCCCGCGTCCTTGGCCGCCTGGCACAGGCTGTGCTGCTTCCAGTAACCGAGCTTGGGATCGTCGGAGAAGATCTTCTGCCAGGACGCGGTCATCGTGACCAGTAGATCCCACGCCAGCGGCACACCGGGAATCCACGCCCACTTCCACTGCCCGCGTTTGACGATGATCGTGAGCACCACGGTGAGCGCGATCGCGGCGAGCAGCTGGTTGGCGATGCCGAACAGCGGATACAGCGCGTTGATGCCGCCGAACGGGTCGTTGACGCCCATCAGCAGGACCCCGCCCCAGCCCGCGACCACGATCAGCGAGCACAGCCAGGCGCCGATCCGCCACGACGGATCACGGAACTTCTTGAACCCGCCGCCGAAGTTGCCCAGCGCGTCCGAGACCAGGAAGCGCGCGACCCGGGTGCCCGCGTCGATGGTGGTGAGGATGAACAGCGCCTCGAACATGATCGCGAAGTGGTACCAGAAGGCCTTCATCGTCGAGCCGCCGAGGAATTCGGAGAAGACCTCGGAGATGCCGACCGCCAGGGTCGGGGCGCCACCGGTGCGCGAGACGATCGAATTCTCGCCCACATCGGCGGCGGCGTCGGTGAACAGCTCCGGCGTCGCGGGCGGACCCGACAACCCGAGCGAATTGGTGAACTTGGCGGCACCTTCGGCCGTGCCACCGGTGAGTCCGGCCGAGGCGTTCATGCCGAAGTACAGGTGCTGGTCGATGATCGAGGCGGTGATGATCGCCATGACCGCGACGAACGACTCCATCAGCATGCCGCCGTAGCCGATCATCCTGGCGTTGGATTCTTTGGCCAGCAGTTTCGGCGTCGTGCCCGAGGAGACCAGCGCGTGGAAACCCGAGAGCGCACCGCAGGCGATGGTGATGAACAGGAACGGGAACAGACTGCCCGCGAACGCGGGGCCCGCACCGGTGTGCGCGAATTCGGAGACGGCGGGCGCCTTCAGCACCGGCATGGTGATCAGGATGCCGACCGCGAGCAGCACGATCGTGCCGACCTTCATGAACGTCGACAGATAGTCACGCGGGGCGAGCAGCAACCACACCGGCAAGACCGAGGCGATGAAGCCGTAGGCGATCAGGCACCACGCGATGGTGGTGCGCGAGAGGGTGAACCAGTCCGCGCCCCACTCGGTTTCGGATACCCAGCCGCCGCCGATGATCGCGGCCAGCAGCAACACGATGCCGATCGCGGACACCTCGCCGACCGCACCCGGTCGCAGATACCGCAGGTACACGCCCATGAACAGCGCGATCGGGACGGTCATCGCGATGGAGAACACACCCCACGGGCTCTCGCCGAGCGCGTTCACCACGACCAGCGCCAGCACCGCCAGCAGGATCGTCATGATCACCAGAATCGCCACGATCGCCGCGACGCCGCCGACGAGGCCGAGCTCGTCGCGCGCCATCTGACCGAGGCTGCGGCCGCGCCGACGGGTCGAGGCCCACAGCACCAGGTAGTCCTGCACCGCGCCGGCGAACACCACGCCGACGATGATCCAGATGGTGCCGGGCAGATAACCCATCTGCGCGGCCAGCACCGGACCCACCAGCGGACCGGCGCCCGCGATGGCGGCGAAGTGGTGCCCGTAGAGCACCCGCCGGTCCATCGGCATGAAATCCTTGCCGTTGTCATAGATTTCGGCGGGCGTGGCCACGTCGTCGCGCGGCTTGGTGATCTTCCACTCGATGAACCGCGCGTAGAAGCGATAGGCGATGATGTAGGTACAGACCGCCGCGATCACGATCCACACCGCGTTCACGGACTCGCCGCGCACGAACGCGATGATCGCCCACGCGACGGCGCCGAGAACGGCGATCCCCGCGAACACGGCCTTCTTGGCGGGCGTGATCGGCGTGCGATCGACGACACCGACCGGAGGCAAGTCCGGGTCGGTCCGCAGATGTTCGATGGTCGCCATTGACTCAACTCTCCTGTATAACGCGCAGAGCCTCGGGTGAAGCAATCGACAACGTAGCCGATCGCGGAACTGCGACGGAGAGGTTCGCACACGATCGAACGCAGAATGAAATTTTGTTCAGCTGGTCATTCGCCCCGGTACGTGCCGAAGCTCCAGAGGTTGCCTTCCGGGTCGGCGGCGCTGAAGCCGCGGGAGCCGTAGTCCTCGTCGCGCAGGTCGCGGATGATCGTCGCGCCCGCGGCCTTCGCCCTGTCGTAGAGCGCGTCGGGGTTGTCGGTGACCAGGTAGAGGTTGGCGACGCCCGGTGGCCGGGTGCCGAAGGGGGTGTCGTCGCGGCCCGTGGAGCCGAACATGATGCCGCCGCCGCCCGGCAGGCGCAGTTCGCCGTGCTCGACGACCGAGTCGTCGTTTTCCCTGGCGTAGACCGCGGTCGCTTCGAAACCGAAGGCGGTGGTGAGGAACTCGATCATGGCGCGGGCGTCGTCGAAGGCGAGGCAGGGCCAGATGGTGGTGGTGTTGGTTGAAGTGTCCATGTGTTCAGCCTCGCGTTTGCTCCGCGTTCGGGTCTTGGACGGATGGAATCTCCTCGGCGAGCCAGGCGGTGGGGGCCACGCCGGCCAGCTCCGCGAAGTCGCGGTTGAGGTGCGCCTGGTCGTAGTAGCCACAGGTGGTCGCGATCTGGGCGATGGAGACATAGGAGGGGGTGCCCGCCAGCATGCGCTTGGCTCGCTCGAATCGGATGATCCGCGCGGCCAGCTTGGGGCTCGCGCCGAATTCGGCGGTGAACTTGCGGGTCAGGTGCTGGCGGGTCCAGCCGATCCGATCGGCGAGCGGGTTGATCGAGCAGGTGCCGCCGGTTTTCACGAGAGCGTGCCAGGCCCAGGTCAATTCGGGCCCGGCGGGCGTATCGGTGCGTGCCGCGGCGGTCAAGGCCCGATCGCACGCGGCGAATCGGCTCGGCCAATCCTGGTGCGATTGCACAGCGTCGGCGAGTTGGTCACCCAGAGTTCTATGCGCTTGGGAACATTCGATCGACATGTCCCACAGTTCGCTCGCGGGCATGCCGAACAGCACCCGGCAACCCAGCGGAGTCAGCTCGATCGCGACGCCCTCTTGAAAACCGGTGTGCGCGATCAACGCCGGGCTCGCCTGCAGACCGCTCACGACACAGCGGTAGCTGCCGGGGGCCTGGCGCGGGTCGGTCTGCTCGACGACGTCGATGGTCGGTCCGACGGCGACGATGAACGTCATGTGCCGTGAGGGCAGGCCGCGGTGCAAGCCCGGCTCGAAACCCGTGAGCCGATAGCCCACGTACCGGTCGATGAACGCTGCCAGCACCGGCGCGGGGGCCGCGGTCACCACCTCCGTGGTCGCCTCCATACGGCAACGCTACGCCGGGTGTGTGGGATTACCCACGCGTCTCGGGCATCGCCGCGGGGTAACCGGACCGTGAAGGTGCTCTCCGCAGCGCGGCGGAGGCGGTGAGATTTCGCACTCACGGGCTCACTGTCTGTGGAAACGCGAGGTCAGCCGGTTAATCTTGCGCCTTCGCTCAATTCTGCAGGAGGTGTCATGCGGCGGGTTCAATACGAGCGCGGCAGTGGTTCGGAGGCGCTCGAGGTCGTCGCGGCCGAGGTTCCGGTCCCCGGCGCCGGTGAGCTGCTGGTCCGCGTCGAGGCGATCGGGGTCACCCTGTCGGCGATTCGGCGGATCAGTGGCGACGCGGAGCAGGTCCGTGCCGAGGTGGCCGGTGAGGTCGTCGCGGTCGGTGACGGGGTCGACGGCTACAGCGCCGGATACCGCGTCGTCGGCCTGTGCACCGCGGACGCCTACGCCGAGTACGTCGTGCTCGCGATCGACCAGGTCTCGGCGATCCCGGACGGCGCTTCTGCCGTCGACGCCGTCGCCCTGATGCGCAGCGGTCTCGTCGCCCTCGGCGCCCTCGACACCGCCGTACCGCGCGACGGCGAAACGGCGCTGGTCACCGCCGCCGCGGGCGGTGTCGGCCACCTCGCGGTGCAGCTGGCCCGCGTGCGTGGCGCGAGCTGGGTGGTCGGCGCGGTCTCCGACGAGTCGAAGATCGATTTCGTGCGTGAACTCGGCGCCGACGAGGTGTTCACCTACGACCAGCTGCACTGCGCCAAGCAGGCCGATTACGCCCTCGACGGTGTCGGCGGCACCGGCCTCGGGGGCACCCTCGCCGGTCTCGCTGAAGGCGGTCGCGCGGTCACCTACGGCACCGGCGGCGGCCTCGTCGACACCGAAGACCTCCTCGCGGGCGGCAAATCCCTCACCGGTTTCCGGATCGGCCGTCTCGCCCAGCGCGACCCGGCTCGCTACGAAGACCTGCGCCAGGAGGTCTGGCAGTACTACGCCTCCGGCCTGCTGCACCCGGTCGTGCACGCCGAGTTCGCCCTCGACGACGCCGCGGCCGCCCACGCGGTCATCGAGCAGCGCGCCAACTCGGGCAAGGTCGTTCTCGTTCCCTGACCTGATCGTTCGGGACGGCCGTTCGCGGCCCGGCTCGCTGGTCAGGTACGTGACCAGCGAGCCACAAGGGGGCCGCGAACCCACCGCGCCGCAGGTGCGGCAAGATATTCACAGTGAGCCTCACCCTCGGAATCGTCGGCCTGCCCAATGTCGGAAAGTCGACGCTGTTCAACGCGCTGACCAAGAACGACGTGCTGGCCGCGAACTACCCGTTCGCGACCATCGAGCCCAACGTCGGCGTGGTCCCGCTGCCCGACCCGCGCCTGAACAAGCTCGCCGAGATCTTCGGTTCCGAGAAGATCGTGCCCGCCGTGGTGTCGTTCGTCGACATCGCCGGCATCGTGAAGGGCGCCTCCGAGGGCGCGGGCCTCGGCAACAAGTTCCTGGCCAACATCCGTGAGGCCGACGCGATCTGCCAGGTCGTGCGCGTGTTCGCCGACGACGACGTGATCCACGTCGACGGCCGGGTCGACGCCGCCGCCGACATCGAGGTCATCGAAACCGAGCTGATCCTCGCCGACCTGCAGACCCTCGAGAAGGCCATCCCGCGCCTCGAGAAGGAAGCCAGGGTCAA
Organism: Nocardia sp. NPDC060249; assembly: GCF_042728755.1. Taxonomy (NCBI): domain Bacteria; kingdom Bacillati; phylum Actinomycetota; class Actinomycetes; order Mycobacteriales; family Nocardiaceae; genus Nocardia; species Nocardia sp. NPDC060249. The sequence continues at coordinate 154,598 of NZ_JBHXAQ010000006.1, forward strand.
GAAGGACCGCAAGCCCCTGCTCGACGCGGCCAAGGTCGCCGAGGGTTTCCTCAATGAGGGCACCACGCTGTTCGCCGCGGGCAAGAAGATCGACGCTGACCTGCTGCGTGAGCTCTCCCTGCTCACCGTCAAGCCGTTCCTCTACGTCTTCAACGCCGACGAATCCGTTCTCACCGACGAGGCCAAGGTCGCTGAGCTGAAGGCCTCCGTCGCTCCCGCCGACGCCGTCTTCCTCGACGCCAAGGTGGAAGCCGAACTCCTCGAACTCGACGACGAATCCGCCCTCGAACTCCTGGAATCCATCGGCCAGACCGAACCCGGCCTGCACGCTCTCGCCCGCGCCGGCTTCCACACCCTCGGCCTGCAGACCTACCTCACCGCAGGCCCCAAGGAATCCCGAGCCTGGACCATCCACCAGGGCGACACCGCCCCCAAGGCCGCCGGCGTCATCCACACCGACTTCGAACGCGGCTTCATCAAGGCCGAAATCGTCGCTTTCGACGACCTGGTCGACGCGGGTTCCATGGCAGCTGCCAAAGCCGCGGGCAAGGTCCGCATGGAAGGCAAGGACTACATCATGGTCGACGGCGACGTGGTGGAGTTCCGCTTCAACGTGTAATCCTCGGCCATCGCTCTGCCTCCTCATCGTCGGTGTCCCGGACGCAGGATCCGTCCCGATAGGCTTCCGCGTGCCCTGTGATTTTCGTTACACCCGTGTGATATTCGTAGCAACCGAAGATTGCGCCGGTTCGACGATCGGAGGGCTCGATGAAACCGCATTACATGTATCGGTGGGTCAACAATCACGGGTTGGTTCTGCTGTTCAAGAAGATACTGCTCCGTCGTGGCAATCCGTTCGCCCGGTTGATCGGCGGCGCCGAGGGTATCGAGAATCCGTACGCGCTGATCGAGGAGATGCGCGGGGAGGGCGGGTTGATCCGGGCGCTTCCGGTCTGGATCACCTTCGATCACGATATGGTCCGGGAAATCTTGCGCGACAACCGTTTCGGTGTCGGCATACCGACTGTGTTCGGCGTACCCGGGCCGGTGATGCGCGCGTTGGAGCGGCAGCCCCTCCCGCCGAATCTGATGGATCCGCCGTCGATGCTGGTGGTCGACGAGCCCGAGCACACCCGGATGCGCAAACCGGTCTCCACGGCGTTCACCCCGCGTGCCATCGCCCGGCTGCGCGACAGGATCGAAACGGTCACCGGGGAACTGCTCGCCGCGCTGCCCGACAACGGGCCCACCGACCTGGTGACGCGGTACGCGGCGCAGGTGCCCATCGCCATCATCTCCGAGATGCTCGGCTTCCCCGACGCCGACCGCGAGATGTTCCTGCACTGGGGCGACGAGATCAGTCCGCTGCTCGACCTCGGGATCTCGTGGCAGACCCACCAGCGGGCGATGGAATCCTCGGAGCGACTGCACCAGTATCTCGTCGAGCACCTCGAACAGCTCCGCGCCGAACCCGGCGACGACATCCTCAGCAGCCTGGTCACCTCGGGCGATCTGTCCACCTACGAACTGTGCGCGTCGGCGACCCTGCTGATGGCCGCGGGCTTCGAGACAACGGTCAACCTGATCGGCAAGGGCATCGTCTGGCTGCTCCAGCATCCCGAACAGCTGGCCCGGTTGCGTGCCGAGCCGCAACTGTGGCCCAACGCGGTGGAGGAGATCCTCCGGATCGATCCGCCGGTGCAGTCCACCGCGCGCACCACCAGGACGGCGCTGGAGATCGGTGGTGTCCGGTTGCGCGAGGGGTCGACCGTGGTGCTGTCGCTGGCGGGCGCGAACCGCGACCCCGCCGTGTTCACCGACCCGGCCCGGCTCGACATAACCAGGGACAACGCCAAGAATCATCTGTCCTTCAGCAGCGGTAGCCATGTGTGCCTGGGCGCCGGTCTGGCCCGGATGGAAGCGGCGCACGCCTTGCGCGCGCTGTTCGAGACGTTCCCGGATCTGCGATTGACCGATCCGCCCACCCGCCGGCCACTGTTCACCCTGCACGGCTACCAGCACCTTCCCGCGCACACCGGCCCACGCGTCCGCAGCCCCTTGCCCATCGGCTGACCCGCGCGGGACATCGTTCGAACGGAGCTGACGTCGCCGGCGACACCAAGGTGGTGTTCTGTGCACCCACGGGGGAGCGGGCTCAGTACTCGGGGGCCTGATGAGGGGCCCCGGTTCGGCGCAGAGTGGATGTTGTCACCAGACGCGAACCGGAGGCTCCGATGTCGAACATCAGCACAATTGCCCGCTCAGCCGAGCGTCGTGTTTCGGTGTCGACCAGCGACGGCGTGGAGCTCGCGGTTCGTGAGTACGGTCGGCGAAACGGGGACCTGACGGTTGTTCTCCTGCACGGGCATTGCCTGCGGACCGAATCGTGGACGGATGTGCGGGACGCGCTGCTGCGCGAGCACTCCGGTGCCAAGGTCGTCTGCTACGACCATCGCGGGCACGGCGACTCCGCTACCGCGTCGAGGAAGACCTACAACATCGAACAGCTCGGTCATGATCTGCACGACGTGCTCGACGTTGTCGCTCCGACCGGGCCGGTCGTGCTGGTCGGGCATTCGATGGGCGGCATGACCGTGCTGACCTACGTCGACCAGTACCGGCACGAGGTCGGGACGCGCATCGTCGGTGTCGGGCTCGTCGCCACCGCCGCGAGCGGGCTCGCCGACGCGGGGTTCGGCCGACTGCTGCACAACCCGATCGTCCCGGTTTTCCAGGCCGCGGTGCGGCGCGCACCGCGTCTGATGCAGCACGCGAAAGTGCTGGCCTGCAAGGTCTTCGCGCCGGTCGTGCGCACCGCCGAGTTCGGTGATCGCAAGGTCAGTCAGCGCGTGCTGGCACTGGCCGAGGCGATGCACAACGCGACGTCGATCGTGACCATGGCCACCTTCCTGAGCGCCTTCAAGACCTTCGACCGCACCGCCGCCCTGGCCACCCTCTCGACCATCCCCACCATGATCCTGTGCGGCTCCGCCGACCTGATGACGCCGCCCTCGCATTCGGTGGCCATGGCCGCCGCCGTCGACTACGCCGACTTCGTTCAGATCGACGGCGCGGGTCACTCGGTCATCCTCGAACAGCCCGCTCAGGTCGCCCAGGCCATCGCCCGCCTGGTGGGTCGCGCCGACCGGCCCGCCCGCGCCCAGCTGGCCCTCGCCGCCTGAGTCGGCCGGCCACCGGTGCCGTGTCAGCTCTCGTCGAACTGGAGACGCTGAACGGATTGGCCGGTGACGTCGGCGATGAGCTCGAAGTCCTTGTCGGCATGGAGGACGGTGAGTTTCGAGCGTTCGGCAATCGCGGCGATCAGGAGATCAGGAATCGAAGGCGCCCGGTGACGACCACGGACGGCGAGTTCCCGGAGCACTTCCAGCGCGCGGTCTTCCGACGTGGGCGTCTGGTATTCGACCGGCATGTTCGCGAGCGGGGGCATATCCAGCAGTTGGGCAAGATCTGTCGCGGTACGTGCGGAGTAACCGGTTTCCAGCAGGGTGACCGTGGCGATGCGAACCATCCCACGTTCGATGCGGTCGGCCCAGACGTGCGCGTCCGGCGCGGCGCCGAGGCGGACGAGGGCGGATTTGTCGATCAGCCACGGGCGCGGACTCACGACCACGCGCGCCTCATGACCTCGGGGTCGTCCAGGTCCTGTGCTAGCTCGGCGACACGATTCAGATCGCCGACGGTGACCGGCACAGTGCGCTGAAAGTCCCGCGCGAGCCAACGCCGCAAGAACTCCCCCCGAGAGATTCCCAACTCTTCGGCGCGGCGGTCGACTTCTCGGATCGCGGATTCCGGGACGTCCCGAATGAGGATGTCTGTCATGGTCGCTACCTCCTGATATCAATGATATCAGGAGGTAGCTGCTACATTCCGATTCTGTGATCGTTTGGCTCAACGGGACCCATGGTGCGGGGAAGACCACGACCAGTGGGCTCGTGCAACAGCTGATTCCGGATTCGCGGGTGTTCGATGCGGAGAAGGTCGGGGAGACGCTCATGGACGTCACACCGGGGCTGCCCGCGACGAACAACTTCCAGCATTGGCCACCGTGGCGGCCGCTCGTGGTCGAGACCGCCCGGCACATTCTCGACTACACCGGCGGCACCCTGGTGATGCCGATGACCGTGCTGGTCGAGCAGTACTGGCGCGAGATCAGTACCGGGCTCGCGCGGCACGCGATCCCGGTACGGCACTTCGTCCTGCACGCGGATCAGGAGACCCTGCGCGGGCGCATCGAGGGCGACACCGTTCTCGGTCCTTCGAGCTTCCGTCTCGCGTATCTCGAGCCCTACGCGGAGGCTGCCCGTACGTGGCTGCACAGCGAGGCCGAGGTCGTCGACACCACCCGCCTCACTCCGGGCGAGGCTGCCCAGCGGATCGCGGACGCGGTCAACAAGTGACTCCTCGCACCGTCGGCTAGACCCTGTCGAATTCGAGTTCTATTGCGCTGGTGAGGATTTGGCGAGCCCGGGGCAGGGAGAGGGAGCCGCTGTGCCAGCGTTCGCTGAGGCCTTCCACCAGCGTGGTGAGGCGTTCCGCGGTGGTGGGGGCATCGACGGTGGGGGCGACGGTGCCGGATTGCTGGGCCCGGCGGATGAGGGTCTCCACGTCGGCGTTCCAGGCTTCGGTGGTGGCGCACAGGGGCTCGCGCAGGTCGGGGTGGAAGACCGCGGTGGCGCGCAGTTCGCCCCAGGCGACGCTGGTTTCGCGGACGCGGTCGGTGTCTTGGAGTTCGAGCAGCAGCATGTGCTCGACCTGCGTGCGTGGATCTGTGGTGCCGGCGGCGTCCGTGTAGGTCTGGGCGCGGTGGTTGATGTGTTCGAGCGCGGCTCGCAGGATGCCCGCGCGATCCTTGAAGTGGTAGTAGATCAACGCGGTGGACACTTCGGCCGCCGCGGCGAGCTTCTCCACTCGCAGGCCGCGTACGCCGTCCTCGGCGATGACGCGGACGGCGGCTTCCATGATCTGGGTACGACGGTCCGACACGATTCCTCACAGTAGGCGCACGTGATCGCGGCGGTGGGGCCGCTGCTGGGTTCAGCCGACGGGTTCCTGCTGGGTGGTGCAGTGGATACCGCCGCCACCAGCGGCGATGCCGTCGATGTTGATCTGCACCACCTCCCGGCCGGGAAACAGCCGCTCCAGGGTGGATTTCGTGGCGGCGTCGGTCGCCGGATCACCGAATTCGGGGCCGATGACGGCGCCGTTGCAGACGTAGAAGTTGATGTAGCCGGCGGCGAAATCGTCGTCGTCGGCGAACTGCTCGCGCACGGTGGCCGGACCTTCGAGCACCTCGACTCGCAGCGGGCGACCGCGCGCGTCGGTCGCCGAGCGCAGAATGTCGAGGTGGCGACGGGTGACGTCGTAGTCGAAGGAATCCGGGTCGTTGTCGAGTCCGGCGACGACCACGCCGGGCCCGGCGAAGCGGGCGTAGAAATCGGTGTGCCCGTCGGTGATGTCCTCGCCCGCGATGCCGGGAAGCCAGATCACCTTCTCGATACCGAGCAGGTGATCGAGTTCTTCTTCGACATCGGCCTTTTTCCAGCCGGGGTTGCGATTGCTGTTGAGCACGCAGCTCTCGGTGATGATCGCCGTGCCCTCCCCGTCGACCTCGAGCGCGCCGCCTTCGAGTACCAGATCGGTGTGCAGCGTCTCGACGCCCGCGCGGCCGGTGACGATCTGCGCCACCTTCGCATCGGCGCGGTAATCCTGCTTCTCACCCCAGCCGTTGAAGTTGAAATCCACTCCGGTCCTGGCATTTCCGCTTCGCACGAACACCGGGCCGGTATCGCGCATCCACAGGTCGTCGAGGTCGGTGGTGATCAGTTCCACGTTCGCGGTGCCGATCAGGCTCTGCGCTCGCGCCAGATCGCCGGGGCGCACCAGCATCGAGACCGGTTCGAAGCGGGCGATCGTGGTGGCGATGGTGGCCAGGTTGCGCTGCACCTCCGGCACCAGCTTCGCGCCCCAGATCTGTTCGTCGGCCACGAACGCCATCCAGGTGCGCCGGTGCGGCTGCCCCTCCTCCGGCATGAGCCAGGTCCTTTCGTCGCTGTCGGCGAGGTCGTCGCAGCCGGCCAGCAGCACGCTGAACGCGGCCATCGTGGTCTGGACGAATGTGCGTCGTCGCATCGGGTTCTCCTTTTCCGCTGACGAGAACGGTACATCCTGACTGAAAATTTAGTCAAGAATGGCGATGCGTGTCACCCGTGCGCTGGTGTCGTGGTTTCACGACTTGACGACGGCCAGGGCGGAGTGGGGGCGGACGTCGCCCGCCGCGGGGTGATGGAGGCGGTCGACCTCGGTGAATCCGGCCTCGCGCAGGATCTCGGAGAGCTGGTCGGTGGGATAGCGGTAGGCGGTGGTGACTTTGTGGGGGAAAGGTTCGACGGTGTCGGTGGACTCGAAGAAGCCGATCACCAGGCGGCCGTCCGGGATGAGTACCCGGTGGAATTCCGCCAGCACGGTGGGCAGTTCCGCGGGGGTCAGGTGAATGAGCGAGAACCAGGCGAGGATGCCGGGGACGGACGCGGCGGGGATGTCGAGGGCGCGGATCGAGCCGAGTTCGAACGCGATGTCCGGGTAGGCAGCCTGCGCGTAGGCGATGAATTCGGGGACCAGGTCGATGCCGGTGGCGGGCACACCGGCGTCGGTGAGGAATTTCGTGAAGTGGCCGGGGCCGCAGCCGAGGTCGAGGACAGGGCCGGGAGCCAGGTGGGTGAGGGCGAACGCCGCGTCGTCGGCGGCGAGGTCGGACGGGGAGCCGAACAGGTCGATGTAGAGGGCGTGGATGGCGGTGTAGGCGGCTTGGACGGTGTGGTCGGGCACGGGGTCGACGCTAGTCACTGAACAGGGCATGCCCGGTTCCGTCCATCGTTTGTCATGGGAAGACCCGGGTAGTCGAATGGTGGGAGCCGTTTTCCCACTCGTAGACACGAAGGGATCGACGATGCCGATCAAGCCTGTTCGCCGCACTGCCCGCGTACTGCTGGGGGCCACATTCGTGGCCACCGGAGTGAACGCGTTGATGAATCAGAAGCCCCGCGCCGCCGCCGCCAACGCGCTGGCCGAGAAGGGCAGGACCGGCCTGCCCGACGCACTGGCCGCACGGGTGCCCGATGATCCGAGTCAATTCGTGCGCGTGAACTCCGCGGTGCAGGTGGTCGGTGGGCTGTTGCTGGCCAGTGGACGCGCACCGCGGCCCGCGGCTCTGGTGCTGGCCGCGACCGTGGTGCCGGGGACCGTCACCGAGCAGGACTTCTGGGCAGAGAACGACCCGGACCGCAAGGCCGCCAAGCGGGTGGGGTTCCTGAAGGACCTCGGGTTGCTCGGCGGGCTGATGATCGCGGCGGCCGACACCGAGGGCAAGCCGTCGCTGGGCTGGCGGGCCCGCCGGGCGTTCTCCCGTGAGGAGCCCCGCATCGCGGCCGAAGGCGCTGCCATCGCGGCCGCGGCCAAGGTTCGTGGCGCGCAGCTCGCCGATGTCGCCCACGAACAGGGCGCGCATCTGGCGGAGGTCGCGAACGAGCGTGGCACCGCGCTGGCCGAGATCGCCCGCGAACGGGGGCCCCAGCTGGCCGACGCGGTACGCAGCCGCGGTGCCCATCTGGTCGAGGTGGCCAAGGATCGTGGCCCCGAGGTGGCCGAGGCCGTGCGGACCCGTGGGGCCCATCTGGTCGAGGTGGCCAAGGATCGCGGTCCCGAGGTGGCCGAGGCGGCACGCACCCGCGGCGCCCAGATCGCCGACGTCGCCAAGGAGAAGGGCCCCGAGCTGGCCGAAGCCGCGCGCGAGCGCGGCACGTCTCTGGTCGATACGGCTCGCGAGCGCGGTGCGGAATTGGCCGCGGCGGCACGGGAGCGTGAGGAGATCGCAGCTCCCGCACGCCGGTGGTCGAGGCGATAAGCCCGGATCTCAGCAGGGCGATCCCCACGCGGCAGGCGGCCGAACCGGCCGGTCTGTTCGTGCTGCCCCGAAAATCGTGGTCTGGCGCTCCCACCTGCTGTGGCGCACCATAAACCCGGGGTCGGGCATACCGACGAACTCACCGCGCGAACCGAACATCGGGGCAATCCCGGCGAATCAGGTTTGGCGGTGAGTTCTGGTGTGAATACTGGGCATTCGCAATGCTTTTCGACAGAGTGGGATCCATCTGATGTTGTCCGGTCGTGAAACGTCCAAGCCGTATGCCGTTCGAGTCACAGTGGTGGGAGCGGCGGTGCTGATCGGGCTCCTCGGCTCGGCGGGAACCGCTGCGGCGCTTCCGGGTTCGGGCTCGGCATCCGGTTCTGCCAGCGGATCCGCGGACTTGGCCTCGGGTTCGGCGTCCGGGTCGTCGTCGATCGGTCCGGCCACCGCGGCCGGCGCCTACCTCACCTGGCAGTCGACGCAGTTCATCCACAACACCCTGCGGATGCTGCTCTCGGTCCCGCTGCGCAACAGCTAGTTCCAGGCCTTTTCCCAGCGCTCCGCTGCCCAGTCGCGCACCTCGCCGCTGAGCAGAATCGCGGGCAGCAGCAGCGCGAAGCCGATCAGCAGGATCGCCAGCCGCACCCACACGCTGAGTTCAGCGAGGGCGCGCAGCAGCGCGGGCAGGACACAGAGCGCGGCGAGCGCAACGAGGACGATCGCCGCGAGATCGTGTCCCGGCCCGGCGATCAGCGCGGCGCAGGTGCCGAAGCACAGGCCGAGGACCAGTCCGCCGACGCCGACGAAGTAGTTGTCCCAGGAGAGCCAGCTCGGGCGGGTAGACCGGTGAGTGACCACGCCGCGCAGCCTAGCGCGCTCAGCTGTCGCTGTGCGGCGGTCTGGGCCACGGGTTTTCCTCCAGCTCTTCGACCGAGCGGTTGAACTTGCGCATCAGCCTGCTGAGCTCGGTGACATCGTCGGCGTCCCAGCCGGCGACGACCTTGCCGATATCGCTGCTGCGGTGCCGTCGATCGGCCTCGAGCGCGGCCTTGCCGTCGGCGGTGGTCTTGACCTTGCGGGCGACACCACCGTCCGGATCGGGGACTCGTTGCACGAGTTCCTGTTTCAGCATCGCGCTGACCTGGCGGTTGATGGTGGAGATGTCGAGCTGGAACGATTCCGACAACTCGCGAAGGCTCAGCGGCTCGCCCAGATCGAGCCGGGTCAGGATGAGGAACGCCGATCGGTCCAGCAGGAAACCGGGGCGTCTGCGGGTGGTCGTGGGGAAGTGCCGCGAGATCAGGTTCAGCTCGAACACCAGGCGGGTGAACGGGGTGTCGTCGGCGGGGCCGGAGTCGGACATGTGCCAACTATGCGGTGTGGGTCACTGCGGCACCAAATTGTGCACTATGCACATGCTGTGTACTGTGCAATTTCGTGTCTGTCACTGCCGAGGCCCTACCGGCCACACCCGAAATCCGGCGCCCGGCCCCGGCCGTGCTGATCGCGGTGCTCAGTACGGTCGGCATCGTCGTCTCGCTCATGCAGACGCTGGTCATCCCGATCATTCCGTCGCTGCCGACCCTGTTGAACACGTCGGCGTCCAATGCCTCCTGGGTGGTCACCGCCACCCTGCTGGCCGGCGCGGTGTCGACGCCGATCGCCGGACGACTCGGCGACATGTTCGGCAAGCGGCGCATCCTGGTCACCAATCTCGGCTTCATGATCATCGGCTCGGTGGTCTGCGCGACCGGGAGCTCGCTGCTGCCCGAGGTGATCGGCCGGTCGCTGCAGGGCATCGCGGTGGGCGCGATCCCGCTGGGGATCAGCATCATGCGCGACGAACTCCCGCCCGAGAAGGTCGGCGGCGCGATGGCCGTGATGAGCGCGACCCTCGGTGTCGGCGGTGCCGTCGGCCTGCCGTTCTCGGCGCTGATCGCGCAGAACGCGAACTGGCACATGCTGTTCTGGACCGCGGCCGGACTCGGTGTGGTGTGCGCGGTGCTGGTTGTGGTGTTCGTGCCGGAATCGCCGGTGCGTACGCCCGCACGCTTCGACTTCGCTGGTGCGATCGGCCTCTCGATCGCCCTGCTCACCTTGCTGATCGGTATCACCAAGGGTGCCGACTGGGGCTGGGCCAGCGGCTCGATCCTCGCGCTGTTCGGTCTGTCGCTGGTGAGTTTCCTCGGCTGGGGCGCCTATGAACTGCGCCGCACCGCGCCGCTCGTCGACCTGCGGGTCTCGGCCCGCCCTCGGGTGCTGTTCACCAATATGGCCTCGATCGCGGTCGGCTTCTCGCTCTACGGCATGTCACTGACCTTCCCGCAGCTGCTCATGGCGCCCGAGCAGACCGGCTACGGATTCGGTCTGTCGATGGTGGTCGCGGGCCTGGCGATGGCGCCGACCGGCCTGGTGATGATGCTGCTCTCGCCGGTGTCGGCGCGGCTGTCGGCGAGGAAGGGCCCGAAATTCACGCTGGCGCTCGGCTCGGCCGTGATCGCTGTCGGCTACCTGTGCGCGGTCGTGATGATGGACACCGTGTGGCAGATCATCCTGTCGGCGGTCATCGTCGCGGGCGGCGTCGGCCTGGCGTACGCGGCCATGCCCGCGCTGATCATGGGCGCGGTGCCGCTGAACGAGACCGGCGCCGCCAACGGCCTCAACTCGCTGATGCGTTCCATCGGCACCTCGACCTCGGCGGCGGTGATGGGTGTCGTGCTCGCGCACATGACCATGCAGCTGGGCCCGCACCTGGTGCCGACCCGATCGGCGTTCCACACCGCGTTCTTCATCGCGATGGCGGGTGCGGTCGCGGCGATCGCCTTGACCCTGTGCATCCCGATGGGCAAGAAGCAGGCCGACTGAGTCAGCCCGCGATCGGCGAGTACACCACCAGCGACCAGTCCCGGCGCGGCACCAGGGCGGCGCCGAGGGAGTGCACCGCCATCGGAATCGCCGCGCCGGTGTGCGGATCGCGCAGCTGCACCTGCGGACCGTCGGGCCCGAACACGGCCGGGGGCTCGGTGGTCCAGAACTTCTCCCATTCGGGGGCCTGCGAGCACGTTTCGACGATCCCGGCGATCCGCGCCCGCGCCGCCAATCCGGGCCCCATCACCCGAAACCCGTAGACGCACATGTGCACCTGCTGCTCCCAGTCGACCATTGCCGTCTTGGCACGCGGGTCGAGCAGCATCCACTCGAGCATCGACTCGCCCGTTTCCAGGCCGGGAAAGACGAGCCGCCACGCGGCATTGGTGGCCAGGACCTCGTAGACCGGATGCAGTTGCAGGCTGGCCGGATGGGAAATCCCGTCGATCAGCACCTGGTCGGCCGGGCGGACCAGCGACGGGGCCGAGTCGTAGCGATGCGCCACCGACAGCGAGACCAGATGGTCGCGAAACACCTCGGGCACGGCGAGCGCATCGAACAGCGCGGTGAGCGCCTCCAATGTCGGTGTGCGGGTACCCTGTTCGATCTTCTGGATGAGAGCGGGCGAGATGCCTGCCGCCTCGCCGAGCGCCGCCCTGGTCAGGCCCGACGATTCGCGGCGTTCGCGCAGGTACCGCGATATCGACGCGTTCGGGTCTTCCACAATGCACTCCTGTTTCGGTCGCCGGTACAAATTGGGACAGTCGTCTAGCTTGACCGAGGGTAAAGGTTTCGCAAAACTCATGTCAGCCGAGCGGGAGATCGCCTGGCTGCCCGGCCGCCGCGCCAGGCCGATTTTCGGCCTTTGTGCTGGTCGGGCCGGTGTGTTCCGGAGCGGAAGTGTTCTACACCACCCCCTGCGCGCACGATTGTCGCCGGAGGGGACGGCGCGCGCTCGCTTCGTGCGCGCCGAGAGCGATTGCCGGGCTGATACCCGGGTGGCGCAGGGGTCCATCCGGTGGTCGCCCGGCCGCTTCGGAAAACACGCGTGATCGGGAACCGAATGCGCTCGTGATTCGTCCAATAGGTCAGAGGATGAACGAGAGCGGGGGGCGATGACGCAGATTCAAGCCGAACGACCTGGACGGCGCACGTCCTGGATCGTCGGAATCTCCGGGATACTGGCGGCCGCGACGGTCGTCGCTGTCGGGCTGGTGTGGTGGCAGCACGATTGGGGCGATCAGTTCCCCGCGCTCGACAGCGAACGTCTCGACGAGCAGCAGATCGTGCTCGTGGACGTGTTGCGCCGCGAATACGAGCAGCCCGGCGACGGCCCGAAGTACGCCGAGGGCGTCCAGGAAGCCTGGTGCGCCGATTTCGTGAGCTGGACGATGCGCGAGGCGGGCAGGCCGCTGGCGAACCCGAATTCCGGTTCCTGGCGCATCCCCGGCGTGTACACGCTGCAGGAGTACTACCAGCAGGTCGGCCGATTCACCCGCGCCGACGTCGGCTATCGCCCCCGCACCGGTGATGTGGTGCTCTACGGTCCCGACAGCCCGCTCGGCCAGCACACCAACATCGTGCTGAAGGCCGAGGGGGACACGATCACCACCATCGGCGGCAACGAAATGGGCGGAGTTCGGGTGCGCACCATCACCCCGGCCGAAACCGCCGATCTGGTCGGTTACGGACGATTCTGAAATCGATTGGCGCTCAAGACAACTGCGACGATCCTGGACGGCGGTACCACGCCGATACCCGTACCATGGAACTCGCGGCGCCCGGCAGCGCCGTTGCCGGCTCCTCCGTCCTGCTTCCCCCTCATCGGCAGGACGGGGGAGTTGTGCCACCAGCAGCGGGTTCGCCGACGTCACGTACGGTGTTCGATGTGCGTGTGAAGGTGGACGAAAAGCCACGTCGTGAGCCGACATGGATCGAGTACGCCGATTTCGGCGAACGGTTCGTCACCTACGCGGTGACCGAGGCGCGCATCGCCGCCGCCGTGTCGGGGATGACCGGGCGCGGCGTGACGATCGGACCGTTCTCGCTCGGGCCCGCCGGACTGGCCGGTTTCGTCGCCGAGGGCACGCTGGGCACCCCGGTGGTCACTCGCACGCCCGGTGACGCGCTGAGCTTCGGCGTGCGGATCCCGCTGACCCTGGCCGTGAACCTGGTTCTCGGCGGCCGCAAGCTGCGCCTGGCCGCCGTGGTGGAGATCGGGCTCACGCTGCACGCCCGCACCGCCGCCCCCCTGCTGGTCGTGATCGATGTCGCCCCGGTGACGGCCAAAGACGTCAGCTTCACCTTGCGCGCCGAGGCCATCGACGGCGCGTGGGAGATGCTGCTCGACCCGATCGCGGGCCTGGTGCAGCGCGAGGTCGCCAACCGGGTCAACGCCATCGTCGGCGACCCGAAGGTCCGTTCGGAGCGCGTCTTCGACATCGAGGCGATCCTGGACGGCTACCGCTCACCACATCGCAACGACACCGTCTTCGACTGGATCGACTACCGCGAATTCGGTCTGCGCTTCTTCACCACCATCGTCACCAGGGACCGTGTACACGGCGTGGTCGGCCAGCTGGCGGGCAGCGAGATCGAAGTGGGACCGCTGTCGGAGGGCCCGCGCGGCGCGGCCACGGTGACCGTGCGCGGGGCGATCGAGCAGCCACGGGTGATCGACCGCGGTCTCGGCGAGCCGGGTGACCTGCGGATTTTCGATATGACGCTGCCGGTGGGGCTCGATATCACCGTCGACGTGCTCAAGGCCAACCACTATCGCGCCGACCTGGAGATCCCGCTCGTGCTCACGGCGAGGGCCGCCGAGCCGCTCCAGATCGTGATCCAGGTGCCGCCGCCCGCGCTCGAGGACATCTCGATGGAATTCACCGCGAAGGGCCTGCGCGCGGCAACCCTCGGCCGGCTGGCCGGGATCAAGAAACAGGTCATGGCGCAGGTCGTCGCGGTGGTCAGCACCGAGCTGGCCGATCCGACCGGCCGCACCATCGATGTGGGCGCGGCGATCGACGGCGCGACCTGACCCGTGTGACTCGTGGGGCGAATGTTGCCCTTGGTTCTGGCGGTTCCCCTGGGGTTGTGGTGCAATGAGTCGCACGTTCCAGACTCCCGGCGCGCGAGATTCGGGGAAGGCGCGCCGGGTTCGGCTTACCGGTTGACGGTCGGGTTGCGCGAAGGAGTCCTGCGATGCGTTCTGTTCCGGTGACCAGGCGGAAGTTCTTCGGCTTCGCCGCCGCCGCGGCCACGATCGGTGCCGGCCTCGCCGCCGCACCTGCCCGCGCCCACTCTTTCGGCACCATGGTCGACTACGCCGCGGGGGTCCCCTCCGCCGCGTCGATCGCGGCCGAAGGACACATCGGCGTCATCCGCTACGTCTCCGAGCGCAGGCCCGGCGCGGAGTGGATGGAAGGCAAGCCGCTGCTCGCCGCCGAGGTCGAGGACCTGTGGACCCACGGCCTGTCGATCGTGTCGAACTACCAGTTCGGCAAGGGCCCGACGGCCGACTGGCGCGGTGGCCTGGAAGCGGGCAAGGAACACGCCGAACGCGGCTGGGCCATCCACGTCGCCGCGGGCGGACCCGACACCGCGCCGATCTACGCCTCCATCGACGACAACCCCTCGGACGAGGAGTTCGACGAGATGATCGCGCCTTATATCGAGGGCTGGCAGTCGGTGCTCGGATCCGAACTCGTCGGCATCTACGCCAACGCGCCGACCATCGACCGCGCACTCGACGCGGGCCTGGGTTCCTGGTTCTGGCAGCACAATTGGGGCACCGCGCGAGGATTCGTGCACGACTCCGCGCACCTGCACCAATTCGAGATCGACAAGCGCTCGATCGACGGTATCGGCGTCGACCTGAACCGGGTACTGGCCGAGGACTACGGCCAGTGGTGAGCTAGGTCTGGCAGTGGCACGTCGACCCGTGACGCAGGTCGGGCTCGTCGTCGGGCACCACACACAGCGGCGTCCTGGTGTCGGGTGCGGAATGGTTCCCGAGCCACGACAGCAGCGACCACCGCGACAGGCCCGACAGCGCCGACCCGATGCTGGCGAACGACAGCGATGAGATCGCCGACCCGAACGACCCGATCGAGCCGATGGACAGCACCGATCCGACACTGCCGATCGACAGCACCGAATAGGCCGATCCGATCGACAGGATCGACCCCTCGGATCGATAGGACAAGATGGACCGCTGCGACCGCCGACTCCGAATCGTCCGAAGGTCCACCGAGGAATGCCGCTTGGCCGCCATGGATCCCGGTCTACCACGCTGTGTGGCCGGTGGGAACCCTGCGCGACCACAGTGCAACGTGAGCACAGGGCGCGCGGGCCGCCAACGCACACCTCCCCGCACCTCAGGTCCGGCCTGAAGTAGCGGGGAGGCGGGGGAACTCAGACGGTGAAGAAGCCCAGGGTCGGCATGAACGTGCAGGTGCGCGGTGCGGCGCCCTCGGCGGCGGTGGTGAGCGAACCCGAGATCACCGCGACGACGCGGCCGTGGCCGGTGTTCGCGACGGCCGACAGAGTGGCCGGACCGCCGGGGTTGATCTTGGCCTCGTCGGTCAGCGTCTGGACCGCGGACTGACGGGTGTCGAGGTTGAGCCACTGCACCGTCATCGGCGGGTTCTGGTCGCCGGTCGGCGCCTTGGTGCCGAGCGCGGTGAACACGAAACCGGCCTGTCCGGCGGCGGGGCCGGGCGGGGGCAGCTGCGCCGGACCGGCGACCGCGAGCGCGGTGCCGACCGAATCGGCGCCGTCGCCGATGCAGCCCTTGCCGATCGTCGGGTACAGGAACTGCGCGATGACCGGGCCGTCCTGCGGGAGTTCGGGTCCGCCGCCGCCGCTGCCGTCGAGGAAGGTGATGATCCGCTCGAGGGTGGCCTTGATGGCGGGCGGCAGGTTCAGCGTGGCCAGCAGTACGCGCGCCTGATCGAGCAGGGCGGTCTGCGGGCTGGCGACGTCGGCGGGGCCCGCGACCAGGCCCGCCACGGCGGGGGCGAAGGCGGCTAGCGCGTCGACCGGGACGCCCTCCGGCACCATCGGGACGCTGATCGGCGCCGCCTGTGGGGCAGGCGCGGGCGCGGCAATAGATGCGGGCGCGGCGAGCATGGCGCCTGCCGCGATGGCGAGAGCGGTCGTTGCGATCCGCGATCCTCGGCTACGAAACACTTGTCTAGCCGTCCTTACCTCGGTTTTGCGATGGGCGAGGGTTGTCGACCCCAACATGTCGGGGGTCACTCTAAGGACAACGCTGCCGTGTTGTACAGCCGCCGGGCCCTGAGCGGATCACCGGCCGAAACCATGCTCATCGACGCTAGCCCTGACCGGTGTTACACCTGGGGATGTTGATGCAAATGTTATCCATGGTGTCGGGGTGGCCGGTGGCCGCCGGTGGCTCGCGGCGGCCTGGTTAAAGTAGCGGAGCACCGCGAAACGGCGCGCGACGCCACCCATCCGACCGAAAGCTTGGCCTTGAACCGACACCTCCGATGGGCTCTCGCGCTGCTCGGACTGTCCGTGCTCGCCCGGCTGGCCTGGATGCTCTTCGCCCCGAACGGGCTCAACGTCGTCGATCTGCACGTCTATGTGGACGGCTCGGCCTCCCTGCTCACCGATCGCCTCTACGACTTCACCTACTCCGAGGTGACGCCGGACTTCCCGCTGCCGTTCACCTATCCACCGTTCGCGGCGCTGGTGTTCTTCCCCCTGCACTATCTGCCGTTCACACTCGTGGCGGTCGGGTGGATGCTGGCCACGGTGGCCGCGCTCTACGGCGTGATCCGGATCAGCTTCGAATTGCTCCTCGGCGCGGAGAAGGCGAAGCAGACCCCGTGGATCACCGCGGCCGTCGGCTGGACCGCGCTCGGGGTGTGGCTGGAGCCGGTGCGAACCACGATCGACTACGGCCAGGTCAATGTGTTCCTGGTGCTCGGCGCGATGCTGGCGGTGCGCAGTGCGCGGTGGTGGATCTCGGGCACCCTCGTCGGCGTGATCGCCGGCATCAAGCTGACCCCGGCCATCACCGGTCTGTACTTCGTGGCGCGGCGGCGCTGGGCGACGGTGCTGTGGTCGGCGGGAGCCTTCGGGCTGACCGTCGCTGTGAGCTTTCTCATCAACGCCCACGAGGCGAAACGCTATTTCGGCACCCTGCTCGGCGACGCCGACCGGATCGGCCCGGTGGGCTCGGTGTGGAACCAGTCGCTGCGCGGCGCGCTGAGCCGCATCCTCGGCTACGACGTGCAGTCCGGCCCGTGGTGGCTGGCCGCGGTCGCGGTGACGGCGGTGCTGGCGTTGTGCGCGTGGCGCACCCTCGGCCCCGACGACCGGCTCGGCACCCTGGTGCTGGTGCAGCTGTTCGGGCTGATGATCTCGCCGATCTCCTGGTCACACCACTGGGTCTGGCTCATTCCGACCGCGCTGTGGCTGCTCTACGGGCCGCTGCGAGACGAGCGGGTCGCGCGGATCATCGCCGGGTTCTGGGTGCTGACGATGCTGGTCGGCGTGCCGTGGGTGCTCTCGTTCGCGCAGCCGACGATCTGGACCATCCCGCGCCCATGGCCGCTGGCCTGGCTCGGCGCGGTCGATGTGATCGGCGTGTTCGTGCTGCTCGGCTGGCTGATCTGGCGGGGTCGCGACTCCTTGCGCGCCCAACTCCCCGGCCGTCGCACGGCCGAGGTGCCCGCGGGCTGAGGCTCAGCCGAGGAGATCGTCGATGGTGTGCGCCATCGCCGTATCGAGCGAGGTGAGCCCACCCGCCGAATGCGTACTCAGCGTGAAACGCAGTGTGCGCCAACGGATATCGATATCGGGATGATGATCGGCCGCTTCGGCCGCCGCGGCGACCTTGCGTACCGTCTCGATTCCCGCGAGGAAGCTCGGTGCCTGCACGGTGCGGGTGATCGCGTCACCATCGCGCGACCACTCCGGCAGAGTGGCCATCGCGATGGTGAGCTCGGGAGCGGAGAGCAACGGAGTACCCATACTTCGGTTGTACGCTTCGCCTACTTCGCGCGCGCCAGCTTCAACGCCTTTTTGAGATCTTTACCGCACGTTCCGGCGGCCTCGGCCTTCTTCATTCGCATGATGACGACGGGGCATTTGAAGCAGCGCGTCTTCTTCCTGCAGCACTTTTTCTTCGGCTTAAGGCTCGAGACCTTCTTCGCCTTCACCTTGCCCATGGGAGTTAGCCTAGCCTAAGTACAAAGCCTGACACGAGCGTGCCCTCGTGCAACCGGTAGGGTGTAACAGGCCGCGATGCCAGATGAATGCGCGCCAAATACATCAACAGCAGGAGGATTGAGGCGTGTCGTCTTCACGCGATTTTCGCAACGTCGCCATCGTGGCCCACGTCGACCACGGCAAGACGACGCTGGTGGACGCCATGCTTCGTCAGTCGGGCGCGTTCGCTGAGCGAGCCGAACTGGTCGACCGCGTCATGGACTCCGGTGATCTGGAGCGCGAGAAGGGCATCACCATTCTCGCGAAGAACACCGCGGTTCATCGCCATAACCCCGACGGTTCCGTCACCGTCATCAATGTGATCGATACCCCCGGCCACGCCGACTTCGGTGGCGAGGTCGAGCGCGGCCTGTCCATGGTCGACGGTGTCGTGCTGCTCGTCGACGCGTCCGAGGGCCCGCTGCCCCAGACCCGCTTCGTGCTGCGTAAGGCCCTCGCGGCCAAGCTGCCGGTCATCCTGGTCGTCAACAAGACCGACCGCCCCGACGCCCGCATCGCCGAGGTCGTCTCCGAGTCGCACGACTTGCTGCTCGACCTGGCCTCCGACCTCGACGACGAGGCCGCCGAAGCCGCCGAGCTCGCGCTGGATCTGCCGGTGCTCTACGCCTCGGGCCGTGAGGGCAAGGCGTCGAAGGTCGAGCCGGAAAACGGTTCCGCGCCCGACGCCGAGAACCTCGACGCCCTGTTCGAGGTGCTGATGGACTACATCCCGGCACCGAAGAGCAACAAGGACGCGCCGCTGCAGGCCCACGTCACCAACCTCGACGCGTCGGCGTTCCTCGGCCGCCTGGCCCTGGTCCGCATCTACGCGGGCGAGCTGCGCAAGGGTCAGAACGTCACCTGGATCAACGCCGACGGCGCCAAGACGGTCAAGATCACCGAGCTGCTGCAGACGATCGGTGTCGAGCGTCAGCCCGGCGAGGTCGCCGAGGCCGGTGACATCGTCGCCATCGCCGGTATCCCCGACATCATGATCGGCGACACCCTCGCCGATCCGGAGAACCCGGTCGCGCTGCCGCGCATCACCGTCGACGAGCCCGCCATCTCGGTGGTCATCGGCACCAACACCTCGCCGCTGGTCGGCCGGGTGCAGGGCCACAAGCTCACCGCCCGCATGCTCAAGTCGCGCCTGGATTCCGAGCTCATCGGCAACGTCTCGCTGCGCGTGCTCGACATCGGCCGTCCCGACGCCTGGGAGGTGCAGGGTCGTGGTGAGCTGGCGCTGGCCATCCTGGTCGAGCAGATGCGCCGCGAGGGCTTCGAGCTCACCGTCGGCAAGCCGCAGGTGGTCACCAAGCAGGTCGACGGCAAGACCCACGAGCCGTTCGAAGAGCTGACCATCGACTGCCCCGACGAGTACCTGGGCGCGATCACCCAGCTGCTGGCCGCCCGCAAGGGCAAGATGGTGCAGATGAGCAACCACGCCGCCGGCTGGGTGCGCATGGAGTTCATCGTCCCCTCGCGCGGCCTGATCGGCTTCCGCACCGTGTTCCTCACCGAGACCCGCGGCACCGGCATCGCCAACGCCGTCGCCCACGGGTACGCCCCCTGGGCCGGTGAGATCCGCGCTCGCCACACCGGTTCGCTGGTGTCCGACCGCGCGGGCACCGTCACCCCGTTCGCGATGATCCAGCTGGCCGACCGTGGTCAGTTCTTCGTCGAGCCGGGCGCCGACACCTACGAGGGCATGGTCGTGGGCATCAACCCGCGTGCCGAGGATCTCGATATCAACGTGACCCGCGAGAAGAAGCTGACCAACATGCGCAGCGCCACCGCGGACACCTTCGAGACCATGGCCAAGCCGTTGCAGCTCGACCTCGAGCTGGCGATGGAGTTCTGCACCGAGGACGAGTGCGTCGAGGTCACCCCCGAGGTGGTCCGCGTGCGCAAGGTCGTCCTCGGCGCCAACGAGCGGGCCCGCGACCTGTCGCGTCGCAAGGCTCGCGACAAGGCCGCCGCGAACTAGTCGGCAGTAGTGGCGAACGGCGTCGGGCCGGGACCCGAAACGGACCCCGCCCACCCCGGTGTTTGGGGGGGGAAATGGGGGCCCGCAGTGGAAAGCCGG